>CAZCWM010000020.1:0-1520 GCA_964502445.1 uncultured Phycisphaeraceae bacterium | reverse complement strand
CCTCAATCCGACAATAACTCAGGCTGCGCGGGCCAGGGCGGACACGATTCGGGTGTAGGTGTGACGGGTCGCGGCGTTGTTCGCCAGGCGGAGCGTCGGCACACCGCCCGGGCGGACGAGCAGCGCGGCGCGATTGAAGAGGACGAAGCGCAAGGTCTGGATGGTATGGAGCAGCGAGAGGGTCGTGTGCTTCCGCGTCCGGCGGCGTTGCGCCGCGCCCGTTTCGATCTGGAAGTTGGTGAGCAGGTTGTGCGTCAGGATGACGAGTTGCTGCCAGGCACTGTTGGCCGCGTAGGCCATCGTGGGCACGGTGTGGAACGCCAGCCCGGTCTTCAACTGGGCGATGGTCTTCTCATGGTTGCCGCGGCCGGCCATGAAGTACCAGAGGTTGGCCACCGTGAAGCCCAGGTTGCTCGTGATCGCCGAGTACTCGTAGTGCCCGTCATTGGGGTCGAAGAGATCGAGTTGGAAGTTCTTCGCGGTGCGGTGCTGCACCCGTTTGCGGTAGATGGCCACCCACAGCGGGCGGTCCCAAGGCGTGGCGGCGGCCTCCACCACGACACCGCTGATGTCGGGGGCGACCCGGGTCCACGTCGGCGTCGCGCGAATGTACTGTTGCAGGTCGAGCCAGCGATAGAACGGGACCTTGATCGCATAGCCGACGCCCCGCGCCGTCAGCCACTTGAGCACATCCTGGCGGAAAAAGGCGCCATCCATACGAAAGCGGACCGTCGCGTCGGCCGCCGGCGAGGTCGCCACCTGCGCCCACAGGTCCCGCAGAAAAGGCAGCGAGGCCTTGCCGTCGTGGACGTTGCCGGACCGATTCTTCACGCGGAGGATGTGGGTCGTCTCAGCCAGGTGCGCCAAGATCGGGTAGTAGCTCGGCACCTTCCGGTGGTGCGGATTGAAGCCGCGGAACGCGCGCTCGACCTGCAAGCCCGTCGAGACCACGACGCCATCGACGTCCACCGTCACCGTGCGCAACCGCAGCCCCGGGATCACGTGCGCGATGACGGCGGCGTTCAGCGCCTGCAGGCGCTCGACGGTCTTCATCGTGAATTGCGTCAGCCACCGGCTCACCGTGCGCGCGGTCGGCAGCACGTGCAACTGGCAGAACCGCTGCACCACGGGATCGTCCTGCACATACCCCACGTGCTCCAGGCGTCGGCCGCCGACCACCAGCAACCCGATCAGCAGGCGCACCATGCCGACCACCCCGAAGTCGCCCCCGACGGGCGCGCCGGCGAAGGCGGTGCGGACCAGCGCGTTGAAGCGCATCGTGCGCAGGTACCGCCTGAACAACTCCAGACCGGCATAGGACGTGAGGTGCACGTCGCCGAAGTCGAGGGCCACACTACCGTTGACTCGGGCCTGCAAATCGGCTTTTCTTTGTCTCACTGTCAGTGGCCTTTCGTTGGCGGAAGAAGGGTTTGGGTCGCGCCTCCTTTCAACCACAACGGAAGGCCTTTTTCAATTTCAAACTGGCCTGATCGCTAAGAAATATGTCGGATCAGGGCTAA
>CAZCWM010000019.1:0-10403 GCA_964502445.1 uncultured Phycisphaeraceae bacterium | reverse complement strand
CTTATCGACACCACCGCCTCGCCCGCCTGATGGTCGGCCCGCGTGCGGACCCAAAGGTGGTGGGGCCGCCCCGGCAGTTCGCCCATCGCGTCGATGGCGTTGAGCATCAGGTTCACCAGCACCTGTTCGATCTGCAGGCGGTCCACCACGACCGGCGGCAGGCGGTCGTCCAATTCGGTATGCACCGCGGCGCCGGCCCGCCGCGCTTCGGGTCGCACGAATTCCGCCGCCTCGGCCACCAGTTCATTGAGCCCGACGCTCGCGGCCGAAGAAGTCCCGCGGCTGACGTAGTTGCGCACGCGGTAGACCAGTTCGCTGGCGCGCTGGGCCTGGGTGATGATGCGGCCCATCATGTCGCCGGACTCGGTGAGGCGAGGGACGGCGGGTTCGCGTTCGAGACGGTTCCTGGCGGCGCCGGCGTAGTTGATGATCGCGGTCAGCGGCTGATTGAGTTCATGGGCGAAGGTCGCCGCCATCTCGCCGATCGTGTTCAGCCGCGAGATGCGCGCCAGTTGCATCAGGCGGTCGCGAGCCTGGGCCTCGGCGTCCTTGCGTTTGGTGATGTCCCGGCCCACGAGCTGAATCTCCGTCACCCGCCCATCCTCGTCATGGATGGCGCTGCTCTCCCAGGCGATCCAGCGCCACGCCTCACCCGCCCGCGCCCGGTGCTCTCGTGAAACGCGGCCGGGAGGTCGCTCGACATCGCGCAACAGGTCGTCGGCGGCCTGCTGGTCGTCCGGATGGGCCCGTGCGTCGTACCGCTGGCCGACGACCGCGTCCCGCGGCTGGCCGAGAAACCGGCAGTAGCCCTCGTTGGCGAAGGTGACCTGGCCGTCACGGCGCAGGCGCAGGATCAGTTCCTCCCGCGTCTCGACCAGGCTGCGGTACCGCGCTTCGCTGTCGCGCAGGGCCCGCTCGGCCGCACGCCGCTCGGTCACGTCCAGGCCGGAGCTGATCGTGCCCGCGACCTGTCCCTGCACGTCGTAGAGCAGGGCGTTGTGCCACTCGATGGTCCGCTCGCGCCCGTCGGCGCAGCGCACCGCGTTCTCGAAGGTCTCCACCAGCTTGAGTTCGCCCGCCAGGATGCCGTGGAACGTCGCGCGCACCTTCTCGCGCTCGGCGTCGGGCAGGAAGCGGTCGAACCAGTTCTGGCCGACGATCTGCTCGACCACGCAGCCCAGCAGTTCCGCGGCCCGGCGGTTGGCCAGTTGCACGCGCTCGTCGGGGCCGATGGCCACGATCATCACCGCCGCCACGTCCAGGTAGGCCTGGGCCCGGTCACGCTGGTGGCGGATCCGAAGCTCCGTGAGCTTGCGGTCGGTGATCTCCGAGGCGATCGTGACCACAGCGACGACCTGACCTTCTTCGCGCACGGGCGCAAGCTGGCAGACGTACCAGCGGTCGCGCAGGTCGTGGATTTCAAGGCGCTGGGGCCGGCCGGCTTGGACCACCTCGGTGAGCGCGGCGCGGACCGGATCGACGCAGTCGGGGGGCACCAGGTCGAAGATGGAGCGGCCGAGCACCGACGTCGCCCCGCCGCTGGGCGCGCGGTTGAGGAAGAGGATGAGGCCGCCGGGGTCCAGCAGGCCGATGTAGGCGTCGGCGTTCTCGACCAGGGAGCGCCACCGGGCCTCGGACCGCATCAGCGCCTGCTGCGTGCGTTTGCGCAGACTGATATCGGCGATGGTGCCGATCCACAGCTGCGGTCGGCCGTCGGCTCCGCGTTTCACCACCCGGCCGCGAGCCAGGCACCACACCCAGCGGTCGTCCGCCGCACGCAGACGGAACTCTGCCTCGTAATGCGAAGCCACGCCCGCCAGATGCTCGTCGGCCAACCGCTGTTCAAGCTGGCGGTCCTCCGGGTGAATCAGCTCGTCAAAGTTCAGCACCGCGTGGTCCGGGTAGCTGAGGATACGGTTGAGCTGAGGCCCCAGATACTGGCGGCACCGTTCGTAATCCACCTCGAACACCGCGTCCTGGGTCGCGCTGAGGGCTCGTTGCAGGCGCTGCTCGCTGCGGCGCAACACCTGACGCTGGTGATCGCGCCGCTGCTGATCGCTGAAAATCACCCCCAGCAGAACCAGCGCGCCGAACTCGGCGGGCAGCAGCGACGCGCTGAGCACGCCCGCCACCCCCGGACGCAGGGTCTCGGCGACGGTGATCCACGCCGCCAGTTGCGCGACGTTGGCTGCCGCCAGCAGCAGCAGCTCGGATAGCCGCATGGGCTGGCGTCGCCTGCCGCGCCAGTGCCAGTACAACAGGCCGATGGCCGTGGCCATCACGATCGAGCCGCCGGCCGGTCCGATCATCTGTCCACCCAGGCCGCCGCGGTATAGAAAACTGATCAGGAAGCTCATGGCGGCGGCCGGCCAGCCCGCCACCGCCCCCGCGAGCGTGAGCGGCGCCAGGCGTGCGTCGAGATACACCCCTGGCAACGGCTCGAGGGCGCTGAGCAGCGACATCAGCGCCAGCAGGCTGAAAACCACGCCCAGCAGCGCCGAGCGCGCCAGAGGCCCGCGGCGATTGGCCAGCGGCAGCAGGTGGCTGAGCAGAAAGCCGGCTGCCAGGAGCATGCCCACATGCTCGATCGTGTCCGTGACCGCACGCGGAATGTCCAGCGCTGGCGACATGGGATCTCACCGCGACGAGCCGAAGAGGGCGGAAGCGTCCCGCGACGCGCCGATTGCGGAAACGGCCACCAGAAAGACGGGCCCAGCCACTGAGCACATGATAAACGGTTACGAGCTTTGGCCAAGGCGGTCCGGCCGCCGTCGGCATCGCGGACCGGCTGACGACGACCGCTACGTGCTTCGCCAGCGGGCCCGGCAACCCGGCGCTTCGCCGAGGCTCACCTGCACCAGCCGCACCGACGCCGGCAGGCGCGGGCCGACGCGCTGCGCCAGCCAGCGGGCGATGGCTTCGGCGGTGGGGTTGGTCTGGCCGCCGTCCGTGCCGAACGGCTCGATGCGGTTGAAGTCGCCGTTGCGGGCGGGCCCGATCGCTTGCGCCACGATGTCCTGCAGCGCATGAAAGTCCATCACCAGGCCCAGGGCGTCCAGGCCTGTGCGGCCGACGGTCACACTCAACTGCCACAGGTGTTCGTGGGGCGCTTCCACCGTGCCGTCGGGCAGGCGGATGGCGTGACGGGCGTGGAAGTCGGTCTCCACGACGATCTCAAAGCAATCGGCCGATGGAGGATCGGACCAGGGCATGGTGGACTCCACGGTTTGACGCGGCGGCGTCGCAGGTGCTTACCTTACACTCTACACGAGGCCGCTCGGATCGCGGGTCCGACGTCTGTGGCCGCGGGTGAGCGCGGCGTCCCACGGCGGGGAGAATGGCATGGCGTTCGAAGAGGTGGTTCACGACAACGCGCTGGTTACGTTTCAGTCGTCGCTGCTGCGGTCGACAGGGGTGATCCACGGCTTTTCGACGCGTTGCGGGGGCCTCAGTCGCCCGCCGCGCGGCGGCCTGGATCTTGCGGCCCCATCGGCGGGCGCCGGCGAGGCCAACACCACCATCGCCGCCAACTTCCGTCTGCTGCGGGCCGCTCTGGGCCTGCCCCGCCACGTGCGCATCGCGCCGCGACAGATGCACGCGGCGGACGTCTGGCGCGCCCCGGCCGGGCCGATACGTCCGGCCGACGCCCCTGATGCCGATGCCGTCATTACCGATCATCCCGATCACATGCTCGTCATTCGCACGGCCGACTGCGTGCCCGTACTGCTGGCGTCGGGCGACGGGGCGGTCGTCGCGGCGGTGCATGCCGGCTGGCGCGGGCTGGTGGCGGGTGTGATCGGGGCGGCGCTTGGACGACTGGAGCGTGAATTCGCGGGGCCGGCCTCACGATGGGTGGCCGCGGTGGGGCCCGCGATCGGCGTCGACCCTTACGAAGTGGGGCCCGAGGTGGCGCAGGCGTTCGTCGCCGCGGGTCTGGCTCAGGCCGTGCGCCAACCCGCCTTGCCCGCGCATCGGCCGCATGTCGATCTGGCCGCCGCCGCCCGCCTGCAACTGCTCGCCGCCGGCGTGCCCGAAGCGGGTATCGACGTCTGCGGCCGATGCACCTATGCCGAGCCGGCGCTCTTCTTCAGTCATCGGCGCGACGGCGCGATCGCCGGCGGAACCGGTCGCATGGCCGCGGTGATCGCTCGACGTGCATGACGGCGGACAACTGCTATCGTGACCGGCGATGGTGCCAATCACCCTGGAGCGTCTGCGCAAAGTCTTTGGGTCGACCGTCGCCGTGGACGACGTGGACCTTCACATCGCCGCCGGCGAGCGCTTTTTCCTGCTGGGCCCCAGCGGCTGCGGCAAGACCACGCTGCTGCGCATGATCGCAGGCTTCGTCGAGCCGTCCGCCGGCCGCATCCGCTTCGCCGACCAGGATGTCACGGCGCTGCCCGCCGATCGGCGCCAGACGGGCATGGTCTTCCAGGGTTACGCCCTCTGGCCGCACATGACGGTGCGTGAGAACGTCGTCTTCGGGCTGCAGGTGCGTAAGCTCGCCGCCTCCGAGCAGCGCCGCCGCGTGGACACCATGCTTGAAGCCGTCGGGCTGGCGAAACTGGCCGAGCGTCGGCCGGGGGCGCTGTCCGGCGGGCAGCAGCAGCGTGTGGCCCTGGCGCGGGCGCTGGTGATCGAACCACGGGTGCTGCTGCTCGATGAGCCGTTGGCGAATCTCGATGCGGCCCTGCGCATCGAGCTGCGCGGCCAGATTCTCGCTTTGTGCCGGCGCACGGGCACGACGGCGATCTACGTCACCCACGACCAGGCCGAGGCGCTGGCGCTGGCCGACCGCATCGGCGTGCTGCGCGACGGCCGCTTGCTTCAGGTTGGCGGCCCGGACGCCTTGTATCACCAGCCCGCCAGCCGATTCGTCGCCGAGTTTCTCGGCCGCACCAACGTGCTGGAGGCGACGGTGATCGCGGTCGGGGACGGCCGCATCCGCGTGCAAACGCCACTGGGGCCCCTGGAAGCGGGTTTTTCCACCGCGATGAAGATGGTCGAACCGGGGGCGGCGGTGTGGGCGTCGATCCGTCCCGAGTCGTGGCGGCGCGGCGGTGGAGGGGATGACGCGGCGGTCAATCGCGTCACAATTCAGTGCCTCGAGACGACTTTCCAAGGCGCGACGGTGGACCATGACTGCCGCGGCGCTGCGGGCGTGACGCTGCGCGTGAGCCTGCCGGCGCGCGAGCGGATGGCGGTGGACGAACGGGCGGCGCTCGAGGTGGAAGCACGCGATGTGGTGCTGATGAAGCGCGGCGATTGACGCGCGGCGCGGCGTCACGGCGCCGCGTGGCGCGCCGTGCGACGGCCGGTGGACTCAAGGATCACGGCGCGACGAACCGATAAACGTTGCGGTTGAAAGGTTGATCGCGGTTGACTTGCAAATGCGTCGATGGTTAACTTATTGAAAGCTCCGATGGCGTCTCTCTGAGAGGACCAGCCCATGGCTAAGAGGACGACCAAGAAGAAGGCCACCAAGAAGAAGGCCACGAAGAAGAAAGCCACCAAGAAGGCCCGCAAGAAGGTAGCCAAGAAGAAGGTGGCGAAGAAGGCCAAGAAGAAGGCCACCAAGAAGCGTCGCACGAAGAAGAAGTAAGACAGTTTCGGCCCGACAGGATGCGGCATCGAGGCATGCCGCCGAACCGAATGCCGGCGAATCGCTCCGCTCCGAACCTTTCTGGAGCGCTTCGTCGAAGCAACGCACAAAGCGCCTCGGAGCAAATGACGGGCAAGGCGTCTCTGAGATAGAGGCGCCTTGCTTGTTTTTCAGGGGCGGGCATGTCGCGGGATGGCGGCGGTTCAGGGCGTCGAAGACGAGGCTTCGACGATGCGCAGCAGGCGTTCGGCTGCGGTCGTGCCGTAGCGAATGCCCGCGAACGCGGCCGCCACCCGGTCCAGCGCCGCCGCCTGACGCCGACGGGCCTGCTCATCACCCAGCAGCGGATCCAGGGCTTCGACCACCGGCTCGACGGCGCCGAAGTGCGGCACCAGTTCCGGCGTGATCCGGCCCAGGCCCTGCGATTCGGCGATCAGGTTCGGCAGGCTGAAGGTCTTGATCCGCACGATCCGCCGCCCCAGCAGGTAGAGCAGCCGGCTGAAGTTGTACAGCACGACCATCGGCCGACGATGCACCGTCACGTCCAGCGTGGCGGTGCCCGACACCACCAGGGCCGCGTCGCACCAGGCGAGCACCGAGTCGATGGCCCCGGTCTTCACGTGCAGACCGTCCGGCCAGACGCCGCCCGGGCTCCGTTTCGCCGTCATCGCCCGCAGTCGCGCTTCCACCTCGGCGTCCAGGGCCGCGACCATCGCCTCCAATCCGGGATGCCGCTGCCTCAGCGCCATGAACGCGCTGAGCATCGTGGGCCAGTTGGCACGAATCTCCTTGGCGCGAGAACCGGGAATCAGCGCCAGCCTCGGCTGGCCGGCGGGCAGACCTTGCGTCTCGATGGGCGGCATCCGTCGGGCGGGGCTGAACAACGGGTGGCCGACGAAGCTCGCCGCCACGTCGCGCCGCTCGAACCAGTCGGGCTCGAACGGGTTGAGGCACAGCACATGGTCGCTCAATCGCCGCATCTTGTGAATGCGCCATGCGGCCCAGGCCCAGAGCTGCGGGGCCGACAGATGCACGATCTTCGCCCGCGGCTGAAGCCGGCGAACGGCTTTGCAGATCGACCAGTTGGCGGCCGGGCTGTCCACCGGCACGAGCATGTCGATCTCATGCTCGCGCAGCCAGCGGCGCAGGCGGCCGACGCGCCGGCTGTGACGCCAGGCCTCAGCCGCAGCGTCCAGAAACATCACCGCGCGACCCGTCGAATGCTCCAGCAGTTCCGCCCCAGCGGCCTGCATTCGTCGGCCGCCGAGGGCGTAGATGCGGGTGGTCGGAGAAAGTTCACGCAGGGCTTCGATGACCGCCGCGGCGTTGTGGTCGCCGCTGGTCTCGAAGGCGGAAAACAGAATGGCGCGGGGGGGCTGCATGCGCCAGACAGTGTAGGGCCGGCCCCGCGGCGGGAAAACATCGAGCACGCCGCCGCCGACCGTCGCGCGTCCCCGTCGGCCGGGTACTAACATGGTCCACCACGTATGGCTGACGACTTCACCGCTTACGGTTTTGTGTCGCAGCGCGGCTGCTGGGTGCATCGCGCCCAGGCGGCGTGGTTGGCGGGCCACGGGCTGGCGACGCTGGACGACTTCTTGCGCCGCGACGGCGGACCGCCCATCAGCCGCAAGCGCGGCCGCGACACCGTCGTGCTCGAACTCGACGGCCGCCGCCTCTATCTCAAGCGCAGCCGCCTGCATCCGCGCGAACTGCTCAAACGAATCAGCCGCGGCCTCCTTCACGCGCCCGGCGCGATTGATGAAGCCCGGGCCGCGCTGGCCATCAGCGAAGCCGGTCTGAATACCGTGTCCATCCTCGCGTTCGGAGCGCGGCGGACGATGGGCGTCGAGCTCGCCTCTTTCGTGCTCATGGAGCACCTTTACGATCACGAGTCGGTCGAGGATCTTGTCCGCCGTCGATGGGCGCCGCCGCTCGACGGCCAGCGCTACGAAGCCAAACGTGTCATGCTGCTGCAACTGGCCGACTTCGCCGCACGCTTCCATGCCGAGGGCTTCGCCCACCGGGACTTCTACCTCAGCCATCTGTTCGCCGACGAGGCCGGCCGCATCGCCGTCATTGACGTGCAGCGCGTGCGACGGGCCCGCCCGCCTCGCCGTCGCCTGCGCCGGCGTCATCGCGTCAAGGATCTGGCCCAGCTTTACTTCTCGGCCTTGTTCATTGACCGGGCCACGCGCACGGACGCGGCCCGGTTTTTCCTGCGATACCGAGGCCAGCGCCGCGTGCACGCCCTGAGCCGCGACGACCGCAAGCTGATCCGGGCGGTGGTGCACAAGGTGCAGGCCATCGACCGACACACGACCAGACTTCTCGCCCGCCGCCGCGCCCGCGGCGAGATACCACCGGCCGCACCCGGAGGACGGTGAGCCGGCTTGCGCCGATGACGGTCGCGCCGGGCCAGCGTGCGTCGTCGACCGGCCGCACCACCACGGCATGCCCCAGCCACTGATCGAGAAACTCCTGACGGCTGTAGATGACCTGGCCCTGAAGCGGATCGCCGGCGACCACGCGATCCAGGTTGACCTCGAAAACGCAGATCATGTGGTCCAGCCAGAACCGGTACTTCACGCCCGCGAGAAACGGCGTCGGCATCGCCTCCAGGCTCTCAGGTCCACCGGCCTGGACATGCACGCGGCGCGGCCGACCAACTTCGCTGAGCTGCGCTGCAGCGCGTAGGCGGCTTGAAAGGCCGATATGCCGCGCCGCGGCACGGTGACCGACAGGCGGGCCATCTCGCCTTCCGTGCCGGGAATGTCCAGCCGGTCAAGCAGCATGACCATCGACGCGGCGCCGCGGGTGTAGTCGGTCGATTGCGGGCAGACGCCGCCGGCCGCGGAAACCGCTGAGGCGTAGACCGCCGGCTCACTCAGCCGCCATACGCCGCGGCTGATGACCAGCGCCGCCGCCAGCCACGTCGCCAGCAACAGAGCCCGACGCGCCCGCATGGGAACCGCGAACGTCACCGTCGCGAAGAACACGACCAGGAAGGGTATCCAGAACTCGTCGCCGAGCAGCATGTGCAGTTCGATCGGCAGGGCGCGGGCTTCGAACGCCGGCCAGAGGGCGAACACGGCCTTGAGCACCGGCGGCATGAGGCACAGCGCCGTGCAGGCGACGAGCAGCGGTTGCGGTCGTGCTATGGGGGCGGGATGAGCGGCGGCCATCAATCGCGCCCGCCTCCATGCGGTTGTGGCGACGCTCGCGGCGACAAGCGCCATCACGGCATAAAGAAGGAACACGCATCGAAGTAACCCCAGCATGACGACAGTTTACCAGGCGGATTCCCCGAACAGACCCCGAGTAAAAATGCATAGCGGGTGGGCTTATCCACAAATTGTTCATCAGTGTTGAAGTGTGGGGTAAAGTGGGGTAACTTCCCATAACTAAAGTCCGTCGTGGGGCGGACGGTCCGTCGCCGCGAATCCGCGGCAATCAGCGGACCGGCACCGAAAAGCAGGGACGGCGCGGGCGGCTCGGATCCGAACTCGTCCGCCGATGAGCCAGGGACGGCTCGGGGACAGCATGTGCTCGTTTTCACCGGCACGTATGAGCATGCGATTGACGCCAAGCACCGCCTGGCGGTGCCGGCCGAGGTCCGCGCCATGCTGGCCGACGAGGCGCGGCCGGATGGCGCGATCCATCTGTTCGTGACGCTGGGTGAAGACCAGGCGCTGTGCCTCTACACCGAGGCCGGCTTCGCGCGGCGGGCCGACGAACTGGACCGCAGCGAGCTCGCGGCGGAGCAACTGCTGGCGTATGAACGGCTGATGTTCAGCCTCGCGCGGCGTGTGGAGATGGACAAGCAGGGACGGGTCCGACTGCCCGACAACCTGCTGAAGATGACCGGACTCGAAGGCGACGTGGTGCTCATCGGCGTCAAGGACCATCTGGAGATCCGCGATCGGCGCAAGTGGCAGGCGTATGTGAATCAGACGTTGGCCGCCCGGCCGGACATGCTGATGAACCCCCGGCGGCTGATGCGTCGCGGCGGGACGGAAGGTCGGCAGGAACGCTGACCCACGCGGACAGGGCTTAGTGAACGTGGCGATCAGGAGGATCCCGCGTCGTGTACGAGACCGGGGCCGCCCGCAGGGAGGCGAGGACGGCCCGTTTATCCGGTGTTCGTTTCAAGCGGTCCGGCCAGGGAAGGTTGGGCCCGTCGAGACGATGAAGGGGCGCGCGACGGACCGCGGCCGACATCGACAGGAGTCAGCAGCGAAGGAGAACGGACTCGCCTGCCGAACAGGCGGACAGGGCGGAAGCCGCAACGGGTGCGGTCCACGGACGGATCGACCCGCTTGGGCGCCAGAGCATCAGTGATCGGTTGGCCGCTGTGAGGCTTTCGACCACGAACTGGCTAGGCCCTTCCCGTCGATCGGCGCCTTCGCTGTCCTCTGACGTACGGCGGCGCATCGCGCCATAGGCGTGGCGGAACGCTGGAGATCCCAATGACCGGGCTGGGACTCGAACCCAGGACCCACGGCTTAAAAGGCCGCTGCTCTACCGACTGAGCTACCCGGTCCAGACCAACCATTGTACAGGCTCATCTGCCGCTGTCAGACCAGGCGCGACTGCCGATGGTTCGCCCCCGGCTGCGCGAGGCGGCGGGATCGGGGATCGCCGATTTTCGATCTGTGATTTGTGATGGCGCTGCGTCCTCGGCGCACCAGTGATGCACCATCGCGGTATCGCTGCGACACATCCATGCTGTCGCCGCGCGTGTCTCGTCATGTTTCACTGTCTCATGCGTGCCTCGCATTTTTCATTTTTCATTCTGCAT
>CAZCWM010000018.1:0-32464 GCA_964502445.1 uncultured Phycisphaeraceae bacterium | reverse complement strand
GAGCAGGGCGGCGATTCCCGGCCGCGCGTGTGCGCACGAAGGAGGCGAAAGGGGGCGCGGCGCGAAAAACGGTATCCGACACCGTTTCGTGGCCCGACACCGTTTCTGCCCCGTTTCGTGGCCCGACACCGTTTCGTGGGCGCGGCAAGGGGGCCGCGGGTGAGGGCGGATGACGAGGATGAGGAGGCGGGACGCTGAGGCAGTCTGGAAGGCGGGAAGAGGCGGGGATGGGCCGGCAAGTCAATCGGATGCCGTGATGGCGTGCCTTTGGCGCCCGGCTAGACCGTGGCCACCTGGCCGGCGGGGAGGTTGCGCGTCTGGCCGTTGAGGGTGAGGGAGCCGGGCGTGTCGGGGGGCAGGGTGATGCGGCCGGTCCAGCGATCGCCTTCGCGGCGCAGGGCCACCTCGATGAACCCGCGCGGGTGGGGCATGCGGCCACGCAGGCGGGTGAGCGGGCCGGGGCAAGGCGAGATGTCGACGCGGTGGAAGCCGGGCGCGGCGGGGCGGATGCCGAGGATCGTCGCGAAATAATGAAACAGAGGATGCGCGCCCCAGGCGTGACAGTCGGAGCGCACGGCCGGGCGGATCCACTCCGGTGTGGTGCGGAAACCCTGCTGGCTTAGTGTGAACCATGGGTCGAGATGTTCGACGAGGCGGTCGGTCAGGCCCAGGACGCGCATGGCCTCGAACAGATAGTGGCTGAAGTAAATGCTCACGGGCGCGAGCTGGTCATTGTTGAGCAGTTGGGCGGCGATGGCGGCGTTCTGGTCGGCGGTGGTGCGGCCGGTGAGGACGGCCAGGCACTGGCTGTGCTGCGAGAAGCAGCGGTGGTGCAGATCGTCGGCGAAGAGACGCCGGTCAGCGTTCCAGAAACACTGCCGCAGAGCGTGACCCAGCGCGTCGGCCAGACGCGACCAGCGGTCGGCGAGCTGCGGTTCGCCGACCGCCTGTTCAATCACGACCGCATCGGTCAGGGCGAGGGTCAGCGTCCAGTTGAGCGGGCCGCCGACGGCATCACCCTCCGGCGCCGTGCCCTCGCGCCATTGCCAGTGCCGTTCGACCCAGTCGATGAAGTTCCAGCCTGGCAGGTTGTCGACGAGTCCGTCGGCGTTGCGGTGTTGCAGGACGGCTTCGAGACCGCGGCGCATGCCGGGCAGCATCGCGGCGACGAAGGCCGGGTCGTCGCGCCAGAAGGCGAAATCGCGGAGCATGCCGGTCCACAGCAGCGAGAACGGGCCGATGCGCTGCGGCACACGGGAGGGATGACGCGAGGGCGCCAGGCCGTCGTCGTCGCGGGCCCGATCGAACAGCCGCAGGGCCTTGCGCGACAGGGCGTGGTCGTGGGTGAGGACGCAGGTGACCAGGGCCTGCAGGCGGGTGTCGCCGATATACATGAGCTGCTCGTAGGCGGGGCAGTCCATGTAGGTTTCATGCATGCACATGGCCAGGGCGCGGACGCCGAGGGGCCAGAACGCGGCGAAGCGGGGATCGTCACATTCCCACTGCGCCTCGACGGCAAGCGGGTAGTGCGTCTGCTCGAAGTGAAGCGACTGGATGACCATCGCCTCATCGGCGGCGCGGACGACGATCTGGACGTACCGGCCGGCCCGCCACCAGTGGGATTCAAAGCGGCGATCCTCGGCGTGCCCATCGGGCCAGAACACATCGGTGAGCGGCGCGGCCCGCTGGCAGCGGAAGTACTTGCCGTCGACGGCGTCGCGGTCGCCTTTGATGTTGTGGTGCTGCGCGTCGGCGGCCGGGTCGACGCTGGCGGGGGTCAGGGGCTGATCGTAGAGCGACTCGATCACCGCGATGTCGACGCGCGCGCCCCGGCCTCGACGGGTGACGAGGACGGGGTAGACGCAGTGGTAGTCGCCGAGGTCGATGACGACGCGGCGGGCGGCGTGGGCGGGTACTTCCAAAGGGCTGTGGGCTGTGAGCAGGGCCTGCCACGCGGATTCTTCGTGAGCCAGCGAGTGGGCCGTCTGGACAGGTTCATGGTGCATTTTCGTCGCACGGGTGGACGGCGTGGTGTCGAGCTGGCCGACGAAGCGGACGCGCGGCGCGGCGAGGGGCTGTTCGAGCATGGCGGGCAGCTCGGCGGGTGTGAGGCGACGTCGCGCCTCGGTGCCATGCCGCATGCCGGCGTGCACAGCCGGTTCGGTTACGACGGTGGTTCGCCAGCCGCGGCCGCGGCCGGCCTCCACGCCCCAGGGGTAGGCGGCCGCATCGAGCCGCAGGCCCGGGCCGACCATGCCCGGATGCGGTCCGGGGGTGAAGCTCAGGCCGGCGAGGGGCCTGGCGTCCCAAGGCGCCCGGCCGGTGGCGAGGGTGTCCTGAAGCGAGGGATCGTCGGGGGCGACGAGCAGGCCGGGGGCGAGCGGCGGGCCGGCGGTGAGCTGGGCGAACGGGGCCAGTTCGCCCAGCGCCTGCACGAGTGCGACGAGCACGTGCCGTCCGCGCGGCAGTTGGATGTCGAGGGATTCGAATCGCCAGTGTTCGAGGTCGCCGCGCTGTGGACCCCGCGCGATGCGCCGGGCGTCGAGGTAGAGGACGTAGCGTTCATCGGCACTGACATGCAGGCGCAGGGCAGCCGCGTGGGTGAGCGTGAAGCGGCAGCGGAAGGCGACGATGGTGGGCGGGTTGGCGCCGGGCAGGGTGATCCACTGGGCCGGCCAGAGGCCGACGGGCGACCACCCGGCCGGGCCGCGCTGAGGCGGAAAAGGCGGGTGGGTCAGGACCGTCTGCTGGGCGATGCTCATGCCGCGGGCTCCGGAGGACGCGGGCTGCCGCCGGTTCAATGTAGCGTCGGACGGGGGCGTGGCGAGCGGGGGTGGGGGGGTCTATGATGGCGACACGCTTTTCGGATGGAGCTGAAAACCATGAAATCCAAGAGTCTGGGGCGGCGTGCGGCGCTTTTTCTGCTGGCGGTCGGCGCGCTGACGGGTTGCTGGATAGCGCCGGTGCAGAGCACCGATGAAGCAGCGGGAGGTGCGCAAGTGCAGCGGATTGAGCATCGTGGCTTCGCCGGGTGCGTGGAGCTGGCGCAGGGGTCGACGCGGGTGGTGATCGTGCCGCAGTGGGCCGGCCGGCTGAGCATGCTGGACTTCGGCGGCGGCAACCTGCTGAAGCACAACCCGATGATCGATGGCCGGGCGCTGGCGGCGGACGTGCCCTGGATGCCGTGGGACGGCAACGCCACGGACCTGATGCGTCAGAGCGACGGGCGCAGCCAGTGGCCGTCGCTGTGGCTGCATCCATATGAGGTGGTCGAGGCCGGCCCCGGCGGCGTGGCGCTCAGGAGCCAGCCGAGCGTCGAGACGGGGCTGGTGGTCGACAAGCGGTACGAACTGATCGACGACGGCAAGGCATTGCGGTACACGGTGACGATCACGCGGGTGTCGGGCGATCCGGCCGAGGGGTGGACGATCTGGGAGCGGGCCCTGATGCCGGTGCAGCAGTACGCGCTGGCGCCGTTGAAGCGAGGCAAGCTCGCGGACGGCTACGCGACGCGTGATGGGGGCGTGATCGATCCCCCCGATCGCGTGACCGTGGCCGGCGGTGAGGGGCAGTACCTGGTGATGCGCAAGGGGACGAAGGAAGGCGCGGGCCTGGCGATTCATCTGGCGCATGGCTGGCTGGCGGCGGTGTGGGGCCAGGGCGTGCTGGCGATGACGTTCCCCATCGACGAGAAGGGGACGTACCCGCACTTCAACGGGGCGACGGCGATACCGTGGATCGGTCCGGACGTGATCGAGATGGAGCCGGTCGGCCCGCTGGTTCACCTGAAGGAAGGCGAGTCGGCCAGCTTCACCCAGGTATGGCGCTGGCTGCCGCTGCCGGAAGAGGTGGATGGGAATGATCCCGCGGCGGTGGGGCGCTGGGTGGATGAGCGGGTGGGCAACTGAGAAGTTGAAGCCGCGTGCCGCCAATTCGGGGCGGCCGTTGATGTCAGTTTTTTTCGCCGTCGCGGTTGCCGTGCGTGACGCGGACGTTGTAGTCGTTGCCGAAGAGGAGCTTGCAGAGGATCAGCAGGAGCACGGCCTGGCCCCAGGTGATGGCGGGGGTGTGGAAGATGGTCGTGATCGTGGCGTTCCAGAGCCACTGCACGGCGAAGCCGACGAGGCAGACGACGGCGGCGAGGACCGTGAGGCCGACGGTGACGAGCACGGCCAGCCGGACGAGGCGCGGCAGCCCCGCGAGATCTTTGAGTTCGGTGATGCATTTCATTGGCGTTCTCCCATATTCAGGCCGGGGTTGAGGCGGGCGGTGAGGCCGGGCACGATCGGCGTGAGGCGGACGCGTCGGCCGCCGAGGACGGCGACGGCCAGAAGAATCCAATCGAGCAGCGGCACGAAGCCGGCCATGCGCCACACCCAACGTGTGTCCAGCCAGGCAACTCGGCTGCGCGCGTAGCGCATGACGGGGTCGGCCAGGGACGCCGGGGCTTGACACAGGCCGTTGCGGCGCAGTTGGTTTTCAAGGGGTCGTCGGGCTTGTTCGTCAGGCATGGGACAACTCGCCGTGTTTGTGGATGTATTGCAGGGCATAGCGATACCGGGCGGAGACGGTGTTGCGGTTGGCGTCCAGCAGGTCGCTGATGGCGTCGAAGGTCATGTCTTCGAAAAGGTGCAGGTGGAGCACGTCGTAGAAGTCGGGTCTGGCGGCGGCGAGCGCATCGAGGGCGGCCTGCACCTGCTCCGCACGAAGGAGGCTGTCGAGATCAGGCGCGGCGGCTGATTCGTCCTCAAGGTCGGCAAGGTCCGCAAAAGCATCGAGGTTGGCCGCGGGGCGACGTCGCCCCAGGTTGCGCACGAGGTTCAGGCCGATCTGATAAAGGTACGCCCGCGGGTTGGCGATCGGGTGTTGCGGGTCGCGGTCAAGGACGGCATCCACAAACTTCATAAAGGCATCCTGAAACAGGTCGTCGGCCTCTCGCGGGGCGCGGCGGCGCAGGTAGGTGTGGAAAGCATCCTTGTGGCGCTCGTAGAAGGCCCGGAAGGCCTTCGCGTCGCCGTCGACATAGCGGGCTATCAGCTCGCGGTCGGTCATGGGGCTCCAGCATACGTCGTGTTCTCACCTTCCAGGACACATGAGGAGGCGGTTTGGTTGTCGACGGGGAGGAAAATGGGGGTAAAGTTTGAGGGGGCAGAGGTTGGAGGTCGTGGAAGAGAGGGGGATGGCGCGCGCCGGGAGATGCCCAAGGCTTGCGCGGCCGGGGATACCTTGGGCTTGCGCCCCGGCTTGATCGTGGGGGAACACGAGAGGGTGATTGAAACCCCGGACCCGCAACCCGATATCCGTAACGCCGCCCGACACCCGATTCCGCGCCTACTGCAGCACGCCGCCGCCGTCGACGATGATGTTCTGGCCGCTGATGCCGGTGCTGGCCTTCGAGAGCAGGAAGACGACGACGCTGGCCACGTGTTCGGGGTAGATCGTCTCGCGCACACATTGGGTGTGTTTGAGATGCTCGATGTTTTCCTTGCTCATGCCTCGCTGTCTGATCTGCTTTTCGGTGACGATCCATCCGGGTGAAGCGACGTTGGCGCGCATGCCGCGCAGGCCGAGTTCGCGGGCGAGCGACCGGGTGAAGCCGAGGATGCCGGCCTTGGCGGCGTTGTAGGCGGTCATGCCGCCGTTGCCGCGTTCGTAGTTGGTCGTGCCGATGTTGACGATGGCCTTGCCCTGACCCTCTTCAAGCAGGGGCAGGACTTTCTGAGTGACGAAGTAGTAGGCCCGCAGATCGGTTTCGATGATGGCGGTGAACTTTTCGAGCGTGGTGTCGGCGAAGGCGATGCAGGGGTCCATGCCGGCGTTGTTGACCAGGTAGTCGAGTCGGCCGGCCTCGTCGCGGATTTTCGTCGCCAGGGCTTCGATCGCCTCGAGATCGCGCAGGTCGCAGGGGACGAAGCGCGCCTGCTTGCCCAGCTCGCGGGCGGCGGCCTCGCCCTGGTCCACGCGGCGGCCGCAGAAGTAGACCGTCGCGCCCATATGCACCAGCGCGGCGACGATGCCCTTGCCGATGCCGTCGCTGCCGCCGGTGACCAGAGCGATCTTGCCGGCGAACTCCTCGCGCGTCGGCGCCACGGGCGGAGCCGGATCGGGATGGGCGGGAATCGTCATGGCAGGATGCAGACCTTGTTGCTGTTGGGGCTGGCCATGGCCTCGAGGCCCTCGTGGATCTTCTGAAGGGGGAACTTGTGGGTGATGATCTTCTCGGTGTTCACCAGGCCGCGCTCCTGGAGGCGGATGGCGTTCTGCATGGCCAGCGGGGTGGTGCCGAAGCTGGCGTCCATGCGGGCTTCCAGAAAGTGCGTGTAACCGCCGTCGAGTTCGAAGGTCTCGGGCGTGGTGATGCCGAAGACGTTCCAGCGTGTGCCGCGGCGCAGGAGCTTGACCATGAGCTTGACGGCCCGGATGGGGCCGGCCGCTTCGATGATGAAGTCGGGCCCGTCGGGAATGATGTCATAGATCGCTTTGCGGATCTCATCCTCGCTGCCGCTGGTCGGGTCGATCGCATGCGTCGCGCCCAGGGAGAGGGCGACTTTGCGGGCGTGGGCGCTGGGGTCGACGGCGATGAGGCGTCCGGCTCCGGCGGCCTTGGCGACCATCATGCACAGCAGGCCGATCGACCCGACGCCGATCACCACCGCGTCATCGCCGACCTTCATCTCGCTGTACTGGATCACACCCTTCCAGGCGCCTGAGAGCGGCTCGGTGAGACCGGCCGCCTCGAAGCTGATCTGTTCTGGCTTCTCGAAAAGGCACTGTTCCTTGGTTTTCATGTATTGGGCGAACGCGCCGGGCCAGACGTCGGGCGGGCCGTCGCCGCCGGTCGTGAAGGCGTGGTCGCAGTAGTGGGTGTTGCCCACGCGACAATGCTTGCAGTAGCCGCAGTAGCCCGAAGGCTGGCAGATGACTGCGTCGCCCTCCTTGAAGTGCGTGCAGCCGGGGCCGACGGCCTCGACGATGCCGGCCGGCTCGTGGCCGGGAATGAAGGGAAACTTCACGTTGCGGCGGATGCCGCGGATCGCCTTGTAGTCGGTGGCGCAGATGCCGGTGGAGACGATCTTGACGACAACCTCGCCGGGATTGCGTGGTTCGGGCTTCGCAACATCTTCAAGCTCGAGCTTGTCGAAGTCGTGCAGCACCGCAGCGGTCATGGTGGCCACGAGGTTCCTCACTTCCGAAAGAAGAGAAAGTTCGTATCGGGGCAGCAGTTCTGCCGGTCCGCCGGGGACGGACAGGGGGCTCTTTTATCGTCGTCTGGGGGCGGGTGTCAAACCGCCGTCCGCGGCTGGGGTGGGTCATGACCGTCGCCAGACGAGGACAAAGTCGTGGGAGGTGCGGCCCAGGTCCAGGGGCCCCTGGGCGGGCTGGGTTCGCGTGATTGCCTGGCCTGTGTCCAGATCGTGAATCCGCAGTTCGTACGTGTCGCCGGGCAGGTCGATCCGCAGATGCACAGGATGCGGGCGTCCCGGCCGGCGACTGGTGAAGCGGCCGACCTTGATCGGCTCGCCGTTGCGCAGATACACGATGTGCGTGCGTTCGTCGGCCGACGAAAGGTACTTGACCTGCACGCAGCGGTTCACCGGTGCGAAAGGTCGGTACAGCGCCTCCAGCTCCTCGGTCTTCACCCAGTCCGGCTGCCAGATTTTCGCGGGTTGGCCGGCGTCGGGCTGGCGGGTGAAGCGATAGCTCACGCCGCGGACCATGGCCGCGCGGGCGAAGTGAAACAGCTCCTGCATCTCGCGGCTGGAGGCCTTCCAGCAGTAGCGGTGCTTCTGGTCGCTGTGGCGGTGCGGGCACCAGATGTCGGACGGCAGGCCGCACTCGGTTCGCGGGTGCAGTTCGATCTCGCGGAACACCTGGTCGTGGCGGCGCACATCGACCTGGAGCACCGGCTGCCTGGCCTGGAAGCGGGCGAAGTCGACCGATTCCATGATGCGGCGGGCGGTGTCGAACTCGTTCCACCCCCGGCCGGTCCACAGGCCCACGCCCGGGCAGTTGTTCAGCAGGCTGATCCAGATCACATCGCGCGTCAGGCGGCGGGCCAGGTCTTGCCCGTCGCGGCCTTCGGCATCGCCGACGCTGACGCCGGGGATGGGAAAGAACTCCTCGGCGTACCACTCGCCGATCATCGACGGCACGACGGGCGTCAGCCAGTTGAGCACCGCGTCGATCTGATGCACGTAGTCGGCGCGGAAGCTGTCGGCCGGCAGCGTCTGGTAGACGTGCGGGCTGAAGAAATCCATCTCCGGCACCTGCCGCTTCCAGTAGGCCCCGTCATGGGCCGAGATGCCGAAGCCCGCGATGTTCATGCACACGGGCACGCCGGGGAACAGCCTGTGCATGTGCTGGATGATGCGGCGCGACCAGACGAGTTCCTCCTCCTGGTGGTCCCAGTAGAAGCCGTCGTGGGGCCACTGCTGCTCGTTGTAGATTTCCAGAATCATCAGCGCGGGGTGCCCGGCCGCGAGCGACGCCAGCTCGGTGAGATAGTCGAGATGGCACTGGAGCACGTCGGGATCGGTGAAGAAGCTGTCGTAGCCGACGCGGGGCTGGTGGGGGTCCAGAAAACGTTTGCGGTGGGGCGGCAGGGCGGCAAGGTCGGCGGCGGTGTAGTGAGGCAGGGCGAGGTTGTTGAGCACGCGGCCGTTATCCATGTAGATGCTGCAGCGCGGCTCCTGGCAGGCGACGAAGTGAACGTGGATGCCGGCCTCGTACAGCAGATCCCAGAAACGCTTCATTTTCGCCCAGAGCACCGGGTTGACCCGCCCGCCAATGTCCAGCGGATCCTGCGGGTTCATCGAGCCGCGGCAGAACATCCGCACGAAATTGCAGCCCTCGGCCTTGAGGTGTGCGATCCACTGATGCAGGTGTTCCTCGGTGACATTCGGCCAGACGACCATGCGGCGGCCGAGGTATTCCTGCGTCTCCTCCCGCTCGTCAGGCGCGACGCCCATGAGCGTGACGTCGACCCAGTTGGGGTACACGCCGCCCACGGGAATGAAGGTGGCTCCGCGATCATCCACGAATTTGCCTTCCGGCAGCCAGCGAACAGACATCACGCATACTCCTGACAGATTCCCGGGAGGCTCGCGGCGGCGCCTGCGGGGCGGTCGCGTCATACCCGGCGTAGAACAATCGCCAGGTCATGAGCGGTCGTGCCCAGTTCCAGGCGGCTGCGGGCGGGCACGCGCTCGGCCCGCATTTTCTTGGTTTCAAGATCCCATATCTGCGCGTCGCTGTCGCCGGGCAGGTTGACATCCAGCGCCAGCGGCCGCGGATGCGGCAGGCGGCGGCCGCGGTTGTCGTCGATCGACAGGGCGGCGAAGTTGCGGACGTAGACCACGTGCAGCGCTCCGTCGGCCGCGGCGGTGTATTTCACCTGGGCGCAGCGATCCACCGGCGTGAAGGGCGCGTTCAGCCCCGGCACGTGGTGCGACCCGACGTCGCGCACGTTCCAGTTGGCCTGGCCGGGATCGGTTGTGAAGCGATAGCGCAGACCACGGATCAGGGCGAAGCGGGCGAAGTGATAAATCTCCTCCAGCTGCGGGCTGGTGAGTTTGACGCAGTAGCGGTGCGGTTCGTCGGCTTCGCGCAGGGCGTGGAGGTGGCGGTCGGGATGGTCGGGGTCAACCTGCGGCGGCCGATGCGGGCACCAGATGTCCTGCGGCAGGGCGCAGGCGTCGTGCGGCTCGGTTTCCAGCGACTGGAAAAACCGCACATGCCCGCTGATGTCCACGACCAGCGGTTCGGGCGCGGGCGTGAAATGGGCGAAGTCGATCTGCTCGGCGATCCGCCGCGGCAGGTCGAACTCGCCGTAGCCCCGGCACATCCACATGCCCAGGCCCGGACAGCCGTTGAGAAGCGCCAGCCAGGCCGCGTCGCGCGTCAGCAGGCGGTCGGGCTGGTCCACGTGCATGTTCGGCGACCATTCGCCCATCATCGTCGGCAGGCGGGACTGCGAGTATTTGAGGATCGCGTCGGTCATGGCCCCGAAGTCCGCCCGCCGCGGCATACCCGACAGAAGCTGGTACGCGTGCGGGCTGATGAAGTCCATCGGCACGCGGTCGATCCACAGCAGCGGATCCTGGGCCGCGATGCCGAAGCCCGCGAACGAACAGCAGGCCGGCGTGCCGGGGAAGTGCTCGTGCATCGCCTCGATGATGCGTCTGGACCACGCCATCTCCGCGTCGTGGGCCGACCAGAAGAAGTGATCGCCCCATTGCTGTTCGTTGTAGATTTCCAGCGACATCAGGGCGGGGTGGTCGCGCAGCAGCGTCGCCAGCTCGGCCAGATAGTCGAGGTGGCATTGCAGCGCGTCGGCATCGGTGAAGTAGTCGTGGTAGCCCAGGCGCGGCGCGGCGGGATCGAGGAAGCGGCGGCGGTGGGGGGGCAGGCGGCCGATGTCCGTGCCGGCGTAGCGGGGCAGGGCTCGTTCCTGCATCACACGCTGGTTCATGTAGACGCTCTGCCGCGGCTCGACGCAGGCGACGAAGTGGCAGTACACCCCGGCCTCGTGCAGCAGGTCCAGGTACGCCCGCATCCTGTCCCACAGCGGCCGGTTCACCGCCCCGCCGATATCCAGCGGATCCTGCGGCGGGCCCATGTCGCCGCGGCAGAACATCCGCGTGAAGGTCATGCCTTCCTTGCCCAGCCACTTGATCCACTTGCGAAGCTGCGCCGGCGTGGCGGCGGTGAAGTCGAGGATGCCCGACTGTCGGTACCACGGCCCGTCGGCATTGTCGCGCTGCGGTACGGCGATGCCCGCCTGCCGCGTCTGGATGAAGTTGGCGTAGATGCCCCCGAAGGGCACGAACGTGCGGCCATCTTCATGGGCGAACTTGCCGTTGGCTTGCCAGACGACGCGCATGGTGTAGCTCCGCGGGCAGGTCAGCAGGGCCGGGGCCGGGGGGCCGGGGGGCCGGGGGTCCGATACGGTCCGGCATGTTACCGGCTGGCCGATGAAGCGAAAGGCGTGGGGCTTCCGGCCCCCTGACGCCCTCTCCGCGTCTCTGGCCACGCCCTTGTCCAGGTCCGGAAACTTCCGGGGGTTCCTGGAGGCTTCCGCGGAGGTCCGCGAGCTCTTCCCGGATGTCCGGGAGCCGCGGAAAGACATCCGGGAGCCGCGGAAAGACATCCGGGAGCGGCGGAAAGATGTCCGGGAGCGGCGGAAAGACATCCGGGAGCGACGGAAAGATGTCCGGGAGCCACGGAAAGATGTCCGGGAGCGACGGAAAGAGTTCCGGGAGACACGGAAAGAGTTCCGGGAGACACGGAAAGAGTTCCGGGAGAGACGGAAAGAGTTCCGGGAAACACGGAAAGACATCCGGGAAAGTTATTCAGGCCTGCGCGAGACCCCCGCGACATGCGGCCGGCGGCTCATTTTCCCGGACGGGGCGTGGACTGGGTCAAGAACGCGGGGATTAGCGGACGGGGATGAAGAAGGGCTCGACGGGGCACCTGACCGTGGACACGCTCGGGTGCGTGCCCGCGCTGGGGGAGGACCGGTAGCCGGTACCGGTGCTGCTGCCGCTTTTATCCTGATGCCTTATACGCCGCGATTCCCCTTGGCCTTGTGCGCCTTTCGCGCATTTTGTTGAGGGTTCTCATCCGCAATCTTCGAATGGAGCCATTGAAGGTGCTCGCATAGTCCGCCGAGGTCAGCGAGCACGGTCGCTGCGTTTATCCCGCAGCGGTCGAGGTCGTGTCTGATATCTGCGAATGCGCCGTGCGCGATGAGAATCCGTGTGAGTTTCTTGGCTTGAAGCTTTTGCTTCTCCAGCGGGATGAACCTGTCGCCATCCAAGTGTTTGTGTACCGTGAACCAGCCGGACTGGTGCTGGATTCGCGCATCGATGTATTCCGGCTGGTAAACCCTTGTGCGGCTCAACGCGAACGGGTCCTTGTCGGCGCTGGTGTCAACACTATCGCCTGGAGTGGCCTCGTAGACCCATACGACTCCGTCGTGTGGTCCACCTGTCGGGGGCCGATACGCGGGCCGCGAGACGGCGAACCAGAGGGCGACCAAAGGATTGTCTGTCCAGTCAAGCAATCGCGTCGGGAGACCATGATGCTGGGCGAGGGCGAGCCACTGCCAGTCACTATCAGGAACCCGCTCTAGATGCGGGTGCGCACGTATCCGAAAGCCACGCAACATCTCTCGCTCGGCTTCAAGGACGTCGGAGTTGAGCCTCAAATCCTCGGTGGCGATCCGCGGTAACAGGGGCTTCTTAGATCGCCTGTCTCCTCTGAACAAGACAAGTCCGGAACCGAGATCCCCCACCTTTGCAATGAAGGTGGCGAGCGAGGCTACAGACGAGGCACTTGTGTTTGATCTTCTCGCCTTCCGCGCCGCAGGTCGCCTGACGATCTTCTTTCGCGTCATCTGTATTCACCTGCCCATCGGCCGAGCGCACCCACCAGAGATCATCCGAACGCCTTCTGCACGCCCGCGCCTCAGCCGCGTTCGTCAAACACGACCCAGTCGTTCGGGTTAGGAGCGGCAAACTCTAAGTTACTTGCACGGGTCGCTGTTCGTGGAAAGTCCGAGGCCAGATATGCCCCACAACAGTCGCGGCGAGGCTCTCCCGGGATCGCACCGAGTTCATGCCAGCCATACAAATCCAGCGCGAACACGCAGAGGGGATGTCCATTGTCCGCCCTAGTCCAGGTGCATTCATACGTGAGCTTGCCGTTCCATGCTCTCAGAGAGTCCAGTTTGCACATGGCGCGATTCATGTTCAAGAGCTGTGCGAATAGCGATCTCTGGCTGGGCTCAGCTTCGACGGTTGCACTGGTTGGGGTGGTTAGCTTTCCGGTCATGAACGGCGGATGGATAGCGATAGAGCGAGACGGTGGCAAGTATTCTTCGTATAGCGCAGCGTGCAGGCCCCGGACCCATCGATAGATGGTTCGAGTGATGTTGATGTTGCTGAATCCGATTGCCAACGGCTGGCCACGGTCGTCAGTTATGCGATGAGGTTGTAGACGTAGCCTATTCGGTTTGGCGCCGCGGCCATGGAGGGGCATGAGCAGCTGGCCAATCTTTTCATCATCCGGTGACTGGGTTGTATTGCAGTTAGAGTGGACCTTAATGATTAGTGGGGCATGTCGATCCCGGGGCGCAAAGACTGTCTTTGGGGGTACGTGATCCCCGGACGTCGAGGCATTGTCCGCAAGGTGTTCCCCACAGATGTAACAGAACGGAAGTCTCAATGGGCGACTGCGTTGGTCGATTACGACGTGCATATGTCGGCGCCCTGACGGTGACGTGCTAACGTTCACGGAAATACAGCGGGACGGCTTTCGCCGTCCCGCTGGGTGGTTATCCGGTTACGGATGTCGTGAAGTGCTTGCGGGCTTTCGCCCGCGTGTTTACGTCCGTACGTTGCATGTCATCGCGACTCCGGGATGGATGATATATAGCCCCGGGCATGCCCGGGGCTAAATGGGGGTGGATCAATAATCCATGTCGTCCATGCCGCCGCCGTGGCTGTGGCCGCCCTTGGACTTCTTGTCCTTGATCTCGGTGATCACGGCATCGGTGGTCAGCAGCAGGCCGGCGATCGACGCGGCGTTCTGCAGGGCCACGCGCTCGACCTTGGTCGGGACAATCACGCCCATCTTCACCATGTCGCCGTACTCGGCGGTCAGGGCGTTGTAGCCGTAGTTGACTTCCTTGCCCGCCTCGACGTTGGCGGCGACGACCGAGCCGTCCAAACCCGCGTTCTGGGCGATCTGGCGGATCGGAGCGGCCACCGCACGGCGGACGATCTCCGCGCCGATGGCCTCGTCGCCCTTGAGGCCAAGCTTGTCCAGGGCCTTGCGGGCACGCAGGACGGCGACGCCGCCGCCGGGCAGGATGCCCTCTTCCACGGCCGCACGGCAGGCGTGCATGGCGTCCTCGACGCGGGCCTTCTTCTCCTTCATCTCAGCTTCGGTCGCGGCGCCCACGTTGATCTGGGCCACACCGCCCGACAGCTTGGCCAGACGCTCCTGGAGCTTCTCGCGGTCGTAGTCGCTGGTGGTGCGCTCGATCTCGTTCTTGATGGCGGCGATGCGGCCCTTGATGTCGGCCGTCTTGCCCGCGCCTTCGATGATCGTCGTGTTGTCCTTGTCGATGACGATCTTCTTGGCCCGGCCCAGGTCAGCGAGCTCGAGTTTCTCCAGGTCAATGCCCAGCTCTTCCATGATGGCCCGGCCGCCGGTGAGGGTGGCGACGTCTTCGAGCATGGCCTTGCGGCGGTCGCCGAAGCCCGGGGCCTTGACGGCCGCGACGCGCAGCACGCCGCGCAGCTTGTTGACCACGAGGGTGGCCAGCGCTTCGCCGTCGATGTCTTCAGCGATGAGCAGGATCGGCCGACCCGACTCGGCGGCCTTGCCGAGGATGGGCACCAGGTCCTTGGCGCTGGAAATCTTCTTCTCATGCACGAGCACGTAGGCGTCTTCGAGGACGACTTCCATGCGGGCCGGGTCAGTGACGAAGTGCGGGCTGAGATAGCCCTTGTCGAACTGCATGCCTTCGACCAGCTCGACGTGGGTTTCGAGGCTCTTGCCTTCCTCGACGGTGATCACGCCGTCCTTGCCGACCTTGTCCATCGCCTCGGCGATGATCTGGCCGATCTGCTGGTCCTGGTTGGCGGCGCAGGTGCCGACCTGGGCGATTTCCCTGGACTCCTTGATCGGCTTGGACATCTTCTTGAGCTCGCCGACCAGCGCTTCGACGGCCTTGTCCAGGCCGCGCTTGATCTGGTTGGCGTTGGCGCCGGCGGTGATGTTCTTGAGGCCTTCGGTGAAGATGGACTCGGCGTAGATGGTGGCGGTGGTGGTGCCGTCGCCGGCGTCCTTGGAGGACTTGGAGGCGACTTCCTTGACCATCTGGGCGCCGATGTTCTCCAGGGGATCGTCGATCTCGATCTCCTTGGCGACGGTCACGCCGTCCTTGGTGACGGTGGGCGAGCCGAAGGATTTTTCGAGGATGACCACGCGGCCGGAGGGGCCGAGCGTGGTGCGGACGGCCTTGGCGAGTTTGCTGACGCCGCGACGGATGGCGTCGCGTGCGTCGGTGTCGAACTTAATGCTTTTGGCAGCCATGGGTGGTTGCTCCTTGGAATCGGGGGTCAGCGCCCCGGGTTTTCGGTTCGTTGGATCCCGCGGCCCGCAGGCCGTGGGCTTCGGACGATGCGGCGCGTTGCAGCCGGGGTTACTGCACGATGCCGAGGATCTCGTCCTGGCCGACGATCAGCAGCTCGTCATCGTTGAGCTTGATCTCGGTGCCGCCCCACTTGCCCAGCAGGACGGTGTCGCCGACCTTCACCTGCATGGGGACGGTCTGGCCGCTGTCAAGCGTCTTGCCTTCGCCGACGGCCAGAACGCGGGCTTCCTGGGGCTTTTCCTTGGCCGACTCGGGCAGGTAGATGCCGGTGCGGGTCTGGCTCTCGGCCTCGATGCGCTTGACGAGAACCTTGTCGCCCAGCGGGCGGATCTTGACCTTGGTCTTGGTGGCGGTTGCGGTCATGGTGAAGTCTCTCCTTCGATGCCTGGGCTGTTGCATCAGCCGTCTGAGTGGTGAAATTGACCTTGGTTTGAGTTTCCGGCCGGACGCCCGGCCCCCTGTGGGTGAAACGTTGAAATCCTGAACGAAGACGCGGGCGGCGGCCGTTACGGGCCGGGCCACTGTCCGCGGTACTGCCTTTCCATGAGTCGTTGAAACGTCGCCAGAATCTGTTCGACGCCGATGGGTTTTTCGAGGACGGTGAACGCCCGCAGGCGCATGGCTTCGAGCAGTTCGCGTTCGGTCTTGCGCCGGTCGCCGGCGGGACTGCGCAGCACGACCAGCGGCGGTCGGCGTTCGAGTCGGTTGAACAGCTCGAGCAGCCAGGTGCCGGCGGGTGCATGGGCGGGGTCGCGCGGCGTGGCCAGGTCGATGACCGCCGCGTGGATCGCATAGCGTTCGGCCAGCTCGACAGCCTCGGTGCCGCAGCGGGCGACATAGGCCCGCACGCCCAGGGGTTCGAGCAGACGGGGAAGCTGCCGGGTCCAGTGTTCGCCGGGGTGGGGGCGGTCTTCGGTCAGCAGGACGTTGAAGCGGTGGCGGCCGTCGGCAAGCGGTTCGAGCGGACGGTCGGCGAACGGCTGCGGGTTGTCCGCGTCGTCTGGACCGAAGGGCTCGAACTGTCGGCGCACATTGACCACCTGGGAGTTCTCCTGGGTAAGTGCTGGCAAAGGAAGTGCCGGTCGTGCCGGAAGGTGTTTCACGGCGGCCACGCGCAGTGTAATACTTTATTAAACAGATACTTGCGAGTAGTCATGCATCCCGGCCCGGTGTGGGCCGCGGGGCGGCGGGCTGCCATCGCAGGGTGCTGTGCGGATCGGGGGGTGTCGATGTGGCAGGCGGGGGCCCGGCCGGCACGGCCGGGCTATATAGCCCCGGACATGCCCGGGGCTATATAGCGGGCGGTCAGGCCATCACGGCCGCGGCGCTGTCGGCCAGGAGGTTGACCATGGCGTGCAGGTCGGCGGGGGCGGTGTTCAGCGGCGGGAAGAGATAGAGCGTGTCGCCGAGATTGCGCAGCAGGGCCCCGCGGCGGACCGCCTCCTGGTAGATGCGGAAGCCGGTCCGACGGCGGGGATCGAGCGGCGAGCCGTCGGGAGCCTGCAGGTCGAGGGCGGCGACCATGCCCAGACCGCGGTAGTGGGTGAAGTAGGGCCTCTCGTCAGCGAGCTGCCGCAGGCCGTCGCGGATGATCGGGCCGTGGTCGGCGACCTGCTGGAGGATGTGCTCGTCGGCCATCACGTCGAGGGCGGCGTTGGCGACGGCGACGGCCAGGGCGTGGCCGGTCCAGGTGTTGGAGTGCATGAAGGCTCGGCCGCTGAAGTAGTCGCCGTAGAAAAGCTGGTAGATGGCGTCGGTGGTCAGGCAGGCGGACAGGGGGATGACGCCGCCGGTCAGGCCCTTGGAGACGACGGCGAAGTCGGGAAGGGCGGACGTGGCGGAAGGTCGATGGCCGATGGCCGGTGAGGCTGGAAACTTGGTGAGGTGGCTGGCGAGCATCGCGCCGCAGCGGCCCATGCCGGCGGCGATTTCGTCGGCAATGAGGTAGACGTCGTGGTCGTCGGCCCACCCCCGGAAGTGCTCAAGGAGCCGCGGGCTGTAAACATGCATGCCCCCGGCGCCTTGCAGCACGGGTTCGTAGATGATCGCGGCGAGGGTATGGGCGACGGGCTCGAGCTGGGTGCGGATGGCGGCCCACTGGGCGTCGGCGTTCATCCAATCAGGGTCGTCGGGCCCGCTGCGGTAGGGCAGCGGTTCGAGCATGGTGACGGGGAACATGATTGATTTGTAGGGCGCGCTGTAGAGGCCCAGGTCGCCGACCGACAGGGCGCCGAGCGTCTCGCCGTGGTAGCCGTTGCGGAGGGCGGCGAACTTCGTGCGATTCGCCTGGCCGCGCTGGGTCTGGGCCTGCAGGGCCATTTTGAGGGCGATCTCGACGGCGGTCGAACCGTTGTCGGCCAGGAACACGCGGCCGAAGTGGCCGGGCTGCATGCCGGGGTTCTTGCCGGGCGGCGCGTCGGGGCCCCAATGTTCGACATCGAGACCATTTGCCGCCGCGAGTAGACGTTCGCAGAGCCGCACGACCGGCTCATTGGTGGTGTTGGCGAGGATGACGTGTTCGAAGGCCTCGGCCTGATCGCGCAGGGCGGCGAGCAGACGCGGGTGGCCGTGGCCCAGCGACTTGCACCACCACGAGCTGATGCAGTCGAGCAACTCGCGGCCGTCGGCCAGGCGGATGCGGCAGTTCTTGGCGGCGACGACCGGCAGGGGCGCGAACTGTTCATAGTCGCGCATCTGGCTGCACGGGTGCCAGAGGACGGCCAAGTCGCGCGTGGTTAAGTTGCGGGCGGCGAGACTGGATTGCCGATCGCCGATGGTCGACTGCCGCTTGGCTGAGTCAGGGCCTGGCGCTGTCATGTCGCCAAGTCTATCGCGGTTCATCGGCGTTCATCTGCGGCCCACTCTCGGGCGTGGCGGGCGCGACCGGTTGCGTCACGGCGGCCGGGCTGGCGGGCATCTGGGCGCGGACGTTGTCGAAGCCGTCGGCCAGGCCGAAGTACGCCAGGCCGAGCGATGCGACGGCGATGGGCGCCCACAGCCATGTTCCCCACAAGCGACGGCCGCCGGGCAGCAGCGAGCGCAGGGCCCATAGCAGCGGGGGCAGGGCGGGCGTGATGAAGCGGTGAAACTCGTCGAAGCCCCAGCGGTCGCCGACGCAAAGGACAAACAGCGTGTTGCCCCAGAGCCATAGGGCCGCGGCGATGACGAAGCGGCGTGAGCCGTCGCGGGCGCTGGCGGCGTCGATATCCCAGAGCATCCAGACGCAGGCAAGCAGCACCGCGGCGACATGGGCGTAGATGTAAGCGACCTTCCATGCGGGCACGTTGTATGCCCCCGGGGTGTGCAGCAGTGAAGTAAACGGCGCGGCGAGCAGGCCGCCTGAGCCGTAGGCCGCGTCGGCCTGGGCGTAGGCGCTGACGCTGTCGAGCACCGAGCCGAAGCGCCACTGGACGGTCAGCATGCCCAGGGCATAGACGGCGGCCGCGACGAGGCCGATGGCCGCCCCGCGTCGGGCCCGACCGCTGGCGAGTGCCATCACGAAGAGTCCCATGGCGGCGAACAGCGCGACGGGCCGGCCCAGACCCGCCAGACCCAAGGCGATGCCCGCCAGGACCGCGTGGCTGGAGCGTTCGCGCCGCGCCAGGTCCAGGGCCAGGAGCGAGAACAGCAGGCAGGTGGCTTCAGTGGAGATCAGCACGGAGGTGAGCAGAAAACTTGGCGTGAGGATGGCCACAGCCCAGCCGACGCGTCGGTCGTTGAAGACGCGGGCGCTGAGGGCGGCGGTGAATCCGGCGAAGAGCCAGTTGGGAACAAGGGCGGCGACGGCGAGGGGCAGATCGAGCCCGCCGTGGGCCAGGGCGGCGAGAGCTGGGTAAAGCGGGGAGAGAAGCAGACGCTGCGCGTAAGCGGCGGTGTCGGCGCCCAGCGCGTGCAGCGGTTCGAAGTTGCCGAGCCAGGCCTGGATCAGTGCGAGGTATTGATCGCCGTCGCGGATGGCGGCGAACTGCATCAGCGTCAGCTCACCGCGCCACAGAGAAAGCCCGCACAGCGCGGCCCGCAGTGCGGCCGCGGCGGCGAACACGGCCAGCAGTGTCCGCCAGTCGGGGGCGTGCGACGGTCGCTGCAAGATGGTGTCCGCGAGCTTTGCGGGCGGCTGGCCGGGGGAAGTGGCTGGGGCGGCAGGCGTCAGGCTCGGCGGCGCCGGACGATCGGCGGGGGTCTGCGCATCCGTTTCCATGGCCGCCAGTCTACCGCGGTCGGCCCTGGGAGGCGAAGAACGCACCCTGGGGTATTCTGATCGCTTGGCGAGGCTTTTACTCCTGCCTATACTGACCGTTCTGTCGGCCGGTCCGGTCCAGGCCCGGTGCTTTTCAAGTCCTGAGAAGCTGAGTCGACAGGGAGGATCGGCGACCCATTCTGACGGAGTGCATGGCCATGGCCCAAGTTGACACCACGGACATCCGCAACATCGCCCTTGTCGGTCATGCCGGCTGCGGCAAGACGAGCCTGGTCGAAGCGATGCTGCGAGAAGCGGGGGCCATCCATCACACCGGGCAGGTGGAGAAGGGCAACACCGCCAGCGACTACAGCGAAGAAGAGAAGCGCCACGGCCACAGTCTGTTCAGCTCTGTGCTGCACATGGATCACGGGGGGGCGCACATCAACCTCATCGACACGCCGGGCTTTGGCGACTTCCTTGGCCAGGCGCTGGCGGCGCTGAACGCGGTCGAGACGGCCGCGGTCGTCGTCAGCGCTCAGACCGGCATCGAGCCCACCACGCGGCGCATGATGGAACGGGCCGCCGAGATGGGTCTGTGCCGCATGGTCATCATTAACAAGATTGACGCTGAAAACATCGACCTCGCCCAGACGCTGATTGAGGTTCAGGAGGCGTTCGGATCGATGTGCCTGCCCATCAACCTTCCGGCCGACGGCGGCTCGAAGGTGGTCAACTGCTTCAACGCCACCGAAGGTGATTCCGACCTCGGGTCGGTGGCCGAAGCGCACACCCGGATCGTCGATCAGGTGGTCGAGGTGGATGAGAAGCTGATGGAGGTTTACCTCGAACAGGGCGAGGTGAAGCCCGAGCAGCTTCACGAGCCGTTCGAGAAAGCTCTGCGCGAAGGGCATCTGGTGCCGGTGTGTTTCGTCAGCGCCCGCAAGCATGAGAAGCACGAGGAGTCCGTGGGCGTCAAGGAACTGCTGGACATTCTGGCGAAGCTGGCGCCCAGTCCGCTTGAGGGCAATCCGAAGCGGTTCCTCAGCGGGCAGGGCGAAAACCAGAAAGCGCTGGACGTGACGGCCGACGCCGCCAAGCCCGCCATCGCCCACGCTTTCAAGATTCTCAATGACCGGTTCGGCAAGCAGAGCGTCTTCCGCGTGCATCAGGGCAAGGTGACCAAGGACACGGCCCTGCATGTGGGCACGGCCAAGAAGCCCCTGCGCATCGCCCACCTGTACAAGGTGCAGGGCGGGGAGACCCGTGAGGTGGACGCGATCGTGGCTGGCGACATCGGGGCGGTGGTGAAGATCGACGAGATCCACCGGGACGCGGTGCTGTGCGAGGACACGTCGCTGGGCGAGCTTCGACTTTCGACGGCGGTGTACCCGGAGCCGATGTTCGGCCTGGCCATTGAGCCGACCAAGCGGGGCGACGAGCAGAAGACCGGCGACGCCCTGGCCAAATTCAACGACGAGGATCCGACCTTCCGCTCGCGGCGTGACAGCGTCACCCACGAGACGGTCATTACCGGCATGGGTGAACTGCACCTGCGGGTGATGCTCGAGCGGCTCAAGGACAAGTATGGCGTGGAGGTGGCGAGCAAGCCGCCGAAGATCGCCTACAAGGAGACGGTCACCACCAAGGCCGAGGGCCATCACCGCCACAAGAAGCAGACAGGCGGCGCGGGGCAGTTCGGCGAGGTGTATCTGCGGATCGAGCCGCTCGAGCGCGGCGCGGGCTTCGAATTCGCCGACGACACTTTTGGCGGGTCGGTGCCCCAGCAGTTCATTCCCGCGATCGAAAAGGGCGTGCGTCAGGTGCTCGAGGGCGGCGCCATCGCCGGCTACCCGTTGCAGGACGTGAAGGTCAGTGTTTACGACGGCAAGCACCATCCGGTGGACTCGAAGGAAGTGGCTTTCGTGACCGCGGGCAAGCGGGCGTTCATCGACGCGGTGCAGAAGGCCAAGCCGGTGCTGCTGGAGCCATGCGTGAAGATCGAGGTGACGGTGCCCAACCAGTACATGGGCGACATCACCGGCGACCTGTCGGGCAAACGCGGGCGCATCCAGGGCACCGACATGCTCGGCGGGGACATGGCGGTGGTGAAGGCGGTGGTGCCGCTGGCTGAAGTGTCCAACTATCAGAGCCAGCTCAAGAGCGTGACGGGCGGCCAGGGCTCGTACTCGATGGAACTGAGCCACTATGAGCCGGTGCCGCCCAACGTGCAGCAGCAGATCGTCGCCCAGTACAAGCCCAGGGAAGAGGAAGACTGAGTGGGCTTGCGATTCTGGATGGACGATTCTCGCTTGTGACGGCAAGACCACACGACCGCGGGCTCAGACCCGCGGTTGTGTCTTATGCAGAGACGAAGGGCGGGGGTCCGGCTTACAATGGCGGTTGAGGTACGCCGTCATTTTGAACTGTGCATGTTGAGCTTTGAACTTTCTCCATGCCTTCACGCCCCACACCCTCCGGCCAGCGTCAGGTCCGTGTGACGGAGCGTATTGTGCTTCCCAAGTCGGCGTTGCGTTTTCGTTTTGAGCGCAGCGGCGGCCCGGGGGGACAGAATGTCAACAAGCTGGCGACGAAGGTGCGGCTGAATGTCGATCTCGCGGCGGTGCGCGAGGCGATCGGGCCGGAGCATTTCAAGCGGTTTCTGACGCTGGCCGGCGAGGCGCGGATCACCGAGAGCGGCAAGCTGATGCTCAGCAACGAGCAGAGCCGTTCACAATTGACCAACCGCGACGCCTGCTTCGCGCAGCTTCGGCAGTTGCTGGCGGATTCGGCGCGTCCGCCGAAGACGCGCCGGCCGACGAAGCCGACGCGCGGCTCCCGGGAACGACGCATCGACGTCAAGAAACAGCGCGGGCAGACCAAGCAGATGCGTCGGCCGCCCCGTGGCTAGCCGGTCGCGCGGGCGGTCCGCGAATTCAGACTTCAACCTTCGTCCACCCGCCGTGCAGGAAGCGGGCGGTGAACATTGCCGCGCGGACGATCAACTCGCCGCAGAGCCCGAACCATACGCCGGTCAGGCCGTAACCCAGCACCACGCCGAGGCCGTAGGCCAACGGCAGGCGCACCAGGAAGATGGAGACGGCGGTGAGCTTGAAGGTGGTGCGCGTGTCGCCGGTGCCGCGCAGGGTGCTGGCGAAGACGATGGACGTGGCGAAGAAGACCTGAATCGGCCCGCAGATCCGCAGCAGGGGTGAGGCCAGGGCCGTCAGCCGCTCGCTGCTGGTGATGACCGCGACAAATGGCTCGGGCGCGATCGCGAAGCACAGGCCCAGCAGGCCCATGATCGCCGTGGCGAAGGACCAGGCGATCACCACCGCCCGGCGGGCGCGCTGTGGGTCGCCCAGGCCCAGGTACTGGCCGGCCAGCGTGGCCGAGGCGGTGGCGAAGGCGAACCCGGCCAGGAACGACATCGACTCAATGCGGATGGCGATCATGTGGGCCCCGACGATGCCGGGGTTGCCGCTGTCCAGTCCCGCGACCATGCGCAGCACGATGAAGTTGCCCAGCCACATGCCGAAGAACGCTTCGGCGAGGTTGGGTAGTCCGACGCGGGCGATGCGTCGCGCGGTGTGCAGATGGGGCCGCAGGCGGATGAGGCGCAGGCGGACGCCGCCCAAGCCGTGGGTGAGGGCGAAGAGGATGGCGGCGCAGCCGACGGCCCAGGCGATGGCCGTGCCCGTGGCGATTCCCGCGACGCCGTGGCCGCCGAGGCGGCCGGGGCCGAACACCAGGGTGACGCTGGTCAGGACATTGACGGCATTGACCAGAAGCATGATGGCGAACGGGGTGCGGGTGTCGCCGGCGGCGCGCAGGGCGGCGTTGCCGATGAGCAGAAGAGCGGCGGCAGGGGTGGTCAGGCAGATGATGCGCAGGTAGGTGACGGCCAGATCGGCGGCCTGTCCGCGCAGGCCGGCCAGTTCGGTGATGGCGGGCGCCGAGATCCAGAGGGCGGTGCCGGCCAGCAGGCCGAGGATCGCGCCCATGAGCAAAGCCTGTCCGATGGCGGCGTTGGCGATGCGGCGGTGCCTTGCCCCGACGGCCCGGGCGATCAAGGCGCCGGCTCCGACGCCGACGGAGGAGTAGATCACCGCCAGCAGCCACTGGATGTAGGCGGCCAGCCCCAGGGCGTCGGTGGCCAGCATGGACATGGCTTCGGGCTTGAGTCGGCCGGCCAGCGCCATGTCGACCGTGCCGACCAGAAAGCTGAGGAACTGTTCGAACAGCGGCCAGATGGCGAGCACAAGAACCTGCCGCGGCAGCGACAGGCCGGCCAGTCTGCCGCTCAGCTCGCGCTGAACCACGGGCGTATCGACCGTTCCATCGTGGGGAACTTCAAGTTCGTCAAGCGTGGCTTCGACGCGGGGGGGCACGGGAAACTCCGGGCGCCGGGCGGGACGGTCACGTCGGTGGGGCGTGGGGCAAGAGCTCGATCATACCGACCCGCGGTCGCGGTGTAGCGGCGCGTCGGTCGGGCCGCTGCTATCATGGCGCTTCTTATGGCGACTGGCACTCAGGCATTGCGACTGGCGCTCCTGCAGCATGCATGCGAGCGGGACAAGGCCGCGAATCTCGCGCGGGTCGAGGCGATGCTGCGCGAGGCGGCCGCGGCCGGGGCCCAGCTTGCCGTGACGCAGGAGCTGTTTACGACGCTGTACTTCGCTCAGACCGAGGAGGACGGGCATTTCACGCTCGCCGAGCCGATTCCGGGGCCGACGACCCAGCGTCTGGGCGAACTGGCGGCCGAACTGAAACTGGCGATCTCGGCGTCCATCTTCGAGAAGCGGGCGGCGGGATTATTTCACAACACGACGGTGGTCATCGGCCCGGACGCAGCGCTGCGGGGGGCGTATCGGAAGATGCATATCCCCGACGACCCAGGCTTTTTCGAGAAGTACTACTTCACGCCCGGCGACAGTATGCCGTCGACCGACCCGGGTTGGCGGACCTTTGAGGTGGGCGGCGCGCAAGTCGGCACGCTGATCTGCTGGGACCAATGGTTTCCGGAGGCGGCGCGGCTGACGACCCTGCGCGGGGCACAGGTGCTTCTGTACCCGACGGCGATCGGCTGGATTCCCAGTGAGCCGCGCGACGTGCAGTTTCAGCAGCGTGAGGCGTGGCGGACGATGCAGGTTTCCCACGCGATCGCCAACGGCGTGTTCGTCGCGGCCTGCAACCGTGTGGGAACAGAGGGCCAGATCACGTTCTGGGGCAGTAGTTTCGTGGCCGACCCCAGTGGACGGGTCATCGCGCAGGCGGAGGAAGCAGTCGAGCAGGTGCTGCTGGTGGATCTGGACCTGTCGTTGATCGACGCACAGCGTCAGGCCTGGCCGTTCCTGCGCGATCGGCGGGTGGATGCCTACGGTGATCTGCTGCGGCGGTACGTGCGGGCATGAGCGAGGCGGCGAAGGCGAGGCCGACGGATGTGGATGACGGGGTGCCGGACCCCGCGGACTTTCACATGCCGGCCGAGTGGGCGCCGCAGGATCGGGTGTGGCTGACGCGACCGCACGACCCGTTGCTGTGGCCGGGCTGTCACGAGCAGGCGATGGCCGAGTTCGAAGCGTTCGTCGCGGCGCTGGAGCAGGCGGTTGCCGTAACCGACACGCAGGGCGTGGGCATTGCGACCAACGACTCGTGGGCCCGCGATTACGCGCCGCTGTTCGTTGTTGACGGACGAGGGCGCCTGGGCTGTCACGACTTTCGTTTTAACGCCTGGGGCGGCAAGTTTGAGCCGTATGACCTGGACGATGCAGCTGGACGGGCGATTGCCAGGTATGCGGGCGCGACGTGCTGGTCGCACGCGATGGTGCTTGAGGGCGGGTCGGTCGAGGTGAATGGCGCGGGCCGCGATGCGGGCGTGGTCTTGACGACCGAGCAGTGCCTGCTGAACGCGAACCGCAATCCACATCTGTCGCGCCAGCAGATTGAGCGGACGGTGCTCGACGCCCTGGGAGCGCGACACATGGTCTGGTTGCCGGGCGGCCTGACGGGCGACGACACGGACGGGCACATCGACGACATCGCGAGGTTCGTCAGCCAGGACACGATTGTTGCGGTGCGTGCGCCGCGGGGGCATGTCGATCACGCCATGCTCGAGCGCAATTGGCGGGTGCTGTGCGGCGCGCGTGACGGGTGGGGACGGCGATTCAACGTCGTCGGTCTGCCTCTGCCTGAGCCGGTCATACACGTGTACCCCCACGAAGGCGGACAGGCCGGCCCGCACGGGCGCGGCGGGGCGATGCCGCTGCCGGTGAGTTACGCGAATTTTCTGATCAGCAACGGCCACGTATTCGTGCCGGTGTTCGGCCAGCATGGCGACGAGCAGGCGGTGCGGATCCTTGAACAGGCGATGCCGGGTTACCGCGTCGTGCCGGTTTCGGCGCGGTGGCTGGTGGTGGAAGGCGGGGCGCTGCACTGCCTGACGATGCAGCAACCGGCCGTAGAGGATGGAAGAGCGATCCAAGCCAGGTTGTGAGGCGTTGTGTGCGCGTTACGGAAGGGCAGGCGCCCGGGCGGCGGACCGTTCGACGCCGTCAGGCGCGCGGGAGAGCATCGGAGCGAGTATCGGGTCGGCCTCGATGGTATACCGTGCGGCCCGTTCGGGTTGGTCGCGGAGGATGGAATAGGTTGGATCGAGCGTGATTGCCGGGGCGCGTGCGGCTGAGCAGGCCTGTAACACGAGAAGGCAGGCCCCCAGACCGATGGAGGCGGCGATGGCTGGAAACAGGCGGTGGGTCGTGGCCATGCCGAACGTCAACGTGCGATAGCAGAGCGTGCGCGGGCGGGGTTGTCGGGGGCGGTCCAGGCTTTGGAGCAGGGACATCGGGCGTCTCCCTGGATATACGACCGCAGCGCGACGGCTGTTCACTGAAGGATGAGCAACATGGGTGCCAGGAGGAGGCTTCGTCCGCGGGCCGTCCTATGAGCCGGTGGGTGGCCTCGGAGGGGCCTCGCCCTATCGCCCTTGGGCTTGAGACTGGTCGTGCTTTCTCAAATCCGGCAGAAGTTGCGCGTGGGGCGGCATCAGGGTTGGTTTTTGTTTGCATTCGGGTGTTCTTTTCGCATGCTGGGCGTGGGCTGGATCGCCTTGACAGGGTTGGGTTCCGGGTTACACTGTGTGGCTCTGAATTTGGCCGCCCACAGGCTTGTGGCGCGGTTTCGCCGGGTCGACGACCAGGCTTCCAGTTGGCGGGTGACGACATGAACCGACAGACGTTTCACGCGAAGAACAACGAAGTGCCGCAGAACTGGTGGGTTGTGGACGCCAGCGATCAGCCGCTGGGGCGTCTGGCTTCACGCCTGGCGGTCATCCTGATGGGTAAGCACAAGCCTCAGTACACCCCGCATCACGATGTAGGCGACTTTGTGGTTGTGATCAACGCCGCGCAGCTCAAGCTCACCGGCAAGAAAGCGGACCACAAGTTCCACAAGCAATACAGCGGCTATCCGAGCGGCTTGAAGCTGCGCAGCTATCGGTGGATGCTCGAGCATCGGCCTGAGAAGCTGCTGGAAACCGCCGTTCGCCGTATGCTTCCCAAAAACAAGCTGGCGGCCCAGATGCTCAAGAAGCTGAAGGTCTATGCCGGCGACCAGCATCCGCATCAGGCCCAGCAGCCCCAGCGGCTGGAGCATGTGGCCTGAGGCACGGCACGAGGACACGCGGCCGGGATGACTCCGGCTGCCGCGGACCGACACCTGGTCGGTCAGGCGTCAATCCTGATGAACTGCATGAGGACGCGCAAGCATGGCTGAGACGACCACTCCGACTCCCGCCGCCCCGATCGCCGCGGCTCCCGCTGCCAAGCCGGCCCCGGCGGCGACGCCTGACAAAGGCGGGTTCATCTGGGGCACCGGCCGCCGCAAGAGCGCCGTCGCTCGCGTGCGGATCCGGCCCGGCGCGGGCAAATACGAGGTCAACAAGCGCGACGTCAAGGCGTACTTCCACCACGTCCGCGATCAGGATGACGCTCACGTGGCCCTGAAGCTCACGCAGACCGAGGGCAAGGTCGACATCTTCGTGAATCTGCATGGCGGGGGCACCACCGGTCAGGCCGGCGCGGTGAAGCTGGGTCTGGCCCGTGCGCTGAAGAAGTACGACCCGTCGCTCGAGCCGATTCTGCGTGAACACGACCTGCTCACGCGCGACCCGCGCGAGGTCGAGCGCAAGAAGTACGGCCAGCGTGGCGCGCGTCGCCGCTTCCAGTTCTCGAAGCGCTGATCGTCCGCTCGATGCCTTGGCGACGGCGACAGCACCCGTCACGACATACCGAACCCCAGCGTCCACGCATGTATCGCTGGACGAGTTCCACCCGCGTTTGGTCCACACTCGCGGGTGGTTTTTTTGCGCGGCTCCCAGGGACAGGGCGATGCAGACGAGGGGTCACGGATCGCGGGCTGGGGAAGCGGCTGGTGTCGGGGCATCAAAGTATCCGACGGCGATCGCCCAGTCCGACAGGTGAGGCGCCGCCCAGACATGACGTCGAGGTTCAAGCAGCCCCAGGTCGAGGGGGGCATAGGGCCGGGTCGGGTCCACCGCCACCGCCGGCGCCGGCTCACGCAGCCCGCTGAGGTCCATGCGCACGGCCGCGGCGCTCTCGCGGTAGAAAATCAGGCGCTGGCCGTCGTCGCTGGCCAAGGCTGGTCCATCACCAAGGGTCTCGGTGAACCGCAGGTCATGTGAGAACCGCTGCTGGAAGAAGTCGGCCCAGGTGCGGATCCAGTGGGCATGGGGATAGGGCTGGGACGTATCGACGGACGGCGCGTCGGGTCGGCCGTCGGCGGGCAGCAGGTAGCCCCAGATGTTGGCGACGCCGCCCGCCATGGTCGACTGCCACAGGCCGCGGCGGGTCATCGACTCGTCGTAATCCTTGGACCGGTAGCGGTGGACATCGCGGACGCGAAAGCGATCCTCGGCGAAGGCGGGTTTGCCGGGCCAGTCTTCGAGCATGCGTCGGTAGGCCACGAGATCCGGGCGGTGATCTTCGAACGAGGCGTAGTCCATGGCCGGACTCAACTGCTGGGCTCGGCCGCGCGAACGCCCCTTGGACCGGGCGCCCAGCAGGTGCGGCCAGCCGAACTGCTCGTTCATGTGGCGATGCCATTGCGTGAGCTGGTCGCCATCGACCCACTCCCACAGGTCAAAGCCATAGCCGGCGGTCCAACCCGGCAGTGGTCCGAGGCGGGCGGCGATGTACCGTTGCAGTCGCCGGTCGACCTTGCCGTTGATGCCCCACCGGGCCGGCGTCTGGCCGCGTTGCTGGTCGCCCCAGAACCACAGGTGAACCACGCCGCCGGCCGCATGGGTCCGCGTGATCAGGCTCTCGAGGGCCTCGAAGGTGCGGGGGTCGGGGTTGGGATCGTCGGCCTTGATGCCCAGGGCGCTGTCGTGATCGAGGTCGAACCACTGACAGAAAACCATGACGTGGAACCCGGTGAAGCCGTGCTCGACCAGGAAGGTCTGGATGGCCGCATCGATGCGGTCCGGCCGCTGGTGGAAATCGCGTGGCGTGCCGAACATCACATACTGGGGCGAGAACGCGGCGATCGCGCCGTCGCGGCCGCGTTGACGGCCCCACTTGTCGCCACAGGCCACGACAAAGCCGTAGCCCGCGTCGTTGGGTTCGACCGTGACCGCGCCGCGATGACCGTCGAGCTGCGGATCGCCGCTGTGCGTCTGAAACGTCCAGCGACCCGGACGGACGCCGGTGAAGCGGAAACGCCAGGTGGGCGCAGTTTGCGGCGAATCGGGCGGAACGAAGAACATGCCGGTGGTGATGGTCGTTGCACTGGTTTCGTGGGTGAAAGTGACGCTGGCTTCAACGTCGAAGGGGTTGCCCTCCCATGTCGCATGGGGCACGGCCCATTCGATGCAGTCGCTCCACTGGCGGGCGGTGCGGTCGAACGAGTCCGCCGGCGCGGCGGCGGGGCCGAGGGGCGGGTGAATCGCGGCGTTGGCGGGGCCGACGCCCAGAGCCCAGCAGAGGGCGAGCAGGGTGACGAAAGGTCTCTTCATCGAATTTCAGCCTGCGCCTGTCGGAGGGACATCGCCATCATGGTACCTGACGTCATGGGCTGGGCGGCGGCAGGCGCCTTGGCCCCCCTTGGCATCGTGGTGAGCGGGCCCTACGCTGTTGGACCGCCATGGGCTGACCGCGCGGGCGGCCGGCCATCACCACAAGATCGCTGTATCGGAGATGCACCATGCAGATCGCCCTTCGTCTTCAACAGGTTGCCGCCGACACCATGCTCGACAAGGCCAAGTGGGCGGCTGACCACGGCGCCGACGGGGTGGAGATGGGCTGCATGGCCCATGATCGGCTGCGGGCGATCGCCGACGAGATCGCCGGCGTGATCGCCATCACCAGCGTGTGCGCCAACTGCACGGCCGATGGACGGCGGGTGTTCGACTTCCTGAATCCCGACAAGGCGCTGCGGCGCCAGAGCATCGAGGCGTCCAAGGGCATCCTGAAGTTCTGCGGCGAGGTGGGCGCGGTGGGTCAGATCGTGCCGCCGATCTTCGGGGCGGCGGTTGTGCCCGATCTATCGCCGGTGATGAGCGTGTTCGATCTGGAAGAAGCGCTGATGGTCGCGACGCTGCGCGAGATCGGTCCGTATGCGGCTGAGCACAAGACGCTGTTCATGGTTGAGCCGCTCAACCGTTATGAGCAGCATTATCTGCGTACGCAGGCCGACGGGGTGCGCGTGCTGGAGAAGGCGGCGCAGGGCCAGCCGGCGCAAGTGGCGGCCGGCATCGGGCTGCTGACCGACTTCTTCCACATGCACATCGAGGAGACGGACACCCCGGCGGCCATCCGGGCGGCGGGCAGGCACGTCGCGCACGTGCATATCGCGGACAACACACGCGAAGAGGCCGGCAGCGGCGACATCGATTTCGTGGCCGGATTCAAAGCCCTGCATGACATCGGCTTCGACGGCGTGCTGGCGTTCGAGTGCGGCTTCACGGGCGACACGGTTGAGCAGCAGCGTGCAAGCGCGGCCCGCAGCATTGAGTATGTCCGCGACTGCTGGGCCAAGGCAGGGGCGTAGGCGGTCCGAGGGCCGACGCTATCGGGAGCGTCGCGGGAAGGCGTCGGTCGGGGGGGGCGGGCAATTTATCGGCACATTTCCACATAACCCCTTGACGAAATCGAAGGGGGGGGGATAACATCGCCATCGCTAGTGGACTTTTGAATCTCCTGTTGGGTTCGGGGGCTCCGTGTGAGTCCGACCGGCGGGTGATGGATAAGCCCGTGAAAGGAGCTTGTGATGGCCGGAGGTAAGACGCGGAAGTGGGGGTACGTGTGCGGCGTCGTCTTGGGAGCGGTCTTGGTGGGTGTCCATGTGGGCGAGGCGACGGCGGAATACATCGATCAGTCCAATGCTGACTCTTACTCGTACCACCAGTTTGTGGACCTTGCCCAGGATGGTCCTTATGGGCAGGAGTTTGTGCCGTCGGTGGCCGAGCACATTGCCGTTGAATTGCAGTTGACGGCTCCGATTGGCACACTCGATCCACCCTCGCCCGGGGGCCTTGAGCAGCCAGCGAACGTCACGCTGAGTATCCGGGCTGGCTCGATCGATGGGGTGCTGGTGGCGGGGGCGCAGGTCACGCGGCTGCTTTCAGACAGCGATCTTGACGGCTCTTGGATCCGGTTCACCTTCGACCAGCCGGTCATCCTCACGCCGGGTGAGTTGTATGTGCTTGACGTCTCGGCGGACGGTCCGGTGTCATGGCGCCTTGATCTGGGCAGACAGAATCTGATCGTTCTCATCGACGATATGGTGGCGGAAGTTTTCGGAGCAAACGACCGTTACCTGCCTGGGCAAGCCATCTATGACGGGCAGCCGGCCTCAAGTGTTTTCGGTGGCACGACGCCATTCGGTGCCACAGCGGCACCGGACTTCGGATTCCGAACTGTGGTCGCGACCGACCCCGGTCCCGGTGCGGCGTCCGTTCCCGAGCCAGCGGGCATCTTCCTGGTCCCCGCGGGCATACTCGCCATGATGCGTTCGCGCCGCGTGCGTCTGCCTGTCTGAATCCTCTGAAATTCTCTGGGATCGTCGTCAGCCCGCCCCGGCGGAATCAATTCATCGGCCGCTATCGCGTCCGTCGGGTAAGCATGAAATCGTTATGACAAATAGGAAAAAAGAAATGTCAAAGGAAGTTGTGTTGAAAAGGTACCGTCCCGGAGCCGACCTGTCCGCAGGTCGTGAGCCCCAGTATTTTTCGGGGATTGAGCAACTGGAACCCCGTGTCTTGATGAGCGCGAGCGTAATCGGCGCCGAAGCCATGTATCCGCTGGCTGACTCAGCCTTGATTCAAGGCGACGCGCTCACTCGCGGGGCCATCGAGTTCGCCAGTCCCTTCGTGGCGGACACCGGTGCCACAGTGATCAGGCGTTACACCGATCGTATCGACGAGCAACCGGCGGCCTTGGATACGGGTATTGGTACAGCATCCATGGCCATGACGGCTACAGGCGGCGTCGACATCGTGATCACTCCGGGGTCTACCCTTGCGGCCAATCAAGCCGCGGTGGATGCCTTCGAACGTGCCGCAGCTCAATGGGAAGCATTTCTGCAGGACACGATTACTGTGAATGTGCTGGCGGATCTTGGATCGCTGCCCCCCACCGTCCTTGGCAGCACCAATACTGTACGCGCTTTCAAATCCGCAAGCTATGGGTTCAATACCGTTCGGAACGCAATGGTTGCGGATGCTTCTGGGGATGTAGATGACGCGATCGTCGCCTATCTTCCAACGGCCGCTCAACTTGACTGGAACGTTCCGTCGGGGTTCGGGCTCATCAATGGACTCGCCGGTGCTAAGGCCAATATGAAAGCGTTGGGCTTTGACCCAGCGGTTCTCGAGACAGATTTCGGGTTCTACGACGGTTCGATCACCTTTAACTCGAGCTGGGCATTTGACTATGACAATTCCGATGGTGTGACGGCCGGAACGATCGATTTCGAGACAGTGGCCGCACACGAGCTGGGGCACCTTCTTGGCTTTGTGTCTGACGTTAACTATGCGGACTCCCTACTTAGAACCTATCCCAATAATCCGGTGTGCCGCAGTGCGATGAAAGCGCAGGCGATCT
>CAZCWM010000017.1:0-37347 GCA_964502445.1 uncultured Phycisphaeraceae bacterium | reverse complement strand
AGCATGGATGTGTCGCAGCGATACCGCGATGGTGCATCACTGGTGCGCCGAGGACATAGCGCATCAAAACCCGGCAAGTCGCACACCCATCGCCTTGAGGTGTTCAGGCGTGGTGCCGCAGCAGCCGCCGATGACGTGGATTCCAGCTTTGAGGAGTTGGGGCGTGATCGCCGCCATGTCACTGGGGGTGGCCGGATGCACTGACCGTCCGTCGACGATGCACGGCGCCCCGGCATTGGGTTGCAGAATGATCGGCCGTTTTCCATCGACCGCGGCGACCAGTTGCCGGGCCAGCTCGATATAGTCCGGCAGTTCCAGCCCCGTGCCGCAATTGGAGCCGACGATGTCCGCTCCGGCGTCCATGGCGGCGTTCATGGCGTCGGCGACGGTCGTGCCCATCATGGTGCGGAAGCGGCCGTCGGCCTGCTTCTGAAACGCGAAGGTGGCGATGATCGGCCAGTCGGCGACCGCCCTCGCGGCACGGACGGCGACGGCCAGTTCCCTGGGGTCACTCATCGTCTCGATCAGGGCCGCGTCGGCGCCGCCATCATGCAGAGCCTGAAGCTGCTGCGTGAAGATGTCGTGAAGCTGGCTCTCGGTGGTGTCGCCCAGCGGCTCCAGAAACCCGCCGAAAGGACCGACATCCGCGAGGATGATGGCGTCGTCGCCGCCACCGTGTCGCGCGTTGCGGGCTGCCGCCAGGTTGATTTCCCGCACCCGGTCGGCTGCGCCGTGTGGATCGAGCGTCGTGCGGCAGGCCTGAAACGTGTTGGTGGTGATCAGTCGACACCCCGCCTGCCGATAGCGGCGATGAATGGCGGCCACGATGTCGGGGTGTTCGACATTCCACAACGCCGAGGACTCGCCTGCCGTCATGCCCTGGGCCATGAGAAGGGTGCCCATGCCGCCGTCCGCCAAAACCGGACCATCCGCGATCAGGTGTGTCAGACTACGGGTGTTCATGGGTTGTTCCTTCTTCCGCTGGGCGTCCGCGCGGCGGCGCTAGTCATGGCAGCCATACTTGCGGCACAGGGCTTCATAAAGCTGATCGAGCTGGCGCGGCGGCGTGCCCTGGACCATGAAGGCCAGGCCTTCGGGCCGCAGCGTGTCGCACAGATCCATCACTTCGTCTGGCGATGTCGCGATGATGAGTGATCGTCCGCGATCCTGAATCTTACGCAGCATGTCCAGCCACGGCCGCAGCGACGGCGCGCCCGAGCCGGGCACGAACTGGATGGCCTGCATTTCCTGCACTTCGAGCAGCGCATCGATGTGCCGCGTCGCGCCAGGGCCGTCAAGGTGGAAGACGCCGCGGCCGACGGTGGCCACCTGCCGTGCGATGTCCGGCAGGCACACCTCGTTAAAAAGCGCCGGGCCGATCATGTAGTTGAAGTCGCACGCGGGAATCATGTACGGCTGGCTGGACCAGATTTCCAGCCAGTGAATCAGGCCGGCCCCGTAGGCGCTGGCCACGTCGTACAGCAGGGCAAACGCCCGCCGCCATGCAGGGTAGATCGCATCGATGGTGCGCTTGACGATCTGCGGGCGCTCGACCACGTCGAAGCACAGTTCCGCGCTGCCTCGCAGATTCAGCAGCACGTCGGCCGAACCGCCCAGGTCGGGCGTGCAGAGGAGGTAGCGGCCCGCCGCGTCGGCGGCGACCAGCTCCATCAGGTTGCGCAATTGCCGCCACAGGCCCTGGTTGTCGGTGATCGAGCCATCGGGGGCGTTGGACCAGTCATCGTCGATCAGCGGGTGCGTCCAGCTCGTGTGCGGCTCGAACTCCATGCGTCCGCCCAGCAGGCCGCCCAGCAGCACCGGGCCGAAGTCCACGCGCAGATTGGGCAGAGCGTCGCCCACGCGGTGCAGGGCCAGCATGTCGGCTTTCCTGGCTTCGAACCACGTCATCTCGTCGCCGAGCACAAGGTCGGCATGCTTGCAGACCCCTCGGCCGCAGCCATGAGCCGTGCTGCCGATGAAGATCGGTCGATCCACGCACGCCTGCGCCCACCAGGCGTCGAATCGCGCGGCGATCTTCGGCCACTGAGGGCAGAGCTCGAGGTCCGCCTCGCGCACGCGACGCAGGTTCGCCGACCAGGCGTGCTGCCGGGCGAACGGACTGACGGGCTGGTGTTCGATGGTGAGCATGAGGATTACGCCTGGGCGGCAAGTCTGGCCACCAGCGGATCGGTGGGCGGCAGATCGACGCCGCGGCCCCAGACCTCACGGACTTGTTCAATATAGAAACAGTAGCTGGCCAGGGGCACATCGGGAGGCACACGATGATCGCAGAAGCCGATGAACCCGCCCTCCGCAACCAGCGGGCCCAGGCGGCGCACCTCCGCGGCGATGGCGTCCTTGCCCGACGCGAGGATGTGCTTGTCGAAGCCGCCCATCATCAACAGGTCGCGGCCGTACTGGCGGCGGTACTTCACAGGATCGGCCCCCCATGTGCCGATCTCGACGGGGAACATGCAGTTGACGCCCGCGTCCAGCCACAGCGGGATCAGGTGTTCGATGTTGCCGTCGCAGTCGACCCAGATCACGTCGACCCCGGCGCCGTGCAGCAGGTCGGTGATGCGCCGGTAGTGTGGCACGAGATACCGCTTGAAATGCTCGGGGCTGAGCAGCGGGCCGGCGTTGTAGCACATGTCCTCCCACATGCCGCAGGCGTCCGGACGGATGCCCATGTCGAGCATGCAGCGCAGCGTGCCGACGATGCAGTCGGCGACGGTGGCCACCATCTCCTCGAACCATGCGGGATCGTCGTAGACGAGCATGGACAGGTTTTCCATGCCCATCCAGTCGCGCAGCCAACCGTAGAGGCTGCCACCGCCAGCCACCAGCACCTCACCGCGCTGCCGCGCCTCGGCCGCTCGCGGCGGGTTGATCCGGTCGGGATGGCTTGGGTCCAGACGCGGCTTGTAGTGTTCGTTCCAGCTCGCCCGGTCGACCAGCAGATGCCCGACGGGATGGGGGATCGAACTCATGAACTTGCGGCGCAGTACGCGCACACCGTTGTCCTGCTGCACGACTTCGTGGTCGCCGCGGTCCTCGATCACCTTCGCTTCAAAGCCCGGGCACAGGCCCGGGTGCGCGGTCCAGCGTGCCGTGGGGTCCATGCCGAAGAAATCGTCGGTCTGCCCGCCGCGGTAGTCGTGATTGATCGATGCGGGCAGCCCCTGATCATGCCAGACGGCGATCGTCTCGCGCCAGAAGGAGAAGTCCCAGACCACGGAGCGATCGACCGGCTGGTGGTGCATCTGGGCATTGAAACGTTCGCGCAGATTCACCGGCATACCTCCATCGCATGCGTCATCATGCGTAGCGGCCGTAGCGGTCGAGCAGGTCGATCACAAACCGGTACGTGTCCCACGACACGTCCGGCGGCACGGAATGATCGCTGTGGTAGGTGTAGCCGCGCGTGGCCATGCCGGCGGCGCACTTGGCGGTGATTTCCGCCTCAATGGCGTCACGATCGTTGGTCGACAGCACCCGGGCGTCGATGTTGCCCATCAGGGCCAGTCGATCCCCGCAGCGCGGGGCCAGCTTGCGCACGTCCATGCCAGCCTTGGCTTCCAGCGGCTGCAGGCAGTCGAAGCCGGCCGCAACGTAGAGGTCGAGCACGCCGTTGACATCACCGTCGGTGTGGTAGATCGTCTTCATGCCGTGGGCGTGGGCGAAGTCGCCCAGGCGCTTGTGGTCGGGCCAGATCAGTTGGCGGTACATCGCCGGCGAGCAGAGCGTGGCGTGGTTGTAGGCCATGTCGCCCCATATCCACAGACCGTCGGGCGCGACGCCGGCGTCGAGCACCTGCCGCAGATGGGCAAGCTCCACCTCGGTGAACGTGCGAGCCACATCGAGCACCCAGTCAGGGTCATCGGCCATGGCCATGAGCATCGCCTCGTCGCCGATGAGCCGGCGAAGCTGCTCGAAAGGTTCGGCCACGGTGAGGTAGATCCATCGTCGCTTGTCGCGGCCGGCGTGGGCGTGGTTGAGAACGTTGTCGAGGTCGAAGGGCAGTGGGCAGGCCCGCATGGCCGGCTTGAACCGCTGTTCCCATATCGCGCGGCTGTCGCACTCCCATCCCAGGTGGTCGGGTGTGCCGGCCTTGTGCTTCCACCAGCGACACTTCTGGCCCCAGGCGTCGATCTTCACCACGGTCCGTGCATCCTCGGCCACCACTTCGTCGCGCCCCGGAAATGGCTGGGGCCAGATCGAGCACAACGGCCAGAAGTCACCGCTCAGACGCTCGCGGGCCGCGGCATCGCCGCCGACCAGTCCCTCGCGGTTCCAGCGGCGGATCGTGTCGGGCCAGTAGTGGTCATGACGCGGGACGCGGTCATGATCCGCCCGCGCGAACATGCGTTCAACCCGCTGCTGGCTGGTAAGCGTCGTGGTCATGTCTCACACGCCTGGGCGGCTGGGGCGGCGGCCATCATCGCGTCCACCTTGGCGGTAATCGCGGCGTGGGCGCCGGGAACGCTGAGCACGTCGCACTCCGATCCGAGGATGAACGGATGGCCCGTGGCGCGCATGCGCCGGGTCAGGTCCTGCGCCATCGCCCGCACCCGTTCGAGGGGCATGGCCTGGTCGCTGTAGAACTGCCGCGAAGGCAGGTTGCCGTAGAGCACGGTTTTGCCGCCGACGAACTGTGCATCGCGCGGCAGGTCGCGACTGCTGCCGAGGCTGAGAATCGCCGGGTCCAAAGCCGCCAGACGGCGCAGCATCGCGTCGGTCATTTCGCCGCAGTCATGCAGCAGCAGGTCGACCTCGAGCCCGGCCAGCAGGCGGCGCAGACGGCGGTTGGGTTCGATGACAAAGCGCTCGAAGGCGTCGGGCGGGCCTTGCGCCTGCAGCGGCGAGATGTAGGTGGAGTTGGCGGCCGGCTCGCAAATCAGCATAGCCCGGGCCCCGGCCCGCACCTGGGCCCGCACCGACCGCGCCACGGTGTGTTCGGCCAGCGTCATCGCGCACACGAACGCGGCAACCTCCGGATCCTCGCTGGCCGCCGAACCCGATGCCGCCAGATACACGGCCGTGATGGGATCGACCACCAGCTTCGTCGCCAGGGAGAAGGGCCCGATGGCCACGCCCACCGGCACCCGATCGCGCTGCTCGCCGACCACGCGCAACGCGTCGAGCGACGCGGCGAAGCGGGTGGTCTTCGCGGCCAGGGGAGCCTGGGCGATGGCGGCCACGGTCGGCGGGTCAAGCGCCTCGCTGAGGTGGAAACCATCAGCCTGCGCGGACTCGATCCCCAGCAGGCTCACCAGCTCAGCCTTGTCCACCGTCAGGTCCATGAGCGACAGCACCAGCGGCGTGGCGTAGCGGCGTGCGGTGTCGATCAGCAGATGGCCCAGCCGGCGGCCGTCGTGAACCACCTCGTCGGCCTGTGCCTGCTCGTGCAGGACCAGGTGCCCTGCCATCGGCATGCACAGGCCGGTCGCGGCAAGCGTCAGGTAGAAATCACGGTCCATGGCGACGGCCTGTCGGACGATGGGCTGTCGGATGAAGGCCTGCGACGTATGGGGCGCGACACACGCATCAAGCCACCAGTTGCCGCACCGCCTGGACCGCACCGGCCGCGTCCGGCGCGTAACCATCGGCGCCGATCTGGTCGGCGAACTCCTGGGTCACCGGCGCGCCGCCGATGAGAATCTTCGTGTTGTTCAGGCCCGCGGCCCGGATCGCCGCGATCGTGCCCTTCATGGCCGGCATCGTCGTCGTCAGCAGGGCCGACAGCCCCACCACCGCCGCGTTGTGCTCCTTGGCCGCCGCGACAAACTTCTCGGCCGGCACATTCGTGCCCAGGTCCACGACGGCGAAGTTCGCGCCCTTCCACATCATGGCCACGAGGTTCTTGCCGATGTCGTGCAGGTCGCCCTGCACCGTGCCGATGACGGCGGTGAACTTCGGCTTGATGCCCGCAGCCACCAGCAGCGGTTCGAGGCGGGCCATCGCTTCCTTCATCGCGCGGGCCGCGATGAGCATCTCCGGCACGAACACCTCGTTGGCCTGGAACCTGCGGCCGATCTCATCCATCGCGCCGGTCAACGCGTCGAGGATGGCCTGGGGCTTTTCGCCCGCGTCGATCAGCTTCTGGGTCAGTTCATTGCCGCGGTTGCGATCGCCCTTGATGATCGCTTCGCTCAGGGCCTTCAGATCGCTCATCAGTGCTGCTCCTCACCACGCGCTGCCACCGGCGTCCTCCGCGCGTCCACGCCGATACGAACTCCACCGCCGCGGCGGCCGACGACATACGTCGCTACCTTGAAAAGATATAACTCTCTGCCGAATTGTCCATCCGCCCCGGGACTCACCATCCGGCCGTCGCTCTCGAGGTGGACAGCGGCGTCGGTCGCCCTTAAAACGCTGGCCAATCATGGATCGCCCGCCACAGCTGCCCCCGCCGGCCCGATCTGACGCACCGCCGCGCCTGGCGGTGATCACCTGTGCCGTGCTCGAAGACGAAATCCGTCACTTTGCCGCCGCCAGCCCGATCGTCACGCACATCCACGTCCTCGAACAGGGTCTGCACAACGACCCGCCAGCCCTGCGCCGCCAACTTCAGGAAGCGGTGGACCACGTCGAGCGGGCCACCGACGCCGACGCCATCGCCCTGGGCTACGGCCTGTGCAGCCGGGGCATCGAGGGCGTCGCGGCGCGGCGATGCCGACTGGTCATCACCCGGGCCCACGACTGCATCACCCTGCTGCTGGGCAGCCGCGACCGCTATGCCCGGTACGTCGCCGCCCATCCCGGCACCTACTGGTACTCGCCGGGCTGGAACCGCCATCACACCCCGCCCGGCCCCGACCGCTACCACAAGCTGCGCGAGAAGTACGAACAGCAGTACGGCCCCGACAACGCGCAGTACCTGATCGAGGTCGAGAGCCAGTGGATGACCAGCTACAGCCGGGCGACCTATGTCCACCTGACGGTCGGCGCCACCGAGGCCGACCGGCAATACACGCGGGATTGCGCCGCCTGGCTGGGCTGGAGTTACGATCAGGTGGACGGCGACCCGCAACTGCTGGTGAACCTGCTCGGGGGGCGGTGGGACGAGCGTGACTTTCTGGTGCTCGATCCCGGCCAGACCTTGCGCATGACCGCCGATGATCGCGTGATCGAAGCCGCGTCCGCCCCGCCGCCGCACTTTTAGCTGCCCCGGAACCCCCCCGCCATGCCCGCCGCCACGCACCTGCACCTGGAGACGCGCGACCACGACGATCGGCCGACGGTCGAACACATCCGCGTCGAGGCGGCCGAGCAGCAGCGCTCCATCGCCGACCTCTGCCGGAGGCACGAGCTTCCGCTCAACACGCGCTGCGGCCAGCAGGGCTGGTGCGATGGCTGCCTGATCGAGCTGGTGCGCGGCCGATTGCGGCACCTGCGCGAGGATCGGGTGCTCGAGGTCACGGATGGGCCGGTGACCTGCCGCGGCTGCGCTCATGGCGTGCTGCCGGGCGAGGAGGTGGCGATTCGCGTGCCGGCGCGGTCGCTGCTGGCGTATCGGCCGCAGGTCGTCAGCACCTTCCGGCTGCGCGTCTCGGCCAGTCACGATCCGCTCCTGCCGCCGGGCGCCGCCCGGGCTAAACCGGGCATGGTCGGCGCGGCTGTGGACGTGGGCACCACCACCGTCGTGGTCATGCTCATCGACCTGGCCAGCGGCCGCGTGCTGGCCCAGACGGCGCGCTTCAACCACCAGATGCACCTGGCCGACGACGTGTTGACGCGCATCAACCTGTGCATGACCGACCCCACGATGTTGCGTCAGCTTCAGGAGGCGGTCGTGCAGCAGACCATCCTGCCGCTGCTGCGCGAGGCAGCCGACGCCGCGGAGGTCGCCCTGCATGACGTGGGCGTGATGACCGTGGCCGGCAACGCCACGATGACGCACCTGCTGGCGGGGGTGGACCCCTCGCCGATGGGCACAGCGCCGTTCACGCCGGCGTTCACCGAATACCGGGTGCTCGATGCGTCGTCGATCGAGCTGGACCTGCCGATGAAGATTCACCTGCTGCCGGGCGCGGCCGCGTATGTCGGCGCGGACCTCGTGGCCGGGGCGCTGGCCACCGGCCTGGCGTACGACGATGGGCCGGTCATGCTTGTGGACATCGGAACCAACGGCGAGATTCTGCTGCGGACCGACGACCACTTCATCGGCTGCGCGACGGCGGCGGGACCGGCGTTCGAAGGCGCGGGGCTGCGCTGCGGCCTGCGGGCCGGCGAGGGCGCGATCAGCCATGTGACCATGCAGGCCCAGCCGTTTCGCCACAGCGTGCAGGTCATCGGCCCGCAGCAGGCCGACGCCGGCGTGCGGCCGCAGGGCGTCTGTGGTTCGGCGTATATCGATTTTCTGGCGCACGGACGGCGCAGCGGCCTGCTACTGCCCGCTGGACGCTTCGATCGCATACCGCCTGACGGCGCCGCCGAGCATCTGCGCGACGACCCGGACGGCTACGGGCGCAGCTTTGTGCTCGCCCTGGGTCAGGGCAAGCGGCCGATCTTCGTCGCCGAAACCGATCTGGCCGCCCTGCTTCAGGCCAAGGCCGCGATCTCCGCCGGCATCACCACCCTGCTGCGCCACGCCGCCATCGAGCCGCATCAGATCCGCCGCCTCTACCTGGCGGGCGGCTTCGGTATGCACATCGACATCGCCAGCGCCATCGCCTGCGGCCTGCTGCCGGGTTTCGCGCCCCAGCAGATCGAGGTTGTCGGCAATACCTCCCTGGCCGGCGCGTACCTGGCGCTGCTGGACCGCAAGAGCCTTACCGAGCTCGACCGCATCCGCCGCGGCCTGGAGATTCTCGAACTCAATCTCGACCCGCACTTCGAGTCCAATTACATCGACGCGCTGACCCTGCCGGGCTGAATCGCCGAACGCCGACTAAGCGGGCTCGACCAGCCCCTGCCGCAAGGCATAGCGGGTGAGCTCGGCCACCCCATGCAGGCCCAGCTTCTCACCGATGTTGCGTCGATGTGTCTCGACCGTGCGGACGCTCAGCCCCAGGGCGTCGGCCACTTCGCGTGAGGTCTGTCCACGGGCCACCGCGATCAGCACCTCGCGCTCGCGGCGCGAGAGCGCGTTCGCCTGCGCCGGACCTTCGTCCGTCGGCGCGCCGTCATCGCCCGCGGCCCGATCCGCGTCGGCCAGCGCCCGGGCCAGATAGACATCGCCTCGAGCCACCGTACGGATCGCCTGCGCCAACTCGTCGAGGGCGCAATCCTTGGTCAGGTAGCCCGACGCGCCGACGTCGAACATGCGCTGGACGTAGCGGCAGTCGCTGTGAATGGACAGGGCGAGCACGCGCAGCGGCGCTGCACCGTCACCGGCCGCCGGGTCGCACAGGCGGCGGGTCACCTCGAAGCCGTCCAGGTCGGGCATCGCCACGTCGAGCACCAGCACGTCCGGCCGCAGACGCTGCGCCATCCGCAGCGCTTCCATGCCGCCGTCCGCCTCGGCCACCACGCGCATGTCGCTTTGTCGGCCCAGGACCGTTCGCAGGCCTTCACGCACCAGGGCATGGTCGTCAGCCAGCATCACGCGGAGGATGTGGGTTCCAGTCGTCGGGTCCATCATCGCGCCTTTCGTCAATCCCAAGCTGATCAGACTCCCGGGCGACATCCGTGTCGCCGCCCTCTTGTCCCCGCGCGCCCCCGTTGGTCTTCAACGGCGCGACGAAGGTCACGGTCGTTCCATGCCCCGGTCGCGAACGAATCCGCAAGCGCCCGCCCACATGCTCGGCTTGGACCCGCATGTTAAGCAGGCCCCATCCGCGCTCGCCCGACCCCAGCGCCTCCAGCCTCGAGGGGTCGAACCCCACGCCGTCGTCAGTCACACTCAGCGTGCAACGGCCGCCCGCCACATCGAGGGCAAGCTCCGCCTGGCGGGCTCGGCCGTGCTCGGCGGCGTTGCGGAGCAGCTCGCGTGCGGCCGCGAAAAGAGTCACACGCAAGGCGCTGGACCCGACCTGCTCCGCGCCGGCCGAGCGGACGCGGACGGACAAGCCAGACTCTCGTTCAGCATACTCGGCCAGCCACTCAAGTGCGGGGCCCAATCCAAGTTCGTGAAGCACCGGCGGGCTGAGCTCGAAGGTCAGATGCCGGCAATCGCCGATCAACTCGTCAAGAAGCCCGAGCACGCCCGCGACGGTCTGTCGGCGGTTTCCCTCTTGCATCGACCCAAGGCGCAACTTCACGACGGCGAGTTTCTGAACCACCACGTCGTGCAGCGCCTGGGCGATGCGGCGGCGTTCGCTTTCAGCCGTGAGTCCCACCTGGGACGCCAGCGCTCGCAGCCGTCGTTGATAGGACGCCAGCCGTTGCTCGTCGGCCTTGCGCGCCGTGATATCGCGGCAGGTAATGAGCGTCGTGCCCCCGCGCAGCCGCACGCCCTTGAGGCTGACCAGCACCACATGGTCGCGGCCGAACTTGTCGCGCACCACCCGTTCGAGATTCGCAATCTCGACGCCTTCGGCCGGAGGATCGGCGGGCAGAACGTCCGGACCCAGGAGGGCCTCGACGCGGCCCATCCGCGCGACCTCCACGTCGGTGAACCCGAAAATCACATGCGCATTGGGGCTGACGAAGGTGAAGTGGCCTTGGGCATCGGCGACAAACAGCGCGTCGGAAATGCTGCCCAGCAGCAACCGGTAGAAAGGCTCGGACTCGAGCGGCTGGGTATATGCCGGCGGTGCAGCCATCGGCTTTTCCGCTGCGGATCCCGTCCGGCCCAGGAATAACCGGGAGTCCTGATCGATCCCGCGATATCGACATTCTATGCGGTGAGGATCACGCGACCACAAGGACTACGTGGAACTGCGTAGAGCGGCAAAAAAGACCTATCGCCCGCGTGTGGTTCGCCCTTGCCCGCACCGCTCGGCAGGCCGAATCCCGTCTCAGCAACAGTGTTCGGCTACCGCCTGATCCAGGCCCTTGCGCCCGGGGGCGCAAGGGCCTTTGACAAACCGACTCGGGAGGCCACCCATGAAGATCGCCACCAAACTGATCGCATCCTTCGCCGGCGTCTCCGCCATCTGCGGCGTCGTGGGCGGCATCGGCTACTGGGGCCTGTCGCGCACCGCCGCGAACATCGAGGAAATCGGCGTGGTGCGCCTTCCCAGCGTCGACAGCCTGCTGATGCTCGAAGTTGAAGCCCAGCACATCCGCGGCCTGATGACCCTGCTGGGCATTCCCGGGCTGTCGACCGAGGCGCGCCAGCAGCAGTACGAGCTTCTCACCGAGTCGCGCGAGCGCTACGAGACCGCCTGGAAGACCTACGAGCCGCTGCCCCAGACCGTGGAGGAGGCCGAGGTATGGCAGCGTTTCGTCCCCGCATGGAACGCCTGGCGGGCCGAGAACAACAAGCTCATCGAGCTGTGCCGCAAGTTCGATGAGAACTGCATTGACGACCCCGCTCAACTGGTAGGCGATCTGGAGCAGTTCAGCAAGGACCACTACGTGGTCATCCAGAAGGTCCGCAATCTACTTGAGCATGGTACGGCCTTCGAGGGCGGCGAAGATCACACAGCCTGCAACGCGGGCAAGTGGCTGGCGACGTTCACCACCCGCAACCCGCGGTTGGTCGCCGCCAAGCACGGCTTGGAGGAGCCGCACCGGCGGTTCCACGAGGCCACCCATCAGATCAAGGCGCTGGTCGCCCAGGGCCAGTCCGAGCAGGCCCGGGCCCTGTATGAACAGAACGTGGTGACGGCCATTCAGGCGATCGACGGGCAGTTCAAAGAGCTGTTCGCCGTGGCGCGCGACTCGCGGTCGCTGCAGCAGGCCCTGCTGGCGCAGTTGCTCGGGCCGGTAAGCACAACGCAGGCGGCGGCCGGCGAACTGCTGCATCATCTGGTGCAGATCAACCGCGACGTGGCCGCCGACGAAGTGCATGCCGGCCAGTCCACCGCCAGCTCGATGAAGCTCGTGGCGCTGGCTGTGGTCGTGGTGGCGGTGATTGTGAGCATGGTGCTGGGGCTCATGATCTCGGCCAACATCCGCAAGGCCATCGCCGCCATGGTCGCCCGCCTCAAGGACATCGCCCAGGGCGAAGGCGACCTGACCCAGCGCGTCGATGAAGACCGGGCCGACGAACTGGGCGAACTGGGCAAATGGTTCAACACGTTCGTCAAGAAGGTTCACGACATCATCGTCGAGGTGGCGACGGCCACGCGTGAAGTGGCGGGCGCGGCGACGCAGATCGCCGCCAGCTCCGAAGAGATGGCCCAGGGCATGCAGGAGCAGACGCGCCAGACCACGGAAGTGTCGTCGGCCATCGAAGAACTGAGCCAGACGGTCGTCGAGGTGGCCCAGAAGAGCGCCAACGCCGCCAACACCGCCACCGAGGCCGGCAACCAGGCCGCAACCGGCGGGCAGGTGGTGCAGCAGACCGTCGAGGGCATGAAGGCCATCAAGCAGGTCGTTGACGATTCGTCCAAGGCGATCGGTGAACTGGGCAAGCGCGGCGAGCAGATCGGTGAGATCATCGATGTGATCAACGACATCGCCGATCAGACGAACCTGCTTGCCTTGAACGCGGCGATCGAGGCGGCTCGCGCCGGCGAGCATGGCCGGGGCTTCGCCGTCGTCGCCGACGAGGTGCGCAAGCTGGCCGACCGCACGACCAAGGCCACCGAGGAGATCGCCGGCTCGATCCAGGCGATCCAGACCGAGACCGCTGCGGCCGTCAAGGGCATGAACGCCGGCACTGAGCGCGTGGATGAGGGCGTGAAGCTGGCCGACCAGGCCGGCCAGGCGCTGCGCGCCATCGTGACCGGTTCGCAGGAAGTGTCGACGATGATTCAGGCGATCGCCGCCGGCAGCGAAGAGCAGTCGGCCGCGGCCGAGCAGATCGCCCGCAACATCGAGTCGATCAATGCCGTCAGCCAGCAGGCCGCCGAAGGAGCCGGTCAGGCCGCCGCCGCCGCCGCCCAGCTCTCTTCCAAGAGCGAGCAGCTTCAGCAGATCGTCGGCCAGTTCAAGCTCGAAGCGCGCTGAGCGCGGCTCGACATCAACAAAGACCTCCAGAAGCAGCGCGGCCCGGGCCTTCCCGCGGCCGTGCTGCTTTTCCGCACCTCTGCGATCGTCCAACCGATGCGATCCACCCGGACCGCGCGGCGAGGATGCCGTCACGACGCGCGCTGCTGTCGCAGATCACCGTCCGCCCGTGGCCAGCAGGTCGAAGCGCAAGCCGATCGTGAAATGCGCCACCCGGCTCAGACGCGGGCGGCGGGCTTGCGCCCTTGCCGCGGGCGTGACCGAGGGCCGCCGGCCTGCATGGGATGGGCGGCGCGAGCGGGTCGCGTCGAACGCGTCGGCTTGCCGCCGCCGCGACGCGATGAGGTCGACTTTTCCGCGAAGGCCGGCTGCTCGCCCGCCACCGGGATGGACGTGTGCAGCAGCCGCTCGATGGCCCGCAGGTAGGTCATCTCGTCGCGATCGCACAGCGAGATCGCCGCGCCCGCCGCCCCGGCCCGCGCGGTGCGGCCAATGCGGTGCACGTACGTCTCCGGCTCGTGCGTCATGTCATAGTTGACCACGTGCGACACGCCGTCCACGTCAATGCCGCGGGCCGCCACGTCCGTGGCCACCAGCACGCTCACACGGTCGGCGCGGAAATTGTCCAGCGCGCGCTGGCGGGCGTTCTGCGACTTGTCGCCGTGAATCGCCTCCGAACGGATGCCGCGCGTGTGCAACTGCTTGGCCAGACGGTCGGCGCCGTGCTTGGTGCGCGTGAACACGATCACCCGGTACATGCCCAGCTCGTCCATCAGTTCGGCCAGGCGATCGGTCTTGCCGATCCGCTCGACGAAATACACGCTCTGGTTCACACGGTCGGCCGTGGGCTGGGCCGACGCGATCTCGATGCGCACCGGCTCGCGCAGCCAGGCGTCGGCGAGCTTGCGGATCTCGCGCGGCATGGTGGCGGAGAACATCAGCGTCTGACGTTCGGCCGGCAGGTAAGAGACGATCCGCCGGATGTCGGGGATGAAGCCCATGTCGAGCATGCGGTCGGCCTCGTCAAGCACCAGCGTTTCGATGCGGCTCAGGTCGACATGGCCCTGGTTGATGAGGTCCAGCAGCCGGCCGGGCGTGGCGATCACCACGTCCACGCCGCGTTGCAGCTTGGCGACCTGCGGGCGCTGACCGACGCCGCCGAAGATCATCACCCCGCGGATCGCCAGGTGAGCGCCGTAGGTCTGAAAGTCGCCGGCGATCTGCGTCGCCAGCTCGCGCGTCGGGCACAGCACGAGGCAGCGCGGCAGCCGCGAAGGCCTGCCGCCTTGCGGCGCGGCGAGCCGGTGCAGAATGGGCAGCGCGAAGGCGGCCGTCTTGCCCGTGCCGGTCTGGGCGCTGCCGAGCACATCGCGGCCGGCCAGCACGTGCGGGATGGCCTGCTCCTGGATGGGCGTGGCCGCTTCATAGCCCGACGAGGCGACGGCGCGGAGAATGGGCGCTGCAAGTTGCAGTTGGTCAAAACGCATCAGTCACAGATCCTTCGTAGTGACAGTACGCACCATGAAGGCCGCGGCGGACGCCGCTGAAAAACCAGCTGATGCGTGACAACTGAGCTTTGAATTGAATCAGGGATTGGCCGCGGTTCGCGGCAAGCTGACCAAGTCCTTCGGACAGTTGAGCCATGCAGTATACGTCGCCGTGGCGCCGGCGTCAATCAGCGTACGATCGGCCTCATGGCAACCGACGCCCAGGCGTCTCCTCTGGCATGCCTGCATGCCCGTCTGCGGCCCACGCCACAGGGCGCGGGCAAGTCGAAGGCCGATCGTCGCTTCTAGAAGATATCGCCGCCTGATGTGCGTCGCGCCCCTTGTGCGTCATGCTTTCACGCGACAGGAAAGCGCACCGACGACCGCACCCGGGAGAACAAAGCCGCCAGCCGCGCATCATGGCCCGGCTCGGCGGCGGATGCATGTGAAATGTGATTCTTAAATGGAAGAGCCCCAGCCCTTTCGCCTTTCAACTTCCGGCGTTCCAGCTTTCGAGGGATTTCCGGAGCCAGGGGCTTCCGGGTTGGGGGGGGTGCTCCGGAGTGGGGGGTGGGGGTTTACGCGGCGATCAGACGGGCGACGGCGTCGCTGCGTGGGCCCACTTCGCCTTTGCCGTTGAACCAGCGTGCGGCGATGTAGGCCTTCTTGCCCGCGTCGGCGCCGGGATAGACCACTTCAAATTCCGAGCGCGTGGCCATGCCGTACAAGGTCCACTGCTCGAGGTCGATCGGCGGGGTCTCGCCATTGGCGGCGATGAACGTGAACACCTGGGCCCCGGCCGAGCCTTCCGGCTTGGCCCGGCTGGTGGGCGTCGCCTCGTCAAACAGCCGCACCGTATGGCGACAGACATCTTCGCCGGCCAGTTCGAGCACCGGCTTGGTGGCGGGCACGGGGACGGGCGTGGGCGCGTGATCGCGCACGGGCAGGCCCAGTTCGGTGCGCTGCACATCGGTGACCAGCAGATTGGCCTGGATGCGCTGGGCGAGGCTGCGCAGCGGCGTGACCAGGGCGATCCGCGCCGCGTCCTTGGCCGCGACCGTAACCCGGGTGCGCGTGGCGGGATCGACCGCGGCGTTGTACGCGGCCGAGAAGCCGGCGGTCAGTTGCACCAGGTCGGCCACATCGGCGGCCGTCAGGCCGTAGTCCGTCGGTGCGAGCACGACCTTGGTGGTGAAGTTGTTGCTCCACGACACAAGATCGCCGTCACGAGATGGAATGTAATCGCGCATAACACGAGCCTCCTGAAGCACGACGCAAAGCTCGACGCTCATCGCGCGGGAACATCCCGCGCTCAAATGAGCGCCCCGCCCCGCCGTGCTGGTTTTGAAAACAACTCCTAACGTGACCCCGGCACCCCGGTTTACCCCAGCCGGTTTACCCCAGGTTTACCCCAGTTCCGAAACCCGACACCCGGTCTACCCCCGTTCACCCCGGCTCTTCCCACCGGTTCCCCGGCGCTCCCCACCGAAACCCGAAACCCGAAACCCGCCCTCCCCGACACCCGGTACCCGAAACCCGGCACCCGACACGCCCCGCAAGTTTCCAGCGGTGCGTCGAACGCACAAATCCTTTCGACCCGGCGGCGCGAAGAATTAACGGCAGACAGAAAAATATTTTGTTGGCCGGACGAAAAACCTCGGCCCCCTGCCCCGCCGCCCTGTCCTCCCTGCCCCCGCTCCCCTGCCATCGGTATGTCACCGGGCTCCCGGAGGATGAGAGCGGCGGAGCACGGCAAAGAGCGTTCGGAGCGCCGTGTCCTCGCCGGACGGGCTTCCCCTGGGATTTGCTCAGACGCCGCAAGGGCTTAGGCAGTTGGTCACGGGTTGGGATTGGATAGACTGCTCAGTGTAGACGCGGAAAGACGGGATGGGCAGCCGTGTGGATCCGTTGGCGGCAGGGAGAGGTGCAGGAAGCCGCATGACTGGCTCTTGCTCCCCGTTGACGCTTCGCTTGATAACCGGTATTGGTTAGAATCCGCACCAACGATGGAGGCTTCCACACGGATGAGATCGGTCGAACTATTTGTTGGAGCGGGCGGATTGGCCCTCGGCGCGGCCCGGGCGGGGTTCGAACACGAGGCCGTCATTGAGTGGGACCACAACGCTTGTGACACGCTGCGCCGCAACAAGGCTGATGGCGTCGAGCATGTGCGGGATTGGAGGATCATCGAGCGCGACGTTGCCAAATACGACTTTAAGCAGCACGAGGGCAAGGCGGATTGCGTTATCGGCGGGCCACCATGCCAGCCGTTTTCGCTCGGTGGCCGGCACAAGGGCCGCGACGACAAGCGGGACATGTTCCCTCAGGCGGTTCGGGCCGTCCGCGAGATCATGCCCAAGGCGTTCATCTTCGAGAACGTGAAGGGCCTGCTGCGGCAGGGCTTCGCGAATTACTACAGCTACATCATCCGCCAGTTGGAATACCCGACCGTCACCCGCAGGGGCGATGAGGAATGGACAGACCACCTCGCCCGGCTGGAGAAGATCAAGACCAGCGGTCGGAAGCCCAAGGAACTGCATTACAACGTGGTGTTCCAACTTCTCAACGCCGCCGACTATGGCGTGCCGCAGTGCCGGGAACGGGTACTCATCGTGGGCATCCGCAGCGACCTCGGCGTTGAGTTCAATTTCCCGCAGGCCACCCACAGCTATGACGCCCTGCTCTATGATAAGTGGGTGAGCGGCGAGTACTGGGAACGCCACCGCATCCCCAAGCGACAGCAGCCATCGGTTCCCGATCGCTTGCGGCGGCGGGCGGAAAGGCTCGGTCCCCTTACGTCAATGATGCTGGAGCAGCCCTGGCTCACGGTGCGGGATGCAATCAGCGACCTGCCCCGGATCGGCATGGGCCAGACCTCACGGAAGATCGCCAACCACTTTTACAACCCCGGTGCCCGCAGCTACCCGGGCCACAACGGCAGCCCATGGGATGAGCCGGCCAAGACGTTGAAGGCTGGCGATCACGGCGTACCTGGCGGAGAAAACACACTTAGGTACGATGATGAAGGTAATGTTCGGTACTTCTCAGTGCGGGAGTGCGCCCGGCTTCAAACCTTCCCCGACGAATGGATATTCGAGGGTTCGTGGACCGAGAGTATGCGGCAGTTGGGCAACGCCGTTCCCGTTCGACTCGCCGAAGTGGTGGCTGGGCAACTGGCCGAGGTCATCCGCCCAGTGGTGGGGTTGTCGGACGCAACTGCACGGGCAATGCGGGACGCCGAGCAGCAAGCTTGAACACCGGGGCCCCCGCCCTGTCAATCCGGTTGTGGCGGCCAGAGAATCCGGCCATAGGTATAGTCCCGCTGCTCCTCGTAGAGGATGAAATGGCTGGGGAACGCGGTGGCCTGCCAGCCGGACCCGAATTGTTGGGCAACGGTGGTGAGCAGTTCACCGGCCGGCATATTGTTGGCCGGCACGGTGATACTTTTTCCGTTGTATTTCGTGGATCCGGACCGCCAGCCACCCCGGGGATTGTCTGTCTCATACCGGAAGGTGTATGGCAGGCCGGCTTTCATCTTTTGCAGCAGTTCATTCGCCTCATAATCGCCAGACTCGATGCCGGTCGGGTAGTCCGCTCGGATGGGAAATTGCGAATCGAAGCCTTCCGGTGGCTTGTTCGTTTCTTCACGGTTTCGACCGGGATCGTGGGGGCCGAAGCCATTACCGTTCCATTCGCAGAGCCCAAGCCGGCGGTAGTACCGGATCAGGTTGGCTTCCGGAGCCAGCGGTACCCATGTTCCCGCCAGGTAGGCCGCGCGGAACTTCACGTCCTCGGGCTCAATGTTCTGCCGGCCCGAAAGCTTGATCCGATGGTCCGTGAGCCGATCGCCGAGGGAACCATCGGACTTTCCCACGTACACGAGCCGGTCACCCAGAATGAGGCCGTAGACCCCTTGAAGGGGTAGCAAGTCCGCAACCGTCTGTTCATCTAAGCGGGCGGCCCCCAGACCGTCGAAGAAAGCCCGCAACTGCTCGAAGAATGGCGTCGCCAAATCGAACTCGAAGCGGCCCACCGGCGGATGATCGGGTTGTCGTTCCTGTGAACTCAAGTACACTCCGCCGAATAATAATGGTGTGGATACGCTGACCCCGGAAGAACGCAGCCGAATCATGTCCCTCGTAAGAGGGAAGGATACTCGACCTGAACGATTTGTGCGATCCCTCATCCATCGCATGGGGTACCGTTATCGCCTCCATGTCCGCGACCTGCCCGGTTCGCCCGACATGGCGTTCCCGTCGCGGCGGGCGGTTGTGTTCGTGAGCGGATGCTTCTGGCACCGGCACGATTGCCCCAACGGCCGACGTCTCCCCAAGACCCGGGCGGAGTGGTGGCAGGCCAAACTGGAAGGCAACCGTCGGCGGGATCAGGCCCAGCACCGGGAGCTACACCGACAGGGCTGGCGGGTGATGGTCATTTGGGAGTGCCAGTTAAAAGACGTGGGGCGATTGGCCCGTCGCATAAAGCGATTCCTGGGGTAAGCCAACGGTCAGGAGCGTTCATGTCCACGTCGCGGTGTGGGCGAAGGTCATTTCCGACTTCAATGGCCGGATGAAGTAGCCATCAGCAGAATGACCCCCTAGCCCGCCCCGCCGTCGCCGGCGAGCTTCTGGCGAAGGCCGTCCGCTAATCGCCGCGTTCTTGATACAGTCCACGCCCCGTCCGGGAAAAGGGGCGGCGGGCGGTGTGTCGCGAGGGGGTCGCGCAGGTCTGGATAACTTTCCCGGATATCTTTCCGCCGCTCCCGGACATCTTTCCGCGGCTCCCGGACATCTTTCCGTGTCTCCCGGAACTCTTTCCGTCTCTCCCGGATATCTTTCCGTCTCTCCCGGATATCTTTCCGCCGCTCCCGGACATCTTTCCGTGGCTCCCGGATGTCTTTCCGTCTCTCCCGGACATCTTTCCGTCGCTCCCGGATGTCTTTCCGCAGCTCCCGGACATCTTTCCGTGACTCCCGGACATCTTTCCGTCGCTCCCGGATGTCTTTCCGTCTCTCCCGGACATCTTTCCGTGGCTCCCGGATGTCTTTCCGTCTTTCCCGGACATCTTTCCAAGTCTCCCGGACATCCGGGAAAGCCTCGCGGACACCCCCGGAAGTCGCCAAGACACCCGCGCAACGTCCCAGAACATCGCCGGACCCCGGCCCGCGTCGAGCCGCATTCCCTGGCAGGTCGCGACTCCCGTTATCATCCCGTTGTATCGGAGAAACAGCATGGGGAGCGCGTCATGTTCAAGTTCAGGCACCACCTCATCGACACCGGCCTGACCGGCAGCGGCTACGCCCAGACCGCCCTGGCCGACCTCGACAACGACGGCCGCCTCGAGTACATCACCGGCCGATCCAAAGGCGAAATCTTCTGGTACAAGTACCACGCGCCCGACCGATGGACGCGTCACCTGCTCGGCGCCGATTCACCCTCCGACGTCGGGGCCTGTGTGCTCGACGTGGACAATGACGGCTGCCTTGATTTCGTCACCGGCGGCGCCTGGTACCGCAATTCGCAGGATCCGAACGCGCCCTTCGAGCGCATCGTCTTCGATCCGCAGCTCACAGCCGTCCACGACATCTTCACCGCCGACATCGACAGCGACGGCCGCCTCGAAGTCGTCACCATGTCCGACAAGAATACGCTGCGCTGGTACCGAATCCCCGACGATCCCACCAGGCCGTGGACGCGCACCGACATTGGCCCGCCCGTACACGCCGGCGCGGCGGCCGGCGATCTCGACAACGACGGGTGCATCGATATCGTCCGCACCGATGTCTGGTTCCAGAACGTTAACGGCGACGGCTCCCGCTGGGTCCAGCGCCCCATCGGCCCCAACACGCCCCCGCCGCCGGATTTTCAGCCGCCCTTCGCGTTCAACGCGACCAAGAGCCATGTCTGCGACATGAACCGCGACGGTATTGCCGACATCGTCTTTACCGACGCCGAGATTCCCGGCGGAAAGATCTGGTGGATGCAAAACGTCAACGGCGACGGCTCGCAATGGAAGCGCCACGACGTCGAACCCGGCGCCTCACCGCGGCGCGGCCCCTATCATTCCCTCTTTGTCGGCGACCTCGACGGCGATGACGATCTGGATATTCTCTCCTGCGAAATGGAGGCCATTCGCGGCCAGGCGCCCCCACGCTGGTACATCTGGGAGAACATTGACGGCAAAGGGCAAACCTGGCGGGAACACGTCATCCTCGACGTCAACCTGGGCGGCCATGAAGCGGTCGTGGGCGACGTCACCGGCAACGGCAAGCCCGACGTCATCGCCAAGCCCTGGCGCGCCGCCCCCGACAACGCCGCCGATGGCCGCATGTTCGTCCTCTTCCTTGAGAACCTCTCGGAGTAACCGCGTTCCAGGCTTCCAAAAACATCCGCGAAAGCCTCGCGGACACCCCCGGAAGTATCCGGGGCGCGAGGCCCTTTCACCTTTCACCTTGAACCTTGCCCCCCCGCAGCGTCCGCCCCGCGGCCGCCGGGACGATCACGCCTTCAGTTGCGTGATGGCCTGGATCATCGGTTCGGAAAGCAGGTCGTAGCAGAAGTACGCCACGGCCGGAGCGCCGCCGCGCAGGGCGGCCGACACCAGCGACTGCATCCCTTCGGGACGCGAGGCCCCATACGCCTTCACATGGGTGCATATCTGCACCTTCGAACCTTCGACGGCCTTGACCGCCCGCCGCGTGTCGTACTCCACCGTGTCCGGGCCCCAGTGAATCACGCAGTGGATCATGTCCAGCGCGCTCTGCTTGTAGGCCCCGTAGCTCTGCGCCGCCAGCCACGGCCGGGGGCTGGAGGAGTCGTGGCCGATCTTCGTCGGCGGCACGAACGCGGCCGACAGGGCAACCCCCTTGCGCTTGCCATCGATCCGTCGCCGCACGTCGGCGATGTACTGGCGGATGGACTCGATGCGCACCTCGAGCATCTTCGCGATCCAGGGGTTGTCGAACATCAGCAGCGGAATCTCGTTGTCGCCCGTCAGGTCGTCGGCGAGGTTGGCGGTGATGTGCGGGGCGATGGCCAGCGACTCGGTCGCCAGTTTCTTCGCCCTGGCGTGAATGTCCTTGAGGTCCACGCCCTGGGTGGCGGCGAAGGCGGCCGCATGCTTCGAGAAGCAGAACGTGCCCATCACCCGCAATACGGGGTCGATCCGCCCGGCCAGGCTGTTCTGCTCCAGGCAGGTCTGGGGAATCTTGTCGAGCATGATCTCATCGACGGCGTACCGCTCGACGATCTCCTCGACCACGCGGGCGCTGAACTCGCGTACCTGCGGATGGTCGAAATCCAGGAACAGCCGATCGCGCGAGCCGTAGAGATTCTCCACCGCCCAGTCCGGCCGCAGCTTGGCGGTGCGGCCGTTGGCGAAGGTCGTCACCCAGGCGCAAACCTTCATGCCATGCCTGTGGGCCCCCTCGACCGTCTCGGCCAGCAGATCGCGCCCGGCGAAGTCGCGCGACGGAATCGGCGCTTCGGGCAGATCCTTGTAGCGCGACGCCTCGGGCTGGTAGAAGTAGTGCCCTTCCTCCAGCGAATAGATGGCCTTGTCCGCGTAGCGCGGCAGGACAAGGCGGTACGGCGAGTAGATCATACAGCACAGGGCGACGTTCTTGACGCCCATGTCGGCCATGCGCTTGAACGCATCCTGGCCCTCGACGGCGATGGAAATCGGAAACAGCGGCATCCACGACACGGGTTGTGAACTCATCGGCGGCTGACCTCGCGGTTAGGTGTGGGCATGTCAGGCGGGCGGGCGTGGGGGGTGGGGGGGTGGGCGGCGACAACTTGCCGGACCCCGCAATCATCAGAGCTTGGTATTCTAATCGCCTGGCCTCCACCATGCATGCCGGTTTCGCCGAGTCCGACATCACGCCCCCGGTTGGCGCGCCGCTGAATGGATTCATCGCGCGCTACCAGCCCAGCAGCGGCGTGGACCTGCCGCTCATGGCCCGTCTTGCCGTGCTGCGCGATCGCCAGACCCAGGCGGTGCTGCTCAGCCTGGACACGCTGGGCCTGGGCGACGACACCGTGGAGGCGCTGGCCCGCGACATCGGCCGGACCCTCGACCTGCCCCCCGAGCACGTGGTCATCGCCTGCTCGCATACCCACACCGGCCCGATGGCGGCGCCGCTGCGCGGCATCGGGCCGGCGGACGGCGACTACCTCAAGCGCCTCAGCGCCCAGGTGGTCAAGGCCGCACGCCAGGCGATGGCGGGCATCGAGCCGGTGACGGTGCGATGGGGAACCGCGCCGGTCTTCCTGGGCATGAACCGCCGCCAGTACATTCCCGGCCAGGGCGTGGTGCTGGGCATGAATCCCGACGCCCCGACCGACCGGGCCGCGCGCTTCCTGCTTCTCGAAGGCGCCCGGGCCCGCACCGTGATCTTCGAGCATGCCTGCCATCCCTATTGCCTGGGGCCCCAGCACCTGCTGATCAGTCCCGACTTCTGGGGTCATGCGGCGCAAGCGCTCGCCGCCGCCGGCTGCAACACCGTCTATTTCAATGGATGCTCGGGCGACATCCGCCCGCTTCGCGCGTTCGAAGGGCCCGCCGCCGCCGCGGCGGAAGGCCGCCGGCTGGCGCGCGGCCTGCTTGAGGCCATGTCCGCGGCCCGGATGCTCGACGATCCGCCGCTGGCCGTGGCCTCGCGGCGCCTGGCCCTGGACTGTCAGCCGCTGCCGCCGCTGGACGAAATCGAGGCGCAGCTCGACGCCGCCGACCGCACCGTCCGCGACGAAGACCGCACCGATCCGATCGTCCGTCAGCGCGTGAAGACGGCGTTCGCCCTCTGGCTCGCCGACCTGCGCAAGGCGACAGCCGCCGGCGACGACGGCCGCGCGACAAAGCCGCTGCCGCCCGTGCCCGCCCGCGTGACGACTCTCAGGATCGGCCCGCTGGCGATCGTCACGCTTCCGGGCGAGGTCTTCTACGAAACGTCCCAGGCGATCACGGCCCGCATCGATGCGCCGATGGCCATGACCGCCGCCTATTGTCACGCTTACATCGGCTACGTCTGTCCGCCCCACGTCTACGACGAGGGCGGCTACGAGCCGGATGAGTCGCACCGCTTCGTGGGCTGGTGGAAACTGGGCCGCGACGCCGCCAAGGTGCTCGAACAGGCCGCGATCGATTGCTGGAAGCAAGCTGGAGGTTGCGTTCGATGAGTGAAGTCAAGCTGGCGCTATATGGTGGGTCCAAGGCTGTTGGCAAACCCTTCCCGACCTTTCCCGAGTGGGGCGAGGAGGAACGCCAGGCGGTCCTGAAGGTCGTCGACAGCGGCAAGTGGTGGATGTACGCCTACGCCGCCGGCGAACTGGCGGGCGACGACCATGCCGACGAGAGCCGCGTCAGCCAGGTCGAGCTGGCGGAGCGCGAATTCTCCCGCCTGCACAAGGTCAAGCACACGCTGGCGGTCACCAACGGCAGCATGGCCCTGGACATCTGCATGCGGGCCATCGATCTCAAGGCCGGCGACGAGGTCATCACCACGCCCTACACCTTCTTCGCCACCAGCAGTTGCATCCTCAACGCCAACGCCTGGCCGGTCTATGTCGACATCGATCCGCAGACGTACAACCTCGACCCCCGCCGGATCGAGGAAGCCATCACGCCGCGCACGCGGGCGATTCTTCCCGTGCATTTCGCCGGCGAATTGTGCGACATGGACGCGATCAACGCCATCGCCCGCAGGCACAACCTCGTGGTCATCGAAGACGCGGCCCAGGCCCAGGGCGTCTGCCTCAAGGGCGAGCGCTACGCCGGGTCGCTGGGCCTGGGCGGGACGTTCAGCCTGCAGGCCAGCAAGTGCCTCAACAGCGGCGAGGGCGGCCTCATCACCACCAACGACGACGACTTCGCGCAGAAGGTGTGGAGCCTGCGTCACTGCGGCCGCAAACGCACGGGCCTGTGGTACGAGCACGACCGCATCGGCTGGAACGCTCGCATGAACGAGCTGACGGCCGCCCTGCTGCGCCCGCAGATGCGCCGCATGGCGGAGCAGAACGCCCGGCGCATGGCCAATGTCGCCCACTTCTTCAAGGGACTCGCCTCGATCCCCGGCATCACGCCCATCAAGCTGCACCCCGACGCGGTGCAGCACAATCACTACCTCGTGATGATGCGCTACGACGCGACGGCCTGGGACGGCCTGCCGCGGAATCTGCTGATCGAGGCGCTCGCGGCCGAGGGCGTACCGGTCAGCTCGGGCTACACCTTCACGAACTTCGAGAACCCGGTCTTCCGCAACCCGGCGCTTTACGGCGATGATTCCCCCCTGATGGTCGGGCGCTCGGCCCCGGTCGACTATCGGCAGTTCATCGAGCGCTGCCCCGTGGCCGTGCGCGCCTGCCGCGAGGAAGCGCTGTGGCTGACGCACAACCTCTTCCTCGGTGATGCGTCGCACGTGGACATGATCCTCGACGCCCTGCGCAAGGTGCGGGCCAGCGCCCCCGCCCTGCTCACGGCAAAGCGGTGACGCCGCCGCCAGGCGGTGGTGATGCCGAGGCGCGAAGAGCAGGCCAAGACCGCCCATGCGCGTTGTCGAGCCGTCGTCGCCCGCCACCCGCCGCCCCTCGCCGCCCTGCCCTCGACGTTCATCCGTGTTCTTCAGGGGCTGCGGCGCCCGCGGCGAACTTCGGCATGACAGACCCCCCTTCCGCGGCGTATCCTCATGGGGAATCGGCATCCTCGATGCGTCGGGGGCGGCGGCATCCTCATCATCCGCCCTGTGTCAGCCGCCTCACGGCTGACGGCGACCGCGTCGGGAATCTGTCGGGAGAGCTGCCATGATCCTCGCCATCCTTCGTGGTGCGTTCCTGGTGCTGGCCGCGGCGGTGGCCATGCTCTACGCCCTCAACTACCAGGTCGAGGGCGGCGTGCGCATCGAAGCCATCATCGTCATGGGGCTGGCGACCATCGGCCTGGCGCTGGTGGTGATCGTGATCGACGTGAGCACGCCGCGTAAGAAGCTGTCAGCCATCTCGGGGGTGTTCCTGGGGCTGATCGTCGGGCTCGTGGCCGCATGGGCCCTGTCGTTTCCCGTGGATCTGATCCGCGTGGTCACCGGCCGCAACGACCCGGCGTTCCGCAGTCTGCTCGAAGGGGTCAAAGTGTTCGTCGGCCTCATCACCTGCTACGTGGCCATCTCCCTGGTGCTGCAGACCAAGGACGATTTCCGCCTGGTCATTCCGTACGTCGAGTTCGCCAAGGAGATCCGCGGCACGCGGCCGACGCTGCTGGACACGAGCATCCTCATCGACGGCCGCATTCTCGACATCGTGAAAACCAGGATCATGCAGGGCGTGCTGATCGTGCCGCGCTTTGTCATCGACGAGTTGCACGCCATCGCCGATTCGTCCGACCGCCTGCGCCGGGCCCGTGGCCGACGAGGCCTGGACGTGCTGGCCAGGCTTCAGAACAACGGGCTCATCGACGTGAGCCTGCGCGAGTCGAGCGATGAGGACACGCCCGAGCCGGCCCTGACCGGCATGGAGGCGGCCGGCGTGGATCAGAAGCTCGTCGCCCTGGCCGAGCAGACCCGGGCCCGGCTCATGACCAACGACTTCAACCTCGCCAAGATCGCGGGCGTGCGCGGCGTGGAGGTGGTCAATCTCAACGACCTGGCCCAGGCCCTGCGCCCGGTGGCGCTGCCCGGCGAGGAACTGCAGGTCGAGCTGGTGAAACCCGGCGAGGCGGCCAGCCAGGGCGTGGGCTACCTGGACGACGGCACGATGGTCGTGGTCGAGGACGGCCGGGCGCTGATCGGCAAGACGGTCGGCATCACGGTGACGAGCACGATTCAGACTTCGGCCGGCCGCATGATCTTCGGCCGCCCCGCCCAGGCACGCGATGACGAGCCCTCCGCCAGCAGCCATGCCTGAACCCCGCGGCCAGGTCGTTCTGCTCATGGGCGTGTGCGGCAGCGGCAAGACCACGCTGGGCCGGGCCCTTGCCGCCGCGCGACACTGCACGTTCCTCGATGGCGACCAGCTTCACCCGCCGGCGAACATCGCGAAGATGGCGGCCGGCACGCCCCTGACCGACGACGACCGGGCGCCGTGGCTCGCGGCCATACGCCGGGCGATCGACGTCGCGCTTGACGAGGGCTCGCGCCTGGTCGTGACCTGCTCGGCTCTCAAGCGCGCTTACCGCCAGACGCTGGGTGTGAACCGCTCCGGCATCGCGGCCGTGCTTCTGACCGCCGACCCCGACACGCTCCGCCGCCGCCTCGAAGCCCGCCGCGGGCACTTCATGAAACCTGGCATGCTCGAGAGCCAGTTGGCGACGCTGGAGCCGCCCGACGCGAAGAGCGATCCGCACATCCTGAGCCTGGATGTCGGCGGCGATCTGCAGGCCACGGCGGCGAGGCTGCGCCGGCTGCTTGGCGGTGAGCCGGCCGAGTGATGGACCCCGGGGGTGGATGGCCGGGGGTGAAGGGCCGGGGGTGAAGGGCGCATACCTTGCGGGACGATTCCTGCTATCATGCCGCGTCCGCCGGCGCCTGGATGTGCCCGTTAGCGGGGTGTAGCTCAGCTTGGTAGAGCGCTTCGTTCGGGACGAAGAGGCCGCAGGTTCAAATCCTGTCACCCCGACTTTCCTTCAAAACAAGCCCTTCGGCCAGCACGTCGAAGGGCTTTCTCTTTGTGGTGACCAGACTTGTGATGTCCGTGCCGGGGAGGATCGTGGCTGCTGGCCATGAGATCCTTGAAGTTGGAGGCCGGACATGAAGCCGGTAATCTACCGCACCGTCGTCAGGTGGCCGTACTGCTGACGCGACGCATCGCGGAGCCTTCGTCTGGCTCTTCGTCCCATCCCGCGTTGCCGTTATTGCCCACGGCTGACAGAAGAGAACGTCCATGCCCCTCAGGATCGAAACGTACCACCCCAACCACCTGCCCGCCATGATCGACCTGTTTAACGAGCAGGCCCAGGCCGAGCCTCACATCGCCAGGCTCACGCCCGAGATCTTCAACGCGCTCGTCGCGCCCAAACCCTACTTCGATCCCAAAGGCCTGTTCATCGCCATCGAGAACGGTGAGGTTGTCGGCTGGTGCCACGCCTGCGTCGCCCAGGCCACCGAGGTCTGGATGGATCACAACCGGACCCACGCCAGCATCGAGATGCTCGTCTACCGCCCCAAAGACCTGCACGTGGGCCTGACCCTCGTCGCCGAGGCCGTCAAATGGCTGCGTCCCACCGGCCATGACCAGATCGAAGCGATCAACTGCCCGCGCGGCTACGCCTTCTATCGCTGCCTCTGCATCGGCGGCGAACGCCTCTGCCCCGCCTCCATCCCGCACGTGCACCTGGCCTTTTCGCTCAGCGGCTTCGACGTCATCGGCAGCGGCACCCTCCGCGTCGGCCCGCTCGACGCTCCGCCGAAGGTCCTCGACGCGGCCGTCGATCTCGAATACCGCATCGCGCCCCTGACCATGAACCACGAGGCCACCCGCCAGTCGTTCGTCGGCTTCGAGCCGTGGGTCATCGACGCGCTCGACGGCGAAGGCAACTCGCTCGGCGTCACCGGCTACGTCGTCATGCCCCACCACGCCGCCAAGCTCGGCAGCCCCGTGGTCAACATCTACATGATGGCCGTCAACGAGTCCGAGCGACGCAAGGGCATCGGCGCCGCCATGGTCAGCCGCATGCTCGCCCACGGCTACGAGCTGGGCGCCCGCTTCACCTCGGTCGGCGTCGACCTGGACAACATGGCCGCCCAGCAGACCTACCACAAGTTCGGCATGCTGCCCCACTGCCTCGTCTTCGACCGCCGCCTGCACCTGAAGCCGAAGACCGCCTGAGGCCGCGAGCGGCCCGACCACGCAGAGCCGAAGCCCCAAAGCACAAAGCCGCCAGCCGTGCGCCATCGCCCGGCTCGGCGGCGGATGCATGTGAAATGTGATTCTTTGGGGTGCCGGGTACCGTCCGCCCCTTTCGGCACGTGAGGGCCGGGGTAAACCGGGGTAAACCGGGGTAAACCGGGGTAAACGGGTTTACGCCGCGATCAGACGGGCGACGGCGTCGCTGCGTGGGCCCACTTCGCCCTTGCCGTTGAACCAGCGTGCGGCGATGTAGGCCTTCTTGCCCGCGTCGGCGCCGGGATAGACCACTTCAAATTCCGAGCGCGTGGCCATGCCGTACAAGGTCCACTGCTCGAGGTCGATCGGCGGGGTCTCGCCATTGGCGGCGATGAACGTGAACACCTGGGCCCCGGCCGAGCCTTCCGGCTTGGCCCGGCTGGTGGGCGTCGCTTCGTCAAACAGCCGCACCGTATGGCGGCAGACGTCTTCGCCGGCCAGTTCGAGCACCGGCTTGGTGGCGGGCACGGGGACGGGCGTAGGCGCGTGATCGCGCATGGGCAGGCCCAGTTCGGTGCGCTGGGCATTGGTGACCGCGAGATTGGCCTGGATGCGCTGGGCGAGGCTGCGCAGCGGCGTGACGAGCGCGATCCGCGCCGTGTCCTTGGCCGCGACCGTCACTTTGGTGCGCGTGGTGGGATCGGTCGCGGCGTTGTAGGCGGCGGAGAACGCGGAGGTCAGTTGCAGCAGGTCGGCGACATCGCCGGCCGTCAGGCCGTAGTCCGTCGGTGCGAGCACGACCTTGGTGGTGAAGTTGCCGCTCCAGGACACAAGATCGGCGTCACGGGATGGAATGTAGTCGCGCATGGCGCGAGCCTCCTTAGGCACGGCGTGACGGTTGACACCCATCGCGCGGGAACATCCCGCGCTTAAATGAGCGCCCGACCCCGCCGTGCTATGGTTGAGAACAACCTGGTTTACCCCGGTTTACCCCGGCCAACCGACGACCCCGGTGCCGCACCGGGAACTCGGGGGGAAAGACATGCCCCGCCCGGGAACATTGGGGTCGCGGCCTTCACCGCGCCGCCGCAAGACTTCCACGGTGCGCTTTGAAGGCACAAATCATTTCGGCCCGCCGGCGCCAGGAATTAACGAAAGACAAAGAAATATTTTGTCGGCGGGAAGAAACACCTTGGACCTGTCGGGCTGCCCTTGCCACCTACCTACAGGGAGTCCCCGATCCCCGGGGCCCGGCTTCCCGCCCTCGGAAGATCTCCCGGCTGGTGTCCTCGCCGGACAAGCCAAGTTTTTTAGATAAGCTGTGTCCTCCATGGCACCTGCTGGTCCGCCGCCAGGGTGTCGACGCGCAACGAAATCCCAACCGACCGAGGGACGCGAGTTCCAGATGCCGTTGAACGAGCCGGACACAAGGGCGAAGCTCATCGACCCAGCCATTCACAAGCGTGGCTGGACCGAGGATCTCATCCGACGGGAGGAGACGGCGGGCACAGTCGAGATCATCAACGGCAAGGCACGTCGCCGTTCACGGGGCAAGATCGATTACGTTCTTCGGGTCAAGGTCAACGTCGACACCCAGCCGGTCGCCTTGGCGCTCATCGAGGCCAAGAAGGAGAGCCTCCCCGCCAGTCACGGGCTGGACCAAGCCAAGGGCTACGCCAACTGTAAGCGGCTCAACGTCCGCTTTGTCTTCTCGTCCAACGGCCATCAGTTCGTCGAATTCGACTGCTTCACGGGCCTTACCTCCGCGCCCAAGCCCATCGCCGAGTTCCCGACGCCCGCCGACCTTCGCGCCCGGTACGAACAGGGCATGGGCTTCACGCTTGAGTCGCCCGAAGCTAGGCCGTTGCTCCAGCCGTATCCGGGCGGCGAAGGCGCTCGACGCTATTACCAGGACGCCGCCATCCGAGCCGTCATGGAGAAGGTCGCCCGCGATCAGATTGCCAACCAGCCCAAGCGTGCGCTCCTCTCGCTGGCCACAGGCGCGGGTAAGACATTCATCGCCGTCAACCTGCTCAAGCGAATCTCCGACGCCGGGCAGCTCACCCGCGCCCTGTTCGTCTGCGACCGAGACGAACTGCGTACGCAGGCGCTCAAGGCGTTCCAGAACGTCTTCGGCTCCGACGCCGCGGAGGTTTTCCGCAGGCCGGACGGCACGAACAACGCCAAGAACGCCCGCATCCATATCGCCACGTACCAGACCCTCGGCGTCGAGAATGACAACGGCGACGCCAACTTCCTGACCACCTTCTACCCCGAGGACTACTTCACGCACATCGTCATCGACGAGTGCCATCGCTCGGCCTGGGGTAAATGGTCGCAGGTGCTCACGCGCAACAAGAACGCCGTCCAGATCGGCCTTACCGCCACGCCTCGCCAACTTGAGTGCAGGGAAGAGACGGCCGAGGCCAAACTGGACGCTGGCATCACCGCGAACAACATCGACTACTTCGGCGAGCCCGCCTACGAGTACGAGATCGCCCAGGCCATCGAAGACGGCTACCTAGCCGCCTGCGAAATCCAGAAGGGCCGCGTCAACCTTGACGACACCGGCATCTCGAAGGCCCAGATCATCGCCCGGCAGCCGGTGGACGCCATCACCGGTCAGCCGCTTACGCCCGAGCAGATCGACGACCTCTATGAGAAGTACAAGTTCGAGGATCGCATCCTTCTGCCCGACCGCGTCTTGGCCATGTGCCAGGACGTCTTCAACTATCTGCTGGAGACCGGAGCCCCGGAGCAGAAGACCATCATCTTCTGTGCCCGCGACCGCCACGCCGACGACGTGGCCGTCTGCATGAACAACCTCTACGCCAAGTGGTGCGCCGAGAGCGGTAAGCAGCGACTGGACTACTACGCCTTCAAGTGCACCGCCGCCAGCAGCGGCAATGACCAGCTTCCCGACCTTCGGGCCTCTTCGCGCAGTCACTTCATTGCCACGACCGTCGATTTGCTGACCACCGGTGTGGACGTGCCCTGCGTGCGGAACATCGTGTTCTTCAAGTACCTCAAGAGCCCCATCAGCTTCTATCAGATGGTGGGACGCGGCACCCGCATTGATCCGCCGACCGGCAAGCTGATGTTTCGCGTCTATGACTACACGGACGCCACGCGTCTCTTTGGCGAGGAGTTCATCACCAAGCCGCCGCGCACCGGTGGCGAAGGTTCCGGTCCGACCCCGCCGCCCCCTCCACCGGACGCGACGATCAGCGTCGAGGGCTTCGACGTTCACATCACCGACGCCGGGCGTTTCATCGTGACCGATGTGGACGGCCGCGCCATGCCTGTTCCCGTGGAGGCGTACAAGGCCCGTCTGGCCGCGCGGCTGGTGCAGGAAGTCCACACGCTGGACGCCTTCCGCGGCCGCTGGATCGACCCGCCCTCGCGGCAGGAACTCATCGATGCGCTGGTGACCTCCGGCTACTCGCCGACGGTTGTGCGGATGGTGGACGACAGGCAAGACTACGACCTTTACGACGTGCTGGCCGAACTGGGCTGGGGCATGAATCCGCGTACCCGCCACGATCGGACGATGGCCTTCACCTACAAGCACGAAGATTGGATCGATGCGCTGCCGGTTCAAGCCGCCGCGACGATCCGTGCCATCGCCAGCCAGTTCGAGCGCGGCGGGACCGACGGCCTGGAGAACCCGCAGATTTTCCAGACGCCCGAAGTCCGGTCGGCCGGCGGCCTGGCGGCGCTGACCGAGGCGGGCAACCCGCGTGAACTGCTCACGGAGACCAAGACACGGATGTTCGCCGCCTAGACCCTACCGGGAGACCTGCCATGGACAAGGAAATCGTTGTCCGCCTTCATTCGAGCTTCGAGGACATGGTCCAGAAGTTCCCCGACAGTGACACCGAATTCTGGTGCGCCCGCGATCTGCAGATGCTCCTGGGCTACGCCCGCTGGGAGAACTTTGCCAAGGTCATCGACAAGGCTATAACCTCTTGTCAGGCCGCTGGTTTTGATCCGAAAGACCATTTTCTTGGAATCACGAAAATGGTCGATCTCGGCTCCGGGGCCAAGCGTGAGATTCAGGACATCGCCCTCACCCGCTACGCCTGTTACCTGATCGCTCAGAACGGCGACCCGGCCAAGGACCCCATCGCCTTCGCCCAGACTTACTTCGCCGTCCAGACCCGCAAGCAGGAGGTCATCGAAAGGCGCCTCGCCGAAGCCGAGCGCGTCAGCGCCCGCAAGAAACTGACCCGCTCGGAGAAAGAGCTGTCCGGCATCATCTTCGACCGTCTGCGCGACAGTGAAAGCTTCGGCCGCATCCGCAGCAAGGGCGACAAGGCGCTGTTCGGCGGACGAACGACGCAAGACATGAAGGACCGGCTCGGCGTGCCCAAGGGGCGGGCGCTGGCTGACTTCCTGCCCACCATCACCATCAAGGCCAAGGACTTCGCCAACGAGATCACCAACTTCAACATCAAACAGCACGAGCTGCGCTCGGAACCTGGTGTAACCAGTGAACACGTCAGGAATAATCAGGAAGTCCGCAGGCTCCTGGTCGACCGGGGCATCGTCCCGGAGAAGCTCCCGCCCGCCGAAGACGTCAAGAAAGTCGAACGCCGGCTGCAGTCTGAACGGAAGAAGCTGCCCCGGACGATGGACAGACTCGAAGGCCCACAAAATGGTTGAACCGCAGATATTCCAGGCGCTCGAGGTCAGGGCTGCTGGCGGTCTGGCGGCGCTTCGGGCGGCGGGCAAGCCGTCGGACCTGCTTCGTGAGACCAAGACAAGGATGTTCGCGGCATGACGACGCTGGAGACACTGACACAGAGCCTACACGAGCACGCGCTTCCGGCTGGATGGCGGATGGTTCGTCTTGGCGAGTTGATCGCCGAGGCCCAGGCGGGCTTCGCCTCCGGAGCGCGCGATCTTGACGGAGTGATTCAACTGAGAATGAACAACGTCGGCATCCGGGGCAATCTCGTTTGGGACGAGGTGCTGCGCGTCCCCGCCGATGCCGCGACCGTTGAGCAGTTCCGGTTGATCCCCGGCGACGTCATGTTCAACAACACGAACAGCACCGAGCTTGTTGGCAAGAGCGCGTTGTTCGAGGGCTACGATGAGTTGGTTGTCTTCAGCAATCACTTCACCCGCATTCGGCCGAAGCCCGGCGTCCTGCTTCCCGAGTTCCTGGCGGCATGGCTGAACCACCAATGGCTCAAGGGGGTCTTCGCCGGTATCTGCAACCGCTGGGTGGGCCAGAGCGCCGTCAAAGGGGACAGGCTCCTGACGATGGATTTCCCACTTCCGCCGTTTCCGGAACAGAAGCGCATTGCGGCGGTCCTGAAGGAGCAGATGGCGGCGGTGGCGAAGGCCCGCGCGGCGGCCGAGGCCCGGCTTGAGGCGGCCAACGCGCTGCCATCCGCTTGCTTGCGCTCCGTCTTCGAAGGATCTGATGCTACTCAGTGGCCGATGCGAGCACTTGGCGAGGTTCTGATCCCGCACAAGGAGATCATCCATCCCGGAGACCGACTGAATGGAACAGCCACCTTTGTTGGGCTGGAGCACATCGAATCGCACACTGGCCGTCGTATCGGCAGCGATTCACTGGACCTTACACGCCTAACTGGTCGAAAACCGACGTTCCGGCAGGGCCAGATCGTGTATGGCTACCTACGCCCCTACCTGAACAAAGTGTGGATCGCGGAGTTTGATGGTTGCTCGTCGGTTGATCAGTTCGCCTATGAGGTGCGGAGCGATCTCGCTGATGTGCGCTTCGTGGCGTGGTTCATGCGGAGCCCAACCTACCTGCGTCGGTCGCAGGTAGTAACCACGACAGGGCAATTGCCCCGGATCGGAACCGGCGAGATTGCGGCCGTGGAAATCGGGCTGCCTTCGCTTGACGTTCAACGTGCGGTCGCGGACGGGATAGACCAGCGATTCGCAGCCCACCGGAGACTCTGTAGCCTCCTCATCGGAGAAGCAGACGCCATAGACAGCATGCCAGCCGCTTTGCTGCGGCAGGCCTTTGCGGGAGAATTGTGATGGGAACATTCTCCCCACAGACTATAGAGGCCCTCGCATTAGTCATTACCGGCGGGTCCGGCACAGGGAGTGCCGATCCTGTTCCGGGTAAGTATCGTTCGGCGTGGCACCTGGAACAGTTTTTCAAGCACATCGGGGTGACGTTCTCCGTTGACAATCGATCCCGCGTTCCAGCCGTTCGTGAATGCCTTGATGAGCTTAACACCTCCGACTCAGAGAAGATCGAGATCGCCATACGTGCGGTGACTGATCCTCGTGATTACCTGGACAAGTCGAATGATTTGATGGCCGTCGTGAATTACATGAATAGGCGGCTCAAGTACGACGGCCGGGAACTTCGATTGCAGGGCGAGTTCTATCGGCTTGCCTCGATTGCCCCTGGGGGTCTTGCCACTGCTGGGCTCAAGGCAGTAATCGACCTGACGGACTACGACTCTGTTCAATCCGATTTCGAGAGGTCGTTGCAGGCAGCCCATGACGATCCAGAGGACGCCATTACGGCGGCTTGCTCGACCGTAGAGAGCGTATGCAAGTGTATCCTCGATGAGATCAAGCGGCCCTATCCCAACAAGCAGGATATAAAAGGTTTGGTCTCGGAGGTGGGCAAGCACCTGAATTTGTCCCCCTCACGTTCGGACCTACCTGCCGAACTCGCTGCGGACATCAAGCAGATTTTGTCAGGCCTGATCAGTGTCACATCGGGTATCGGGGCGTTGCGGACTCATGGTGGTGATGCCCACGGTCGCGGCCGAACGAAAGCCCCAGTGGATGCGAGGATTGCGCGGCTAGCGATTCATGCAGCCAGCACTGTGTCACTGTTCTACATCGAAACATGGAACCGTACGAAGCGAAACGGATAAACGCATGGCGAGAAGGAAGGCGAACAGCAACGGAAACGGCAACGGCCGACGGCACACGACGCAGGCGTCGGTGGACCAGGCCGTCAGGAGCATCTGCGACATCATGCGGCGCGGCAACTGTGCCGGAGCGATGCAGTACGTGCCGGAACTGACCTGGATTCTGTTCCTCCGCATCCTCGACGAGAAGGAGCACCGCGAGGAGCAGGAAGCCGAGGCGCTAGGCGTTCCTTTCCGAGCGTCGCTGGAATCGCCGTATCGCTGGCGTGACTGGGGCTCACCGCCAGAGACATTGCCCGAGGGCCAGACCAATAAGCGCGTCGAGCTTCAGAACGCGCCGCAGAACACCTTGTTTAACTTCATCAACATGGAGTTGCTACCGCACCTCAAAGGCCTGAAGAACCGGCCCGACGCCACGCCGCGCCAGAAGGTCATCAGCGAGATCATGACCGGCGTCGAGCGAGTCCGCATCGACACCGAGCGGAACTTCCTTGATGTGCTGGACAAGGTGCATCAGCTCACGACCGAGGCCATCGACCCGACGCATGTCTTCACGCTCTCGCAGGTCTATGAAGGGCTGCTGCTGAAGATGGGCGAGAAGGGCAACGATGGCGGGCAGTTCTTCACGCCTCGCCAGGTCATCACGGCGATGGTGCAGGTGATCAACCCCGGCGTCGACGACACCGTGTATGACCCCAGTTGCGGCACCGGCGGTTTCCTGGCCCAGAGCTTCGAGCACGTCAAAGCCAACCTGGGCAACGACGCGACGGCCGAGCAGCTAGAGACGCTCAAGCAGCGGACGTTCTATGGGCGGGAGAAAGAGAACCTCATCTATCCCATCGCCCTGGCGAACCTTGTGCTGCACGGGATCGACAAACCCAGCCTCTGGCACGGCAACACGCTCACCGGCCGAGAGACCTACGGCGGGCTGTTCGACGGCGCGCCGCAGACGTTTGACGTGATCCTGACCAACCCGCCCTTCGGCGGCAAGGAAGGCAAGGAAGCCCAGACCAACTTCGACTACAAGACCGGCGCCACGCAGGTGCTGTTCCTCCAGCACGTCATCCGGTCGCTGCGCGAAGGTGGGCGCTGCGGCATCGTCATCGATGAGGGTTTACTGTTCCGCACCAACCAGGATGCCTTTACCAAGACCAAGCGGAAGCTGCTGGACGAATGCGACCTGTGGTGCGTGGTGAGCCTGCCCGCCGGGGTGTTCACCGCCGCCGGGGCGGGTGTGAAGACGAACCTGCTCTTCTTCACCAAGGGCCAGCCGACGCGGAAGATCTGGTACTACGACCTGACCGACGTCAAGGTCCGCAAGAAAACGCCGCTGACGCTCAAGCACTTCGAGGACCTCATGCCGCTGCTGCCACAGCGAGCCGATAGTGAGTTGTCCTGGACCGTGGACATGGACGAGCGCAAGCGGATCGCCGCCGATGAGGCCCGGCCGCTGAAAGAGCAGTCGACCGCCAAAGGCCAGCAGGCCGCCCAGTGGAAAGAGCAACTGAAGAATCTGAAGAAGGCCAAGCCGCGCGACCCCCGCAATGACGCGGCCATCGAGGAGGCCGAAGCCAAGGTCAAGGAACTGACCCGCGAGGCAAAGGACCTCGCCGCGAAGGCCAAGGAGATCGAAGACGCCGTCTACGACCTAAAGGCCGTCAACCCGCACAAGAAGCCGGTCGTGGACACGCGGACGCCCGAGCAGCTCATGGACATCATCGAGACCAAGGGTCAGGAAGTGGCCGAAGCCCTGGCGGCGTTGCGGGAGAAATCCTTGGCGGCGAAGGCATGACCGGCAGGCGAACTGGACGTGAGGGAGCGCCTTCGGCGCGCTGCCATCTACCCCGCTTATCCCGCCTTCCCCTCGCCGGTGAGCTTGCGGCGGAGGCCGTCCGCTAATCCCCGCATTCCTGATGCAGTCCACGCCCCGTCCGGGAAAAGGGGCGACGGGCGGTGTGTCGCGAGGGGGTCGGCTAGGCCTGAATAACTTTCCCGGATGTCTTTCCGTGTCTCCCGGAACTCTTTCCGCGTCTCCCGGAACTCTTTCCGTGTCTCCCGGAACTCTTTCCGCGTTTCCCGGAACTCTTTCCGTCTCTCCCGGAACTCTTTCCGTGTCTCCCGGAACTCTTTCCGTGTCTCCCGGAACTCTTTCCGTGTCTCCCGGAACTC
>CAZCWM010000016.1:0-51468 GCA_964502445.1 uncultured Phycisphaeraceae bacterium | reverse complement strand
GTCGACGACCAGATCGCGGGCGTGGCGCTTCAATGGGGCCGCGCTCTGATGAGCGCGGAAATGGCGCGAGACGTGAACGCAGTGCTCCGCGACGCTGTAGCTTCAATGGGGCCGCGCTCTGATGAGCGCGGAAATGGCCGACGGCCGTGGGGCGTGGCTCAAGTGCGAGCGGCTTCAATGGGGCCGCGCTCTGATGAGCGCGGAAATGGCGTGCACCGCAAGCCGCACCTTACCGCCGGCGGCCTGCTTCAATGGGGCCGCGCTCTGATGAGCGCGGAAATGCCGACGCGGTGCTGGCGCTGGACCCGCCTGCGGACGCTTCAATGGGGCCGCGCTCTGATGAGCGCGGAAATTGCCCGTTGACCTGCTGCGCGAGTCGCAGATAGTCTGCTTCAATGGGGCCGCGCTCTGATGAGCGCGGAAATGCGCGGCACCCGCGTCGAGCGGCTCTTGATCGGGATGCTTCAATGGGGCCGCGCTCTGATGAGCGCGGAAATGCCGCCGATCGCAGCCGCCGGCAGGCCTCCGCCGCCGCTTCAATGGGGCCGCGCTCTGATGAGCGCGGAAATGGCGAGGCCCCCACAAGGTTGTAGCTGCCGGCGAGTAGCTTCAATGGGGCCGCGCTCTGATGAGCGCGGAAATGGCAACCCGCCCTATTTGGTCGACGCGGTCACGCTCGCTTCAATGGGGCCGCGCTCTGATGAGCGCGGAAATTTGGGCCAGCGCCCCGGAGTCCATCGGTGCGACCTGGCTTCAATGGGGCCGCGCTCTGATGAGCGCGGAAATTCGCCCGCGTGTCACATTGGGTGCAACATGAAGATGCTTCAATGGGGCCGCGCTCTGATGAGCGCGGAAATGGCCTGCGTTCCAACGCCTGCAATCTCCGGGGCTTGCAGAGGCCAACGCGAGCGGTTGGTCGAAGCGGTCGTTAAGAGCAGTTGTTCGGCCGTGGGAATCGCTCCTTTCTCTTGCACCGTCAAGAAGTTCGAGTGAGGGCCGGATTCGGCGAATCACTCTTCCGCTCGCAGGGTCATTGCAAGACCGGTTTGTGCACCAAGGCATGTGGGAGGCTCAAACCACCAGAACCCGTGTCGAAGGTTTGTAGCCGCGTCCCAGACATTCTAACCCGTTTTCCAGCGGATTGTCAGCCGTACCAAGGTCGAGGATGAGCAATTGATCCTCACGATGGTGCAGGTGTTCAAGCAGTCGGCCGCGAAGCTGGGCGAGCTCCCGGGGCGTCAGCTCGCAGAAGAAGACGCTGAATTGAGCATGGTCACCCTGGCCCATGAGCAGGTCGAAGACGCGCGTGCGGCGTTTGTCGTCGGCGATGTCGTACGTCAACAGGTAGTGTCGGCGGGTCATGATCAGCGTGTGGTGATGGGGGTGTAGCTGGGCACATCGCCGCGGAGCCAGCGGGCAAGCAACCGGGCTTGAAGACGGATGACGCATCGCCACGAACAGCGGTAATCGAAGACAGGGTGGGTGACAAGCTGGTCGAGGCGTGCCTCGTAGGCGCGGATGAAGGCTTTGCGGGCGGTGTCCTTCATGACGCAGCCGGCCTGGGAGCGAAGAAAATCGCCGGCGGCAACCATGCCGGTGTTGACCGCGGTGATGACCGCCGAGTCGACGACCAGTGGGCGAAACTCCTCCATGAGGTCGAGCGCCAAAGCTGGGCGGCCGTGGCGCGGCTGATGGTAAAACCCCCACCAGGGATCGAGCCCCTCGGCCAGCAACGCCACGGTGCACTCCTTGGTCAGCAGGGCGTAGCCGAAGGAGAGCAAGGCGTTGACCGGATCGCGTGGCGGCCGACGGTTGCGGTTGGTGAAATCCCACAGGGCGTCGAAATCGCGTGGTCGAAGCATGCCCGCGAAGTGGCGAAAGTAGATCGCCGCGAGGTTGCCCTCGATGCCCAGCAACTGGGGCAGGCCGGGAGCCTGGGGGCAGGCGGCGATGAGGTCGGCCATATCGGCCAAAGCGCGGTCTGGGGGGGAAGCATTGCGGCGGATGAGGGTTCGCTGGTTGGCGCCCTTGGCGGCGACGATCTGGCGGGTAATGTCCAGGCAGCGTTGGGGTTGAGCGGCGGCAGCAAACTGAGCGGCACGGTCGTAAGCGTTGCGCAGCGTGATTCCATGGGTGATGCCGCTGAACCAGTGGCCGGTGGAGAGATAGACGATGGGGACGTTGGCCTCGCAGAGCAGGTGAACGGTCTGCGTGGAGATCGAGACGTTGCCGCAGAGCACAAGCTGGCTGACGTCTTTGAGGCGGGCGTGAGCCAGTTCCTGCTTGTCCTTGCGGACGATCAGATTCTCTTTGGTTTTGCCGACGTAAGCGCCTTGCTCCTGCACATACAGGGGAAGCGCTTCGTCGCGGGCTGGATAGAGCCGGCGGACCTGCGGGGCGACGGGGTCGGGCGGGACGCGGCAAAGAGCGAGCGTTTCATCGGGCAGGCAGATGCCAGCCAGGGAGCAGCCGTGGCACTTGGGGCTGTCGTCCAGCGGCGGGGGCAATTCCTTGCTGTCGCAAGCCTGGCGCGCCTGGGCGATCAGGGCCAGCGTGCGGGCCTCGAGTTCCGCGGTGAACGGTACGTCCACGCGAGTGCGTGAGCCGGCGAAATAAAGCACGCCGTGATCGCAGTGGTAGCCGTGCTCGCGCAGGAGCAACCCCTGGGCCATGAGCTGGACGCGTTCGGGCTCATAGCAGCGTTCAGGGGTGTCGGGCACGCGGCCGCGCTTGGTTTCGACGGGCACGGCTTCGTCGAGGCAGTCTGATTCCGGCGGGGTGGAATCGGAGGCATCGGATTGAGCGAGGGAGAAAAGATCCGTGTGGCTCCCGACACGATCGGCCGAAGAACGGGAGGCGGTGGCGACAAGATCAAGTTTCGCGGTCAGGCTCAGGCGATCCGAGCCGAGGCTGACAGATCGCGAGACGGTGGGAGGTTCGTCGTTGTCATCATTCGAGCGGACGCGACGACGCCTGGAGGCGGGCGATACGGCGCTGTTGGCGGCCGCGGCATCCGAGCCTTCACCGGGCGCAGGGTCGGCTTGGGAAGCGTCCGGCAGAACGTGATCGAGCTTGTCGACGCGGCGGTGGACCGTCTTGCCCTCGACGGTATACACGTTATCGGCCCAGCGGCCTTCGATATGCATCAGGTGAAACAGCCGCGGGCAATACGTGAACTCATTGAGCATGCGCACGGGCAGCAGGTCCGGCGTCTCGCCGTCGGACTGCAATGGATCGGTTGGCTTGGTCGCGCGGATCATACCCCGGTCCCTAAGAAGCTATTCACTTGTCAAGGATCGGCAGGAGGCAGTGCTAACTTCACCGCGAGTCTCTCTCCCCAGCCAAAGCGGCAAAAAGGCCCAGGCCGCAATGCCGGCCGGCACCGATGGCGATGGGGCCGGGGATGGGATGCTCAAACGTGAGACGGACATGAACGGCAGTCTTGCCGTCGAGCCGCTTGGGCAGCAGGTAATTGGGGCGCTTGTTGCGGTCGTAGCGGTGCGCAGAGAGGCAGTTCCTGTAGAAGGGCAGAGTCTGCCAGGTGAACTCGCACGGCGTTTCGATGCCCGCCCGTTGCAGGGCAAGGACAATGAGCCGCTTGAAGTCTTCCTCATCGCGGTACTTGATTTTCTGGCCGTCCTCTGTCCCGCGTGTTTTCTCGTGAATGTGTTCATCCAAGATGACCGGCGTGACGCTCTGCCAGACCTTCGACCGGCCGAGATAGCACTTGTCGATGAATTTCCCCTTCGGGGGGTTGAATCGCTCAATGGTGTGAGGCAGTGGGATGCGCGGCGGCGTGCCGGTGTCGCACCCTTCGCCCTCGTCCTTAAACTCCAGTTTCACGCCGTCAACCCGCGCCGCCACATGCTCCAACTCATCCTCCCGGCCGATGGGTGCGATCAGCAACACGTTGCGGATCATTGCATCGGAATGCTCATGTCCGATCGAAGGCAGCGGGACGTAGCTGATCTGCTGGTGGTCGTCGCGGGGCGGATCGTTCTTCCCGCGAACGAACCGTCTGGCCCACTCTGCTCGCTTCGACTCGTCAATCCACCGCGGTGCGTTGCGGCCGTCCTTCATGGAGTCGATGGCCGCATGCCGCACAACGGCGGCGATGTGCGCGAGCAGAGGTTGCGGGTAGCGGGCAGGCTGCTCTTCGCCGTTCTCGTCAACCCTGATGAGGTTGAACACAATGCTCCGCCGCCCCGCTGGACGTTCGCTGCTGGTGTAGAGAACGCGGTCGAACACCTTGGGTTTGTCAACGGTCTTCAGCGGCTTGCCGTGCTCGATGCGGTTGATGAACGTGCTGTGACAGTGGCGAAGGTCACTGAGCGTGCATTGGCCCAGTTCATCGTCGTACGTCGGCAGGCGAAGGGTGTCGCGGAACGAGCCGACGTTCTTCTTTGGATACCAGCGAATGCCTTTGAGAGTCTGTAACTCTGCTTCGTTGGTCAGCCGAGCATCGGCGAACGCCATGTCGATGCCCCAGCCGAGCGTGGTGAGCGACCGCGCCGCACGTTCGATGTCTATAGCCGGACAGTTGTGGTTGTCAGGAAGCTCCCAGATGTAATGCACCTCTGGTTTCTGGTCCTTTTCGAGAAGGAACAGGGTTGGAATCGTTGGCTTGGCAGTGAGCCGTTCCTGGCGGTCAAACTTCTTGTCGCCGTCGTTGTTGGGAACGAATCGCGTGATCGCCTGCCCGGTTCTGGATTTGGGCGCGATGATGATCGGCGGATGATCGCGCGTGTGCCGTTGCAGCCAGTCGAGGGATTTGCCGATGGGGGTGAAGTTCGCGTTCGACGGCACATCTTCCCCGTCGACCAGTTCCCCTCGCCGCGCCACGCCCGCCACCAGCCCTTGAAACAACCGAAACGGCGAAGGTGGCCACTCTGGCGGCCCGCCCCGATCCAGCAGACCGTGGTAACGGTCGTCGAGAAAACGGACGGTGAGAAGGAGGTGGGTCATTGGCCATCCTCCGCTGATGGTCCTGGTGTTTGGCCTGTCTGCTCAGTGGTTGTGTCGCCGGCAGCAGGGAACATGGCAAGCATCTGCTTCTTTCGCTCTGCAGCACCACTGTCCTCGGTCAGCAATGGCTTGATCTGTTCCGCCAACCCCTTGAGATCATTGGTGCTGTCATTGTCACCGCTAATCTCGTTGACCTTCGTAGAGAGTCTCTCGCGCGGCGCCTTATTGAACTTGTCCGCTCTGCCGACGGTCAATCCGTCAACGAGCTTCTTGAGCGACTCGATGGGGTTCCCTGACTTCTCGCGATTCTTCCTGTCGCGCTTGTACTGCTCTAGGGTTGCCCTCGTGATGGGACCAAGTGCCCGAACTTTGTCCCTTTCGGCACCGCTCAGTTTGCCCTTGGCATCGGTCAGTCCCAGGAACTCTTCCGCGACATCCTTCTCGAACTTCGCGTCAGGACGATCCTTTTTGTCGAAATCGATCCCCATCGACTGGAAGAATACTTTCCCAGATGTTTCGGCGAAGGCAATTGCCTGGGTCCGATCGACCTTGATCGATTCATCCATCGTACGATGCTTCACGAGGCACCATCGGTCGTCGCCCGTGATGCGAAGATTGCATCCCTCACGAAGGTTAAGGTCCGGATCGGACGTTGCGGCAACCAATGCCAGGCCTAAGACATATTTTCGCAATGCGTCAGTGCGTGCTTGCGATTTGGCGAGCGTTTCTACCGCTTCCTGCTCAATCTCCTTCTTGCGTTGATCCGTCGCATTCCCCTCCGGCTTCGGAGGATCGACGATCGCTCTCAGTTGCCGCAATGCCACAAGGTTGATCTTGATTGTTCGGACCAGTAGTTTCGGATCGGTGAGCCGCACACCGCCCAGTGTTTGGCTGGCCAGCGCGTGTAACATCCCTTCCGACGACAAGGGATTGCTGTCGCCCTCGCCGACGTTCAGTTCTTCTTTGACTGCGCCGATTGCAACATAGTCGACTGCTGGAACGAAAGTCGCCGAGCGCGTCAACGGTCGCACATTCTCGGCACGGACGCTTGCCTTAATGATGCGCTGGAGCTTCGTCTGGGTTGATCGAGAATCCCATGCCCCATAGAGTAATGAGGTTGGTGCAAGCGAGGCGAGCACTGCATGATCGCCGCGATCGGCGCGCTGAAACGCCATGTGAAATTCAGCGGCAAGACTCGACAGTCGAACCACGGCATCCCCCGCACGGTGGCCGGCATCAAGAATGTTGACCGGAGTGCCATTGACGTCGATGACGACTTGAGGCACGAGGTGTTTCAGTGTTTCGGACTTGAAGAGTGGTTCGCTTCTGTTCCCGTCTGACTGTGGACTGTCGATATCGACGACGTTTCGGTTATCGCCGAGATCGCTGAGGTTGTAGACCGACTGCTGCTGTTGATCCTTCTTCGCCTCTTTCTTGTCTTCGCCGTCAGCGTCCTTGTCAGCTTGCCCCTTGTTTCTAGCTTTCAAGTACGTTGGCGGGAAGATAACTGGATGTTCGACATCATCTGGCAAAAGGTGCTGCTTGATGATGATGGCCACGGCATCGTCGGCAAGGAACTCTGCCGCGAGATTGGTGACTTGACGCGGGTTCTCGGTTTGCTCAGACATGGTTGTTCCTTTCAAACAGTGATGCTTTGGTAAAGAACTTGAACTTGCCGCGTGCTCCGATCTCGAAGCGGTAGCGGGCTATGCCCTGGATGTTCACGCTGCCAGAAGCGACGGCGCGGGCGACAGTGGTTGGCATGGGGGTGAACCAACAGGCATAAACGTACCCATCGTCTGCTGGAGCCGGCCGAAAGGTTTCGAGTCCGATCGCGGCCAGCAGTTCGGTAGCCGGGTACGTATCGACGGGCAATGTCTGGTCGTTGGGAGAAAAACCCTCGTCGAGCGTATTCCAACTGCTGCGCGTGTCGAGGCCGATCCGACCCGTCATGCCAGTCCGAGACTGAAGAACCGTATCATCGGTCATCTCATCAGCACATATCGCTTGCGCCATATCACCGATCAGGCCTTCTGAGGTCTGGTGGGCCCCCCACATTTTGAAGCCCGTCTGCCTTCCCGCCAATTCATCCAGCCACCAACTGAGCCGCAGCGATACCGGCCCCTCAAACATGACCGGTTTGGTCTTCTTCGCATCCGCAACCGGTTTGCCATTCGATCCCATGATTGGCTGATATGGCTCATCCGAGGCGCGCCTCGAACAGATGAGCGCCTTCATAAGATCGCACGTTTTGAACGGATCCTTTCCAAAGATGCAGAAGCGAGATCGCTCAAAACGAGGCGCCGTGAAACTCCCGGCAACCTCCGCTCCCGGCCAGAGGCGGTCGGCCAGTTCCAGCAGTCCGCAGCAGGCGAAGAACTGGCCGGGGTTGGTCACATCGACGTTCACGGTGATGTTGGGTGTCGTGTCGCTCATGCTTCGTTCCCTTGGTGATCGGCGGGATCGTCGTCATCGACTTCGGCGTCGATGCCGGCCTCAGCGCTGGCGGCCCAGTCGGCCGCGCGCAGCAGAGATTCGAGGTATGCCAGGCCCCACCGGCCATATTTCCGCTGAAGCCGGGCGAAGCGGCGCATGACTTCAACATGGGCATCCTCACACTGCTGCGCCGTGAAGTCAGGGTCGATGATGTGTTCGAAGTGCGGCCGGCCGTATCCGTGGTGCGCCGCGATCAGATGTAATGCCAGTTCCAAAGCCTCCCGCTGTTGCTCCGGAGCGAGGTCTAATGCAGTGTCGGCCAGGGAAAGTCGGGCCTCGTCTTGGTGATCGCCGATGCGCAGCAGCGAACCGAATTCATGCCGGTAGCCGGACAACCGTTTGGGATCGCGCCACTCGGCGGACTTGCCCAGCAGTTCTCCATTGCTGTTCGGCCCGCCGATGTACCGTTGCCAGATCAAGGCCTTCTTTCCCTCGTCGTGCCATTTTGCGGCGAAGCACAGGGCGGCACTGGCAACTCCGTCATTCGCAAGCAGTGAATTCACGAGGCGCTCTGCCTCCGAGTAGACCATGCCGACGTGCCGCTCGAGGGGCTGTTCGATGGGCTTCTGCTGCTTCGGTGGCGGTGACAGACAAACCAGCGCAGAAATGGGCTCGTCCTCTTCATCCCACTTGATTGGCTGCACGAGCCGAACTTTCAAACCGGACTTCTTTTGGATGTGGTTCACTAGCGGCGTCGGGTGTCCAGGCGGCTGACCGAGACTCCAGTCGTCGCGCAGCGGAGCGGCGCCCGTCATAGCGCGGGCAATCCAGCCATCGGGGGAACGCTCAATCAGAACGCGCATCCGAGGCGTCATATCTTTCGCGCGTTCGTAACCCTCCGCGTCGGCGATGTCGAGCGATGGCGGTGCCACCTGCCTTTCGCTGTCATCGTCAGCGACACCGTCCTCCTTATTGCCTTCTTTCTTGTTGTCGGGTTTCGGGACGGAAAGCATCCCTTTGGCATCAAGGCCGCCGAAGCTTGCAGGTAGGACGAGCGTAGGTTCGGCATTGAGTGGGCCAGGGTTGTCGATCAACGCCCCGACGGTGGTTAATTCGAGGCCGCGAGCGAAGATGAGGGCTATGCGCGCCTTGAGCAACTCAGGGCACGCTTTGGGCCCAGCGATCTCCTTGAGGAACTGGACAGCCTGATCGCTTCGAACGGTAAGTGATTCATGAGGCCGAATGTGATGCTTGGCAAAAATCGTCTTGAGCGCGGCTTCAGGGCGTGAATCGTCCTTCAGCAGGTCGAGTTCAGCTCGCCAGGCGATGGTGGTCTGCGCCAGGTCGTCCGCGATGCCGTGCAGGTAGGGTGCGACTTCCGGGCGGCCGGGCATCTTGCCCTTGATCGTGGTCAGCGCCCAGGCGTCGAAGAGGATGTCGGTCGCGGGAAGTATCGTCGGTTCGGGGGCGAAGGCGTCTTGGATTTTGCGGGGAAGGAGGTCAAGACGTTGCTGTAATTCCCCCAGGGCTTTGGGACTCGCGTCATATAAATTCTCCCCTAGTGAAGGCAGTAGTCTGAGCAATTCGAGTGTCTTCTGCCGCCGCTTGTCGATCCTGCCGAAAGCGACCGGATACACCACGTCGATCTGCGCCTCGCCATCGCCGAAGCGGTTCACGCGGCCAAGACGCTGAACCATGCTCTCCAACGTGGATAGATCACAGACCATGTGGTCGGCCGAGATGTCGATACCCACCTCACCGGCCGAGGTGCAGACGAGGTAGACAGTGCCGGGCATCGGCTCGGTCTGCCACCGCTCGCTTGCAGGGGCGTCGGCCTTTGGCGGCTTGAGAAACCGGGCAAAGACGCGCGATGCATCAGGTCGGCGAGGGTCGGCCATACGGTCGCGTTCAAGACCGCGCATCGTGCCGGTGAGCTGCTGAATATGGTCCTCGGGTACTCCGTCCTTCTTACTTGTCAGCCGATCACAGATCTTCTTTACGTCGTCGAGGGTTCGAACGAAGATCAGGACAGCCGCGTCGGAGGTCTTGTGCCGTAGAGCGAGCTCCGCGATTTTTTTGGCAGCGTCGTCTTTGCCGTCGCCTACTTGATGGAGGGCGAGCCTTTTGACCGCCTTGAGTCGCCGCCAGACGTGATGGATCGGTTCGGTCGGCGGGTCTGGTAATTGGGTCGGCAGGTTCTTTTCCTCATCCGTCAACTCGAACGGTTTCTCGCTGCCCTTTGTTTCGTGCTTCTCCGTATCATCACTGTTGCCCCGTGTCGTGGCGGTCAGTTGCATCACTCGCAGCTTCGGCCAAGGAAGCTCGCCATTACGTTCACGTTCGCGTGTCTGCTCGTTCTCGATATCCGTTATCAGCTTCTGGAACGCTGGCTCCAGGTGCGCCTCGTCATGCACAAGCAAGACGTCCTGGCCGAGGAATCCGGCGTGCAAGGGCCGGCTCTTGAAGCCGATGCCATAACCGCTGAACAGCAGGCGCGACCCGATCATGTCCACCGTGCCGCAGATCACCGCCGGCCGCGAGGGGTCGGCCGACCACTCCCGATTGTCGGCGAACTGGCCGCGCAACGTACTGATCGCGAGACCTTCGATGCCAATTGCTTTGGCGTTATTACGAAGCTTGATCGCTTCATTGGTGGTCTGATCAACGACGGTGCGCCGGTTCACGACGTAAACGAGTCGCCGTGGCACGTTCTTGCCGCGAGCCAGCGCGATCAGCCAGACGGCGATAACACTGGTCTTGCCCAGACCCGTGGGAACTGCAACTACCCTCGGTATGTCGCCATCGAATCGCTCGTAGAGCTTTTCTTGCCAAGGGAAGGGGTCGTGACCCGTAAGCGCCTTGAAGCTGTCACTGAAATTAGAGGTTGTCATGCCTCAACTCCTTCCTCTTCACGAGCGCACACGAAATCTCTCGCCCCGGCGGGCGGCGGATGTGTGGCTTGGTGATTCCCCGGCGAAGACCGGTCATACAAGGCCCCCGTTGGCCCTGGCGCGGCTCGGCCCATGGAACCATGATGCCGGCCCGCGCCGAATGGCGAGTATACCAGTTAGGCGTTCGTTAGGAAAACTGATCTGTTTCGGTTAACGTGGCCTGTCTCGTCTTCCTGCCGTGTCAAATGTCGCCGAGGAAGGGCGCGTTTCAACCAGCTTCGAGTCCCTCGCGATTCAAGTAAGGCCGCAGCGCGTTTCTGGCACGCATCGCCCGGACTCGCACGGTCGCCGGTGGAATACCCCGCCGTTGGGCATACTCCTCTACACGATCGCGCAGCCAGACCCATAGCGCGCACTGCTGATCTCGCGACAGCTTTGCGGCACGGAGGCGAAGTTCGGCCCTACTCACGCACTGCGCGGCGGTCGATCTCCATGATCGAACTTTGGGGCAGTGGAGGGCCGCTCTGTGAAGCAGTGGGCCGGTGACGGACTTATCCAAGAGTTTCAGGCAGTACCCGCCGAACCCCGCAGCGCCTTACCCCACTTGTTGCGATTGGGGATCAAATGCGCCTCTGCCTGGGGCCGGGGCCGCCGTTCACGAACGTGGCTGGCCGGGTTGTGCCCACGCAGTCATCCTGCGACGTTTGCCTCGACGGCCATCGGCTGCTTGCCCTGGGTCGCCACCTCGCGCGTGGCGGCCTCGACAAATGCGGGCAGCGGCATCGCGCCCAGATCGCCAGCCGTCCGCTCGCGAACGCTCACCGTGCCGGCCTCTTCGTCGCGGCCGCCGACGACCAGCATGTAGGGCACTTTCATTTCCTGGGCGACCTTGATCTTGGCGTTGACGCGGTCGTTGCCGACGTCGATGCTCGCCCGCAGGCCTGCCTGCTTGAGGGCGCCCAGCACCCTGGCCGCGTAATTCGTGAACTTGTCGCTGATCGGCAGCACACGCACCTGCTCCGGCGCCAGCCACAGCGGAAACGCGCCGTTGAAGTGCTCGATGAGCACGCCGACGAACCGCTCCATGCTGCCGAAGGGCGCGCGGTGGATCATGATCGGCCGATGCGGCTGATTGTCCGCGCCGATGTATTGCAGCTCGAAGCGCTGGGGCAACTGGTAATCCACCTGGACGGTGCCAAGCTGCCACTCGCGGCCGATGACGTCCTTGACCACGAAGTCGATCTTCGGCCCATAGAACGCGGCCTCGCCCGCCTCGGCGACAAAGGGCACCCCCAACCACGCGGCAGCCTTCTTGCATGCCGCTTCCGCTTCGTCCCAGTCGCGCGACTCACCGACGTACTTGCTGTCGTCCGGATCGCGCAGGCCCACGCGCACGCGGTAGTCGTTCATGTCCAGCGTGTCGAAGACGATCTTGACCAGTTCCAGGCAGCCATGCAGCTCCGCGTCAAGCTGCGCGCGCGTGACGAACAGATGGGCGTCGTCCTGCGTGAACCCGCGCACACGCGTCATGCCGCCCAGCTCGCCGCTCTGTTCCCAGCGGTACACCGTGCCGAACTCGGCCAGACGGATCGGCAGGTCGCGGTACGACCGCTTCTCGCTCGAGTAAATCTTGATGTGCATCGGGCAGTTCATCGGCTTGAGCAGGTAGCCGTCGATCTCGCCCGCCTTCATGCGGTTGGCCAGTTCGGCGCACGAGCAGCCTTCATCCGCCAGGGCCCGCGTCTGCTCGCGGCTGACCAGCGGCGGGTACTGGCTGTCCTGGTAATACGGAAAGTGCCCGGACGTGCGGTACAGATCGAGCTTGCCGATGTGCGGCGTGAAGACCTGCTTGTAACCCTGACGCTCCAGGTGCTTGAGGATGAAGTTCTGAAGCTCCTGCCGCACGATCGCCCCGTTAGGCTTCCACAGGATCAGCCCCTGGCCGACCTGTTCGTCGATGGTGAACAGCCCGAGCTTAGGGCCGATGACGCGGTGGTCGCGCTGCTTTGCCTCCTCAAGCTGCGCCAGGTGCGCGACAAGATCCGCCTGCGTGAAGAAGGCTGTGCCATACACGCGCTGGAAGCGGTCGGACGTCACGTCGCCGTGCCAGTGCGAGCTGGCCACACTCATGACCTTGAAGGCGCCGATCAGGCCGGTATTCGGCACATGCGGGCCCATGCACAGGTCTTCCCAGTTCACGTCCTTCGACGGGCCGGTGACATACCACGACAGCGCCGCCGCCCCGCCTTCGATCGCGCGCTGGGCGTTGTCGATCTTGTACTTGTTGCCCTCGTCGCCGAGCTTGGCCATGCCCTGCTTCACAGGCAGCTCATACCGCGTGAACGGCCGATCCTCCGCAACGATCTTCTTCATCTCCGTTTCGATGCGCGGGAAATCGTCGCTGCTGATCGGGGCGTCAAGGGCGATGTCGTAGTAGAAGCCGGTGTCCAGCGGCGGGCCGTAGGCGAGCAGCGCGTTGGGCCAGAGGCGCTGAATCGCCTCGGCCATGACGTGGGCGGTCGAGTGGCGCAGCAGATAGAGGGCGTCGGGATTCGGCTCGCCCTTGGATCGGCCATCCTTGTCCACGCGCGGCGCGGTGATGATCGCCAGCGTCGCGTCGCGGGTGATGGGCCGGTGCAGATCGACCAGTACGCCATCCACCTTCGCGCCAATGGCCGCCTTGGCCAGGCCCGGGCCGATGTCGGCCGCGACCCGCGCTGCCGTCACCGGGCCGTCGTACGTTTTTTCACTGCCGTCGGGAAGCGTAATTTTCATGGCTGGTGCCTTGATGCGATCTTGTTCGCCGGATCGCCCAGTGTAACGCGGCGATCGGCTGGCGGGTTGCGGGTGTCGGGCCGGGATGCGGAACGTGGGGTGAAAACGACAGCGGCCGCCCCGGGCGGGACGGCCGCGTGTGATTCGCCTGCTGGATGCGCCTCTAGCCGCGAACAACGCCCGACCGCCCCGCGCGGGGCCCGGTAGTGCCGGTGGTCGTCGTGTTCGTGTATGAACTGCTCATATCTTCAGACTACATCGGTTGCCGCCAAGGTCAAGGTTAAGAGCGCCTCCGCAGCATCGCCCCGCCGGCCAGCACCAGCAGCAAGGCGGTCGAGGGCTCGGGCGTCGAAACCGCCTCCAGCGCGTTGATGTTTTCGCTCAACAGGCCGAACGTCCCCATGACGTCGAAACTTGTGTCCCACAGGTGCCCGCCGTGATCGAGGAAGTACGTCGCCTGCCCCACAGCGTCGAGCACAAAAATCTCCCCGCCGTCCAGATCAAACGTCCCGCCCAGCGGCGACGGCACCGACAGAGGCGCCACGCTGAACAGAATGCTGCCGCCGGAGGTCATCATGGCGTCCACATCCAACACCTCCACGAGCTGGTCCTTCAGCCCGGGAAGGCCGAACTGCATCTCGATCGACTCTGAGAGGTCCGTGGTGTAGAAAATCGGCGAACTGCCCACGCCGTCAAACTCCCAGACAGCCACCTTAGGCGGCAATGGGGTGATCGTGTCCTCGAATGGATCACCAGCCAGCGAATACCGGTTGGCGTCGCCGGGGCCAGGCGGCTCCTCACCCCAGACCTCCAGGCCGTCCACATCCAGCACCCCGAAGGCGCCAATCACCGTCGGATCAGCCCAGACGCCGAACGCACCGGCGGCCATGCCCTCCCAATAGATGTTCGGATCCTGACTGACCGAGAAGAGCAGATAAGACTGGTTGGCGATCACTTCGGCGAACAGTGAATCGCCGGCATTGGCCAAGGCGTCAACCTCGCCGTCATAGGGGTCCATCGGCCGCGACCCCGTATAGTCGAAGCCGTCCTCGGTTCCGCCGATCCCGTCCCAGCGCACGACCTGCTCGGCATCCCACACGGGTGGTGCACCGCCAGGGGTCTGGACGTCCAACCAGTCCGAATACTCTTTGCCAGCCACCGCAGTTGGTGGAGGCAGGATGTTGCCGGCCGCGGGCGTGGCAAACGGGCCTTGCACGGCGTAGGGTGTGGCTGCGGCCTGCCCGGCGATCGTGATACATGCGGTCCAGATCAGCGCAACGGCCACGAGGTGTATCATCTTCATCTTTCTCTCCTCCCTTCGGTGTGGATTCCGAACATAGCGCAACGGCAACACGCGGCGTTCAGACCGATGCGGCCTGAGCGCGATAGACACTCACATGCCGCGTCGGAGGGTAAAACCTCGACTCTTTCGATTTGCTCTCGACACCCTCCGTGCGGTCGGCCGATCCGAAATACGGCCAGGATATGGCAGATGACCGCCGGCGATTATTGTGGCGCGGGATATGGGGGTGTGTCAAGGGTAAATCGGTATATATACACTTGAACCTTCTTTTGTCCGCCCATGAGAGCTTGTGGTGGGGCTGCGGGCCAGCGGCTATTCTCCCCCCTTGCATCATGAAAGACTCGCTCTCCAGCCATGGACGCACGCTCGATGTCACAGGCTACGGCATCGACCAGACGCAGCTTCCGCCCTTTGACGGCGGGACGATCGATCCGCGGACGTGGTTTCCCGCCGACCGGCGGGACAGGCCGCTGGAACTGGAGATCGGCTCAGGCAAAGGCACCTTCCTGATTCAGCAGGCCCCGCAGACGCCGCAGGTCAACTACCTGGGCATCGAATATGCCGCCGCGTTCTGGCGTTACGCGGCCGACCGGACCCGCCGCCACGCCCTGCCCAACGTCCGCCTCCTGCACACCGAGGCGGCCTTCTTTCTGCGCAACTACATCGCCGACGCGACCTTCAAGCAGGTGCACATCTACTTCCCCGACCCCTGGCCCAAGACCCGCCACCACAAACGCCGGCTCATCCAAGCCCCGTTCCTGCGCGAGCTGCACCGTGTGCTGCGCAGCGCCGACGCGGGTCCGGGCTTCGGCCTCGTGCGCCTGGCGACCGATCACGTCGACTACTTCGACTGGATGGCGGACCACGCCGCCCAGGTCGCCGACCTGTTCGAACGCCTGCCCTTCGAAAGCCCTGATGCGGCCAGCGAGGGCGAACTGGTCGGCACCAACTTCGAGCGCAAGTATCGCCGCGAAGGCCGGACGTTCAATGGCATGATCCTGCGGAAGAAGTGACTCCGCCTCTTTTCACAGCAGCATCACCGGATCAACGTCGACGGCCGTGTGCTGATCGCTCTTGAGCAGCCGGGCGTTGCGCAGCGTGGTCATGAGCCTTTGCAGCCGGCCGGCGTCGGGCGCGAGCAGCTGCAGTTCGTGGCGGTAGTGCTCCGCGACGCGGGCGATGGGGCACGGCATGGGTCCGCGGATGTGCACACCGAGGTTGTGGTCGTGATTGATCCGTCCCAGGTGACCCGCCAGATCGCGGGCGTGCGCCGCGGCTTTGAGATGATCGCGGTCGCGCACCACGATGCGCGCCATGCGCGTGATCGGCGGCAGGCCGACCTCGCGGCGGCAGGCGATCTCGCGCTCAGCGAACGTCGGGTAATCATGCCTGGCCGCCAGGGCGATGGCCGGCTGCTCGGGGCTGAAGGTCTGCACGATCACCAGCCCGCCGTGTTCGCCGCGGCCGGCTCGGCCGGCGACCTGGGCGACAAGCTGGAACGTCCGCTCGGCCGCGCGAAAATCTGGCAGATGAATCGCCGTGTCGGCGCTGATGACGCCCACCAGCCGCACATTCGGAAAGTCCAGGCCCTTGGCGATCATCTGCGTGCCGAGCAGAATCCGCACCTGCCCGTGACGGAACGCTTCAAGCGCGGCATGATAGTCCCGGCCGCTGCGCATGGTGTCGCCGTCCATGCGCGCCAACGCCGCATCGGGCAAGAGGCGCTCGATCTGCTCTTCCACCCTCTGCGTACCCAGGCCGAACACGCTGACCCGCTTGCCGCACAGCGGACACAGGCGCGGCAGGATCTGCTCGGCTCCGCAGTGGTGGCAGCGCAGCACGCCGCCGGCCGGCAACGAACGATCCTTGTGGTAGACCATCAACGTGTCGCAGAAGTCGCAGCCCATCATCCAGCCGCAGCGATGGTCGGGGCAGGCGATGTAGTTCGCATAGCCGCGGCGGTTGAGCAGCAGCATCGCCTGTCCGCCCTCGGCGATCGTCTGGCGCAGGGCGTCTTCCAGACGCTGGCTGAGCAACAGAATCGCCCCGCGTTGCTGCCGCTCACAGTTCATGTCGACGATCTCGACCTTCGGCAGCTTCAGGCCCGCCACGCGATCGGGCAGGTGCAGCAGGTGGTAGCCGCGCCCGCTTTCGGGTCGCGTGTTGTAGTAGCTTTCCAGGCTCGGCGTCGCCGAACCCAGCAGCACGGGAATGTTCAGAAGCTGGCCGCGCTTCACCGCCACGTCGCGGGCGTGGTAGCGCGGAAGCTGATCCTGTTTGTAGCTGGCGTCGTGCTCCTCGTCGACGATGATCAGCCGCAGATCGCGCACCGGCGCGAAGATGGCTGAGCGGGCCCCCACGACGATCGCCGCTTCGCCTGCCCGGATGCGCCGCCACTGCTCGTGTCGCTGCGCGGCCGTCAGGCCCGAGTGCAGCACCGCGACGCCGTCGCCGAAGCGCGCGGTGAAACGCCGCACCGTCTGCGGGGTCAGGGCGATCTCGGGAACAAGCACGATCGCTCCGCCGTGGTGAGGGTGGGCGGCGCTGTGTTGCCCCCCCACCAGGGGTTGAGAGAAGGTCGGCTCGCGGGCTTCTTGACCGCTCAGACGTTGATCGTCACTGCCTTCACCCCTCACCGGTCGTCTGCCCTCAAGGGAAGAGAGGTCGATCGCATCGCCCACCAGAGAGAAATTGATGGCGGGCCCGGATTCAATACCAGGCCCCGCCTTTCCCATCGCCCCTTCGATGGCCCGCAGGTACACCTCCGTTTTGCCGCTGCCCGTGACCCCGTGCAGCAGATGCACGCCGAACCCCTCGCCGATGCGCGCGGCCAGGTGTTCGAGCGAGCGACGCTGCCCGTCGGTGAGTTCAAGGTTCGCGACGCGACCTTCAAGCGCGTCGACGCCGGTTTCCGCGACCGAAAGCAGCGGCGCGCCGTGCACCGCGTCGGCGGGCATGGCGTCGAGAAGCCCTTTGTCGATGAGCTGGCGCACCGGCCCGGTGGTTTTCGCGCCGGCCAGGTTAGCCAGCTCACGCACCTCGGTCCACGGCTCGCCATCCGCGGCCCGCTGCCCGGCCGCTTCGAGCACCGCACGCTGCAGCTTTGAGAGCCGTGCATCCTGCTCGCTTACGGGCGACTTCTCACGGGCACGAACCATCATCTTCACCACGCGCCCGGTCCCGCGTTTCACCGCGGCTGGCAGCATCGTGGCGAACACCATGCCCGGCGGGCAGCAGTAATACGCCGCCATCCAGCGGGCCAGCTCGATCAGGTCGCCTGGCAGCGACAGGCTGTGGGCGTCACGTTTGAGGATGGCCTTGAGCTGGTAGCGCGTGCCCGCCCCTTCAGGGGGATCGTCGCGCAGGGCGGTGACGAACCCCGCCACCGGCTTGTCGCCGCGGCCCAGGGGGACGATCACCCGATCGCCGACCGCCAGATCCGCCAGCGCCCGCGGGACGGCATAGGTCAGGCCATCCACACTCGCGTCCACACCCTGCTCAGGCGCGACACTGGCATAGGCCAGGGCTTCTACCGCCGTCAGGCTGGTCTCGAAGAGCTTGTCCGTCTGCTGTTCCACGTGCGTCAGTATAGATCGCCGTCCTGGTTCCTCCGTCGCGATCCGCCCGCCGGCCGGCTTGCGTTAAAGTGTGGAGATGGCCGAGGCCCATGCGACATCCCAGCCGAACCCATCCATCAGCCCGACTGCCGGCGCGACGAAACTCACGCCCGCGATGCAGCAGTTCGAACACTTCAAGAAGCAGCATCCGGACTGCGTGCTGTTCTTCCGCATGGGCGACTTCTACGAGATGTTCTTCGACGATGCGAAGCTCGCCCACCAGGTGCTGGGCGTCACGCTCACGCAACGCACCGAAGGCGTGCCGATGGCCGGCGTGCCCTATCACAGCGTCGAGGGGTACCTGCGGCGGATGATCCAGGCCGGCTTTCGCGTGGCGATCTGCGACCAGGTCGAGGATCCGGCCGAGGCCAAGGGCGTGGTCAAGCGCGACGTGACGCGCGTGATCACCCCCGGCACGCTGACCGATGAGTCGCTGCTGGAAGAGGGCGTCGAGAACCCGCTGGTGGCGGTGGTGCTGGATGGTCCCGACGGCGAGGGTTCATGTGCGGCCGCGTGGGTCGAGCTTTCCACCGGCGCGTTTCGCGTGGCGCGCTTCGAGGCTGGGGCGTGGTCGGACGAGCTGGCCCGTCTGCGGCCGCGCGAGATCCTCTACGCCGAGGAAGATCACGGCCAGCCGCCGAAGGCGCTGACGCAGCTCGCGCGGTCCGTCGGGGCCGTGGCGACGCCGCGGCCCGGCTGGCAGTTCCGTCCGCGCGATGCGGCCGAGGCGCTGCGCAAGCAGTTCCAGGTCGGCACGCTCGCGGGCTTCGGCCTTGAAGACGTCAACCCGGTGATCGCCCCGGCCGGCGCGATCATCCAATATCTGCTTGAGACCCAGCGGCACGGCGACGGGGCCGCCCGCGAGCGCCTGCCCCACCTGCGCCCACCGCGACGCTACGAGCGCGAGCGCTACCTGGTGATCGATCCGATCTCGCTGCGCAGCCTGGAGGTCGACCAGACCATCCGCGGCGGCCAGGTTGAAGGCAGCCTGCTGGGCGTGATGCGCGGCTGCGTGACGGCCATGGGCAAGCGCCTGCTGCGCCACTGGCTGTGTTATCCGCTTCGCGAGCGCGCCCCGATTGAGCAGCGGCAACGCGTGGTCGGGGCGCTGGTCGAAGATCAGCGTTTCGCCGACGAGTTGCGCCGCGCGCTGGGCGGGATTCAGGATGTGCAACGCATCGCCGGGCGCATCAGCGTCGGACGGGCCAGCCCGCGCGACATGGTCGCCCTCGGCCGCAGCGCGACCCAGGCGGTGACACTGGCCAAGCTGCTTTCCGATCGACCGGCGATCAAGCCGTGGTACGACGCACTGGTCGAAGTCAGCCTGCCGCTGGCCGAGCTTGGACAATACCTGACGTCACGCTGTATCGACGATCCCCCGGCTCACATGCGCGAAGGCGGATTGATCCGCGACGCGGTGGACGCCGAACTCGACGAACAGCGCAGCCTGCGGCGCGACAGCCACCAGTGGCTCGCCCGCTACCAGAAGCAGCTTATCGAACAGAGCAACATCCCCTCGCTGAAGGTCGGCTACAACAAAGTCTTCGGCTATTACATCGAAGTGTCGGCCGCCCACCGCGACAAGCCGCCCGACGCCTGGAGCCGTAAGCAGACGCTCAAGAATGCCGAACGCTACATCACGCCGGAATTGAAGGCCTTTGAAAACAAGGTGCTGGGCGCTGAGAACCGCGCCATCGCCCGCGAGCAGGCGCTCTTCGCCGAGTTGTGCGGCGCCGCAGCGGCGAAGGTTGACGAGCTGAACGTGCTGGCGGAGATGGCGGCCGAGTTGGACGTGCTCGGCTGCTTTGCGCGGCAGGCGGTCAAGGGTCGATACGTGCGGCCGACGATCGTCGAGCATGATGGGCAGGCGGCGCGCTCGGTGCTCGATATCCGTGGCGGCCGACATCCGGTGCTCGACCAGATGCTCGGCGATCAATTCGTGCCCAATGACGTGGCGCTGGGCGGTGCGGGAAACGGCCAACAGGCTGGTGTGGGCGACAGTGCGAGCGCCACGCTGGCCCTCATCACCGGGCCGAACATGGCCGGCAAGAGCACGTACATCCGCCAGACGGCGCTGATCGTACTGCTGGCGCACACCGGCAGTTTCGTGCCGGCCGACCGGGCGACGATCAGCCTGTGTGACCGGATCTTCACGCGCGTGGGTGCGTCGGATGAGCTGCACGCCGGCCGGTCGACTTTCATGGTCGAGATGACCGAGACCGCCAACATCTGCCATCACGCCACAGCCGCGAGTCTGGTGATCCTCGACGAGATCGGCCGGGGCACCAGCACGCTCGACGGCCTGTCGCTGGCCTGGGCGATCGCCGAGTTTCTCGCCCAGCGGCGTTGCCGTACGCTCTTCGCCACCCACTACCACGAGCTGACGCAACTGGCTGAGCAGTACGACAACGTGAGCAACCTGAACGTGACCGTGCGCGAGTGGCAGGACCAGATCGTCTTCCTGCACCGCATTGTGCCCGGCGCAACGGATCGGTCGTACGGCATCCACGTGGCGAAGCTCGCCGGCCTGCCGAGGAAGGTCGTCGAGCGGGCCCACGAACTATTGGCCCAGCTCACGGTAAGCCACGAAGGCGGAGCAGTCGGCGGTGTGCGATCGCAACGGGCCGGCCACGCGCACAGCCCGCAACTCGACCTGTTTACCCCGCCCAGCAGTTCACATCCCGTTCTCGACGAGCTGCGCGACCTCGACCTGACGGGCCTCACGCCCATGCAGGCCTTCGACCTGCTGCGAAGGTGGCGCGAGGCTGCAGAATAGGGGTGGTTGTCTGGAGGTCAGTCGCACTTTTCAAGCCGGCGCAGTGCGGGCAGGAGTCGCGCAACGAGAATGATCACCGTGATGCCAGCGGTGAGAACGATGGCGCTACCCAACAACGTCGCCGCGATTCCAGTGTCATCTGCCGCACTGATCGCAGGAGGCCGCCACCACGGGCGGGCATAGCCCATAGCCGGCGCTCGAGCGATGGTTCCCACGGCGACGAACAGGCAAGCCCAAGCACCGGCTCGGCCAAGACGTTCGATCCACCATGCGCTGATCGATCGGGCCAGATCGAGACTGACCGAAGCGATCCAGCCTTTGAGAATCCAGAGCAGCACCGCGCGCCAGAGGAAAACGAACGCGATCGCACCGAAGGTGGTATAGAAACGATTGACGCCGCCGAGCCATACCGCGTGCAGCCATCCGCCGTACGGCGACTGAAGCGAAGCGAGAACCGCGACCGGAAGAAGGCCGCCGAAGGCGAGCATCCGCAAGGCGACCACGGACCGGCCGTGATATCACCGTCGGCCAAGGTGGTCTCGTTCGCACAATCCACCGAGGGTGATGGCCAGAACGCACCACAACAGATGTTCCAGAATCATCGCCTTCGCAAGTAGCGGCTCGGGATGAAATCGAAGCGGTACTGAGACGCTCCCGTCTGAGACCACTTTCAGAAAGCACAGCAACAAGCCGAGGGCGACAGCAACGATGAACTCAATCAGAGCGTGTTGCGCGCGCCGCGCTAGACTTGCCGATCGATGGAACGGCAGGTGGGTGCCGAGCGACTCCGCAATCGTCCGGCCGCACTCGGGGCAGTCGCCGGCTGTGTTGAGCCCGCGCAGGTTGTAGCCGCAGCCGACGCAGTAGCAGGTCTGCGAAAGGACACCTGAATCCTGCGACATCCCGGCGGGGGCGTCCGCGTCCGCGGCCTGAACGGCGGAGGCGGGCAAAATCGGCTCGGACGGCGGCGGAGACGGGGTCTTCACGTTCACCTCCGGACATGGGACGACGCAGCGGACGGCCGCACGCGAGGCCGACGGCGGTGGTGTTCAGTGTACCGCGTCAGATTTTCATTGACGGCCGCTACGGCTTGGGCCATATTGCCCGTGGCGGACCACCCCGGCCCGCCAGCCAGCCGGGCCCTCTCCCAACCCCACCGAGTCCCGGCCAAGCCGTTTCGAAAGGATGCCTTCAACAAAGGCCCGGCGGTGCCTGCGCACCCGGGACGTGATTATCCATCCCTATTTTCTTCCTCCTGGAGGTGAACGATGCGGAACTCTGGAACCCCATGCGGCCGGCCGGGCGCATCGCGACTGCTTGTCCTGTTGATGGGCACGCTGGTCGGTGCGGCCGGTACCTCGGCCTCGCCCTACTACAGCCTCACCAATCTGGGCACGCTCGAAGGGGATAGTGTGGCGTATGCGATCAACGAGGCGGGCCACGTCGTGGGCATCTCGAAGCCCACCGACCACACCAGCCGGGCGTGGGTGTGGCGGCCGGGTACGGGGCTGACGGAACTCGAGGGGCTTGGCGGCGACCTGACCTTCGCCTACGACATCAACGACGTCGGCCAGATCGTCGGCGGCAGCGAGACGACAGACTACAGCGTACACGCCCTGTTGTGGGACGGCTCGTCTACGCCCACGGATCTGAACCCGAGCCCCGAACACTTCAGCACCGCGACGGCCATCAACAACGCCGGTACTGCCGTGCTGCAGGCGCAGCTCGCCACGGATCCCGGCAGCAGCCTGATGCTCTGGAATGCGGACACGGGCCTGCGGGATTACGGTCGATTGGGCGGCAATGACGCCCAGGGCTGGGATATCAATGAATCCAATGATGTGGCGCTGTACTGGTCGGCTCGCGGCATGCCGACTCATGCCATGCAGTGGCATCCGGACGATGGCCTGTGGTTCCTGAGTAACGATATCACCAGTGCCAGCTACGGCGACAACTTCCTCCAGTCGGGAAACAGTCATTCGATCAACGAGTCGGGAAGCACAGTAGGAGCCTATTTCGTGGCCGGAGTTCCCGGTGGTTGGCGGGCATTTGGCTGGTCCGCGCCCTCGACGCCGTGGCTGAGGCACATGTATCCGCAGGGATTCACGACAGAGTTGGAAACCCTGGGGGCCGAGTCCATCGCATGGGCGATCAACGACGATGGCGACACGGTGGGGTTCTCGAACCCGGTCGTGGACAGCCGCGACGAGGCAGGCTATCGCGCCGTCCTGTGGGACTATGAACTGATCGTCGAGGACGGCGAAGTGGTCGATGGTGTGACGACGCTCTACGACCTCAACAACCTGCTCGTCGGGCCGGCAGCCGTGGGCTGGACGTTGCTTGGGGCCCAGGACATCAATAATGCGGGCCAGATCGTCGGTTACGGAATCGCCCCGGACGGGCACGTTCGGGCTGTGCTGCTCACCCCCGTGCCGGAGCCGGGGACGGCCGCTCTCCTGACGGGCGCGGCGGGACTGGCCCTGGCCCGACGTCGCCGGCCGATGGGCCCGCACGGGGCCAGTGGACTGGGATTGACCGGGCAATAGTGATAAGTGTTTATCCCTATTTGACGGGTGAAGGCCCCTATTGCGGCAGGTTTCTGGATCGTTTTTAATGTTCATGTCACCGATCGACCGATTCGGTGTCAGGACCAGGAGAAGAAGCATTCAGCCGTCGCAAAGGACGGCTGGGGCACGGAAAACCGGCAGCATTCAGGTGTATTCGCATCGGAGAATTTTGTGTGGAAAACTCCATTGGGCGAACAAAACCGGAAATTTCCGCGTAGAATGGGTTAGACATAAACGACAGCAATGGGGCTGATGAATCCACCCCCCCTCACGGCCCGCATGGTGTTCCCCCTACGCCGGCGGGCCTATTTTTTGCGCCCACCTCGCTCAACAACATGGCGCGTCGGCTGGGCCCCTATACTCTGACGGGCACAAGCCGTCGTAGTCGCGATGGTTGCGTCTACCACCACTGGATATGACGCCTGGTCAAGGTGCAGGCTTATGTCCGTGGCGCACAACTATGCGCAGCGGCTGGGCGCGGCAGGAGGCAAATCCCATGACCTACGTTCTGAGCTTTCGCGTCAGCGTCGCCGGCTGGTGGTTATCGGTCGGTGTGTGGCTTGGTGCGATCATCATGTTGGCGCTTGCGGCCGCGGCGGTGTTCCGCGTCGTCCGAGATTTTGACCCGACGATCGGTATTGCCGGCTACGAAGCGTTCGCGCCCTCGTCCTCGACCGCGTTGGCCGCGGAGGGCGCCAACCGCCATGCCGATGTCATCGCCGGCGCGGTCGTCGGTCGCAGCCTCACGGCGCTGGCGGTGCTCCAGCGCATCTGCGCGGCGGCGGCGGTCATCTGTTTGATTGTGCAGACAGCCTTCTTCGCCCATCACCTGGCTGGCGGGGCGTGGGGCTGGCCGAATGTGCTGCGCATGGTTTTCGTCGGCCTGCCCGTGCTGATTCTCGCGGCCGACCTCTATGTCGTCAGTCCGCGCGTCTGGACGCTGCGCGAACAGATGTTCGACAACGCCGCGACCACTGAACAGCGCACCGAAGCGCGGGCGCAGTTTCAAAAAGTCCATCGCCTCAACGAGAATATGTACAAGGCCTCGACGCTGCTGCTGGCCGGGGCGATGATCGTCTCGGCGATCGCGCTGCATCCAGCCGATCGACTGTCGCCCGATCACGCCGCGGACGGGACGAAGATCGTCAAGGGCGCGGACCGGCACGTCATTCCGCAGGCCGCGGTCCAGGCCGCCATCGACGAGCGATGAAATCCCTCGCCCAGCTTTCTCCATCCCGCGTGGGAGATGACGTCCGATGCCCGCGAAGAATCGCTTGCCCGGATCCGCATCGCCCAGGAAGAAGTCTGCCGCGCGCCGTGGCCGAACGACGCGACCCGCCGCCGACAAGGCAGCGCGAGCGGCCGCGATCTATCGCGAGCTCGAGAACCTTTACCCCGACGCCCGCTGCGCGCTGGACCACCGCAACCCCTTCGAGCTGCTCATCGCCACGATCCTCTCCGCCCAGTGCACTGACGTGCGCGTGAACATGGTGACGCCCGACCTTTTCCAGCGCTTCCCCACGCCGCGGAAGATGGCGGCCGCCGACCGCACGGAGCTTGAACAGCTCATCCGCACCACGGGCTTCTTCCGCAACAAGGCCAAATCCATCCAGGGCGCCAGCGAAAAGATCGTCCATGAGCACCGCGGCCAGGTGCCCGACGAAATGGACGCACTTCTCACGCTGCCGGGCGTGGCCCGCAAGACCGCCAACGTGGTGCTGGGCAATGCCTTCGGCAGAAACGAAGGCGTGGTCGTCGACACGCACGTCACGCGGCTGTCGGGCCGCATGGACCTGACGCGCCACTCCGATCCGGTGAAGATCGAGCGCGACCTGATGGCCCTGTTCCCACGTGAGGACTGGGCGACGCTCTCACACCTGCTGATCCACCACGGCCGGGCCATCTGCGCCGCCCGCAAACCCGACTGCGACCACTGCCCCCTGGGCTCGCGGGCGACGAAGCTCTGCCCGCAGCGCGGGGTGTGACAAACGACGGCGATACCTCGCGCCTCCACGTATGCTGGACGATTCGTGGGCAGCGCGGCGAAGAGGCCGAGGGCTTCGGTCCTGGCCCGCAATGACGTCGACAGCACAGATTCCATCTGGTCATGTTCGGGAGGTTGGCGGACCGAATTTGGGTCCAGCGCATATTGCACCCAATATGGGGACATGACTCGTTCTGTGCACAGTGACGAATATGGCGGTGTCTGCGCGGCGCTGGCAGAAGTTCGCAGTTCCGCAGGCCTATCCCAGCGCGCGTTGGCGACCCGCTTGCGCGTGCCCCATACGTGGATATCCAAGGTTGAAACGGGTGAACGCCGCATCGACGTCGTTGAGTTCAAGTGGTTTTGTGAAGCATGTGGTGCCGATGCGGTGAGTATTTTCGCGTCGCTGTTCAGGAAGCCGACGTCACGTCAACGGAAGCGGCCATGAAGCTTTCTCCGGAACAGCGCCGACGCCTGCGTCAAGCGTTTCGTATGCCTTCGGTCCAGACGATGGTCGCACGCACCTCGACCATCACGAATGCATTCGTGTATTCGCTCATTCCTGTCCTACCACCGTCGGAAGAGGAAATTCATCAGGCCCTTGATCTCCTGGGAATGACTGCAGCGGATTTGCGTTGCGCGTATTGTGGCAGCAGCGCGTCCGAATGGGATCATCTTCGGCCATTGGTGGTCAATCGTCGTCCTACGGGCTATATCTCGGAAATCGGGAACCTTGTTCCTTCATGCGGCAAGTGCAATCAATCGAAAGGGAACAAAGCGTGGGAGTCCTGGATGCGGAGCAATGCTCCGCATTCACCGGCTTCGCGCGGGGTCACCGATCTGGAGATAAGAGTCAACCGACTGCGGCATTACGAGAAATGGCGATACCGTTGCCCCATTGATTTTGAGTCGATTGTCAGCCCAGAGATGTGGCGACAACACTGGGAAAATCTTGATCAAGTGATCGCCCTGCTGCAATGTAGTCAACAGCTCGCGGTCGGGCTGCGGGACAAGATTCGTGAGCAACTGGCGACTGATCCGCCCGACGCTTGAATCCGTCGCCCTCGACGCGCGGGACAAATGTTGACTTACGGCCATGACGGGTATTGACGATCTGAGAGTGCCAGACGGCTCGCTTCCGTTGCCCGAGCCTGCTGCGACGTCTCCGCGCGTTCCTCGGCCCGCCTACAGCAGCCCCGTCGTCTGATCCAGGCCGAACATCAGGTTCATGTTCTGGATCGCCTCAAGGAACCGCTGACCGTAGCGCTCGAGCTTGGCGCGGCCGACGCCATGCACCGCGGCGAGCTGGGTGATCGTGCTTGGCCGGGCGACGGCCAGGGCCCGCAGCGTGGCGTCATGAAAAATCACGTAGGCGGGTACGTCCTGCTCGCGGGCCAGCTCCAGGCGCACCTGGCGCAGGCGGTCGAACAGCGCCCGATCGGCAGGGCTGTCGAGGGCTTGCCCGGCCGCGGACTGCCGTTTGGTGGGTCGCTGGGCCTTGGGTTGGGCGATTTGTCGGCGCAGATGGATCGCCTGATCGCCGCGCAGCACCGGTCGGGCCGCGTCGGTCAACCGCAGGCCGCCGTTGGCATCGTCCACGGCCAGCAGCCCCGCAGCCACAAGCTGGCGGAAGATGGACATCCAGTCGGCCCGCGACCGATCCTTGCCGATGGCGTAGGTGCTCAGTTGATCGTGACGCAGTTCGACCAGACGCCGCGATGCCGAGCCGCGCAGCACGTCCGTGAGGTGGCCGGCGCCGTAGCGCTGGCCGGTGCGGTAGACGCAGGACAGCGCCATCCGCACCGCCTCGGTGGCGTTCCAGGTCCGCGGCGGCGTCAGACAGTTGTCACAGGCGCCGCAGCGGCCGTTGTGCTCGTCGCCGAAATACTCGAGCAGGACATGACGACGGCAGCGCGTGGTCTCGCAGTAGGCCAGCAGAGTGTCGAGCCGGGCCAGTTCGATGCGTTTCTGCTCCGGGGGCGCGTCGGACTGGTCGACGAACTGCCGCAGGCGCACCACATCGGCGAGACTGTAGGTCATCCACGCGTTGGCGCGTTGGCCGTCGCGACCCGCCCGGCCGGTCTCCTGGTAGTAGGCCTCCATCGAACGCGGCAGGTCCAGGTGGGCGACGAAGCGTACATCGGGCTTGTCGATGCCCATGCCGAAGGCGATGGTGGCGACGACGATGAGGCCTGGTTCGCGGAGGAAGCGCTTCTGGTGGCGGGCGCGGGTGTCGGCGTCGAGGCCGGCGTGGTACGGCAGGGCCGGTCGCCCGCGCTGCGTGAGCCATTCGGCAGTCTGTTCGACGCCGCGGCGGGTGAGGCAGTAGACGATGCCGGCATCGGCCGCCATGCCGGGCTCGATGTCGGCGGCCGCGGGATGATGCGCATCGAGGAAGGCGAGCAGTTGCTGGCGCGGGTGGTCCTTGACGGCGACGCTGTAGGTGATGTTGGGTCGATCGAAGCCGGCGATGAACAGCCGCGCGTCCGGCAGGTGCAGGCCATGGACGATGTCCTGGCGCGTGCGGGCGTCGGCGGTGGCGGTCAGGGCCAGTCGCGGCACACCGGGGTAGCGGTCGGCCAGCACGTCGAGCTGACGGTACTCGGGGCGGAAATCGTGGCCCCACTGGCTGACGCAGTGGGCCTCGTCGATGGCAAACAGTGCGAGCTGGCAGCGGTCCAGCAGGGCCAGACAGCCCTCGGTCACCAGCCGTTCGGGCGCGACATACAGGAGGTCGAGCCGGCCGTCGCGCGCCTCACGGTAGACCTGGCGGGCCTGGTCGCGGTCGAGGGTCGAGTTGAGCACGGCCGCACGCACGCCGTTGTGCGTCAGAGCCTGCACCTGGTCGTGCATGAGGGCGATCAGCGGGCTGACGACCACGGCCATGCCGGGGCGCACCAGGGCTGGAAGCTGGTAGCAGAGGCTCTTGCCCCCGCCGGTGGGCATGACAACCAGGGCGTCGCCACCCGCCAGCACGTGCTCAACCACGGCCTGTTGCTGTCCGCGGAAATCGGCGTAGCCGAAGACTTCACGCAGTCGTGCCCGGGCATCGTCGATGGTCGCCAGCGTCATGCGGCCATTATGCCGATTCGCCCACGGCGCACAGGCGCGATCCGATCAGGCACGGGACAGGTCGCTCACTCCACCGCGGCGTGGGCCCGCAGGTCGTCTAGGTCGACGAACTCGAGAGCGGCCATGTGCGTGGCGTTCAGATCGACCGGCGGCGCGCAGCCGGCAGCGAGCGCTTCTTTCCATCGCTCGACGCACAGGCACCAGCGATCACCGGGACGCAGGCCTGGAAACATCATCTGCGGCCGGGCCGTGGACAGATCGTTGCCTCGCGATTTCGAAAAGGCGAGAAACTCGGCCGTCATCTCCGCGCAGACGACGTGCACACCATCGTCGCCAGCTCCGGTGTGGCAGTGGCCGTCGCGATGGAAACCGGTCATCGGGTCCATGCAGCAGGGCTTCAGGTCGGCGCCGAGAACATTCTTGGCCATAGCGTCGGTCTCATCCGGGTTTGCGGCCAGGCGTCCACGAACGAACGCGGCCGAGTATAGGGCCAGTCGGCCGCGGATGGTAAGCCGGCTCAAGCCGCGGACCGACGGCGCAAGGCCATGGCCCGGGCGGTGTAGAAGAGCACGGGATAGAGCAGCAGTTCCATGATGAAGCTGCTGGCCAATCCGCCGATCATCGGCGCGGCCAGGCGGCGCATGGTGTCGGCCCCGGCCCCGCTGGCCCACAACAGCGGCGCCAGGCCGATGAAGGTCGTCATGACCGTCATCGTCTTGGGTCGAATGCGACGCACCGCGCCGTCATGGACCGCGTGCCACAGGTCCGTTTCGTTGTTGAGCCGTCCCTCGGCCGCGAAGTGGTCGCAACTGTTCTCCAGGTAAAGCAGCATGACCAGGCCTGTCTCCGCATCGAGGCCAGCCAAAGCGATCATGCCGACCCACACCGCCAGCGACAGGTCGTAGCCCAGCAGGTAGACCAGCCAGATCGCGCCCACCAGGGAAAAGGGTACGGCGAGAATCACAATGCCCACGCGCAGCCAGCTTCGCGTGGCGGCGTAAAGCAGCAGAAGGATGACCAGGGCCGTCAGCGGCACGACAACCATCAGCCGCTGGCGGGCGGCCTGCATGTATTCGTACTGGCCGGACCAGATGACGCTATAGCCGGCCGGCAGTGGAACCTCGCGGCCGACGACCTGGAGGGCACGCTCGACGAACGTGCCCACATCGATGCCGGCCAGGTCGACGTACACCCAGCTTGTGAGCCGGGCGTTCTCGCTCTTGACCATCGGCGGGCCTTTGTGCACCGACAGGGCGGCAAGCTGGCCGAGCGGAACCTGCGCTCCCGACGGTGCGGCGACGAGCGTCTGCCGCAGGGCCTCGAGGTTGTCGCGCAGTTCATGCGGATAACGCACATTCACCGGATAGCGGTGCAGGCCCTCGACGGTCCAGGTGACATTCATGCCGCCCAGCGCGGTCATGATTACGTCCTGCACATCGCCCACCGACAGACCGTAGCGCGCGATCTGCCCGCGGTCGATGCGGATGTCCAGGTAGTTGCCGCCCACGCTTTTCTCACCGTAGGCGCTGATCACCCACGGGCTGATCGCGGGATCGGTCTTGAGGATGCTGGCGATGCGTTCAGCCAGATCGGCCAGTGTCGCCAGGTCGGACCCCATGACTTTGACGCCCACGGGCGTCTTGATCCCGGTGGAGAGCATGTCGATGCGCGTGCGGATGGGCATGGTCCATGCATTGGTCAGGCCGGGAATGCGCACCGCGTCGTTCAGACCGGGCACGCGGATCGGTTCGCGGCCAGGGTTGGGCAGTTCGTAGCCGTAAATCAACTCGTCGACGGTGATCGGCCGCTGAGCGTCGAAGAGTTTCGCCGGCAACCAGGCAAGCCACGCCGGCCAGCCGGTGTGGAAACGCTCGATCGGGCGCGTCCGCCATCGGCTCTTGTCGCGCTCGAGCACGATGGTGGTTTCGAGCATGGAAAGCGGCGCGGGGTCGGTGGCGGTCTCCGCCCGGCCGACCTTGCCCAACACGCTGACCACCTCGGGGAAACTGGCGATGAGCTTGTCGGTCTGCTGCAGCAGTTCGCGGGCCTTGGTCATGCTGATGCCCGGATCGGTCGTGGGCATGTAGAGCAGGTCGCCCTCCTCAAGCGGAGGCATGAACTCCCGGCCCAGGCGGCTGAAGGGATGCCAGGTGATGAGCACGATCAGCGCGGCCGCGACCAGCGCCGCCCAGCGGTGACGCATGACGAAGACGAACAGCGGGTGGTACAGGCGCTGCAGCAGCAGGCTGATGGGGCTGCGCTCCTCGCTGTGGATGCGCTGAGGCAGCAGGATCAGGGCGCTGAGCACGATCCATCCGCCGACCGCCCACCAGCGCCAGGCCGCGAGATTCAGCACGCTCGCCTCGCCGCCCGGCAGCGGGAGGATGGCCAGCAGCAGCGCTGGCACGCTCGCCGCCGCGGCAACGACCGTCCACTGACGCGCTTTCGACCACCGCCCCGGCAGCACGCGCTGGCGCACGAAGTAAACCATCAGCACGGGGATGATCGTCACCGCCAGCAGCGCGGCCGCGGTCATGGCGAAAGTCTTGGTGAACGCCAGCGGACGGAACAGCCGCCCCGACTCTTCACCGAGCACGAAGATCGGCAGGAAGCTGGCGGTGATGATCAGCAGGGAGAAGAAAAGTGTCGGACCGACTTCGGCCGCCCCCTCCGCGATCAGACGCACGCGATCCGCGCCATCGGGCTCGCGCCCATTTTTCTGTGCGAAACGTTCCAGATGCTTGTGCGCGTTCTCGACCATGACGATCGACGAGTCGACCATGACGCCGATCGAGATCGCGATGCCGCCCAGCGACATGATGTTGGCGTTGATGCCCAGCAGGTACATGATCGTCAGCGTCGCCAGCACGCCCGTGGGCAGAACGAACGCGGCCACCAGCGAACTGCGGGCGTGCAGCAGAAACACGACGATGACCAGGGCGACGACGGTGATCTCCTCGATCAGCGTGTGGGTGACGGTGGCCACCGCGCGCTCGATGAGATCGGAGCGGTCGTAGGCGACTTCGATGGCGACGCCAGGCGGCAGGCCGGCCTCGAGGGCGCGCAGCTTCTGACGCACGCGCTCGATGGTGTCGCGGGCGTTTTCGCCGAAGCGCATGACGATCGTCGCCGCGACGACTTCGCCCTGGCCGTTCCATTCCGCGACGCCGCGGCGGATCTCCGGGCCCAGGCGCACGTCGGCGACGTCGGCCAGGTAGATCGGCTTGCCTTGAGCCGTCGCACCCAGGGCGATCTGCCGCAGATGCTCGAGAACTTCCTGTTCACGCAGGTCGTCAAGACTGCGGCCGGCGTCGCGGGCGGCCGCGATCTGTTCAGGGGTCAGCGAGCCCAGGTAGCCGAGCCCGCGCACCATGTATTCGGTCTCGCTCTGCTCGATCAGCCGTCCACCCACATCGCGGTTGGAACGCTGCACCGCCATCCGCACACGCTGCAGCGGCATGTCATACGCCAGCAGCTTCACCGGGTCGACAACGACCTGGTACTGCTTGACGAACCCGCCAACGGGCGCCACTTCGCTCACGCCCTCCACCGCGGTCAGTTCGTAACGCAGGTACCAGTCCTGCAGCGAACGCAGATCGGACAGATCCTGATCGGCGGCGACAAGCGGCTTGCCGTCGAGCGGGCACGTGTCGCGGCCATGGAGCACGCGATGACGCACCAGTCGCTGGCGTGCGCCGGTCGCCGTCGCGCCCTCATCCGAGGCGTACCACTGATTGTCAACCGGGTCATGCCACAGGCCGTTGCCATGCCGCGGGCAGTATGGCCCGGTGGTGAGCACGTACTGGTAGACCCAGCCGACCCCCGTGGCGTCGGGCCCAAGCTGCGGGCTCACGCCCTCGGGCAGGCGCGAACCGACCGTGTTGAGCTGTTCGAGCACCCGGCTGCGGGCCCAGTACAGGTCCGTGCCGTCCTCGAAGAGGATGGTTACGAAACTGGCCCCGAACATGCTGCTGCCGCGCACATGTTCGGCATACGGGACAGCCATCATGGCGGTGGTCAGCGGGTAGGTGACCTGGTCCTCGACGATCTGCGGCGACTGGCCGGGATAGTCGGTGCGGATGATGACCTGCACGTCCGACAGGTCGGGGATGGCGTCGACGGTGATGTGCGCCGCCGACCACCAGCCGGCCAGCACGAGAAACGCGGTCAGCAGCAGCACCATCGCGCGGTTATGCACGCATGCGTGAATCAGCGAGGCGATCATGGCTTGGCGCCCTCCGTGGGCGGCGCGCCGACGAGGGGCAGCGCTTCGCGGCGGTCGAAGCACTTGAGCATGAGGGCGCCGAAGTAGGGGTTGCGCACGTCACCGGCCGGCTGCAGCCAGATGCCCCCGCCCTGCCCCTCGCGGTACATCGGGCAGTGCAGCGTCTGCACCTCCCGGCCATAGGCGGCCGGTACGCCCGTGGCCAGCAGCAGTTCCCGCAGGGCGGTGCTCACGTCCGCGTACGCCAGCCGCGCTGCCGCAAGATCGCTCAGGTCAATCAGACGCAGCGCGCCGGATCGGGCGGTGGCGACTGCGTCCTGGTGCTCGTGCCACAGATGCGGCGCGGCCGGGACGTCCGTCGCGATCAAGGCCTCCAGTCCGCGCGCCAGCCCGCGGGCCGCGGCAGCCGCGCCCTCGAGCGTGTCGCCGGCCAGGGTGTCGCCGATCGTAAAGTAATCATCGAGCACGTCCGCGAGCGTGGTCGCCAGGGCCTCGGGCATCTGCTCGAGTTTGCCCGGGCCGGCCAACTCGGCCGTCGCCGTCTGATCGCCCGCCAGGTCGCCGCGGATCATCTTCGCCAGCGCCTCGCGGACGCGGGCCTCCGAGTCGATCAGAAACTGGCCGCTGGTCACCACCATCTCTCCGGGCTTCAGGCCGCTGATGATTTCCACCATGCCCTCACCGGTCTCGACGCCCATGCGCACGTCGCGTGGCTCGAACCGGCCGTCACCGAGGCTCACGAACGCGACCTGCCGTCGGCCCGTGTCAATCACCGCCGAACGCGGCGCGAGCGTTTTCGCCGCTGCCAGCGTGCTGTGAAGTTCGACGTTGGCGAACATGCCCGGTTTGAGCAGGCCCGCCGGATTGTCGAATGCCAGACGTACCTGCACCTCGCGCGTCTTCTCGTCGAGATACGGATAGACGTACAGCACCTGACCCTCAAACGGCTGACCGGGGATGTAGGGCAGCGTCATCTCCGCGGCCTGACCAGCCTCGACGTAGGGTAACTGGTACTCGTAGAGCGTGACCATCACCCACACCCGTGAAAGATCGGCGATGCGGTACACCTGCATGCCCTGATCGACCTTCATACCTTCATTGGCGTGCTTAGCGATCACCACGCCGCGGTGCGGGCTGAGGATGGTCATCGTCTTGGAGGGTTCGCCGGTCTGGCGCAGGCGCTCGATCTGTTCATCGGTGATGTCGAAATACTCAAGGCGCGTGCGTGCGGCAGCGAGCAGGTCGGTCCCGCTGGCGCCGCTCGCCGCCGGCTGGGCGCCGCGCCACGCCAGCAGATACTCTTCCTGGGCGGCGTAAAGCTGCGGTGAATACAACTCGAACAACGGATCGCCCGCCTCCACGCGAGCGCCCAGGTAATCCACGTGCAGCTTCTCAATCCAGCCCGCCGTCTTGACGTTCACATCGCGCACGGACGTCTCGTCGTATGCCACCGTGCCGACGGTGCGGATCGTGCGCGTCAGCGGCCCGGTGACCACCGGCGCGATACGCACGCCCATGTTCTGCACCACCACCGGATCGATGGCCAGTTCGCCGGTGAACTTGGCCGGGTCGACCGGGGTCAGGGCCATGTGGCAGATCGGGCAGTCGCCTGGCCGGGGCTCGATGACCCACGGGTGCATGCCGCAGGTGTAGTACCGCACGCCAGTCGCGCCGTCGCCGCCGGTCGCTGAGGCGGGCTCGACGCCGAAACCCAGCCACGAGCCCAGCGCTGCCGCACCCCCGCGCAGCGGTCCGGCGAAGACCGCGCCCAGAATGATCGCGGCGATCAGCGCGACGACGGGGACGATCACTCGCCCGGCCGGTGCGGCCTGGGACGATCGGCTGCGGTACTCGGTGCGTTCGTGGTTCACGGCTCAACCTCCGGGTTTTCGCGGCCGACCGCCTGATCCAGTTCCGCCAGCGCCTGGCGGGCATCGGCGACGGCGCGATGACGCATGAGTTGAAAGTTCAGCAGCTTGCGCCAGTTGTCGATCAGGGTGAGAAAATCAATGGATCCCGCGCGGTATGCGCTGGCCGAGGCCTCCACTGCCTGACGCGCCTGCGGCAGGATGGTGTGGTCAAAAAGTTCGACCAGCCGCTGCTGGGCGTCGAGCTTGAGGTACGCTTCCTGCACCTGCATGGCCACGCGGTTGCGCTGGGCCGCCAGCTCGGCCGCTCCTTCCAGCCGACCGCGCATCGCCTCGCGCTCCGCCGCTTCGTACTTGCCCAGCCAGATCGGCAGGTTGATGCCCAGGCTCACCCACCACTGGTCATCGCCGTTGGCGGCCATCGACAAACCCGTGTCGTCCACTGCTGCGTAGTTGAAGCTCACCGTCAGGTCCGGCCAGCGACCGAGCGTCGCCAGCTTCTTCTGCTGACGCCACTGCTCCAGACGATGCGCCAGCCGCGCCAGCGACGGATTGTGTTCCGCCGCCGCGGCCAGCAGATCCTTCAGATCACCTTCGATCGCGACCGGTGTGATGGCGTCGGGTTCCGGCAGCGGCGCGGTCACCGGCCGATCCATCGCCTGGTTAAGCATGCTCCGGGCCGTCTGCTGACGTTGGCGCAACAGGACCAGTTCCGTCTCGATCTGCCCCAGTTCGACGCCGGCTCGCAGAACGTCCTGCTGGCTGCGCGTGGCGGCCTTATATTCCACCTCGGCCACCTCGCGGAACTGGCTCAGCAGCGACCGGCTTGACTCGGTGGTCTGGATGGCCCGCGTCGCGAAGTAGTAGCTCCAGTACGCCCGTCGCGTGTCGGCCGCCACCTGCAGTCGCGTTTCGATCAGACTCGCGGCCGCCATCGCCGCATCCGCATCCGCCACCGCCCCGCGAGCCGCCAGCTTGCCTGGGAAAGGCAGTTTCTGACTGACGTTGGCCATCAGCCCCACTTCACCCGCGGCCGTCTGGGCCATCTCGCCAAAGGGCGCCACCATGACCATCGGGTCATCCAGCGACGTGACCTGCGGCCGACGGGCTGTCTGCCGCTCGACACGGCGCTGGGCCGCCAGAATCAAGGGATGCCTCCGCAGCGCCAGGGCGACGTAATCCTCGGGCCCACTGGCTGAAGTCAGGGCGGCGAAGGCCGCATCATCGGCCAGGGTCGACGCCGCGTCGGCGCGGCCTTGGATCGAAGCATCATTCCGTGGCGTCCCGGCGGCCGCCTCGGCATCGGCCCAGCGCCGCGGCGTCGACGTGCCAAACGGCGAGCCGCAGGCGGTCACGAGGACCGTCGCCAGCAGCAGCGCGCCACCCGCGAGGCAGGGCCGCAGGGTGCGTGGCGAGGGGCGAAGTCGAAGGTGGGCAGGCCTGCTGGGCGGCGTGGTGCGGCGCATGGTCACCTCATGTCGGCATGCCGCGGACGGCCTGCTCAGTGGTCCAAACGCATGGCGACGGATCAAAAGTTCAATGAATCGGGCCGTGACGCGGCCGGGAAATGGCCCGCGAGCGGGCACGCAGCGCCCCGATAGCTGTCACGATACACCGCCCAACCTCGGATTGCACCGGTCAAGCGGGCCGGGTCCGCGGCCCGAGGGTGTAGAATCGTGCGTGGGAAGGATCCGACGGCTGGGTGGCCGCCTCGGCTTCCCGCGGCATCAGCCATGTCCGAACCACGCGCTATCCTGCACGTCGACATGGACAGCTTTTTCGCGGCTGTCGAGCAGCTCGACAATCCGGCCTTGCGCGGCAAGCCGGTGCTGGTCGGCGGCGACGGGCCGCGCGCCGTGGTCGCGACCGCCTCCTACGAAGCCCGCCGCTTCGGCTGCCATTCCGCCCAGCCGATGAGCCTGGCCCGCCGCCTGTGCCCCCAAGCCATCGTCGTCCCGCCGCATGGCAGCCGATACCGCGAAGTCTCCAGCCAGGTCTTCGGCCTGCTGGCCCGCGTCTCGCCGCTGGTCGAACCGCTCAGCATTGACGAAGCGTTCGTCGACCTCACCGGCACACGCCGCCTGCTCGGCGAGCCGGCCGACGTCGCCCGCAGGCTCAAGGCCGACATCCGCGACCTCACCGGCCTGACGGCATCCATCGGCGTCGCGCCTAACAAGTTCCTGGCCAAGCTCGCCAGCGAGCTGGACAAGCCTGACGGGTTGACGGTCCTGGGCCCGCACGAGATCGATGCGCTTCTGCCGACGCTGCCGATCAGCCGGCTTTGGGGCGTCGGCCCGGCGACGGCGGGCAAGCTTGAGGCGATGGGCCTGATCACCTTCGGCCACCTGCGCGAGGCGGGCCCGCGGAAGCTCAAGCGACTGCTGGGTGACCACGGCGAGCACCTCTGGCGCCTGGCCATGGGATTGGACGACCGGACCGTCGTGCCCGACCACGTGGCCAAGAGCATCAGCCAGGAGCAGACCTTCGATGTGGACGTGGACGATGTCGACACCCTGCGCGGCATCCTGCTGGGCCAGACCGAGCAGGTCGCGTGGCGTCTGCGCAAGGCCGGCCGACTGGCGTCCGGCCTGACGCTCAAGATCCGTGACGGCCAGTTCCACACGCTCAACCGATCCGCCACGCTCAAGCAGCCGACCGACCGCACCGACGCGATCTGGACGACCGCGCGCGCCGTGTTCGATCGCTGGGCCGCCCAGGCATTCACCCCGCTGCGCCTGCTGGGCATGGGCGTCGGCCCGCTGACGGAGCCCGAGGCACAGATGGGCCTGTTCACCGATCCGCTGGCCGAACGCGGCCGACAGATCGACCAGGCCACCGATCGCATCAAACAACGCTTCGGTAAGGACGCGATTCGCCGCGGGGCCGCGCCGCCCTGATCCAGCCGCGTCGCCTCCACCCGCTGCTCAGCATTCGTCGGGATAACGCGCGGCAAGATGATCGGCCCAGTTGGACCGTCCCGTCTCACGCAGCCGGTTGAGGTAGCCGGGCAGTTCGCCGCGCGTGTGAAAGGCTCCGCCCGCCCGCATCACCGTCCACATCGGGTCCACCGGCGTGCTCGCCTTCGGCGGATTCGTGCGCCGCATCATCTGGCCGTACCAGTCGTCGAGCATGCTCATCGCCCGATGGACCAGCTCCGGCCGCTCGACGGCCAGGTTGTGCTGCTCGTGCGGGTCGTTCACCACGTCATACAGCATGATGTCCGGAAAGCCGTGGTAGCCGTCGTGGTAGCTGCGGATGCAGATGTATTCGCCGCTGCCCTGCCCGTCGCCGGGCACGCGCAGGCGTACCGACCGCTGGCAACTCCACGCCCCCTGCGACACGACCAGATAGTCACGCCCGCTGTCGGACCCGAGCTGGCCGTCGCGCAGTGCGTCGGCGAAGCTCACGCCGTCCCAATGGCTGGGAATCCGCCCGCCCACAAGTTCGACCACCGTCGCGGCGAAGTCGACGTGGTAGTGCAGACCGCCATCCACCGCGCCCGCTTGCGTCACCCCCGGCCAGCGCACGATCAGCGGCACGCGCGTGGTGATGAGGTCGGCCGTTTGATGGTCGCCGTAAATGTTCAGCTCGCCCAGGTTCTCGCCGTGGTCGGAGCTGATGATGATGGCCGTGTCGTCATACACGCCTTGCTGTTTGAGCAGGTCAAAGATGCGGCCGACCCACAAGTCCGCGTAGGCCACGCCGGTGTCATACCCGTCGAACATCATGCGGACCTTGTCCATGCTGTCGGCTTCGCCGGGCTGACGCGGGAACTGCTTGCGCGTTTGCGAGTGATAGCCGGCGATCTCGCGTGCCGAGTGCGGCCCGCAGCCGGCCCAGTGCCTGCGTCGCACGTCTTCAGTCAGCCAATCGGGCAGCGGCTCATCCTTGAACGGGTCGCCGAAGTCCGCCGGCGCCCGGTAGGCCGTGTGCGGATCCCACAGATTCACGTGCAGAAACCAGTTGTCGCTGGCGCCATTGCGCTTGATCCAGTCGAGGGCGACCGGCGCGCACTCCTCCGCGCTTTCCATGCCGCACTTGCCGGTGTTGTAGACCTCGTTGAAACCGGCATACCACCACCACGCCGAATGCCGCTCGCCGAAAGGGCTGACCGTCGCCGTCCTGAGCCCGGCCGCGCGAAGCAGCCCCATCCAACCCTGTGCCCCCAGCAGGCTGCGAAACGAACGGCCCGCGCCTTCGGGGTGCAGGTCGGCCGCGACCCCCCCGTGGTCGATCACGCCGTTGTGGATGCCGAACTGCCCGCTGAACAAGGCGGTGCGGCTGGGCAGGCACGGGGCATCAGACACGAAGTAGTGGTCGAACCGTGTGCCCGCCGCCGCGATGGCGTCGATGTGCGGGCTCGTGTTGCGGTGGTAGCCGTAACAGCCCAGGTGGTCGGGGCGAAGGGAATCGATATCGACATAGAGGATGCGCATCAGATCAGGGTCCGGTCAACAGGGTGAACACCGCGTTCCTTGTAGCGTCATCGTGCCGGGCCGCAACCCGGGGAATGCCCGGCGGCGGGGCATCGCCCCTTGGCGTACACTGCGGCGGTCTTTCGATGGACGGCGGCATGTGCGGCATCCTCGGCATGATTGGCACGCGGTTCGCCGGCCCCGATCCGGAGGCTGTCTTCGCGGCCGCCCTCCATACCCTCGCCAGCCGCGGGCCCGATGACCAGGGCCTCTACCACCGTCCCGCCGCCGACAACGGCCATGCGGATGTGCGCCTCGGCCACCGCCGCCTGTCTATCATCGACCTGGCTGGCGGCCACCAGCCGATGGCCACGCCCGACGGCCGGTTCGTCATCGTCTTCAACGGCGAGATCTACAACTTCCACGACCTGCGACGCCAGCTCGAAGCCCGCGGGTCCGCCTTCACCAGCCATAGCGACACCGAGGTCCTGCTGCACGGCTACGCCCACTGGGGCGGGGAGCCGCTGCTCAGGAAGCTCGACGGCATCTTCGCCTTCGCCATCTACGACGCCCACGAACATACCCTCTTCGCCGCCCGCGACCGCTTCGGCGTCAAGCCGCTCTTCTACAGCGACGCTCAAGCGGACGCCGAACGCGGCGGTCTGATCTTCGCCTCGACGCTCGCGCCGTTCTGGAAGTTGCCCGGTTTCCCCCGCCGGCTGAATCCGCCGGCCCTGCGCGACTTCCTGGCCTCGCAGTCCATCTTCGCGCCGCACACGATCCTGCGCGACGTCAAGGCTCTGCCGCCCGCGTCGTGGCTGCGCTATGACATCGTGCGGACCAAACTCACGCTCGGGCGCTACTGGGAAATCCCGCCGGCTACGGATCAGGCGCTCGCTTTTGGCGACCTGGTCGAGCGGACCGACGCCGCCCTGCGCGAAAGCCTCCGTCGCCAGCTTGTCGCCGATGTGCCGCTGGGAGCATTCCTGTCCGGCGGCATCGACAGTTCACTGATGGTCCACTACATGCGCCAGGCCGGAGCGGAGCCGCTGCGCACCTTCAGCGTCGCCTTCAAGGCCGGCGGCCGCTACGACGAAAGCCCCTATGCCCGGCAGGTGGCCGAGCAGTTTCACTGCGAACATACGGTGTTTCCCGCCGCTGCCATCGGGCCCGACGATCTGACGGCCGCGATCGCCAGCCTCGATCAACCCCTGGCCGATCCCGCTTATTTGCCGACGCTCGCGCTGTCGAAGCTCACGCGGCAGTTCGTCACCGTCGCGATCTCCGGCGACGGCGGCGATGAACTGTTCGGCGGCTACCCGCGCTTCCTGAATGACGCCGACGCGGCCGCGCCCGCGTGGGCGATGCGCGCTTCCTCTGGCCTGATCGACATGCGCCTGCTGCCGGCATCGCTGCGGCGGCGCACGCTGCGGGGGCTGGACCGCCTGCTCTGGGAGCGCGTCCGCCTTGGCCCGTTTGCACGCACACGCAAAGACATGGCCGCCCTGCTCACGCCGGATCTGGCCAGCGCCTGCGACATCGACGACACCCTCGCGCTCTGGCGCGAGCAACTGCGCCTCCACGTCCGCCCCGGCAGCAGCGACAGCCTCATGCGCGCCGACCTGTGGACCTATCTGGCCGACAACTGCCTGGTCAAGACCGACCGTGCGAGCATGGCCCACAGCCTGGAGGTGCGCGTGCCGCTGCTGGGCAACCCCGTCGTCGATCTGATCCTGCCCCAGCCGGCATCGGTGAAGCTGCAGGGGCCTGATACTCGGCCGCGACTGAAGGCCGTACTGCTGGAGCTCGCCCGCCGCCACCTGCCGCGCGAGGTGTGGGATCGCCCCAAGCACGGCTTTTCGGTGCCGCTCAAGGACGAGTTCGCCGGCTCATGGCTTGAGGTCGGTGAAGATTGGGTCAGCCGCGCCGCCAGGCTTGCACCCTTCATGAACGCTCAGGCGATCGCCCGTCGCTGGTCCGACGCGAAGTGCGGCCGCGGCGACATGCGCGTCATGTACACGCTGCTGGTGCTGCTCGGCTGGATGCAGACCCACCCGCTGGACGTCTAGCCGCACAAGCCTTGGGCACGCGCCCGCTCGGCTTCTTCCACCAGCACGCGCTCATAGCCATCGAGCATCCGCGTCAACGAATAACTGTCGCGCAGCGCCAGGGCCGCCCCGCACATCGACGTCAGGTCGCCATTGAGCATCGCGGGCAGTTTCGCCGCCAGGTCGTCCACGCTCCCGCTCTCAAACAGGACGCCCCACCCGCGCCCTTCGATCAGTTCGCGATGCGGGCCGATATCGCTGGCCAGAATCGGCAGGCCGCTGGCCATCGCTTCAAGCACGCTGTTGGGCATGCCCTCCTCGCGGCTGGTGGTCACCATGCACCGGGCGTGCGCCAGCAGCCACATCTTCTCGACGCCGCGGCGCGGGCCGATGAAGCGCACGATCGGATCCAGCCCCAGTTGTGACGCCTGCGCCCGCACGCCCTCGGCCCGGTTGCCGTCGCCGGCGATCACGTACAGCATGCCGCGCTCGGCAAACGCGTGACGCGCCCGCGCCAGCCCCTCAATCGCCAGGTCGTGTCGTTTGGCCGACCCGATGCGGGCCAGATGCAGCACGAACGGGCGCCCGGCCAACTCGCGCAGGGCCGGATCCTGCGGGTCAAACTGTCGCGCTTCCTGCAGCGCGCGGTCGTGGGCCGGCAGATCGATGCCGTTGGGCGCCTGGTCGATGGGCGGCAGCGCGTCGCCGCAGATTTCGTGCAAGCGCTGCGTCAGCCAGTCGCTGATCGAGATGATGCGGTCAGCCCGCTGATATCCGATGCGGATGACGTTGCGCACGCGCGGCTTGCGCAGGGCGTTGAAGTGGCGGTAAAGATCGCCGCCGCGTGGATTGAGTACCAGGCGGAATCCGAGCCGCTGATGCACACAGCCGGCCGCGTAACCGGTCGGGTAGCTGTAAAACGCGAGCATGACCTCGAACGGCCAGGCGCGATAAGCGCGGCGGACGTCCCAGGCGAGCTTCTCCGGCCACAGATGCTGGGCCGGCGGCCGACGGTAGCGCCGCACGGGATACGGAAGCCGCTGGTCGTCGGTTGGCGTCCACGTCGCCCGTTCCGCGCCGTCCGGGCGGGCCGCCAGCACCATTCCCTCGTGCCCGCGAGCGATCAGCCCGCGCACGATCACGTCGGCCATACGCTCGGCGCCGCCGAGTCGGGGCAGGAATGTCGGGGTGAAGAGGCAGAATCGCATCACGCGTCACGCATCAGGCTGGTCGCACGCGGCAAACCGCCGCCTGGCAGTAGTTCATCGCGATGCCCTTGCGCACCATGCGCAGACGCTCGCGCAGCATCGTCCACGACCACCCGGACTTGAAGGCCGGCAGCAGGTGCTGCTCCACCACCTCGAACCCGCTGTGTTCGAGATATCGTTTCAGCTCCGCGCCGTTCCATTCGCGGACATGCACCGCCTTGGGCGACATCATGCAGTCCGGCCCGCGTCGTACGTCGCGCTCCGGTGTCGACACGATCACCCACGAGTCCCTGTGACAGCGGGCCCGCAGGAACGCGAGCAGTTTGTCCGGGTCAAGCAGATGTTCAATCACATCGACCGACAACACCAGGTCAAACGTGCCCACGGCGCCGTCGTCCGGCTTTTCGAGGTCAGCCGCGACAAACTGCACACGCTCGACGAACGGTGCCCCAGCCGCCGTCCGCTGCGCCGCCTGCACAACCGTCGGCTGGTCGATGCCCACCACGCGCTCGGCGCTCGGCGCGACAAGCTCCACCAGCTTGTGCCCCAGGCCGCAACCGACGTCGACCACGCTCCTGAGCCCATGCTCCCGCGTCAGCTTTCCCGCCAGCGCGTACACATGGTGCTGCATGTGCCGGCTGAAGACCGCACGCTTGGGCGTGAAGTAGTCGCCGGTCTCCTGCTCGACGGTTGCATTCTCCGTGCGGTGCCGGTAGCCGTCCTTGATGAAATACCGTGATGCAGTGGTCATGGCCGCACGCTTTCCGCCGGATTGTCGCCGGGTCGCAGGATGAATCCGCCCACCGACGCCAGTCCCACCCAGGCCGCGGCCTTCGCCAGCGGCGACAAACCGAAAAAATAGGGGGAAAACAGGCCCAGTGGGACGTAACGGCCCAGTCGCAGGCCACTGCGTGCGAAAAGCCGCTCCCACTGCCGACGGCGGTTGATGCGAAACTCCTGCCAGTTGCTGTCATATTCGCCGTGCACGCGCGGGTAGAGCTTCTGATACCAGTGACGCCGCTGCCTGCGATGCGGGTTGTTGGTCTCCATGCCCTCACGGTATTTGCGTTTCTTCTCGCGCCGCTGTCCGGCCAGGCTGCGCGTCGCGCCCCGGACCGCCTTGCGCAGTTGTTCGGGAATGAAACCCAGCCACTGGAGCACCTTCATCGGCGCCAACGGCACGATCTGCACCATCAGGCCATCGGGCGACAACAGCTCGCCCATCCGCCGCAGCACCGCCTCGCGATCGCGCAGATGTTCGAGCGTCGCAATCGACAGAATAAGATCCGCGCTGCCCGGGGCGATCGGCAGGTGCTCCGCATCGCCGGCGCAGAGGAGAATCCGCGGGTCATTGCCCGCCGGCTCAATGCGCAGCGGATTGAAGTCGAACCCGACGAAGCGCGTCGCTCGCGGCAGCATGCTCGCCAGCTCCCGCGTCGCCCAGCCGTCGCCGCAGCCGACCTCGACCACGGTGCGGACACGCTCCGCATCCAGTCGCGTCAGCATGCGCCCCATCCACCACCGCCGCATCGCATGCTGATACGCATGCCGGTCCGGCCAATGGGCCAGACGGTGCAGGGGCAGACACAGTCGTTGCAGAGCGCTGAACATGAGCGAATCCAACGCAAATCAGGGAATCGCCCAGTATCGCGGAGCCATCGCGCCAACGCAATCCGCGCCGCCGGCGGCTGGATCATGGTCCGTCCAGCCCGTCAGGAGGCTGCGAACACACGGATGTGCCGTGGGCGCACGTACACCCGGCTGTCCGGGCGCAGGGCCATCGTGGCGAAGCGCTCCTGCGAAATCTCGGAGGTCAGCCGCTGGCCGGCGCTGGTCAGCAGGTCGACGCGCACCAGCGAGCCGGCCGAGTGAACGTGCAGCACCCGGGCCTCGAGCGCCGGCATGCCGTTGGTCTTGATGTCGATCGTCACGTCATACGGCCGCACGAAAACACGCGCGTCGCCGACGATCTGCTGACGGTCCTCCGGGAACGGAAGCTCGAGGCTGCCGAACTGCACAGTGCCCTTGTTCACCCGGCCGTGGAACGTGTTCACGTCGCCGAGGAAGCGCATCACGAACTCCGAAGTCGGATGGTGGAACACCTCTTCGGGCGTGCCGACTTGCTCGATCCGCCCGCTGTTCATCACGACAACCTGATCGGCCACCTCGAGCGCTTCGTCCTGATCGTGCGTCACAAAAATGCTCGTTATATGCAGTTCGTCATGCAGGCGGCGCAGCCAGGAGCGCAGTTCCTTGCGGACTTTCGCGTCCAGCGCGCCGAACGGCTCGTCGAGCAGCAGCACGCGGGGCTCGACCGACAGGGCCCGCGCCAGAGCCACGCGCTGGCGCTGACCGCCCGAAAGCTGGCTGGGATAGCGCTGTGACAGGCCGTCGAGCTGGACCAGTTGCAGCAGTCGGCCGACGCGGCTGGCGATCTGTTGTTTGTCCGGCCGCTGGGCCCGCCGCCGCACCCGCAGACCGAACGCGACATTCTCGAACACCGTCATGTGGCGAAACAACGCATAGTGCTGGAAGACAAACCCCACCTGTCTATGACGCACGTGCGTTCGCGCGACGTCCTCTTCGTGAAAGAGTATCGACCCGCCGCCGCGGTCCGCCCGCTCCAGACCAGCCACGATGCGCAGCAGTGTCGTCTTGCCCGAACCCGACGGCCCCAGCAGCGCCACCAGCTTGCCCGCCGGCACCGTGAGGCTCACGTCATCCAGGGCTCGAAAGCCGCCGAAATGCTTGGTGATGTGGCGAACCTCGATGCTCATGGCAATCCCTCCGCGTCCGGCGTCATGTCATCCGGCGTGGCGGCATGTGCCGCCTGCATCGCGCCCCGGCTGCGCCACTCGACCAGGCTCTTAAGCGCCAGCGTGACCAGCGCCAGCAGAGCCAGCAGAGACGCCATCGCGAACGCCGCGACGAAGTTGTATTCGTTGTAGAGAATCTCCACGTGCAGCGGCAGCGTGTTGGTCTTGCCGCGAATGTGCCCGCTCACGACCGACACCGCGCCGAACTCGCCCATCGCCCGGGCATTGCAGAGAATCACGCCGTAAAGCACCGCCCACTTCACGTTCGGCAGCGTCACGCGCAGGAAAGTCTGCCAGCCGCCGGCTCCGAGCGTCAGCGCGGCCTGTTCTTCCTCGGTGCCCTGCTCCTGCATCAGCGGAATCACCTCGCGGGCGACGAATGGAAACGTCACGAACACCGTCGCCAGCACAATGCCGGGGGCCGCGAAGATGATCTGCATGTCGTGGGCGGCCAGCCACGGCCCCAGCCAGCCGTGCGCGCCATAGAGCACCACATAGATCAACCCGCTGATCACCGGCGAGACGGCGAAAGGCAGATCGATCAGCGTGATGAGCAGCGGCTTGCCACGGAACTCGAACTTGGCGATGGCCCACGCAGCCGCCAGGCCGAACACCAGGTTCAGGGGCACCGCGATGCCCGCGACCAGCAGCGTCAGCTTGATGGCCGACAGCGCTGCCGGATCGTTGAAGCTCGCCAGGTACGCCCCCAGCCCCTTGCGCAGCGCTTCGACCAGCACGGTCACCAGCGGCAGCGCCAGGAACAGGCTTAGAAAGACCAGCGACAAGCCGATGAGCAGCCACCGCGCCGCCGGGCTCTCGCCCAGCGCCGGACGCGCGATGGCGCGGCCGGTGCCCGCACGCAGTCCAATCGCGCCAGCCATCGTCACGCCCTCCTCTCGTGTCGGCCGGACCACCACTGCAGCAGGTTGATGGCCAGCAGAATCAGAAACGAAATCACCAGCATCCCCCCGCCGATCGCCGTCGCTCCCGCGTAGTCATACTGTTCGAGCTTCGAGACGATCAGCAGCGGCAGAATCTCCGTGCGCATCGGCATGTTGCCGCTGATGAAGACCACCGAGCCGTACTCGCCCACCGCCCGGGCGAACGCCAGCGCGAACCCGGTGAGCATGGCCGGCAGCACCGCCGGCACGATCACGCGGCGCAGCGTCTGAAGCCGCGTCGCCCCCAGGCTCGCAGCCGCTTCCTCCAGCTCGACGTCCAGATCTTCAAGCGCCGGCTGAAGCGTTCGCACCACGAAGGGCAGTCCGACGAACGTCAGCGCAATGGTGATCCCCAGCGGCGCATATGCAGCCTTGATGCCCAGCGGCTCCAGCCAGCGGCCGATCCAGCCGCTCGGCGCGTAGAGCGTCACCAGGGCGATGCCCGACACAGCCGTGGGCAGCGCGAACGGCAGATCCACGATCGCGTCGATCAGTCGCCGGCACGGAAACCGGTAACGCACCAGCACCCACGCGACCATGAATCCGAACACGGCGTTCACACAGGCCGCCGCGAACGACGCCCCCAGGGTCAGCCGAAATGCCGCGAGCACGCGCGGCCCGGTCACCACCTCCCACAGCGCCCCGGGCCCCAGAGCGCCGGCCCGGATGAACAGCGCCGACAGCGGGATCAGCACGATCACGCTCAGGTAGAAGATCGTGTACCCCATCGTCAGCCCGAAACCGGGCAGCACGGATTGGCGTCTGATGGCCCGTGACATCACCCCACCCCTCTTCTGGCTCAGAAGGCCCACTGCATCTGGGCCCGCAGGACAAACTGCTCACCGCTGCTGCGCAGCAACCCCGCCCCGCTGTTGGCCACGGGCACCGGGTCCAGGGCGTACATGCCGTCGAGGGTGAACTTGATGTTGTGCTTGCGGATGTAGTAATTGACGCCGGCCGTGATGATGCTCAGGTCGTCATCCGCGACGTTGCCGGTGCCCGTCTGCGTGCCCGCGCCGTTGTTGCGGTAGTACACGCCGTCGAAGGTCATCCACTCGTAGCGAACAAAAGGCTCGACCTTGTCGGGCACGATGAACGCGCCGCCCTGCACCACCAGGCCAAACTGGTTGGCGGCGAGATTCGTGGGCAGGCCGCCCGCCCCGGCGCTGCCGTTGTCGCACAGGTGCTGGCCGTAAAGGGCCGCGAACAGATTCGCCCCGCCGAACTCCGCCGACACGTCGGCCGTGTACTTGAGAATGTCCGGCGTATGTGTGCCCGAGCCCTCTTCGCCCAGTTCATAATCCACCGCCGCGCCCAGAAGCAGGCCGAACTTGTCGCCCGACCAGCTCGTGAAGTCGTCGAACTGCTTCCATGTGCCCGCAAGCCGATACTCGACCCGGCCCGTCGCGGCGAAATTCGTCCGGTCGGCATTGAAATCGCTGTTGGCGGCGTACGACCCGTCGTGAATCGAAAAGAACCCGCGCAAGGCATCGCCGCTGTAGCTGACTTCCAGGCCCTGCGTGAAGTCGACCGTGTAGTAGTCGGCCGCATAGGACCGCTCCACCGCCAACTGCCGGAAGGGATTGACGTTCTCCTCGCGGGCGAACATCGGCTTGATCTGGCCGATATTGACGTTCCACCCGTCGGCGAAGGCGTAACCGAGATACGCCAGCTCCAGCAGCGCCCGGCCGTCAGCCCGATCCATGCTCAGCCGCAACCGATACGTCAGATCCGGATCGATCGCGTGGCCGCGCAAATCGAGGCGCGCCCGCCGCATCACGAAGCCGTTCTCGTCGCCATCCGTGCCGTTGGGCTGCTCGGCCGCGCTGTATACGTAACGAACCTGTCCTTCGACGTTGACCCGCAGCAGGAAGTTGCCGTCGCCCGAGCCGATGAAGAAGCCGTTGTTATAACCGGCCGTCGGCCCGCTGCTCGAGGCATCCTGTTTCTCAGCCGCGCTGAGCACGTCGCGCACGATGGCCTCGACTTCCGCGGCCCGACTTTCGTTCATCCAGGTTTCGTCAGCCGCGGCCCGCAGTTGACGCAGCTCCGCATCCTGGGCCTCGACACGCGCCCGTAACGCGCTCAGCTCCGCCTCGAACCGCTCCATCGTCGCCTCGTCGGCGCACGCCCGCGGCGCGATCACCAGCCAGACAAAGAGCGTGACGGACAGAGCGACGAACACCGCGACCAGGCGGGAAGGTTCGGTACGACCGTGCGAAGAGTTCATCGGAACACGACTCCGGTTCAGAGGCTTAGGGTGGCGGGCGGCCGGTGGCCGCCATGCATGGGCGATGCGCAGCCGAGTCACTGGCTCTGGTAGATCTGGTCGAACACGCCGCCGTCATCGAAGTGCGTCTTCTGCGCCCTGGCCCAGCCGCCGAAGACCTCGTCGATGGTGATCAGCCGCACATCGGGAAATCGCGCCATGTCCGCGGCGTCGGCGTGGGCCGGCTCCACCGGTCGGTAGTAGTGCCGCGCCGCCAGACGCTGACCGACGGGCGAGTAAAGGTAGCGCAGGTAGGCCTCCGCCACGTCGAGCGTGCCGTGCTTCCGGGCGTTCTGGTCCACCAGTGTCACCGGCGGCTCGGCTAGGATGCTCATGCTCGGCACGACGATGTCGAAGGCGTCGGGCCCAAGCTCGCGCACCGCCAGAAACGCTTCGTTCTCCCAGGCCAGCAGCACGTCACCCAGGCCGCGCTGCACAAACGTGTTGGTCGAGCCGCGGGCCCCGGAGTCCAGCACCGGCACGTTGCGGAACAGCGCGGTGACGAATTCACGCGCCTTCTCTTCGCTGGCATACTTGTCCAGCGCGTAGGCCCACGCCGCCAGGTAGTTCCACCGCGCGCCGCCCGAAGTCTTGGGGTTCGGGGTGATGACCGCGATGCCTGGCTGCACGAGGTCATCCCAGTCGTCGATCTGCCTGGGGTTGCCCTTGCGGACCAGAAAGACAATCGTCGAGGTGTACGGCGCGCTGCGGTGCGGCAGGCGCGACTGCCAGTTGGCCGGCAACAGGTCTGTGCGCTGAGCGATCGCGTCGATGTCATACGCCAGCGCCAGGGTGACCACGTCCGCTTCCAGGCCGTCGATCACCGCTCGGGCCTGCTTGCCCGCCCCGCCGTGCGACATGTCGATCGTGACCGCCTGGCCCGTCTGGGCCTTCCAGTGCTCCACGAAAGCTGCGTTGAACTCCTTGTAGAGCTCGCGCGTGGGGTCGTAGGAGACGTTAAGCAGCGTCAGGGCCGGCGCGGCGGCGCCATCATGCGGGCGGTCGGCGGCGGCCGCCCGATCGTCGCCTTCGCCGCATCCGCAGAGGGCGGCCAGGCACAGGGCGGCCGCGACGCCAGGAATCGCACGTACTCGACGGCAGGAGAATCGTGGAATCAACATGATCGGGTACTCTCATCGGATAAAAAAGACCTGTGATTTAGCGGTTCGACCTTCGACGCCGCCGCCTTGCGACGCAGGCCCCGCCGGCCGGCTGTTGTGGGCCCGGCCAGGACGGGGCTGCGTCCAGTGGGGTGGGTCATACATCTTGAAACAAAACAAATGCCATGCCACGCGACAATGTCACTCGCAAGTCATTTATTAGATAGACTTTACATTCTTTCACGCGGAAGGCGATCAGGCAGAAACCATAAAATATGGTTGATTTACCCAGCATTAATAATGGACATCCGTGATATTTAATGTTCTATTGGGGCTGTGGACGAGTTCCGCAACCTGCTGCTGGATGTCTGGCGCGAGGCGTGCCGCCACATTGAGATTGAGCGGTCGACGCAAACGATCGCCCGCATCCTCGCCCAGCGCATGCCCATCGATCACCTGCGCGTCCTCAGCCTCGACCTCGAACAGCATCAGATCGCCGTCGCAGCGCAGGTGCCGGAGTTGAACCCCGCATCCGCGCCGTCCCGTCCGCGAACCGTCAGCCCGGCCGAGGCCCGCCTCCTGCACGCCTGGGCTCGCAGCCGCGAAGTCATCCTCCACCACGCCGGTCACGCCCTGCACGATGTGATTCGCCTGCTGGTCGATGAGGAGGCCGATTCGACCTGGCTGGCCGTGCCGCTGGTGGGTGAAGACGGGCCCGTCGGCGCGCTGGTGGGGCGCGCTGCCGCTCCCGACGGCTTCGACTCGCTGCACGCCCGCATGGCCGAGTCGCTCATCGAGCCCTTCACCGCCGTCCTCGAAAATGACCGCCGCCTGCGCGAGCTCCAGGCGCTGCGCGAAGCCGCCGAGGCTGACAAACGCTCCGCTCTCTCACGCCTGGGACGCGACGGACTGGTCGGCAGCATCGTCGGCAGCGACGGCGGTCTGCGGGCGGTCATGCAGCGCGTGGCCCTGGTCGCCCGTTCCGATGTGCCCGCCCTCATTCTCGGCGAGACCGGCACCGGCAAGGAAGTCATCGCCCGCGCCATCCACGACCAGTCGCCACGCGCCAGGGCCCCCTTCATCCGCGTCAACTGCGGTGCGATTCCGCCTGAACTCATCGACTCCGAATTGTTCGGTCACGAGAAAGGCGCCTTCACCGGCGCGGGCGCGACCCGTCGCGGCTGGTTCGAACGGGCCAATGAGGGCACCCTGCTGCTGGACGAAATCGGCGATCTGCCCCTGGCCGCCCAGGTGCGCCTGTTGCGCGTGCTTCAGGAAGGAACCTTCGAACGTGTGGGCGCCGAACAGGCCCTGCACGTCAATGTCCGCATCGTGGCCGCCACGCACCGCGACCTGCCGGCCATGGTGCAGGATGGACGCTTCCGCGAAGATCTCTGGTACCGCATCGCCGCGTTCCCCATTGTGCTGCCGCCGCTGCGCGAGCGCAAGCCCGACATCCCGGCCCTCGCGGTCCACTTCGCCCAGCGGGCCGCACGACGCTTCGGCCTGCGACCCCAGACCCCCACTGCCGCCGACCTTGCTCTGCTGGCTGCGTACGATTGGCCGGGTAACATCCGCGAGCTGGCGTCCGTCATCGACCGCGCCGCGATCCTTGGTGATGGCCGGCGACTGGCCCTGGCTCAGGCGCTCGGTGGGCCGCCCCACGCCCAGGCCGCACCGATCCCGCCCTCCGGCCCGGCCGTGGCGCCGGAACCGCAACCTTCCGCGCCGATGAGCCTTGACGCCAACATGCCGCCATTCGCCGGCCCGCTCACGCTCGACCAGGCCATGCGCCGCCACATCGAAGCCGCCCTCGCCGCCACGCGCGGCCGCATCGAAGGCGACCGCGGAGCCGCCCGACTGCTGGCCATCAACCCCCACACCCTTCGCGCCCGCATGCGCAAGCTCCACATCGACTGGCCCCGCTTCCGTTGTTAATGGGCCCCGACCTGCTCCATATGGGGCGGATTGGATCGGCCAGAACAGCGTGAAACGCCTCAGCCGGGTCGGGCCGAGCCGAGAAACGGGAGAAACGGTGGGGGAGAAACGGGGGGAGAAACGGTGTCGGGGGAGAAACAGAAACGGTGTCGAAACGGAAACGGGAAACGGAAACGGGCCACGAAACGGTGTCGGGCCGCGAAACGGTGTCGGATACCGTTTTTCGCGCCGCGCCCCCTTTCGCCTCCTTCGTG
>CAZCWM010000015.1:0-53321 GCA_964502445.1 uncultured Phycisphaeraceae bacterium | reverse complement strand
ATCCGTGTCCTGGACTTCCATCGGCCAATGAATGGTTATTGGGATAGATTCTTAATCAAAGTCAGACGGGCAGCTTGTGGATGAGCCCCTTGGATTTGTACCGGTTCGCGGAAGGTGGTGCCGATGATCCGCAGAGCATGACGGATTTCACCTTTGCGCCGCGCGAGCTGCGGCCCAATTTCGAGGCGAACACCGATGACATCGACAATGAATGGCGGATGTCGACGGGTTACTTTATGGGTGATGGCCGGCAGGCCAGCCACTGGCGTGACAACGATCTCTCCGGCACGCTGGTGGGCATGATGGACCCGACGCTTGACACGGGTCAGACCTTTGAGATCACCTATGCCGACAAGCGGGCGCTGGACCTGATCGGTTACGACGTCGATCTGACCGGCCCGACGGCGACGATCGATAATGTCACCGAAAACGCCACATATGGCGCGCGGGTCACGGGCATCGCCAGCATCGGCATCACGTTTGATGAAGCCGTGTTGGGCTTCGATATCAGTGACATTCTGCTGCTGCGTGACAGCCAGCAAGTGAATCTATCCGGCGCTACGCTGGTCAACAGCGGTGATGACATTCACTTCACGCTTCAGAATCTTGTTGAAGAGACGAGCTACATTGGCGGGCAGGGCGTGCTCTGGGGGCTGCACGACTATGAACTGCGGCTGGTGGCCGATGGGAGCGGCGTGACCGATATATGGGGCAATGCACTGGCTGATGACGCGAGTGAAACGTGGGCATCGCGAATTCGCCGGGGCGATTTGAGCGGCGACGGCGTGCTGAACGTGGAGGACATCAATCCGTTCGTCCTGGCCTTGACGAACATATCAGGCTATCAGGCGGCGTACCCCGACATCTGGGGTTCCCATGTCGGTGACTACGATGGGAACGATACGATCAACACGGAAGATATGAATCCGTTCGTAGCTGATCTCTACTCGACTGGCGATAATCAGAATCCTGGAGAGTCACTGATGGGAAGTGGTTCGGGCCTGAGCGGCTCGGCGATTGCCAGCTACATCATGCGAATGGCGGCGGCAGTTACGGCAGGCCAGGTGGATATCCTTTCGCTCGTGAAGAGCGAGCAACCCTTTGACATCAGCCTGATCGATGGAGCCGAGGTTGCCGGTGAGGGCGAACTGACAGCCGTGGACATCCTCGCGGCATAAGCGTGAGTTGTTTCGTTACGCGGCATCCGAGTGCATGTCGTCGACCGACGGCCAGTTATCGTCGTCGACGAGGTTCTGGACCGGTTCGGGCAGCGGCTCCTGCATCAGTCCGCCGGTGCGTTTGAGCCAGGTGCGGACGATGACGAAGAGCACGGCGGTGACCAGGAGGCTGCCGCCGAAGATCGCGCCGGTCACCGGCCAGCGCTGGTCGACCACGGGCTGGGGATTGCGGGTGGCGGGCGTGAGGATATTGGCGGTGGTGTTGACGCCGGTCTCGTTGCTCAATACCAGGTGGTAGGCCGCGAAAGCGCGGGTCAGGGCTTCGAGGATGCGGATGACGTCCTGGCGTCCTTCGTCGCCCGCCTGCTGGTATGTCAGGCGCAACTGCTGGCCGCGGAGGTGTTGGACGGCCAATTCCTGTTGGAGATGCGTGCGCAGGGAATCGGTTGTGCCGAAGCTGCGGACGCCGCGCTGCTTGAGCTGGTTCAAGGCCTCGCCCAGCACCGGCTCGCTGAGCAGGACCTGCTTCTGCTGCACGGTCCAGGTCTGCGGATCAGCCGGCGCGGCGGCGGCGGAACCCACCTCGACCACGGCATTGGCCTCCCACGTCGGCGTCACGATCCTCTGGCCGATCATGAAGCTTACCAGGCCGGCGATGCTCATCGCCAGGAACATCAACGTGACGAGGCTGGCGGCACGCTGGGTGGACCAGCGACGGATCATCTCCGCCTCTGAACGTTCAAGGAACTGCTTGACCTCGACCAGCACCTGGCGTTGCTGCAACAGGCCGGCGTAGCGCTGCCGGTCGATCTGGCCGCCGCCGTCGGCACCGCCCTGGACGTTCATCTGCTGTTCGGCGCGTTTGACGGCCTCGGCGCGCTCGCGCAGCGCATGGTGGTACGCTTCGAGCTTGGCTTCGCGCTGAGCCAGCTCGGCCTTGGCCGCATCGAGGTTCGCCCGGGCCTCCGCCAGCTCGCGGGTTGCGTCGGATGCCGAACCGTCGGCGGCGTTGTCGGTGAGCGAGGCTTCGCGCTGGGCGATCTGCTGCTCACGCTGGGCCAACTGCTCCTGTTGTTCAGCCAGTCGCTGCTTGGCCTCCTGCACCGTCTGGCGGTATTCCTGCCACTTGACTTCCAGCTCGTTCTGCCGCTGCTCCAACGTGGCGGCCTGGGCGGCCAGCGCCTGTTCCCGCTCGGTCAGCGCGGCGCTGGTCGCGCCCTCGGGCAGGCTTGCTCCGTTTTCACCGACGCGCTGCAGGGCGGCTTCGATGTCCTTCTGCTGCTTGTCGAGCTCGGCCCGCTCCTGGGCGAGCATCTGTTCAAGCTGTCGCAACTCCTGCTCACGCCGAGCCTGCTCGGCCCGGACCCGTTCAGTCGTCTGGCGTTGATCGGTCTCGTAGCTCGCCGCCGCCTCGTCGGCCTCCTGGCGGGCTTCCTCGATCTGCTGCCACTGCTGTTCGAGATCCTCGCGCTCGGCCTGTAGTTTCTTCTCGAGTTCAGCGGCTTTGCGTTCACGGGTCTGGAGGTCGGCTTTTTCGTTCTCCAGCGCGGATCGCGCCGCGTCGAGCAGTGCCTGTTGCTGGGTCAGGGCCTGCTGGGTTTCGGCCAACTGTTTTTCGGCGGCTGCGGTCGCGGTGCGGCAACGCTGTTCGGCGACCTCGTCGGCCTTCTCCTGGAGCTCGGCCGTCATGGCGTCCAGGCTCTGCTTGCGCGCGTGAAGGGCGGCACGCTCCTCGGCCAGAGCCGACCGCTGCGTCTCCAGTTCCTCGCGTTCGCCGACCACCTGTTTTCGGACCTGTTCAAGTTTCTCGCGCTGCTGATCGAGCTGGCGCTGGCGGGCGTCGATCTCCGCCGCCTGGGCTTCGAGTTCCGTCGCCTGGGTGTCGAGTTCCTGCTGTCGTTCGCCGAGTTGGCGACGTTGATCGGCCACTTCACTGCGGGCCTTGTCACGCTGCTCGGCCAGAATGCGCGGGCGCGACTGCTCGATTTCCTGGGCCATCTGGTCCAGATCACGGCGGCGGGCTTCAACCTGCTCGCGCTCCTCGGTGAGCTGCTGATCCCGTCGCGCCAGGTCCGCGCGCTGCTGCTCAACGTCCTCGGCCCTCGCCTGGACCTCGCGTTGACGCTGCTTGAGTGATTCCTCGCTGGACGCCAGCGACTGCTGCTTGGCCTGCGTTTCCGTGCGCTGCGCCACGAGGGTTTCCTGCTGCCTGGTCAGCTCCTGCTGGCGGGCATCGAGCTGGCGGCGATCCTTTTCGAGTTGCTCCCGCTGGCTGGCGACCTGCTGTTTCTGCTCGTCGATCCGACAGGCACGCTCCTCGAACTGCTGAAGCTTCTTCTCGAATTCGGCCTTCTGGGATTCGAATTCGCTCTTGAACCATTCCAGGTCGCTGCGCTGTTTATCGAGTCGGCGCTGCCGCTCGGCCAGTTCGTGCCGATCGCGATCGATGGTTTCTGACGCGGTCGACAACTGCTGGCGCTGTGCGTCGATCGCCTGGCTGTCAGTCTCGATCTGTTGCCACCGCTGGTCGAGTTCGCCCTGGCGAAGGCGCAGATCCTCGCGCTGGGCCTGGATCTGCTGGAGTTGTTCCTGCAACTGGCGGCGATGGCTGCGCATCGCCTGACGCAGGCGGCCAAGTCGCTGACGGCGGCCGGCGACGCGCGCTTCAGCCCGAGCCAGCGACTCGATCTGCTGACGCATGGACTGGGTTTCGCGCTGCGATTCCTGCTGCCAGCTTTTGAGCCGGCCCAGACGCTGCTCGAGCTCGCCCAGCAGGCTCTCGACCTCGTGGGGCGGCTGGTTGGCGCGAAGCGCGTTCTGAGGCGCGTCTTGCGGGGTGGGGGTGGGCTGTGATTCACTGCTGTTCATGGCGCACTCCAACACGGTTGGCCGTGGGTAGGCTGTAACTGGTATCGGACGGCGCCCCAGGTTGCCTGAACGGCCCAGTCGTAAAATCCGGGAATAATCGCCCGGTCGCGCTAATCGCAACGGCCAAGTGCCGCCGACCGTATCATGGGCCGCTGTGAATACACCAGCGGGCCAGCTCCCGATGTCTCAGGGACCGATAACCACTGCTTTGGAGACACCTCCGCGCATCCCGGTTGCCGCCGCCATGACGCTGACGGGTGTGGCGTTTGGTTATGCGCCGGGGCAGCCGGTGCTCCGCGGACTGGACGCGCGTCTGGGCGCTTCGAGTCTGACGGCGCTTATTGGTCCCAATGCTTCAGGCAAGTCGACCCTTTTGCGCCTGATGATGGGGCAACTGACCCCCGCAGAGGGGCATGTGCGGCTTGGGGAGCAGGACGTTTGGTCTTGGAGGGCGGCGCCACGGGCGCGGCGGCTGAGCTACGTGCCGCAGCGGGGCAGTTGCGGTTTCGCGTTCACGGTGAAACAGGTCGTGGCTCTGGGCCGTCATGCCCTGGCACCAGCTCCGGACCTGGTGGTATGGGCCCTGCAACGGTGCGATCTGCTGGCCCTGGCCGATCGCTATGTGAACGAACTGTCCGTGGGCCAGCAGCAGCGCGTCCTGCTGGCGCGGGCCCTGGCCCAGGCGGCACAGACACCGGCGACGCCCGACGTGACAACGCAGGGGCGGGCGATGGATCCGGTTCACACCGATCGGGTGATGCTGCTCGACGAACCGGTGAGCGCCATGGATCCACGCCATGTGCACCAGACCATGGGGCTGCTGCACGAGCGCACCCGCCGGGGGCTGTCCGCCCTGGTGGTGTTGCACGATCTGAACCTTGCGGCTCGCTATGCCGATGCGGTGTGGCTGCTGCACGAAGGCAGGCTGGCGGCGGCCGGTTCATGGGAGCAGGTTCTGCATCCGCGGATTCTCGATCCGGTGTATGAGGTACGCTTTGAGAACCTGGCGGCTTCGGGGCAGCGGCCGCTGTTCCGCATCGAGCCGGCAGCTAAACTGTAGGCGGCGCCAACCGCTTTGAAGCATGCATCCGCATCCGGGAATCGTCCGTTGCGTCGCTGTGGAGAGTCCGCCGATGACAAGCTGCTGCCTGACATCCCTGACGCTGGCCGCCAGCGGCGACTGGATCGAAATTGTGATCTACGGCATCGGGACGGTGATCGTGGTGGGCGGCTGGATCGCCAACCAGATGAGCCAGTTGCGGGCCGAACAGGAGCGGCGGCGCAAGATCGCCGAGCTGGAGGGAGGCCAGGGCCCGCAGGCGGCGCGGCATGAGGCGGCGGCGGAACCGGTGCCGACGCAGGCGGAGTTGGCGCGTCGGAGGCGGGAGCAACTGGCGGCCTTGTCGCGGCGGCGGCGCAGCCCGGGCCACGCCGCGTCCCGCGGCGCAGCGCCGCGCACGCAGCCGACGAACCTTTCGCCGGCGGAGATGACTCAGCGGCAACGCGCGCAGGAAGCATATGAACGGCGTGCCCGGGAGTTGCGTGAGCAGCGTGAGCAGAAGGAGCGTGAGCAACAGGCGGCCCGTGGCCGGTATGAGCAGGAACTGGCCCGTCGCCGTCAGGAGACTGAGCAGACCCGGCGTAGGCGCCAGCTTCAGCAACAGGCGCAGCGCTCCGCGCGTCCGGCGCCGCAGCCAGCGCCATCGCGACCGCCGATGCCCTCCGCCCTGACGCCCCGGCGCGAGCGGCCGACCGACGAGCGGTTGGTGGGGGCCGGGGCACGGGAAGCAGGGACGATCGAGAACCTGCGCCGGGCGGCGCAGGTGCCGGTGATCGCGGCGGCCCATATCCGCGAACTTGATGCGGCGATGCTGCGCCGGGCAATCGTGCTCAAGGAAGTCCTTGACCAGCCGGTGGCGCTGCGTGATCCGCTGGCGGGTGTCCCAGGCCTGGCGTGACGCCGATGCTGCCAGTCGATCTCGAACGCTTCTGGCAAGATAACGACGCGGCCGCGGCCAATCCTTTCAGCCCCGCGATACCACAGCCGCCGTTGTCGTTGTGGATGTCGGACGCGGTCTACGATGAACTGGGGCTGGACTACGATCCCTTGCGTTTCGAGCGGGACGCGGTCTTCGCCAACCGGGTGAGCAAGGCGTACAACGACCGGGCGCAGTCCATCGTGGGACGGCGACTGCTGCCGGAGAATCGCGACCCTCGTCAGGCCTTGCCCCGCAAGCGTGACGTGGCTGAGCTTTTCGGCTGTCGGCGGGAGTTTCATGCCGGCTCATGGTGGCACATGCCCGCGGCCGGGACGCCCGATGAGCTGGCGCGGCTGCTGGACGGCATGGACGCGATGACCGGCTCGCGGCTGGCTGAGGCGATCTTCCCCGCCGACTGGGACGCCGAATGCGGGCGTATGGAGCGGCAGTTCGGCCTGCGTCCGGGCCATGCGTTCGATTTGCGCGGGCCGGTGACGCTGGCGACGAGCATTTACGGGCCGGAGAACCTGATCTTCCTGATCTTGGACGATGCGTCCCTGGCCAGCCGATTTCGTGACACGATCGCCCGCGTGGTGATCGAGTACCACCGACTCTGCGCGGCCGCGCCGGACCCGGCGAAGGTGCGTCCGGGCTTCGGCTTTCGTGACGACAACTGCGCGCTGCTCAACGGCGACATGTACGCATTCTTCGGTCAGCCGATCGTGGAGGCGGTTTTCGCCGAGTTCGCTCCCGGACCAGACGATTGGCGGTATCAGCATTCGGATTCCGACATGGGCCACCTGCTGCCGCTGCTGGCGGCGACCGGTCTGAATCGCGTGAACTTCGGGCCGACGCTCAGTGTGCGGCAGATACGCGACGCCATGCCGCGTGCGGTCATTGAAGGGCAGCTCGCTCCCTTCACGTTCATGGGCAATGACGAGCAGGCCATCATCGCCCAGGTCAGGCGCGACATCGATCAGGCCCGGGAGACGCGGGGTCTGGTGGTGGCGACGGCTGGTTCGGTGAACAACGGCACGAAGCTCACCAGCTACCGTGCGGTGATGCATGCGATCCAGACCTATGGGCGCTACTGAAACGTGGCTCGCGGCGTCATACACTGAGGCGATGGACAGTTCATCTGACCGTCCAGTGGTCCTGCCGGTCGATCGACTCATCATCGGGGTGGGCGACATCACGCATCCGCCGGCGTCGTGGGGCGTGGATACGATCGTCAATGCGGCCAATGCATCGCTGCTGGGCGGCGGCGGCGTGGATGGGGCCATCCACCGCGCAGCCGGACCGCGGCTGCTGGAGCACACGCGCACCCTTGGCGGCTGTCCGACGGGTCTGGTCAGAGTGACGCCCGCGTTCGAACTCGAAGCACGCGGCATTCATCGCATCATCCACACGGTGGGGCCGGTCTGGCACGGCGACGACAGCCAGAAACTGGGCGATAACCGTGAAGACGTGCTGCTGGCGTCATGCTATCAGAGGTCGCTGGGAGTGGCGGCGCAGCAGGACTGCGTGGTGTTGGCCTTTCCGGCCATCAGCACCGGCGTCTATCGATTTCCCAAGGCTCGTGCGGCCCGCATCGCGCTGGGCCATGTGCTGGGTTGGCTGTTGCATCACCAACGCCCGGCGCGTGTTGTCTTCTGCTGCTTCGCTGAGGCGGATGCGGCGATCTATCGCGAGGCTCTGGACTCCCACGATCAGTGGATGTTCAGTCGCCGACGCGGGTGAGAGCCGTGCCGGGCGCGGAGGGCGTCATCGCCTGGGGCGTCGGGCAAGCAGCGGCGCCGCCATCACGATCAGCGTCAGGACGGCTGGCTCGGGCACGTCGGCGTTCGACGCGCCCGCGCCTGTCAGCAGCTGGATGAACGGATTGATGTCTTCGGTGTTGATCAGGTTGTCATGGTTGAGGTCGGCTGTGCCCAGCATATCCACCTGGGGATAGGTCGCCTGGTACTGGGCCAGGTCGGTGAGGGCGAGGATGAAGGGGTTGATGTCCTGGGTGTTGACCACGCCGTCATCGTTGAAGTCGCCCGGGATGGCCGGTTCGGAGATGACATCAAGAATCTGTTGACGGTAGACCGAGAGGTCGGCGATCAGGGCCTGGGTGTAATCGAGCATGGCCGAGGTGTTGCCGCCGGGCTGGCCCGACAGGCTGGTGATGGCCACGGTGATGCCCGCCAGCTCCCAGGTTCCGCCGTTCTTGAGAAACACCGCCCCGCCGGAGTCGCCCTTGACGGGCTGGGCTTCATAGGCGGTACCGTTGGCGTTGAATTTCGTCTCAAAGCCCCAGATTTTCACCGAGCCCAACGGAATCTCGCTCGTGGCGGTCTGGACCTGGTTGGTTCCCCAGCGGTTGCCGCGCGTGTCGCTGGTGAGGTAGCCGGTAACGTTCGGCAGGTGCGGCACAGCGGCGGGGGTGGTCCATGTCCAGGGGTTGGTGCCGACGTCGACGTCCCAGGTGGTCGTCGAGGCGGCCTGCTCGCGTCCAAACCCGACGATCAACGTCGTGTCGCTTATCGAAGGGCTGGTCGAGCGCAGCGGCACCGGGGGCAGCGCGAGGGTTTGGGTGATCTTGAACAGCAGCAGATCCGCGGCTGAATCATCCGGGTTGGTGAGCTGGACGGCGGGAGTTGTGTTGTCCCAGGCGTAAGTCTGGCCGTCGATGGTGACCGGGCCGACACCGACATGGTTGGCGGTCAGCACCCAGCCGTTGTCCAGATAGATGACCGACCCATCACCGCTCCAGCCGGTGTGCCTCCACCATGCAAAGTCAGAGAATTGCGCTACCAGGGCCGGATCGCTGGCGGCGACGAACGTGTCCCCATGTACCACGACGGCCGAGGCCGCGCCCGGCCTCAGACCCAGCAGGACAACGACGGCGACCAGTCCGATCCACCAGTCTCGTCGGCGGCACCCGCGTATCACAATGTGTCCGCCCTCGCTCATGGCGTGTTCCGAAAAGGCCCGCAACTGCTGGCCGGCCGCTGCCAATCTTACACCGCACCCACCGCAGGCCCAGTTTTGTCGTGTCCGAAGGCGTCAAACCGACGGGACCGCGGGGTCTATAATGCCGCCGCATGCCTGATCGCACTTCTGACAATTCTGTCATCGCTGGCCCGTCCTCACAGGCGTCCGATGAGCCGTGGTTCGCCCCCGGCCTGCGGTTTGCCTGCACCCAGTGTGGCAACTGCTGTACCGGCCCGCCGGGCTACGTCTGGTTTGACGACGACGAGGCCCTGGCTATCGCTAGGCACCTCGATATCCCGGTCCAGACATTCCGTCGCCGCTATGCCCGGACGCTCGAGGGGGCCTGGACGCTGGCCGAGCGCCTGAGCCCCGACGGCAGGGGGTATGACTGCGTGTTCCTGGAACGCCGCGAGGACGGGACGGCCGGCTGCTCGATCTATCCGGTTCGGCCGACCCAGTGCCGGACCTGGCCCTTCTGGCCGGAGAATCTCGCCAGCCCCGCCGCCTGGCGACGGGCCGCACGCAACTGTCCGGGCATGGCAGCGGGCATGGACGGCGGCGGCCATTTTTACCCGGTCGAGCAGATTCGCATCCAGCGGGACCGGACGCCGGAGATCTGATTCTCCCGTCTTTCCCGCGTTGCACCGGAGGTCTGATGGCGCCTGACGAGGCCGAGCAGTGGCGGCGGTGGCGGCAGGCGGCGGGTCGACCGGGGATCGCCCAGGCGCTGACGGCCCTTTACGACGACGTTGACGCGGCGGTCGCGGCCAGAAACCCCACATGCTGGCTCAGCGGCAAGTGCTGCGACTTCGACGCCTACGGCCATCGTCTCTACGTCACGGGCTTGGAGATCGCCTGGTGCCTGCAGCGCGTCGTGGGCGTTCAGAGGCCAGCCCCTTCGCCGGCGCGACGCCCATTGCCTCCGCCGGGCGCGATCACCGCCGACGGACCATGCGTCTTTCAGCAGGCCCGGATGTGCGGCATCCATCCGCAGCGACCGTTCAGTTGCCGCATGTTCTTCTGTCAGGCGGGAACCGAGAGCTGGCAGCACGATACGTATGAACATTTCCTTCAGCGGTTGCGACGTCTGCACGACAGTGAAGGGGTGGCTTACCACTACATGGAATGGCGCACCGGGCTCGCTCAGGCGTTGCGACATCTGGCCCCGACCGTATTCGTTGGCTGACCCATCGCAACGGGCGCGGATTACGGGTCGGCTGTGAGCAGATCGAGCAACGCGCTGGGGTGGTGGATGATCGCGTCCGCGCCCGCCTCGCGCAGCTCCCGCTCGTCGCGGAAGCCCCATGTGACGCCCACGGCGAACATGCCCGCGGCATGGCCGGTCAACATGTCGACGCGGGTATCGCCGACATAGAGCCACCGGGACGGGGGGATGGCCAGATCGTCGGCGAGCTTCAGCGCGCCGGCGGGGTCGGGCTTCAGCGGACCGCCAGGCTCGATGCCCTGGGCCGCGGCGAACGCGCTGCGGGGCAGAATGTGGCGAAGGCATGGCCCGACGGCTTCGTGGGGCTTGTTGCTCAGGACGGCGAGTTTCAGACCCATGCGTTGCAGGGCGTCGACCATCTCGGGCACGCCGTCGTAGGCCCGCGTGGTCTCGTGGGCGTGGGCGTGGTAGGACGCGCGATGCAGCTGCATCATGCGGTCGGCGAGGTGGGCATGTTCTGGTCCCAGCGCGTTCTCCGCCAGCCAGCGAAGGCCTTGGCCGGCGAGATAACGGTAGTCGCCCAGCGGGTGGGGCGGCCGACCAAGCTGACGCAGGGCGTCGTTGGCGGCGTTGGCGATGGCGACGAGCGTATCCGCCAGTGTGCCGTCGAGATCGAACATCACAGCATGGTAATCAGCCATAGTATGGCGTTTATACGGGAATCCCCACAAGCTGGCCAGCCGCTGAAGGTTGGGTGAAGTTGCAGGTATCGGCGCAGGTCGTATTCTAAACCGTTAAGAGGTGCGAGATCGTCATCCGTCGGTCGACTGCGTTCCGGGCGGCCGGCGTGATGGGTTCCGGGTTTCCGTAGTGACCAGCCCATGAGTGAAGGTTCCTCAGACGGCATCGCCCGTGCGCTCGGTCGGATTCCCGCCGGCCTGTTTGTTCTCACAGCGCGCACCGAAGACCGGAGGACGGGGATCATCGCCAGTTGGGTGCAGCAGGTGTGCTTCGAGCCACCGATGGTCTGCGTGAGTGTGGCCAAAGGCCGGCCTATCATGCCCTTGATCAGCGAGTCGCGTCAGTTCGCCCTGTGCCAACTGCCTCAGGGCGAGCGCGTCCTCACACGCAAGTTCAGTTTGACCATCGACCAGGGCGAGGATCCGTTCCTCGGTTTCGACCTGCTGGAGAACACAGTGCTCAATGCGCCGGTGCTGGCGATGGCGATGGCGTACCTGGAATGCGAAGTGGCCTGCCACATGGATGTCGACGGCGACCACGATCTGTTCGTGGGCGTGGTCCGCGGCGGACGCTACCTCGGCGGTGAGCCGGTCGTTCATCTGCGCGAGGACGGCCTGAAATACTGAAGCCGGCGAAGCGGGTCGCTGGCTGCGCTTGCCTTCCGCGGCACGATGCTGGCGATTCAAATCCTGATGACGGGCTCTTGTGTGATGGCGGCACTAAGATGTTGCGGCTGCTTCACCATTGCCTGAGAGTCCGTATGAACCCCGCCGCCGTGTCCGTGCCCGTCTCCATCGACGATCCGGTCAACAAGCGCATCCTGTGCGTCTCCGAGGATCGTATCCAGGGCTTCGCCGTCGATCCCTTCGCTCAGATCGCCGAGCAAAGCGGCGTCGAGGCGCCGACGGTGCTCCAGCGTCTGCGGGCGATGCTCGAAGCCGGGACCATCCGCCGCATCCGGCAGACACTGATCGCCAACAACCTCGCCCCGGGGGCGCTGGTCGCGTGGGACGTGCCGCGCGACAAGCTCAACGAAGCCTTCGACTGGATGTTCCAGTGCGATCCATTCTCCGGCCACGTGGTGATCCGCACCACCGACGAGGACACGCCCGGCAGCCGATATCGCCTCTGGACCACGCTCAAGGTTCCCGTCGGGTACGACATGGACCAGCACGCCCGGCTGCTGTGTGAGAAGACGGGGGCGATCGCCTATCGGTTGATGCCGGCCAGGAAACTTTTCGCCCTTGGCGTCGGCCACGTGCGTCGCCGCGAACTGCGGCCGGGCGATCGCACCGAGGCGCCCGGTCGCGTGATCGACACGCAGAAGATCATCAAGCTCGACGAGCGCCAGTGGCGCGTGCTCATGGCCTTGAAGCGTGAGTTTGACGTCGATGAGATCACCTCCGATCCCTGGCGTCGTCGCGCGCTCGAGGCGGGGGTGACGCACGGGCAGTTCGTGCAGATCGCCGCCGGTCTGGCCGAGCAGGGCGTCATCGGACGATTCTCGACGTTCCTCGAACATGTCAAGAAACTGGCCGACGGCAAGGCGGTGACGCGCTACAACGCGCTGTTTCACTGGGCCGTGCCGTCTGGCCGTGAGATCGACGCCGGCAAGGAAGTCGGCCGACACCTGTGCATGACCCACGGCTACTGGCGCGAGGGCGGAGCGGAGTTCAATCACGTGAACATCATGGGCGTGGCCCACGGACTGGACAAGGATCTGCTGCTGGCCCACAAGGCGGCGATCGACGCCCATCTTGAGGAGGCCGGCATTCCCATCGCCTACACAGCCGTCTTCTGGGGCGGGCGCAGTGAGATCAAGCCGTCGGAGATTTCGCCCATCGCCTATGAGCAGTGGTGCAGCTCGCTGGGCGTGGACCCCGCGACCATGCGCGCCTAGGTGGTCGGCGTCAGCGGGCGATATCCTGTGGCCGTGCGCCAAGATGTCACCCATCTCTGTCCGCCATCCACCGGCCGCTACAGGCTGACGATCGCCTACGACGGCAGCGCGTTCCACGGCTGGCAGAAGCAGGAGCCGCCGGATGGGGCCGAGCCCTTGCGCACGGTCGCCGGCGTGATGGAGCCGGTGCTCGCCCGTTTGTTGCGCCAGCCGATCACGCTGGTCGGCGCGTCGCGCACCGACGCCGGTGTGCATGCCCTGGGACAGGTCGCTCATTTCGATGCGGCCGCCATGCGTATTCCCATCGAGCGTCTGGCTGAGGCGATCAACAGCCGCCTGCCCCGGGATGTCGAGGTGCGTGGGGCCCAGCGCGTGGCCGACGACTTTCACGCCACGCGCGACGCCCTGTGCAAGCAATACCTCTACCGCATCTGGAACGCTCCCCAGCGTCCACTGACCCTTCGGCACACGGTCTACCACTGCTGGGCCGATCTCGATACGCAGCGCATGAACGACGCCGCCCGTCGACTGGTGGGCACGCACGACTTTGAAGGCCTGGCCAACGCCGGGCATGGTCGCCAGTCCACGGTGAGGACGATCTTCGACTGCCGCGTCGAAACCCAGCCGCTTGCAGCCGCGGGGATGCGCCTGGCCGTCGCGGCCGGTCGGCTCATCGACATTGTGGTGCAGGGCGACGGTTTCCTTTACAACATGGTCCGCATCCTGGCGGGGACGCTGCTGGAGGTGGGGCGAGGCCGCTTCGAGCCCGACCGCATCGACCGCATCCTCGCGGCCGCCGACCGCCGCGAGGCCGGTCCGACGCTGCCGCCCGACGGTCTGTGCCTCGAATGGATACGCTATCCGACGTAATGGCGCCGGACACCCGGGGCTCGCGACCCGGCTTGTGCGTTTCATAACTCGACACCCGAGACTCGCATCGCATGAACATCCTCGTAGTGGGCCCGCATCCCGACGATCAGGAACTGGGCATGGGCGGCACCATCGTCCGCCTCGCCCAGCAGGGCCATGATGTGCTGCTTCTGGACATGACCAACGGCGAGCCCACGCCGCATGGCTCGCCGCAACTGCGGGAGAAAGAGTGGACGGCCGCCGCGGCGATCATGGGCGTGCGTCGTCGCCTGCTGGGTCTGAAGAACCGCGAGGTTGAGCACAGCATCGCGGCCCGCCATCTGGTGGCTGGCGTCATCCGCGAGCATCAGGCCCAGGTCGTCTTTCTTCCCTATCCCGAAGACGCGCACCCGGACCACATCGCCAGCACCCGCATCGTCGAGGACGCGCGCTTTGACGCCAAGCTCACCAAGACCGACCTGCCCGGCGAGCCGATCTACCCGCGCTGGATGATCTACTACTACTGCACGCATCTGCGCCACGTCGCCCAGCCGAGCTTCTGCATGGACATCAGCGAGCAGATGGACGTGAAGGAGAAGGCTGTGCTGGCGTATGAGTCACAGTTCGTCGTGCCCGAGAAGAATCGCCGCATCATGACCTGGCTGCGGCAGATGAACGGCTACATGGGCAGCCGCATCGGCGTGGAATATGCCGAGCCGTTCTGGATGCGCGAGCCGCTGGGGCTGGTCGATCTGGGTAGTCTGGTCGGCTGACAGGGTCGCTTCGCTGAACTGACCGTCGAAACCATCCGATCAAATTCCCATGCAAGGCTGCGCCGGCGCATGCCTTGCGCGGTGATATCGGACCCTTCACCCCGCGTCGCTGCTGGGGAGCCTTGATGGCCACGTCGACCGAATCAGCTCGATCCAGCCCAGGCATCCGCGATGCGTCCACTCCTCGCCCCGCGCTGTTCGCCCCGCCCAAGGCGCTGGCGGAACTAGTCACCAGGCGCTTGTCGCTGGTGATGAAGCTGGGCCAACTGGAAGACGCGCGGCGGCGCCTTCAGCAGGGCGGCCTGCTGGCCGACGCGGTGCTCACGGAACTGAGCCGGCAGATGCGCGAGCTCAAACGGCTGCCGGGCGCGGCGAAAATTGACGCGGCCCGCAAACGTCTGGACAAGCGCCTGACCGAACTCGAAGCGCCGGCCGCGGAGGATGGCGAAAACAAGGAGCAGGCCCCGCGCGGTCTGATTGAAGCGCTGCGCATCGGGGTGCGCCAAAGCGAGCTTCTCAGACAGCGGGATGAACTGACGACGGATCTGCTCAAGACCGCGGCGGCTTGTCTGGCCGATCAGCCGCTCGCCGGCGCCCTGAGCACGGAGGACGCCCAGCCCGTGCCCGTCGTGGCCTGGACGGTCTACGGCGCGGCGCTGGAAATGTTCGCCGATTCAACGGTCCAACGGCTGGCGACGCTGCTGCCGGCTGAGCAGGCGGGACCGCCGGCCCAGCGTCTGGAGCAGTTGCAGGCGGCGATCCGCCGCGAACAGCAGGCGCTTGAGCCGGTGATGGTCGCGGCCTTCTGGCAGGCTTACGAACAGGCGGCGGTGGCGCTGATCGAAGGCGATCTCGACGAAGCAGCGGTCGCGCACGTGCGGGCGTTTCTGCGCGTCGGTCTGGTCGCGCCGGTACCATGGTTGATCGATCCGCAGACGGGCCAGCGGATTCTCGAACAATGCGGCCAACCGCGACGCGAGCGCGATCCGCGCCCCGAGGCCACGCATGCGCTCTACGCCGACGAGTACCTTGATTTACTCGCCCAGGGTCAGGTGACGCCCAGCTTCGACCAGGATCTGGAACTCAATGAGAAGGGCTCCGATCGCTGGAAGCTCGACAAGCGCTGGCGGCAGGCCGTGTGGGGGCGAACCATCGAACCGCTGCTCACGCACACCTGCGACGACCTGCGCCAGCGCAGCGCGGCCCAGAAGGCGGAGATGGACGAGCTTGAGGCACAACTCGCGCAGGTGCAGCGCAGCGATAAGGAATACCGCGAGAAGCGGGAGCGTCTGGCCACTCAGGTCCAGGAGCGCAAAGTGGCCGTCGCCCGCATGGAGCAGGCGATCGACCTGATCGAGACCAAGCACCTGATCCAGCAGAAGGAATTAGCCGAGGAGGCTGCGGCCAAACTCGCGAAGATGGAGTCGGGCGTCGACCCGATCGACCTGATCCGCCGCGAAGTGAAGGCGATCCGCCACGTCTGCAAGCTCACCGCCCGGCTCAAGGAAACATTCCTTCCTCTGCAACTGCGTGATCGGCTGCGTTTCGACGCCTTGCGCGTCAACGACCGTGCCGCCCTGGAGCGTGAGGTGGCAAGCATCGAGCAGCGCGATCCGGACGTGTTCCGTCACATCCAGGTCTTCGCCAAGAAGCGTGAGAACCGCACCTACGTCCGCTTCAGCCCGTACATGGTGATTGTGCCGTCGCTGGGCGTGATGGCCTATGCGTGGAATCCGCGCGGCGGGACGGAGGTGGGGCGGCTGGGTTTCCCGCTGCTCAACCAGCGGCCGGGCGACCTGCCGCGCATGCTCTGCCATGTGCTGGCCGACTTCCGCTTCGACACCAGCAAGCAGGACGCCGGCGTGGACCTGCTGACCAGCGACACCCTGGTGGCCGCCTACGCCACCGCCCGCTGGAACTGGCGTAAACGCCCGCGCGACCAGCGTGAGAAAGCCGCGATCTACAACGAGGAAAACGATCGCACCAACTGGCGTCGGCACTACGAGCTGTTCGTCAGCAGTTCGCTGGACGGGGGCAAGAAGCTGTTCTTCAAAAACCCCGAGGTGTACGAGGCCGTGCTCAAGTACATGGGCCTGCCCGACGGGGTCGAGCCGATGGGCTGATGTCCGACGGCGTCACGTGGGCTCGACCGGTGGTCCCGAGCCGATCGGCGCCGGGGCGGGCTGAGAAGAGCCCGGCAGCATGGCAAGCTGCGAGACCAGCATTCCCGCCAGCATGAGGCAGCAACCGATCACGCCGCGCAGGGGAAGCGATTCGCTGAGAATCAACCATCCCGCAAGGGCGGCGAAGACGGTTTCGAGGCTCATGATGATGGCCGCGTGCGTCGGCGGCGCGCCCTTCTGGCCCGCGATCTGCAGCGTGTACGCCACTCCCGCGGAGAGCACGCCGGTGTAGAGAATCTCACCGGTGGCCGCGCGCACGGCCGCGAAGTTCAGCGGCTCGAAGCAGGCGGCCACGATCAGGCTCAGCACCGCGCAAGTCGCGAATTCGACGATCGCCAGCGGGACGACGCGGACATGGCCGGTCAGGTACCCGATCATCTGGATCTGACCGGCCCAGGCAAAGATGCTGGCGAAGACCAGGACGTCACCGCGATTGACGTCCCAGTCGTGCGGCACCGCCAGCAGGTAGAGCCCGACCACCGCCGCCGCCGCCCCCAGCCAGGTCAGCAGGGCGATCCGCTGTCCCCACAGCAGCCCGAGCAGGGCCACGACCACCACGTACAGGCCGCTGATGAATCCCGCCTTGCCCGCGGTGGTGAAGACGATGCCGCTTTGCTGGAATGAAATCGCCACGAACAGAAGAGCCCCGGTCGCCATGCCGCCGGTCCAGAGCCCGAGGCGCGGCCGGCGGACGCCGGGGCTGATGGGCGTCACATTGCCGTTGCGCCATGCCAGCAGCGGCAGGAGCACCACCGCGCCCAGGCCGAAGCGAAGGGCGGTAAAGAAAAACGGGCCCATGTGCTCCATGGCCGTACGCTGGGGCACGAAAGCCACGCCCCAGATCAGCGCCGCCAGAAGCAGACAGAAATCGGCCAGCCACGATCGTTTCGCCATGCCTGTACTCCGCCGACCGGTCGCGGCCGGTCCGACAGCATAGCGAGTGGTCGGATGTTGAGCAGGGTGTTTCGGTGCGCCCTCTGGCCGTGGGGTTCACTGGTCCTCCGCGGCCGTCAGGTCCGCCGCGCTTGCGAGGCTTGTGTCCGGGTGCATGGCCGACCACATGAACCAGAAACTCGTCGCCAGGCGCGCATCGGCGGGCGCCGCAAGGATGCTCAGCTCACCCGGGTTGGGGCCGGCGGCGATGACCAGCGGTGGGGCGTCGCCGAGTTGCATCCGCACCTGTCGCCCCGGCGAGACCTGCACCAGTTCCAGCGGCAAGGCCCAGGTTCTCCCGCCCCATTGCACGCCCAGCACCCGATCCCGGATGCCCAGGCGTGGATCGCGCTGGGACAGCGGATACCAGATGTGGGGATCGCACTTGTAGCATTCGTAGGGGTCGACACCGGTCAGACTATCGCGGGCGGCGACGATGTCGCCCCCGGGATGCGTGGCCATGAAAGCGTCGAGCGTGGATACGGCGAATGGTCGGTGCGGCAGCGACTGTCCGACGTGCGGCCCGCTGATGGCCTGGAAGCCAAGCTGCGACCAGAGGGCTCGATCCTGCCTGTCGTAGAACACAAAGTTCGAATTGATCAACAGGCCGCTGAAAGCGAACTCGAAGGGTTGCTGGTGCTGGTCTTCAATTCGGCGATCGACGACGGTGACGGCGTCGGACAGTGGGCAGTAGATCACCGCGATGGGTGTACCTGCCAGGGTGTCGTTGATGATCTGGCGAAAGGCGAGCGTCCAGAGCGGATAGGCACGGGCTTGACCGGCGATCTCGACGGACACGACCGGAGCCTGAGCCGGAAAAAAGTCCTGGCCGGCTGCGAGTTCGGTGGGCGGATCGACAAGCGGATCGACGGCATCCTTATGGGGTCCGCCGGCGACGAAGACATCCCGCCAGGCTTCGCGCAGTCCGTGATCGAGGCCGAGGGTATTGAATTGGGCCAGCAGTTCGCTCTTGTGGGCGTAGTTGAGTTTTCGGGCCACGGCCCGACGGCTTTGGGCCTCGGGGTCGCTGTAATGCAGCATGGCCCAGGTCCAGGGCACCAGGATGCCCACCACCAAGACCCCGCCCAGGCGTTTCTTCCATGGCGGCCACATGGTCGGGGGTGTGATGGAAACGAAACCGGGGGCGTTGGATGCCATGACATCGCGCTCGGGGAAGGACGGGGCCTGGATGTTAATACCGCGCAGACGATCAGATCATTCGCGCGTCGTGGGACGGCGGAATCAGCGGTAGATAATGTCTGAAACGAGTCTTCCGTCGGTGCCGCGCGTCCAGATGACGGTGGGCTCGGGCACCAGGCCGGGGGCGGTGATGCGGGGCGGCAGATCGCTGCGGGCTGGCTCGAGCAGACGGAACCGAGCCGACGCCCCCGTGGGCAACTGGTAGGTATACATGCCCTGATCCCGACCCGTGTATTGACGTTCCATGCCGTTCATGCGCCATGTGGCGTGGTATTGCAGGCGGCCAAGGGTCGTCTGAAGCTCGTCAAGATTGGCCGGCAGAGGGTATTCGTTGGCGGCCAGGAACAGCATGGACTGAGCCAGGAACGTCATGCGGTCGGTGGCGGTGTTGACCGGATCGGGCCGAAGCTCGAGGACGTACCGCCGCCAGACGCGTTCGAACGCCGTCAGGTCGTCGCCGAAGACCAGGCTGAAGGCCTCGTGGATTCCTGCGGCGTCGCTGAGTCTGCGCAAGTATTCATCCAATCGAGGGCGGTAGCGTCCGTCCTCGGCGTGAATCAGGAAATAGGCCATGGACCAGGCCTGGGCGTACGCCAGTCTGGCCCGTTGCGGGTCACTGCTGAGCCGCCGATTCCAGGCCGTCGTGGTGTCGGCCAGCAGTTCGTCAAACGCGATGACGCGGCCTTCGCGTACCGCCGCCTGTACCGCCTCGAGTCCGAACGAGTCCGTCATGCCCGTACGCAGCTCGTGACCGACGATGATGCCTGCCTCGAAATACTGGGCCAACCCTTCGTTGAGCCAGATCGGCAGGTTCGAACCCAGATAGTCGTGCGCGAACTGATGAAACCCCTCGTGCTGCAACGTGGCGAACACCTTCGAACGTGGCTGGCCTTCGACATAGACGGCCAGTCCTCGACCTCGTGTGCTGGTGAAGAACATCCCGCTGGAGTTGGTGGCGTCGATCTGCTGTGTGGCCAGAAACGCGTGGTAAGCGGACTCGGTTTCAAACAGGTACAGCGGCATGGCCTGGCGACTGCGGGCCTGGAAACTGGCGAAACGACGTTCGAACGCGCGGAAGACGGCATCCATATGGACGGCGAACAGCCGCACCTGTTCCCGGTCAAGGTCGGTGTGGATGGTGTAGTGGCGGCTTGAGTAGGTGTGCAGGCGGTCGTCCGAGTCGGCGTTGGCGGCGCCCGCAGATATGGTCAGGGCCAGTAGAACGCAACTGGCCAGCGCGAGGGGGCCGAGTCCAAGGCAATCGGTCGGCCGCCGGGATGTCGACCGTCGTGACCGAGGTTGTGGCACCGCAGTCCGACTGCGCAGACCGTCCGCCATGATTGATGAACCTCCGCGATGGCGCGGGCACCGTTGGGCGTGCGCGCGGTGATGACGTCAGCGCCCGAAGCCCTTCACGTCTTATCGGTCAGGTGGGGGAGGGGCTTTTGTCGACGGCGACGCAACGGCTACTTACCGGCGTAATCGATCAGCCGGCCGATTTCGCTGCGCAGGTCGGCTCGACGGACGACGCGATCCACAAATCCTTTGGCCAGCAGATGCTCCGACCTTTGGAAGCCCTCAGGCAATTCCTGACGAACGGTATTGGCGATCACCCGCGGGCCGGCGAAACCGATCAAGGCTTTGGGTTCGGCAAGGATCACGTCGCCGAGCATGGCGAAGCTGGCCGTTACCCCGCCGGTGGTCGGGTCGGTCAGCAGGCTGATGAACAGCCCGCCGGCCTCATCGTGGCGGGCCAGGGCGGCGGAGGTTTTGGCAAGCTGCATGAGACTCAGAGCCCCTTCCTGCATGCGGGCGCCGCCGGAGCAACTGACGACGATCAGCGGCTTGTCTTCCTCGGTGGCCAGCTCGATGGCCCGGGTGATCTTCTCGCCGACCACACTGCCCATCGAGCCCATCATGAACCGACCGTCCATGGCCGCAAGAACGATGGGGCGTCCCTTGATGTAGCCGCGGCCGCAACGGACCGCGTCATGGCGGCCGGTCTTGGCGGTCTCGGCCCGCAGGCGGTCGCCATACTTCTTCTGGTCCTCAAAGCCCAGCACGTCCAGCGAGCGCATTTCGGCCCAAAGCTCTTCGAAGCTGTCGGGATCGCAGAGCTGGCGGATGCGTTCGTCGGCGTCAATGCGGAAGTGATGCTCGCAGTGGGGGCAGACGTGCAGGTTCTGCTCGACAGTCTTACGATAGAGCATGGCCTCGCAGGAGGGGCAGCGGGTCCACAGGCCCGCAGGCACTTCGCTGCGTTTCTGGCCGGTCAGAACGTCGCGCCACGACCGTCGAGCGGTCTCGGGGGCGGGTGGGTTGGCGGCTGCGACCGCGGCCGCGGGGGCCTCGGATGGGGTCTGTTTCTGTTCGGCCATGGATTCTGCCTTGTTCGCGGTCCTGCGTGGCACCAGCCCCGAAGCGGTCAACCGGTCACGGGCTGGTCAAGGGGCGGCCCCGGAAAGTCGTCCATGGGTGCGGTCGGGGTCCGCTTGTTGTTTGGGAGCTCATTATAGCCCCCGGACGCGTTCGAGGGGCAAGCCTCGCCAGAAGGCGGCCGCTCCGCACCCTCGGGCAGGCGGTATGCTGGCCTGGGCCGCCCAGCAAGGCCTTGGCGTCACCGCACGATGGGAGCTGTCGGATGCGCATCATTCGCTTCACCGATCCGGCCGGGTCCGTTTGTCTGGGTATACCTGACGCGGAGGGCGCGCATCGGCCGGAGTGGCCCGAGCGAGCGCGCCTCTTAACCGGTCGGCTATTCGACGGTCCGGCCGTCAGCGATCGGACGACCGAGATCGCCTGCCTGCTGGCGCCGCTGGAGCCGGTGAACATTCTGTGCATCGGCCTCAATTATCGGAACCACGCCAGGGAGACCGGCCAGGAGTTGCCGGCCCACCCGGTCCTCTTCATGAAGCCGACCTCGACGCTCCAGCACCCCGGCGGACCGATCCGTCTGCCCGCCTGCTGCCAGCACGGCCCGGAGGTCGACTACGAAGGCGAGCTGGCCGTCGTCATCGGCAAGGCCGGCCGGAACATCCCCGAGGGCCGTGCGCTGGAGCACGTGCGCGGGTACACCGTGGGCATCGACGTGTCCGCCCGGCGGTGGCAGAAGCATGGCGGCGGCGGACAGTATGTCCGCGGCAAGGGGTTCGACACTTTCTGTCCCCTGGGCCCGGCGCTGGTGACGGCCGACGAGATTCCCGACCCACAGAATCTTCACATCACCACGACGCTGCACGGCCGTGGCCGCGACCCGGCGGGACAGGTGGTGCAAGACTCGAACACAGGCGACATGATTCACAGCGTCGCGCAGATCATCGCCTTCCTCAGCCAGGACACGACGCTGCTGCCAGGCACCGTCATTCTCACCGGCACACCCGAGGGAGTTGGCGTGGCCCGCAAGCCGCCATTGTTTCTTGAGCCCGGCGACACGGTGAGCGTCGAGATCGAGCGCATCGGTCGGCTGACCTGTCCTGTCGAGGCGGCCACTTGAGATGTGACCAGGGAGCTGCGTCATGCGACGAGCACGCTTTCGCGAGCTGGGACTGAGCGTCGGCGAACTGCCCACCGGGCCTCTGAACGCCATCACCGACGTGCCGGGGGTGGCGGTGGGGCACGCGACGCTGATCCACGAGGAGCCGCGCGTGGCGCGCACCGGCGTGACGGTGATTATGCCTCGGGGCGGAAACCTCGATGGCGACCTGTGCTTCGCTGCCTGCCACTGCTTCAACGGCAATGGCGAGATGACCGGTCTGCCGTGGCTGATCGAGTCGGGGTTGCTGGGCTCGCCGATCGCCATCACGAACACGCACCAGGTCGGTGTGGTACGCGACGCGCTGATTGAGCACGAAACAGCCCGGAACCCGAAGGCGGGCTGGCTTCTGCCGGTGGTCGCTGAGACGTATGACGGGTTTCTGAGCGATGCCGACGCGCATCACCTGACGCGGGAGCACGTGTTCGCAGCCCTCGCATCGGCGGACGGCGGACCGGTGGCCGAAGGCAACGTCGGTGGCGGCACGGGCATGATCTGCCATGAGTTCAAGGGCGGTATCGGCACAGCTTCGCGCATCGCCGCCTCCGCCGCGGGGGCGTTCACCGTCGGCGCCCTCGTGCAGGCCAACTACGGCAATCGGCGGCATCTGCGCGTCGATGGCGTGCCCGTCGGCCGACTGCTGGACAAGACCATCGTGCCCACGCCCTGGACGACGCCCGCCTCGTCCAGTTCGATCATCGTCGTGATCGCCACCGATGCCCCGCTGCTGGCCACGCAGTGCCGGAGGCTGGCGCAGCGGGCGACCGTCGGACTGGCCCGTGTCGGAGGTATAGGCCACAACGACAGCGGCGACATTTTCCTCGCGTTCACCACGGGCAATCACGTGCCGACGTCGGCAGGCGAGCCAGTCGATGTGCGCATGCTCAGCGACAGCCATATCACGCCGCTGTTCCTGGCCGTGGTCGAGGCGGTGGAGGAGGCGATCCTCAACGCCTTGTGCGCGGCCGAGACGATGCGGGGCCAGCAGGGCCGCGTCGCCCACGCCCTGCCGCTGGACCGGCTGGTGCAACTGATGCGTGCCCACCAGACGCATCCGCCGCAGGGCAACGGCTGACAGCGCGGTATGCTGCGGGCATGGTCACGGCCGGACCTGACGAGCAACTGGTCAGTGAGCCGATCACCCCGGCGCGGGGCAGCTTCGACACCGCGGCGATGGCGCGGGGCGAGCCGGGGCTGCCGGCCCGGTTCACCTGGCGGGACGTCGCATATGTCGTGACCGATGTGATCGAACAATGGAAGAGTTCCGAGGCCGAAGGCGGCAGCGGCGAGTTGTACCTGCGCCGGCACTGGTTCAAGGTCCGGGTGACAGCGGTTCTGGGCGCCGCGGAGGGTCCGAAGCAGGCCGCGATCGGCCCGGCGTCCCGCGTCATGACCCTCTACTGCCTTCGCCAGCCACCCCGCGGACGGACAGGGAGCGCGGCCCGGCGGCGGTGGTGGCTCTACAGCGTCCAGCCGAAATGAAGGTGTTTCGTGGCAAGCTTTCGGGTATGCTTGAAACGTGGAAACCTGCCGGGTGACCCGTAACTTTCTATGCGAAGGGGTGTCAAGATGTCGAATGCAGGACAGATGTGGCGGACGCTGCTGGTGCTCGCGCTTGGCCTGGGTTTGAGCCTGGCCGTCGCCGGCTGCGGCGATTCCAGCGAGCCGGCCGACGAAGCCGCCCAGACCACCCGCGACATGGTCGATCAGACTCAGGATGCCGCGGACAAGGCCATGGACGCCGCCAAGGACGCGGGCGAAGAGGTCAAGCAGCAGGCTGGCGAGGCCGTCGAGGACGTGAAGCAGACGGCTCAGGAAGCGGCTGAAGAAGGCGAGCAGGCGGCGAAGGACGCTGAAGACGCCGTGAAGAAGGCTGCGGACGAAGCGGCCAGGAAAGCGGAGCAAGCGGCGGACGAGGCAACCGAAGAAACGCAGGACGCGGCCGAGGACGCCGCCGAGGCGATTCGCGGCCTGCCGCGGTAAGCCCGCTCATTCACGGCGCGGGTGAGTCAACCGGCACCAGGCCGTTGGGCTGCGGAGCACCTTGGCCGATCGCTTGTGAGCCGCTACGCTGTGGCCCCATGCCCAAACCGGTAAGTCGCCCGCCTTATGACTGCATCGTCGTCGGCTCAACGGTCGTGGATCTTTTATGCCGACCCGTGACTCTCGACCAGCCCATCGGCCGCGGCGTATTGCGCGAAGTCGAGCCGATGGTCGTGACGGCCGGGGGCATCACCGCTAACAGCGGCATCACCGTGGCGGCCCTGGGTTTGTCCGTCGGCGTGCTCAGCTACGTCGGCGACGATGCCTGGGGCCGCTTGCTGCGCCAGCTCTACCGTGACGGCGGTGTGGACGACGCCCTGCTGGCGGTGCATCCCACCGCCGCGACGAGCACGACGGTTGTGGCTATTGACGGCGGCGGCGAGCGCAGCTTCCTGCACTGCGTGGGCGCGCCCAAGCTCATCAACGCGGCCACGTTGCTGGATCAGCTTGCGGTCATCGGTCGCTCGAAATTCCTGCTGCTGGGTTACTACAGTCTGCTGCCGAACCTGGAGCACGATCTGTCGGACGTGCTGGCGAAGATCCGCGAGACAGGCTGCAGGACCGCCCTCGATGCGGCTGGCGACGGCGGGGCGCTGTCGCCGCTGGACCGCGCCCTGCCGCAGCTTGACGTGTATGTGCCGTCATTACGCGAGGCGGTGCATCAGACCGGCGAGCGCGATCCACGCAAGGTCATCGACATCTACCGGCGTTGCGGGGCGCCGGGGCTATTGGGCGTGAAACTCGGCGGGGCGGACGGCGTGCTGCTCAGCCCGGCCGCGGGGCAGTTCGTGCATGTGCCCAGTTGCACACCGCCGGGGCCGGTGGTGGACACGACCGGCGCGGGCGACAGCTTCTACGCCGGCCTGCTGACAGGCCTGATCCGAGGTCTGTCTGTGGAGCAGGCGGGACGCCTGGGGGCCGCCGCCGCGGCGTGCTGCGTGACGGCCTTGGGGGGCAATGCGGCGGCGCGGGACTACGCGTTCACGGCAAAGCTGGCGGGGATTTGAGGTTCTCGATTCGGGGTTGAGGTATCCACACCTTCGCGACGCGAAGGTGCGGCTTGGGCACGTACATACCCCATGCCCGGGTCTCTACTCCGCGCCGAACACTTCATCCCAGGTGAACTGCACCCACGGGGCCCGCGTGGCCGACACGCCGTGCTCCGGGGTCACGCCCAGAGCGAAGCGACGCTGGGCCGGCCAGACGACGCACGATAGATAGGTGACGTTGTCGCCGTTGCGGGCCACCATGTCCAGCATGCGCCGGGCCTCGTTCAGATCGACCGCTTGTTCGCGGCTGAAGGCATTGTCCAGCGAGCGCGTCAAGCGGTTGAAGCGGCGGGCGCTGTCCTCGGAAGCCGGTTCGGCTTCGCGCTGAGCGAAATGGTTGGTGCAGACCAGACCGCCGACCTGATCGAGCGCAAGGGTGCGGACGGTCACGCCGTCCTCGGCCTCGCGCATGTCCCATTCCAGCACGGCCGGCAGGGCGGCCGGCTCAGCCGGGTCCATCGGCGCGCTCACATGCAGATTCGAGCCCATCGTCGGCCGCGTGTGGCGAAGCTTCGCCGCGATGTCGTGTGCGGGGTTAAGAGGAGCGGCTGTCTCCAGCGCCGCGCGTATGGCCAGGGTGCGCGGCGTGAATGTGCCCTCGACCTGGCCCGCCCGCACGCCGCCGCCATCGTGCAATGCGACAAACACGCCGTCGCTGTTCATCGCCGTGCCCGCGCCGATCGCGCCGAAAAAGGACATGTCCAGGGTCGCCTTCAACTCCGGTTCGTCCGGCTCGACGGCAATGATGGCATCGAGGCCGCTGACGGGAAACGTGCGGTAATCCAGATTGCGCCCCGTCATCGGCTGGCCGTCGGCGGTCATGTCGCCCCAGACTGAGAACGAACTGCACCCCATGCCCAGCAGGTCGCCCAGGCACTGGCCGATCTTCAGGTCGTCGAGGCTGACCTCGCGGCCCAGCGGCGTGAGCATGCGCTCCTGCGCGTCGGGCAGCGCTTCGCGGATGCCTTCGAGCATGCCCGCCAGCTCCTGCTGGTAACGCGGGGCGAAATCGAAGCGGGCCATCAGCGGCACGAAACGCTGGTCCCACATGCCCGGCGCCTGCGCTTCGAGGGCCGAGAGCACGCCGTTGATCGAGGCGAGAATCTCGCGGGCCGCCAGATACCCGTGCGCCTTGCCCCGATGGGCGTGCTCGCCGCGCAGCAGCAGAAAGGCCTGGCCGTCGATCGTGCCGCGCGCGCTGCGCTCGTGGCGATCGGTGACGACGACCTCGGCGGCCAGTACCGGCCCCGACATCAGCGCGGCCAGTGCACAGGTCGCCAGCAGAGCCAAGGTCAGTCGGCGGAGGCTTGAACGGTTCACGGTGGAACGGTGCATGCGAAACTCCCGGTTTCGTGGTGACTGTCGCCTCCACATCATAAAGCCCCCGGCATGCCGGGGGCGATGGGTGACTGCGTCGGTAGGTCGGCCGTCTCGGCCGACGGGGAATGCGGCAGATGACGGGCGGGACGCCCGTCCCACTATTTCAACCCGTCCCACCAGAAATTGCCATCCAACCAGAGAGGGATTTTCATGAACAGGCTGGCTGGACTACTCCGGCTTGCCGCCACTGTAGTCGTAGATCCACGGCTGCATGGCGCGGTCGTAGTCGACGATTTCGCCGTCTTTGAACCAGAGGGCGAGTTCCTTGGCGGCGGTCTCGGGGGCGTCCGAGCCGTGGATGAGGTTGAAGCTGTTGGACACGCCGTAGTCGCCGCGGATGGTGCCCGGTTCGGCTTTGGAGCCGAACGTCGCGCCCATCATCTTGCGTGAGATGTCGATGGCGTTGATCCCGCGCAGCGCCAGCACGAGCACGGGCGAACTGCTCAGAAAGCGGCACACGCTGTCGAAGAAGGGCTTGGCCTTGTGCACGCCGTAGTGCGTCTCGGCCAACTGGCGGCTGGGCTGTACCAGCTTGCACCCGACGACCTGAAGGCCCTTGTCCTCGAAGCGTGTCAGAATGCGGCCCATCAGTCCGCGTTGCACGGCATCGGGCTTGAGAATGATGAGCGTGGTCTGCATGAGGCGTCTCCGGATTGGCGGGTGTGTTCAGTGAATCTCGGGGCGGCTGTTATCTCCGATCGACCGGATCGACGCAAGCCGCCGACGCCCGGGCGCATCGCGGCCGACAGGCGCTAGAATGGCCGTCGACCGTGCCATTGTCTGGACGTTATTGACCCCGCACAGGAAGCGCCATCATGAAGATCAACGCCTATGCCGCCCTCAAGCCCGGCGCGAAGCTGGAACCGTTCACCTATGAGGTCAAAGCCCTCAAGCCCGCGGAGGTCGCCATCGACGTGACGCACTGCGGTATCTGCCATAGCGACGTGCACGTGGCCGATGGCGACTGGAGCAAGGACGTGTTTCCCGTCGTGCCCGGTCACGAGGTGGTGGGCACGGTGAAGCAGGTGGGTGATGCCGTGACGCATCTGAAGGTGGGCCAGCGTGTGGGCGTAGGCTGGCAGTGCGGAAGCTGCGGGCATTGCGAGTGGTGCGAGCGGGGCCAGGAGAACGCCTGCGCCCAGAACCAGGCGACGTGCATGGGCCACTACGGCGGGTTTGCCGATACGCTGATCGCCGACGCCCGGTTTGCCCTGCCGATCCCCGACGGTCTGCCGTCGGAGCATGCCGGGCCGCTGATGTGCGGGGGCATCACGGTCTACTGCCCCCTGGTGCGTCATGCCGACTGGGCGGGGGCGAAGGTCGCGGTGGTGGGCATCGGCGGGCTGGGGCACCTGGCGCTGAAGTTCTCGCGGGCGATGGGCCACGAGGTGACGGCCTTCTCGACGTCGGCCGACAAGGAAGGCGAGGCCAGGGGGCACGGGGCCCATCACTTCGTCGCCAGCAGGGACAAGGGCGTCTTCGAGAAGCACAAGGGGGCCTACGACCTGGTGCTTTCGACGGTGTATGCCGACCTGGACTGGGCGGCCCACGTGGAGCTGCTGCGGCCCTTCGGCACGCTGTGCCTGGTGGGCGCGTCGACGGCGAACGTGAGCGTGCCGCCGATGGCGCTGCTGGGCGGTCAGCGCAAGATCGCCGGCTCGATCATCGGCGGGCGCAAGGATCTGCGGGCGATGCTGGCCTTCGCGGTCCGACACGGCATCACGGCCATGAGCGAAGTTGTGCCCATGAGCGAGTGCAACGCAGCCCTGGACCGCACGCGCCAGGGCAAGGCCCGGTATCGGATGGTGCTGGAGCGGTAGAGGGTGCCGTCATCGATGCTCTGTTTTACAGCCAAAAATAAGCCCCCAGCGAGGCGCCGGGGGCTGAATGGCGTGGAAACGATGCGCGATTCATTGGCGATGTCGACGTATGATGGCAAGGCCGCCTGTGGCCAGTATGACGAGTGACGTGGGTTCGGGAATCACAGAGCTGGTCGCCCCGCCGGTCAGGTACTGGATCCAGAGGTTGATGTCCTCGGTGTTGATCAAGCCGTCCTGATTCGGGTCAGCCAGCAGCGGATCGACATTGGGGTACGTCGCCGCGTAGGCTGCCGGATCGACGAGGGCGAGCACGAACGGGTTGATGTCCTGCGTGTCGACCACGCCGTCGGCATTGAAGTCGCCGGGGTAGGCGCCTTCGCGGGTGACGAGGAAAGACGTGGTCCAGCTCTCCGTGGGCGGGATGACCGGTTGGCCGCCAAGCGGGTCGAGGGAATTGATGACCCAGAGCCCCCAGTTCACGGTGTAGTAGCCCGGCGGCAGCAGGCCCAGCGATACCTCGTCATGCATCGACCCGTAGGCAAACCAGAAGGGGTCGATGCCGATGTAGGTTCCGATTCCCACCTGTCGGCCGTCGACAATCCATTGTGTTGGATACACGAAGCCCCACCAGGCGTTGCCTAGCTCCAGGTCCAGCAACGCCGTCACGTCGACGCTATCGCCGACGCGCTCGCCCAAGTCGATGCTGATTGGGTTTGGGGTGACAAGCGACGCTTGCGCCAAAGGCGCGAGCATGCAGACGAACAGCGAGGCCGCGCAGAACAAACATCCTGAGGGTTGAGTGGACATCGTCATTCCCCGTGCACGTGGTTGTTGGAACGGGCGGTCAACAAGAAGGAGTGTTCAACTATTGATCTATTGTTGCGATTCGGGGGCCCTTGTCAAGCATTTCCTGTCTTTTCTTCGGCCCTCTTGAAGGTCACACCGGACCGATCGCCACGGGCGTCCGCCGTCGGCCCCACGCGCCTGGTGTGGTTTCGAACAGGCCCGGGATCGTCGCCCCGCAGTGGCCGCAGCGGTCGCCGTGCAGGTGATAGGCGCCCAGATCGTACCAGTCACGCTCGATGAGCAGGCCGCCGCAGGCTGGACAATACGTCGACTGGCCGGCGGGGTCGTGGGTGTTGCCGGTGTAGACAAACTTAAGCCCGGCCTCCATCGCCTGGCGTCGGGCGCGGAGGAGCGTGGCCGCGGGCGTCGGCGACGTGTCGAGCATCTTGTAGTCGGGGTGAAAGGCTGAGAAGTGCAGCGGGACGTCGTCGCCGAGTTCGTTGAGCACCCAGCGCGACAGGGCGGTGATCTCCTCATCGCTGTCGTTGTGGCCGGGGATCAGCAGCGTGGTGATCTCGAACCACACGGCCGTGTGGCGTCGCAGCCAGGTCAGCGTGTCGAGCACCGGCTGAAGGTGGCTGAGGGTAATCTTCTTGTAGAACTGCTCGGAGAACGCTTTGAGATCGACGTTGGCCGCGTCGATGTGCTGGTACAATTCGGCCCGTGCTTCGGGGCTGATGTAGCCGGCCGTCACCGCCACCGTCTTCACGCCTTGCTGCCGGGCGAGTTTCGCCGTGTCGATGACATACTCGGCCCAGGTGGTCGGATCGTTGTAGGTGAAGGCGATTGATCGGCAGCCGGTGCGCTGCGCGGCCGCGACGATCGCGTCGGGCATGGCGAAGGCGCTGGCGCGTTCGATGTCGCGAGCCTTGGAGATGTCCCAGTTCTGGCAGAACTGGCAGCCGAGGTTGCAGCCAGCCGTGCCGAAGCTCAGCACCGGTGTGCCAGGCAGAAAATGGTTCAACGGTTTCTTTTCGATCGGATCGATGCAGAAGCCCGTTGAGCGGCCATAGGTGGTGAGCACGAGCTTGCCGCCGATGTTCTGACGCACGAAACAGAAGCCGCGTTTGCCCTCGGCCATACGGCAGTGGCGCGGACAGAGCGTGCAGACGACGCGGGCGGCCTCGCCCTCGCCCTCGCCCTCGACGTGCCACCATCGGGTGTTTTCAGCCAGGTCGGGAGCTACCATCGCGCCCTCCCCCGCATGTCTGGACAAGACTGGGCTCACACAAAGATTCTAGGAGTTCGGCCGCGGGGAGTCAGCACACGCTGCACGCCGTCCGCAGCGGCCGATGCAGCGTCAGGCTGGCGATCTCGGCCGGGCAGCGGTAGCGCCAGGGAAACCACGCGCCGATGCCGGAGGTGACGTGCAGGTGCCGGCCATTGTGCTGGTACAGGCCGTGCGAATAGCGGAAGTTCATCGCCCCCAGACTCACACGACCCATGCGCGGGCCGTTAGACAGCACCACCTGTCCCCCGTGCGTGTGGCCGGCCAGGGTGACGCAGACATCGTGATCCTCGCGGGCTGGATCGTAGGCATCGGGGTGATGCGTCAGCAGCAGTCGCATGGTTGACGCATCATGGACGGGGGCGGCTTCAAAGGCGCGGCGGGTGAAGCGGGCCAGACGGCGGGCATGATGGGCATAATCGATGCCCCCGACCACAAGCCGCGCCCCGCGATGGGTCACCACCCGATGTTCGTTGATCAGCAGGTCGAGCCCCGCTTCACGGAAGCGCCGCACCAGACAAGGTCCATCCATGAGATAGTCGTGGTTGCCCGGCACCATGTACACCCCAAGCGGCGCGCGCAGCCGGCGCAGTTGCGCGATCACGGCTTCGAGCACGTGCAGTTTGAGGTCGACGAAGTCACCGGTCACCGCGATCAGGTCGCCGGCGCAGTCGTTGGCCGCGTCGATGATGGCCGCCAGGCGTGTGACGGGTATCAACTCGCCAATGTGCAGGTCGCTCAGATGCGTGACCCGCAGGCCGTCGAGGCCGGCCGGAAGGTCGGGCACCAGCAGGGCCCGTTGAACGTGTTGCACATTGCGCAGCGAGGGGAGCTCGGTCAGCCGTCCACGGCTGAGGCGCACGGGCAGCCGGGTGAAGGCCGCGTGACGCAGCCGGGCCCGCAGACGCCTGCGGGCCTCACGACGCGACTGTCGGGAGATAGGCTTGATCGCGGTGGTCATCATGGGAAAACATCGCGGGCCGCAGCGTGCATCGAGCGGCCGGGCGGGCATGCGTGGCTGATCTATGAGTGTACGCGAAGGCCGGGCGGAGGGATCGGACAAATGCGCGGATTCGGTCAATCCGGCGGGTTGCGCCAACGAGGCGCCCGGGGCGGCCCAAGCTGTTGGCGGCCGTGGGATATCGGACCCGTCGAGCGGATGTGCGATCGCCAGTAAGCAGTATAAACATTTATTGATTATGCACTTACATGATTTAATGGCTGGTTGTCAGGCAGTAGCGATTCTCTGGGTGAACCCGGTTCTTCCTTGAATCGCATGTCACTCGTGCTATAGTTGCGTCTTCCCAGTGGAACCGGCCGGATCGTGTCACCGACCGGGCTGGGGGCGAGCGTAGTGCACCCTTGGTGGCCTACGCTTTTGGTTTACAAGGGAGACGCGTCATCAGCAGTTCACGAGACCAGTTTGGCTACGCGCTTGATCCGCTGGGCGGTGGCGACCGACACCGCGGCTTGTTGCCTCGATGGTTGGTTGTCGCGGTTCTGATCGCGGTGGTCGGCGTCGTGGCCTTCGCCTGGCGCTACAGCAGAACGCACGATGCCGAGGCGATGGGTCTGATGCGGATCGACCCTTCGGTGACAGCGACCGACCGTTCCTCGGTCGAATCACGCGTGCGCATGCGTACCGCCACGCCGGCGCCACCGTCCGAAACCCTCCCGGCATCGGTCGCGGATGCCGTGGCTGTGGCCGCGGATCTACCCGGTGCCGACGATGCGGTGCGTTTCGGGCATCGCACGTTGCGCCCGGTGCGCACGATCCGTATGGTGGTCACAGCCTACAGCCCGGATGCCCGCTCATGCGGCAAGTGGGCCGACGGCATCACCGCCTCGGGCAAGAGTGTGTGGACCAACGGCATGAAACTCGTGGCGGCGGATACGCGCCTGCTTCCTTTTGGTTCGATTATCAGTGTGCCGGGCTACAACGGCGGCCGACCCGTGCCCGTGCTCGACCGCGGCGGCAAGATCAAGGGCAAGCGTCTGGACGTGCTTTATCCGACGCATGAGATCGCCCGTCGCTGGGGTCGCCAGACCCTTGAAGTCACCGTCTGGGAGTATGCCGACTGAGTTGTGGGACTCGGCGATCCACAGCCGACGTGCCGGCGGACGCATAAACGTTGTTCCCGCAGGGTTGCCGCCCCACAGGGAGCGCATCCTTTGACCCGCGATGACGCCATGGCGCAGCGGGTCTGTTTTCTGGTGTGGCGGCTGGTGTGGATCCGGGGGCGTGGCTCAGCGAGGTGCGACGCAGGCGAGCAGATCGTCGAGCAGTGCGTCCACGCTCGCATCGAGGATGCGCAATCGGTCGCTGATCGCCAGCGTGGCCAGGCCGTGCAGGGCGATCCAGAATCGCCCGGCCTGACGCAGCGCCTGGCGGCGCAGGGCCTCGCCCTTTATGCCCGACGCCGCCAGCCGCTCCTGCACGCGGGTCAGCAACGGCTCGAACCCGCCCATCAGCAGCGATTGCTCCGCGGCGTCGTTGGACAGCGGATCGTCGAACATCATGCGGTAAAGATTGGGGTACTCACGAGCGAAATGGATGTACGTCGCGGCGCCACCTCGCCATGATCCATCGCTGTCAAGCGTCGATCGGTGCTCACAGCCGGCGTGCAACATCTCGAAGCCGCGCTGAATCATCGCCCGGCGCAATCCAGGTTGGCCATCGACGTAGGTGTAGAGCGTCATCGCCCCCAAGCCGAGCGTGGCGGCGACCGCCCGAATGGTGACGGCTTCCGGGCCGCGCCGGTTCAGAAGCTTCATCGCCGCATCCACAATCATCTGCCGTCGGGTTTCAGAAGAGGCTTGCGTCCACCGACGGCTGCCTCGCCGGGGCTTGGCGCAAGCCTCGATGGCGGCGGGCCGGGATTTTGCGCTGCGGCTGGAGTTCATGGGCTGGGTGCGGGCTGAAATTCACGACGCCGAACGGCACCGGGATCAAGAGGCCGGCCCTCACGGTCGACCGGCGGTTGCCCGGGGCGGTCCTCGCACGTGATGTGCAAAAAATACCGGCCTCGTTGACCGGTCGCCGGGACCGTCGTACGATGTACGGAACTATATCGTACGGCGTACGAGAAGGCAAGCGGTCCATCGGTGGCCGCGGGCGGCCCGAAGACACCCCGCCGAGCACCGTTTCCCACGACAGTTCAGCCCACACGCATCGCGCACGCCGCGGGAGTGAGGTCAGCAATGCAGCACGTTCTCGGGTGGCGGCGCGGAAGCCTTCAGCGGCCTCGCGGACGGATCGCGTTCACCAAGGCGGCGATCCTGACAAGCATGGCGTTCCTGGTGTGTATGGCGCTTGCCGGGTGCGGCGGTGCGGACAGCGCCGAGGGTCCGGCGGGCGGCGGGCTGGACGCCGCCTCGCAGGGTATGCCGCCGGCTGCGGTTCGACTGGCTCCGGTGGTGCAGGAGGATCTGCAAAAACGCTGGGACGCCATCGGCCGCCTGCGTGAGATTCGACGCACCGTCGTCGCCGCTGAAGTCCCCGGACGCATCGTCGAAATGCCTGTCGAAGAGGGTGACGCCGTCACCGGCGGACAGACCACCCTCGCGCGCATTGACGGGGTCTGGGCGAGGCTCGATCTGGCCAAGGCGGATGCGGATGTGCACAGCGCCGAGGCGACGCTGTCGCAGGCGCAAAGCGACTTGAAGTTTCTCGAGGATCTCGAACAGGTTGGCTCGGCCAAGCCCAAGGAGGTGGCCGACCAGCGGGCACAGGTCAAGGGCCTGTCGGCCCAGCTAGAGGCGGCCGTGGCCACGCGCGACCGCGTGCAGGAGCAGGTCGACCGCCTGGCGGTGCTCGCGCCGTTCGACGGCGTGGTGGTGCGGAAGATGACCGAGATCGGCCAGTGGGTCGATCCGGGCGCCGCCGTCGCCGAAGTCGTCACGACGGGGAGCATCGACGCCGTGGTCGACGTACCTGAAGACCTGGTCAATGCGGTGAAGGCCGGCCTCGTAGTGGAATTGATGGTCGAACCGCTGGCCCTGCGCACCACGGGCGAGGTGGTGTCCGTCACGCCGCTTGGCGCGGAGTCGGCCCGCACCTATCCGGTGAAGATTCGCCTCGACGATCAGCACGGACGGTTGAAGCCGGGCATGAGCGTGACGGCGCAGATTCCCACCAGCGCCATGACCCCGACACTCACCGTGCCGCGCTCCGCGGTGCTTGAAAGCGCGACCGGGACGGTGGTGTGGGCCGCCGTGGGCGAGGTCGGCCAGCAGATGGCGCTGCCCCAGCCGGTCGAGATTCTCTTCGGTCACGGCGACCGCTATGCCGTCGCGCCGCGGCCGACGAGCGGCCCACCGCTGACCCCCGGCATGGGTGTGGTCGTTGAAGGCGCCGAACGCTTGTTCCCCACCCAGCCGCTGCTGCCGGTGAACGCCGCCCCGACCGCCGAGACCCCCGCGCCCGCGGGTAAGGCGAACGACGCGGCCGTGACCGAGGATGGATTTGAAACCGACAGTCCCGCCGCCAGTTGATCTACAGCCGCTTGGCCGGATGTCGCAGCCATCGCGCGAGGTGATCCCATGGACATCATTCAATTCGCCATCCGCAATCCAGTGAAGGTGGCTGTCGGGGTGCTCCTGCTGCTGCTCTTCGGGCTGCTGGCGCTGCGCACCATTCCGATTCAGCTTGTTCCCAACGTCGATCAACCGATCATCACCGTCAACACCAACTGGACCGGCCGCAGCCCCGAGGAAATCGAACGCGACATCATCGAACCTCAGGAAGACAAGCTGAAGAACGTTTCGAACCTCAAGAAGATGGTGTCCACCGCATCGGTCGGCCGTTCGGAAATCGAGCTCGAGTTCTTCGTTGGCACCAACATCAAGGCTGCCCGCCAGGAAGTCTCCGACAGCCTGCGCGAGGTGCCCGAATATCCCGCGGACGTGGACGAACCGGTCGTCAACGACGGCACCGGCGGCGAGGGCGACCCGATCGCCTGGTTGATCCTCACCAGCGATACGCCCGACTTCGACGTGCAGACCATCGGCGACCTGGTCGAGGAACGGGTCAAGCCGTTCCTCGAGCGTATTCCCGGCGTCAGCGAGGTGCGCGTGTATGGCGGTCGCGACCGCGAGGTGCACCTCGAATTTGACCCAGCCCGCATTGCTCAGCGCGGCATCACGTTCAATCAGCTTATCGCTGCCTTGCGGCTGGAGAACGTCAACGTCTCGGCCGGCGACCTGACCGATGGCAAGTACGACGTGCGCGTTCGCACCGTCGGGCAGTACGAGCAACTTGACGCCATCCGCGACACCATCGTCGCCTACACCGATGGCGGGCCGGTCCGCATCAAGGATCTGGCCGAGGTGAATCTCGGCTTTGCCAAGCGACGCAGTTTCGTGCGAGCGCGTGGGAAGACGTCGCTGGCCCTGCCGGTCTATCGCGAAACCGGCGCCAACGTCATTCAGATCGTCGAAGGCACCAACCGCTACAAGGGCCTGAAGCAGCGCATCGAGCAATTGAACCTGCCCGGCGGCCTGCTCGAGGGCATCAGTCGCCAGGTGCAGCGTGAACGCGATCTGGCGGCGCCGCCCGACCTGCGCGTCGACAAGGTTTACGACGAAACCGGATATATCTATGCCGCGCTGAATCTGGTTCGCAACAACCTGTTCATCGGCGGGGCGCTGGCCGGCGCGGCGCTGCTGCTGTTTTTGCGCAGCGTCCGTCCGACGCTCATCGTCGCATTGGCCATCCCCGTATCGGTCATCGGGACGTTCGTGGTGATGACCGCCGCCGGCCGCAACCTCAACGTCATCAGCCTCGCCGGCCTGGCGTTCGCCGTCGGCATGGTGGTCGACGCGGCCATTGTGGTGCTCGAAAACATCGACCGTCACCTGGGGATGGGCAAGCAGCCAGCCAGGGCGGCCTACGACGCGGCCCGTGAGGTATGGGGCGCGGTGCTGGCGTCGGCGCTGACCACGCTCGCGGTCTTTTTGCCGGTGCTGTTCATCGAGGAAGAGGCCGGCCAGCTGTTCCGCGATATCGCCCTGGCGATCTGTGCGGCCGTGAGTCTTTCACTGATCGTCTCGGTCACCGTGATTCCCACCAGCGCCGCCCGCTTCGCCCGCGCCCACCACGTGCCCAGGACCGCGCTGATGCGCGCCGGCCGTGCCCTGTTCGGCCTGACCCCGGTCTTCGCGAAGCTCAGGGACAACTTCGCCGGCCTGCTCTACTGGGCGACGCAGCGCACAGCCCTGGGCGTCGGCGTGCGTCTCGCGGTGGTCGGAGCCTTCACGCTCGGTTCGATTCTCGCCAGTTATCTGCTCATGCCGCCCACCGACTACCTGCCCCGCGGCAACCGCAACCTGGTTTTCGGCGGCATGCTCACGCCCCCGTCCTACAGTCAGGACTTCAGCATGGAGATCGCCCGCCGCAGCGAGGCGATCCTCCGTCCTTACTGGGAAGCGAACACCTACGCCGACCTTCAAGGCCAGCCTCCCGTCATCCACCCGTTCACCCAGCAGCCGGTCGAAAACATTCCACCGCTGTCCAACTACTTTTTCGTTTCATTCAACGGCGGCATCTTCGGCGGATCGACGAGCAGGTACGAACAGAACGTCGAGCCGGTGGGGGGGCTGCTCTCGGCCACGTGGAACAGCGTCTCCCCTGGGGCGATCGGTTTTGCCGAGCAGGCTACGCTATTTGGTCGAGGCCTGGGCGGCTCACGCCAGGTCGACGTCGAGATCGTCGGCAGCGACATGGCCCGCGTGCGTCAGGCGGGCGAAGCGCTCTACATGCAGCTTTCGGCGATGTTCGGCTACGGGAAGGTGCGGCCGACGCCGGCCAACTTCAACCTGCCCGGCCCCGAGACGCGTCTGACGATCGACCGCGTCCGCGCCGCCGACCTGGGGATCGATGTGGCGGCCCTGGGCACGGGCGTCCGGGCTCTGGTCGACGGCGTGACCGTCGGCGACTACCGCATCAGCGGCGAATCGATCGACATCATCGCCAAACGTTCGAACGACATGGCCCTGACACCGGACCAGCTCGCTCAGATACCACTCGCGTACCGGCGCAGCGATGGCCAGGCTGGCACCATCCCACTTTCGTCGGTCGCCAGAATCGAGCGCACCACCGCGCCCCAGTCGATTCTGCGCATTGAAGAGCAGCGGGCGGTCAAGCTCGAACTGGTCCCGCCCGACAACGTGCCGCTGGAGACGGCCTCGACCCAGATCCTCGGCGTCATCGACGCTCTGCGCCACCAGGGCGTGCTCGGGCCGGACGTCGACGCCTATCTGGGCGGGTCGGCTGACAAACTGGCCGCCGTCCGCGAAGCGATGCTCGGCACGTGGTATGGCTGGACGCTCGACAGTCTGGCCAGTTTCGGATTCTCACGCATGTTCCTGGCCCTGCTGGTGACCTATCTGCTGATGGCTGCGCTCTTCGAAAGCTTCCTGTACCCGTTCGTCATCATGTTCTCCGTTCCCCTGGCCACGGTTGGGGGCTTCCTGGGGCTGGCGATCATGCATGCTTTCCAACCTGGCCAGCAGCTTGACGTGCTGACGATGCTGGGTTTCGTGATTCTGATCGGCATCGTGGTCAACAACGCGATTTTGATCGTGCACCAGGCGCTGAACTTCATGCGCGGCCTTGGGGAGAGCGAGACCGACCAGCGCGAGGTGCTCGCCGCGCGCGAGGCCATCCGCGAATCAGTCCGCAGCCGCCTGCGTCCGGTGTTCATGACTACGCTCACCTCGGTCTTCGGCATGCTGCCGCTGGTGCTGATGCCCGGCTCTGGCAGCGAGCTTTACCGCGGCCTGGGCAGTGTCGTGATCGGTGGGCTGGTCGTCTCGACGCTCTTCACACTGGTGGTCGTGCCGCTGCTGTTCAGCTTGGTGCTCGATCTGCGGCAGGCGCTGCTGGGCGGCACGGGTGTGGAACTGGTCACCCTTGGCCAAGCCGCACCAACGGCGGGAGTGTAGAGCCCCCTCCGCAGTGACGACAGTCTGGCGTGATGGCGCGACCGACGTTCGCCGAAGGTTGGCCTTCCCGAGGACACGCCCGCGTTGTGAATTTGCCCACCTGTTACAGGCTGCCGCGTCCGCAAGCGGCGTGGGTCCGAGAAGCGATGCACCTGATGCCCCCGCCCCCGCCCGACCGATCAAGGGGTTAGGCCGGTCGATCTCCGATCGGCTGTGCGTGTCGATCCGCACGGGGCGGATCGTCGAGGAAGAGGGCCATCGCCATGACCCCCAGACAGACCGCCACCGTCACCGGCTCCGCCACGCCTCGCCGGGGACGACGTTACTTCACCCTTGAGCAGGCCAACCAGGCGCTGGTATACGTCGGCCGCATCGTCGACGACGTCACCCGCACCTACGGAGCGGCCGTCGAGGTCCGTCAGCGCATCGAGCAGCCGCACGTCGAAGACAACGTCGAGACCCTGCGCGATCAGTACGAACAGTTGATGGACCGCCTCAACGAGTACCTGGACGAACTGCATCACGCGGGCGTCGAGCTCAAGGATTTTGAGAAGGGACTGCTCGATTTTCCGGCTGTGCACCAGGGCCGCGAAATCCTGCTCTGCTGGATGCAGGGCGAACAGCGCATCAGCACCTGGCACGAGGTCGATGCCGGTTACGCCGGCCGGCAGGACGTGGCCATCCTCGAACACTGACCAACCTAATCGGCCCGCGAGGCTCTCTCCCGGGAGACGAACTCGCAGCCCCGCCCGTCGGGGCTGTTTTTCTTGGTTGCCGGTCCTTGTCCACGTGTCGCGATCGCGACACCTCAACCCAGGCATCGTGGCGACAAACTCCCAGCCCGCGCCCCGGCGGCGACAGGGCGTGCCCATCTTCATGACACGCAAGCCCCTCGCGCTCCCTCGAACGGCATCTCGGCCGTTCAGCCCCTCCGCTCGCCATCCGTAACTCGCATCACGACAGCCATCGGCCCGCCCGCAGCGGCCTCAAGTCGTGGTAACGGAGGGCCGTCGAGAGCCACGGCATCGCGCACACCAGACGGTTGCCGCAGCGCCGCGTCACGGGGAAATATGCCCGGTTCGGTCAAGTCGCATGCGGGGTTGCCGCGGTTATCTGAACTGGGGAGGACATGCTCAGGGCGTAACCCGGTGACGGGGCGGGATGGCGTGCTCGGCCCTTCGGACCCTCGGAGTGTCGTAAGACGCTGGGCCGAGCCGATATGCTGTGACAGGCGCCTGTGCAGCCGGCCCTGCGTCGGCGGCAGCCCGACCGGGGTTCAGCCCATGGATACGCCCGCAAGCCCACAACCTGTTCCGCTTTACGTCGATCTTGACGGCACGCTGCTGCGCGGGGACATGCTCGGAGAGTCGCTCGCGGCCCTGGCGCGCCAGCGGCCGTTGATCCTGCCTCTCGTGCCGTTCTGGCTCCTGCGGGGGCGGGCCGCGTTCAAGGGCGAACTCGCCCGCCGCGTGAGTGTGGATCCGGCCGGGCTGCCGTATCGTCCGACCGTCGTCGACTATCTGCGTCAGCAGGGTGCGACGGGGCGGCGGATCGTGCTCGCGACCGCGACCCACGTCACCCTCGCAAGGCCGATCGCCGAGCACCTGGGTCTGTTCGACGACGTGCTCGCCAGCGATGGCCGCGCCAATCTCAAGGGCCTCCACAAGCTCGACGCCATTCGCGCCGACGCCGCCGGGCATGCGAGCGGCGACGCCTTCGCGTACCTAGGCGACGCCCGCGCCGACGAACCGATCTGGGCGGCCGCCGCCGAGCCGATGGTCGTCGATGCCTGTCCGTGCGTGGTCCGACGGCTGCGCCGCCATCGGGGTGAGGCCGTCCAGGTGCTGTCTGCTAATGGTGACCGGCGACGATCGCAGTGGCCGCAGCGGCTGCTGGCCATGCGCCCGCACCAGTGGACCAAGAATCTGTTGCTGCTGATGCCCGTGGCGCTGTCGCACCAGCTTGAGCGCACAGGTCTGCTGTTGGCGGGCCTGCTGGGCGCTGCGGCTTTCAGCCTGTGCGCTTCCTCGGTCTATCTGCTCAACGATGTGCTGGATCTGCCGGCGGATCGGGTCCATCCGCGTAAGCGTCGTCGGCCGATTGCCAGCGGTCGCGTATCGGTGGGCGAGGCGACTGGTCTTGCGGCCGCACTGCTGGTCGCGGCGTTTGGTCTGGCGTGTCTGCTGCCCGTCCAATTCGTCGGTGTGCTGGCGATCTACTGGGTTTCGACCAGCGTCTACTCCCTGGCGCTCAAACGCCTGCCGGTGATCGACGTGCTGGTGCTGGCGGGGCTGTATACCCTGCGGCTGTGGGCGGGCGGGACTGCGACCGGCATATGGATATCGCCATGGCTGATCGCCTTCAGTCTGTGCATTTTTGTGAGTCTCGCCCTGCTGAAGCGCTATATCGAACTGCGTGCGGCCGTCCACGCGCCCCATTCGTCGGTTGGGGCGAATCGCCGTCTTCGCGGTCGCGGCTACCTGCTGACCGACCGTCGTCCGATCGCCTGGGCGGGTATTTTCTCGGGTGGCGCTTCGGCCGCGGTCATGGCCCTGTACGTCAACAGTGCCTCCGTGCGCGAGTTGTACGCCGCGCCCGGCTGGCTGCTGTGGGTCTGTCCGCTGCTGCTGGCGTGGATCGGCCGCATCTGGTGGCTGGCCCGGGCCGACCGCGTCGCCGACGACCCCGTGGTCTACGCCTTGCGTGACTGGAGCAGCTACGCCATCGCCGCCGCCATCGCGGCCGTGGGCGTCGCCGCCACCCTGGGCCTGTGAGCGGCCACCTGTGCCGGCCGGGCAAGCCAGCCAACAACCCGTCGGCAGCCTCGATTTTTCCTTGGGCTCCCAGACCTCATAACCTATAATCAGGCCGTCGCCGCCCCGCGTTAACCGGCGGCGAACCCCACACTAAGGGTCGATTCGCACAGGCGTTACAGACTGACCTGCAATAGGCCTGTTCGTCGGATCGACTCCGGCCTCACTGGTCGCGGCCCTGTGGCGTGCTACTAGTTCCCCTAAGGCGCGGTTCACGCGGCGCGGCGGCGGTGTTGCACGCTTCGCCCGCCCGCGGACGCCGCCGTTCGATCGGAGGGACCATGAAACGCTTGCTCTGCCTGTTGGGCCTGGTTGGTTTCGTTGTCGTCGTCGCCCCTGGCGTGTCGGCCCAGAGCTTCGAGTATCGCACTCTCGCCCAGGTCAACGTCACCTGGTGGGACGCTGGAACAGGGGCCTTTGTCACCAATGGCGTGTCCCTGCTGCTCTACGACGAACTGGTCCCGACGACCGTCTCCAACTTTCTCAGCTACGCCGAAACGGGTGAGTACCACTTCAACCTCGTGGACGCCGTGGGTCCGGTGCCGGGCGGCAGCACCCCGAGCTTCGCCGCCAGCGGCGAGTGGTGGGTGGCCGACATTCCTGGCGTCGGACCCATGCCATTCGAAGTTCAGGCGTCGTCGCCGATCGACAGTGAGCTTCTGGCCAATCCCGGTCTGCCGCTGTCCAACACCCGCGGCACCGTCGCCGCCTTCAGCCCGACCGGCGGACAGATCACCAGCAACTGGATGTTCAACCTCACCGACAACAACAGCGGAGCCAGCAACTTCGACGGCTTCGGCTTCACGCCGTTCGGGGAAGTCATGACCTCCAGCCGTGTCATCGAGTACTACAACAGCCAGAACGGCAGCTTCAATTTCTACACCACCGCGGCCGGCGGCATGGACCTGGTCGATGCGATCGGCAACCTTGCCACCTTCAACTTCGACGACAGCTTCACGCCGGACGCTCTCAACAATCCGGGCGATTTTCCTCTGCTGCCCGTGGTGAACTACGACCAGGGCGACTATGACGCGAGCACACCACTGACGCTGCGCAATATGGTGTTCACGTCCGTCATTCCTATCGGCATCACCGCCCTCAAGACGGACGTCAACTTTTCCGGACAGCGCGACCTCAACGATATCGCCTCGATGGACAGCTTCCTGGCCCAGCCCGGCGCCGGTTACCTGTGGCAGGCGGACATGAACGACGACGGCGTGGTTGACTTCGCCGACCGTTTTCTGCTTTTTGACGCCATCGGCGCCACCACGGGCGACACCAATGGCGACGGCCTGTTCAACTACTACGACCGCCAGGCGCTGGTGGATATCACCAACGACCTGAGCCCCTACAGCGCTCTGGCCGACATGGACCGCAACCATGTCATCAACAGCACCGATCAGGCGCTCTTTGACCTGGCTTTGGCGCAGCGTCGGGCCAGTGGCGACATCAACGGCGACGGGCAGTTCACCGAGGACGACATCAACTTTTTCATGGTCGGGTGGGTAAAACGCAACGACGCGCAGCCGGACCTGATCGCCGATTTCGACTCCAGCGGTGCGGTCAACAACACCGATTTCAACCTTTTCCTTGCGCTGGCCGACGCAATCAAGGCCGATCCCGGCGACATGAACCATGACGGTGTGGTCGATGTCGGCGATATCAACGCCTTCAATCTCGTCGCCTTTCATGAAGGCGCCGCGTACGACTACAAGGCTGACCTCAACTTCGATGGTGTGATCGATGCCGCGGACGTGGCCAGCTTCACCGCCCTCGTAAGCTCCTACGTCGTTCCCAGCGATGGGCCGCCTCTGGCCGGAGGCGGTGGCGGGGGTACGATTCCCGAACCCGCGTCTCTTGGTCTGTTCGGTGTGGGGCTCGCGATGCTGCTTCGCCGTCGTTGTCGGCCCCATCACGGCGCCGCAGCGCGGCCGACGCGCCGTCGGGCACGACCCGCCGCGTTCATCGCCGCCGGACTTTTCACCGCCCTGATGCTTGCCCCCGCCGCATTCGCCGGCATCGGCCGCGAAGTCGTGCATATCGACATGGTTACTTACAGCCCGGCCCACGGCGGCTACATCAGCTCACGCATGGACGTGCTGCTCTACAATGACCTTGCCCCCAGCACGGTCGACAACTTCAAGCAGTATGTCACGGCCGGCCTGTATGACTGGACCGTCATCCACCGCAATGCCGCGCAGCAGGATGGCTCGCCCTTCGTCATTCAGGGCGGTGGCTTCACGGTGGGTGAAAACGCGTCGGGTAACCGGGTGCTCGAAGCCATCACCAACTTCGGCACCATCGACAGCGAGTGGAACCCCGACACCATGTCCAACACCCGCGGCACGCTCGCCATGGCCCGCGTCGGCACTGACGCCAACAGCGCCACCAGCCAGTGGTTCGTCAATATGGCCGACAACACGTTCCTCGACTATGCCGGTAGCGCCACCATCGGTTTCACTGTTTTCGGCAGGGTGATTGACGCCAACACCACCGGCGGTGTCTCGCCGGTCAACAGCGGTATGACCCTGGCCGACGCCATCGCCGGCCTTCCGGGATTCGACTTCGGCACGTGGCATTCAGCCGCCGGCGAGATTCCCCTGGTCAACTTCAACGACGCCGACTACGCCGCGGCGGTCGGCGGATCGCTCGTCCCGCCCGATTACACAAACTTTGTCTGGGTCACGATGAGTCTGGCGCCGGATATTCTCATCGGTGATGTGAGCGGTGACGGCCTGGTGAACACCGAAGATATCAATCCGTTCATCGCGGCATTGACCAATCCGGCCGGCCCGTACACCGTCAACGCCGACATAAACCAGGACGGTTTGGTGAACACCGAAGACATCAACCCGTTCATCGCCTTGCTCACGGCCTCGCCGGCCGGCGGCTCGGCGTCGAGCGTGCCCGAACCGGCCGCTGGGTTTGTGTTGCTCGTGAGCGCGATAGGTCTCACCCGGCGACGCGCCGCTTTGACGCGCTGATCCAGGGCCGCACAAACGCACCAACTTTTGAGTGGAGCCATCCGCATGTCGCGCTCGTTCAGCCGTGGGCTCAATCTGAACCTGCTTGCCGTGGTGATGTTCTGTCTGACCACGCCCATCGCGCTGGCCGGCGTCGGTCGTGAGATCGTCCACATCGACCTGGTCTGGTGGAGTCCCAGCCAGGGCAAGTATGTTTCGGCCCGCTCCGATCTGCTGCTGCTCAATGACCTGGCTCCCAATACGGTCGCCAACTTCAAAGCCTACATCGCCGCCGGGCTTTACGACGCCACGGTGATTCATCGATCCGCTCACTTCACGGACGGCGCGCCCTTTGTCGTGCAGGGTGGCGGCTTCTACATCGACGAGGTGGGCGGCATACCCACGCCCACCGAGGTGCCCAGCCTCGGCGCCATCCCCAGCGAGTGGAACCCCGATGTCATGTCCAACACCCGCGGCATGGTCTCCATGGCCCGCGCCGGCACCAACGCCAACAGCGCCGACAGCCAGTGGTTCATCAATATGTCCAGCGCCAACACTTTTCTGGACTATCGCGATAATCCCAACGTGCTGGGCTTCACCACCTTCGCCAGGATCATCGACGCCGACACCACCGGCCAGGGTATCAACAACGGCATGTCGCTATGGGACAGTGTCGCGGCACTGCCGACCTATGACTTCTGGTGGCTGGAGAGCGCCTTTCAGGATCTTCCGCTGGTGAACTTCAGCGCCGCCGAATACAACGCGGGATATGATCCACATTTCGGCAACTACCTGTACACGTTCATGACGCTCAATCAGACTGTGCTCATTGGCGATGTGAGCGGCGACGGCCTGGTGAGCACCGAGGACATCAACCCGTTCATCGCAGCCTTGACCAATCCGGACGCCCCGTACAACATCAACGCCGACATGAATCAGGATGGCCTGATCAACACCGAGGACATCAACCCGTTCATCAGCATGCTCACCACCTCGCCGCCGACGATCGTCAGCAGCATCGTTCCCGAGCCGGTGACGGCCGGCCTGCTGCTGGCCGGACTGGTCGGCGTGCTCGGCCGGCGGCGTTGAGACTTATCCACGACATTCCGTCGCGCGTGATCCCGTAGAATATCTGCGTCACCTACCCGGCCGGACTCGGAGAGACCCATGCGATCACCAGTTGCCACGGTTCTTGTCGTGATGGCCGCCTTGCAGGGACTGTCCGTCGCGGAGGCGCCGGCCCAGGATGGAGTAGCCCCGACGGCTCTGTCGAGGGACTTCGCCGCCGACGCGGCCGAGATGCAGGGCCTGGCGCTGCCGATCAAGCAGGTGGCTTTGAGCGCTCCCATGAAAGGCATTCTCGCGGAGATGCTCGTCAAGGAGGGCGATAAAGTGAAGGCCGACCAGGTTCTGGTCATGATGGACGACAAGCTCCAGGCCGTCGCCGTCGAGGGCGCCCGCCTGCAGGCCCAGAGCACCACGGAAATCCGCAAGGCCGACCTCACCGCCGAGGAGGCCCAGATCATGCTCGACAATATTGAGAAGATCCACGCCACCGACGCCGCCAGCGAATGGGAGGTGCGTCGTTCACGCCTGCAGCGTGATCAGGCCCTGGCCACCGCCGTCCAGGCCCGTGAGCAGCACGAGCTGGCCCAGGTGAGGCTCAGACTCGAAGAAGAGAAGCTCGCGCTCTACCACGTGCGGGCGCCGTTCGATGCGACCGTGATTCGCACCCTCGCCGAGCCCGGGGTCAGCCTCGAAACCCAGGATAAGCTGCTGTCACTGGCCAAGCTCGACGAACTCGAAGCCCAGATCTTCCTGTCCGTCGATTTTTACGGGAAGCTGCAGCCGGGCCAGGTCTACGCGCTGCGTGCAGGCGTTCCGGTCAATGCAGATCTTCCCGCCACGCTCAAGACCGTCAGTCCGATGATTGACCCGGCCAGCCAGACGTTTCGTTGTGTGTTCGTGATCGACAACCACGACGAAGCCCTGCCCGCCGGCTTTGGCGTGCGTCTGGTCTGGCCCGAGCCGAGCCGACCCTGAGCGATGGCCCGGCTGCGTCGCGCGCGCCGCCACAGCCTGCGATGCGGCCTCAGATCGCCGCCCCGCCGCGCTGTTCCGTGCGAATGCGGATGCACTGCTCCAGCGGCGTCACAAAGATCTTCCCATCGCCCACCTTGCCCGGGCCGTGCTTGGCCCCGCGCAGGATCGCCTGAATCGTCGGCTCCACAAACTCCTCGTTGACGGCGATGTCCAGGCGCGTCTTGGCGATCAGGTCCGGTGTGATTTCCTGACCGCGGTACAGGTCGGTGGTCTGCTGCTGGCCGTGACCACTGCAGCGGCTGACGGTGATGCGCATGATCTCGGCGCCCACCAGGGCCTGGCGGACGGCGTCGAGTTTGTCGGGTTGAATGATGGCGGTGATCAGTTTCATGGTTGTGTCTCGTGGCTTTAGGATCTGTGGCGTGTCCTGACGCTGTCCGCATCGGGTGCCGCTCAGTTCGGGTTCAACAGGCCGTAGCCGTGTTCGCCGTGAATGCTGTGGTCCAGCCCGCCGTACTCGCCCGCGGTGTCGATCCGCAGCCCCAGCGTCTTCTGCACCAGTGCCAGCAGCACCAGCGTCATCACCCCCGCGTAGGCGATCGACACGCCCACGCCCTTCACCTGGTACCAGAGTTGGGTCGTGAAGCCGTGCTCCGGCACGTTGCGCAGAAAGAACGCCAGGCCGATCGCCCCGATGATGCCCGCCATGCCGTGGATGCCGAATACGTCCAGGCTGTCGTCATAGCCCAGCCGGCCCTTGGCCAGCACCGCGCCATAGCACACGCACGAGGCGATCGCGCCCAGCGCCAAGGCGCCCACGGGCAACACGTCGCCCGCGGCCGGGGTGATCGCCACCAGTCCCGCCAGCATGCCCGACACGAAGCCCAGACTCGTCGCCTTGCCGTGATGGACCGCTTCGATGAGCATCCAGGTCAGCGCTCCGGTGGCGGCGGCGACCTGCGTCACCGTCAGCGCCTGGGCCGTCTGAAGCCCGCTCGATACCGAACTGCCGGCGTTGAATCCGAACCAGCCCACCCACAGCAGCCCGGCGCCCATCATCGTCATGACCAGGTTGTTGGGGTGCATGGCCGTCCGTGGGTAGCCGCGTCGTGAACCCAGGAACAGGGCGCACACCAGCCCCGCCACGCCAGCCGAAATATGAATCACCGTGCCGCCGGCAAAATCGATCGCTTCGCCGGTCATGAATCCGCCGCCCCAGATCCAGTGGGCCAATGGGTTGTAGATCAGCAGGCTCCACAGCGCAATGAACACGCAGTAGCCGCGAAACCGCACCCGCTCAGCGAACGCCCCGGCGATCAAAGCCGGCGTGATGATGGCGAACTTGCCCTGGAACATCGCGAAGACGTACTCCGGGATGCCGCTATCCATGATTTTTGTGTCGATACCCGACAGGCACACCAGTTCCCGGCCCCAGCCGCACCAGCCGAGCGACGGCCCGAAACACATGCCATAGCCGACGAGCACCCACAGCACGCCGATGATCGCCATCGCCGCGAAGCTGTGCATCATTGTGCCCAGAACGTTCTTGGTGCGCACCAGTCCGCCGTAGAACATCGCCAGGCCGGGCACCATCAGCAGCACCAGCGCCGTCGACGTGAGCATCCATGCCGTGGTGCCGGTATCCACGTGCGGCTGGTCGATGGTCGGCGGTGGGGCGGCCGCGTCGGGCGGGATCGCCGTGGCCGGCTCCTGAGCGCAGACGCTAACCACCGTGAAAAAGGCGACGGTTGCCCATAGGGCAACCACGACGAGCAAACCTCTCGCTGAGCGCAAGGCCGACCTCCGTTCCTTGGGCGAAACGCCGCCGCCGAAGACACCCGGCGTACGTCCCGCCATGACCGTCGATGGACCGCGCGCCGATCGCGCGGGGGGAACCGTGTGACGCTGATACAAATCAAGTGCCACAGCGTACGCGTCGGTCGCCCCTGGGCGTTCTAAGCGTCTGGAAGTCGAAAAGTTGCGGGACTTGTGCGTCCGATGCCGGATTTTTCATGCCGCCTAAAAATTGGGCACCTTAGGCCGCCAGCGACCGCGATGGGAACTCCATGCGCGCCTGCGGCGATCGCCGCGGGCAGCCGGTTGTTGTCAGTTCACCGGTCGGGGCCGGTCCCGTTCGTGATCCACGATGCAGAAAAACCCGAACGGCTCTGCCGCCTCATTGCGCAACTGGTGGGCGGCCATCGGCGGCACATGCGCGATGTCCATCGACTTGAGCTCGTACCGTCGACCTTCGACCAACAGAACCCCCGTGCCTCTGGCCGCGATGATCGCGTGCGTGTGGGCGTGCTTCTCGTGGCTTGAGTAGCCGCCGGGTGCGATCTCGAAGTAACGCAGATCGAACGCCGCCCGCTCGCCGAACTTGCCCAGAAGCTCCTGACGGGTCACATCGCGGAACAGCAGCGCCCCGGTCGTATCCGCGGCCTTGTATTCGGCGACAGGCCGGCCCACCCATGTGAAGTCTTTGCGGAATGGCAGGTGCTCCAGCATCGATGGCTGGGTCATGGGGCCGATCGGTAACTCGCACGCGCTGGCCCAATCACGCCGCGGCGGCGTCAGCCTGGCATCGAAATGATCCTGAATCAGTCCCAGAAGTTCGGCCGTCGACGCAGCCAGGTCGTCGCCGCGACTGAGCAGCGCCCCGCCCACGAGAAACACCGCCCGTTCACCGTACATTCCCGCCATGGCCGGGACGTTATCGAACTGCATGCCCCCGGCCGGTGCGGGCAGGGCGGGCCTCAGCGCGCCCAGCGGCGCACGCAGCGCCGCGCCGATGTCCGTGCACTCGTCGCGCGTGAAGCCGAAGCGCCCGCCCGCATTGGGGAACACACTGATGTCGGCGCCCGCCAGCCTGGCGAACGTACCCAGCAGCACTGCCGGTGTGATGCCGTGCATGCGGTCGTGAAAGAATGTGCCTGCGGCCGTCGGATGCGTGCAGGTCAACAACCCGAACCGTGCGGCCGCCCAACGCACCGCGTCGAGCCCCACCAGCATCGGCGAAATGAGGATGCCGCGGATGCCCGCGCTCACCACCGCCAGCAGATGGGCCTCCAGTTCATCGAAGCGCGCGCAGACGTTGGGCAGGTACACACAGTTGCGGCCGGTGATCGCGTTGGCTGCTTCGACCGCCTCATGGCACGCGGTGATACGGCGCGTGAAGGCATCGAGTGAGTTGTCCACGAGGTTGTGGTCATCCTTGACCATGTCGCCTCCACCGCGCGCGAAGGCGCCAGCCATCGCGGCAAGCTCCGCGTCACTGCTGCCGCGCGGCTTCAGGGCGGTCATCAGCAGCGGCCGACCATGTACGCCCAGCAGCTCGCGCACGCCCGCTTCGCCGTAGTTCGGCCCACGAAAACGCGATAGCAGTGGGGCGGGCAGGGTGAGATCGACCAGTTGGATGTGGTTCTTGATCGAGATGTTGCCGTACACCAGGTTCAGAAGCTGCGGCAACTGACCGTTGGCCAGCTCGGACTGGTATGCAATGGTCACGGCAGAGCGCTCGCGCCCGTCGTCGGCCGGCTCGAAGGTTTCGATCGACGCGATGCGGCCGACCACGTGTTCGCGGATCGCGGGATCGGTGACCAGCGACGCAGGCACCTCGACGGTCTGTTCGAGGGCGATCGCCTGCGCCTCGGCCTCGATGCGATCGGCCGGGGCGGTGACCACATAGCGGGCGATGATGGCCGATTCATCCTGGGAGGCGGGGAACCCGTCGGTACTCATCGTGAGGATGATAACGGCGCTCGGCGGCGACTGCGGTCAGCGTAACGATGCCGCCAGCCGCCGGGTGTGGCGCCTGTCACACGTCGCAATACCTTGCCCGGGCGGTTGGCGTGGCTGAAACCCGCGGGCTCGGGGTACAAAGGCTGCGGCGACGCCAACTTTTCCATTGCCGCGACGCATCGCCCGGGTTAGGCTTGAGGCATAGGCTTCAGGGACCGTCCATGTCCAGCGGCGTTCTGCCGGGAGGTTCCATGCAACGCGATCCTGCGCCCCGTCGATCTTCAGGCGGGCGGCTCGTCACGTTATGCCTGCCCATTTGCCTTGCCATGGCGGCACCCGCTTCGGCAGCGGTGCTGAGCGATAATCTGTTGCAGGGCGGAGATTTCGAGGATGTGAGCTTCCTCAAGAACGACACGTCGCCCGACGGCGTGCCGCCGCACAAGTTCAGCCAGGAATATGACTTCGGCAAATGGCTGGCCCAGTGGGGCCCGCCGAGCTATCCGGGCGGCCTCGGCGGCTTCGGCCTCTACGACGATCCGCGTGACCTGAGCGTGACCGGCGGCGATACGCAGGCCACCGGCGACCTGGGCACGATGAACCGTTCGGTCGATCCATTCGACCCCACAGGCACCAACCACGTCATGGAAAACGCCCTGTTCCGCCCGACCTGGGGCCAGTGGATCCAGGCCCCCGCCAACCATGTCGCCGGCCCCATCCGCTTCGAGTTCGATTTCTTTCACGACCGGTGGTACGAAGTCGGCAGCGGCAACATCATCCTCCTTCAGGCTTTTGTCGTCGGCTCGAACACGCCTCCGCCGCATGAAGCCAACCTCTATGGCAGTGAGTTGTTCGCCTACAAGGACAATATCACGCCGGCGTTCGGCGACCTGCTGGAATACTGGGAGTGGAAGTGGTGGTACCAGAGCGACGCCACGGTGGAAGGCGGCCGATTCGATGTGGACGTAAACGGCCACTGGAGCCACATGAGCACCGATGATCTGACGCTCTGGGATCTTGATGGGTCGATCAAGACGGCCGGCGTCGCCGACGTCCTAACCACCGAGGTCGCTCAACCCTACGCCTACTACGCCGTCTATTTCTACAACGCCGTCTACTCCGAAGATTCACCCTATTTCTGGCTCTGGAGCGGCAAGATCAGCGATACCTTCGCCCAGGCCGTGGACAACGTCGAGTTGCGCGTTTCGGTCGAGGAAGCGGTCGTCCATCTTCCCGGCGACTTCGACGGCAGCGGGACAGTGGACACCCAGGACATCAACCCGTTCATCCTGGCCCTGACCAACCCAGGCCAGTACCAGACCCAGTACGGCCTGGACCCGGTGGTGTATGACACCAACAACGACGGAGTCATCAACACCGAGGACATCAACCCGTTCATCATCATCCTCACCGGCGGCGGACAGAGCGCGATCATCCCCGAGCCGGCGAGCTTCGCGCTGCTGGCGATGGGCGGACTGGCCCTGATGCGGCGGCGCCGCTGAGCCGCTGAACGCGACGTGCAACCTGATGACCCCAGGCCCCGGCTTCGGCCGGGGCTTTTCTTTGTGCCGGCTCTCATAACGAGGGTGCAGACCACGACCGGAGAATCGCATGAGGGGTGGTACGCAACGGGGGGGGAAGTCGACGGCGAACCAGACCGTCTGGGTCAATATCGCCAATTTGCGTCCAAGATTCGTCTAAAAGCGCAGATTTTCATTGCGTCGAGCCGGCCGCGTCGGTACGCTGAAGATGGATGTTCCGATGGTTCTGTCTCTGTCCAGCGGCGTTACGCCGGGAGGTTCGCTATGGAGACTGCGTCTCTCCGCCGTCGGTTTCCCGTTTCCCAGTGGTTGGTCGCCTGGTGCCTTTCCGTCGGCCTGCTGGCCGCTGGAACGGCCTCGGCGGCAGTCATGAGCGGCAATATTCTACAAGGAGGTGACTTTGAAGACACGGGCCATCTGAAGAACGCCACCGCGCCGGACGGTGTGGTACCGCACAAGTTCAGCCAGACCTACGACCTGGGCATGTGGCTCGGCCATTGGGGCCCGCCGAACAACCCCGGCGGCAACGGCGGCTTCTCCACCTATGACGATCCGCGCAATCTGGCCGAGACCGGCGGCGACACGATGTCCACCGGCAACCAGGGCAACATGAACCGCTCGGTCGACCACACGAACGCGGGTAACCACTTCATGGAAATCACCATGTTCTACCCGCGCTTCGTCCAGTGGATCAAAACGCCGGACGGCCACGTCGACGGGGCGATCCGGTTCAGCTACGACCTGCTGCAGGACGACGGCTGGGTGACCTCCAACCTCGGGGTGGACGGCGCGCCCTGGGGCCGCGTTTACGTGTTCGGCATGAACACGATTCCCTCTCAAAATGCCGACATGTTCGACCCCACCCTGCCCGCACCGGGCGCGCCGGGTGTGATCTTCCCTGTCGATGAGAACATCAACCCGGCCGACGGCGACCTGATCTTCTACAACACCTTCGGCGACTGGCTGGACGGCTCGCATCAGGATGGCGACCCCGCGCCGCCGTTCGAATACTTCGGTGTCTGGCAGCACTACGACACGGCTGAGTACCTGGAGAACGAGGAAGGCTCGCCCATCGAAGGCGACGGTTCCCCCGACTACCAGTGGTGGGGCGGCCGGCAGGTCACGCAGGAAGTGACCCAGGCCTACCCCTACTATGCGGTCGTCATCGCTCCTTTCCTCTACTCGGAAGGTGATCCCTATTTCTGGCTCCACGGCGGCAAGGTCGTGGACAATTTCACCATGGCCTTCGACAATTTCAGTCTTCAGGTGGAGATCGCGATTCCGGGCGACTTCAACTTCAGCGGCGACGTTGATACCGAGGACATCAATCCCTTTGTCCTGGCCTTGACGGCGCCGGGCTCATGGTATGACCTGGGCCGCGCGACACTCGGGGACGCCACACTCACCGATCAGGACATCATCGACTATGCCGACTGCAATGGTGACGGTCTGATCAACACCGAGGACATCAACCCGTTCATCATCATCCTGACCAGCAGCGGCCAGAGCGCGATCATCCCTGAGCCGGCCACGTTCGGCCTGCTGATGGTCGGCACGCTGGGCCTGATGCGCCGCCGTTAAGAACCTATCCCAATAATCCGGTGTGCCGCAGTGCGATGAAAGCGCAGGCGAT
>CAZCWM010000014.1:0-54421 GCA_964502445.1 uncultured Phycisphaeraceae bacterium | reverse complement strand
AACATCCGTGTCCTGGACTTCCATCGGCCAATGAATGGTTATTGGGATAGATTCTAAGGCGCGCTGTCGAACCTGACCAAACACGAAGCCCCCGTGCGGGGGCTTTTCTTTTTCAGAACCGTACATATCGATGCGAAGCGAAAACCACGCTCCGCTCAAGCGGCGTTCACCGCCTCGTCGAAGCAGGCGCGGGCCAGATCGACCAGAACGGCCGCCTGTTGCCAACGATCGCTGTCTTCGACGAATCGGCCGTCTGGCTCCGCCACGAGCCGGGCATAGTGATTCGAGGCGGGCAGCAGCTCGGGCGCGAAGGGCAGGTAGTCGCCCGGCGTGGCCGACGCGAGAAAACCACGCATGCATCGCCGCCACATGGCCCGGAAGTGGTCGACGCTCGCCCCCTTGCCGGGCGCCAGGTCGAGTTGCATCGCGCTGGGATTGCCGATGCGCCCATGCATGAAACGCACGCGCTCGAAAACAGGCTGGCAGAAGTCGAGCTTGGCTTCGAAGTCGCCGTAGGTCATTTCCGCTCCCGTGTACCAGTGCGACAGATCGCCGTTGAAGCGGATCTGTGGAATGCGCTCGACGAGCTTGACGGTGCGATAGATGTCCTGGGTGATGGTGGCGCGATGGGTCTCGATGTAGACCGGCAGGCTGTGACGGGCTGACGATTCGAGCGTCGCGTATGCGAGCCGATCCACGAAGTCATCGTCCTCCAGCCCCCAGGCGACGTGGGCCGTGGCGGCCAGAGCGCCGCAGTCCTTCCAGCGGCACACGCAGTCGTCGACCTGCTCGAGGGTGTTGTAGCGCCCGCTGGCGAAGTAGTCGAGGCCGGCGTCGCGGGCCCGCTGGGGATCGCCGCCCTGCACCGCTTCGTAGCCGGCGTCACGGATGGCCGCGTAACAGTCTGCGGCATCGGCGCGCGGCCCTGCCGAGAAGGCCGGCAGACTGTTGAGCGTCCCGAGGTTCAATACCGCCCGCAGGCGTGGCGGGCGTGTCGAGCCATCGTTGAGATTGGGAACATCTACAGGCAAGTCTGAGCCTCCATGTCTCGAGTCGGGGCCGATGACCTGATGCAAAGCAGAAGCCCACGGTCTCCCGTGGGCTCGTCCGGGTCACTGAGATGCGGCCTGCTTCAGCCGGCGCTGGCGGCCATTTTCTGGGCCTTCTTGCGGGCGTCGTCGAGCGTGCCCACGTACATGAACGCGGCCTCGGGCAAATCGTCGCCTTCGCCGTTGGCCAGACGCTTGAAGCTGTCGAGCGTTTCGGCCAGCGACGTGTAGACGCCGGCAAAGCCGGTGAACTGCTCGGCCACGAAGAACGGCTGACTGAGGAAGCGTTCGATCTTGCGGGCCCGGGCGACGATGAGCTTGTCCTCTTCGGAGAGTTCGTCCACGCCGAGAATGGCGATGATGTCCTGCAGGTCGCGGTAGCGTTGCAGGATCAACTGCACCTGGCGGCTGACGTCGTAATGCTCCTTGCCCAGCACGGTGGGGTCGAGGATGCGGCTGGTGGACGCCAGCGGGTCGACAGCCGGGTAGATGCCCTTTTCCGCGATGCCGCGGGCGAGCACGACGAACGCGTCCAAGTGGCTGAAGGTCGTCGCCGGGGCCGGGTCGGTCAGGTCGTCGGCTGGCACGTAGATGGCCTGCACCGAGGTGATCGCGCCCTTGTCCGTCGAGGTGATGCGCTCCTGCAGCTCGCCCATCTCCGTCGAGAGCGTGGGCTGATATCCCACGGCCGAGGGCATGCGGCCTAGCAGGGCGGACACTTCCGAGCCCGCCTGGGTGAAGCGGAAGATGTTGTCCACGAACAACAGCGTTTCCTTGCCGGACTGGTCGCGAAAATGTTCGCACATGGTCAGGCCGGACAAGGCCACGCGCAGACGCGCGCCCGGGGGCTCATTCATCTGGCCGAAGACCATGGCCACACGGTCGAGCACGCGGCGCTGCTTACCCTCGGCGTCGGTGAACTTGGCCTCCTGCATTTCCAGCCACAGGTCATTACCCTCGCGCGTCCGCTCACCCACGCCGGCGAACACCGAATAGCCGCCGTGCTCGCGGGCGATGCGGGCGATCATCTCCTGGATGATCACCGTCTTGCCCACGCCGGCGCCGCCGAACAGGCCGATCTTCCCGCCACGCACAAACGGGCAGAGCAGGTCGACGACCTTGATGCCGGTCTCAAGGATCTCGGTCTTGGGGTTGAGTTGCGTGAACCTGGGGGCCGCCTGGTGAATCGCGCGGCGCTGGTCGGTCTGGACCGGCCCGAGTTTGTCGACCGGCTCGCCGAGGAGGTTGAACACGCGGCCGAGCACCGCGTCGCCGACAGGCACGGTCACCGACGATCCGGTGTCGACCACCTTCGCGCCGCGCCGCAGGCCATCGGTCGTGCCCAATGCGACCGCACGCACCTGTCCGCCGCCCAGGTGCTGCTGTACTTCGCCCACCAGGTGCTGCTTCTCGCCACTGACTTCGTAATCGACGGTGAGAGCGTTGTAGATTTCCGGCAGAGCCGCCTCGGGGAACTGGGCGTCGAAGGTTGAGCCAATCACCTGCGTGATGACACCGTCGCTGGGCATGATCGGTTTCCTGTCGGAGTTCTGAAGGTCCGTGTGTCTGTATCGTGATCCACCCGCGGCGAGGCTGGACGCCGTGAACGTGCCGCTGGGCAGGTTCGTCGCTGCCGACGTCTGGCATCAGCCCTGGCAAAAGGCCTCTCGGGCCCGTGGACCGGAGGATAATAGGGGAAATCGGATCGCGCTGCCAATGTCTGTCGACGTCAGCCGTATGCCTTACAATTGACCGGTCCCGGCCCGCGTGGCCGCCCTTTTCTCGGAGTTGCCCATGCTGTGCTTTGCCTCCCATCCCCGTTTCTGCGGCAGCGGTCTGGCCCTGCTGGCTATCACCCTGCTGACCACCGCCAGCAGCGCCGCCGCGACCGTGCATGATGTTGCCACCAGCGCCCCCACGGCTCGCAACGTGATTCTCTTCGTCAGTGACGGCACGGGTTGGCAATCGTGGGATGCGGCCGGCTATTACGAGGCGGGCGAGTTGGGTCGGCGTCCCTATGACCGCTTCGCGGTGAAACTGCCCGTGGCCACGTTCCCGGTCGACGGCTCATACGATCCTCGGCAGGCCTGGGACGCCACGCCCAGGGATGACAACGACTATTTCGAAGGCTATCACTACGTCAAACAACACCCGACCGACTCGGCCGCATCGGCGACGGCCATGGCGACGGGGGTGAAGACCCGCAACGGCATGATCGGCACCGGGCCTGACGGCCAGCGGCTGGCCAACATCTGCGAACTGGCGGTCGCGGCCGGTCGATCCGCTGGCGTGGTGACCAGCGTCCAGATCTCGCACGCGACGCCTGCTGGTTTTGCCGCGCACAGCGATTCACGCAGCAGCTATACCTCCATAGGCATGCAGATGATCCTGACCAGCGATCTGCAGGTCATCATGGGGGCGGGCCATCCGGACTTCGACCAGCGCGGCCGACCGCGAGATAACGCCGACTATCAATACGTCGGCGGGCGGCCAACATGGCGTCGCGTAACCGCCGGCCGCACGGACTGGACGCTGGTGGATGACCGCGCCGCGTTCGAGCAGCTTGCCGAAAGCGACCAGCCGCCGGCCCGGGTGCTCGGCATCGCGCCCATCGCCGACAAGCTCCAGACCACCGGCGCGGTGCCGGACGCCGAGCGTACCACGCCCGACCTGGCGACCCTGGTGCGCGGCGCGGTGAATGTGCTGTCGCGGAACCCGCGGGGTTTCTTCCTGATGGTCGAGGCGGGTGCACCCGACTGGGCATCGCACGGCAACGACACACAGCAGCTGGTGTATGAACTGGGCGATCTGCACTCGGCAATGGATGCGGTGATCGCCTGGGTCGAGGCGCACGGCGGCTGGGAGCAGAACCTGGTGATCCTCACGACGGATCACGGCAACGGCCTGCTGCTCGGGCCCGACTCCGACGCAGTGCCGTTCGAACCGATCATCAACCGCGGCAAGGGTGAATTGCCCGCGGCCCGCTGGCAGACCGGTAATCACGTCAACGAATTGGTGCGTCTATATGCCCAAGGTGCGGGCAGCGACCTGCTGGCGAAGTATCAGATCGGCGAGGATCCGCAGCTCACCGAACATTATCCCGGCTGGGGTCCGGGCTACATCGACAACACGGCCGTGTTCCACGCGATTCGCGACGCACTGCTGGGTTCGAGCGGCCATACACCCGCTGCGCCGGCCGGGGATGAAGGCCATGTCGTGCCGATGCCGATCGGGACGCCGGTCGGTGAGTGATCGACAGGCGGGGGCGCCATGTTTTGTGCCGTCCTTGCCGCAAGAATCGCGTCCACACCTGCAAGTGCGACCTGATTCAGGCGAGTATCGCTATGACGTTGCCGCGGATGGATGTGCGATTGGACAAGATCGACGCCGGCACGTGACCGACAGCGAGCGGGACATGTCGATCACGATCGGCACAATCATCATCGCATGTCGGTGAAACAGGGCGGCGTCAGGCATCTGGTCACAGCGTCGGGCCGTGACGGGTAGTGGACCCACGGATGCGACGCCTGACGCTTGCGGCGGCAGCCGGTATCCCGCGGCAACTGCGGGACCGGCTGGGAATCCATAAGCCCCCCGACGTGCAGACACAGCGACCGCCGCTCCCGGGACCCACGACAAAAGACCAGCTCGACACGGTGGCCAGTTGGATCGCCGCATCTCAACCGTTGGGCAGGCGCACGGGCTTGGAGATGCTGCGCAGCTCGGGCAACGCGTCGCCAACAAGCTGCATCTTGCGCTTCAGGGCCCCGCCCATCTGCTCAAGCGATGTTTCCATCAGAAAGTTCTTGAGTTGTGCGCGAATCGGAGCCCACTCGTCGTGCTGCGGGCATGGCTGCTGATCATCGCACTGAGCCATTCCCACCGCGCAGCCGTCAAGATCCTCAATTCCGTCAACCGCCGCGACGATATCGATCAGGAACAGATCGCCGGGCTTGCGAGCCAGGGCGAATCCGCCGCCGCGGCCCTTGGCGCTGACCAGAAGGCCCTTGCGGACCAGGTCCTGAAAGATCTTGGCCACAAAATGCCGGGGCAGGTCAGTGCCCTGGCACAACTCGTCCAGAAGGACGTAGCCGTCCGGCCGCAACATGGCCAGCCGACTCATCGCACGAATGGCATACCGACAGGCGTTTGAGTAGATCATGAGGAGGGTCCCACTCTTGTTGCTCAGGTACCTGACATCAAAAGAGCACGCGCGACGCCAGCGGCTGGTTCGCCGCCCGTGCCCCGAATAACGTTAGCGAATATTATACCGTAAATTCTGCTTTGCAATTCCATCAAAATCGCAGGAGTCTCTGATGTCCGCTGACATCCACCGAATCGGCATCCTCACGGGCGGCGGCGACTGTCCCGGGCTCAATGCCGTCATCCGGGCCGTCGCCAAGAGCGCCATGAGCCAGCACGGCATGGAGGTCTACGGCATCGAGGACGGGTTCCTGGGCCTGGTACAGAACCGCATGCACCCGCTGCGCAATGAGGACGTGTCCAACATCCTTACCCTCGGCGGCACGATCCTGGGCACCAATAACAAGTGTGATCCAACCCGTTACCCGGTCAAGAAGAACGGGGACATCGAGTTTCAGGACGTCACCGACCGCTGCCTCGAGCACATCCAACACGCCGCACTCGACGCGATCGTCGTGATCGGTGGTGACGGCACGATGAGCGCCGCGTCCAACCTCGTCAACCACGGGGTCAACTGCATCGGCGTGCCCAAGACCATCGACAACGACCTGGAAGGCACGGACGTGACGTTCGGTTTCGCCACTGCGCGTTCGATCGCCACCGAGGCGCTCGATCGCATCCACACCACGGCCGCGAGCCATCACCGCGTGATGATCGTCGAGGTGATGGGCCGCAACGCCGGCTGGCTGGCGCTGCACAGCGGCGTGGCCAGCGGGGCCGACATCATCCTGCTGCCCGAGCTGCCCTACGACATCGACGCCATCTGCGCCAAGGTGCAGCAGCGCTCGCGCCACGGCAAGCGCTTCAGCATCATCTGCGTCTCCGAAGGCGCCAAAGCCAAAGGCGGTGAGCAAGTGGTCGACCATTACGACCCGACGAGCCCCGACCCGGTGCGCCTCGGCGGCATCGGCAAGGTGATCGCAAACCAGATCGAAGACAAGACCGGCATCGAAACGCGCACGACCGTGCTCGGCCACGTGCAGCGCGGCGGCACGCCGGTCGCCGAAGACCGCGTGCTGGCCACGGAGTTCGGGCATCGCGCCGTGGAAGTGCTGATGGAGGGCCGTAAGAATCGGCTCATCGTCATGAAGGGCCGCACCGTCACCGACGTGGATATTCTCACCGCCGCGCACAAGCAGCGCCTCGTGCCGCTCGATCACCCGCTGGTCAAGGCCGCCCGCGACGTGGGCACGGGCTTCGGCGACTGAAGCGCCGCATCACTCGGCTGCGAACAACCCGCGTCATCAAATGAAAAGCCCCGGCCGAAGCCGGGGCTTTCGAGTTAACACGTTGAGCGTTGCAGTTCTCATCGCCGCCGCATCAGCGCCAGTCCGCCGATCGCCAGCAGGCCGAACGTGGCCGGCTCGGGGATGATCGCCGACTGGCCGCCGCCGGTCAGGATGATGATGAACGGGTTGATGTCCTCGGTGTTGATGACATCGTCGTTGTTGGTGTCATACACCACCGGGTCCACGCCGTACTGGGTCTGGTACTGGCCGGGGTTGGTCAGGGCCAGAATGAACGGGTTGATGTCCTGGGTGTCCACCGTCCCGCTGCCGTCGAAGTCGCCGGGCAGATAGACGACCGCTTCCTCAACCGACAACTGCAGGTTGAAGTTGTCGAAGGCGAAGGTGAACTCGTCCACGACCTTGCCGCCGTAGAGCCAGAAGTACAGGTCGCCCTCCGCATAGAGGAACGGGGCGACGACCACGGCGTAATACGGATACGCCTGGGTCACTTCCTGGCCCACCTGGCGGCCACCCCACCACTGGTAGTCGGGCGAGCCGTCGCCTTCGATGGGCGAGCCTTCCTCGTTCTCCAGGTACTCGGCCGTGTCGTAGTGCTGCCAGACGCCGAAGTACTCGAACGGCGGGTCGATGCCGTTGGTCGAACCGTCCATCCAGTCACCGTAGGTGTTGTAGAAGATCAGGTCGCCGTCGGCCGGGTTGATGTTCTCATCCAGCGGCTGGGTCACGCCGGGGGCGCCCGGGGCTGGACCGTTGAACATCGACACGTCATGCGTGGGCAGGGTGTTCATGCCGAACACATACACGCGGCCCCAAGGCGCACCGTCGATACCGAGGTTATTGGTAACCCAGCCATCGTCCTGCAGCAGGTCATAGCTGAAGCGGATGGGTCCGGCCACATGGTTCTCAGGGGCTTCTATCCACTGGACGAAGCGCGGGTAGAACATGGTGATTTCCATGAAGTGGTTGCCCGGATTGGTGTGATCCACCGAGCGGTTCATGTTGCCCTGGTTGCCGCTGGTCATGGTGTCCCCGCCGGTCTCAGCCAGGTTGCGGGGATCGTCATAGGTGGAGAAGCCGCCCAGTCCGCCGGGGTTGTCCGGCGGGCCCCAGTGGCCCAGCCACATGCCCAGGTCGTAGGTCTGGCTGAAGCGGTGGGGCAGCGTGCCGTCGGGGGCGGTGGCGTTCTTCAGATAGCTCGTATCCTCGAAATCACCTCCTTGGATCAGGTTGCCGCTGAGCACGGCAGCTTGGGCCGCAGCGGCGAAGGTAAGAACTGCAATGGCGGAGAACCAGAAACGACGCTCCATGACATCTGCTCCTTGTCTTTAGAACCTGCCCGGTCCGGACAGCGTGTGTGAGGGAGCCCACAAAGAGAGTTCACGACGCCGACCGGGCTAAAAAAGGCGGAACTACATTACATGCAGACTTCGCCGCCTGATCCATGCAGAGGGTGCAGGGCACCCTCGGACAGCGGAATGGCGGACTCAGCCGGCACTATGCCAATTCTAACCTCAATATGTCAGGGGCCAACCCGTAAAACACGCAAATTGGACGACAAAATGCGACAAAACCGCGCTTTGTAGCCAGGACAGGGCGGGAACGCGCAATCTAGGCAAAAGAGCTCCGGACACGGGTTCAAACCCGTGTCCGGAGCAGATACGCAAAGAAATAATCGTTCATTGTGAATTCAACGCCGCCGCATCAGGGCCAGTCCGCCCATCGCCAGCAGCGCGAAGCTCGCCGGCTCGGGGATGATCGCGTTCTGGCCGCCGCCGGTGAGGATGATGATGAACGGGTTGATGTCCTCGGTGTTGATGACATCGTCGTTGTTGGTGTCATACACCACCGGGTCCACGCCGTACTGGGTCTGGTACTGGCCGGGGTTGGTCAGGGCCAGAATGAACGGGTTGATGTCCTGGGTGTCCACCGTCCCGCTACCGTCGAAGTCGCCGGGCAGATAGACGACCGCTTCCTCGACCGAAACGCGCAGGTCGATGTTGTCCAGCAGATGCACGGGGTTGTCAGCGATCTTGGCGTTATAAAGCCACCAGTACAGATCGTCCTCGGCATAGACCAGGGGCGTGGCCCAGATCACGTAATAGTCGTAGGCCTGGGTGACTTCCTTGTGAATCTCGCGTGTCGCCCACCAGAGGTACGCGGGCGTGCCGTCCGGTTCGATGGGCGATCCCTCTTCGTTCTCCAGGTACTCATCCGTCGAGATGTGGTGCCATGTGTCGAAGAACTGGAAGGGATCGCCGGGGTCGCCCGGCTCGTAGGAACCCTGCATCCACTCGCCCCAGTTGCGGAAGAAGAGAATGTCGCCGTCGTCCGGCCAGAGGCCGCCGGCGGATACGTCGCCGTTGAACACGTTGGAGTTGTGCTGCGGCGGGGTGTTGGTGCCGATCACCCAGAGCTGGCCCCAGGGCGGGTCGGCGGTGTGCTGGGCCCATTCGGAATAATGCAGGTCGAAACTGAAGCTGATCGGGCCGGGCACATGGTTTTCGGGGGCCGGAATCCATTGGAAGAACGACCCACGGAACATGATCGACTCCATGACGTGGTTGCTGGCGTTGGTGGGGTCGACCGAGCGGTTGAAATTTCCCAGGTTGCCGGTGGTCTGCGTGTCGCCTCCGGTCACGTTCAGATCGCGCGGATCGTCGTAGACCGAGAAGCCGCCAAGGCCGCCGGGATTGTTGGGCGGGCCCCAGATGCCCAGCCACTTGCTGAAGTCGTATTCGGTGCTGAACCGGTGCGGGTTGATGCCGTCTGGGCTCACGTCATTCTTGAGGTTGTCCAGTGATTCGAAGTCACCATTGGTGACGATGTTGCCGCTGAGCACGGCCGCCTGGGCCGCGCCGGCGAACATCGCTGCGAAAGCGATGCACAAGCTGCTGCGATAGGTCATATATCTGCTCCTTTACTCGGAAGTCTCCCTGAGGAATGTGGTGAGTAGCGCCATGCCCGTGTGTTCGCCCCATCGAAGCGTCAATTACCGATCCGGCGTGCTCGGCGTGCGCATAAAGGACAGCGTTTGTACCGTTTAAGTCAAATATCACCTGAGATGGACAAAAAGCAATAGGCAAATAGCGCAGCCGTGATGGGAATTTGCGCCGCCGCATGCTAGGCTTGGCGGTATGGTCAGGCGGGTCGTCGAATTCGGGGGCACGATCCATGGCGGTGTGGGCGAGGAGCGACGGTTGAGGCGGATCCTCATCGTCACCGAACTGAGTTCCCCGCACGGTCGAGGTGTTCTGCGAGGGGTGAACCGGTTTGCACGGCCCAGTCGGCCATGGGTGTTTCTCACGTGTCCGCCCTGGCTGCCGACTCTCGATGCCGCCTTGACCTGGCGGCCGGACGGCGTCATCGCCCAAGCGTTCACTCAGCCCGTAGCCGGACGTTTGCGCCAGTTGTCCGTCCCGGTGGTCACGGTCTCGAACACCATCGGGGGCCTGCCGTTGCCGAAGGTGACCAATGACGATCAGGCGATTGGCAGGCTGGCGGCCCGATACCTGCTGGATCGCGGCTTTCGGCATTTCGGGTTCGTTGGCCCAAGGTCGGCCGTGTTCTCCCGCACCCGTGGGGCACTTTTCGCCCAGACGGCCCGCGAGGCCGGCTTCAACTGTCGCCTGCTGTTGAGCGATCGCTACGAAGCCAGCCCCGCGCTATTCGAGCAGGTGCTCGGCCGCATCGGCCGCTGGTTGCGCGCCCTGTCCAAGCCAGTGGCCGTGTTCGCCGCCACGGACAACCACGGCTTACTGGTGACACAGGCCTGCCATGCGGCCGGTCTGGCGGTGCCTGAACAGGTCGCTGTGCTGGGCGTCGACGATGACGAACTGACCTGCCAATGGTCCCATCCGCCGCTTTCCAGCGTGCGCACGGCCACACGGGTGATCGGCTTTGAGGCGGCGGGTCTGCTGGAGCGGCTGATGGAAGGCCAGCGGCCGCCGGCGGCCCCGGGCCTCGTGGCGCCCATTGCGGTCATCACGCGACAATCGACCGATGTGCTGGCCATCGAGGACGCTCACCTGGCGCAGGCGGTCCGCTACATCGCCACGCACTTCGCCCGCCGCATCAACGCGGGCGACGTGGCGACGGCGATCAACCTCTCGCGGCGGTCGCTTGAGAGACGGTTCCGGGATCTGCTGGGACGGTCGATTCTTGATGAGATTCACCGGGTGCGTGTGGCCGTGGCGCAGCAGATGCTGGTGGACACGCATCGGCCGGTGCCGGAAGTGGCCGTCAGTTGCGGCTTTCGTGACGCCCAACACTTCTGGGATGTTTTCCGTCGCCGCACCGGTGAAGCTCCGGCCGATTTCCGCCGTCGCGGACAGATCGGCGCGACCCAGGCTTGAGTCATCGCGGCAGCGACTGACGGGAGGAAAGGCACACGGCAGTCCTCTGGGCGCAAGGAGCCGCACGTCGGACTGTCAGCGGTGGTCGCGGCTCGCGACGAGATCGGCCGCTTGCGGCCGAACCTGCAGCGCACTTTCCCCGGCGTGATGTCTCCCGCTGACGCCCGCCACATCGCAGTCCAGATAGGCCGCTGCGGCTGACGAACCATGACCCGGCACCCGGCCCGGACTGCTTCGCCGTCCCTCTGGCTTACCCCGCTGGTGTTCCCCTTTGAATCACTGAATTGCATGGTAAAAAGACTGAAACGACCATCCATGACCGCTCGCGCATTGTGCTATGCGCCCGGCGAGCGGAGTGTGATATCGTGGTAGTCAGTCGACCTGTGCAACGGATCGCCTTCAAGGGGAAACGACGTGGCGTCATTGATCGCCCGCGAGCTTCGCATCCAGGTCATGGTCGATGCGACCAGCGGGTACGGCCGGGGCGTGCTGCGCGGGGTGAGCGTGTTCGGCCGCAATCGCCCGCATTGGAGGGTGGAGATCCTCTCGGTCACCGGCCAGAGTGTGCCGGAGTTCACCCGGGTCTTCGACGGCCTGATCCTCCAGGCCTTCAGCAGCCAGATCAGCGCCCGAGCCGCGCGTTCGGGTGTGTCGGTGGTCAATGTTGGCGACGCGACCGCGGGTCACACCGTGCCGACGATCATTTCCGACCATATGCGCATTGGGGCGCTCGCCGCTGAGGCGTTTCTGGAGCGGGGTTTTCGCCAGCTGGCGTTTCTCGGCGAGAAGGATCAGTTCTACGCCCAACGCCGCTTCGAGGGTTTCCACCGTCGGGCTGTCGAGGCCGGCATCGAGGTGCAGGCGCTATGGGCGCCGGTCGCGGGGCTGACTGAAGATCAGCTTGCCCAGTGGCTGCTGGCCCAGCCCCGGCCGGTCGGTCTGGCCGCCTGTCATGACGGTCGAGCCCGGCACGCCGCCCAGGTTTGCCGTGCCGCCGGCCTGAAGGTGCCGCGGGACGTGGCCATCGTCGGCGTGGACAACGACGAACTGATCTGTGAGCTGGCCGATCCGCCGCTGTCGAGTGTGGCAGTCGCCGCCGAGCGCATCGGCTACGAGGCGGCGGCGCTTCTCGAACGGCTCATGGATGGCGGCGAGCCGTCGGCCCATGTCGGCCTGGTGCCCCCGATCGGGCTGGTGAGGCGGCGTTCGTCGGATGTGCTGGCCAGTGAGAACCCGGTGGTCAATGAGGCGGCCGGCTTTATCTGGCGCTTCGCCACCCGTCCGATCGGCATCGACGACGTGGCCGCCCATGTCGGCGTGTCCCGCCGCAGTCTCGAACAGCACTTCGAGGCGGCGCTCGGTCGCACGCCCATCAGCGTCATGCGCCAGGCCCGGCTGGAGCGCATCAAGGATCTGCTGGTGAGCACCGATATGCCCCTGTCGCGCATCGCCGAGGCGGTTGGCCTGGCCGACAGCGCGTCGCTCAGTCGCTTCTTCCGCCGCGAGAGCGGTCTGACGCCGTCGCAATTCCGCCGCCGCTCGCGACTGGAATAAAGATCGCCGCCGGGATCTGATGGTGATCGCGCGCGTAGCTGTCTTGTTCTGCCTCAGGTGCTGTGCCTGAAGCGGCAGTGTACGTCTGCGGTATCCTGCGCCATCTGCAACGGGCCGCGAGGAGCAAGGCGATGACCTTATTGGCTGTGGACGAGCAGGGACGGTGGCGCGGCGACGGCGCGGCGGGGCGGGAGACGTTGCGTCTGCTGGCCGTGGGCGACATCTGCCCGGCCAAAGGACTCAAACTCGACACACTTCTGAGCGCTGCCGCAGCCGCCAGCGCGGTATACGGCGACGTACTTCCGGAACTGGTGGACAAGGATCTGTCGGTGGCCAACCTTGAGCTGCCGCTGTCCGACCGCGGCGAGCCGATCATCAAGGACGGACCGAATCTCAAAGGCCCGCCGGCCGCGATCGAAGGCGTGCTGGCCGGCGGATTCGACGCGGTCACACTGGCCAACAACCACGTTATGGATTTCGGGTCGCAGCCGTTCTTCGACACGATCGAACTGTGCGAGCGGCGAGACCTGACGGTGTTCGGGGCCGGCCGCGATCGGGCGGACGCGGCGCGGCTGGTGACGATGCAACGCGCGGATCTGCGCGTCGGTCTGCTGGCTTTCGCCGAAAACGAGTTCTGCAATGCGACCGACACGTCGCCGGGCGCCGCGCCGCTGGAGCCGGGCCCCAACTGCAACCTCATCCGGCGCAGTCGTGAGCGGTGCGACCTGCTGATCGTCTTTGTGCATGGCGGCAACGAGTTCAACCCGCTGCCGAGCCCGCGCATGGTCCGCGACTACCGGGCCTTGGCCGAAGCCGGCGCCGATGCGGTCATCGCCCACCACCCGCACACGGTGCAATCGATGGAGCTGCACGAGGGCGTGCCGATCCTCTACAGCCTGGGCAACTTTCTGTTCTGGGAGCCGGCCCAGCATGTGCCGCCCACATGGTGGCTGGAGATGGCGGTTCGGCTGCATTTTGACGTTCGTTCCGCTCACCGCCGCTGCATCGGCCTGGACCTCATTCCCGTGGACATGGATCGGGAAACCGCCCACCTGCGTCTGCTGCGTGGTGACGCGTGTGCGGCCTTCTGCCGGCGATTGAACCGTCTGTCGCAGATCATTGCCGATCCGGACCTGCATCGGCGGTTCTGGTACGCCTACTGCCTCAAGGCCCTGCCGCGCTATCTGAAGTGGATGGCCGAAACGCGGGCCGGCCTGGAACGCGACGACCTGCGGCGGATCGCGGCCGCGCAGCTCAGGAATCAGTACCGCTGCGAGGCTCATCACGAAGTCGCATGGACAGCCCTGGAGCTGGTGCGCCAAGGTGTCGAGCCGGGCACGCAGGGCGTCGAGGCGGAGCTGGACGAACTCATGATGTTCGATTCATGAGAGCCGGTATCGCGCATGACCGGGCATCGCCGCCGCCGTCCCCTCTGCCTGTGAGTGCGAAAGGCACGCTTGCACCCGAGTTCCTGCACACGATGCCGCTTGCTTGACACCTTGGCCGCACGGCCTACACTGCCGATCTGCCCGTCCAAGGCGTGCGCCGCGTAACGGGCGACAGGTCGTGCCGCCCTCCTAGCTCAATTGGCAGAGCAGCTGACTCTTAATCAGCGGGTTGAAGGTTCGAGTCCTTCGGGGGGCACTTGCAGCAACCCTCTGCTTTTGCAGGGGATTGCACCAGACTGCAAAGAGCCGCAGGGAGCCGCAGAACGCGGTTTCGGTTCCGGCCGTTGCAGTTCCCTGCAGCGCCCTGCAGTCGCCTGCTGCAGCGCTCGTGCAGCGCGCCGGCCGGCAGTTGTGCCAGTGCCCACGTCACCTTGAACCGCGCGATCGAAGTGTTCGTCGGTCACCTGCAGGTAGTGTTCCGCCGCGATCGGTTGGCTGTTGCCGATCCACTGGCAGACGACGTGGCCGGGGAATGTCTCGGCCAGCTCCGTTTCACGGGTGCTGCGCAAGTTCTGCCAGAGCTTGGGCCAAGGCTGGACGCCGGCGGCCTTGATGATGCGCTGTAGTTGTGTGCGCAGGTTGGCGGCGGTGTCACGGTAGCGGGTGATAACGTATTCCTCGCCCGGCTCGGCCTGTTCGAAGACTTCGCGCAGGCAGGGGACAAGTTCGGGGAACAGGGGCAGGCGGCGCTGTGCCTTGCCCTCATGGTGGGCTGTCTTGGGTGACGGTACGACGATTCGGCCGTTCGCCCAGTCGATATGCCCCCACTTGAGCGAAAGCGTCTCAGATGGCGTTCTCAGGCCGCCAAAGCGAGCCAGGGCGAACATGAGCCGCCACTGTGCATCAGGGCATGCGTCGATGACCTTCTGTGCCGTCTCGCGGTCGATGTAGGCGAAGCGCTCGCGGTTGGCCCGCACGCTTGCGGCCAGGTGCTCGAACGGGTTGGCGTCGATGAGCCGGCGTTTCTTTGCCGCGTTGAAGAATTGGCGAGCACGGCCGATGGCGCGTCGGGTCGTGTTCTCCGATCGGCCGGCCTTCACCATGTGCTGGCGGAAGTCGTCAGCGTCGCCCTCGGTGACGTCCCGTAGGGGCGTCTGCGGGTTGAAGTGTTCGAGCAGGTACGAACGGCATCGCTCAAGGTTCAGTCGGGTGCTGGCCTTGATGTCATGCCGCCCGTCGATGTACGCCCGCGTGAAGTCGCCGAGCGTAGCGGACGCTTTCGGCTCGGCCAGACCGGCCTTGACCAGCTTGCGATAGAGTCCGTCCCCGACGCCGGCGAGCCATTCGGACACGTCGCGGGGCGGAGCCGCGTTGCGGATGCGAGCGTCGAGCAGGCTTTCGATGCGGCTACACAGAACGGCCGCGTCCTTGGCGCTGATCCTGCCGGGGCTGATCGTCTTGCGCCGGCCGTCGATGCCCACGAATTGAATCACGCGCCGGCCGTCCGTGGTTTTCTGCAGGCTTGCCATCGGTCTACCTCTCTCAGCCGGCCAGCAGCACGCCCTTGCGCGCCGCCTGCCGCTTGGCGGTTTCGATGCCTTCCAGTGATTCATCGCTCGGATGAAGCTGGCCCTTCTCCCAGCGCCAGACGGTCATCTTGTCCACGCCCACAAGCTGGCCGAATTCGCTCTGCGTCAGGCCCAGCGCCTCGCGTAGCGTGCGCAGGTAGCCGGGGGTCGGCGTCTGCGGCGTCCTGAGCGCCATCGCCCGCACGCGGTCCAGCAGCCGCACACCGTCCATCGTGAACGTCTGCTGCCCGTCGGCGTCTGGCTTGACGTATTCGGCGGGCACCTCGACGTAGACCGTCCTGCCGTCGGGCAGCCGCATCGTGTAGGGCACCGCGTCTGTCTGCTTTGCCTTGCCCATGCTTCACCTCACCGCCAGTAGATCGTCACGAACAGCGTGTCATTCTCCGCCTTGTCGATGACGCAGACCAGTTCGATCGGCTGCCCATCCGCCGCCGGCCCGGCGATGATCCACTTGGGCCGGTCGTGGCGATCGTGGCCGCCGTCCCGCACGTCGCCGGGCTTCTCGATGGCCGTCAGCACGTCGGGCCAGACCATGCCCCGCTGGTCAAGCCGCTGGACGAAGTGCCAGGCCACGCGCACGCGGTCCTGCGCGATGCATCGGCGGATCGTCCGCAGGGCTTGACGGGCGCTTGGGGTCATGGTCCTGAGCGTAGTATACGGTTTTGTATGCGCGGGGTCAAGGGGCATGTTCGTTACTCCGCGCGCCTGATCCGCAGGCCCACGCGCTCGGCGATGGCTTGTTTCTCGGCGACGGTTAGTGGCTCGTCTTGCGGTGGGGCCGGTTCTGGTGCCGGCGGTGCTGGCGCTCGGGCTGGTGTCGGCGGCGGCTCGGGCTGGTCGTCGTCGTCCGCGTGCCAGGCGTCCGGGTTGTCCTCGGCCGGGTCAGGCTTGGGGGTGGGGGCCTCGACGGCCCCGGGGGCGTCGAGGTCTTCTGGCTCGTCGAGCCAGGCGCGCAGCTCGCGCTTCGTTCTCGCCGCCACAGTCTCAGGGGTCGGCTCCGACGACTGAAGAAGTCGAATCAGCAGTCCAGCGGGGTTGGCAACGTTCTGCTCGGCGACATAATCCATCGCCTGCTCAACCTCGGCCGCCGTCCGTCCAGCCCGAACGAGTTCGGTGCGCGCCGGATTGCGGACCCCAGCTTCGAACAGGGCGCGGTCCGCCGCCGCTTCGCTCTCTGAAAACTGACCCAGCCCTGCCTCACCAACAGCAGCAGCAGGCAGCGCCCTTGTCTGTTGAGAATGTTCTGTTCCGTGTTCTGTTCCGTGTTCTGTTGGGGTGACACCTGTGTCACTGTTTAGCGCACCGGGCGTCAGGGTTTCTGCACCAGCCGTCAGGGTTTCGCGGACAGCGGTGTCAGGGTTTACGGCCCCTGAAACAGTGACGCCCGTGTCAGGGTTTAGCACGAGACGGTGTACCGTTGCACGCCCGCGGCCGCCGCCTTGATTGACCACCTCAATAAGCCCGGCCCGCCGCAGGTCGGCGAATCCACGGCGCACGGATCGCACGTCGAGGTTGTGGCGATCGGCGATCGTCTCAGCTGATGGCCAGGCCGTCCAATCCCGCCCGACGTGGCGGCACAAAACGACGTAGACCAACAAGGCGATCGGCCGGCCCTTGATCCGCGACAAAACGCCGGCGTCGATGATCTCCGCCGGCACGCGGCCATAGGCGGGCGTCGTCTCAGCCATTAGCCACCTCCAGCGTCGCGGCCTGCTGAGCTTCGATCTCCGCGAGCCGGGCGTCGATCGTGGCCGGCCGATATAGCCGCCGACGCCCGAGCCGCACCGATGGGATGGTCCCCGTCTTGGCCAGGTCGTGTAGCGTGCGCGGGCTAATTCCTAGCCGGCGCGCGGCCTCGTGGGCGTCGATCAGCAGGGCATCGGAGCCAGGGGTGGGGCTGGTCATGGCCTTGCCCCCTCGCCCTCGGCTTTCCGCCACGCCAGGAACCATGAGCCCCGGACCAGCGCCGTGCCACCGATCATCAACGCCCGCAGCCGTCGCGTCTCGATCGCCTTTCGCGCCTCGGCCACGGTCACGCCAGCGGTGGCGGCGACGTCTTCGACGGTCAGCACGTCTTCCGGTCGGATGGCGGGGGTCATCGCGCACCGTCCTTGCCGACAAACCGAACACGTACCCCGAGCCGCGCGAGTTCGCGCACGGCCTTGGCGGCTAGTTCGTAATCGTCGGCGTCACGGGCGCGTTCGAGAACGGCGAACCAAGCTGTCGTCGAGTTCTCGGGGTCGAGGGGTTGGGGGTTGGGGTTGGGGCTGCGCTTCGCCACGGCATCGTCTCCACAAGGGGTCTCTACCCTTGTGCCGATGTCGCGCGGGTGTCGCGCTAAAAATCGCCGAAGTACCGTAAAACAAGCTGTATTCGTGTGTGGGGTGTCGCGCAAAGTGTCGTACGACACTCAGTCGTCGATGCCGGTCTGGGCGTCCTGCCGCTGCCCCCGCGTGCGCCGGCCGTGTTCTGCCGTGACCCGCCGCGCCTGCGTGTACCGCGTCATGCGGTACAGCGACGTCCGACTTACGCCGGCGGCGTCGGCGATCTGCGTATCCGTCCAGTCGGGGTGCTTGACCAGGATCGCCAGCGCTCGTTCCTCGCCGCCCAGCGACGGGCCGGTGTCGTCGGTCGGCCGTTTGGTCGTGGCAAGCTTGTCGATCAGCGCGACCGACGCGGCGGCGGGCGACAGGTCCAGCACGCCCATCGTCACGCCGCCAACCTCAACTCCGTCGATCTGTAGTCGGCAGCCCGGCAGGTCATCCACAAGCGCCTGCAGCCATCGCGTCGCGCCGAAGTTCTGGTGTACGTCGTCCGGGTCCGGCATCAGGCGGTTGCCAGCGGCCTGCGCCAGACCATGAAAAGCCCGCGCGCCCGGGCCGATCAGGTACAGGTGCGTCTCGGAATCGTCGCCGACGATCTGGATGCCACGGTTGCGCCATGGCGTCTGCGGGGCAAGCCCCACAAGACTTGTGACAAACGGGTCGAGTCGTGGCAGCACGTCAAAGGCGATGATGCGCGCCTCGAATCTCAGCACGATGAGCTTGTCGTCGGGGTAGCGTTCGGCGTGCTTCAGAAACTGCTCGCGAAGAACGTCGCTGGTGGTGGTCGTCGACATGGTCCTAGCCTCGCAGGTCGGGCCGGCGCAGCGGCGCGAGTCGGGCTAGGTTCGACTTCGCGCCGCTGGCCGCGTTGATCCGCTGGCCGGCGGATGCCCGGTTTTATTCTACTGATCCTCGTCCGCGTACTCTTCGTCGTCGTCTAGGAGCGCGTCCGGGTCGATCGACTCATCGTCCTCCGTGTCTTCGTCGTCCTCGAAACAGTCGTCGTCCTCGGTGTCGTCGCAGTCGTCGGTGAAGTCGTCAGGCATTTTGCACCTCGCCTTCTCCGCTGAAAACTGGATGCTCGGCGATGTCAACGCGGACAAGCCGGCTCAGGGTCTTGTCGAAGTCTTGAAGCCGATTGCGAACACTGACGGCCCACTGTAGCGTCGCCAGCGGCTGCGGCTCGGGGCCGGGTTCTGGAAAAACCCGCCCGCAGCCGGCCCGCAACCGATGGGCTTCGACCGCCGCCGCAGCGGCCGTCCGCTCTTTCTCGATCGCGCTGAGCCATGCGTCGGCCGCCGCCCGCAGGTCGCGCCGCACCGCGGCAAGCCGGCGATTGAGTTCGGAATCCGAGCCGGCTGTCCACGCCATCCAATGTTTCTCGGCTTCGCGCAACGCCGCCTGCGTCGCCTCCAGGTCGCCGGCGGCTTCGTCGAGTTCAAAGGCACGGCGCGCGGTGGTGACGTCGGCATCGTATTCACTGCGATCGCGCCCGGTCAGTTCAAGGGCGGCGTTGAGTTCGGCGGCGTCAACGTCGTCGCCCCGCGCTTCGGCGAGTGCGAATTGCTGGTACGCCTCGGCAGCCTCGGCCTCGGCGGCGCGTTCGTCCTGTCGGCGTTTTGCGAGTGTTTGAAGTTTCATAGCGTTCTCCGTTCGTGTTGGGGTGTCGTTCATCGTCCGATTCGCTGCTCAAGCTGCCGCTGCCGCTCTGCTCGCTGTTCGGCAATCAGGTCGGGATAGGCGGCCTCGTAAAGTTGCTCACGCTCGGCCATCACGGACTTGTGTCGCGGATGCGTGTTATCCATAACGGCGGCCTGTTTGTCGGCGTCGGCTTTGAATGCTTCAAGCTGCTGCCGGGCTTCGGTTGGCGTCATCGTTTCGCCCCTTTCGTCGAAGCAAGTTCGGCCCGAAGTCGATCCACGAGCGCGCTGGCCATCAACGCGATGCGCGACCAGGAATCGCGTTTCGCGGCCGCGTGCTTGGCGATCCGCTCGGCCTCGGCCAGGTCAGCGCGGAGCCGCGCGGGTGTGGGTTCGGGGGGTTTACTCATGGGGGGCCTCTTTCTGGATGGTGGAGTCTTGTTCGGAATCCTCGGCCGCAGTAGAAGACGGGGACGTTGACCATGCGCGGCCGGGGTGGGTCTTGGGGGGCCGGGGGGGTGCTAAAGCTGAATCGGGGGCCGCCGCCGGCAGAAGATGCTCGGCCACCACGTCACGTTCACGCGGGCGTAGCTCCAGTCCGGCCGCGTCGGCCAGCATCGCGACCAGGCCGGGGTGCTCGGCGGCCAGGAACCGCAGTCGCTCCATCGATTGTTCGCCCGTCAGGTCTGCCGCGTCGGCATGCAGGTTGAAGGAACGGGCCACATAGAAACCCAAGCATTCGCCAGCCGCCTTCTCCGCCCGCACAGCGGCCCCATACTGGCCGTCGCGCATCGCCTTGTCGTACACGGCCATGAGCCGGCGGACGTGCTGGTCAGGCGTAATCCGCGCCGTCTGGCCGGCTTCGGCCTGCAGGCGAGCAATCTCGGTCTGGACGCCCTTCGACCGCAGCATGCGGCTGGCCTTGGCCGACGTGTTGTTGTCGGTCCCGTCGCTCTCCATCGCAGCCCGGTACGCGGCCGACGCGCAACCCGGTGGGCCGTGCTCGGAGCCAAAGAGCCACGCTTCGGCGAATCTCGTGTGGTGTCGGGCGGGGCGTCTGCTCATCCCTCGCCCCCTTCCAGCAGTCGCAGGACCGCCGCCAGTTGGTCATCGGACAGCGGTTGCGGGCAGGCGTTGAGCCAATGATTCAGGGACGATTCCGGGCCCGAATGCAGCGTCTGTGCAGCGCCGGGATCGGGCGATTCGCGTAAGTCACGGTTTGCACTGGTGGTTACGGAATCGGGTTCGAGTCCTTCGGGGGGCATTGACGATGCGCCGCGTCTTGCGCGGCGTTTTTCTTTGTCGTCACGTCGCGGCACCGCGACGCTCGGCGTCAGGGCATCCGGCGGACAGAAGGCACGTCAGCGGCGCAGGACGGTCCGGCGGCGATAGCGTCGGGCCATGACCCCGTGCCTCGGTCCCAGGAAAACGATCAGGGTGAGCAGGCCCCCGGCGACGACCGCCATCATGCCGGCCGTGTTCGTGTCGGGATAGCCGACAAGCTGCGGCAGGGTGATTGCGGCCAGATGTCCGCCGACAGCCGCCAGAGCGCCGATGCCGGCGGCGACCAGAAGCATGCTCCAGAGCCGGTCGGTGAGCAGGTGGGCGGCGGCGGCCGGCACGATGAGCATGGCCACCACCAGAATGCTGCCCACACTCTCGAAGGCGGCCACGGCGGTGACCGCGGTCATCACCATCAACAGTGTGTGCATCCGCGCCGCGCGGTAACCGAGCGATTCGGCGAACTCGGGGTCGAAGCTGGTCAGCTTCAGCTCTTTGAAGAAGATCACGATGACGGCGATATTCACCAGCGTCACGACAGCCAGTTGGATCGCGGCGCGCGGCACATCGACGCCGCCGAGCGCGACGGTGTCCAGCGGCGTCAACTCGATCGCGCCGTAGAGCACGCATCCGGGGTCGAGGTCGACCGCGTCGGCGCCGCGGACGATCAGGACCAGGCCCAGCGCGAAGAGGCTGGTGAATACCACGCCCATGGCCGCGCCGTGTTCGACCCGGCCGCGACGGTGCACCCAGTCGGTGGCCAGGGCGGTGAATACCCCGCAGGTCACGGCGCCGATCAGCATGGGAAAACTGCCGCGGCTGCCGGTGATGAGAAACGCGGCCGCCAGCCCGGGCAGAACGGCGTGACTGATCGCGTCGCCCATCATGCTCATGCGACGCAGCACGAGGAAGCAGCCCGGCAGCGCGCAGGCCACCGCCGCCAGCAGGCCCGTCGCCGCGATCCAGTGGTCAAGACTGGTCCAGGTCAGCGTCATGGCGTGCCCGCCTGTCCGCGACCCACGGCAACGCGCACCCGGTGCAGCCGGATCCGTCGAGCCAGCAACCCACGATCTGGCGCCAGCAGAAAACTGACCGCGAAGAAGACCGACGCGGTCAGGACAATCAGCGCGCCCGACGGCAGACGTGCGGCCACGGCGCTGACGGCGGCTCCGGTCGCGGCGCTCGCCGCTCCCAGCAGCGACGCCAGCACGACCATGGCGCCCAGACTGCGGGTCCAGAAGCGGGCGGCGGCGGCGGGGATGATGAGCAGGGCCGTGATGAGAATGAGTCCCACCGCCTGCAATCCAACGACGGTGACCAGCGTCGCCAGGCCCATGAGCAACAGATCCATGAGCCAGATCGGCCGTCCAAGGCTGGCGGCGAACGCCTGGTCGAAGCACAGCAGCCGCCATTCCTTGAGCAGGCCGATGATGACCGTCGCGGCGAGGATCGCGACGACGGCGATGCGCTGGGCATCGGAGGCGAGCATGGATGCGGTCTTGCCATAGATGAAGGATTCGAGCCCCGCGGCCTGGGCCTGGGGCATTTTCTGGGCAATGCCCAGCAGGGCGACGCCCAGGCCGAAACAGACGCTCAGCACCACGCCCAGCGCCGCATCCTCCTTAAGCCGCGTCATGTGGCGCAGGCCGAGTACGGCCGCGCCCGCCGCCGTGGCGCTGAGCGTCGCGCCCGTCAGCAGGAGCGGAAGTTGCTTGCCCGCGGCGCCGGCGGCCGCAGCCAGCAGGAAGGCGGCCGCGATGCCCGGCAGTGTGGCGTGCGCGAGAGTGTCGCCGACCAGGGCCCGTTGGCGCAGCAGCAGGAGCACACCGACCCCGCCCCCGGCCGCCCCGAGGACGCCCGCGCCCAGAACCACCACCCGCGTGTTGTAGTCGTGCAGCGTCAGAACCCGCCGCAGCGTGCTCAACGACGCCGGCTCATCGGGGATTGCGATGTCGGACGCGGCAGCGCTGAACGCAAGAGCGCCCAGCCACACGCCCAGGATCACGGCGAGGATTGTGGTGCCAGGCGCCGGGCGATCCGCGCGTCGCGGACGGCCTGTGCGACAAGACGCGACGGATTGTGCGGGTCGGTCGTTCATGCGGTGCAGGGGTCGCACGCGATCGCAGCGGACTCCGGATGAGCGACGCCCTTGCGGCGTGCGGCCGCGTCGAGCCAGCCCATCATCGGCAGACGTCCGCCGTATGCCGCTTGCAGGTTGTCGCGGGTGCAGACCTGTGCGGTGGGGCCGGCCGCGATGATCTGGACATTCAGCAGCACCAGGTGGTCGAAGTATTCCGGCACGGTCTGCAGGTCGTGGTGCACCACGATGACGCTGCGTCCTTCGTCGCGCAGGTCGCGCAGCAGCCCGATGATGGCGGCTTCGGTCGCCGCGTCGACAGCCGCGAAAGGTTCGTCCATCAGGTACAGCTGCGCGTCCTGAACCAGCGCCCGGGCGAGGAAGACGCGCTGCTGCTGGCCGCCGGAAAGCTGGCTGATCTGACGCTGGGCGAGGTTGGCGATGCCCACGCGCTCCATCGCTTCGACCGCCAGGGCCCGGTGTCGACGGCGGACCGGACGGCACCAGCCGATGCGTCCGTACAAACCCATCGTCACCACATCCAGCGCGCTGACCGGAAAATCCCAGTCCACGCTCTCACGCTGGGGCACATAGGCGACGGCCTGGCGCTGACGTCGATAGGGCTTGCCCAGCAGTTCGATGCTCCCGCCGGCCAGCGGCGTCAGGTCGAGCGCGGCCTTGAGCAGCGTGCTCTTGCCGGCGCCGTTGGGCCCGACCACGCCCACCAGCCTCGCGGCCGGAATGTCAAGATCAATGTCGCGCAGAACCGGCACGTGCTCATAGGCGACGGTCAGACGGCGCGCCCGGACGGCGGGTGGCGAGGCATCGGCCAGAGGGCGAATCATGGTGCGGACTCCTGCGACGGGTCTGTCGCGGCCGCCGCGGGCTGGCCCAGCAGACCCTGCCAGCCCCCGGCCGGCGCGTCACCACCCAGAGCCCGGGCGATGGTGGTGACGTTGTGATCGATCATGCCCAGGTACGTGCCTTCATAGGCGCCTGCCGGTCCCATCGCGTCGGAAAACAGCGTGCCTCCGATGGTCAGTTGATGCCCACTGGCCTGAGCGCCGTCGACCAGAGCCCGCACATTGCGGTCGGCGACGCTGGTCTCCACGAAGACGGCTGGGATGCGCCGCTCCACAATGAAGCGGATCAGACGATTGATGTCCTCAAGGCCCGCTTCGGATTCCGTGGAGATGCCCTGGATCCCACGCACCTCCAGGCCGTACGCGCGGCCGAAGTAGTGGAACGCGTCGTGGGCCGTGACGAGCACACGCTGCGGCGGTGGAATCGTCGCCATCACCTCCCGGGCCCAGGCGTCAAGCTCATGGCAGCGGATGACATAAGCCGCCGCATTGTCGCGGTAGGTTTGCGCGTTGGCCGGGTCGTAGTCGGCCAGCGCCCGGGCGACCACGTCGACACATCGCGCCCAGGCTGTGGGGTCCATCCAGACGTGGGGGTCGGGGTGGCCTTCGAACTGCGGCGGGTGATGGAGATAAGACGGGTCAATCAACTGCGTCACGGCGAAGGTGGGCTTGCGGCCGGCGATCTTCTCGAGCGTGTCGGCCATGCGCCCTTCAAGTTTCAGCCCGCTGTAGAAAATCACGTCGGCGCCAAGCAGCAACGCTACATCGCCGCGCGTGGGTTTGAAAAGGTGGGGGTCCACGCCTTCGCCAATGATGCCGGTGACCACCGCCTTGTCGCCGGCGACCTGTCTCACGATGTCGGCGACCATGCCCACGGTGGCCGCCACGTGGTAGGGCGCGAGGGTCGGCGCTTCGGCCCAGGTTCTGGGCGCAACAACTATCGCCGCCGTAACCGCCGCCAGCGCTAGCCCGACGGCTCGCAAGCGGGGCCTTGCGGCGATCGGACAACCGCCCCAGGTCCGTGGCGTGGCGCGGCCCGCACGTTGGCCAGACAATTCGGATATGAAAATCAAATAATTAGGCATACCTAAAATATAAGGTATGGTATATATAAATGCAAGAGGCGTCCGGCCGCCAGGGGCCGGACGGTCAGACAACGGCTGCGGGCTACCGTGACGTTGGGCCCTTCGGACCGCCGGTAGCGGGCTTGAGCGGCCTTGCGAGGTGGAGGCGGACGACGGGAGGACCGATGCCGACGGCCAGCCGCGAGGACTACCTCAAACGCATTTACCGGCTCCAGACCCGCCAGGGCGACGAGCCCGTGGGCATGGGCGATCTGGCCCGGGCCGTGGGCGTCGCCGCCGGCAGCGTGACCGGCATGGTCAAGGCCCTGGTCGAGATGGGGCTGGTGTCATACGAACCCTATATCGGGGTGAGGCTCACGCAGCAGGGCGAGCGCATTGCTCTGCACGTGCTGCGCCGCCATCGCCTGGTCGAGGCCTTTCTCGTGTCGACACTCGGCCTGGACTGGTCGGCCGTCGACGCCGAGGCCGAAGCCATCGAGCATGTCATTTCTGACGAGTTGCTCGAACATATCGATGTGTTCCTGGGTCGGCCGCAGTTCGACCCTCACGGCGACCCGATTCCCGACGCCGACGGCAGGGTGACGCGGATTCCCTATCGCCCACTGGACCGGTGCCTGGCCGGCGAACACGTGCGCATCAGCCGCGTGAGCGACCAGGATTCGGCCTTCCTGCAGTTCATCGACCGCATCGGTCTCAAACCGGGCGCTCGAGCCCTGGTCGTTGCGATCGATGCCGAAGCTCAGACGGTGACGGTCGATCCCGTCGAAGGCCAGCCGGTGGCTCTCTCTGCCGACGCGGCCGCGAAACTGCTGGTCGAGCGCCTCTGACCGCGCGGACGCCCAGCCAGCCCGGAACGTTGGACCTTCCTGTTACCCAGCGGCCTGGCATCTCCCTGTCCTGAAAGACTTCCCGCCGCCGCTGACAGAAGGCTGTCAGCGGCCTGCCTCATGGTTTTGAACAGCGTCTCCCGGGCGAGGCGCGTGCTCAAGCCAAGGGGCCCACACGATGCGACAGCGAAGGTTTCGGCCGGCGATCGCTGCGTGCCTGGCCGCCTGCTCGTCGGTTTTCTCGACCGGCCGGGCCCAGGCAGCCGTAACGCTCAACCTGGAACAGTCATTGGCCCCCATCAAAGCCAAGCTGGCTGACGGCGGTCAGGCGAACATTCTTGTGCTCGGCGACAGCCTGACCTACCAGCCCCAGAGCTGGCTACCGGTGTTCAGCGGCCTGATGCACGACGCCTATGGCGACGCGGGGGCCGGCTACCAGGGCTTCAGCCGCTGGACGGGCGGGGGGTTCAACCCCGGATGGCTGGAGGGAGTCATCAACCAGGACGTCGCGCCCCACTCGTCGCCCGACGGGCTGTGGGCCTCGGGCTCGAGCCCGAACCTGACGGCCCGCTTCGACGCCCGGGACCTGAGCATCGAGCTGCAGTACGTGGTCGAGCCCGGCGGCGGACGGGTCCGGATCGAAGACGCGGCCCGCAATCTCATCACCACGCTCGATACCGACGCCCCCGAGCCCGGCGTGGCCACGTGGTCGTACACCTTCCCCGAGGGCCAGAACCGCCTGTGGCTGCGAACCCTGGACGCCGCGCCGGTGACGATCCTCGGCCAGAACAATCTCACGGATGACGCCGGCGTGCGCATCCACCGGGCGGCCAACGGAGGCTGGGGTGTGGGCAACTTCCTCGGGCGTGACTGGACCTTCGACGCCCAGCTGGGCCTGATGGACCTGGACATGGTGTTCGTCTGGCTGGGCCAGAACGACACGGCCTACAGCGGCGAGGCTTACGAGTCGAGCCTTCACCTGCTGGTCGACCGCCTCGAGCAGGCCGCGGGCGACGCACGCATCGTGCTGGTGGGCACAAAGCAGACAGCCCTGAGCCCGGCCGGCGCCGACCGCCTGGAGGCGCTAGTCGCGGCCATGGAACGCGTGGCGAGTGGGCGCGACCTGGGCTTCATCGACCTGTTTCATGCGGCCGGCGACCATGCCTTCTTCGAGACCCACGGCATGCTGCTCGACGGGGTGCACTTCACGCAGGCCGGCGGGGACTACATGGGCCGGCTCATGTTCGACGCCTTCTGGAGCGACGGGGCGTCGCTGACCGCCGGCGTGGGCGGGGATTTCAACGGCGACGGGTTGGTGAATACGCAGGACATCAACCCGTTCATCGCCGCGCTGGGCGGCACGACGCCGGCGCCGCTCTATGGCGACCTGGTCCGCGATGGGGCGATCACCACCGAGGACATCAATCCCTTCGTCCAGACGATGGTGCAAAGCGCCGCCGGCGTGCCCGAGCCCGCGACCGTGCTGGTCGTGGTCTGGGTGGGTCTGCTGGCATCGCCCCGCCGTCGCACGCGCCAGCGACGCACGCGGGCCCGGCGTCCCTACGTCAACAGCGCGCCATCGCTTCGTGCCGGCGGGTGATGAGCCGATCACGGGCGGCCAAGACCGTCCCGCGGCGAGGCTCTGGGCCAGTGTGCGCAACGTGACGGACCCTATCCGGAATCGGCTGTTGTCGTCTGGGTATCTGGAGGGGAGATAAAAGAGCCCCGGCTTGCGCCAGGGCTCCCGAGAGCGTGACTCACCTCGGCGATGTCGGGCGGCGAACCGCGCCAGGGCTTATTGTCGGCCCGACAGCGGTAGGGCGGTGAGTTTTCGGTCGGTCGTCGATGCCCGGGCATGGTCGGCGTGGGGGCGCCGGCCAAGGCGCGCAACAAAAACCGCCCCGAAGGTCGGGGCGGTGAGGTTCATCGTCGTGTTGTCGCGCCATGGGCCCGGATGGGCGGGGCGGATCCCTGACAAGTGAACAGTTGGAACGTTTGGCGACACGTTGCCGTGCCGTTATCCGCTGTTGCCCGTGGGCGCGAGCGGACGAGATTGTGCTGACAGTTACGCCGGGGATCGCTCCCCAACCGTCGGCTGATATTCAGCCGGGGTTGATCCGTCGAAAAGACCGGATCAGGCGAATCTAAGTTATCCCTTAGAAAGGAGGTGATCCAGCCGCAGGTTCCCCTACGGCTACCTTGTTACGACTTAGTCCCAGTCACCGAGTTCACCGTAGGCATGCTTGAAATAGCACGACTTCGGGTGCCCCCAGCTTCCATGACTTGACGGGCGGTGTGTACAAGGCTCAGGAACGTATTCACCGCGTCGTAGCTGATACGCGATTACTAGCGATTCCACCTTCATGGGGTCGAGTTGCAGACCCCAATCCGAACTGGGGCGTGGTTTTTGCGATTTGCTCCACCTTGCGGTATCGCTTCGCTCTGTCCACGCCATTGTAGCACGTGTGCAGCCCAGGGCATAAAGGCCATGAGGACTTGACGTCATCCCCACCTTCCTCCGGTTTGACACCGGCAGTCTCGCTAGAGTCCTCGGCATTACCCGTTAGCAACTAGCGACAGGGGTTGCGCTCGTTAAGGGACTTAACCCGACACTTCACAGCACGAGCTGACGACAGCCATGCAGCACCTGTGCACGTTCCACGGCAAGCCGCGTTACTTCCCTTTCAGGAAGCTAATCCGTGCATGTCAAACCCTGGATAAGGTTCTTCGCGTTGCTTCGAATTAAGCCACATGCTCCACCGCTTGTGTGAGCCCCCGTCAATTCCTTTGAGTTTTAGTCTTGCGACCGTACTCCCCAGGCGGTGCACTTAACACGTTAGCTTCGATCGCGATGGCGTCAGAGCCTCCGCAATCTAGTGCACATCGTTTAGGGCGTGGACTACCGGGGTATCTAATCCCGTTCGCTCCCCACGCTTTCGTGCCTCAGCGTCAGGATAGGCCCAGCTGCCTGTCTTCACCTTGGGCGTTCCTCTAGATATCTACGCATTTCACCGCTACACCTAGAGTTCCGACAGCCTCTACCTACCTCAAGACCTGCAGTTCGCCCAGCCATTCCACGGTTGAGCCGTGGGATTTCACAAAGCGCTTGCAGGTCCGCCTACGCACCCTTTAAGCCCAGTGATTCCGATTAACGCTTGGGCCCTTCGTATTACCGCGGCTGCTGGCACGAAGTTAGCCGGCCCTTCCTTTGGGGTTGATCATTGTGTTTCTGACCCCTGACAGCAGTTTACAACCCGAAGGCCTTCATCCTGCACGCGGCATTGCTCCGTCACGCTTTCGCGCATTGCGGAAGATCCGTTACTGCAGCCTCCCGTAGGAGTCCGGGCAGTGTCTCAGTCCCGATGCGGCGGGTCATGCTCTCACACCCGCTAGCCGTCATAGGCTTGGTAGGCCGTTACCCCACCAACTACCTGATAGCGCGTTTCCCGATCCCAAGGCAGCAAGCCTTTGCCCGTCAGGCCATGCGGTCCGACGGGATCATCGAGTATTACCCCGGATTTCTCCGAGCTATCCTCGACCTTGGGGCACGTTAGAAACGTATTCCTCGCCCTTTCGCCACTCTACTCGTGGAGCAAGCCCCACTTTCGCGTTCGACTTGCATGTTTTAGCCATGCCGCCAGCGTTCAATCTGAGCCAGGATCAAACTCTTCAATTGGATATCGTTGACGCCGGAAAACCGGCGCTGCCTTCCAAAGAAGGTTGACCTAGCGCTCCGACTTGCGTCGGAGCAGGTCGTGCCGATGGAGCTCAATCCACCGGCAAAACTCATCCTTCCCGTACGTGTCCGAAGACACGCACCGGGGTCACAATTAGGGTGAGCCACATCCGGCGAGCAAGCTCGCCGGACTTTTGTTGGGAAACGTGAACCGTCGGTCTGTGACGACCTTCGGCCACGCTCACAACCTCGTGGCGTTCCAACTGTTCACTTGTCAAAGATCAGCCCTTGGGGGTCTTCCCGCACGCGGCGAAAGGCCCACGTCCCGGGGTCGCTCGCGTCGGCGGCTTTCCGCCCGCGAACGAGGGTCCGGCATATTACCGACGTCGGTGGGCTTGTCAAGCACCCGCAGGAGGCTGGGGCGAATTTGTTGATAATCCTCGCCCCGCCGCCAAGGCGAATCCGCCTGACGCGCAAAACGCATTGAACCACATCAATCGCCCGCCGTCAAGTGGCGCTCAAAGGTGCGGGCACGGCCTGGAGGCGCGAAAAAAGAGCCTCCAAGGCGCATGGCCAGAAGGCTTGTGTCTGTATCGCCGCGGCGAAATCCGCCCCGCGTCTTAGTCCTCGCGCAACTGGTCCAGCAGTTCCGCAGCCCCATTGACCAGCCGCTGTTCGGTGCCGCGCCAGACGCGGGCCCGCACGCCGGGGCCCAACTCGTAGCCGCCTTCGTCGAACGCCTTTTCCGTGGGCAGGTAGCCGATCATATCCTCGGCGTAGCCGATTACAGCGGTCTGCCTGAAGGGTGAGGACTCCTTGATTTTGAGGCCGATTTCCACAAACGGCTCGCCGGGCATGAAAAGCCAAGCCGTCTCACCCAGGCGCAGGCCCGCCAAGGGCGCGACCACCGCGCGTTTGACCGGCTCGCCGGTGACGGTGCTGCGGCCGTTGAGCGCCACGCGGGAGCGGCGCAGGGCGATGGGCTCGGCCTTGACGGGCTTGGCGCGCTTCAGGGCCGTCTCGACGACGGCCGCGAGCTTCTTGCCGTGGGCCTCAGCCTGCCTGGCGCCGCCGGACACGGTGGGGGGGTTGATGTCTCCGGCCGCCCCATTGAAGAAGAGCACCACCGCCTTGGCGAACTTCTTGCGCAGGGCTTTGGCCATCTCGCCGGGGTAGTCGGCCGAGACCGAGCGCACGCACATTTCATGGACCGGGTGGCAGGTGGCGTTGACGACCACGGCCATGGTCTGCTTGTCCGTCTTGCGCTCCACGGCCAGCACATGCACCTGGTCGTCGGTCGGGCCTTCGTCGCCGACGATGTCTCGTTTGGGAATCGGCGGATGGGACAGCTCAATGCCGCGCACCGTCCTGATGCGTCGGTAGATGCTCAACCCAGGCGCCTCGGCGGCGGCGGTGCGGAGCGTGACCGGCTCGACGGCGTTGGCGGCGTCGCGGATGGCGTGTCCGATCCGGTCGGCCAGGCTGTCGACCCACTGGCGGAACGGGCGGGTTTTGTAGAGGTCGGTGGAGGTGAGCGTCTCGGGCGCGCTGTGGGTGTGCGTGGCGGCGATGACCAGGTCGGCGTTGTCGATGCACCGGCCGGCGGCGATGACCACGCGGCGGCGGAAGCGCTCCTGGCTGCCGACGGCCCGTCCAGCCAGGCCCAGCAGATCCAGCGACACCAGCGCCAGCCGTCGACCCTGCTGCTCCATGACCAGCACGTTCGCCATCAGGGGCAGCCGCACCCCCTCGAAAGGCTCCCATCGCCCTTCCACAGCCGACATCAGCAGGCCGACCTCCAGGGGCGGGGTGATGGAGGTTTGCGAAGCGGCGGCCATCAGCGGCTTGGGCTCGTGCAATTCACGACTACGGTCACGACGGGGTTTCACGGCAGGAACTCCTGGCATGCAATCTTACGTTGCGGTCACATCAAGCACGCGCCCAAGATTCAGCCCGAAGGGCGAGAAACCACAACGGGCATACGTGCCCGCAGCAGCTTGATTATGCATTTCCGTGTAGACGCTGGCCACACGAGCCCCGCGCTCGTAGCCCGCCCGCATGGCCCGATTGACCAGCGCCCAACCCAGACCCAGCCGGCGGCGTTGCGGGTTCACGCCCATCATGTAAATGTCCAGACACGGGCTGCCCAGCCGCGCGGCCAGATGCGGCAGCACGACGTAGCCGATCTGGCCGGCATGCTCACCGGTGATGGTCACATCAATCACACGCGGTTCAAACCCGGTCCATGACGCGGCCATGGTTTCGTGGGCCATCGTCAGCGGGCGATCGTGAAACTCCGCCGGGATGTGAGGTTCGACCGGCTCCGGCGCCGTGGGCATGGCGGCGCTCTGGGTGACCGATTCATGGGCGATGGCGTAACCGCAGTGACGCAGGGCCTGATGCAGATGCGCAAGGCTGCTTGGCGCGGTGTACTCGCCTCCGGTGAAGAGCCCGCGGTAGAACGGATACCCGCCGTGCGCGTGGAAGGCATGGATCCGTTCATGTCCCTGCTCGCGCAGCCACTGGGTGGCCGCGTTGACCAGCGCCCGACCGGCAGCCAGATCGCCCGGTTTGTAGACCAACATGCTCACCCGTGCCAGACGCATCGCGGTGTCGTACCACGGCTCGGTCGGCCCCGTAACCGCCGCATGCACCCAGCCGATCACCTCTCCGCCGCGTCGGGCCACAAGCAGGCCGTGAGGATCGAAATACGGCTTGGCCTCAACGAGCTGGTCGAATATTTCCGCCGTCAGCACCGCCACGTGCCGTTCGTGCTCGCACTGGTGGTTGAAAAGCCGCACCATCGCGGGCACGTCACGTTTCTCGTAGGGCTCAACGATCACCGTCAGCGCTGTCGTCATCGGTTCAAGCTCCGTCACGCACCCACGCCATCGCCGCCCAGCGGGATCGGTACGGCCAGTTGGCCCGCCATCGCCCGCGTCGGCGCCAGGCCGCGCGTAAAGCTGCGCCAATGCGCATGGGCGGCCACCGGCTGATCGGCCGTTACGCATACCGCGTAAGGCCGGCCCGCCACCAGGCCCTCCCACGCGTCGCTGTCCACCATCGCCACGCTCCCGGCCGCAATGGGCAGTTGCCGCGTCACCGCGGCCGCGCCCTGCCCCGTCGCCCGCAACACCGCCATCGTCGGCCGTGGACCGGGATTGAACACATGAAAGATCTGCTGCAGCCGCTGCTCATGCCCAGCGCCTGCGTCGGCCTCGAATACACCCAGCCACTGCTCACCCGTCGCGTTCACCGGACCCGGCAGCAGGTGTGTGGCCGACATCGCTCCGGGGCACTGGCCGCTCCACATTTCGAACTCCGCGCACGTCGTCGCCCCCACCACGGGGCCGTCGGCCTCGAGCACCAGCGACCATGGCTGATCGATCGGGACGTGTACATCGCGGAATGGCGGCTTGTGCAGCCACTGCAACTGTGTCTGCCCCGCCGCCACGGTGTATGGATCGGCCCGACTGGTGCGGCCGTCGGCTTGATGAAACGTGATTCGCGCCTGAACGGGACGATCCGCAAGATTGTGTGCGAACAGCAGGGCCCATGTCAGGTGGCAATCCTGATCGCGTGGCTGCACGCCGCGATCGACCACCAGCCCGCCGGGCAGGATCCACTGCCGCGTCGTGCCGTCGTCGCGCAGCATGTCGTCGCACAGCGGCTGACCAACCTCGCTGCGGGCGCCCACGACCGTCTCAAAGCCGCGCCATCGCGCCAACCGGCTGATTTGCGGCACAATCGGTCGATCGCTCGTGACGTGGATCGCATAGTCGCCGATCAGTCGTACCGGCAGGCCGGCGTCCTGCCCTTCGACCGTCGGCAACTGCCGCCACAGCTCGACCACCGCCAGCCGTCGCGGCTTGATACGAACTCGCTGGCCCGCCCAGCCCGACCGCCCACGAAGGACAAAACGCAGATGCGCCTCGACGGGCTCATCGCCGGGATTGGCCAGCGTCAGGGTCTCCTGTTCATGCCACGCCGGCGGACCGCCCTGGTAGCAGTCGGCTAGCACCCACCGCGTCTGGTCGAGCAGTGGCCCGGCGTAGGGCGCTGCCGACACGATCGCGTCGGCGGTCTGCTGCCAGAACGTGCAGTATTCGGTCACCAGTTGCGGGAGCACCGGCTGCTCGGCCGTCAGCCACAGGCCGCACACCTGACCGGGGATCAGCATTCGCCGTTCGATCAGATCCGTCGTGGCGATGCCGTGCGCCTCGATGCTCAGATCAAAGCCCGTCGGCTCGCGGTCCGGGTGCAGCAAGGTCACGGCCGCCCGCACCGGTTGCGGCTGTGGATTGAACACCATCAGCCGACAGCGCCCACCGATCGGCCGCAGGTACCCGTCGACCCCGGGCGAGGGATCAGGCGGCGGCACGACGTGCCCCAGCCACCATTGCCGCCCGTCACGTTGTGCTTTCGCCGCCGTCATGGCTGTCACGATCCGTCCGGCATGCGCCGGGTTTCTCAGCCGCCTAGGCCCACGTGGCGGCGGTGCCGCTCTGAACGGCCGCGATCTCCGCCAGCGTCGCGTCGATCGCCCTCAGCGTCGCGTTTCGCGCCGCCAGGTTGGACACACGCATCTGCTCGAATTGTTGCCGCAACTGTTCCAGCGACTGCGCGTAGCCGTCGCGTTGCTCCGCCGTCATGCGATCCTGGAGGTACAGGGGGGGGCCAGGGGCCGCAGGATGCTTGTTCCACCACAATGGTTCAAGCGACAGTGGACCCTGGCCAACTTCATACTTGGAACGGTCGAGATACGCCCTCTCCATTTGCGCAAACCACTTGCCAATGAGCGAAAGGTCGGTGCCTTCGCCACCGTAGACACTTGAGATCGCTTCGTGGAGGGCGTCGCTCGGGTCCATGCCGGGGTCCTGGACCATTCGAGCGCTGACGCGCCATGATACCTCTTCGCCGGGATTGGCGAAGGGACGGTAGTAAATCTCGCACGCCCTCCCGCCGTCAGCCGCGAGGCGGCCAATCGCCTGGGCTGGGCCCAGTGTCAAGGGCAGGAACCACCGCAGGCGATCCCAATGCTGCGGCGGCTCGACGAACCCGCCGCCCACGGTTCCGAACGCACAGGCCAGTTGTTCCACCACGCCGCGGCGGGTGTTGTTGCGCGCGGTCAGTTCGTGGACTTCGAGGATGTAGTCGAGGGCGGCGGACATGCGGACGACGTGGGCCAGCTCCGTGGCTTCGTCGACGCGCAGACCCCAGCAGGCCGTGCCGATGATCCAGTCCGGCCGCTGCCGGCGGACATACTCGGCGCAGCGGATGAGCAGGTCGGCGTGGTGCTCGGCGTTCGAGCGGGGCTTGCATCGCGGGCAATCGCAGCGGCCCTGGTCGGCCGATTGCATCGACACGCCGTCCAGGCCCCAGCGTGGATCCATCACGAAATCCAGAACGCGCCGCTGCCAGTCCCAGGCGGCGTCCTGAAACGGGCACATCACGTGGGCGTTGCCATCCGAAGCGGCGACTTCGGGATGCTCCTTGATGATCTGGTCGAATCCCCAGGAGTAGACGCCCAGGCCGCTGATGATTTTCAGGCCGCGCTGGTGCGCCGCGTCGGTGAAGGCACGCACGCGCTGGGCGCGCTGTGGAGGCGCGGCCTCGGCGAGGGTGGTCGGCCAGGCACGGTCGACGAACAATCCCCACACCGAGTTGATCGTGATGTCGTACTGCGCCTGGGCGTCGAGCATGCGCTGCTGATCCGCCGCGAGCTGATCGTCCCAGCGGATGCACGGCCATGTGTCGTTGGGCGTCGGCTCGCTGGCGAGGTCGCGCAGCCAGCCGCAGGTGATGCGGTAATCGAACTTCATGCTCTGCGTCATGGTCAAAACTCCACGTGTCAAAACCCTCACAACGGTGTCGGATACCGTTTTGCCGCCGTTTCACCGCTTGCCCTTGCGCACCCAGGCGAAAGCCTGCTGCCAGAAGCGGTCGTAGTGCTCCCACAGTTCGAAGTTGATGCCCCAGTGCGGCGCGGGATCCGAGGCATAGATGAGCACGCGTCCCTTGCCGTGATCGCCGGCCACCACCAGCGGGTGGCCTGTTTCCCTGAGGCGCACGAGGACGCGGGCATCGTCGCGCGGGCGCAGTTCGTTGTAACCGAAGATCGGCGGGAAGGTCGACCAGTCCATGCCGCGCGTCACCGGGTGGTCGTCATCGAGCACCTGGGCCGTGAACCCTTCGGAGGAGTCGACCAGATCCTCGCCTTCGAGGCACTCGACGGGCAAGGCCTCGGCCATCGGCGTGCGCCGCCATCCGCCGCCGCCTTTGGAGCCGGAAAACGAGAGCCAGCCGCCGAGCATCATGAGCCCGCCGCCGCCCTTGATCCAGGCGCGCATCGCCTTGAGCCGGTCGGGATAGGTCTCGACCTGTCCCGTACGCAGCGAACGGTCAAAGAACGAGGGATAGAGATGGAAGCACTTGGCCTCGACATCGCTGACGATCATGGCGGCCGACTTACGCATCAGCTTTTCGAACTCGCCGGGGCGCAGGCGGTAGAGCTGCCAGTTGGCCAGGCAGGTCAGTTGGGCCTTGGGCGCCAGCGCATCGGCCAGCCGCTGACCGTAGAAATGCAGGTCGGCGTCCTTGATTTCCTTGTAGAACGGGCTTTCGATGAAAGTGGGGCCGGTGTGGAAGACCCAGTCGCCCAGATAGAGAATATGGGGGCGGGCAGCCTTGGGGGCGGTGCGGCGTGGCGGGGTGGTGATGGGGCGGGGCATGGGCATCTCCGGGGTTGCGGCGTCGCGTCGGGCCGACTTGTCGGCCGGAGGCAGGCGGCGTCCGCGTGGTCTAGATGCCCCCACTCCGTAAACGGTGTGAGAAACAGGATGTCGAAGTGGCCGATTATACCCGCGATCGCCCCATTGCCAAGCCGGATTTTCGCCCAATCGGAGGCGAAACAGCAAAGTTATTGCGTGAACGGGCAATCGTTGCCGGTATTCGCCGGCTAAGATTGCAGAGCCTGCAACCCCTGTCGGGGCACCGAGTCTGCCGGCATCAGTTCCGGCCAGTAGGGAACGATACCTCGGGTGTCGCTGAAGAAATTGAATTGTGCTGGCTGTGGCCGGCAAGGTGCTTCGCATGCGAGGGAGTTGTTGTCTGCTGAGTCCGATCCGAGTCGTTGCACCAGGATCGCGGTACCGCCGTGCGCATGCGGCCATTGTGATGATTTAAGGCTACTGAATAAGGAGTCGCGGGATGTTCAGAAAGCGATTTTCGCTATTGACGCTGACGGTGGGCGTTGTGGCCATGGCGGTTTCATCCGCATCGGCGGCGCTGTCGGGCGACATTGTGCAGGGCGGAGACTTCGAAAGCTACAACACCACGGTCAAGTCGGAGAACATTGGAGCAGGCGGCGGCCGCCCGTGGACCTTCGACGGCGCATACACCCCGGAAGAACAGGCCCTGGTCGGCCGCGCAAATGACGTGGGCTACTGGGTCGGATCCTACGGTTACATCACCAATCTGGATGATCCTCGGCAAGAGGCCATCGACAACGGGTGGGTTCTCGGCACCGAAAACCTGGGCACGGGCAACGTGTCCCTGGGCGACGGAGGCAACCATTTCCTGGACATTGTGGGCTTCCGGGCCCATGGCCTGCAGATCATCGAAGCGCCCGCGGGCCACGTCGCGGGTCCGGCGGAGTTCGACTTCGACTATTTCTGGGAGGAATGGGCGGCGCACGGCGGCGCGCCGCGTCTGACGGCCGTGGTCTACGGGGTCACCTCGCTGCCCGACGAGCTTCCTTCCCTCACCTTCGGCAACTACTTCGAGCTTGATTTCCCCGGCCTGCCGATCGAACGGCTCTACACCGCTCCCGCATGGGCACAGGACGCCAATTCCGAGACCTGGCTGAATTTCGACAAGTGGGACAACAACATGCCCGCCGCGGGCGAAGGCGTCTGGAAGACATTGTCCGACGACTGGGACAATACATTCGACATCACCTCGCCCTATCCGTATTACCTGATCCGCTACAACGCGGTCGTTTACCACGAAGGCGATGAATACTTCTGGCTCTATGGCGGCAAGCCGACCGATACGGTCACGATGGGCTTTGACAATTTCAGCCTGAAGGTGTCGGTTGAGCCGACCGCTCTTCCCGGCGACTTCGACGGCAGCGGGACGGTGGACACCCAGGACATCAACCCGTTCATTCTGGCCCTGACCAACCCCGGCCAGTACCAGACCCAGTACGGCGTGGATCCGGTGGTGTACGACACCAACAGCGACGATGTCATCAACACCGAGGACATCAACCCGTTCATCACCATCCTCACCGGCGGCGGTCAGTCGGCGATCATCCCCGAGCCGGCGAGTCTGAGCCTGGTCGTGTTGGCCGGTTTCGCATTGGCGCGGCGTCGCCGTTGACACGTCCGGCGACGGGTGGCCTTGGGTATCGTCTCAGTACCGCTTTGTGACGGTTCGCGTAGACCCGCCGCAAGGCGGGCTTTTTTATATGGAGACGCGGGCGGTTCAGCCAGATGCGGGCCATCGAAATCGATGTGCGGATCGGCGTTTTCGACGGCCCTTGCCGGAGGGTATTGGCAGAAGTGGGCCCGCTAGGAAGCCGTGTGGGCAAAAGTCTGAAACAGCAAGGTTATTGCGTGAATCGGCAATGGTTGCCGAGATTCCGCGGTTAGTATTGGCGCATACCTGCAGCCTCTATCGGGAAACGTCGAGTCGGTCGGCATCAGTTCCGGCGCATCCGGCAAGATCTCCGGGTCTCGGCGACAAGTTGAGTGGCATCGGGCCCGTAGCCCGAGTGTGAAGATCGAACAGCACAGCGTTTCGCCAGCGCGGTGGTTTTGTCCGTGCGGCACTGTCATGGTGTGGGGCGGGCAATCGGCTTTGGCCAAGCCAGCGAGGTCGGAAAACCGCCCGCCCATGCACCGCAGAGCATGCATCGCAAAGGAGCATTCGTGATGTTCAGCAGGCGTCTGTCAATCTTTGGCCTGGCCGCGGGTATCGCGATCATGGCCGCCTCGTCCGCGCCGGCGGCGCTGTCGGGCAATCTCATCCAGGGCGGCGACTTCGAGGACACCGCCTATCTGAAGAACCAAGGGTCGCTGGACGCCAGCGAAACCCTCATTCCTGTCCAGCGGTTCAACCGCGATGCTGACCTGGGTCTGTGGCTGGCCCAGTGGGGGCCGCCGTCGCTGGGCGGGTTCGCGGGATTCAGCCTCTACAACGATCCACGCGACCTGGTCGAGACCGGCGGCAACACCCAGGCCAGCGGCGACCTGGGCAACATGAACCGCTCCGTCGATCCGGCCAACAGCGCCAACCACGTGATGGAGGCGGTCCTGTTTCGGCCGCGCATCGCCCAGTGGATCGAGGCGCCGCAGGACCACGTCGCCGGGCCGATTCACTTTGAGTTCGACTTCTACCTCAATCGCTGGGATCCGCCTGGCGGAGCCATCTCCGCGAATGGAGCCTCGACCAACCTTCAGATGGAAATCTACGGCACCCATGATCTGCCCGCCCACGACGTCGGCTATGCCGGCGACGGCGACGCCGTCGACCCGCGCGGCGCCATCGACGGCGGAAGCATCACCGGCGCCCTGGTGGCCCGCTTCAACTGGGGCGACTGGTGGAGCTGGCCGAACACGCCGGACACCGCCGGCAACGCCGATGGCTGGCTTCACGTGGCCAGCGACGACCTGACCCACTGGGAGTTCGGCACCACCAATGACCCGAACGTCATGGACGGCAAGCAGGATACGCTCAACACCTCGCTGGCCGAGACATACCCCTACTACGTGGTCGCCTTCCGCCTCTTCACGTACCACGAAGCCCATGACTACTTCTGGCTCTGGGGCGGCAAGATCACTGATGTGCCGGCCATCATGATCGACAACGTCAGCTTCGAGGTCTCCGTTGCCGCGGCTTATCTTCCCGGCGACTTCGACGGCAGCGGGACGGTGGACACCCAGGACATCAACCCGTTCATTCTGGCCCTGACCAACCCCGGCCAGTACCAGACGCAATACGGCGTGGATCCGGTGGTGTATGACACCAACAACGACGATGTCATCAACACCGAGGACATCAACCCGTTCATCATCATCCTGACCGGCGGCGGCCAGTCAGCGATCATCCCCGAGCCCGCCACCTTCGGCCTGCTGGCAATGGGCGGGCTAACGCTGGCGCGGCGGCAAAGCTGGTTCTCATGATCGATGAGCCGGGCCGGCGCCCGGATTGGACAAGCTCCTTGTTATGGTTGGACACAGGTTCGACCCGGACCCGCCGCAAGGCGGGTCTTTTTATGGTCTGCCACAGCCTGCGAGCGAGGGTTCTCAGGCGGTTCGGACGGCTGGCAGATTGGGTAAGCATGACTACGGGGAAGTTGCACAGGCGTGTTAATCTGGGGTGTCTTGATGTGGTGAATGAGGCTCAAATCTTGGTCGAAAGCTCATGTTTTTCGATTGAAAACGGGGCGTGATCTGGTATATTCCAATCGGAAGCGGCTCAAGAGGCGCAGCCATCCGGCCCTGCGGCTGGATGTATGCGTCATGCGAGACGCCTGTCGGACGCCTGTTCGGATTCGTCGCGGGCCTGGAAATCCGCGGAGAAACCGGGCGGCTGGCGCCCGGTGGGTGCGAAGCTTTCAGGAGTTGCGGAAGAAAGGCCCGGGCGACCGGGTGTGGAGTCAGGGAGAAAGCTCGAGGTCAGGGGTGGCTGCGACAGACAAGCGAGTCGTGGCGGCACAATAGCGTAAAACTGCCCTGCGCCATCCGGTTCCGTGTCGGAGCCGACAGAGCGTTGCAGGAAAGGCCGAGCCGGTCATGTATCACGGCCAGGCGGCGAAGGGCGGAATGGCGTTTCGAAGTGTGGAATGGTTTGAACTTCTTTCGTGTAAGGAGCGAAATGATGAGAAGGCATGGTTTGATGGCGGCGTTTGGCCTGGTGGCCGCGTTTGTTGCGGGTCAGGCGTTCGCCCAGACGACGATGAATTTCTGGCTGTCCGAAGAGGGCGTCGGTGCGCTGACCGCCGGTCCGTCGAATCCCGACATCACCCTCAACGTGGGTGAGACCGCCACCCTGACCCTCTGGGTCAAGACCAATGGCGGGTCCATGATCGGCGGCAGCTTCGGCATCGCGGCCACCGACGCGGCGATTCTGACCACCAACAGCGTCACCTCGCACAACCCGCTCACCTTCGGCGTGGCCCGCTGGAACGCTGGCTTCCTGCCCGGCACCCCCGGCGAAGCCGTGACCAACGTCCTCTACGTCGCTCTCGGCGGCCCCAACGGCGTCGGCAGCCTCGCCACCCAGTTTGGCGACGCGACCTACAACGCCGCGCAGGGTGCATACCCGCTGCTCACCTTCGAAGTGCAGGCGGACGCCGTGGGCGTGACCGAGCTCTTCATCGAGATCGAGGGCGGCGGTATGGTCTACGCCGGCGTTGACGGCGAGGATACCCTGGCGACCTTCGGCGCTGGCGACGCTGCGATCAGCGCGGTCGGCAGCATCAACCCCGGTGGCCGCAGCCTCCTGGCTGACGCGACCATCACGGTGATCCCCGAGCCCGCCAGCCTGAGCCTCCTGGCTCTGGGCGCCCTGGCTCTGGTTCGTCGTCGCTAATCGACGATCGACCTGGCCAGACAGCTTGAATCCAACAGAGCCGTCCCCGGAAACGGGGGCGGCTCTGCTTTTGGGGCCACGCCCATCCATCGAGAGACCGGAAGGTCGCGTCGACTGGTTTGAGCAGGTGGGACGGGCGTCCCGCCCGTCGTCGGCCGATCCAGCATGGGCTGTGATGTCCACGTGGCGGCTTGTGGAGGAACGTGACGGCGTCAGGGTTGGACTGGCCGTCGCGGCTGCGTGTTGACATGAAGCTCGAACACGTCACCGCGCGTGTAGTGGCCGGCGACGTCCATGTCGAAACGAGCCTTGACCACCTCATCGGGGTCCACTTCGGCGTAGAGGATGCCGGTCTGGCCCAGGAGCGGGCCGGCCAGCGGCTCGGCCAGAGGCGAGTAGATCGCGCTGCCGCCGGGGCAGATCACCTCGGGCAGCGGCTGGCCGTCGTCGCCGGTACGGCAGTCGGCCGGGTAGTCGTCGGCCCGCACGAACTGGTTGCAGCCCAGGACGTAGCAGCGGCCTTCGTAGGCGATGTGGCGCAGCGTCGCCTGCCAGGGCTCGCGGTAGTCGGCGGTGGGGGCCAGGTAGATATCCACGCCCTGGGCATAGACCGCCGCACGGGCCAGGGGCATGAGATTCTCCCAGCAGATGAGTCCGGCGACGCGGCCGAAGGGCGTTTCGATCACGGGCATGGTGGAGCCGTCGCCCTCGGCCCAGATGCAGCGTTCCGCGGCCGTCGGCTTGATCTTGCGGTGCTTGCCCAGCAGCGACCCGTCGGGGCCGAAGTAAGCGAGTGTGCAGTAGACCGACGCGCGGCTGTGGCGGTCGTCGCGTTCAATGACGCCGACGGCCAGATAGACGTGATGGCGGCGGGCGATCTGTCCGAGTTGCTCGGCCTCGGGGCCGGGCAGGGTGATGGCGGCCCGCACGTAGCGCAGGTACAGGTCGCGGCCGTGCGGTTGGCGCATGCCGACGACGGTGCCGAACCCCAGGCCTCGCGGATACCCGCCGACCGTCGCTTCGGGGAACAGCACCAGCCGCGCACCCTGGCTGGCGGCTTCGGCGGTCAGTTCCGCCACGCGCCGCAGCGCCGCGGACGTGTCGAAGAGGAAGGATGGGGATTGCACAACAGCGACTTTCGCGGGCATGGCGCCACTCCATTCACGGCCGCAACGTCAGGGCGTTTTGGCGTTCGTCGGATGGGCATCTTCCGCCGCGACTCCCGCGGGCTGCTGGCATGGCGGGTGCGCCCATCCTGCCCGGGCGCCTGTGTTCCTGATGTCGAGGCGGCTCCATTGCCCGGCGAGTCTAGCAGGGTTCAGGGGTTCTGCTCCAGCTCAATATCCAGGGCGTGAAGCAGCGTGTGGGGATGGAAGCCTGCACGGGCGTAGGTCGCGTGCGCCGGGTGGTTCCACACCTGCGTGCCGACGCTGGCGTGCCGCGCCCCGCGGTCGTAGCCCTGTTGCAGGACGTGATGGATCAGTTCGCTGGCGAAGCCGCGCCCGCGATAGGCCGACTCGACGCCCAGCCCCCAGATGTTCACGCAAGGCGTGCCGAGCTTATCGGCCAGATGGGGCACGAGCACCCAGTGGATGGCGCCGACGTAGCGGCCCTCGAAGGCGGCCGCGGCCGAGTGCGGCTCAAAGCCGATCCAGCTTGCGCGCATCGGCTCGTGGGCCATGGTTGTCGGCTGGTCGTCGATCTGAAGCTCGGGCACGCGGCGCTGCCGGGTGGGCGGGTCGGTCATGCGGCAGGTCATGAAGACCGACTGCTGCGTGAGGCGGTAGCCGGCCGTCGTCAGGGCGATGAGCACGTGCGGCAGTGTGACCGGGGCCATCGGTTCGCCGCCCATCCACAGGCCGCGGTAGAACGGGTAGCCATGCCGGGCGTGGAAGGCTTCGATCTTCAAGCAGCCGCGCTGCCGCAGGTAAGCGTGCGCGGCGTGGAGCAGGGCGGCGCCGACATCGAGTCGGCTGGGCTCGAAGCACAACATGCGGATGCGGGCGACGGCGTTGGCTGGGTCGTGGTACGGTTCGCTGCCGGCCGCGACGCATGCATGGATCCAGCCGATCGTTTCGCCGCCATCGCGGGCGACGAGCAGGCCTTGCGGATCGAAGTAGGGCTTGGCGACGACCAGCGCGTTGAAGCGGGGGGCATCGAGGCGCGCGATGTGGCCGATGTCGCGGGCCTGCTGGTTGAAAAGCTCGCAGAGGACCGGGACATCATCGTTCTGGTGGGGCTGGATGGTCAGAGCCATGTTGTGAGGCACTCCAGCGGTCGGGGCCTGTGATATTCAGCCGGCGGCGGCCGGTTCCCACGTGCGTCCACCGACCACGGTGTGCGGCCGATAGCCGCACTTGAGATAGGTGGCGTGGGCGGGAGCGTTGTCGAGCTGTGTGCAGACGGTGCCGCTGCGTGCTCCGGCCTCCCAGGCGGCGAGATGGGCGCGGCTGATGAGGGCGGCCGCGATGCCACGTCGCCGGACGCTCGCCTCCACCGCCAGGTTCCAGATGTTCATGCTCGGGCGCCCGAGCTTCGCGGCCGCTTCGGGCAGCACCACGTAGCCGCACTCGCCGACCCACTTGCCGTCGATCAACGCGTCGACGGTGCTGGGCGCAAAGCCCTCCCAGGAGGCTGGATGCACGCTGTTTTTCGGCTTGGTGGGCGCATCGACGAACTGCACGTCGATCGTGGGTTCGAGGCGGCGGGGCCTCTCGATGAGCGGCGCGACCATGAACACGTCCTGGTGGGTCAACTGGTAGCCGCCGGTCGCCAGGGCCATCTGAACGTGCGGCATGGTGAACGGCAGTTGCGGCTCACCGCCCAGCCAGTGCCCGCGGTAGAAAGGGTAACCCTTGAGCGGGTGCAGAGCGGTGGGCGTGTGGTCGCTGCGCTGGCGCAGCCAGTCGGTGGCCCGGCGGGTGAGTTCAACGCCGACCTGCGGCCGGGACGAATCGAAGAGCAGCATGACGATGCGTGGCCAGGCCGGTCCCGAGCCTTCGGGTGTTTCAGTGTGCGGAGCCGCGCAGGCGTGAACGAAGCCGGTCAGGCGCCGGCCATCAAAGGCCAGCATGAAGCCGGCCGGTTCGAAGTAAGGCTTGGCGGCCACGCGCTGGCGGAATCGGTCGGCCGTCATGGCGATGATGTGCTCAAAATCGCGTGTCTGCTCGTTGAAGAGTTCGGCGATGGCGGGAGCGTGTTCATCGCGGTAGGTCTGGATATCGAAGGTCATAGGCGTGAACTCGTCGGGACGCGGCCAGGTGAGGCCGGAAAGCTTGCGGCCGCGACGGTAGCAGCGGAGGATGGACTGTCAAGGGTGAGAAGACCGCAGCCGGGCGGCGGCGCGACGTCGCGGGCAGACGCGGGGTCTTTTCGCTTGATTTCGCACCCGGGGGCGAAACAATAGGCCACAGCCGCTGGTTTGTGCGGCAGCGTCCGTGGACTGGTGGAAGGCAGGGGCCGATGCTTGGGCTGCGGAGTCATCGACGTCGGAAGCTGCATGATCTGCGCCTTCGGATGATCGAGGAAACCAGTATGTTTCTGATCTGGGCCCTGGCTGAAGAGCGGCATCTGCCCCGCGTGCCCACCCGATCGGTTGAGCACGGCGGCTTCGAGCCGATGATGCGCCGCCCCGGCGCTCGTGCGGCTGCCGCGAGGCTCTGGCTGCGTGCGATGGAACGTTTGGGAGCAGACGGCCTTGGACGGGGTTGAGCGATCCCGGTATCTTGGCGCGAACGTTATTACATTCGATTGTCACCGCAAGCGGAGCCGCCGACCATGAAGATTCGTGCCGACATCCGCAAAGGTTACCTGGCTCGGCCGGCCATCATGACGTTAATGCTGCTGGGCTTCGGCGTGGCCTTTCTGTATGACGGGTTCGTGGCCTATCCGCGCGAGGACGCGATGTTCACGGCTTATCGCGACATCGTCCATCGCCACACGGCCAGCGATGGCAAGTATGACGTGAGTGCGATCGACGCCGCATGGACCCAGGCCGCGGAGGACAACGGATGGCCGGTCGTTTTCAGTGGCGATGCCCCGGGTCGGCCGCATCCGGGATGGGATATCCCCACGCAGAAAGTCCTGGGTTTTATCTGTCTGCCCCTGGGGCTGGTGGTTGGGTTCGGCTTTGTGCGCCAGATCGGTCGATGGATCGAGGTCGATGAGCAGGGCCTGACCGCGAGCTGGGGGCCGAAGATGGTTTGGAGCCAGATCGTTCGCCTGGACAAGAGCAAGTGGCAGGGCAAAGGCATCGCCTATCTGCATTATGGCGATCAGACGGGTGACAAGCGTCTGAAGCTTGACGACTGGGAATACGAGCGCGAGCCGATGCAAGCCATTGAAGCCCATGTGGAGCGGCACATCGACCCGCAACGGATCAGCGGTGACGTGGCCGCGAACGGCCAGGCGTCGCAGGCCTCGTCACCGTCGGCATCCGCAACAACTTCTACGATTGAGGACGCGCCGCCGCGTGACGGCGCGGTTTGAGCGCCATTGCCCCGTATCGCATGGGGCGCACCCTGGAACAGGAAGTCTGCCATGACGCAAACAACCACGTCGGGCGGCGTATGCGCGGCCACAGGTGGCCAGATGTGTCTGTGTCGACTGGCGCTGGCGGTGGGTCTGACCTGGGGCCTGGGATGTTTTCTGGTGGGGGTGGCGACCATCTACGCCGAGACCTATGGGCGGCGTTTCGTGGGTGTGATGGGCAGCATCTATCCGGGCTACGCGGCCGGCACGTGGAGCGGCGCGGGACTGGGCCTGCTGTGGGGGGCGCTGGACGGCTTCTTCGCGGTGCTGGTGGTCGCCATCATCTACCGCCTGCTCAGCGTCGGCGGCCATTGCTGCTGCGCTGGCCAGAAGAAGGCGGCGGCATGAGTGCCGCGGCATCACAGTGGCCGGCTTGGGCAGCAATGTGATCTGGTCCAGGCGGTTCAAGGCAACAGGTCGGTCCGATCAGCGCGAACCCATCACCGGCATGCCGATCTGCCGGTGCACGTACATCGGCGCGTTGACGATCAGCCGGCCGTCGTGATAGCGAACCGAGCTGAACTGTCCGCCGTTTTCCTGCCAGATGGTCGGCTCGATGGTGTCGCGGATGATCTGCGCCAATTGCTGGCCACGCTGCTCACGGGTGGGCACGTTCTGCTCATCGGGCGCCTCGACCGAAAATCCGCCATCGTCGCTGAGGATGCTGCCCAGGTCCATCGTCGGCGGATCGTCGAAGTGAGGGATGACCATCACGTCCGAACTCACGTCGTAGACGCGCAGCATCGGCCGCCGGTTGGCCTGCGCCTTGGTCAGCACATGCACATACCAGGGGGTGACGTCGTAAATGAGTGCGGCCTCGGGGTTGACCGCGGCCGCGGCGCTATCCAGCTGTCCGAGGATCAATTCGAGCAGTCGTCCGGCCGCTACCGCCTCCAGGGAAACGCTTACCGGCGTCCGCGGGTCGATGCCCACGGCCTCGATGGACGGCCAGGCGATCACCATCGGCAGGCCGGTCTGCCTCTGAAACCACTGCAGCGAGGCTTCCCCGGGCAGACGGTCGAGAACGACCTGACGCAGTTCGATGCTCAGGCCCGCCTCCATCATCGCCATCGCCTGCGCCTCGCGCTGGGCGGCCTCTTCGGCTTCGCGTCCGGGGGTGGACTGGACCGCCGGCGGGCGCTGCGCGGCGTCAAGGCGTTGTCGCAGATCCTGGGCCAGTGATGACCGGTTGCCGATCAGGCTGGCGGCCAGCATGGCCAGGAGCGCGGCCGCGGGAGCCATGTTCTCGCGTGGTCGGGTTAAACGCCATCGGGCGGTCATCGTGTCGCCTTGCCGCGTGGAGCGGCGTGCGTCGGGTTACGGACGGAAGCGGCGCTTGAGGGCGGCGATGCGCTCCTCGATCTCGCGCACCTGCCGGTCGATCACCTGTCGCTGCTGCGGGTCATCGGTCTGTTGACGTTTATGCGCCAGGCGCCGTGCCTCCACCTCGAGCGACTCGATCTCAACGCTCGGCCGTCCTTCGGGGTAGGGCATGTCCATCATAGCGCCAACTCACCTGTGTCATCGCGCCGCCGGCCGGACGTGGCGGGCCTTCGCTCCTGTTTTATTGTTGTCGGCCCAAGAGGGAATTCAACCGCATTCGCAGACGGGTGTGCCAGGCTGGCGGACGGGTTAGGGGCCGGTCACTCGGGTCATGCAGTGGTCGCGGGCTCACCGTTCGCCGCGGCCCGGTCCGATCGGCGGTGAGGCGGGCGGCCGGGGGTTGGGGGAGGGCCTGGCGGCGGCCCGCAGACGCGGCATGAGCAGTTCCTCGGCCAGAATCTTCAGGCAGGCCGTCACCGGGATCGCCAGAATCAGTCCCAGCGGGCCCGCCAGCGTCCCGCCGATCAACACCGCCAGCAGCACCGTCAGCGGGTCCAGGTCGGTCGCCTTGCCCTGCACCAGCGGCTCAATGATCCAGCCGTCCGCGAACTGGGCGACGGCATAGACCAGCGTCGGCCACAGCAGCAAGCCCCAGGTGAAGCCCGCGGCGCCGCCTGTGAGCTGGTCCAGACTGGTGAGCGTCAGGGCCGCCAGCCAGGAAAATACCGCCGCGAAAGGTACGAGGTTCAGTAGGCCGCCCATCACGCCAAGCAGCATCCAGTAGGGAACCCCCGCCAGACGCCAGCCGATGCAGAGAATAAACGCCATCGCCAGGGACTGGATCAGTCGGCCGCGTATGAAGGCCGACACCGACCGGTCCATGCGGCTGACGATGTGCAGCGTGCGGTCGCGATGTCTGGCGGGTATTAACTCACGGAACCAGCCGACGATCGTGTCAAAGTGCCAGCCGAAGAAAACGAAGCAGAAGACGGTGACGATCAGAGCGATTCCCAGATAGGTCGCCAGTCCGACCGCCGTGCCGATGACCCCGATGCCCACGCCCAGCCACGACAGCACAGGCCGGATGATCTGGGCCCAATCGACCGCAGGGATCGCTGATCCGGCGGTTTCACCATCGCTTCGCGCAGTCGAGGCGGCTTCGGGGGGTGCGGTCGTCGCGGGCGCGTGATCCGCGTCGATCGTGTCGACGGGCGGCGGCGAGTCTGCGGCCGGCGGCTTTTCTGTCGAGTCTGTGGTCTGCGCCCCCGTGACCAGGCCCAGCATGCCTCGCCAGTCCCACTCGACGTTGGTCGCAACCCATTGGCCATAGCGGCCGATCTTGCGCGCCAGCATGAACCCCTGGTCGAGCATCTGCGGCATCACGAAGGCGATGAGTGCCGTGGACGCCATCACGAAAACCAGCACCAGCGTGAGCGTGGTGAGCAGTCGCGGCATTCGAAACCGGCGTTTGGCCATGCGGATCAGTGGATTGAAGGCATAGGCCATTCCCAGGGCGATGAGCACCGGCCAGATGACTGCCTGGGCCACCAGCAGGCCGAGCATGACCGCCGCCAGTGTCGCCAGCAGCAGCAGATCACGGAACCATCGCCGTTCCCAAAGGTGCGGTTCGGGCGGCGGCGCGGCGGCGATGGTCGGGTCGCTCATGGCCGGTGATTATCGGGGCAAGGTGATGCCTCTGCAAGAAAACCGAGCGTGCCGAGCACGATCGAGCGGGCAACCAAGCCTGAAGACCTCGGCGTGACGCAGGACCTGCGGGATCGCGTCCCGGTCGCGTCAGGTCAGCTCAAGCTGTGGAGTGAAGGCCTGGGCGAAGTCGAAGACGTCGGCGAAATCGCTGATGTCGTCCTCGTCGGTTTTGGACATCAGGCCGGCGTCGACCATGGTGAAGACGATGCGGCCGAAGTCCTCGCTGCTGCGGATGTGCCAACGTTTGAGAACCGTGCGCGCCATCAGGCCGTATTGCTGGATCGCGAAATCGCGCAGGCCGAGGCACAACTGCTGCCCGCTGATGTGCCGGCTTTGAGGCAAGGTCGCGGGGTCGGGTTTGCCGTGGGTTCGCTGCACCGTGAAGTCCAGGCCGCGCTGCACAAAGGCGAACGCCTCGGCGGGGTATTTTGTGGTGCGGGCAAGCTCGTGCAGGTTGACGACCATGGAAGTTCAAAGCCTTGGATTATCGCCAAGGTAGCTTGGCGCAGCGGGTGTCACGCATGGGGGATCAGGAGATCCCGGGGGGTTCGATTTCATTATAGGCTGTGACCCGTGCGGGAAAAGAGCCCCTGGCGCAAGGACGCGGGCGGAATGCGTCGGGGCTAATGGGCCGCTGCTAAGATGGGCCGTGCCTGGCGACGACTTCACAGGAAGCCTTCATGCAGAATCAACACGACACCAGCCTTAGCCCCGCCCGACTCCACGAGCGGCGAGAGCGTGTGTTTCTGGTGCTGGCGGGCCTGTTCCTGGGCACGCTGGCGATGCTCAACATCCTGGGCATCAGCCGGTTTCTGGTGCTCGGTGGTGTGAACCCGGCCGAGGGGGCGGCGGCTCTGGTCTGGTACAACCCCGCCACATGGGCGGTGCAGTGGGGCACACCGGGCGCGTGGACCTTCGCCGTGGCTGTGGGCGTCCTGCCGTATCCGCTCACGTTCCTGTGCACCGACCTGATCAGCGAGTTCTATGGCCGGCGGCGGGCGAATTTCGTGGTCTGGGTCGGCCTGCTGCTGAACCTGTGGGTCATGTTCGTCCTCTGGGCGGGGGCGCAGCTTCCTGGCTTCGTGCCCAGCGAAGCGGCGACCGGCTTCCCGCCGCCGCCGCCTTGGAGCGAAGAGAAACAGGCTTTTCTCGAGACGGGTTGGACGTTCTTCCAGATCAAGACGCTGGCCTTCGGCGCGGTGACGGCCTCGATGATCGCCTACATGGCCGCCCAGTTCTGCGATGTCTTCCTGTTCCACTTCTGGAAAGGCCTGACCAACGGCAAGCATCTGTGGTTGCGCAACAACGGCTCGACGATGATCAGCCAGATCGTCGACACCGTGGCGGTGATTCTCATCACGCATTTTTACGCCCACGCGCTGCCGATCGATCCCGGAGCCGCGCTGTGGCCGCAGCTCTGGCTGTTCATCATCACCGGCTACGCGTTCAAGTTCACGGCGGCCTTGCTCGACACACCCATCATCTATGCGGCCGTGCCGATCCTTTCGCGCTATCTGCAGATCGACCCGCACGCCGAGCACGCGGCCGATCGGGAAGAAGCTGGTGATGTCGCCTGATTCCGCCGCGATCACCGACGCCAAGGGGGCGCTGCGCCGCCGGATGCGGGCCTTGCGCGACGCGATGCCGGTCCATCAGCGCGCAGCCATGTCGGCCGCGGCTCACGAACGCCTGCTCGCGCTGCCGGCCGTGCGCGAGGCGCGCGTGATCTTCACCTATGTCAGTCATGGCGGCGAAGTCCAGACGCACGACCTGATCCGCGCGTGGCTGGACGACGGCCGCACGGTCGCGGTTCCGTTCATCACGGGCCCCGGCCGCATGCACCCGAGCGTGATCGATTCGTTCGACGACCTGGCGCCCGGGGAGTACGGCATTCTCGCGCCGCTGGCCGATCGGCCGCTGACCACACGCCCGGATGTGGTGATCGCTCCCGGCCTGGCGTTCACCGCGGCCGGCGACCGCCTGGGTTCGGGCGCCGGCTTCTATGACCGCTTGCTTGCCGAGCAGTCGGCCGCCCGTGCGGGGCTGCACGCCGTCGGCCTGTGCTTCGACCTCCAGATCGTGCCCACGCTGCCGCGCGAGCCGCACGACGTCCCGATGCGAGCGGTGGTGACCGAGCATCGCACCTTCGGCGCATGAAAAAACTGCGGACTTTCGCCCGTGGTTTCGTCATTTCGGTGCGTTGGCCGCGGTTGCCGCGGGCTACTATTTGTGGAACGAGCTGGCCATATTCACTTCGGCCACCTTTTTCACCGCGTCCTTCTTGAAGGTTGACTTCTTGATCAAGTCCTTGAGCATTTTCTCATAAGCGGCGCGCGGCGTGGGGATCTTGATCGGCTTGCGCTGGATGCCGCTCATCAGGATCGCGTTGCCCAGCTCCAGCGAGGCCAGGCCCTCCTCGCCCGGGGCGATCAGGTCGGCGCCATGGAGAATCGCGTCGATGAAGTTGCGCGTCACCACGTCGTGGTTGGCGTTCGGGCCGGTGGGCTCGATCGTGATGTGATCCGTCCCCGGCTTGCCGAACATCTGATCGGTGGTCTTGCTGAAGACGCTGGCCGGCATATGGTTCTTGACGATCTCAATGGTGTTGCCTCGCTCGAGCACGATCTTGCCCATGTCGCCGGCGATTTCCAGCCGATCGGTGCCGGGGGCTTCACCCGTCGAGGTGATGAAGTTACCCGTCGCGCCATTGGGCCATTCGAGGTAGGCGTTCACTTCGTCTTCGACCTCGATGCGGTGGTCGCGTCCCAGGTGGATGTGGGCGTCGACCAGGTTCGGCGTGCCGCAGATCCACGTGAGCAGGTCAAGGTTGTGCGGGCACTGGTTGAGCAGCACGCCGCCGCCTTCGCCTGCCCACGTCGCCCGCCACGTGCCCGAGTCGTAGTACGATTGCGGCCGGAACCAGGGCGTCACGATCCAGGTGACGCGGCGGATCTCGCCGACTTCGCTGGCGTCGATCAGCTTCTTGACCATCCTCCATTTCGCCGATGTGCGCATCTGGAACATGATGCCGAACTTCGTCTTGGGCGCCTTCTTGTGGGCGTCGATCATCTTGACCGCGTCGGCGGCGGTGACAGCCACGGGCTTCTCGCACAGCACGTGCAGGCCCTTCTTCATCGCGGCGATGGCGAATTTCGGATGAAAGTAGTGGGGCGTGGCGACGAGCACCGCATCGACCGTGCCCGAGTCGATCAGCTTCATGCCGTCGCTGTAGCCGGCCACGCCGTACTGCTCGACGACCTTCTTGAGGTTCTCCTCGGCCACATCCGCGGCCGCGACGAACTTCAGATGCGGAATCTTATCGAAGTAACCCATGTGTGAGCGGGCCATCCCGCCGCAGCCGATCACGCCCAGTCGAACCGGTTTCATGACTTGCACCTTTGCGAGGACTATGTTTCGTGCCATTCGGCCGCCCCCACGGGATGGCCAACGATCGCAGCATGGCGCGGCAGTCTAGCGGGCCGGCGGGTGGGAACAACATCGGGTGGTGCCGCCGCCTGCCCGTTCCCTTCTGCGTCCATTGATTGCCCCGCCTGGGGCCGACTGTTAGGCTACGCAGGCGCCAGGCGGCCAGAAGGGGGTTGATCGCCGGCGAACGAACCAGACCACGGGCGCGGAGGCCCACGGGAGTCGAGCCATGGAGCTATCGGATCGGGTCAAGGCGATCAAGCCGTCCAGCACGCTGGCAGTGACGGCCCGCGCCAAGGCCATGAAGGCCCAGGGCATCGACGTGGTCAGCTTCGGCGCCGGTGAGCCGGACTTCGACACCCCCCAGAACATCAAAATCGCCGCGGCCAAGGCCCTGGAAGCCGGTCTGACCAAGTATGAGCCGACGCCCGGCACCCCCGCCGCCCGCCAGGCCGTGGCCGACTACATGAACCAGCGCCACGGCCACAACGCCAAGGGCGAGAACGTCATCGTCTCCTGCGGCGGCAAGCACGCGCTCTACCTCGCCTTCCAGGCCCTCATCAACCCCGGCGACGAGGTGCTCCTGCCGGCTCCTTACTGGGTGACTTACCCCGAGCAGGCGCAGATGGCCGGCGGCACGGTCCGCGAAATCCACGGATCGGCTGACAACGACTTCAAGATCACACCCCAGCAGCTCGAGGCCGCCATTTCCCCGCGCAGCAGGGTGCTGGTCATCAACTCCCCGTCCAACCCGACGGGCACGATGTATTCGCCGGCCGAGTTGGAGGCGATCGCCAAAGTCGTCGCCAAGCATCCGCGGTTGATCGTCTTCTCCGACGAGATTTACGAGCGGCTGGTCTACGGCGAGGACAAGTTCGTCAGCTTCGCCACGCTTGACCCGCAGGTCGGTCAGCGCACGGTGACGTTCAACTGCCTGAGCAAGACGTATGCGATGACCGGTTGGCGCGTGGGCTTCACCATCGGCCCGGCCGACCTCATCAAGGCGATGAGTGACCTGCAGGGCCAGATGACCAGCAACATCACCAGCTTCTGCATGCCCGCGATCGTCGAGGCCCTCACCGGCCCGCAGGATGCCGTCGAGCAGATGCGCCAGGCCTTCGCCAAACGCGGAGCCCACATGCACAAACGCCTGGGCAAGCTCAAAGGCGTCAAGTGCCCCCGCCCCACGGGCGCGTTCTACGTCTTCCCCGACATCAGCGACGCGACGTTCGGCAAGAAGGATCCGGCCGGCAAGGCCATCGACAGCGCGGCCGATTTCACCGCTTCGCTGCTGGAGCATCAGAAGGTGGCCGTCGTGCCCGGCGAAGACTTCGGCGCCCCAAGCTGCGTCCGCCTGAGCTTCGCCACCAGCATGGAGCAGATCGACGAGGGCCTGGACCGCCTGGCCGCCTACCTCAAGTCGCTTAAGGCATAGCGCAATTGACGTGAACGCTTTCCACTGGGGATCATCACGAGCCGCGACCGTAAGGGAGCGGTTTTCTGGTGGGACGGGCGCAATTGGTGGGACGGGCGTCCCGCCCGTGATTCAGTCGGCAGAGACGGCTCGGTTTGTCCTCGACCCTGAGGCTCTCTTCGAGCCTGAGCCTCAGAGCCGAAGGCGGACCCGACGGGAGCTCGTCGCTCGTCGAGACGGCCGACCCACTGAGGACGAATGTCAGGCTGCAGTGCAACCGCTGATGCCGCTGTTCACGTCACTTCCCGAAATCCTCGCCATGGGCCGATCGGTCTTCGATCCGATCTGGGCCGAGCGCGAACACACCGACCGCAGCAGCGAGCTGATGCACGTGCTCCAGGGCCGCGTCGCCGTCCGCACCCGCGATTACGAAATCGTCGGCCGCGCCGGCGACACCATCTACACGCCCGCAGGCGTGCCGCACCGCGACGTCTTCCCGCCCGGCTCGGTGTTCGAGGTTTATCTGGTGCAGTTCCGCTGGCCCGGCGAGGCGAAACTGCTCAAGCGTTTCAGCCCGCCGCAGCTCGCCCGCGTGCGTCCCCCCGGCCGCGTGGCACTCGCCGACGCCTGCCACCGCCTCTACCGCGAGTTCCAGAGCAGCATGCCCGAGCACCAGACGCTCGCCTCGCTGCTTCTGGCCCAGATCATCAGCCAGCTCTGTCGCGAAGCGACCCTCGCTGACGTCGGCCATCGCGGCAGCGGTGCATCGGGTGCGTCCGAGGATGCCGGCAAACCGGGCAAGTCGCAGTCAGGGCGTGGGCGACGCGGTCAGATCATGGCTCGCGCCCGCCAGCTCATCCACGAGCACTACGCCCGTCCCCTGTCGCTCGACTGGCTGTCCGAGCAGCTCGACGTCAGTCCCTACTACCTCTCCCGCGTTTTCAGCGCCGAGAGCGGCTTCCGCCTCAGCGACTATCTGACCAGCGTCCGTCTCGCCGCCGCCCGAGGCCTGCTGGCCGACGGCTCAGCCCCCATCGCCGAAATCGCCCGAGCCGTCGGCTACCGCGACGCCCACTACTTCGCCAAAGTCTTCAAACGAGCCTTCGGCCAGTCGCCAAGCAGGTTTCGACACGGCACGGCTACCACCTGAGAAACGGTATCCGACACCGGTTCTCTTTCAATGCTGTCGCCGCGCGTGCGCCGCGTCATATTTCACTGCCTCATGCGTGCCTCGCATTTTTCATTTTTCATTCTGCATTTTCAAT
>CAZCWM010000013.1:0-85931 GCA_964502445.1 uncultured Phycisphaeraceae bacterium | reverse complement strand
GGAACTCTTTCCGTGTCTCCCGGAACTCTTTCCGTGTCTCCCGGAACTCTTTCCGCGTCTCCCGGATGTCTTTCCGTCTTTCCCGGACATCTTTCCAAGTCTCCCGGACATCCGGGAAAGTTTCCCGAACATCCCGCAGCGCCTCGCGGACATCCCCGGACCGTCCGAAAACACTCCAGCGGCGTCCGCCGCGCGGCGCCCCTTTCACCTTTCACTTTTCATCCCGCACTTTGCACCTTTCACTTTGAACCCCCAACTCCGCCGCCGCAGCCGCGGATTCGCCTCACAGCCGTCATGACCGGCCGCGGCCCAGGCGGCTGGACATCACGTAGAGCAGCGGCAGGACGAACAGCGTCAGCAGCGTCGAGGTCACGACCCCGCCGATCACCACCGTCGCCAGCGGGCGCTGCACCTCCGCGCCGACGCCTGTGGAGATCGCCATGGGCAGGAAGCCCACGGCGTCGGTCACGGCCGTGGCGAGCACCGGACGCAGGCGCTGGCGGGCCGCGTTCATCACCGCCTCGTGCACCGGCTGGCTCGCCTCCAGGAAACCGCGGATGGCCGCGACCATGATCTGGCCGTTGAGCACCGCGATGCCGGACAGCGCGATGAAGCCGATGGCGGCGCTCACGCTGAACGGGATGCCGCGCCACCACAGCGCGAACACCCCGCCGATGAGCGCGAACGGAATGCCCGTGTAGATCAGCAGCACGTCGCGCAGGTTCTTCAGGCTCAGATACAGCAGCAGAAACACCAGCAGCAGCGTGATCGGCACCACCAGGGCCAGCCGACGCTGGGCCCGCTGAAGATTCTCAAACTGCCCGCCCCATTCCACCACATACCCTTCCGGCAGCGCCACCATGCTGCGGATGCGCTCGCGGGCCTCGCGGATGAACGAGGTCACGTCGCGGCCGGCGACGTTGCACTGCACGCGGATGAGCCGGCGGCCCCATTCACGGGTGATGGTGGCGGACCCTTCGGTGTGTTCGATCGATGCGAACGACCGCAGCGGCAGACGCTGGCCCGCTTCCGTGGGGACGATGGTGTCGGCGAGCAGGTCCGCGCTGCGGCGATGGGCGTCGGGCAGACGGACGACCAGGTCGAAGTGCCGCTGGCCCTCGAATACCTGGCCGACGGTGCGGCCGCCGACCGCTTCGACGAACTCCAGCACGTGCCGCGCGGGCACGCCGTGCCGGGCCAGGGCCTGCTGGTCCACCCGCACCCGCAGCAGCGGCTGGCCCGTGAGCTGATCGACCGCGATGTCCGACGCGCCGGGAATCGTCAGCAGGATGCGCTGAATCTCGTCACTGATGCGCACCAGCTCGTCGAAGTCATCGCCGTAGATCTTGATGCCCAGATCCGAGCGGATGCCCGAGATCATCTCATTCATGCGCAGCTCGATCGGCTGGCTGAAGACGATGTTCAGGCCGGGCAGGTCGGCCAGCTCGCGCTGCATGGCGGCGACCAGCTCGGCCTGGCTGGCGGCGCGCGTCCACTGCGGCCGCGGCTTGAGGGAGACGAAGATGTCGGTCAGCTCCGTGCCCATCGGGTCGGTGGCCACCTCCGCCGTGCCGATGCGGCTCCAGACGTGGCGCACTTCGTCGGGGAAGGCGTCCAGAAGAAGGTTCTCGATGCGCGTGTTGTACGCGGTGGACTCTTCAATCGAGATGCCCGCAAGCCGTATCACGTTGGCGACGACGGCCCCCTCACTCAGCCGCGGCAGGAACTCCCCGCCCAGGCGCGCGGCCTGCCAGCCGGTGAGCATCAGCAGGACGACGACGCCGGGCAGCACAATCCAGCGCAGCTTCATCACCCGGGCCAGGCAGAAGGCGTACGCGCCGGTCACGACGCGCTCCATGATGCTCTCATGAAGCCTGGGCTTGCGCGGCAGGCAGTAGTAGCCGAGCACCGGAGAGAGCGTGATGGCGATCGCCAGAGCGCCGACCAGGGCGAACATGAACGTCCAGGCCATCGGCTTGAACATCTTGCCCTCGATGCCTTCCAGCGTGAGCACCGGCAGAAACACGATGAGGATGATGCCGATGCCGAAGGCGATCGGCCGGGCGACGTGTCTACTCGACGCAAGAACCACCTCGAACCGCTCGGCCGCGGTCAGATGGCGCCCCTCCCGGCGCGCCCGCTCCGCGAGGCTGCGCAGGTTGGACTCCGTCATCACCACCGAGCCGTCGATGATGATGCCGAAGTCGACCGCGCCCAGACTCAGCAGACTCGCGGCGATGGCGAACTCGTACATGCCCAGAACCGCCATCAGCATGGTCAGCGGAATCACGACCGCCACCAGCAGGCCCGCCCGGATGTCGCCCAGCAGGACGAAGAGCACCACCACCACCAGCCCCGCCCCCAGCAGCAGGTTGTGCTTGACGGTGTCGATCACCGCGGTCGTCAGCTCCGTGCGGTCGTAGACGACCTGCACGACCACATCTTCGGGCAGGGCCCGGCGCACCTGATCGAGCTGGCGCTTGAGGTTTTCCGTGACGATCTTCCCGTTCTCGCCCATGAGCATGAACGCCAGGCCCAGGACGACCTCGCCCCGGCCGTCGGCCGTCACGGCGCCGCGGCGGATCTCATGATCGATCCGCACCTGCTCGGCGATGTCGTGCACATGCACGGGATTGCCGTCGAACGACGCGACCACAATGTTCTCGATCTGCTCGATGTCGGCCACGCGCCCCACGCCCTGGACCATCTGCGAAACGCCGCCCGAGGTGATGAGCCCCCCGCCCACGTTCGTGTTGTTCCGCTCCAGGGCGTCGAACACGTGATCCATGGTCAGATCGAACTTGAGCAGCGCTTCGGGCGCGAGCACCACGTGATACTGCCTGACCTGGCCGCCCCATGCGTTCACTTCCGCCACGCCCGGCACCTTGCGCAACTGCGGCTTGATCACCCAGTCATGCAGCGTCCGCAACTCTTCCAGCGAGCGAGCGGGATCGTCCGACCGCACGACGTAATGAAGGATCTCGCCCAGCCCCGTGGCGATGGGGCCGAGCTGCGGGCGATCGATGTCCTCGGGCAGCTCGACCGCGTTGATGCGCTCGAAGACGTGCTGGCGGGCGTCGGTGATGTCGGTCGCATCGTCGAAGGTCGCCACCACCTGCGAAAAGCCGAACTTCGACACCGAGCGGACGTTGACCAGGCCGGGCAGGCCGCCGATCGACAGCTCGATCGGCAGCGTGATCTGCTGCTCGATCTCCTCGGGGCTCAGAGCCGGCGCGACCGTGTTGATCTGCACCTGCACGGGCGTCGTGTCGGGAAAGGCGTCCACCGGCAAAAGAGTCAGCCGCCACAGGCCCAGCGCGCACAGCACCAGCGTCATGAAGACGACCAGAACGCGGTTGCGCAGGGAGAACTCGATGATGCGATCAAGCATGGTGTGCTCCGCGAGCGAGGAACGGGCAATCACTCAGTGGTCGGCGCAGCCGGCGCCCAGACGCGACTTGAGAAACTCGGACATGACGATGAAGCTGCCGCCGGTCACCACGTCCTCCGCGAGATCGAGGCCGGCCAGCACCTCGACGCTGTCGCCCCTGGCGGGGCCCAGAGCCACCCGACGCAGTGAGAACAGGTCGGGCTCATCGCGCACAAAGACATAGTCGCCGTCCCCATGGCGCTGCACCGCCTCGCGCGGGACCACAGTGGCCGGCCTGGCCGCGCCGGTGAGAATGCGGGCCTTGCCGTAAAGCCCGGTCTTCAGCCGCTCGACGCCCTCCGTGACCAGTGCCCGGGCGCGGATCATGCGGCTGCGCGGATCGATCGACGCGTCGATCCATGTGACGCGTCCCCTCACCGTCAGACCGGGCAGCTCGTCAAACTGAGCCTCGACCTCCTGCCCGGCGCCGAGGCCCGTCAGATGGGCGGCCGGCACCGAGAGAAGCAGCCAGCGACTGGACAGATCCGCGACGGTGAACATCGGCTCGCCGGCGTCCACGGCCTCGCCGACCACGGCGCTGCGCTCGATGAGCGTGCCATCGAATGGCGCCCGCACGACCAGCAGCGCGGAAGTTTCCTGGTCGCGCTCAATCCGCGTGATCTCCGGCTCGCTGAAGCCGAGATTGTCCAGCATCTGCCGACGCTGACGCAGTGACAGTTCGGCCTCGCGCCATGCGGCCTCGGTCTGCAACACATCCTTCTCCGCGGCGATGTTCTGCTCCCGCAGACGTTTCATCCGCTCCAGGGCCTGCTGCTGGATATCGCGCGCGACCACCGCGGCCAGGTAGTCGCTCTTCGCCGCCGCCGCTTCGATCGAATGCAGTTCGGCGAGGACTTCGCCGGCCGCCACCCGCTGCCCCACGTCGCGTGGGACGGCATGAATCACACCGCCGACCAGCGGCGTCACCTTCGCCAGTGCATTCAAGTCGTACTGCACTTCGCACAGCGCCTCGATGACCGGAGCCGAGGTCCCGACGCGCGGCCGGTCGATGCGGATGCCCGCCTTGTCGGCCGCCGCCGGAGAGGGAAGCCGCACCTTCATGCTCTGGCCCGGCTGCAGGGCGGCCGCCAGATCGGGCTGACAGATACCGCACTCGGCTTCCGCCAACTGGTGCTCATTGCAGAAGAGCGCCGCCCCACCGTGCCTGCCGCCGTCGCCCGGCGAACTCCGCGCGGCGGGATCGTCATTACGCAACTCGGGATGGCAGAGAAAGCATTCGTCCTCATAAAGGAAGTGCTCCGCGCAGTAGAGGCGGTCGGCATCCTCCAGCTCCGGATGGCACAGCCAGCAGCGATCTTCGTATCGCCCATGCTCCCGGCACCAGAGCCGGCCCTTGTCGCGCTTGGACGGATCGCAGATGAAACAGGTCTCGCCCGCCGCCGCGTGGGTGTGAGCCGCCGACCCGGCGGGGGTGGCCGGGGTGGCGGGGGTGGCGGCGTCGCCGTGCGCGTGCTCCGAGGGCGGGGGCGTCTCGCCTTCGCAGCCGACGGCCAGCATCGCGGCAATCGTCACGCCGCAGATCAGCCACGTCTTCCAGTATTGTGCCTGCATTGTCATGATCAATCTCCTGATGGTGCGGCGGAGTTGCCCAGGGCGCGGAGCGATTGTCCGATCAGCCCTTCAAGTTCCGCCGCGGCTGTGTGATAGGTCGTGAGGGCGTCGAGATGGGCGGAGCGCAACTCCACGAGCGTGCGTTCCGCGTCGAGCACGTCGATAAACGCCACATCGCCATGCTCGAAGGCGCGTTGGGTGAGTTCGAAGGCCTCGGCGGCCGGCGGCAGCGCCTCGTCGCGCAGGGCCGTCGCCTCATCGAAGCCCGCCGCCAGGCGCGTGCAGGCGTCGGAAAGCTCCGCGGCCAGGCGTCGCTCGATTTCGTGCTTGCGCTGCGACGCCGCGGCCGCGCCCATCCGCGCCGCGAGAATGTCGCCCTGACGTCGATCGAACAGCGGCAGCGGAAGCGACACGCCGAGGATCAGAGCGCCGGCCTCCTCGGCGCGGTCGTACTTGTAGCCGGCCCGGACCGTCGGATCGGGAACCGCCTCGGCCCGCGCCAGCCGGGCTTCGGCGCGTCGCGTGCTGATCTCGACCGCCCAGCGCGCCACCTGCGGGTTTTCGTTCAGCAGGTGGGCCAGTCGTTGCGGCGAAGGCGGCGGTGCGAGCTCGTCGAGCGATCCGCTCGCTTCGTCGAATGCCGCCTCATGCGAGGACCACATCAGCGCAAGCTGTCTCGCGGCCGACTGTCGCTCTCGCTCAGCCCGCCGCATCGCCACGCGGGCCGTGGCGACCGACGCTCCGGCCCGGGCGGCGTCGATCGGCGGCGCGTCGCCGGCCTCGATGCGTCTGGCGGTCGCATCGCGGACACGCTCGGTCACGGCCAGCGCCTCGCGGGCCAGGGCGACGCGTCGCTGCGCCGCCAGAAGCGCCACATAGCGCTGCGTGACCTGCGTCAACACCTCCAGCCGCGCCGCTTCGTAGTCCCACCCCGCCGCCTGGGCCGTGAGACCGGCCAGTTCACGCCGCCGGCTGATGTCGCCGCCGAGGGGAACCGTCTGGGCCAGGCTGACGGTGCTCTCCAGCGAGCGTGCCCCGGAATAGCTCTTTTCGCCGGCGAAGTTCTCGAGCTCGGCTTCCAGTTCGGGGTTCGGCCAGAGCCCGGCCTGGAGCATGCGGGCTTCCGCCGCGCGCACCTCCCAGGCGAAGGCGCGCAGTCGCGGATGATGGGCCAGAGCCAGGGCCATCGCGTGGCGAAGATGGATCACGCCGGTCGGCGGCCTGGGCGCGTCGACGGGCGGCAGGTCCGCGCCATCGGGCGAATCGGGCGAATCGGGCGGGCGATAAGCCTCGACGTCGCGGCCGAGCGGCCGGGGCGTCGGCCAGGCGGCGTCGGTGAAAGGCCGTTGAGCGCATCCGCCCAGCGCCAGCGCCGCGATGGCCACGGCGCAGCAATACCTGCGGTCCATGCATGGGCTCCTGTCGGTTCGCAAGTGAGCAACAGCTACACCACGCGCGAGCGTCAATGCCCGCGTGGGACGAGGAAGATAGGAATCACAGCGTTCAGATCAGCAGGCGCGTGCTGCGCAGGGCGCTGAGCGATCCGAGCTCATGCTCCGGCGATCGCGGCGACGGTGCGGCCTGTGTGCGGACGGGATCGGCCGCGAAGACCTGCGCGGCCGGCGGCGATGGGCATGCGGCGAGCAGGTGGGCCCCGCGCTCGCGCGATGTCGAAGTCGGCGCCGCGGCGGTCCAGCCTGCCGGAAGATCGGTGCAGGCATTGGCGGTCAGCACGCCCGCGGCATGGCGCGCAGCCGTCGCCGCATCGGAAGCCGGGGCCGCATTGTCGCACCGGCCGCTGTCATGCGGCAGTTCGACCGCGATGTGTCCGTCCGCCGCGATGCACAGCACCCGCGCGCCGGCCGGATGCATGGTGGCCGCTAGAAATGCCACGACAAGAATCCATCGCGGCAACGGGCGCAACAATCTGACGGGGCAACGACGCATCGGCAAAAGAGTAGCCAGCTTCCCATCGGACGGCAAGACATTCCATGAAGATGATATTGGCCTGAGAACTGGCCGCCCTGGTCGGGTCTGCCAGACACAACGGATCGCGCACAGCGACGCGCTCACCGCCAGCGAGCAGAACCCCGACCGGTTGCCGGCGCCGCTCGCGTACGAATGCTCGTGAGGGCGATCATCCCTCCTGCGGTCGCACCGGACGCTCATCGCGCCTCGGCACGACGTGCTGACTTCGACGCGGCTACGAACGCCGACGTGTCAGCATCATGGCGACGCCGGTCAGCATGATGAAAGCAGCGGCCGGCTCAGGGATGATGCCGGCCTGGCCCCCGCCGGTAAGGTGAGCGATGAAGGGGTTGATGTCTTCGGTGTTGATGCTTCCGTCCATATTGGGGTCGACCCGGCGATACTGATCGGCGGAATACATGACGTTGATGTAGGTGTAGAGATCGGTCAGGGCGAAGATGAAGGGATTGATGTCTTCGGTGTTGACCACGCCGTCGTGATTGAAATCGCCGAGCACCACCTCGTTGAGCTGGGCATCACCGGGCGATCCGCTGACGCCGTTGGCGCCGTCGTTGCCCAGCAGCGCGCCGCTGCCGCCGGCGCCGCCGGCGTTACCGCTGACGTTGACGCGGCTCAGGTAGCCGCCTGTGCCGGCATAACTGAAGCTGTCGATGTAGTTGATGATGAGTCTGCCGCCATAACCCCCTTCGCCGCCGCCCCCGCCGTTGGGATAGTCGGGGCTGACCGATGGGGCGTCGCCGCCGTCGCCGCCGCGTCCGCCGACAGCCACCATCGTGGACGACTCACCCAGCACGACGTCGCGGCCCTGCAGCCAGATGGTGCCGCCCGATCCCCCAGCGCCGCCGTGCCGGGCCGGCTGATCGATCGAGCCGTCCCCCCCGTGGCCGCCCCTGCCACCGGGCATGGTCAGGTGGCCGGAGATTTCCAGCAAACCATGGCTCCAGATTTCAAAACCCTGGCCATGCCCGCCGGGCGTACCCCACGTGCTGGTGCTGTAGCCCTGACCGATGCCCAGCCACACGGAGTCACTGCCGTTGGTGCCGTTGTACTGGCGGCCGCGGATCTCACCGCCCCACGCGAGCACGAACGAGTCGGTGACGATCTGCGTGGAGCTCTCGACTCTCAGCAGGCCTTCGATGATGACCGCGTCATAGGTATGGCTACCCGAGATGAAGAGCTGTGTGCCGGCTGGCACGTGGAGGATCTCAGCGTGGGCGGTACCGCTGAGGAAAAGTACGGTAGTTAACAGGCAACAACAGAAAAACGCGCGTTGGCGCATGGTGGTCTCCACACTGGCCACGGTGTGTTGCGAAAACTGCGAGAGCATGCCAGTTCGATCCCTTTAACGGCGCCGCCGGGGCGCGAACAGGCCCAGGATCAGCAGCGCCAGGGACGTCGGCTCCGGCACCAGCACGAAATCATCGATGAAGGCCGACTGTGGATTGGCCGGCTGGAGGAGGCCGTCCAGCATTGACGCCCGGGCGCGCACGGTCGTGGTGCCGGCCGGTGCGACCCCGCCGATCGGAAACTGCTGCCAGGTGTTGTCCGGCACATAGACGGTGTCGATGTCGAGCTCAACCGAGGCGATCACGCTGTCCGCGGCATTGAGGAAGTCGATGGCCAGAATCGTCTGCGTCGATGCGGCCGGGTTCAGGCCTGAGTAATTAGGCTCCATCCGGAACCACGCTATCAGTGAGTACGCGATTCCCGCCCCGCCGGGCACGTCCTGGTACAGATGGGCGGTGACGGTGGGCGGATTCACGCCCGACCCGCCGACGAACGAGCGCAGCCACAGGCCGCGTTCACCGGCCGGCGTGTGGTTGGCGAAGCTCGCGAACGTGGCGGAGTTGACCGGCGCGCCCAGCCCGTCGACCCCGGGCTCCTCAAGGATCCAGCCCACGGCCACGTCGGTTTCGTGGTCCGGGGGACTGTCAAGATTTCCATTGACCAGCAGATTCGCCTGGGCCGCGTCCGCGCCGAGGGCGGCGATCGCGGCCAGCATGGTTATGCGGATGGCTCGATACATGGTGGGCACTCCTGATGGCCGCTGCGCGCCTGGCGACAAGGGGCTTGCGGCACGGCCGGGTGATTTGCAGAAGATCATGAAGAACCCATGCCGCGCTGCGCGCGGCGGCGGCGCAGCAGGGTCAGGCCGCCTGCGCCGGCCAGCAGAGCGCATGACGCGGGCTCCGGAACGATGAGGGCCCGGGCGTAGAAGCTGATGGTCGGGGCGAACTCCGGGCTGCCATACTGCAGCGGAACCGCGGGATTGGGCAGATTCGGTGTGCCGAAGGTGGACACGCGAACCCATCGCGTGGGATCATCGTCGACAAACTGGAAGTTCAACTCGTACGCATGATCGCCGTCGAACGCGAGCGCGTCCGTGACGGCTGAACTTGAGCCCGCGACGAGGTTCGCCCAAGTCGAGCCGGAGAAGCCGGGCTCCTGGAAGATCACCTCGACGCCGGGGTCGAAGGTTTCAAAACCTTCGACGGTCGCGCCGGCCCGCTCGGTGACGGTGACCTGGTCGATCCAGAGGCGGATCGGCTGGGCGATGCCTTCAATGTTTGCGATCCGCAGCATCTCGAGCGTGCCCCATCCGCCGTCGAGGATGGAGTTGGCCGTCGTGCCGGCGAATGCCAGAAGCGGATCGCTGGCCGGCGTGAACGTGAAAAGCTGCCACGAGCCGTCGAGGGGCAGCATCTGCCCGTCGCGATTGACGAATTCAAGGCCGCCGGTGGTTCCGCCGTCGGCGAATACCGGGCCGCCCGTTGCGCCGCCGTCGGCTTCGGTCTCGCGGATGGCGATGGAAATGGCCAGATTCTGGGCCCAGACGGCGGGCACGGCCAAAAAGACAAGTCCTGTCATCACAACAATTGTCCGCATCATCCAACTCCTTTGCGGGTACAGGGGAATCACCAGCGGTTCGAATGCCGCCGCATCGCCAACGGAGCGGCCAGCAACAGCAGGCTGATCGTCATCGGTTCGGGAACCAGCAGAATCATGCTCTCTTCGAAGCCCGAAGCCGGGCCGAAGGTCAACGTCACGGTGTCGCCCAGGTCAATGACGACGGGATCGGACGGTTCGCCAGCCGGGCCGGAGAGCGTGTAGTAGGTCGTGTACCGCAGATTGAAATAACTGTCACTGGGCAGGGACACGATCCATGAGGTGCTGCCGGCGATGGATCGCGTGCGAACGCCGTCAGCGTCGTTCGATGCGGTGGTGATGCCCGCGGCGTTGAGCAGGCCGGCGCGGAAATCCGAACCATAGCCGCCCTGCCAGACGCCGGTCTGGGTGACGAGGGGAGCGCCCGCGATGTCCGTGAGGCTGAAGGTGGTGCCGATGGAGAACACGGAGCCGGGTCGCGTGTCGGGAATGGCGACGTCGCCGGTGATGGCGAGGGTGAATCGTACGTCGATGATGCTCTGCGGCCCGACGACCTGATATTGGGCGAAGGTGCCGCTGCCGGCGCTGATGCTCTTGCTCGAATCAATGCCGCCCTGGGTCAGCCGCAGCTTCGACCGGATGATCTTGTCAAACCCGGGCAAGTATTTCGTCGACGCCGTGAAATCCCGGATGCCGTAGGCTGTCAGCGGATTATTGCCGTTGCTGAAGGTAAGCACGGGCAGGCCGCCATCGCTGAGCCGGGTATATTCCTTGCCTGGTCTGGCGATCACCGTTCCCACTTTGATGCCGCCCCCGGCGTTGGCGAAGACGTCCACGGCATAGACTGGTCCGGCGGCCGGGTCGTGGATCACAGCCACATCGGCGAAGGAGGTGTCGAGCAGGGCCAGGCCGACGATTCCTGTCTTTGTTGTACCTGCGCAGACTGTGGTCGTCAGCGCGACCAACAGGCATGCAGCCATCCATCCTTTCCTGTTCATCATGTGTTCCCCTTGACAGGTTCGAAGCGAAAGCTCGTCACGCGGGTCGGCCATCCGAGCCTGCGCAGTCTGGGATGCGTGGCATATCCACGTGCCACCAGCACACCGCAATGTGTGTCAACCCCGTGGATGCGCGGCATCCTGCGCGCCGCGCCCCCAGGCGAGCCGTTGGATCGGAAGCGGGACGACGCCCTCAACAAACGGGTCTCGCTCGCCGCCCCATCGCGACGACCACGGCCAGGACACACAGACCCAGCGTGGTCGGCTCGGGAATGATGCGCACGTTGTCGATACCGGCGATCGTGCTGCCTTCGCTGGCCAGCCGCACCTCGATCCAGCCGACATCGGCCATGACGTCGGCAAACGCCGGACTGGGATCGGCGCCGGGATCGAAGTCGTCGTCGGTCAGCCAGCCGTTGGACCGGGCGGTCAGATCGTCCCAGGTCGGGTCGAAGACCACGTCGAACGACTCCCACGTGTTGGCGTTGGGCAGCACCTGGCCGAAGCCATAGCGCCAGCCGTTTTCCGCCACGTTGCGGCGAAAGCGCAGAAAGGCATTGTCGACAGGACTGTTGAACACGTTCAGGTCGAAGCCGGCGCCGGTGATGCCGCTGGCCGCGTAGTCGCCGAGAAAAGCCGCATCCGCGCTGGTGCGTGATCCTATATCGAACACCGGCGGGGTCAGATCCTTGCGCACCTCGATGTGGCCGCCGGGATTCCCGCCGTTGCCGACATAAACCTGTGTGGTCGAGGTGGTGCTGCCCTGCCACCCTTGCTCGTCGACGTCATAGGTCGCCACCGTGCCGGGTATGGCCGCGTGGACACTGATCGCCGACATCGCCAGCAACACTGCCGACAGGCCCCATTTCGCACTCGTCATGAGATCCCCCTTGGTACGGGTTGAGATGAGGCGGACGCCGCTCGTCCGCCGAGACCGAAAAGACGCCGCAGCGCGCCGGGCACTGCGGTCGGTCTCCCCTCCCAAGGCGCATCACGCCCCCGAGTATAAGGGGTCTCGTCGAATATCAACGCTTAAATATGCCTTTGTCCACGTAAAGATATATCGCTCTGACGGGCTCTCTATCCCCTTTCCGGCCCCCTGTCCGCGCCGGCGTCGGGGTTACTGGTCGGGATCGGTCGCGGCGGCCTCGTCAAGGGCCCGCAACTGGCCGGCGGGGTCGGCCTTGACTGCCTCCAGGCACGGCGGGCAGCACAGGCGCACCAAGCGGTCACCGATCAGGACGTCCGTCATCGGGCCATGCACGCCCAAGGTCTCGCCGCAGACGACGCACTTGGGGGTCGGGTAGGCCTTTCGCTGAGCCTCGACGGCCGCGGCGTTCAGCGTCGCCATGAGTTTCGTCGGCTCGGCGTTGAACCCATCCACGCACTGGGGGCAGCACAGGCGCACAAGCCGTCCCTGATGCACATGGTCGACGGCGTCATCGCCCAGCGGTTCACCGGACACGGGACAGGCGGCCAACGGGTAGCGCGGCTTCTGGGCCGCCACCACGGTCGCATCCAGTTTGGCAAGGTATTTCGCCGGGTCGGCGTGGAAAGCCGGCTCGCAGTGCGCGCAACAGAGGCGCAACTCGCGGCCTTCGTATTCGAGGGTCGTCGGCTCGCCCATCGCGCCCAGGGGTTGGCCGGAAACCGGGCAGGTGGTCATGGGGTAGACGGGCGGCAGGATATGGGGTGTCGTGGAGCCCTCGTCGGCGACGGCCAGCGCGGCGAGTATCCACAGACTTACGGACGCCGCAAGCAGTCCCCACGCGATCGGCGGGAAAGGCTGGCCCGCGGTCCGGGCCGATGGGGTCGGCATGGCGGTATAGGGGCGGTGATGCGATGGACATGGCATGGCGAAGCTCCGTGGACGTGGCGTGGGTCTTGATGCGAAGGCACGTCACCGGTCTGAACGCATCGCGCTGTCCGAGATGTTCCATGGACTTTGAGAAACACCGCCTGTGGCAGCCAGGGAAAGTGACTTTGCGGTCGATGCGCTTCGCGCTAAGCTGAAAGAGGCACGGTCCCTGATCGATGGAACCGCATCCGACCCGCCTTGCGTTCTGAAGAGAGAAGCCTGATGCCTCAACGGCCAACCGAGACGGATCAGCAACGATTCTCCCGGCTCGTGCGGCCGCACCTGACGCTGCTCTTGCGGACGGCCGGTTACCTGACCGGCGACGCGCACGCGGCTGAGGACCTGGCGCAGGAGACGGCCATGCGGGCCATGCGAGGTCTGGCGGGGTTTCGTGACGGCACGGATATCCGGGCGTGGCTGCTGACCATCCTGCGGCGGACGCACGTGGACCTGCATCGTCGCGAAAAACGACACCGGGGCGCCGTCCCCCTGGACGAGGCTCTCGCGCCGGCCGCCCCACCGGCCGAAGAGGATCCCGCCGGAATGCATGACGAACAGTGGCCGTCGCCGCGGACTTTGCTGGAGCGCTTCGGCGACGCGGAGGTGATCGCGGCCTTGAAGGCCCTGCCTGAGGCGATCCGCTGGACGCTGCTGCTGGTGGACGTGGAGCAGCTCGAGCATGCGCAGGCGGCGGCGGTCCTCGGCGTGGCGGTGGGCACCATCAAGTCGCGGGCCCACCGCGGCCGCGCGATGCTGCGCGACCGGCTGTATGACCTGGCCGTCGGCCGCGGGTGGGTCGACGCCCCGACGACCCCGGCTGCACGGGAGCATGGCCATGCATGATCCGCACGCACACGCCGACGCATCCCTGCCCGACGCCCAGGCGGAGCTGGACGCCGCCACACGACAGCGCCTGGCGCGCCTGGCGAGCGTCCCCGTCGATGTCGCGGCGCTGGCCGCCCGGATCGATCAGGCGCTGGAGCAGGTGGACGACGACGGACGGCGCAGCGGTTGGCGCTGGCGGCCGCGACGTCTGGCGGCGGTGGCGGCGGCGATCGCGATGGCGGGTTCACTCGTGCTGGTGCTGCTGACGGCGATGGAGCGGACGACCGGCCCGGCGATCGCCGAGTCCATTGAGCTGTCGCAGCTTCATGCCCAGCTCGTCGAGGGGCGGGTGACCACGGCGCCGGCCGCCACTATCGAGCAAGCCAACACCCTCATCGCCCGTCAAAGCGGCGAAGGCGCCCCGCGTCTGCCGGGTCTGGGTTCGCTCAGCGGCCAGGGTGATCTGACTGTGCAGTCCTGTTGTCTGGCTTCGGTGCGGGGGAAACTGGTCGCGGCGGTGCTGCTGGATATGGAGGATCGACCGGTCACGCTGATCGTGGCCCAGTCCGCGGACTTCACCCATCCGATGGGCCAGTCGCTGACCGTCGCCGGCCGCGAGCTGTTCGCGCACCGGCTGGGCGAGCTGGAGATGGTCATGACGCGCCACGGCGACCGCTGGTTGTGTGTGATGGGCCAGGTTGAGCGGGCCCGCCTCGCCGACATGGCGGCATCGGTTCGCTTCTAGCCCGCCGAGCGTCACCTGCCTCAATCCACCAGGCGCCGCCACGAACCGGCGACCAGTTCGATGTTGCGTGTGGCTGTGTCGAAGCCCGGCGGCGGATCGTTCAGATGGATGGATTGATAGCGGAGCGTCAGACTCACGCCTCGGGCTACGATGTCGTCGTGGGCAATCACCAGCCCCTCGACGGCGCAGCGGCCGTCAAATGTCAGATCGTCGTTGGCGTAGACCAGTCCCCGGATGAGCGACGGATAGGCGTCGTCGAGGTCGCCGTCCGTGTCGCCTCCCGCGCCGTCGTTGTAAGGGAAGGGCGTCTGCGGCGGGTTGAGATTGACGCCGATCGCCGCCTCGCTCAGGCCGGCGTCGTCCATGGTGATGGTCAATCCGCCGCTGACCATCAGGGCGGGGTAGTTGGCTCGCGCGGGCTCGAAGTGCACAGACCCGGCGATGCGCGACCCGGCGCCGGGATCGATGAGCACGAGCGTTCCCACGATGCGTGCGTTTTCAATGCGCACGTCGCGGCCATCGCAATCGAGCACATAGATGCCCTGCGAGTTGGTCTGACCGGAGCCGAAGGGATTGACCGCCGGACTCAAGACAGCGCGACGGATGCCCGGCCCATCGGGCTCGACGCGACGCAGGGCCATGTCATCAACATAGAAGTCCTGATTGGATCCGGCGGTCGCGGTGTAGATGCGGCATTCGCGCAGCGTGCCCTTCCAGCGAATGCGGAAGGCGGAGGTGACGCGCGTCCAGGCCGTGCCCACGGTCTGCCAGTTACCGGCATACCAGCGGTCGCCGTCGTCGTCGCGGACCCAGACGACGATGTTCACGAAGTCGGTGATGGCCAGCATGCGCACCCAGACTTCGGCCTCGTACTGCATGTCGTGGACGACGCGGTCGCGGATGTCCTGTCCCGGGCCGTCCCACCATCCGGAACGATCGCTCACCCGCAGGCAGCCGCTTCCGGCATGGGGGTTGAAGGTGGACACATCCAGCGTCGCGTAGCCTGTGGGAACCCAGGGCGTGACGACGCCTTCCATGGCGGCGTTCTCCAGCAGGTTGGGGCCGGTGCGGGGCAGGTCGTTGTAACTGATGGGTGTACCCTGGGCCAGATAGTAGGCAAAGACGGTCGATCGGTCGGGCATCTGGCGTCGATCAACATGTTCGGCGGTGCGGCCCATGAAGCTGGCGCCGCTGATGTGATCGCCCGCCTCGACGTCCCCGAAGACGACCGCGCCATTCCTGGCCTCGATGTCGTCGTTGGCCATGACGGCCTGGTTGCAGGCAACCGTCAGGCCGTCAAAGGTGATGTCATCGCCCGCCTGCATGACGCTTTCCAGCGCGCCCAGGCCGCGGGTCGTCGTCACCTGCGTCTGCACGCGGTAGCGGGCGACGCCCACGCGCCCTTCGCCAGTCAAGGCCGCCGGGCCTTGCGGATCGCTGAACCCGCCCCCCAGCGGATCGCTGACTGTCAGCGACATCCGGCCGTCAGCCATCGGCCGATCGCTGAACCACGCCCCCTCACCGCGGGTGCGCCATCGCGGGTCATCGCGGATCTGGAGCATGCCCAGTTCGAGGGCCGAGCGCGCCAGCAGGCGGGCCTGGGCCAGGTCGTGATGGGTCTGGTCGACCCGGCGCTGGATGCGCACCGCGGCCAGGGCCGACATGCCGATCACCGTGACGATAAGGCTGCTGCCGAGCACGGTCAGATAGATGCTGCCGCGGCAGCGGAGGCGGGATCGGCCGATGACGCGGGTCGGGCGGATGACGGGCTCCATCATCGCACCTCCACAAGAAGGTGGTCGGTGTCCATCGCCGAGCCGTCGGAGACCGTCAGCGTGACCGTGTACGTGCCGCGGATGGAGAAACGACGACTGGCCGACGCCCCGCCGCTGCCGGTTCCGTCGCCGAAATCCCAGTAGAAGGTGAGCACATCGCCGTCGGGGTCCGAGGAGCCGCCCGCGGTGAAGTTAACCGTCCCTCCCGCCCAGATGACCAGGCGATCGGCCGCAGCGATGGCCAGCGGCGGCTGGTTGTCCACCACGCCCTCGGGCCGGGGCAAAGGGTTCACCCAGGCGATGGATCGCAAGGCCGTCGTTGTCGCCACCACTTTGCCATGACGCAGCACTGTGACGCGGATGCGTTTCACCCCGCGATCGTCGCCGACGTCGGACTGGGGATCGGCCGGGTCGACAAAGGTCACCTGCACCTGCCGCGACCAGCCGTCGAGTTCGGCCAGCGGCGCGCCATTGGCGGCGATCGGCGGCTGGGACGACCAGCCGTGAAAGTCGTCGACGTCGTCATACGCGGCACGCAGGCCGGCCGGCTCACCGACCTCACGGCCGAACAACGGCGCGACGTCCGGTTCCTCGTAGGCGTAGGCGAGAATTTCATTCATCAGATCGAGGGCGAGTCCGCGGCCGATCGCCCGATGGGCTGTCACCGCCTCGCTGGTGCGCGAGGCAGCGACCACCTGCATGGATGACACGAACAGCAGCCCGACCAGCAGGACGCAGATCACCGCCTCGACCAGGGCGAAGCCCCGGGCCGGAACCCGTGGCCGCCCGCCCGATTCAGCCGCAACAGGAGGATCGCCGTGGATCATGGCTGACCTCCGATGCGCACGCGTACGGCGTCAAATTGCGCCTCTGCGTCGAGAGCGAAAAGCATCACGCCCCGCGGCGCGCCGCCTAGAGACCGCACCGTGTATCCCACGCTGCCGCGGTCGACATCATTGACCCTGAGATTGACCGTATCGGTCTGTGGTTCGATGAGCAGACGAACGTCCACCATGCTCGATGGCAGGCCGGGCAGCGTCATCAATGCGGTGAGCGAGCCGTCCGGCTGTTCGACGAGCAGTTGCAGCATCTGCGTGCCGTCGGACTCCAGGGCCAGCGAGAGCACCAGCGGCACAGCATTGCCGCCCTGCCAGTCGGCGTTGATCGCCAGCATCGCGCCACGCCCGCCGACGGTGGTGGCGCGTGCCCGCAGGTCGATGGTGGTCGTGGTGGCGAAGTCGGCGTCCGGTTGGCTTCGCAGGATCTGTGCCGGCCGCCACAGGCCGCCGGCGAGGGTTGCGGCGTCAAACTGGTGGCCGCCGACGACCCCCCAGTCGCCCAGGCCGTCGCCGTTGACATCCACGCCCGTCGGCGGGCGGTCGAAGTCCAGCGACCACAGGCCGTCGAGCAGTTCGGGGTGGTTGAGCGTGGGGATGCGGGTCTGAAGGCGCTGGGCGTCGCTTCGACCGCTGCGCACAATGGCGGTGATGCCCGTCAGGTAATGACGCGACACGGTCTGTGGTGCACCGGCCATGGTCACGCGGCCATAGACCGCGCACGCCAGCGACTTGCCGGAACTGTACTGCCACGACGCCCCGCCGTTGTCGGTGCGTAACAGGCCCGGGCCATCGGTATCGTCGTATTCGATGTAGGCCCCGGGATTGCCCGTGATGTGGCGAACCACCACGCACAGGCCCTGGTCCGGCGGTAAGGCACCCAGGGTGTCCACACGCAGTTCGCGCCACAGATGGAGCCAGGGGACCAGCTGCATGTAGCTGAGCTGGCTCGACGCCAGCTCAGCCACCCTGGGCTTGAGGCCGGCCGTCGCGCTGTGAAGCGTCAGCTTGACCTCGCCGGGGATCGCCGCCTGACGAGCCCGCACGCGGATGCTTGTCGGTCGCCAGCTCACCCCGACGCGGGCGCGATCCGGCAGGAAATACTGGCCGATCCAGTTGGACCCCGTCACGCCCCGCTCGCGGTAGCCCGCGCCGTCGCCGAACGTCGCCAGCAGGACGTCGGCCGAATCCTCCACACCCTTGCCGTGGTAGCTCTCGCCGACGCTGACCACATCGTAAGTCATGTGAAACTGGTTGACCTGGCCCAGCAGCTCGACGCCAGGCCCGCCGTTGTAGTGGCGCACGAGGGAATCGCCGGCCACCCCCGACCAGGTGTAGCGGATGGTCTCCGCCCGCCCGTCGGCGTCGCGGTCCGGCACGGTGAAGGTGACGGCGCGATCGCCGCGTTCCACCAGGAACAGAGCCGTGTCCAGCTCCGAGGCCATGCGCTCGAACACCGCCGCCCCGTCGATGGCTGCGGCCGTCGGGCTATCGGTCCGCGGCAGGGCCTGTGACGCGATCACGACCGCCGAGCCGACGGCTGCAAGCAGCACCGAACTGATGGCCAGCGCGGTGACCACTTCCACCAGCGTCATGCCGGCCTGGGCCCCAGCGACCGATCGTGGACCACGGAAGCGGCGGATCACTGAATCACCGCCTTCCCCGTCGCCGCGTCGAATCGCAGCACCTTCATGCCGCGCCCCGAGCGAACGATCACCACGCCATCCGTGGTCGTTCGCCCATAACCGTCGAAGCTCAGCCGTGTCTGGCCGTCGAAGTCGGCCTGCGACAGTTGAGCGTGGTAGGGTTCCGAATTCAGGCGCACGACGTACGGCTGGCCGGGACGATCCGGGTCGGTCAGGGCTTCGATGGTGTATTGATTGGCCGCGGCGTCAAACGCGATCGCCGTGGCGGCGCTGCGCACATGGGCGATCTGTGCGGTGTATTCGATATCGCGGGCGATGCGCTGGGCGGCGGACGCCAGGCGGTAGCGGGCGATCACCTCGGCATAGCGTGGCACTGCGATGCCCGCGGCAACCGCCACAATGGCCACCACCATCACCAACTCAACCAAGGTGAAGCCGTCGCGCCTACGCCCCCCGCGACCGGCGTCGTTGCGCCGCCATGCTGTCCACGGTTTGAGGTCTTTCATGGCAAGACCCCCGTCTGCTTGAACTGCTCCAGCGGCGGCCCGGTGAGTCCCAGCAGCGGCACCAGGTCGGGCGACACCACCCCGGCATCGAACAGGTTCGGATATACGCGGCCGCTCTGCGGCTGGTAGATCCAGCCCACGTCCGGTCCGGCCGTATCGCTGAGGACGCTGGCCCCGGCGTTAGGGCCCAGCGGCAGAACCGGCAGTTTGCGCAGGTAGGGACCGAACACATGCTGCGGTCCTGGCTGCTTGACGACGTCGCCGGCTTCGTTGCTGTAGAGCAACAACTGGTCCATGACGCGGTTCGGATCGGGCAGTTGCCCCAGATGCTCGGCCTCGTAGCGGTCGACGGCGCTCTGGAGGATGTCGAGGCTGGCCGCCAGCGCGGATTCCGCGGCCCCGGAACCCGCGCGCGACAGACGCGGGACGGCGATGGCGGCGATCACCCCGAGGATCACGATCACCAGCACCAATTCAAGAAGGGAGAACGCTGCGGCTCGTGCCATCAGGGCTCTCCCTTCTCCACCACCCATCGCGGCCCGGGTGTCTTCCACAGTTGTCTGGACCCAGGGCATACGCTCCGGGGCCCGCCCCCTTCGGTTCGCGGCGGCGCTCAGCGAATCAATAAGCCGAGTACAGCTTGCCGGAAGCGTCCTGCTCCGTGGTCGTGTTGGCCACAACTTCGCCTGTCGTGGCGTTGTAGACCCAGCCCGCGCCGGCCGTGCCGGCCGTGTCGGTGAAGCTTGTCTGGCCTTTCTGGGTGCCCACCTTCAGCGGCGGGAGTTTGCGGATGTACGGCCCGTAGATGTGGTCCGTATCCTTCGATGAGGAGGTGTTGCCTGCCGCATCGCTGTAGAGCGTGAGCGCGTCCTCGATGTTGGCGAGCGTGGGGTAGCTGCCGTTGTGCTCGGTGGCGTAGAGGTCGATGGCATTGCGCAGGACGGCCAGGTCACCCATGGTGGCGGCGTCGGCGGCGCCGGCCGAACCGCGGCTGATGCGCGGGATGGCGATAGCCCCGATGATGCCGATGATGACCACCACGATCACCAGTTCGATCAGGCTGAAACCAGCCCTACGGTTGTTGCGATTGCCGTACATCCAACTGCTCCTTCATGGGTTGCGTCAGGCGACGGTCCCGGCTTTCCGAGGGTTCCCGGCTTCCACTCCTGAAGATCGTCGAACTGGGCAACCCACTTAACGCTTCGCGGCCGCGGTCGATAGATCAGCAAGAGCAAAGTATTGACTGCGCGGCTGGACAGGCTCGCGGAAAGCCAGCGCGGCGCCCTTATGGGACCTGGGTCTGCGTCAGCCGAAGCACCGCGCGCACGTCGCCGGCTTCGAACACCGCCGAGCGTGCGTCGATCTGGACCAGGGTCCAGCCGTCCAGCACGTCGCCGCTCCGCAGCGGCTTGCCGTCCACCAGGATGAAACTTCGTTCTCCCTGACGCATGACGGCCTCAAGCTGGTGACGCTGGGCGAACGCACGACCCTGCGCCGACAGCGGCTGGGCCGCCTGTCCATCGGCGGCATCGGGCTGCGGCAGCCAAGACGCCGGCGGCTCGAACGCGTCGGCCACATCCTGGGGATCGATGGCCATGCCCTGTTCGGCCTTACGCAGCCGCCCGGCCACGGAAGGCGGTACCTGGGCCAGGGCCGGCGCATCAGGCGATTCCACTGAACTGGACGGCGCGTCGGCGGCAGCGATATCGCCAATGGTCGGCGGTGCGGTGATCGCGCTCATGCCGATCGCCGAGGGTGGCACCGTCACCGCGGCGTCGGCGGAAGCGGGCTCGCCCGTGGACAGGAACAACTGGTCCACGACCAGGGCCAGCAGGCCGAGGACGAGTATGGCCACCAGGATTTTTCGCTCACGGTTCAAGGTGATCGACTCCCTCGCGTGGTGCGCCACGCTACCTATCGACGGAGATCACGGCCGCTGATCGCTCCAGCCGCGGCCGAGCGTACCAGAGGCACTCCAACCGGAACGGCGTCGGGCCGCCCATCTCACCGGCTGCACTCTGCAGATGCAGCGACCTCACCTCAACGTCCGCGATCTCGCGATGCATCCGGCTTAGAAACCGTGTGAAGGTCTGATACGTCGCTTCACCCGCAAGCTGGATGGCGACGCGCTCGAAATGCGGCCCCGACACCGGCTCGCCCGGCTGCACCTGATGCACCACCAGTTGCGACGCACGGGCCAGTTCCGTCAGATCAGCCAGACGCTGGTTCAGTTCGCTCAAGTCGTAGAGGGTGAGCGTCGCGTCATCGAGTTGACGCCGCAGATCGTCGACGCGAACCCGGGCCTGATCGAGCCCCTGGCGGGCGGTCCGCAGAGACTCGCCGTGTGCGGCCAGGCGCGACTTGAGCATTGCGGCTTCGCGCTGCGCCGCGGCCAGGGGCCGCAACCCCGCCATGCCCACCGCGACCATCGCCAGGATCAGGATCGCCAGACCGGCCGCATGCACCGGCCAGTACGCTCTCTCACGCTGAAAGAAGGTGCGCGCCTCGTCGCGATCAAACTGTGACGATTGTTTTCTCAAGATCGGCATCTCACGGCTTGGCATTGGTGCGGCCGATGCGGCACTCAAGCTCAAAACGGGTCGTATCCCGGCCCATGAACCCCTGGCGGGCCGTATTCACCAGTTTGACGACATCGAACAGTCCGGCCCGCTCGCAGGCCAGAACAATCCGCGACACATCCGCCTGCGATTCAGCCAGCCCTTCCAGCCGCACCATGAACGCGGCGGGACGATGGAAGTTCTCACTCACGCCGCCGCGACGATCCTGCGCGGAAAGGGCCGCGGCCACGATCGCTCCCCCCTCCCCGGCGACCGGTTCCAGTCGTACACTGCGCAACACCGCGTGGTCATCGCGCAACCGGCCCAGCAGCGTCAGAAGGATCGACCAGTCCGGCTGGTCGCTGACATGACGGACGGCTTCGAGCGTTTTGCGATCCCGGATCACCAGCGGCGCGATCTGGTCAAGCTGGGCGCGGGCGTCAGCGATCTGTTTTTCCAGTGCGTCCACGGCGGCGCGCGTGGCCGTGGTTGCAGGACGCATCGCCAGTGTCAAGCCGATGGCCGCCACGGCCAGGCTTGCCGCGACGAGATCGATCGCGATCCACAGCCGCATGCGTCCGAGGCGATGACGCTGGTGCCGGCGACGCTGAGGCAGGAGGTTGACATGGGCTGTCATGCCGCCCCCTTCCGCGCCGCGGTGTCTAAAGCCCAGAGCCCCAGTCCCGCGGCCATCGCCCGTTGCGGACCGAGTTTCATGGTCGATGCACCACGCCCGTCGGTTGCACGCCCATCGTCGAGCACCACCGCCCGGGCTTCGAGTTCCGGTCCCAGGTGGTCGGCCAGACCCGGCAGGTGAGCGCCCAGGCCAGTCAGCACAAGCGTGTCGATACGGCAATCGCGGTAACGATGGCCCACGAACGCCAAGGCCGCCCGCAGTTCCTGCACCGCGCCCGCGGCGTGGGACAGGACCAGGCTGGCCAACTCGCGCTGAGGGTGACGGGTTTCGGTGTTGTCCGTCGATTCGGTGCTCGGGTCGGGCTCGGCGGCTTCGGCCCCGTCGCCGCCGATCAATCCGTCAGCCGTCAGCGCGGTGACGTGCATGGTTTCAGTCACCTGTTCATGCAGACGGCGCATGTCGAAATCGCCGATCGTCCGTTCGTAGACCACCTCCCGCTGGTGGATGACGGTCAGCAGCGCGCGGTCCCAGCCCAGGTGAAGGATCGCGCCGTCGCCGTCCGTGAACTGATCGGCGCAGATGCGATGCAGCGCCAGCGCCGGCCAGTCGAGGGCCGCCACGTCAAAGCCGGCGGCGTCGAACTGGGCCAGCATGGCGTCGAGGGCGCCGGTGTCGCAGGCGACGGCCAGCACCTGCGTGGCGTCGCCGGCCCGGGCGGGATCGGGCACATCCCAGAAATCCACCGTCAAACTTTCGGGGTCGCACTGACGTTCGTTGGCCGCGCCCATCGTGGCCAGACGGCGCAAGGGCACGCCCGGCCCACGCGACGGCAGTTCCAGCAGGTGGGTGCTGGCCCGTTCGGTCGGCGCGGGCAGCACGATGCGGCGACCCACGAAGCCGCGTCGTTCAAGCACCTGCGCCAGATGGGCGATCTCTTCGGCCGTCCACAAGGGCTCCTCAGCGCGGTACGGCCACGACACCGCGCGGTGCGGCACAGCCCCGCGCCGGTCGCGGGCCCACTGCACGGCATGCACAAACCGGCCGTCACAGGCCACGCCGATCGGCAACATTCTGCGGCGTCCCAAGGCGGTCATCAGGCACCCCCTCCCGACGCCATGGCGGTCAGATCAAACAGCGGCAGGAACATGCTCACCGCCACCAGCCCCACAAGCATGCCGAGGGCCACAAGAATCGCCGGCTCAATGAGGCTCAGAGCCGCCTTGAGCGAGGTTTCGTTTTCATCATCCATCAGGTCGGCGATGTTCAGCAGCAGCGGGCCGATCTTGCCGGACTGTTCGCCGTTATGCAGGGCCTCGTAGAACGCCTCGGGGATCAACGGGTTATCACGAAAGGTTCGGCTGACCGGCTCGCCCTGGGTGACGGCCTGCTCGGCTTCCTGAAGCAACTTCACGTAGTGCGCATTGCCGGCCGCGGCCTGGGTCAGTTGCAGTCCTTCCAGCAGCGGCACGTTGCTCTCGACCAGACTGCCCAGCAGCCTGGCGATGCGGGCGATGACGAAGCCCTGGGCCAGCCGACCGAACACAGGCAGCTTCAACACCACGGTGTCCCGCCACTGGCCTCCCGCTTCCGAGTGCAGCCAGGACCACGCGCCCCACCCCAGGCCCGCGCCCGTGAGCAGACCGATCCACCAGAAACGCGTCGCCAGATCGCTGACGGCCAGCATCACGAGGGTGGTCGGCGGCAGGGGCACGTCGAGGGTCTGGAACATTTCCGTGAATCGCGGCACCACAAACAGCATCACCAGAAGCAGTACGGCGATGGCGATGAAGGTGAGGGCGATGGGGTAGACCATCGCGCCGCGCAGGGTGCTCTGCGTGCGCCAGCGTTTGTTGACCAGCGCGGCCAGACGCTCAAGCATGGGCACGAGCTGGCCGCTGGCCTCACCGGCGGCGATCAGACTGCGGTAGACCTCGTCAAAGAAGCCCGGATGCTCCGCCATCGCGTCGGACAGCGGCTCGCCTTCCTCCACGCGCTCGCCAATGTCGGCGAGCACGGCTTTCCAGGATTCGTTGCGCATCTGCCGCTGCAAAGCGGCCAACGCTTCGGTCACCGGCGATCCGGTGGAGGCGAGCACGTAGAACTGCTTGGTGAAGACCGCCAGGTCGCGCGACTTGGCGCGGCTGGCGGTGACGCGCACCGCGTCCTGCACGGCGCCTTTGATCTGGGCCACGAACAGGCCTTCGCGGCGAAGCGACTCGGTCGCCTCGGCGATGCTGGCGGCGTCGATCACGTCGTTGATCGCACGGCCGGCGCGGTCATAGGCCTGGTAGGCGAGTTTCATGCGGCGCTCCTGGCCTCGGGACCCGCTGAAGACGTCGGCCGGGCGCCCTCGGCCGCGTGCTGCTCGTCTTCGGACTGCGTGACGCGGAGAATCTCCTCCAGGCTTGTCCGACCATCGAGCGCCAGCAGCACACCCTCCTGCCGAAGCGTCATGCCGCCATGCCTGATGTGGGCGTGGCGGATCTCATGGGCCGCAGCGGCGCGGTGGATCATCGGGCGCAGGTCGTGGGTGACCTCCATCACTTCGTAGATGCCGCAGCGTCCCTGGAAACCGCTGTTGTGGCAATTGGCGCAGCCGTCGCCCTTCTTGAAGGTCTGGCCCGTGCGGTCCGAGAGTCCCGCATCGGCCAGCACCTGTTCCGACGGGTAATACTTGGTGGTGCACGAGGGGCACAGCGTCCGCGCCAGCCGCTGGGCGCACACGCCATTGAGCGCGCCCGAAAGCAGGTAGGACTCGACGCCCATGTCCAGGAGGCGGGCGACGGCGCTGGGCGCGTCGTTGGTGTGCAGGGTCGCCAGCACCAGGTGACCGGTGAGGGCGGCCTGCACCGCGACCTTGGCCGTCTCCTCGTCGCGGATCTCGCCGATCATGACCACGTCCGGATCCTGCCGCAGGATGCTGCGCAGCGCCCGGGCGAAGGTCATGCCGATGGCCGGCTGAACCTGAATCTGATTCACCAGGTCAAGCTGGTACTCGACGGGATCCTCGACGGTGACGATGTTGCGTTCCGTGCCGCGCAGCAGCTCGAGGGCGGAATAGAGCGTGGTGGTCTTGCCGCTACCCGTCGGACCGGTGACCAGCACCAGGCCGTGGGGCTTGTCGAGCATGCGTCGAAAGGCAGTCAGCGCCCCCGGCCGCATCCCCAGATCCTCCATGCGCACGCGCAGGTTGCTCTTATCCAGGACGCGCACCACAATCTTCTCGCCCAGCAAGGTGGGCATGCTCGATACGCGCAGATCGATCTGCCGACCCTCGGCGACGATGCGGACGCGGCCTTCCTGGGGCAGGCGCTTCTCGGCGATATCCATCTTCCCGATGACTTTCATGCGGGCGACGATCGCCGCGTGCATCCCGGCCGGGGGCTTCATCAGGTCGCGCAGCATGCCGTCGATGCGATAGCGGATCCGCGTTCCCTTGTGATCGGGCTCGATGTGAATGTCGCTGGCCCCGTCGCGCACCGCCGAGAGCAGGGCCACGTTCACCAGGTTGATGATCGGGCTGCCCTCGACCAGTTTGTCGAGGTTGGTGGCCGACATCTCCTCGACCGATTCGCGCTCGACGACTTCGACGTCGGACTCGGCCAGGGAGGTCAGGAAGGCGTCGACATCGACGTCGCCGCCGGCGTACTTGCGAATGAATTCGGTGATGTTGGACTTGAGCGCCAGCACCGGGCGGATGCGGCAGCCCGACAGGGCCTTGAGACGGTCGATGGTCGGCAGCGACTGCGGCTCGGCCATGGCCACCGTCAGTTCGCCATGTACCTTGAACATCGGGATGACCGCGAGCTTCTCAGCCTCTTCCTCGCCGATGATCGCCAGCAGCGCGGGATCGATCAACCCATGACGCAGCACGACGGCCGGCACGCCCAGGCGCTGGCCAAGCGTCTTGACCAGCACGCCCGGCTGCACGACGTTGAGCTCGACGAGTACCTCGCCGAGCATCTTGCCGCTGTTGGCCTGCTCGGTCAGGGCATGGCGCAACTGCTCCTCGCTGACGAGCTGTTTCTCCAGCAGCAGGTCGCCGATGCGCAGTTTGCCGCCGTTGCCGCTCACATGAAGCTCCTGACCGCCGCCTGCACGTCTTCGAAATACTCAAACTGATCCGCCAGTCCCGTCAGCTCGAACACCTCGCGCAGCGTGGCGTTGGCGCCCACCAGGCAGAGCACGCGGCCGGATTCGCCCTGCAACTGGCCGGCGTCGCTGAGCGCCTCGAGTCCGGCGCTGTCGACAAAGGGCACGCCCGCCAGATCGAGCACGACGCGCCCCATGTTCTGCCGGGCCGCGTCCTGGAAGCGAGCACGCAGCGTTGGCGCCTCGGCGCTGTTGATCTGGCCGTCCGGCCTGAGCACGGCGACGGCCCCCTGCTGCTGCTCGTGTATCTGCATGGCGTGGACTCCCGCTTCGATTCAGGCCGCCTGGCTCGGTGCCGGCAGGCTCACGCTGAAGGTGCTGCCCTGGTTGATCTGCGATTCGATGGTGATGTCGCCGCCGTGCAGACGGATGATCTCGCGCGACAGCGCCAGGCCCAGCCCCGAGCCGGTGATCTTGCTCACGCGCTCGTCCTTGGCCCGGTAGAACTTCTGGAAAAGGTGGGGCAGGTCGGCCTCGCTGATGCCGATGCCGCTGTCAATCACATCCACCAGCAGCCGGCCATCCTCCCACTCGGCTTTGACCGTGACCTCACCGCCCTCCGGCGTATACTTGAGGGCGTTGCCCACCAGGTTGTGCAAGGCCTGCACGAGCTTGTCGCGGTCGCCCTGCAGGGTGGGCAGCTTCGGGGGCATGTCGAACCGGAGTGTGAGCTTCTTGTCCGCCGCCTGTTCACGGTAATCGTGCTCGAGCTGCTCGAAAATCGCGCCCATGGGCACGTCGTCACGGTCGGCCCGCATGGCGCCCGCTTCGATCTCCGCGACCGACAGCATGTCGCCCACGAGGTTCTCCAGCCGCCGCACTTCCTGATTGATGACGTTCAGGCACCGGCACCGTTCGGCCTCGTCGGCCTGCGGATCGTCGAGAAGGTTTTCGACATACAGGCGGATATTCGTCAGCGGCGTGCGCAGCTCATGGGTCGCATGGGTGACGAACGCATAGCGGGCCTTTTCCGCGACGCGCTGCTGGGTGATGTCTTCGATGATCATCACAGCCCTGGCGGCGTCGGACTCGCGGGCCGGACGGACCGTAAAGCGCAGTACGCTGCCTCGCTGGTCTTCGCCGCGATCCACCTCGACGGTGGTGCGACGGCGCTGGGTCGAGTCAAGCGCCGCCTGGAGACCTTCAAGCAGTCGTGGTTCCTCGATCCAGCCGGCGACCGCAGCCCCGACAAGTTCCTCGCGTCGCGTGCGCAGAAGCACCGCGCCCGCTCCGTTGCAGTAAGTGACTTTGCCCTGGTCGTCGAGCAGGATCAGGCCGGTCGCCAGGCTGTCGCACAGTTCGTCAAGCCGGCCACCGCCGCCGCGACGCCGGTCCCGCCGCGCGTCGTGGGCCTGCTGGGCCTGCTGCGTGCGTCGGGCCGCTTCGCGGTCGTCGATCAACCGGTTCCACAGCTCGGCTGCCTTGCCATAGCGTGCGTCAAGTTTGAGTTCTTCGGCGGCGTCGCGGCCCTTGCCCACCGCTTCAAGCGCCTGCTGGATGAGCGCGAGCGTGCGGGCCCGTCGCGCCAAGGCCCGCCCGGCGAGGGCCCACACCGTCAACGCGGCCGCGCCCGCCGCGACCGTCAGAATGGCCCAGGCCGTCCATGTGGACATGCCCGGCGCCTCTGTGGCGTGCAGTCCCAGAGCCCGCCACGCCAGCGCGGTGGCTATCGTCGCCGCCGCCGTTCCGGCGAGTGCCAGCACCATCAGCGCCATGGCGAAACCGCCGACCTGCCGCCGAGCCGGCCACGCGCGGCCATTGAACCTGGACCGAGCCGAACTGGCCATCGTTGGATCACCTCCCCGCATCCGCCCCGTCGGCCGAATGCGCGTAGCCTCACCGCCGCGTCGCCCCGGCGACGGTGGCGGCATTCCTTAGACAGCTATCGGCCAAATGGCGGGCCCATTGAAGCTGGGTAAGAAGAACCGGTTGATCCGTTTAGCACCCCCCGGGGCAAGCTGCCGGTCGCAGGCGCCCGGATTCACGCAGCGAAGGGCGTGCGAGCCTCGTGACGCTCGACCATGCTGTCGTAACGGCTGAAATCCATCCGGACGAAAATCGGGATCAGGCCCGGGTCGAACTGACTGCCCGCGCAGCGATTCATTTCGATGAGCGTCTCGGCCGACGAACGGGCGGACCGATAAGAACGCGTGGAGCGCATCGCGTCGAAGGTATCGGCGCAGGCGATGATGCGGCCCAGCAGCGGAATGTCCTGGCCGGCCAGCCCCTCGGGATAGCCGCGGCCGTCCCATCGCTCGTGGTGGTAGAGCACGCCCGGCAGCATGGCCGCCAGGGGTGGGATGTCCTTGAGAATGTTGTACCCGATGGTCGGATGACGTTTGATCTGCTCGAACTCTTCGTCGGTGAGCCGCCCGGCCTTGCACAGCACGGCCTCGGGCACGCCGATCTTGCCCACGTCGTGAACCAGGCCGGCGATGCGCACATTCTCGACTTCGTCGGCCGCCAGCCCCATGGCTTGGGCCAGTTGGGCCGAAAGCATGGCCACCCGCTCGGTGTGGCCGCAGGTGTAGCGGTCCTTGGCATCGATGGCCGCGGTCAGAGCTTGCAGCGTGCCCAGGAACATCACCCGTTGCTCCTCGAAACGGGCCAGATTCTCGTGAAACACGCCCAGATAATCCGACGCGGCGTCGAAGAACTGCGTGAGCACGCTGCTGACATCGCACTCCGGGCCGTCGGCATTCGCGCCCAGCAACACACCGACGACGCGATCGTCATGTGTGATCGGCTCGGCCACGACCTCGCGGCCGGCGACCGACGCCAACTCATCGCGCCGCGGCTCGAGGATGCGCGTCCAGTCGTTGCGATTGAAGCGTGACAGCAACGTCCGCACCATGGCCGTCAACCGCGGCGATTCGCAGGGCAGATCGCCGGCGACGAACATGGCCCCATCGAGCTGCGGCACCGTCGCGTCGGGCACGAAGGCCACCGCCGACCAGGCCAGCTCCATAACCGAGCGCAGGTGGTCGCACATCATCTGGACGGCCTGCCGGGCGTCCTGTGTCGCGTTCATCAGGCGTGCGAAGCGGTAGAGCAGGGTCGTCTGCTCGTAGGACTGGGCAAGCTGGTCGCTGAACTCCTCGAGCGCGATGTTCTGGCGCGTCCGCTGGGTGAGATCGCTCACCGCCCAACTCAGGGCCGCCGCCAGGTGCGCGGGATTGACCGGCCCCTGGAGCAGGTGCGGCTTGAGGGTGTGGAGCATCGACAGGTCCACGCCGTCCTGGGCGCAGAGTTTTCGAACCAGGCCGCCGTCGGCCGCCGCCGCAGGCAGCAGCAGGGCCCATGCGACGACCCTCGTGCCTCGATCCGATCCGTCGGCGATCGGCAGCAGCCACACACCGTCGTCGAGGACGACGGGCTGATCGATCTGGCGGCTTTCCGTGGTAAACCAGTTTTCGATGGCCTCGCCCAGGTGCCGGCGCATCGCGTCGCCAGCCACGATGGGGTGCTCGGCGGCCGGTCCAATCGCGTGGCCCGCAAGCCGTCCGCTCTCATCCGCCGGCCACAGGTGCAGCCCCAGTTTGCCGCAGCGCTCGCCGAGCGTAGCGAGGGCCTGGTCCGTGAGTGCGTGTGCCATGACGTGTCGGTTCCTGTGCACAGGCCCGCAGCCCGTGTTCAGGCGGCTTGGGCGTTCAAGGGGACAATTTCACCGGCCGTGGCCAGCAGCTCACGCATGCTGAATGGCTTGGCCATGAGATATCGGATGCTGGTTCGGGCCATGTCCTGCGGGGAAAGCTTGTGTCCCCGGGCCGTGAGCATGATGATCGGCACCTGGGCTGTGGCGGCCTCGGCACGCAAGGCCAGACACAGCTCGAACCCGTTCATCAAGGGCATCTGGTAATCGGTGATGACAAGATCAGGTGTCTGCCGACAGGCCAGATCAAGCGCCTCCTGCCCATTGTCGGCCGTGAGCACGGCGGCCCCGGCTCGCCGCAGTCGCGAGGCGACCATGGTGGTCAGGTGCAGTTCGTCATCAACCACAAGCACGGTCGGCATGGCAGGTTCCTTGAAAGCAATCACGGATCCGCGAGCCTGGCGCGGCCGCGTGTCCTACTCATCGGCCTGATCGCGAGCGCTGTTAAGCATGCTTTGTGGATGGCCAACTCATGCTGCAATCACGGCTTGCACCTGCCGTCCCCCGTGGCGGCCCGACCGGGTTAGCGAGTCGCCGCCCTCTCGTGCGGCACCGCACGGCGAGGGTGGTCCGAAGACCTCTGAAACAAAAGACTTGACCCCGACCACACCACCGGGCACACTGGGGCTGGCCATTGGATTTTGAGGGGCAAAAGCGATCTTCTTCGCGGCGAGCATCTTCGCCAGCCCCGTCTTCCGTCAGTCGCCATGAGGGTTCCCATGACATCCACCTCAGCAACCCCCACGTCCCCCGCCGCCATCCATCACCTTTCCCCTCGGGCCGCCGTCAAGACGGCGTGGCGACTCTGGACCCTGCTGCTGGTGCTGCCGTTCCTGGTCTTCATGGCCTCGCTGGTGTATCTGATGACCACCCGTACCGTCGCCCGCCCGGATCTGAGTCACCGCTGGTTCGTCTTCGCCATGCTGTGGACCGCGCTGACCATCCCCGCCGCCTTCTTCATCCGCTCGCGTTTGTTCCATGACTACTGGCAAGGACGAACCGTCCCGCCCGCGCGCTATCTGGTGGGCATGGCGGTGGTCTGGGTGACGATCGAAGCGGCCGGTCTGATCAGTCTGGCGGGCGTGTTCCTCAGCGGCAGTTTGCTGCCGGATCTGATTCCGGCTCTGTTCGCGTTCGTCCTCTATCTGACGCTCTGGCCGACGGGCGCGGCGATGACCCATCCCGTGGGCGCGGAGGACGATGCCTCGGTATTCCGCCATCCGCGATGAATCAGTGCAGCCGGTTTCGTCGTGCTGCGACCGCCCGGCTCGAATCGCACCCGCGCATGACTTTTCCAGCCGCCGTCGCGGATCGCGTGGTCTTGCGTTGTGCGCGCGAAACTCCATAATGTGCCGGCCGCGACCAGGTGAGACACGTCGCCCGACGTGGGATACACTTGCCTGAACGCGGACCGCCCCCGCTGCGACAACCCAACCCCGCAAAACCGGCAGGCTCGACGATTTCCGCCAAAAGAAGTCAGTTTGTTTTTCCTCCGGCGGCCAACTACCTGTTCCCCGCCGCGCTTGTGTTGCTGCTGGGCGCGGGCACGTACTTGCCGGTGCTCGTCGGTCTTGGAGCCTCACCGCAGACCACCGACGTCGGCTACGCGCCCACGCAGCCGGTGCCTTTCAGCCACGCCCTGCACGCGGGCGAACTGGGTATGGACTGTCGCTACTGCCATACGAGCGTCGAGAAGGCGGGTTTCGCTGCCCTTCCACCGACGCAGACCTGCATGAACTGCCACACGGCCATCAGCGTCGAGAGCGAAAAACTGACCTTGGTGCGCGAGAGCCACGCCACCGGCAAGGCCCTCGACTGGCTCAAGGTGCATGACCTGCCCGACTACGCTTACTTCAACCATGCCGCCCATGTGAATCAGGGCATCGGCTGTGTGACCTGCCACGGGCGCGTCGACAAGATGGAAGTGGTCTATCAGGCCCAGCCGCTGAGCATGGCCTGGTGCCTCGACTGCCATCGCGCCCCGGAGAAGAATCTACGCCCCCGCGACCAGGTGACCAACATGACCTGGTCGGCCGCGGCCGACGCCGGCCAGCCCCAAAATGAACTCGGCGCGGAATTGAAAAAGCAATACGGTATCCACGACCATGTTTACATGACGAGCTGCTCCACGTGCCACCGCTAAGTGAACAACTCGAAGGCCGTCGGTACTGGCGCAGCGTGCAGGAGCTGGCGCAGTCGCCCGGGATTCGCGCGGCGCTGGACGACGAGTTCGGGCCTTACGATCCCGAGCAGATCGCCGGCATGTCACGACGTGCCTTCATGAAGATCATGGGCGCGTCGATGGCGCTGGCCGGTCTGACACTCAGCGGCTGTCGCCGCTGGCCGCAGGAGCACGTGCGCCCTCACGCTTATCGACCCGAGGGCGTCACACCCGGCCTGCCGCTGCACTACGCGACGATGATGTCGCTCGGGGGCGTGGCCAGCGGTGTGCTCGCCCGCAGCTACGACGGCCGACCGATCAAGATCGAAGGCAACGATCGCCACCCGGTCAGCCGCGGTCGCACCGACGCCTTCGCCCAGGCCAGCATCCTCAGCCTCTACGACCCCGACCGTTTGCGCGGCGTGATGCGGCGCGAAGCTCAGACGCTGACCGCCAGCACGTGGACGGTTTTCGAACGGTCGACCGCGCAACGGTTCGCTGACCTGCGCGCCCGCGGCGGCGCGGGACTGGCGCTGCTGACGACAGCTGACGACGGCCCGACGGCTTTGCGCCTTCGCCGCCAGTTCATGGCCGCGTTTCCGGCTGCGCATGTCGCGGCGTGGGAGCCGATCACGCGTGAGCAGACCGCCGCCGCGACGAAGGCCGCCTTCGGCTCGATGCTGCGGCCGATTTACGACTTCAGCCATGCTGATGGGATCGCCTGTTTCGCAGACGATCCGTTGGGCGTACACCCCGGCCAGCTCATGCATGCCCGCGACTGGGCGGCCGGACGCCGCTCGGCCGACGAGGGCCGCATGAACCGGCTCTATGCGGTCGAATCGCGTCTGAGCCTTACCGGCGCGGCCGCCGACCACCGCCTGCCCCTGCGGCCGTTGATGGTCGGCCCGGCCCTGATCTATGTCGCCGAGCGCCTGGGCGTGCAGGCCGCCCCGGCCGACAGCGTGTCCGCCTTGACCGCCGACCAGAAGGCGCTGCTGGACGCGATGGCCGCCGACCTGCGTGCGGCCGGTGGGCAGGCGCTGGTCACCGTCGGCTTCGATCAATCGGCGTCCTTGCAGACGCTGGGCTGGGCAATCAATCAGTCGCTGGGCTCGGTGGGCGGACCGCTTCGATTCATCGACGAGCCGGCCGGCGACGACGCGCCGAACTCGGCGGCGCTGGCGGACCTGCTGGCCGCCAGCCACGCGGGAGATGTCACGACGCTGGTGATTCTCGGCGGCAATCCCGCCTACGACGCGCCGGCCGATCTCGATGTCACAGCCGCGCTCGACCGCGTACGGAGAGACGGCCAGGTCATCCATCTGACGCTCGAAGCCAACGAAACCTCCCGGCACGCCGACTGGGTGCTACCCGAGGCGCACTACCTCGAGGCCTGGGGTGACGGGCGGGCGTGGGACGGCACGATCACGGTGCAGCAGCCACTCATCCTGCCTCTCTTCGAAGGTCGCACGACCAACGAACTGCTGGCCCTGTTGACCGAAGGCCGCGCGAGCCCCGGCGAAGAGCTGGTCCGGCAAACTTTCGCGGGCCTGCTCGGCGAAGGCGGCTTTGAAAAAGCCTGGCGCCAGACGCTCGAAGACGGCCTGATCGCCGACAGCGCGTTGCCGGCGGTGGAGGTGGGTGTGGTCAGGCCCTCGGGCGCTGCTTCACTGGCGCCGCAGACCGATTACGAGCTCTTGTTCACGGCGGACTACTCGGTTTACGACGGGCGCCTGGCCAACAACGGCTGGCTCCAGGAGATGCCCGACCCGCTGACCAAGCTGACCTGGGACAACGCCGCCCTGCTGAGCCAGTCCGACGCCGAGGCCTTGGGCGTGGGCAACGGTGACATGCTGACCATCAGCGTCCACGACGCCGTCGGCCGCACACGCACGCTCGAAATCGTCGCGCTGATCCAGCCGGGCGTGGCCCGCGGCACGATTGTCCTGCCGCTTGGTTATGGGCGCCAGGCTGTCGGCCACGTCGGGCGCAACGTGGGCTTCAATACGTATATCCTGCGCACCCGGGCCGCACTGACCACCGTCGCGGCCGCACGCGTCGCGGCAACGGGGGCGGCCTATCCGCTGGCCATGACCCAGGAGCATCACCTGATCGACGAGGTCGGCGCGTGGGGCCGCGACAAGCGCATCGGCGCGACAGGCGCCAGCGGCTACATTATTCATGAAGCGACGTTCGACCAGTACCGCCGCGATCCGCAGATCTTCCGCCGCGACGAACACGGCCACGCCCACCTGCAACTTTTCGAATCGCCCAGCGCCTTCAATGACCCGCACGCCTGGGGCATGGCGATCGACATGAACAGTTGCATCGGGTGCAACGCCTGCGTCATCGCCTGCCAGGCGGAAAACAACGTGCCGATCGTCGGCAAGACGCAGGTCGCCAAGAGCCGCGAAATGCACTGGCTTCGCATCGACCGTTATTTCAAGGCCGAGGTCAACGCCCAGAGCCGTGCGAAGAAGCTCGACGCCCCCTCGCTCGAACGTGTGGACGTCGTCTATCAGCCGATGATGTGCGTGCACTGCGAAAACGCGCCCTGCGAGCAGGTCTGCCCGGTCGCCGCCACGGTGCATGACGCCGAGGGCCTGAACACGATGGTCTACAACCGCTGCATCGGCACGCGGTACTGCTCGAACAACTGCCCGTACAAGGTGCGGCGGTTCAACTATTTTGACTACCACAGCCAGAATCCCCGCGGCAAGCCGCTGCCCTGGCTGGGCATCCCCGACCAGCAGCAGGCCCAGCAGGTGGATGAGCTGCGGCAGATGGGCTTCAACCCCGAAGTCACCGTGCGGATGCGCGGCGTGATGGAGAAGTGCACCTACTGCGTGCAGCGCATCAGCGCCGCGAAGATCCACGCGAAGGTCGAGCACGCCAACGGCCGGCGCGACAGCGCCCTGGTGCGGGACGGCGAGGTCATCAGCGCCTGCCAGGGCGCCTGCCCCACCGAGGCGATCGTGTTCGGCGACCTCAACGACCCCCGCAGTCAGGTGTCGCGCATCCTCGCCGGCCAGCGCGGCTACGCGGTGCTGGACGAGCTCAACACCCGGCCGCGATCCCGGCACCTGGCCAAGCTGCGCAACCGGACGGCCGTCGGCTCGGACGCCGCTGACGCCGCGACGCATGACCACGCCCAGCCCGCCCACGCCTGACCATGACCACCCTGCACGCCCCCAACACGACCGTCGCCCGCTCCTGGGACAACACCAGCGACGACCCGCGGTTGCGCCCGACACTGGTCCTGGGCGGTCATGATTTCGCCAGCGTCACCGATACGGTGACCGACATCACGCTGCGCAAAGCGCCCAAGGCCTGGTGGATCGGCCTGACCTGCTCCCTGAGCCTGCTGGGCCTGCTGGGTGTGACCGTGGCGTATCTGCTGCTGACGGGCGTCGGCGTGTGGGGCAACAACATTCCGGTGGCCTGGGGCTTTCCCATCGTCAATTTCGTGTTCTGGGTCGGTATCGGCCACGCGGGCACACTGATCTCAGCGATTCTGTTCCTGTTCCGGCAGAACTGGCGCACGAGCATCAACCGTTTCGCGGAGGCGATGACGATCTTCGCAGTCACCTGCGCCGGACTGTTTCCCGCCCTACACGTGGGACGGGCGTGGCTGGCGTACTGGCTGTTTCCCATTCCCAATCAGATGGCGATGTGGCCGCAGATGCGCAGCCCGCTGCTCTGGGACGTCTTCGCCGTCTCCACGTATGCGACCGTATCGGCCTTGTTCTGGTACGTGGGCATGATCCCCGATCTGGCGACGCTGCGTGACCGGTGCGGAAGCCGGCTGGGGCAATTGGTTTACGGCCTGTTCGCGCTGGGCTGGACCGGATCAAGCCGGCACTGGATCCGCTTCGAACGCGCTTACCTGCTGCTGGCCGCGCTGGCCACGCCGCTGGTGCTCAGTGTGCACAGCATCGTCTCCTTCGACTTCGCCGTCTCGCAGCTACCGGGCTGGCACACGACGATCTTCCCGCCCTATTTCGTCGCCGGGGCGGTATTCGGCGGTTTCGCGATGGTGCTCACGCTGGCCATCCCCGCCCGCCAGTGGTTCGGCCTCAAGGACTTCATCACGCTCCGGCACATCGAGAACATGTGCAAGATCATGCTCGGCACCGGGCTGATCGTCGCCTACGCCTACGTGGTCGAGTTCTTCATGGCCTGGTACAGCGGCCACCACTTCGAGCAGTTTGTCTTCATGAACCGCCCGCTGGGCCCGATGGCCTGGGCGTTCTGGGTGATGTTCGGCTGCAACGTCGTGGCACCGCAGCTTCTGTGGTTCAAGAAGATGCGCACCAACCTGGTGGTGGTCATGTTCTGCGCCATGTGCGTGAATGTGGGCATGTGGTTCGAGCGTTTCGTCATCACCATCACTTCGCTGCACCGCGATTTTCTGCCCAGCAGTTGGGCGACCTTCAAGCCGACCTGGGTCGACCTGTGCATGTTTGCCGGCAGCTTCGGGCTGTTTTTCACCCTGTTTCTACTGTTCTGCCGCTTCCTGCCCATGATCGCCATGGCCGAAGTCAAGGCCGTCATGCCCCAGGCCCACGAACACCTGCATAACGAGCCCACGCACGCTGCCGGCTTCGACCATTGAAGCACAACGACGCACCATGAACCAGAGTCGCACAGCCCGCACCCCCGGCAACGCCGCCCAGGCGACGGTGAACGACGCGCTCGCGCTTGAGGCCCTGCCCGCGCATCCGCCTGCCGACCTGGTCGGTCTTCTGGCCGAGTTCGAAACCGTCGGACCCGTCGTCCACGCCGCCAGACGGATGCGCGACGCCGGCTACGAACGCTTCGACGTTCACAGCCCGTTTCCGATTCACTATATTGACAAGGCGATGGGTGCCCCGCGCACCATTCTGCCGTGGCTGACCCTCGGCGGCGGCGTGGCCGGCTTCTTCGCGGGGCTCATGCTGGTGTGGTGGACCAACGCCACCACCTTCGACGATGTTGCCACCAGCTTCCAGGGCTACAAGTACCTGATCAGCGGCAAGCCGACCTTCAGCCTGCCGGCCAACATCCCCATCATTTTCGAGACCACCGTGCTGTTCGCGGCTTTCGCGGCGGTGCTGGGAATGTTCGGCCTCAACAAACTGCCGATGCTCTACAACCCGTTGTTCCGCAGCGAGCGTTTCCGCCGCGCGACCAACGACCGGTTTTTCGTATTCGTCATGGCCGACGATCCCGTCTTCGAATATCAGACGACGTGCGACATGCTGTGCGAGCTGGGCGCGACGACTGTCGAAGCTGTGACCGATCCGGGCGGGCCGACGTTCGAGCCTTCCCCCGGCAACGCGCCGCCCGACCTTGAAGCCGCCATCGCAACCCGCCATTGACCCGAGTAGCGCCTTGGGCATCAACCTGACAGCCGGCCCCGGAACCCGAGACCCGTGACCAACTACCAGCAGGAACGCATCCCGATTCCCACGCCCGGCAGCATCCAGCAGGATTTGCTGCTGCGTACGCCGCCGTTCTGGCTGATCGCGTGTCTGATCGGTCTGGTGGTGCTGTCATGGGTGCCGCTGGTGCTTGTGGCCAACGCCCGCGTGACGCTCAAAAGCAAACCCCGCATCCACCTGATCCAGGACATGGACAACCAGCCGCGGCTGAACACGCAGGCGGCCTCGCCGCTGTTCGCCGATGGGCGGTCCATGCGTCCACCCGTGGCCGGAACCGTCGCACGCGGCATGGCGGCGGTGGACGACCACTACGACCGCGGCTTCACCCTCGCCCGCGACAAGCAGGGCCAGTGGCAGATCACCTATTTTGACCGGCTGCCGGCGCGGCTGCGGGTCGACGAGCGCTTCCTGCTGCGTGGCCAGGAGCGTTTCAATATTTACTGTGCGCCATGTCATGGCCTGGACGGCTACGGCAACGGGCCGATTCACCAGCGCGCCATTGAGAACGAGCACGCCGCCTGGGTGCCGCCCACGTCGCTGCACAGTGATGCCGTGCGCGGCCGGCCAGACGGCCATCTTTACAACACCATCCGCAACGGCATTCGCAACATGCCGGCCTATGGCCCGCAGATTGACCCCGACGACCGCTGGGCGATTGTCGCTTACGTTCGCGCCTTGCAGCGCAGCCAGCACGCCACCCTCGACGATGTCCCCCCGCAGGAGCGCGGCAAGCTGCGCTGAGCCATCCAGACCCCGCAAGGAGACCCCGCCCTTTGGCTTCCGAGCATTCGCCCCAACTCGACGCAGATCAAACGACGCTGCCGTCACACGCGGCCGCCACGGCTCCGCGCCTGCTGGCGGGCGCCGCGGCGGCCCTGCTGGTTGCGGGAATTGGCGCAGCGCTGAGCGAACATGGCCTGCGCCGTTTCATGCTCGCTTACCTGGTCGCCTACGCGTTTGTGCTCAGCCTGTCGCTCGGATCGCTTTTCTTCGTTCTGCTCCAGCACCTGACGCACGCCGGCTGGTCGGTGCTGGTCCGTCGTCCGGCTGAACTGCTGGCTGCTAACATGCCCGTCCTGGCGGTGCTGTTCGCACCCATCGCGATCTCCGTTGCGCTGGGACACGGCGAGATCTATCCCTGGGCCCAGCCGGCGCCCCGACACGCCGTGGTCGGTCATGGCGGCGCCGACCACGCGGCGTCGACTGACATCGACGATAGCCATGCGCCGGCGGGCTCCGTTCACGCACAGCTCGACGACCTGACGCTCAAGAAGCGGCCGTACCTCACACAGACGTTTTTCCTTCTGCGCTGGGTCGGGTTCCTGACGATCTGGTCGGCCATCGCCCTCGCATACCTGCGCGGGTCGCTGAACCAGGGTCGCGGCGTGGCCGTCACCATGCGTCTGGAAAAATGGGCCGGTCCGCTGCTTGTGGTTTACGGCCTGACCGTGACCTTCGCCGCCTGGGATCTGCTGATGTCCATCGACCCGCACTGGTACAGCACGATTTTCGGGGTCTATTATTTCTCCGGCGCGGTGGTCGGGGCGATGGCGATGCTGATCCTCTGCCTGCTGTGGCTGCGGAGCCGCGGCGTGCTGTCCACCGCGGTGAACAAGGAGCACTACCACGACCTGGGCAAGCTGCTGTTCGCCTTCGTGGTGTTCTGGGCCTACATCGCGTTCAGTCAGTACATGCTGATCTGGTACGCCAACATGCCCGAGACCACCGGCTGGTTCCGCATCCGCGGGTTCACCAGCGTACCCGGCGATGTGAACGCCTGGACGTGGATCGGTGTGAGCGTATTCATCGGCCATTTTGTGCTGCCGTTCCTGGGGTTGATGTCGCGGCTGCCCAAGCGCCGGCCCGCCGTGCTGGGCCTGTGGGCCGCGTGGCTGCTGGTGATGCATTACCTGGACCTGCTGTGGCTGGTGATGCCGCAGTTCGGACCGGGTCTGGCCCTGGGGCCGATCGAAATCGGCCTGGCGTTGGCGCTGGCCGGTGTGTGCCTGGCGGCCGCGCTGCACCGCTCAAAGAGCATGCCGCTGGCCCCCGTGGACGACCCGCGCCTTGACGAATCGCTGAGCTTCGCCAACTTCTGACCTTGATGGGCCTGCCCGGGGCCCGCGTGACATTGAGCGACCCATCATGAACGAGTCCGCCCCCCGAAGCTTTGGCAGCGACATGAACCTGCCGGTCATCGCAACCATCGGTATCGTCAGCGCGGTGCTGGTGTTCGTGATCGTGGTCGGCATCCAGGCGTGGTTCTTCGCCCAGCAGCGTGAGGAACTGGCGGCCAAGTCGCTGGCCCGGCAAAACCCGGTCCTGCTGGACAACCGCGTGCAACAGCTCAAGAACCTGGATGGCTACCGCTGGGTGGACCAGAACGCGGCCGTGGTCGCGATCCCGATCGAACGTGCCGTCCAACTGACGGTCCACGACTACACCGCCGGTGCCGCGCCGACGCCCTGACCACGGGCATTCGGAGGTCATGCCATGCATAAGTACATTTCGTCCAGGCAACGCATCCCGGCCGTCGTCGCACTCTTCACGCCCGGCGCGCGGGTGACGGCGATGCTGGCGCTGCTGCTAGTGCCGGCCTTCGCGGTTTTCGCGGTGGGCGCGCCGGCGGGCGTGGCGGCTCAGGCGCCGGACTCCGGCGACGCCGAGCTGGCGCCCGGGGTCACCGAGGGCGTCGGCGTGGCCGAGAAGCTCGGCGACAGCGTGCCGCTGGATCTGATGGTCCGCGATGAACATGGCGACGAACATCGCCTGGGTGACTTTCTCTCAGGCGGCAAACCCGCGGTGCTCAACCTCGGCTACTACGGCTGCCCGATGCTCTGCGGGCTGGTGCTCAACGGCCTGACCGACGCGGTGCGTGAGATGAGTTGGACGCCAGGCGAACAGTTCGCCATCGTGTCCCTGTCCATTGATCCTTCCGAATCACCGCGGCTGGCGATGGAGAAAAAACGCAATTACATCAACAGCCTGGGCCAGGCGGAAGCCGCCGCCGGCTGGCACTTCCTGACCGCCGAGAAGCAGGTCAGCCAGGCCGTCGCCGACGCCGTGGGCTTCGGCTACCGCTACGACCCGATCAAGTCGCAGTATGTCCATCCGGCCGTGCTGGTGATTCTCATGCCCGACGGCCGGGTGTCGCGCTATCTCTACGGCATCAAGTTCGCCTCGCAGACGCTGCGGCTCTCGCTGGTCGAGGCCGGGGAAGGCAAGGTCGGCTCGCCGCTCGACAAGGTGCTGCTGACATGTTTCCAATACGATCCGGCCCGCGGCGGGTACCGCCTGATGGCCCTGGGCCTGATGCGCATGGCCGGGGCCATGACGGTCGTGGCGGTCGCCGCGACCATCGGCACCGCACTGCTGCGCGAACGTCATCGCCGCAAGACCACCGCCGCGACTTCATAAGCTCCCACGACCACGCGAGACCCGCAACCCGATACCCGCCACGCGACGCACCGCACCATGCCCACCACCCTCGCCCAGATCGGCCAGCGCTTCTGGATGCCCGACCCCGCCTCCACCTCGGCGGGCGGCACCGACTTCCTGTTCTACTTCATTTACTGGGTGTCGGTGGTGATGTCGGTGCTGATCGCCGCGCTGATGATTTTCTTTGTTCTGCGTTACCGCCATCGGCCGGGGCACACGGCCCAGCGTTCGCCCTCGCACTCCACCGCGCTGGAGCTGACCTGGACGGTCATTCCGGCGGTCACGATGCTGGCGATTTTCTATTACGGTTTTCGCGGCTACGTCGACCTGGCCACGCCCCCAGACTACAGCTACGACGTGTATGTGACGGCGTACAAATGGGGCTGGTCGTTCACCTATCCCAACGGCGCGGAAAACGATGAGCTCATCGTGCCGCGCGGCCGACCGGTGCGGCTGGTCCTGGGCAGCGAAGATGTGATTCACAGCTTGTTCATCCCGGCCTTCCGCGTCAAGAAAGACTGTGTGCCCCACCGCTACAACGAGGCGTGGTTTGAAGCCAAGGACGCTGGCGAATACGAACTCTACTGCGCCGAATACTGCGGCACCAAGCATTCGGAGATGCGCACGAAGGTGGTGGTCATGGAGCCGGCCGCCTTCGCCGCCTGGGTCGACCAGGCCGCCCAGTGGGTCACCACCGTTCCGCCCGTCGAGGCTGGCAAACGACTCTTCCAGGCCAAAGGCTGCATCCAGTGCCACACGGCCGACGGATCGGGCGGCATCGGCCCGACCTTTCAGAATCTCTACGGCCGGGACACACCGCTGGCCGACGGCGGCAGAACCCAGGCCGACGAAAACTACATCCGCGAATCGATCCTCAATCCAGCCGCGAAAATCCGTGCCGGCTTCGACAACGTCATGCCCAGCTATCAGGGACGGATGAAAGACCTGGAGATCCGCGCCCTCATCGAGTGGATGAAGTCCATCAGCGATAAGGGCCCGCCGCCGCTGACATCACTTGAAGAGCAACCCGACGCCGACACCCAGCCTCAGCCGATGCCGTAAACCCCACGTCCGTTTGCGCGGGGCCGCCCCGCACAGGAGTTCGATGTGTCCGCGACGACACCGCCCAGTCCCCTGCTCGCCGATCCGTATCACGCCCGCGGCGACAACTACCTGACCCACGGGAAAGGCATTCTGTCATGGGCGCTCACGCTCGACCACAAGCGCATCGCGCTGATGTACCTGGCCGGGGTGCTGGGCAGCTACCTGCTGGGCGGTCTGTTCGCTCTGGCCCTGCGCACCGAACTATTCAACCCTCAGCCGACCCTGGCCGACGACGCCGAGCGGGCCTGGAACCTCTACAACCACATGTTCACGCTCCACGGCGCGGTGATGGTGTTTCTGTTCATCATCCCCGCCATTCCCGCGGTGCTGGGCAACTTCGTGCTGCCGCTGATGCTCGGCGCCAAGGACGTCGCGTTTCCGCGGCTGAACCTGCTGAGCTTCTACTTCTGGGTCGCGGGCGGCCTGTTCTTCGTGTTCGTGCTGCTCAAGGGCGTGATCAATTTCTTCGTGCCCGGCCTGGAGCAGTTCTGGGGCGCCGGCGGCCTGGAGACCGGCTGGACGTTCTACACACCTTACGCCACGACCACCGGCAACTCCGCCGTCGTCGAGGCCACGCTCGGAGCGTTCATCCTCGGCTTCTCGTCGATCCTGACGGGCGTCAACTTCATCGCGTCCATCCATATGCTCCGCCCCAGGGGGATGACCTGGTTCCGCATGCCGCTGATGCTCTGGGCCCTCTACGCCACCAGCGTCATTCAGATTCTCGCGACCCCGGTGTTGGGGATCACCCTGCTGCTGCTGATGGCTGAAAAACTCCTGAAGGTCGGCATCTTCGATCCGGCCCTGGGCGGAGACCCGGTGCTCTACCAGCACTTCTTCTGGTTCTACAGCCATCCGGCCGTCTACATCATGGTGCTGCCGGCGATGGGCGTGCTCAGCGAGCTTGTCTCGGTCTTCAGCCGCAAGCACATCTTCGGCTACAAGTTCATCGCCCTCTCGTCGCTGGCGATCGCCTTTCTGGGCTTCCTGGTCTGGGGCCACCACATGTTCACCAGCGGTCAGTCCGCGCTGGCCAGTGCGGTGTTCAGTCTGCTGACTTTCAGCGTCGCGGTGCCTTCGGCCATCAAGACTTTCAACTGGCTGGCCACGCTCTACAAAGGCGACATCCACCTGAACACGCCGATGTGCTACGCCCTCTACACCATCCTGCTCTTCACCGTCGGCGGGCTGACGGGCATGTTCCTGGGCGCCCTGTCTACCGACGTGCACCTGCACGACACCTACTTCGTCGTGGCCCACTTCCATTATGTGATGATGGGCACGGTGCTCTTCGCGTTTCTCGGCGGGCTCTACTACTGGTGGCCGAAGATGTGGGGCCGCATGTTCAATGAAAATTTCGCCCGCCTCAGCGCCGCGATCGTATTCGTCGGCTTCCACGTCACGTTCTTTGTGCAGTTCGTCGCCGGCGGCCAGGGCATGCCGCGCCGCTACGCCACCTACCCCGGCCAGTTCACCAGCTACCACCAGTTCTCGACGCTCGGCGCGTTCATCATGGGCGCGGGCCTGTTCATGGTGTTGCTGAGCCTGCTGCACTCGATCTTCAAAGGCCGTCCCGCCCCCGCCAACCCGTGGGGCGGCAACTCGCTCGAATGGCGGACGGCCTCGCCGCCACCGCACGACAATTTCGCCGTCACGCTCGTCGCCGGCGACCCCTACGACTACCGCCGCTGGAAGTGGGTCGATGAGCAGCACGGTTACGTGCGCATCGAAGAACCTTCGGCCGCCACCAGCCCCGATACGGACAACGCCCACGCATGAGCCAGGCCACCGACACCAATCCGACCGCCTCGCCCCCGGCCGCGCAGGCCAGCCGCGGCCATCATCCGCCGCACCTGGCCCACCACTTCGACACGCCGCGTCAGCAGTTTGACTCGGCCAAGGTCGGCATGTGGGTGTTTCTGGCCACGGAAATCCTCATGTTCGGCGGGTTGTTCTGCGCGTATGCCGTCTGGCGCGGCAACCACCCGGAAGTGTTCGCCTACGGCCACACGCACCTGAACTGGGAGCTGGGCGCGATCAACACCATCCTGCTCATCACCAGCAGCTTCACCATGGCCTGGGCCGTCCGCGCCGCCCAGCTCGGCGCCCGGCGCCTGCTCGTGGGCCTGCTGCTGGTCACCATCCTCGGGGGCTGCGGCTTCCTGGTGGTCAAAACGATCGAGTATTCCGCCAAGTACGAGCACGGCCTGTGGGTCGGGCCGTGGAACCAGTTCCATCCGCAATATGAAGGGCCGGCGCACACGGAACCGCACGCGGGCGATGCCGGTCACGCGGTAGAGCATGACGCCAGCGGCGCTGACTCGGCGACATCGGCTGCACCTGACGCTTCACCGATGGACAATGCGCCGACGCCCGGCCCCGAGCACTCGCTGATCGCGCCGGCCCCCGCCGGTCCCGCCGGCCTGACCGATGCCTTCACCACCGTCGGGCCGCACGCCGGCCGCCAGCCCGACGCCCACAGGACCGTCGCGTTCGAGGATCTGCCGCCCTACGTGCAGGCCCGCACCCACCAGTTCTTCCAGATCTACTTCCTGATGACCGGCCTGCACACGCTGCACGTCATCATCGGCCTGGGCCTGATGGTCTGGATTCTCGTCAAGAGCCTGCGCGGCGTTTTCAGCCCCGCCTACTTCACGCCCGTCGACATGGTGGGCCTCTACTGGCACCTGGTCGACCTGATCTGGATATTTCTCTTCCCGGTGCTCTATCTGATCCACTGACCGCCACCGCCCGGAACCACGCCATGACCGAACAGGCCTCCCCGTATGCCTCCGAACACGCCGATCAACCGCATGCCGTGCCCCTGCGCGTGCTGGCGATGGTCTTCGGTCTGCTGCTGATGTTCACTTTCCTCACCGTCGCCGCCACGTGGGTCGATCTGGGCGATCTGAACATCTGGATCGCCCTGGGCATCGCGCTGATCAAGGTGATCCTCGTCTGCCTGTACTTCATGCACCTGCGCTACGACAGTCCGTTCTACAGCCTCGTGCTCGGCTCGGCGTTTCTCTTCGTGGTGCTGTTCATCGGCATCGCCCTGATGGACAGCGAGCAGTATGAGCCGGCCGTCCGCGCCGCCAGCCCGCCGGCCGCGTCGACCCCCGCTCCGTAACCAGTTTGGACCGCATCGCGTCTGCGTGCCCCATGGACGACCGCGAGCTTCACAACCCGCCTCGCACCGGCACGGTCGGCATGGCCCTTTTCCTGGCCGCGCTGACCATGCTCTTCGCCGCCGCCCTGCTCGCTTATGCGCTCATCCGCACCCAGGGACGCCTCAGCCCGCCCACCGGCGCAATCGAGCTGCCCGCCGCCCTATGGGTCAGCACGGTGCTCATTCTCATCAGCAGCGTGACCGTGCAGCATGCGGTCGTCTGCGTCCGTCGCGAAAAGCAGACGCACTTGCGGCTCTCGATGCTGGCCACGCTCGCGCTGGCCGCGGGGTTCGTGGCCGTGCAAACCCCGGCCCTCGCCGCCATCCTGCGGGCCCACGAGGCCATGAGCCAACAGCGCAACCACCTCTACGGCCTACTGTTCGTGCTCATCCTGCTCCACGGTCTGCACGTGATCGGCGGGATCATTCCGCTGAGCCTGACGACGCTGAAAGCCTGGCGCGGCCGCTACGACCACGAGCAGCACGCCCCGGTCCGTTACGTCGCGATGTACTGGCACTTTCTCGACGCTGCCTGGTTCGTGATGTTCGCCACGTTCCTGGCGCTGGGCTGATCTGAACCGGACTGCGGCGCTTACAGATCGATCACCGTGAGATGGGTGTTGGTGTAGATGCACAGCTCGCCGGCGATCTGCATGGCCTGGCGGACAATCTCGCCGGGCGGCAGTTGCGTATGCCGCAGCAGGGCCCGCGCCGCGGCGACGGCATAGCTGCCGCCCGAGCCGATCCCCAGCACACCGTCGCTCGGTTCAATCACGTCGCCGCTACCCGACACGATCAGGGCGCACGACCGGTCGGCCACGATCAGCAGGCTCTCCAGCCGGCGCAGCATGCGATCGGTCCGCCACTGCTTGGCCAGCTCGATCGCCGCCTTCTTGATGTTGCCCGGCGAGTCTTTAAGCCGCGCCTCGAAACGTTCGAGCAATGCGAATGCATCGGCCGCCGATCCGGCGAACCCCACCAGCACGCCCGACCCGTCCGCGCCGCCGTGATCGAGCCGGCGCACCTTCACCGCGTCGCCTTTGGCGACCACGCGATCCAGCGTCACCTGCCCGTCGCCGGCGATGGCCACCTGACTGTCGCGCCGCACGCAGAGAATCGTCGTCGCGTGGAAAACTCCTGACTGCTGCTGTAAATCATTCATCGCAGTATTCTATGAAACGTCGCGTTCGACGCTGAGCCGCCGCCTGATCCGCCCCTGTGCGTCCCGCCCCCATGCCTTCATCGCCGACAGCCGATCCCGGACATCTACCCGTTCTGCCGCGGCAGGTCATGGACATGCTCCAGCCGCGCGCCGGCCAGGTCACGCTCGACTGCACGGTCGGGCGCGGCGGCCACAGCGCGATGATCCTGCCGCGCCTGGCGCCGGGTGGACGGCTCATCGGCCTGGACCTCGACGAGCAGAACCTTGACTTTTCCCGCAGCCGCCTCGCAGCAGCCGGCGTGAGCGGCGTTCAGGCCGATCTGGTGCATGCGAACTTTGCGGCCGCCCGCGGCGTGCTTGACGGGCTGGGCGTTGCGGCCGTCGACCTGCTGCTGGCCGACTTCGGCTTCGCTTCCACCCAGATGGACGATCCGCGGCGAGGTTTTTCGTTCGACGCGGACGGCCCGCTGGATATGCGCATGGACCGCTCGGCCGACCTGACCGCCGCCGACCTGATCGCCGAGCTCGACGAGCAGCAACTGGCTGACCTGATCTTCCGTTACGGCGACGAGCGGCGCAGCCGGGCCATCGCCCGAAAGATTGCGGCCGCCCGCCGCCAACGTCCGATTAAAACCACTGGCGAACTGGCGCAACTGGTCTGCGCGGCTTACGGCGGTCGACGACAGCGCATTCATCCGGCCACGCGCACTTTCATGGCCCTGCGGATCGCTGTCAACGGCGAGCTGGCCAGCATTGAGCAACTGCTGGCCGACCTGCCGCGACTGCTGCGGCCCGGGGCACGGGCGGCCCTGATCAGTTTCCACTCGCTGGAGGACCGGCTGGTGAAACAGGCGTTTCGGACCTGGGCCATGCGGGGGTGTGCAAAGCTGCTCTCACGCAAACCCTTGACCGCCGACGAGCAGGAACAGCACGCCAATCCGCGCAGCCGCTCGGCCAAGATGCGCGTGATCGAATGGATCGACACAAAGCCGGCGGACGCCGGACACACGACAACGCAGGACTGAACCGCGCAGCAGGAGGCCGCGCCTGGCGATAGAAAAGGATTGACAAGCGATGACACGCGAGACGAAAGTCGGACTGCTGGTAGGAATGGCTCTCATCCTGCTCATCGGGATCATCGTCAGTGACCTGCTGGTCGAGCCGGCGACCACCGCGCCGCCGGCCCTGCAACGGTTTGCCGGCGAGGTGGAGCAGGAGATGGCCTCTTACTCGGCCCCGACGCCGCGCTGGCCGTCCCCGTCGGCCGCCCCCGCCAGCCCACGCCTGCGCCCCGTGCCGCAGCCCGAGGAACTGCCTGACGCGGCCGCGCCCGCCGCCTCGCCCCAGACTCAGCCGCCGCTCGCCGCCGGCCGCATCGAGTCCACGCCTCAGCGCGTCATCCACTTTGACCGCCCCGACGTCATCGCCCGCGTGGCGGCCGAAGCCTCCGCATCGCCCGGTCCCCGCGAAGCAGACATCCCGCGCCTTGACCTGCCCGGCGGTGCCGCGCCCGTGGCGGCAGCGACTCCGGCGGCAGTCGCAGGCACCGTCACCGTCCGCAGTGGTGACACGCTCTATGCCATCGCCCAGCGTGCTCTGGGGGATGGGGATCGCTGGCGCGAGCTTTACGACGCCAACCGCGATCAGCTCAAGTCTCCGAATCTCGTGCAGGCGGGCATGAACCTGCGCGTGCCCGGCCGCACACCCGCCGCCGCGCCCCAGCGCCCCGGCAGCGACACGACCTCGCTTTACGTCGTGCAGGCGGGCGACACGCTGTACCGCATCGCCGCACGCCGCCTGGGCGACGGCAAGCGGTGGCGCGAGATATATGAAGCCAACCGGTCGACCATCGGCTCGGACCCGGCCCAACTGGAAGCGGGCATGAAGCTAGCCATGCCGCGGTCGTGAACCGCGCCGCGGATGCTGGTCGTGCCCTTGGTCGACGCCCGCCTTTGACCTGATGAGGCCCGGCGCCTGGAGAAACGCCATGGCGTGGAAACTGGCGACCCTTGTCGCTGCCGTAGTCCTGATCGGTGCCGGCATCCTCGCCGAACGACACCGTCAGTTCGAGGCCGCCCACCAGTTGGCCGACGCCCACCGCCAGATCGATCTGACTCGTCGCGAGTTGTGGGGCCTCCAGGCCGAGTTGGCCCAGCGCCTGCGACCGGACAATCTGCACCGCGTGCTGCGCGAGCACGGACGGGCTTTCGGCCCGCTCACGCTCCAGAGTCCCGAGCCCCACGACCACGCCACGCCGACCCTGAGCGCCGCTGAGACGCAATATCCAGCGGTGCATGCGGGGGCCACGCCATGACCCACGAGCCTCGCCCGGACCCGCGCATGGCGACCGTGTCGCCTCCGACACCGGCGATCGCCGACCTCGCGGCGGGCCGTCATGCCGCCTTTCGAGCCGTCGTCGATTCCGCCCACCAGCACGCGGCCGCCCATCGCCGCGTGGCCCGCTTTGGCCAGGTCGCGGCTGTTCTCATGAGCCTGGGGCTGATCGCCCTGCTGGTGCGAACCACCCAGCTGGAGATGGATCCCGCCCCGCTGGCGACCCAGGCGGCTGGCGCTCACCGCACCACCTCGACCATGCTGGCCCGCCGCGGCGCCCTGCTGGATCGCCGTGGCCGCATGCTCGCCGTCACGGCAACTGCCACCCGGTTGTTCGTCGACTCACGACTGGTCCTTGATCCACTGACCTTCCCCGCGCATGTCGGCCGCGCCCTCGGTATCGATCCAACCTGGGTTTCGCAGCAGATGGGCCAGCGTCCCGACGACCGGTTCATCGTGCTGCGTGATCGACTCAGCGACGGCGAGATGGCGACCGCCCGTGAACTGCGGCTCGACGGACTGGCCATGCAGGAGCACCTCGTGCGCCGCTATCCTCAGGGCGTGCTGGCGGGTCAGGTCATCGGCGTCGTCGGCGCCGACGGTCGAGGCATCGAAGGATTGGAGCGCCGTTTCGACGCGCGTCTGACCGGTTCGCCAGGCACGCTCACCCTCGCACGGGCCGCCAGCCGCCGGGCCCTGTGGCTCGAAGCCGGCGATTACGTTCCCGTCACCGCCGGCCAACACGTGCGCCTGACGCTGGACATCGTCATCCAGAGCTTCGCCGAAGACGCGCTCGCCGCCGCCTGCCAGCAGTATGCCGCGCCCAGCGGACAGTTGATCGTCATGGAACCGCAGACCGGCGCGATTCTGGCGATGGCCAACTATCCCGCCTTCGATCCCAACGACCTGGCCGACTCCACCGCCGCCCAGCGCCGCAACCGCTGTGTCACCGACGTCTTCGAGCCCGGCTCGACCTTCAAAACATTCATCTGGGCCGCCGCGACGCAACTGGGTCTGGCTGACCTGGATGAACGCATCGACTGCCACAACGGGCTTTACGTCACCCCCGGCGGCCGACGCCTGCGCGACGCGCACGCCTTTGACGAGCTGACCTGGACGCAGGTGCTGATGCGTTCGAGCAACATCGGCATGGCGGTGGTCGGCCAGCGCATGGGGGCGCAGCGCATGCACGCGGCGGTGCGGGCCTTCGGCTTCGGCCAGAGCACCGCCAGCGGACTGCCCGGCGAAGTGGCGGGCCTCGTCCAGCCGCCGGCTCGGTGGACACACTACTCGGTCACCAGCATCCCCATGGGCCAGGAGATTGCCGTCACCCCCCTGCAACTGGTGCGGGCGATGGCCATCGTCGCCAGCGACGGACTGATGGTCACGCCGACGATCCTCCAGGAGACCGCCGACCTCGCCCAGACGCACCCGATCTACGAACGGGTGCTGTCGACCGCCAACGCCCGCCTCACCCGTCAGGTGCTTCGCCAGGGCGTGACCGACGGCACCGGTCGCCGCGCCGACAGCGACCTCTACGCCGTTTTCGGCAAGACGGGCACAGCCCAGGCGCCCGATCTGCAGAAAGGCGGTTACCTCGATCAGCAGTACGTCAGCTCCTTCCTGGGTGGCGCGCCGACCGAGTCGCCGGCCATCGTGGCTGGCTGCTTCCTGCACATCAACGACCCTTCGCGCGGTTACTACGGCGGTGCGGTCGCGGCCCCGGTGGTCCGTGAAGTCATCGAGAAGTCACTGTCCTATCTCGGTGTGGCCCCCGACCTGCCCGATGCCGACAGACGCCGCGTCGCCGTCGCGCCCTGACTCCACTACCCGCGCCGCGCGCCCCAGCCACACGACCGCTCTTGCATCCGTCTTCTGATGCGGTAGCCTGTGCCGATCGACGCCGCGATTGGTCCATGCGTCGACACGCCCTGGGAGCATCCCTTTGCAGCGAACGCCCTTCTACCAGTTCCACGCCGACTACGGCGCGCGTTTTGTCGACTTCGCCGGATGGGAAATGCCCATCCTCTATTCTTCCATCCACGCGGAACACCATCACGTCCGCCACCAGGTGGGCCTCTTCGACGTATCGCACATGGGTCGCGTCAAGATCTCCGGCCGCCACGCCCGTCGTTTTCTTGAACGCATGCTCACCCGGCACATCAGCGACATGGACGAGCAGGCCTGCCGCTACAGTCTGATCTGCAACGCGGCCGGCGGCGTGCTCGACGACGTGATCGTCTATCGTTTCAAGGACCACTGGCTGCTGGTGGTCAACGCTTCCAACCGCGAAAAGATTCTCGCCCACCTTCAGGCCCATGCCGGCGATCTGAGCCTCAAAATCGAAGACCTGACCTTCGACACCGCGATGGTCGCCGTCCAGGGGCCGAAGGTGATGGACCTGGTGGGCAATCTCTCGCGTGAAATCCCCTCGCTCAAACGCTATCGCTTCTGCCAGAAGAACCTTCTGATCATGAAGCTGACCATCAGCCGCACCGGATACACGGGCGAAGATGGGCTGGAGATCATCATGCCGGCTTCGACGGCCGGGATGGCGTTGAAACTGTGGGTGAAAGGTAAACCCGGCGACAGCGATCAGTTGCTGCGGCCGGCCGGCCTTGGTGCGCGCGACACGCTGCGCATAGAGGCGGGCATGCCGCTGTACGGCCACGAACTTGACGAAACGACGGACCCGCTGTCAGCCGGCCTGGCGTTCGCCGTCAACCTCGACAAGCCGACACCCGAAGGGGCCAGCGATGATGGACCATTCATCGGCGCCGCCGCCTTGCGCAAGATCGCCGCGGAAGGCCCCAGGCGGCGACTGGTCGGACTGAAGATCGAGGGTAAACGTACGCCTCGACAGGGCATGGCCGTCATGGCGGGCGATCAACGGGTGGGCGTGGTCACCAGTGGTTGTCTATCGCCGACGCTCGGCTATCCGATCGCGATGGCCTACGTCCAGACCGACGCAGCGACACAGATCACCGCCGTCGAGCTGGGCGCCAGACCGGTCGAGGCGACCGTGACGCCGCTGCCGTTTTACAAACGTCAGGTGTAGACGCGGCCCCGAGCGTTCAGGCGGCTTCGCCTTCAATGCCTTTTGACTTGGCCCGGGGTCCGGGAGCCGCGCGACGTGGCGGCCGCGCCGAGCCGTGGTCTGAACCGTTGCCGCGGGGGGTCTTCTTCGAACGACGCCGGCGCTTGGGCGGCTCGTGTTCTTCGGAAAACGGATTGCGGCTGAGCATCCGACGATTGAGCTTGTTGAGCGCCTCGATCTCGATCTGGCGCACCCGCTCGCGCGTCAGCCCCACCCGTTCGCCGACTTCCTTGAGCGTCAGCGGCTCGTCGCCATCCAAGCCGAAACGCAGCCGCAGGATCGTCGCCTCGCGATCATCGATCGCCTCAAGCAGTCGCAGCACCGTGTTCAGATCGTCCTGATTGGCGACGTCCTGATCCGGCGGTGCCAGGCGGTGATCGCAGAGCGTTTCGGCCAGATCCAGCCGTTCTTCGCCGTCGCCGCCGGTCTGCGCCGGTCGCTGGAACGCACGCACCGCCTTGCGGATCATGCGCACCTTCTTGGGCGTCAGCTCCATCACCTCGGCCAGTTCGGCCACCGTCGCCTGGCGTCCAAGCTGCTCTTCAAGCTGCTGGGTAGTCCGCTTCCAGCGGGCGATCAACTCCACCATGTACGCCGGAATGTGCACTGGCTGCACCGCGTTGATCAGGGCCCGCTTGATCGCCTGCTTGATCCACCACGAGGCATAGGTCGAGAACCGCGCGCCCTGCTCGGGGTCAAAACCCTCGACCGCGCGCAGCAGGCCGACGTTGCCCTCCTCGATCAGATCCTGAAGCGGCAGGCCGCGGTTGGCGAATCGCTTGGCGATGTTCACCACCAGGCGCAGGTTCGACCGCACCATACGGTCGCGGGCTTCCGGACAGTTCTCGTGGATGATGCGCCAGCACAGCTCTTTTTCCTGCTCGGCGGTGAGCAGCGGCGACTCATCGATCTGCAGCAGGTAGAGCGCCAGGCCGGTTTTCACGGTCGAAACTGCCATAGGTCGCATTCTTCCGCAGGCGGTTGCCGGTCGGCGCGGTCATCGCGGCCTGCAGGCGCGAGAACGTCCTGCAGTTAGGTCGGCGCTTCGGTTGTGCTGCTTAAGGGCCTGTCCAGTAACGAGGGCTGACAGGGCCCAAACTTCACGGCCCGCAGGCGTTACAGGCGATACTTCCGGCCCCGACCATGCCGGCCGTGTTGCCCAGCACCGCCAGCTCGATCCGCACCGGGGCGCTGCCCGCCAATCGCCAGTCCCGCCGCCGGTAACTGGCGCGGACCTGCTGCAGCAGCTCATCACCAGCCGCCGCCACGCCCCCGCCCAGGGCGATCATCTGCGGATCGAGGATGCGGCTGAGGCTGATGCACGCCAGCCCCAAGGCGTCGGCGGCCTGCGTCACGATGCGCCTGGCCGCCGCGTCACCCGCCGCCGACGCCTCGAAAATGCGCTTCGCGGTCATCGGCCCACCGTCAGCCGTCGCCAGAACCGTCGACTCGCCACGGGCCGTCGCCTCGGCCGCCATCGCCACCATCGCCACCGCCGAGGCATGGGCCTCCAGGCACCCGTACTGCCCGCAGCCGCACAACCGCCCGTCCGGGAACACGATCATGTGCCCGATTTCGCCGCCCATCCCGTGCCCGCCGCGCAGCAGTCGCCCATCGCTCACCAACCCGCCGCCGACGCCCGTTCCCAGCGTCAGAAGGATCAGATCGCGAACGGCAGGCTCGTCCGCTTTCCGGCGACCGACGCCAGCCCAGTACTCACCGAACGCCGCCGCGTTGGCGTCGTTTTCCACGAACACCGGGCATCCGAACCGTGTCGCCATCGCTGGTCCCAAGGGGGCCTCACGAAAGCCCGGCAGGTTCGGCGCATCGCGCACGACGCCGCGCGTCGCATCGACCAGACCCGGTGAACCGATGCCGGCCGCGCGAATCTGATCGCGCCTCAGGCCCGCCAACGCCACCACCTCGTCCGTCGCCTTGACCAATGCCGCGACGACATCATCGAAGCCGGTTGACGGTGTAGGGCAAATCGCCTGCGCAAGAAGGCCACCCGCAGCGTCCACCACGCCGGCCTTGATGTTCGTCCCGCCCAGATCAATGCCCAGGTAGTGCGCCATGCCCATGGCCGCCTTCCTTTTCGATGTCCACCATCGCCTTCGCAGCGCCGCGATTCTAGCCGTCTCCCGGCGACGCGCCGTCCCCGCCGCACGCCGCAAGTCGCTACCCTGTTCCCGTCGACCGCCTACCTGATCACAGGCTTGCCGCGAGTGCCGCCGTGTCCGACCGCCCCAACCCGCTGCGATGGATCGCCTACCCCTTCCTGCCCGCCGTTGACACGGCCCGCGGCTATAGCCTGGCCAAGCTGCGCGCCGATGCGCTGGCGGGGTTGACCGTCGCGGTGGTGGAGGTGCCGCAGGCGATGGCCTATGCATACATCGCCGGAGTGCCGCCTCAATACGGGTTGTACACGTCCATCATTCAAGGCTTCATCGGGGCCCTGCTGGCGTCCAATAACCACCTGGCCAGCGGACCGACGAATACACAGAGCCTGCTGATCGCGGCCATCGTGTCGCGCCTGGTGGCCCCGGGAAACCCGCAGGTCTATCTGCAACTGACGATCGGGCTGGGCCTGGTCAAGGGATTCGTGCAACTGGCGTTCGCGGCCGCACGCATGGGCAACCTGGTGCGCTACGTCAGCGAGAGTGTGATCATCGGCTTCACGGCCGGGGCGGGCATCCTGATCGCGGTGGGGCAGGTGGGCAATTTCCTGGGTCTGCCGCCCAACGGCGCCGAACACACGCTTCCCGGCGTGCTGGGCACGATCCAGCAGCTCGCCCCGCGCCTGGACCTGGCCAATCTGCGATCCGTCTTGCTGGGGCTGGCGGCCATGGGGGTGCTGGTGGCGGCGCCACGCGTGTGGCGGTTGCTGCCGGGGCCACTGCTGGCGATTGTCGTCACGGCGACAGCCGTCGCCATGGCCGGCTGGGACGTAGGCCATCTACCACTGGTCGGACAATTGCCCCCGCCTTCTTCCGAGCTGTTTACACCGCAGGCTCCGCAACTGAACTTCAAGCAGGTGGAAGGCCTGCTGGCCGGCGCCGTAGCCCTGGCCCTGCTGGGCATGATCGAAACCGTCGCCATCGGCAAAGCCATCGCGTCGCGCTCCGGTGAACGGGTCAGTCCCAACCGCGAGTTTTTCGCCCAGGGAGCGGCCAACGTGATTGGCAGCTTCCTGAGCAATATTCCCGGCTCTGGCAGCTTCACACGCTCGGCTCTGAACTACACCGCCGGAGGACGCACGCGATTTGCCGGCATCTTCAATTCGCTGATCGTGCTGTTGATTTTCGTCGCCTTTGCCCCGCAGGCGGCCTACATTCCGCTTTCCAGCCTGGCGGCGATTCTCTTTGTCGTGGCGTACGGCCTGGTGGACTGGCGGGCCATGGTGCGCATCGCGCGCACCCAGCGATCGGACGCGGTGGTGTGTCTCGCCTCTCTCCTGGGCGCGTTGGTGCTGCCCCTTCAGTATGCCATCTACCTGGGCGTGTTCCTGAACATCGCCCTCTACGTGCGTCGGGCCTCGCAGCTGCACATCGCCGAGATGGTCCGCACCAGCGCCGGCCCGTTCATCGAGCGGCCATTGCGCGCAGCCCGCGGCAATCAGCGCGTTGTCTTCCTCCAGGTGGAGGGCGATCTGTTTTTCGGCGTCGCCGACGAACTGGCCGAAGCGCTGCGCTCGGTGACCGCCAGCGGGGCCAAGATCATCATCATGCGGCTCAAACGCACGCATTCGATCGACGCCACAGTGATGCTGGTGCTCGAGCGCTTCACCCGCGAACTTCAGCGCCGCGGCGGCCACGTCATTCTCTGCGGCGTTCGCGAGGGGATCATGCTCCACCTGCTGAACTTCGGCCTGCTGGAGGTGATCGGCCGGCCTAACGTCTTCGAGGCGAGCTTCGGCGTTTTCACCAGCGCCAAACGGGCCATCGAACGCGCCCGCGTGCTGGCGGCCGACTCGCTGGACGTCAGCGGGCTGGACCTGGGCGACGAAACGGAAGCCTGGGCGTATGAAATCTGACCAACCGCAAGCGGCCGCATAAAAAGACCCGCCTTGGCCCGACCCCGATCGCGAAGCTATAGTGTGGCCAGGCGGTCGCCGCCCGTCGGCCCCGCCACTGACCGGATGAATCGCCACCGAACCTCCAAGAGAACCCCATGCAAATCCTGCTCGCCAACCCACGCGGCTTCTGCGCCGGCGTCAACATGGCCATCCAGTGCGTCGAGGAGGCCATCAAGATCGTCGGCACGCCCCTCTACGTCTACCACGAAATCGTGCATAACCGCCACGTCGTCGACCGCTTCGTCAAGGAAGGGGTCGTCTTCGTCGACCACATCGAGGATGTGCCCGCCAACTCGACGGTCATCTTCAGCGCCCACGGCGTGAGCCCCGAGGTTCGCAATGCCGCCAAATCGCGCGGCTGCACCATGATCGACGCCACCTGTCCGCTGGTCACCAAGGTGCATATGGAGGCCATCCGCTACGCCCGCCAGGGCTACCACATTCTGCTCATCGGCCACGCCGGCCACGATGAAGTCGTCGGCACCGTCGGCGAGGCGCCGGGTTCGATCACCATCGTCGAGTCGCCCCGGGACGTGGCGAACCTGCCTTTCACCGATGAGGACCGCCTGGTCTATCTCACGCAGACCACGCTGAGCATGGACGACGCCAACGTCATCATCGAGGCCATCCACAAGCACTTTCCACACGTCAAGAGCCCGCCGAGTGAAGACATCTGCTACGCCACCACCAACCGCCAGCACGCGGTGCGCGACCTGGCGCCGCAAGCGGACCTGGTGCTGGTGGTCGGCTCGCGCAACAGCTCCAACTCCGTGCGCCTCACCGAGATCAGCGAGAATGCCGGCACTCGCGCCTACCTGGTCGACGACGTCAGTGAGCTGGACCACCGCTGGTTCGAAGGCGTGGGAACCGTGCTGGTGACCGCCGGCGCGTCGGCGCCCGAGCATCTGGTCGAAGAAATCGTCGACGAACTCAAGTCACGCTATGGCGGCATGATCGCGGAGGGCCACGGCGTCTCCGAGCACATGCACTTCGAATTGCCCATCAGCCTCCGCCGCCTGCGCGAAGGTTCAGCCACGGCGTGAGCGAGCGATTCGCTTTCCCTCCGACAGCCGGACTGCGTAGCAGTCTGGACCGGGCTGCGCAACAACCGGCGGCTGCCCTTGACTCCTATTCAGGCGCGCCTGCCTCACGGGGCTGAGCCTGATCGAGATCGACGCGATGCTCGCGGGCGATCTTGAACCGCTGATCCGCGAGATGGTCGTAGTCGAACAACTGCCCCTTGATTCGCCCGCGAGCCTCGCCGCCGAGGATGTCGCCCTGCAGCTCGAGCGTCACATCCTGCGGCGCGTCGCCACTGTGGCCGGCCAGCTCAATGCGCACCCAGCTCTCGATTCGCGGCCACTGGTCGCTGGACAACCCTTTGATGCGCATCGGTTGCGGCAGAGCCAGCCGTGACTGCACCACCACTTCACCCGCGGCGTCCAGCAGCGCCACGCGCCGCGGTCGCCAGGTTCCCGGGTCCAGACGCATCCAAACGCCCGCGGCTGGACACAGCACATCCAGCACCCGCGTCCCGTCGGCATCGCGCATCCGCGACACCAGCGACGTCGCGTCCACGATCGGATCGATCGGCAGCGGCGTCACGCCCAGCAGACGCGGCAACTCCTGAGGCGCGATCGGCAGCGGATAGTCCAGGGGTGGCCGCACGCCGAAACGCTCGTGCCGGCCGTACCACGCCGCCGGGGGCTCTGATTGCAGATCAAACAGCCAGTAAAACTCATCGTTCGAGCCGGCCCACAAACCGGTCTGGCCCACCTTGCCCACGCTCATCGCCACACGTCGCGGCAGTTCATAGATCAGGTACCCTTCCCCAGCCTCAAAATGCCGCTTGCCGTCCCCATCCGTCCAGCGAAGCTCGACCCGCGTCCGCGACCACAGACGGTCCATCCGCGCCGCCGCCCGGTTGAACGCCGCCGCCGCCGCGGTGTAGCTGGGGCTTGTCTCTGGCGAGACTGTCTCCTGCGCGGTCGCCGCCGATCCCGACGCCATAAGCCACGCGCACAAGATCACTCGGGTTGCGAAACGGCCGGCCATCTAGAGCTCCGCCTCAAGAATCTGGCCCAACTGACTGGCCACCTGCTCGATTCGCTGCTCGCCCAGATGCGGGTCCAGCACGCGATACGTCTGCTCGCCGCCGCGCCGACGCACGATCCACCATTCACCGCCTTCGTCAGCCGATGCTTTCTCGCCGCGTTCGTACGCCAGCAGCTTCTTACGCATCAGAATCAAGCACAGCACAAACCGGAACGCCAGCCGCTGTTCGTCCCGCGTGTCTTCCAGCCGCTCAAGCAGGTTCAGCAGCACCTGGTCGTCCACGAACAGCTTCTTCTTCTGCGTCGCGGCCGGCACCGTCGCCCGCCAATGGCTGAACAGCCGCGGCGGCCGCTGCCCCGACGACCACGCCTCCCCGCTCACATCGATCCGCCGCAGGCCCAGCGACGCGGCGGCATCGGACTTCGCCTCGGATTCGCCCGCGGCCGCCTCGCCGTCAAACTCCACCAGCGTCGCCATGTACGTCTCCCCAGGCCGCAACAGCCGCCCGGTGAACGCGCACTGGCCCGTCGGACGCTCCACGTCATATGTCGCCGCTGTGAACTGACTCATCGTATGTCGGCCTCGTCATCCCCTGCTCGGCGTTCTGGTTTAACGCAGCCGCGGACGGACGCTTCATGGACGCGATCACAGCTTCACAGCCGCGTCGGATCCAGCCCCGCCGCCAGCGCTGCCGCGGTGACCGTCTGATCGACCAGCACCGCCAGCGTCATCGGCCCCACGCCGCCGGGCACCGGCGTGATTTTCGACGCCACCTTCGCACAAGATTCAAAATCCACGTCTCCCACGTTCCCCGGGTTGTACCCGGCATCGATCACCACGGCCCCGGGCTTGAGCCACTGACCCTGCACAAAGTTCGGCCGGCCCACCGCCGCCACCACCACGTCCGCCCGACGCACGACCTGCGGCAGATCCTGCGTCCGACTGTGGCAGATCGTCACCGTCGCGTGCCGCTCCAGCAGCAGCCCCGCCATCGGTTTGCCCAGGATCGGACTGCGGCCGATGACCACCGCCTCGGCCCCTTTCAACGGCACGTCATACGCATCCAGAAGCCGCATGATCCCCCCCGGCGTGCACGATGCGAACGCCGCCTGCCCGAACCACATGCGGGCGAAGCTCGCATACGTCACCCCGTCCACGTCCTTGCCCACCGGGATCGCCTCGAACGCCTCACGCTCATCAATATGATTCGGCGCCGGATGCTGCAGCAGAATGCCATGCACCCGAGCGTCGTTGCCCAGGTCGGTGATGTTCGCCACCAGCTCGCCGGTGGTCGTCCGCGCCGACAGCTCGATGAGCCGCGAGTCAATCCCCACGCGAGCGCAGCGGTTACGCTTCATCTTGACGTAGGTGTGCGAAGCCGGATCGTCGCCCACGATCACCGTCGCCAGGCACGGCTGCACACCGGTCTTGTCGCGGATCGCTTTGGCCCGCGCGGCCGCCCGGTCCAGAATCTGATTGGCGACGGCGTTGCCTTCGATAAGCACAGGCTGCGGGGACGTCTGCTGCATGGGCGAAATTATAGACGATTCTCCAGCCGCACCCGGCCGCACCCGGCTCGCGCGGCGGCGGAACGGGCGTTCGGCCCGTCATGCACGCGCCGCTCAGCTACAATCGCACCGCATGCAAGCCGCCATTCTCGCCATCGGTGACGAACTGGCCCTCGGCCAGACCGTGGACACCAACACCGCGTTCCTCGCCGCGAGGCTCGTCGAGCGCGGCATCATGGCCGCCATCCACATCACCGTCGCTGACGACCGCGCCGCCATCGCCGACGCCTTGCGCCAGGTCACCGACCGCTTCGACCTGGTTCTGGTCACCGGCGGACTCGGACCCACCGACGACGACCTCACCCGCCACGCCCTGGCCGACGTTATGGGCGCGCCCCTGGTCGAAGACCACGCCGCCCTCACCGCCATCGAGCAATTCTTCACCGCCCGCCGACGCACCATGGCCGCCCGCAACCGCATCCAGGCCATGTGCCCCCGCGGCGCCGCGATGATCCCCAACGCCTGCGGCACCGCACCCGGCATCGCCGCCGCCGTCGGCAAGGCCGCCGTCTACATCATGCCCGGCGTGCCCAGCGAAATGCTCGCCATGTGGCGCGCGTCGATCGAGCCCGCCCTCGCCGGACGTGTTGGCGAGAACCAGGTCATCCGCGCCGCCATACTCCACACTTTCGGCATCGGCGAAAGCGACATGGCCCATCGGCTCGATGAGCTTATGGCCCGCGATCGCAACCCATTGATTGGCACCACCGTCGCCGGCGGCGTCGTCAGCGTACGCATCCGCAGCACGTTCTCCACACCCGACGAAGCGAGCGCCCATCTCGAACGTGCCGCCGCCCAGGTCTGCGACCGCCTGGGTCCGCTGGTCTTCGGCCGCGACGATCAGACGCTCGCCGGCGTCACGGTGCAGTCGCTTAAAGATCACGGCTCGAGCCTCGCCGTCGCGGAAAGCTGCACTGGAGGTCTGCTCGCGGCGCTGGTCACCGACATCCCTGGCTCAAGTGCCGTCTTCCGCGGCGGATGGATCACCTACGACAACGCCATGAAACGCGACCACCTGGGTGTGCCGGCCAACCTGCTCGATCAATACGGCGCTGTGAGCGTTCCCGTGGCCGCCGCCATGGCCCGCGGCGCGCTGGCCCGCAGCGGCGCGACCTTCGCCGCCGCCGTCACCGGCATCGCCGGCCCCGAAGGCGCAAGTCCCGACAAGCCCGTCGGCACCGTCTGCGTCGCCCTCGCCCGCGGCGCCGGTGTCAACGCGCCGTCTTCCATCCAGGCCGGCACCTTGCGCCTCGGCGGCGACCGCGCCACCATTCGGCTCCGCGCCGCCTGCAGCGTCCTGCAGATGCTGCGACTCACCCTGCTGCGTCAACCCCTGACCACCCTCGCCTGGTACGAGCCGGCCGATACCTGAACCATGCCCGACACAACGCCCACATCCTGCTCCCTACCGCCGCCCGGGCGCATCGACGTCCACAGCCACCTGCTGCCCGGGCTCGACGACGGCTGCCAGACGCTCGACGAATCGATCTCGTGCGTCCGCCGACTCATCGACCGCGGCTTCGTCGCCACCATCTGTACGCCGCACATGTGGGCCCATCTGCCCGCCAACACCCCCGACCACGTCGCCGCGCTCACCGCGCAGCTTCAATCGCATATCAGCGCGGCAGGTCTCGACTACCGCGTCTATCCCGGCGGTGAGCTTGGCCTGCGCGATGGCGCGATCGCATGGATGCAGCAGCACGGCGTCCCGACCCTCGCCGGCTCACGCTGCGTCCTTACCGACTTCTGGGCCGACCAGTGGCCCGACATGGTCGATGAAACGCTGCAATGGCTGCTCGATCAGGGCTACCAGCCCATCCTCGCCCACCCCGAACGCATCCCCTGTCACGAATCCCTTGATGAGCGCCTTCGCAGCCTCGAAGACCGCGGCGTCTGGCTGCAGGGCAACGTCCGCTGCTACACCGGCGAGGAAGGCTATCTGCCCGACCTGTTCATACGTCAGTTTCTGGCCGAGGATCGCTATCGCCTGCTGGCGCTGGACATGCACGGCCCGGACTCGCTGCCCGGCCGATTCGACGGCCTGGACCTCATCGCCCGCGATATGGGGCCGCAGGTGATCGAACAATTGATGGTCAATGCGCCACGACGCGATGTGCTGGGCCTGGCATAGAGCTGTCGCACGCGACGAGCGCCATGCACGTTATTTGCGCCTGTCCGAGCCGGGTTCTGCGAACCTGCGCCAACGCCACGGGTCGCCAACGCTGCATGAGGTGAATTTTCCCAGCCAGCCGTCACGGCCTGGCTCCGCGGCGGCGACCCGTGCGTCATGCGGCGGCGCGTCGTAGCCCGACTCGCGCAAAGCGCCGCAGCGGCTCGTCAGCCAACCGATACCCATCACGTGACCACTGCACGCGCCACACCCCCACCGCCGCCGGCTCAATCACCACCGCCAGCGGCCGACCCAAGGCCCCGAAGTGGCCGGTGTTGATAATCACACGCCCATCCTGCGCCCAGACTCCCGAGCGGTGGTAGTGGCCGAACAGGAAAAACCGGCACTGCGGCGCGTGCTCGGCCGCGAACCGCTCTGCATCGCGCCACATGAACGCCCAGTGCCACAACGCCAGCGGAACCGTACGCAACGTCGAAGCCCATCGTTCCCACACCGACGGCGGGGCCTGTGACGCCAGCTCATCCCACGTGAGCCGCGACGCGTGCTGCGCCGCCGCGAGCCGATCGTGCAGACCGGCCGTCGCGCCGCGATCGCCCGCCGTTCCGAACGACGCCATCGCTTCACGGTTCAGTTTCAGCAGCCGCTTGGCGTCTGCCGCCCACGGCGCGATCGCCGGGTGCAGCACGTCGCCGTGCGTGATGAAGATTTCGCCTTCGCCCAGTTCGAGGTAGCGATGATCGGTGAGCATCGGGTCATGGTTGCCCGACAGCAGGACCAGTTCCACGCCATCGGCCTCGCACTGCCGCTGAAGTTCGAGCACCGCCCTCGCCGCCGCCGCCCGATGGGCCGGATCGTGCAGCTCCGCGACGTCGCCGTTGATGACCAGCCGGTCAAACCCGCGCCACAGCGGCCGCAGCGCATCGACACCCACCGCGCCGCCGGCCGCGCTCTGGTCACCGAGATGCGTGTCCGATAAAACCAGCGTTCGTCCGCAAGTTGTCACCGCCTCCGTGGTCATGCGGCAACACTCATCGGCCGAATCGCCTCACGATTCGACTCGCCACCGCCCCGTCGCGCACGAACACCCCCGGCAGGAATCGAACCTGCGACCTGCCGCTTAGAAGGCGGCTGCTCTATCCAACTGAGCTACGGGGGCACGAACGAGCGCGGCCGCTGAAGCCGCGGTGGCCACGAATGTACCGTCTACCCGACACGGAAGCGACTGTTTGCCCTGTCGATAAACGCCGCGCCCTTGATCATCGAAACCGTGCGCTCGTCTGCGCCCCCTCTCCCTGACAGGGAGAGGGCCGGGGTGAGGGTGAAGCTCTGCAACATCGTTGACCCGGCGACCCACCCCTTGCCCGACCTCTCCCCTCAGATCGGGGGCGAAGAGATGGAACGACAACGCCCCTCGCCTTGGTCGATTGACCATACGCGTGCTACGCCGACCGCTCGCGCCCGCCGCTGCGCATCGTCATGTCCTTGACCGGCCCACGCGGCGTCGATAACGTGACTTCGCCGCAAGCGCCCGTAGCTCAGTAGGATAGAGCAACGGTTTCCTAAACCGTAGGTCGCAGGTTCGAATCCTGCCGGGCGCGCTTTCCCACACGCACGCGCGAACCCGAGCCGGACACGCCCCATGCCCGATTCACGGCCCGAAGCCCGCGCCGACCAGCCCGCAGCCTCGCCGTCCGCATCCTCGGCGTCAGAACGCCGCCGCCCCGGGCGGCTGCGCCTCTGGTTGTTCCGCGCCATCGCCCTGCTGCTCATCCCCGCCCTGCTGCTGGCCGCCGTCGAAGGCTCGCTGCGGCTGTGGGGCTACGGCCCGCCGACGCGCTTTTTCGTCGCCATCGAGGGGGACGACGTCCTGGCCACCAATGAGCTTTTCGGTTGGCGGTTCTTCCCGCCCGCCATCGCCCGCACGCCCACCGCCGAGCGGTTGTCACGCCGCAAGCCAGCCGACACTTATCGCATCTTCATCCTCGGCGGATCGGCTGCCCAAGGCACACCCAGCCGCGCCTTCAACTTCGAACGCATCCTCGAAGTCATGCTCGGCCATCGCTATCCCGGCGTGCGCTTCGAAGTCATCAACGCGGCGATGACGGCCATCAACTCGCACGTCGTGCTGCCCATCGCCCGCGAGTGCGTTGCCCTCGAGCCCGATCTGCTGCTGGTCTACATGGGCAACAACGAAGTTGTCGGCCCGTACGGCGCGGGCACCGTGTTCGGCGCCTTCAGCCCCAACCTCACCAGCATCCGCGCCAGCATCGCCCTGCGCGCCACCGGTCTGGGCAAGCTGATGCACGACCTGGCCACGCGTCTGCATCCGCCGGATCGCACCGACTGGGGCGGGCTCGAGATGTTTCAGAACAATCACGTGCCGGCCGACGACCCCCGCCTCGCCCGCGTATACGACCACTTCAGCCGCAACCTCACCGACATCTGCCAAGCCGGCCTCGATGCCGGCGCCAAAGTGCTGGTCAGCACCGTGGCCGTCAACCTGCGCGACAATTCGCCGTTTGGCTCGCAGCATCGGCCGAATCTCACCGACGCGCAACTCACCCAGTTCAACGCACACCTCGCCGCGGCCCAGGCGGCCGAAGACGCCGGTGACTTCGACGCGGCCCTCGTATCACTGACCCAGGCGCTGCACATCGACGACCGTAACGCCGAGCTGCACTACCATCTCGGCTTGGCGTGCCTCGCCCTCGGTCGTGAGCGGCAAGCCATCCCTTTCTTCGAACAGGCCCGCGATTTCGACACGCTGCGCTTCCGGGCCGACAGCCGCATCAACGCGATCATTCGTGAGATCGGCACGTCCCTGGCCCACGAGGGCGTGATCCTCGCGGACGTCGAACAGGCCCTCGCCGCCGCCGCCGATGTTCCCGGCCTGCCTGGTGACGAATTCTTTCAGGAGCATGTCCACCCGCACTTTGCCGGCGACTGGTGGATCGCCAAAGCCCTGTTCGACGCCCTCGCGCCGCACCTGCCCGCCCGAGTCCAGCAGCATGCCGTCGCGGTTCCCATTCCCGATCGTGATGCCTGCGCGGTCGCGCTCGCCTACACGCCTTGGGCCGCCCACGACATCGAATCGCAGATGATCGGCCTGATGAACAAACCCCCCTTCACCCTGCAACTGAACCACGAACGGACTATGAATCGCCGTATGGCCGCGTGGCGCGCCGCGGCGGCGGCGGCCAGCGGCCCCGAGGCGCTGGACGCCGCCGAGCTGGCCGCACGCCACGCCCTCGGCCAGCGCCCCACCGACATCCAGCTTCACATCGTTCTGGCTGAAACGCTGCGTCGCCAGAACAAGCGCGAGGAGGAATTGGCCGTCTGGGAATGGCTTGTCGAGTGGATGCCCAACGTCGCCTGGTGGCATGACCGTCTGGCGGTGGCCCTGGGCGCCACCGGCCGCTCCGACCAGGCCCTGCCTGTCTTTGAGACCGCCCTGAAGCTCGACCCCCTGCGGGCCGACACGCTCTACAACTACGGCACAGCCCTCATCCGCCTTGGTCGCTTCGATGAGGCTGTCGCCCGCCTGAGCCGGGCCATCGCCCTCAAACCCGGCACGTGGATCTACCATTTCAACCTGGCCAACGCCTATCGCGGTCTGGGCGACCACGAGCGCTCGGTCGCCGCCTTGCGCGACGCGATGGCCATCGAGCCGGACAACCCGCGCATCCTGCACGCGCTGGCGTGGTTTCTCATCGAGGACGGGCAGGTCGAACCCGCGGTGCAATTGCTGGGGCGCGCAACCGCGTTATCCGATCACTATGCGGACGACCTGCTCTGGGCTCAGGCCGAAAGCCGTACGCCCGGCGCCGGCCTGACCGCCCGCGCGGCCGCATTCCTGCGCCAGGGTGATGTCGACAACGCCTATCCGCTGCTGGCCCTGGCGCTGCATCGCAATCCGCGCCTGCCCGACGCTCACTATGGGCTCGCCCAGGTCGAAGTCGCCCGCCAGCGATGGCCGCAAGCCGCCGCCCACCTGCGCGAAGCCGTGCGACTCGATCCCCACAACGCCCTCGCCATAGCCATGCTCGGACAGGTCCAGCATCGTCTGGGCAACACGCAGGCCGCCATCGATGCGTACGAGAAAACCCTCGAACTCGATCCCGACCGGATCACCACGCTCAACGACCTGGCCCGACTCTATGCCGCCCATCCCATCGCCGCGCTGCGCAACGGCCCCCGGGCCGTCACGCTGGCGCAACGCGCCGTCGAACTCGGGCCGTCGGGCAACTACGTGCTCCTGGACACCCTGGCCATGGCCCATGCCGAAGCGGGCGACTTCGACCAGGCTCTCACCCTCGTGCAACGCGCCCTCGACGCCGCCCGCGGGCAGCCGCCGCAGGTGATCGAAGCGCTGCGACGCCATCTCATCGCCTTCCAAGCCCGTCGCCCATGGCGCGAAGATATGTCGCCCTGACGTCGGTCAAGCCGAGGCGCCGCCACCCCTCGCCAACCCTTACCGCGTCGGCTGCGAACCTGCGGACGCCGCATCCATCATCCCGGATCCCGTGCGGGCGGAGGCGCTCGGCCAACGGGCGATCAACTGCTCATAGACCGGCCGCACCAGGGCGTCCACCGACCAGCCGCCCGTCAACCAGTAGAGCGGACGCCGGTCCGTTGTCGGCCGATAGTCCGGGGGCATCAGCGCGGCGAGCACCAGCGGATCCTGCGGCGGAAGATCGAGCACCCGCGCCGCCGTCATGTCGAAGAGGATGGTGTTGAGCAGCGTCGCCGCCGCGTTGGGGTGCGCCTGAAGGAATTGCCGGGCATACGTGAGGCGGTACGGCTCCTGGCCGAAGTCGCGATGGCGCAGCAGCCACACCACCCGGCGCGCATCGCCGAGGCTGGCGACGATCTCGTGCGTCGGGAACGCGGCCGTCACCTCATGCCGCGCGCCTTCGCCGACGATCAGGAAATCCGCCTGGGCCGCGGCCGTCGCGGCGTCCAGCGCGTGATAAATCTTCGGCCAGCCGCAACGCAGGTTGTAGCTGCTGAACGCGGCGTAGTAGAGAACGTCCTCGAACCTCGTCGCCGGTAGATCGAGCGGCTTGAGCAGCGGGTCGGCCAGAGCGTCCAGGTCGATGGCCGTACCGGGGATCATGGCCCACACCAAGGCCAGCGAGGTGTTGGCGTCGAAACCGGTCATGGCGACATTGCGGTTGTATTGCCATCGCAGCAGCATCTGCGACTGCGTCGCGCCGCGCTCGAACAAGGCGAGATAGTCGTCGCGCTGCGGATCGGCGTTGAACATGGCCGCCTTGATCTGGCCCGCGTAGGTCGGCCGGTCCATGAAATAGGGGCACAGCATGAATCCCAGCGTGGCCAGGCCGTATTGCGCCGCCGCCGCCGCCAGCGTTGCGAGCCAGAGCTTGCGCCGCAGCGCCGGCTCGCGCAGATGATCGATCGCCCGGGCCAGCAGCAGCGCCGCCGCCGGTAGCGCCGGGGCCAGGTGCCGCGGCTCCTTGGTGGCGATGAAGGTCAACGCGACCATCGGCGTCAGCAGCCACAGCCACAACAGCAGGTCGCCGAACGCGGCGGGCTTCTTACCCCGCGGCTGACGCCACGCCAGGGCGATCGCTACCACCGCCATCGGCGTCACCACGAACAATCCCAGCTTCACCAGCACCCCGCCGTAGTAAACCAGACTCTCGGCTGAGAAAATCTCGACCGGCCCGATCAGGTCCATGATCGGAAAGAGGGTGTTGCCCAGGTTCAGGTAGTAATCGAACGAGCGGCCGAACACCGTCGTCTGCAGCAGCAGCACGCCTGCGGCGGCCGCACACGTCACCCCCAGCAGCGTCGCCAGCCCGCGCCACGCCCGACGCCGCAGCAGCAGCGCGACCTGCGCCAGCCACGGACCGACCACGAAGAGTGGATACGTCATCTTCAGCATGACCCCAAGCCCCAGCAGCAGACCCCAGGCGGACGTCCAGCCCCGGCTGCTGAATCCATCGGTGCGCAACCAGACCGCGAAATGCAGCGTCGCGACGGCCGCGAGCGTGAACTCGCTGTACATCGACCGTGACAGCCCGAGCATCAGCGGGCTGGCAACCACCACAGCCGCAAGGGCGACGGTCGGCGCCGACAACCGCAGCGACCGGCGGATCATCGCGAGGGCGAGCACCAGCACGGCAACCGCGACGGCGTTGGTCCACAGGGCGGCCGCGAACGACGTCGAAGCTCCCCATGACGCGGCGACCTGCGAAACCGGCGCGATCAGCAGTGGAAACACCGAGGGCAACTCGAAGTCGCCCAGCCCCATCTGGCCCGACGCCAGCGCCCGCGCGAAACCGAAATACTGATACTCATCCATCCACGTCAGCGCGTCGCGCTGATGGATGTCAAAGTGCAGATCGACACCCCAGCCTATCAGCAGCAGCGTCAGCAGCAGCCAGCGGCCGCGCCAGGCGGACCTGGGCTCACCCATGTCAGATTGCGTGTCCGTCAATGCATCTGCCCGCCTTCTCACGCCGTCGTCGGCGCGATGTGCACCTTCATCGTCTGGCCGGCGCCGAAACGTTCAAACGCATCGGCGAAGCCCGCAAAATCCACCAGGTCGCTGACCAGCGGCCGCACGTCCAGCCGCCCCCGCGCCAGCCATTGGATCGCCGCGTCGAAGTCGTAACTGAGCGCGAAGCTGCCGATCAGCGACCACTCCCATTTGAATACTTCAAAGGGCTCGATCTCAATCCGTGCCCCGCGCGGCGTGACGCCGAATTGCAGAAACCGCCCGCGTGGCCCCAGCCAGCGCAGCGACGAGCCGATCACCGATGGCACGCCCGTCGCGTCGACCACGACGTCAAATCGGCCGCTCGATGGCCACGCCAGTTCCGCCAGCCGCGCATCAAGATCATCGCCCATATCCAGCGCCGTCGCGCCCCACGCCCGCGCCTGTTCCCGCCGTCGGGCCTGCGGCTCGACCACCACGATCACCCCCGCGCCGCGGTGCCCCAGCGCCTGCACCAGCAGCAAACCCATTGGTCCCGCGCCAAAAAGCAGCACACGCTCGCCCGGGTTCACCAGCAGCCGGCGCATCGCATGGGCCACACATGCCACCGGCTCGACCCACGCCGCCGCCGCGTCGTCCAGCCCATCCGGAACGTGATAGCACGCCCGGGCCGGCACCGTGACATACTGGGCGAACGCCCCCGGCCGGGTGATGCCCACGCCCTCCCACTTCAGGCAGTGATTGTGCAATCCCCGCCGACAATGCTCACATTCGTTGCAGTAAAGATTCGGATCGACGACCACACGCTGGCCAACCGCCAGGTCCGCCACGCCCGCGCCGACCGCCTCGACCACGCCCACAAACTCGTGGCCGGGAATCAGCGGCAGCATGGCCATGTACTCGTTGCGGTAAATGTGCAGGTCGGTGCCGCACACGCCGGCCCGGGTCACGCGAATCCTCGCCTCGCCCTCGCCGCACACCGGCGTCGGGGCCTCCTGAAGCTCGATGCGCCCTGGCTCGGGAAATACGATCGCCTGCATTCACGCCTCCGGGTCTCACAGCCACTGCTTGCGCCGAAACCACACCAGCATGCCGCCGGCCGTGGCCACGCAGATGCCCCAGAACGTCGGATACGCCCAACGCTGATGCAGCTCTGGAAAGTAATCGAAGTTCATGCCGTACACGCCCGCCAGGAACGTGATCGGGATAAAAATGGTGGCGAAGATCGTCAGCACCTTCATCACCTCGTTCATGCGGTTGCCCATGAGCGTCATATACGTCTCCGCCAGGCCGCCGGCCACTTCGCGGTAGGTCTCGACGATGTCGGCGATCTGGATCGCATGGTCGTGTACGTCGCGCAGATAGGTGCGCGTCGCGTCGCTCAGGTCCGCCTGGTCGTCGCGCTGCAGACTTGACACCACCTCGCGCAGCGGCCAGACTTCACGCCGCAGCATGAGCAGTTCGCGGCGGATCGCATGCACACGCCCGATCAGGTCCGGATGCGGCCGCTCCAGAAGCTGCATTTCGATCTCCTCCAGCCGGTCACCGAAGGACTCGAGCATGGGGAAGTGGTGGTCGACGATCGCGTCCAGCAGCGCGTAAAGCAGGTAGCTGGCGTCGTTGGCCCGCAGCTTGGAATTCGCCCGTTCAATGCGCTGGCGGATCGGATCCCACACATCGCCTCGCGTTTCCTGAAACGTCAGCACCAGCCCCGGCTTGAGAAACAGACTCACCTGTTCGGCGAAGGCCTTGCCCTCCACGATACGGACCATCTGGGTGACCACGAAGACGGTCGGACCGCCGACCTCGACTGCGCCGGCGGCGCGGCTCTCGCCTGAGCCCTGAAACACCTCGACTTTCGGCCGCTGCGGCACGTGCAGCATGTCCTCCACCGACAGCGGATGCAGGTCGTAGTGCTCCGCCAACCGCCCGATCAGCGGCCGATCCGTCAATCCGTCCACGTTCAGCCATCGCACCACCGCCCAGTCCGGACGCGGTGGAGCCAGGAACTCGTGGCCGTCGCTCACTTCCATGATGCGGCACTGGCCCGGCCCGTAGTCGATGCAGGTGACACGGGCCGGCTCTTCAGCCGCCGCCTCCGTGCTCAGTTGTCCCGGTGCGATGCCCGGCGCGCCGCCCGGAATCTTCTTGTGAAACAAACCCGACAGACGACGTGGATCCACCAGGCGGCCGGCCCGCTTCACGCCCTTGAGCCCTGTCTGCACGCCCTTGATGCCCGTCTGCGCCAGTTGTCCGATCGGATCACGTGCTTTCATCGCTGGCCCCATCGGCGCTAGAACTCGAACACCATCGCCCCGTAATAGCGTAAATCATTCCGCGTCCCGCCGTCGCCGGGCAGCGACTCGTACTCGTTCTCCACGCCGATGCGCAGGCTCAGGCCGTCGGCCTGCTGCAGCTTCACCTGCCAGGCCGCCGTGGTCAGCAAACGGTAGTCATGCCCCTCAATCACGCTCGGCAGATAGAGGATCGAGGCCGTCACCTGCTGACCGCCGTTGAGCCGCACGAAGGCATCCAGACCCAGCAGCCCTTCGGGCTGGTACCCGTCCTTCACCGGGCCGAACTCCCCGAGCACCCCGCCGCCGAACCGGCCGATGACACGCAGTTTTTTCACGTCCACCAGCTCGTAACCGGCGCTGACGTCGGCCGTCACGCGGTAGTCCCAGTCGCGGAACTCGTCGTACTCGTAGCGGGCCCGGCTCTGCAGCGACCACGGACTGTCGACGACGTACGATTCGTAAAGCCCGCCCGCCGCCAGACGCGAGCGCGTCAGCTCGTCGTCCCGGTCGCGCACGCGATGCGAGAGATCGAACTTCCAGCGATCCTCCTCACGCCGACGCTCGGTTTCCAGATCGACGCGAAGGTCCGTCTGGGAACGGTCTGCGTCACGCCCGTCGAAACGCACCGCCAGCCGCGAGTCCCATGTCGTCAGCAGTTTCCGCCACCATGCGGACGGCCTGGGTGGTGGCTCCGACGCCTGTTCGCCCGGCATCGGCGACGACGCGACGACAGCCGACGGCGCCGACTCGATCGTTGTTCCCGCGGCAGGCGGCAGAACCGTCGGCTCCGTGACTTGAGGGGCGATCGCGGCGGCTTCCACCGGGCCGGCGACATGACGGTCCAACCGCTGAATTCGCTCGGAGGCAATGGTCAAGCGGCCCAGGTCGGCATGTTCGAGGACCAGTCGATCCGCGTCACGCTCGATCACCCGCCCGTGCAGCACGTCGCCCGAGGTGAGCACGACGCGATCGGGCGGCGAGGCCGGCTGCGTGGCGGCGGGCATGGCGGGGTCGGCGGCAACCGGCGGCGCGGCCACGGCCGGGTCCACCGGACCCGGGAGCTGGCCCAGGACCGACGCGGCAGTCAGCAGCGCCCAGATACCTCCTGCGTAGATCCGCGCCCAGCGATTCACGTCACGCTCCGCAGTGCCATCGGCCCGCACGCGCCGCGCGATCCGACGTCTCTGCGCGGCTGGCAAGGCTATTGCGCGGTAGCGACGTCGATACCCACCGCGCGACGGTCCAGCATCGGCCGTTTCCTTTCAAGTTTCGTCCACTTGAGCATGGGATCCCGAATTTTCATCCGCACCCGGACCGGACCGCGGCATGGATCACCATCGTCGTGCACGACGGGCTGCCACAACCCCGCCGCCCAGCAGCAGCAACAACGCGGCCGTGGGTTCGGGAATCACAGCCGCGACCTCGCCGCCGCCCAGCGCCTGGCTGAAAATCCGCACATCGTCGATCGCGCCGTGGAAGTAGTTGCTTTCATAAGTGAACAGCGGATCCTGAACCCCGATGCGATACTGGCCATAGTACCGCCCCATCCAGGTGATCTCCGCGTCCTCCGCCGGCGGGGCCAGCAGATCGCCGCTGAAGCTCACCGGCGCGCCGCCCACAAGCTCGCCGTCGATGTAGAACGACATTTCGCCGCTGTCGACATCGACCACCAGGGCCAGGTGACGCCACTGCCCGGGCTCGTAGGTCTGCGACGTCAGCACGCTGACCTGTCCCTGGCTGGTGTTGATGCGGGCGAAGAATTTCTGGTCGCTGTCATACTCGATGGTCATGTTCGGCGAGGTGAAGACCGCGTAAGCCCGGTTGGTGGAGATCGTCCAGGGCGGCACATCATCGGGCCGTGCCCATGCCGTGACGGTGAAGCTGCCGGCGAAGGTCTGGTCCAGCACGTCGCTGTCGTTGATCTCGATGTAATCGCTCAGTCCGTCGAAGTGCATCGCCCCGCCGCGTGGACTGGCGACCGGCTGCGGGTTGCCGTGGGGCTGTCCGTGGTGGCCCTGGCCTGAGGTGTCATCGGTGAGCGCGGCGACCGACGCATCGAGGCGATAGAGCCCCACCAGTCCGCCCACTTCGCTGAAGGTGTGTCGCCATTGCGGGCCGCCCGCATTGGCCGCCGCGGCCGCGTCACGCACGCCGTCGGTTGTCAGCGTGTAGTACACGCCGTTCTGCTGCGGCGTGGTGGTGAGCGTGACGGTGCGGCCATCGGGTTCAAGCGACGCCGCCAGCACGTTCACACCGTGGCTGAGTGCGTAATTGGCCGCGTCGCCGGCCGTGACGGGGTCCATCGGCTCATCAAAGACGAGCTTCAGTATGGTGTTGACGCCGCTGCCGGCCGTACGCCGAATCTCCGGCGGCGTCAGGTCGGCCGGCGTCGTCAGATTCACCGCCGCCCCCGTGCCCTCCGTGCCGTGCAAATTCACCGGCCGAATCTCGTAGGCGTGGTTCGTCAGCTCCGTCGCGCCGCCGTCCATGAACGACAGGCCTCGCGTCGTGCCGATCAGTTGCCCGTCACGGTAGACGTCGTAGCGCACCACGCCCGTCTCGGGATCGCTGGCCGCATCCCAGTCCAGTTGCACTTTGTTGTAGCTGATGGCCGCGGCGTCAGACGCGGGCGGCGCCAGCGGACCCGTCGCATCCGGATCGCCCATCGGGGCTGTCAGAAGCCCCATCGAATCCCACATGTTGTTGTACATGAACCACGTCTGGCGGGCCTGGTCCAGGTGCACCACGGCATAGCCGGGCAGGTCACTGTACACCTCGACGGGGCTGCTCATGGTCGTCACCGGGTCGGAAGCCGACGCGGTGCGGACATAAGTCGTCCCCTGGTAGCCATTGAAGAACGCGAGCGTATCGTTGCCAAGGTCGACGATGCTGGCCGGCCCGCGGATCAGCGGCACCGGCTCGCTGTTGATCACCGGGCCGTTGTGGGTCAGGTTGTCGGGAGCCGGCCCCCAGGACACGCCCATGCGGCTGGTCGCCGGCACGCCGTTGGGAATGTAGAAAACGTAATAGTTCGTCCCGTTGGTGTAGCCCTGCACCGCGTGCACTTCATCGCCGTAGCCGAATACCGACGAATTGGCGTGGTCGACCACGATCTGCGAGCCGCTGAAGTTGTAGCCGTCGGGCGAGAAAGCCACGCGCACGTCGGCATTGACGTACGCCGTCTCCGGCTGATAGGCGATGTTGGCCCCGTAGTAGGCGATGAAGCTGCCGTCGGTGTCCAGGAACACGGCGGCCGAGGGCGCGCCTTCCTCATGATCGCCGTTGTACGTGAAGCTGATGACCGGGCCGTCGCCATACTTGGTCCAGTTCACACCGTCGGTGCTGGTGGCCAGGCCGACATTCCGGTTCGACGGACCGATGTCGAACTTTTCCGTGCCGTAGTTGTTGCTGCCGACGTAATACAGGTACATCAGCCCGTCTTTCTGCACGATCGAACCGGGCGTGTACCCCTCGAAGATTCCGTCCCATGCCTGGCCCAGCGGGCCCGCCTCGATCACCACGCCATGGTTGATCCAGTCGGTCTGCGTCGGAATAGCGATCTGACCGTGTACGACCGCAGCGCACACCGCAACCAACGCAGCCGACAGGCTGACGCGCGTTTTGTTATTCATCGTCCGGCTCCCGCTCCCTGATCCATGAGGTGAGTCTTCAATGAGGCTGGCCCATGGGCCATTATAGGGGACCACCCTCGCCACGGAAGGCTTTTCTGCCGGCCGCCGGGCGCGCCTGAAAGAGCCCTGGCGTTCGGTTGACGGGTACCCCGCGCCGCCCCATAATGCTTTGTTTCCACCGACTTTGAAGCCCCGATCCCCGGAATCAACCATCTGTCGCAGCATCCCGGCCGCAGGCCGGCCAGGAGTGTCAAGCCCATGGCCAAGCAGGATTCGACCCCGACCCCCGTCGCCGAGGCGCCCGCCACCGAGAGCAGCCTGAGCATCGACGTCAAGGTGCGGGATGTGGGTCCGGCCCGTAAGTCGCTGACCATCGAGGTGCCTGCCGACAAGATCGCCGAACAGATCGGCCAGCGCTTCGACCGGCTTCAGGATGAGGCGGCCGTCCCCGGCTTCCGCCGCGGCAACGCGCCTCGCCGCCTGCTCACCCGCCGCTTCAGCGACGCCGTCCGCGACGAGGTTCGCACCCAACTGCTCTCCGAGGCCTACAACCAGGCCATCGAGCAGGAAAAACTCCAGGTGCTCGGCGAGCCCGACTTCAAGGACATCGAGTCGATCAAGCTCCCCGACGAGCCGGGCCAGCCGTTGTCCTTTCAGGTCGAGGTGGAAGTGACCCCGACCTTCGAATTGCCCGAGCTTGAGGGCGTCGCCGTCAAGCGACCCAGGCTCGAGGTGACCGACAAGGACGTCGACGAGCAGGTCGACCGCCTGCGGACGCAGTTCGGTTCGCTCACCGAAGTGACCGACGGCAAGGCCGACGCCGACGACTATGTCCTCGCCGATGTGCGCATCCGGGCTGGCGACAATGCCGACGACGCGGCTGAGGAACTGGCCCATCATCCCGGCACATACATCCTCGTGCCCAGCAAGCAGCGTGACGACAAGGGCCACGTGGCCGGCATCGTCATCACCGACCTGGGCAAGAAGCTGCGCGGCAAGGCCGTCGGCGATGAACTGCGCATCTCGCTCACCGGCCCCAGCGGCCACGAGGATCCGCGCATCAAGGACCAGCCCATCACCCTCGTAATCCGTCTGGACAAGATTGAGCGTGTGACGCCCGCAGCCATCGAAGACCTCAGCGCCCAGATGGGCGTGGAGTCGGCCGACGACCTGCGGCAGCGCATTCGCCAGGATCTGCAGGCCCGACGCGACCGCGAGCAGAAGGCCGCCATGCACGATCAGATCAGTGATTACCTGCTCGAAACCGTGGCGATGGACCTGCCCGAGGGCATCAGCGGCCGGCAGGCGGCACGCAATCTCCAGCGTCAGGCTCTCGAACTGGCGTACCGCGGTGCCAGCGAGGACGAAATTGCCCAGCACATCGCCGAAATGCGCGGCGAAACCGAGGAGCGGGCCCAGCGCCAGCTCAAGCTGTTCTTCATCCTGCAACAGGCGGCGGAGAAACTGGCGGTCGAGGTGTCCGAGGGCGAGATCAACGGCCGCATCGCCATGTTGGCCATGCAGCAGGGCCGGCGCCCCGAGAAGGTGCGTCGCGACATGCTCCGCAACGGTCAGCTCGAACAGCTCTACGGCCAGGTGCGCGACCAGAAGACTCTCGACCTGATTCTCGAGAAGGCCAAGGTCACCGACGTCGATCCCGCGGAATTGACCCAGGCCGCCGAAGCCAAGGCCCAGACGAAATCCAAGTCGAAAGCGGGGGCGAAGAAGAGCAAGGCCGCGGGCGCCAAGGCCAAGGGCGCCAAGGCGTCGGACGCCGAGAAGGAAGACGCTTAAGCGGCAAGACGACGGCCGCGCTTACACCGCACACTATTGCTTCTGGCCCGGCAAGACCCCGGCGCCGACGAGCTGGACGCATGAGCATGTCCCTCCATGCGCTGCCGACGCGGATCGTCACCGCGATCCAGGTACGCCTGAACGGGCCGCGAGCCGCATTCGCCATACCATTCATGGCGGCGAACACCGGCGACAGAACAAGCACTTACGATGTTTTTTTCTGGTGTGGCGTCGCCCTTGTGGTGATCGTCACCGGGGCGATGCTGGGTAAATGGGCGGCAGCCCGACTGCGACGGCCGGACGAACCCTATACCGGCCCGCCCAGTGGTTTTGACCTCACGGACCTGCGCACGCTCCACGAGGCTGGCCAGCTCTCCGACCAGGAGTATGAACGGGCCTGCCGTCTGGTCAACGCACGCACGCTGGCCGCCGGCCCCGATCACCACGACGCGCTGCCGCCCGGGTCCGAGAACACGCCCGACCCCCGATAAGCCGACGCGGCGCCGACCGCTTGGCACGGTTAGCGATGCCCCATCGCCTCGCGCCGGCCAAAAACAAGGTGCGAAACGCGCCTCCTCCAACCGCCGCGGTGGTAAGATGAAGACAGTGCGCTTGACACGCGTGAAGCGCCGATACACACCCCCCAGGCCCGCGCGCCATCAAGGACCAGGCTGGAACGGCCGATCAGCCTCCAACGGCCCCTGCGTCCTGCCAAGCCCCGCGTGGCGATGGCCCGGACCGACATCAGTTACCAAACCTCGGCGTCGCCCGGAAGCGCCGCGGGAGCAGGAAGCGCTCATGGCCACTAACAAAGGCGGCGGAAAAGGGATGGATCGACCTGGCAACGGCCCACGCGGCGGCAACGGCGGCGGTGATGAGAACGGCGGCGGCGGATTTCGCGGCCGGCGCGTCACCACATGCTCCTTCTGCGGCAAGACCAGCCGCGAAGTCGGGCCCATGGTCGAAGGGCCCAACGATGTCTACATCTGCGCCAACTGCGTGGACCTGTGCCAGAACATCTTCCGCCAGGAGCGCCGCCGCGTGCAGTCCGGCCGACCGGCGTTCGGCTCCATCCCCACGCCCCGCCAGCTCAAGGAATTCCTCGACCAGTACGTCATCGGTCAGGAACGGGCCAAACGCAGCCTCTCGGTCTGCGTGCATCAGCATTACAAGCGCCTGACCGCCAACGAAGACAAGGATCTGCCCGTCGAGGTTGAAAAGTCCAACGTCCTGTTGCTGGGCCCCACCGGCTGCGGCAAGACGCTGCTGGCCCGCACCCTCGCCCGCACGCTCAACGTCCCCTTCGCCATCGGCGACGCCACGACGCTGACCGAGGCTGGCTACGTCGGCGAGGACGTCGAAAATCTTCTGCTCAAGCTCCTCCAGGCCGCCGACTTCGACCTCGACGCCGCCCAACGCGGCATCATCTACATCGACGAGATCGACAAGATCGGCAAGACCAGCCAGAACGTCTCGATCACCCGCGACGTTTCCGGCGAGGGCGTGCAGCAGGCCCTGCTCAAGATGCTCGAGGGCACCATCGCCAACGTCCCGCCCCAGGGCGGCCGCAAGCACCCCGAGCAGCAGTACATCCAGATCGACACCAGCAACATCCTCTTCATCTGCGCCGGCACGTTCGTCGGCCTGCCGGACATCATCCGCCGTCGCCTGGGCGGCAAGGCCATCGGTTTCGCCTCCGAGCAGACCAGCGACGACCACAAGGTCGAAGACGTGGGCTACCTGCTCTCACAGGTGGCGCCCGAAGATCTGATCCACTACGGGATGATCCCCGAGCTCGTCGGCCGCCTGCCCGTGGTCACGTCTCTCAACCCCCTGGACGAAGAGGCCCTGGTCCGCATCCTCACCGAGCCCAAGAACGCGCTGGTGCGGCAGTACGAGCACTTCTTCGGCATGGAGAACGCTGAGCTGCGCTTCACCGAAGACGCCCTGTCGCTGCTGGCACGCCGGGCCATCGCCCGCGATACCGGCGCCCGCGCCCTGCGCAGTGTCATGGAAGAGGTGATGCTCGAACTGCTCTACGACCTGCCCGAGTCCACCAACCGCGGCGGCAGTTACGCCATCACCGCCGAAGCCATCGAGCGATCCGCGCCGCTGCGCGAGTTGCGGACCAAGGAAAAAGAGAAGGAGTCGGCCTAGGCTTTCCGATGCGGGCACCGGCCGCGGCCCGCGCGGCCGAACGCCGCGCCCGCTCCCACGGGTCCGCCAGACTCCGACCAAGAGGTCTGCCATCCATGCATCAGACGCGTCGTTTTCGTTGGCTCCTGGCCTTGGCTTTCGTCACGCTGGCCGCCCTGTGGCTCAACCCGCCACTCGCCGCCGACCCGACCGATGGCGCGGGTGAACCCGATCTGGCCGTCCTGGCGGAGACCGGCCGCTTTGACCAGGTTCTGGCTACCCTCGAAGCCGAACCACGCCGCCAGACCGACGCCCGCCTCCAGGGCCTGGTCGCCGCCCTCCAGACCCATCAACGCAACGCCGCCGAACGCCACGGCGAAAGGCTCGCCGCCTACCAGAGCGCCTTGGCGCAAATGGACCAGCTCACCGATGCGGGCAAGACCGAAGACGCCCTGCGCTCAGCCATTGAGGCCAACACGCTGGCCGATGACTCGAGCCTGATGCTCCAGACTCCGGCCGTGCGCAAGCTCGTCCAGCACGCCGAGCAGCAGGCCGACGACGCCGAAGCCGCCGGCCAGTGGCTTGACGCCCTGAGCATCTACCGCGGGCTGTACTACCTCTTCGACGACCGCGCCCACTACCGCGACCAGATGCGCCAGACCGAACGCCACGTTCGCCTCCTGCGCCTTTATGCTCCCGAAACGCTCAAGAAACTCTACACCGCGCGGGCCCAACGCCTCGAAAAGGATGATACCGAGCCGCCTCAGTTCGACGATGAAACGTGGGAGCAGCGCCTCGACGGCGTGCGTCTGACCATGTTCTGGCAGTCCCTGGTCCACGCCGCCCACAAGCACGTCGAGTCCAGCGGCTACAACCCCCTGCTGCGCGGCGCGGTCGACGCCCTCGACACGCTCACACGCACCCCCAGCCTCGAACTGACCTTCGACGGGCTGGCCGACGCTGAAAACGTGCGGCTCTTCCGCCGTGGCCTCGATGAAATCCGCCAAGATCTTGACGGCCGGCTCAAGGACGTCAACTACGCCCAAGCCATGAGCATCTTCGACCGTATCGAAGACCTCAACCGCCAGACCATTCGTCTGCCTCGCCAGGTGCTGGCCTACGAAATGGCCGACGGTGCCATGAGCACCCTCGACGATTTTTCCGCCGTCATCTGGCCACGCGAGATGGAGCAGTTCTCCCGCAACACCTCGGGCAAGTTCTTCGGCGTGGGCATTCAGATCTCCAAACGCGACGGCCAGCTCGTGGTCATCACCCCTCTGCCCGGCACCCCCGCCCAGCGCGCCGGCGTCAAGGCCGGCGACATCATCGCCAAGGTCGATGGCGTGGACACGTCCGCATGGAGCCTGGAACGGGCCGTTCGCGAAATCACCGGCCCGCGGGGCAGCACCGTCACCCTCACCCTCGAACGCGTGGACGCCGCCGGCGCCATCGAGGTCGCCATCAAACGCGACGAAATACCCATCCATTCCGTCCTCGGCTGGCAGCGCCGGGCCGGTGATTCAGGCGAGGCGCAGTCCGACGCCTGGGACTATTACATCGACCGCGACTTCCGCATCGGCTACGTGCGGATCTCCAACTTCCTGCCCCAGACGGCCGACGACCTCGACGCCGCCATCAACCAGATGCAGCAGGACGCCGGCCTCGAAGCCCTCATCATCGACCTGCGCTTCAACCCCGGCGGGCTGCTGTCCAGCGCCATCGACGTGTGCGACCGCTTCATCCGCTCGGGCACCGTCGTCTCGACGGTCGGCCCCAATGGCCAGAAGACCAACGAATACCGCGCCCGCCCCGACCACACCCAGCCGCCCATCCCCGTCGTCGCGCTCATCAATCAGGGCTCGGCCAGCGCTTCGGAGATCGTCGCCGGCGCCCTGCAGGACTACCACCGCGCCCTGATCGTCGGCCAGCGCAGCTTCGGCAAGGGTTCGGTGCAGGATCTGTTCAAGATCGGCAGCGGCCAGGCCTACTTGAAGCTCACCACGCAGTACTACGCCCTGCCCAACGGGCGCATCATCCACCGCAAGCCGCTCGCCGATGACTGGGGCGTCTCGCCCGACCTCGAAGTGAAGATGACCGAGGACCAGGTGCAGCACGCCATCGAGTTCCGCCAGGAAGTCGACATCATCCGCTACCCCAACGATCCCGCCCCCGTCGCCGAGGACGGCACGCCGACCACTCAGCCGGTCGCTCAGCAGATCCTCGACGAAGGCCTGGACCCGCAGCTTTCGACGGCTCTGCTCGTCCTCCAGACGCGCCTGACCGCCGACCAGCTCAACCTCGCCCGCGCCGCCGGCAAATCCCCCGTCGCCGAGCTGTCGCAGTAAGACCCGCGCGCACCAGAACAAACGCCCCACATCTTCAAGCCGCACCTTCGCAACACGAAGGTGCGAATCACTCACGCCCATCCTTCACGCCTGTCTCGCGTGCCTCTTCCTCCCGCTCGCGCAACCACGATGCCAACTCGGTGTGCCTGCTCTGCTCAGCGTGTTCGGCGGCTGTCCGACCACCCGAATCGCGTGCCCCGGCTTCGGCACCGTGAGCCAGCAGCCACCGAACGACGTCGAACTTTCCCTGGCGCGCGGCGTGGTGCAAAGCCGTATCGCCGCCGCGGCCGCGAAGATTCATGTCCACTCCGTGATCAGCCAGCGCCTGCAGGCAGACAATCGCCTGCCCCTCAACCCTCGGACCCGCAGCCGCCCATACCGTCAGGGCAATCGAACTTTCGCCGTAGTCGATGGTCGTCATCGTCGACAGAAGCTCCCGAGCCTCTGCCTCATCGCCGCCAATCAGCGCCCGCTGAAGTCGCTGCTGCATCGAGTCCTCTGGGGCCAGCTCAATCGGCGTGCTCGGCGCAAGGGCGATCATCGCCCCGCAGATCACAACGCCCGCCACGCTCAAGACCAGACCCGGCCTCCATGCGACCTCATGCTGTCGGGCATCGCGCCAACGCGACAGCCATCGGTCAACCCAGACACTCCCCCACGCCGCCGCCGGCATCAGCACCAGCGCGATCGCCGCTTCTGTCAGCCAGTACCACAGATCGGCCTCACCGCGCGCGACCTGATACATCAGCATCGCCGCAATCCATGGCCCAAAGCCCAAAAGAAGCGCGAGCGTCCGTTGCCCGCCGCTCGCCAGCACCCCGACGCCCAATGCCGGCAAGGCCAGCCAACCCATGCCGAAGCCGACGATCACCATCGCCACGCCCGCGCCGCGCACCAGCCACGCCGGTTGGCCGGCTTCGATCAGGGTCACTGGATCGCCCATCCCGCCTAGAAGATAGACCCCGTTGGAGATGCCGCCCAACACGCCAAGCAGCAGCAGCGGCGCCAGCGCCGGCCGCCGCCAGCGCCAGACCAGCGCAAAGATCAGCACACTTGCGACGAATCCAAACAGCGACCCGCTCCACACCCCGAGTACCGGATGTGTCACGTCGGCGCCCCAGTTGGTGTAAGACCACGATAGCGGATGAATGACGATGCTCTCGATCTCGCCGCCCGTCAGCCAGACCGGCAGGGCATGACCCAACTCATGCAGCATCGCCCCGGCCGGCCCCGCCAACAGATAGGCACCCATCAGCAGCAGCCCCACGCGCCGAACCTGCTTCCCCGTTTCGCTCATCCCCGCACTATACCCCCAATTCAACATTCCCCATTTCGAATCCATTCTGCCCTTTGCTCTCTGCATTCGACATTCCCCGCCCCCTGCTACAATCTGCCGCATCATGGCCGGCAACTCCTTCGGCACTCTGTTCCGCATCACCACGGCCGGCGAAAGTCACGGGCCGGCCAACGTCGTCATCATCGACGGCGTGCCGCCGGGCCTCGCGCTCGAAGAGGCCGACCTGATTCCCGACCTGCAGCGTCGTCGTCCGGGCCAGTCCAAGCTCACCACCCAGCGCCAGGAAGCCGACGCCCCGCGCATCCTGTCCGGTGTCTTCGAGGGCAAGACCACCGGCACATCCATCGCCGTGCTCTTCGAGAACAACGACCAGCGCTCGCGCGACTACAGCGACATCAAGGACAAGTACCGCCCCGGCCACGCCGACTACACCTTCGACGCCAAATATGGCCTGCGCGATTACCGCGGCGGCGGCCGCTCCTCGGCCCGCGAAACCGTCGCCCGCGTCGCGGCCGGCGCGATCGCCAAAAAGCTGCTGGCCGAGCGCTGCGGCGTCCGCGTCCTCGGCTATGTGAAACAAGTCGGCGACATCACCGCCGACATCTCCGACCCCGCGGCCGTGACCCTTGACCAGGTCGAGGCCAACCCGGTGCGCTGCCCCGACGCGGCCGCGGCCGAGAAGATGACCGCCCTCATTGAGAAAGTCCGCGCCGAACAGGACTCCATCGGCGGGGTGAGCGAACTGGTCGCTGTCGGCGTACCCGCCGGTTGGGGTGAGCCGGTCTTTGACAAGCTGCGCGCCGATATCGCCAAGGCGATGTTCAGCCTGCCGGCCGTCATGGGCGTCGAGTTCGGCGCAGGCTTCGCCGTCGCCCGCAGCCGCGGCACGGACAACAACGACGTCTTCACCACGGACGGTGACCGCATCGTCACTGCGACCAACCGTCACGGCGGCATGCTCGGCGGCATCAGCTCCGGCATGCCCATCGTCCTGCGCTGCGCGATCAAGCCGACGAGTTCCCTCTCCCAGCCGCAGCAGACCGTCACCCGCGACGGCCAGCCCACGACCATCAGCACCAAGGGCCGTCATGACCCCTGTCTGCTGCCGCGCTTCGTGCCCATGGGCGAAGCCATGCTCGCCATCACCCTCGCCGATCACTACCTGCGCCACAAGGCCCAGTGCGGCTGATCCCGCGTCGGTCGGTTCACGCCAGGGCCATCAGCACCGTTCCCACCGCCGCCAGACCCGCGCCGACGTAGCCGTAGAACCCCGGGCGTTCACCACGCACGATCACGGTGTAGGCCATGAAGCTCACCACGCTCACCGCCACCGTGATCGGATACATCAGTCCCGCCCGCTGAACCTCGCCCAGCGCGTCCAGCGCCGCGTAGATGCACAGCAGACTGGCGATCGTGAGCACCCCATGCAGTATGCCGGGAACCATCGCGGCGGTCGATGCATCCTTCGGCCGCCTGGCCTTCAGCTCCGCCAGCAGGTAGCACCCCAGCGTCCCCGCCGCGTAAAGCCCCGGCCGCAACGCGGCGTCATCACGCCACCCAGGCCACTGTGACGGCAGGGTTGCCAGAATCTGGGCCGCCCCGAACAGCGCCATGCACGTCACCGCCCAGCCCAGCCAGCCGGTCAGGCGACCGGCCGACGATCGCTCCTGGAACTCTCGCACACGCCCGAGCAGCACCAGGCTGACGACCACCAGGCCCGCCCCAACCAGCGCCCCTTGCCTCAGGTGGTGGCCGAACCACAGCACCGAGAACAGCAGCGGCATCACCAGAGCCGATTGCGAAACCGTCCACACCAGGCCGTGCGGCCCACTGTCCATCGCACGCCGCATCGCGAAAAAACCCAGGGCCGTCAGAACCCCAGCCCCCACCTGCGTGGTCGTCAGCAACGGCAGCCCGGCCACCTGGCCAGTCCGCAGCGGCCCCCACCGGACCACCAGCATGACGGTGCCAGCCAGCGCCACCACGCCGCTGATCTGCAGTACCCGCAACAGACCTCTGCTCTGTGAAACGGCGCGGCTGAACACCACCGCCATCGCCGTCCACAGCAGCCCCGTCGCCACCGACAACGCAACACCTTGAAGCACCCGATCGCTCCCATCTCAGCCCCTGCCCAAGCCAAGCCCATCACCCGCCCCCCCCCGCAAGCGGCGAGATGGTACACCCCCGTCGCCCCCGGGAAAGCCGGCAATCGCAGATCGCCCTCCCCCGCCCCCTGATAATGCCCCGATAAAGGTGTCAACCTCGGGGGATATCCACTTCCAGCAGCAGCACTTGCTGCGGCTGCTGAGGGTCGTCGGTCTTGACGGTGATGCGCTTGACCTGTTTGCCCACGCGGTCGCCGAAGGTGAAGGTCGCTTCGATCCGCCCCGTCTCGCCCGGGGCGTAGGTCTGCTTCTCAAGGGAGGCTGTCGTGCAGCCACAGGAGGTCGTCACCGAGGCGATGGTCACGGGATCCTCGCCGGTATTGGTGAACGCGAACGCCGCCACCGCCTGCTCGTCCGCCGCCGTCGCCACACGCTTGATGTGCTGCTGCTCCCACGTCAAACCGGCATTGGCCGATACAGCGACGCTCAGGCACATGAGCATCGCCAACAACCATTTCGACGACCGTGCAGCCCTATCATAGTTCATCCTGACACCTTTTCTTACGCGTCTTCTTCGGATGGTGCCACGCCCTGGTCTTCCATTTGTTCCACCCCCGCCTCGCCCCACGCGATATCGAGGCAGCGATGATGAGCACGCACATCGCCACAAGGATCGTCCCACAGACACCGACAATCACCCAGCATGGACCGCAGTCTTCTTCGGGCGACGGATATGTCATCGCTACCGTCACCTGTAGCAGCACAAGAACAACGATATATGGCCAACTCCATACTATACGGAATACATCCATCAATCACCGAACGGCAGAAACTGTCCGCCGACCCTTCCCTTACAGCAGGTGAAGCAGGAATCACAAAAGATCCAGTTAAGCCAACTCAACACCGGGACATATTTGGTCCAATTCCCAGCACAATCGATGCCTTCGAAATTCGCCACGATATCGGCGGGATCAAAGCCCAAGCCGCCACGCCCTCGCTTAATCCACTCCTGCCGGACGAACCGCTTAAGCCACAGCTTTCCCTCGTCGCCGGCCTCTTTGAAATAACCTGCGGCAATGGCGGGCATAGCCGAGCAGTTCCTTGCCAATCGGCATGACAATACGCAATGCTTAAGCTTGTCGTTATTAGTTACACCCCATATGGCCTCGGTCTCAAAGTGCAGGTACGTGCTCACCATGCACACTGCCTCTGTGACTATCCACGCCTTCACAGCAGCGACTACAGCTGCGGGCACTGCGATAACGAACTCGCCTGTCGGATCGAGGGACGAGGTCGGAAGGCTCTTCACGTACTCATACAGACCCATTGCATCGACATAGCGTGCGGGGTCCCTCTGCATGAACCGGCGCAGGCGTGGGTGGAGGGTGCGGGCGCGGTTGTGGATGAGGCCCAGTTCCTCGTCGTGCATCAGGCCCTGGTGGCCGATGGCGCATAGGCCGTAGGGCTCGTCGAGCATGGTGACGACATCGGGGATGCGGCGGGACATCTCGATGCGCGACTGGACGCGGCCGTCGTTGACGCCGCTCTGGATGTAGACCTCGCGGTCGCCGTACGGCGCGTACTCGTAGCGTTCGACCAGCGAGCCCATGGCCTGCACAACGCCGAGGACGTTGTAGTTCACGTCCTGCAGCACCCAGTGGAAGGTCTGGACGGTGCTTGAGCCGGTGTCGAGGTGGTGGATGATCTGAACGAGCTCGTCCACGTAGCCGGGGCCGCCCACACTGGCATCGTCGCCCGCGACCGGCATCGGGGCCCAGACGTAGTTCTTGATCGGGTCGTGACTTCCGTTGCGGACTTCGACACAGCGGTCGCCGTCGTAGTAGTAGTAATAGGTCGCGTCGAGATCGGCCATGTTCGTCACGGCCTTGCTGACGCGCCGGCCCAGGCCGTCGTAGGTGAAGCTGGCCACGAGGGAGCCGCGCTCGGGGTCGGCCGTGTTGCCGTCCCCGTCGCCGTCGGTGCCCGAGCCGTCGTGGTAGGCCCGATGCACCTGGGTGAGGTGGTTCCAGGGGTCGTAGGTGTAGAGGAAGACGCCGTCGCAGGTGAGGTTGCCGGCCGC
>CAZCWM010000012.1:0-86596 GCA_964502445.1 uncultured Phycisphaeraceae bacterium | reverse complement strand
TGGTCAGATCTCCAGGGTGATTTCCGCGCTCATCAGAGCGCGGCCCCATTGAAGCCGCGCCTTTTGCGAGTCCTACTTCGCCCACCGCTTCATTTCCGCGCTCATCAGAGCGCGGCCCCATTGAAGCGCCACGCGCACGGACGTGTGCCGCCGACGCGGCCTGGATTTCCGCGCTCATCAGAGCGCGGCCCCATTGAAGCCGGTCGGCGACGGCCGCGTCGGCCGAGGCGGCGACGCCATTTCCGCGCTCATCAGAGCGCGGCCCCATTGAAGCACGCACACGTCCAACTCGACCTGAGACAGCGGGAACAAATTTCCGCGCTCATCAGAGCGCGGCCCCATTGAAGCGTCCCGAACGAAGCGGCTTTGGCCACGCAACATCATAATTTCCGCGCTCATCAGAGCGCGGCCCCATTGAAGCGTACGTCGGCGTTCTGCGCCCCTCGGTCGGCGGATGATTTCCGCGCTCATCAGAGCGCGGCCCCATTGAAGCCCTGCCGGCGCCCGTTCCGTGTTCCGCAAGACTCCATTTCCGCGCTCATCAGAGCGCGGCCCCATTGAAGCATTCCGAAGTGCTGACGACACAGAAAGTCCAGACTGTATTTCCGCGCTCATCAGAGCGCGGCCCCATTGAAGCACCGCGAGAAGGCCGCGTATCGGCGGGCCCAGCAGCATTTCCGCGCTCATCAGAGCGCGGCCCCATTGAAGCGGAGCCGACCTTTTACGGCCGACCCCCGGGCCGGGGTATTTCCGCGCTCATCAGAGCGCGGCCCCATTGAAGCATCGGGCAGTGCCGTGACGCCGGCGTGGTGTGCTTATTTCCGCGCTCATCAGAGCGCGGCCCCATTGAAGCTGAGCCAGGACGCCAGGTGCCCGGCCGGGAAGTGGCATTTCCGCGCTCATCAGAGCGCGGCCCCATTGAAGCAGGTGCTGCCGCACCATCCAGGCCGCGACGGCGAAGTATTTCCGCGCTCATCAGAGCGCGGCCCCATTGAAGCCGCCTGCTCGGCGGCGTCCATCAGGGGGTCATGGATGATTTCCGCGCTCATCAGAGCGCGGCCCCATTGAAGCGATGTTCTCCACCACGAACACCGTCTGCGGCGTGCAGATTTCCGCGCTCATCAGAGCGCGGCCCCATTGAAGCGCCGCCCTGTCGGTCCCGGCGGCGGCGCGGCCCGGGGCATTTCCGCGCTCATCAGAGCGCGGCCCCATTGAAGCGCATGGTGGACTGGGGCGCGGCCGGCCGAGGTCTGCGATTTCCGCGCTCATCAGAGCGCGGCCCCATTGAAGCCGGTGTACCGAGCCGTGTTTGCACCAAGCAACGTCATTTCCGCGCTCATCAGAGCGCGGCCCCATTGAAGCCGCTCCGACGCCGGCCGGCGGTAATGGCGGGCTTCATTTCCGCGCTCATCAGAGCGCGGCCCCATTGAAGCTGGGCGAGGCGTCGGCGTTGTTGATCCGCGCGATGCATTTCCGCGCTCATCAGAGCGCGGCCCCATTGAAGCGCCCGATTCTGTCATGCCGCCAGACAATGCGAACGGATTTCCGCGCTCATCAGAGCGCGGCCCCATTGAAGCAGCCGCAGCGAGCCGCTGGACGGCCCGGCCACCGCATTTCCGCGCTCATCAGAGCGCGGCCCCATTGAAGCCGCCTGGCCGAGTCCCACGCGGTCATCGATGGTGACATTTCCGCGCTCATCAGAGCGCGGCCCCATTGAAGCCTTGTGCCGAAGATGGCCTTGAGCGCCTCGACGATGATTTCCGCGCTCATCAGAGCGCGGCCCCATTGAAGCTCATGCGCCGACCCCCTTGCGTCACCGGTGCCGGTATTTCCGCGCTCATCAGAGCGCGGCCCCATTGAAGCGCCACGCGACGGTGCAGTATCCCCCCCGCCCTTACATATTTCCGCGCTCATCAGAGCGCGGCCCCATTGAAGCCGCCGGCGAGCTTGATCTCGCCTCCTGCCAGGGCCCATTTCCGCGCTCATCAGAGCGCGGCCCCATTGAAGCTGGGCGAGGCGTCAGCGTTGTTGATCCGCGCGATGCGGATTTCCGCGCTCATCAGAGCGCGGCCCCATTGAAGCCGTGAGCGTAGGATTGTCCGCGTGCCTCGACAGCAGATTTCCGCGCTCATCAGAGCGCGGCCCCATTGAAGCAGTTCCGACGACATCGAGCGTCTGGACCTCGCGGAATTTCCGCGCTCATCAGAGCGCGGCCCCATTGAAGCTGGACAAGCCTGAGTTCATCGAGGACGCGCTGGCGGGTATTTCCGCGCTCATCAGAGCGCGGCCCCATTGAAGCGGCAGCCCAAGCTCAGCCAGCAGATCAGCGTCAGCGCGATTTCCGCGCTCATCAGAGCGCGGCCCCATTGAAGCGAGATGCGTCAGCCCGGCCGGGAGGTGGTCCACGGATTTCCGCGCTCATCAGAGCGCGGCCCCATTGAAGCCTGCGTGATCGACCGGCCCATCGATTCACGGTCGCGCATTTCCGCGCTCATCAGAGCGCGGCCCCATTGAAGCGAGATGATCGACGACGGCCGCATCGGGGTCTGTCAATTTCCGCGCTCATCAGAGCGCGGCCCCATTGAAGCACGTAATACTGGATGGCGTACTCGGCCGCGACGGCGATTTCCGCGCTCATCAGAGCGCGGCCCCATTGAAGCTTCCTTGGTGCCCTTTGCGCCCATTGTCGGTATCCATTTCCGCGCTCATCAGAGCGCGGCCCCATTGAAGCGATCGAATCGCGACGCCGGAAGGCATGCCGCGCAGCATTTCCGCGCTCATCAGAGCGCGGCCCCATTGAAGCCCAACCATCCAGCTGTGGCATTCGAGCCACGATAGGATTTCCGCGCTCATCAGAGCGCGGCCCCATTGAAGCACCTTGACCCTGGGTACACGACCCACATCAAGACGCATTTCCGCGCTCATCAGAGCGCGGCCCCATTGAAGCGATCTGACGGGCTTCGAGGATGAAGGCACCCAGAAGATTTCCGCGCTCATCAGAGCGCGGCCCCATTGAAGCCCCGTACCCAGCACCGGGTCGATATCCGTGCCGGCATTTCCGCGCTCATCAGAGCGCGGCCCCATTGAAGCTTCACGTCCGCATGATTGCGGCACGCAGCGTTGGCAATATTTCCGCGCTCATCAGAGCGCGGCCCCATTGAAGCTTGACCCGCGCAGCAGGAAGGCCGGGAAGGACCCGCATTTCCGCGCTCATCAGAGCGCGGCCCCATTGAAGCGCTGGAGATGTCTTCTGATTCGCTGGCGATGCGAAATTTCCGCGCTCATCAGAGCGCGGCCCCATTGAAGCATGTACTCGGGGTCTACCCCCACGTGCAGGGCCCAATTTCCGCGCTCATCAGAGCGCGGCCCCATTGAAGCCAGCCGACACATCGCCGGTTACGGCTACGGAATGCAGATTTCCGCGCTCATCAGAGCGCGGCCCCATTGAAGCTAGGTGATCGACAACGGATCGCCGTTGCGGTCGACGCATTTCCGCGCTCATCAGAGCGCGGCCCCATTGAAGCTTGGCACAAGTTTTATTCGGCAGTCGGCGGATCTGATTTCCGCGCTCATCAGAGCGCGGCCCCATTGAAGCGATCCCGCGATGATGGGTTATCCACAACGGCTGGCGGATTTCCGCGCTCATCAGAGCGCGGCCCCATTGAAGCATCTCTGTCATGCCATCATCCCCTTTGCCCGCAACTCGATTTCCGCGCTCATCAGAGCGCGGCCCCATTGAAGCGCGATCGCGGCGCGGGCGGAATCGTCGAGTATGGCGCATTTCCGCGCTCATCAGAGCGCGGCCCCATTGAAGCTTGCCGACGTGGTGTATGGGCTTGGCGACTTCATCATTTCCGCGCTCATCAGAGCGCGGCCCCATTGAAGCGCACCTGTCCGACGCGGACCGGCAGATTGCAGCAGATTTCCGCGCTCATCAGAGCGCGGCCCCATTGAAGCGCAGCGCCGTCGTCTCGTCATCATCGGCGACCATGAATTTCCGCGCTCATCAGAGCGCGGCCCCATTGAAGCGGACAATCGGCCGACCGGATGGCAGGTCGGGGGAGCCATTTCCGCGCTCATCAGAGCGCGGCCCCATTGAAGCGACGACTGGAGGCATCGCCTTCGCACCAGACGTGTCATTTCCGCGCTCATCAGAGCGCGGCCCCATTGAAGCACCATCACGCCGTCGCCGTCTATCGCCCACACCAGCGATTTCCGCGCTCATCAGAGCGCGGCCCCATTGAAGCCAGCCGGCCGAGAGCGTGCCGCCCGACATGTTGACCATTTCCGCGCTCATCAGAGCGCGGCCCCATTGAAGCGCCTGCTGGTGTGCCGAGCAGGTGTTGCCGCTCTATTTCCGCGCTCATCAGAGCGCGGCCCCATTGAAGCCGCCTTGCCTCGTCGGCCAGCTCGAGAAACCTCGTCATTTCCGCGCTCATCAGAGCGCGGCCCCATTGAAGCTATCTGCCGCACGACAACGTCGACCGCCGTCAGGACATTTCCGCGCTCATCAGAGCGCGGCCCCATTGAAGCGTCGCCCACGCCACCGCCACGCCCACAATGGCCGTCACATTTCCGCGCTCATCAGAGCGCGGCCCCATTGAAGCAATCACTGCCCCACATATGTTTACTGCGACGCGATAATTTCCGCGCTCATCAGAGCGCGGCCCCATTGAAGCATCGCGCCGTTGAGCGTCGGCGCTGTTTTGCCGGCATTTCCGCGCTCATCAGAGCGCGGCCGCTGTGCGGAGAACACGTCTGGGGGTGATGCGTCCTTCTGGGAACGCGTAAGTCCTGGCTCAGGCGCGAGATTTGGCCAAAAAGACGGGCGAAGGTAGAATCTTTGTCTCACCAGCCGGTGTGGCGGAATTGGCAGACGCGACGGATTCAAAATCCGTTCCGGTTCACCCCGGGTGTGGGTTCGAGTCCCTCCACCGGCATTGGCAGGGCGCGAATCAGGCGCCGCTTCACGTGGATTTCAGCGCCTGAGATCGGCCTGTGCCGGGCTTACGCCCCGGCAGCACCTTTCTGGGCCTCGCGGCGGGCCAGATCCATCAGGCCCTGATGGGTTCCCAGTTGGCCGATCGCAGCAGCACTATCGCCCAGATCCGCATCGGCGGCCTGAGTCGCTTGGCGTCGCAGGTATGAGCCGTCGGACTGCATCGTCCAGGCCTGCCGCGTGTCGGTCAGCATCACTTCAAGGATGCGCCAGAGCCTGCCTTGAAGGGCAGGCTCGGTCACGGGGGCGATGCACTCGACGCGGTTGTTGAGGTTGCGGTACATCCAGTCAGCCGAGCCGATGTAGTACTCGCCGTCGCCCTGGTTGTGGAAATAGTAGATGCGTGAATGTTCGAGGAAGCGGCCGATGACGCTGGTGACGCTGATGTTGTCACTCATGCCCGGCAGGCCGGGAATCAGGCAGCAGAAGCCGCGAACGATCAGCTCGATGCGGACGCCTGCTTGTGAGGCGTCGTAGAGTCTGCGGCAGATCTTGACGTCTTCGAGGCTGTTCATTTTGGCGACGATGCGCGGCCGATCGGAATCGCCGGGGTCGCTGCCGCGCTGTCGCCATGCGTGGCAGTGCTCGATCTCGCGCTCGATCATCTCGACGAAGCGTCGGCGCATGTTGGTGGGAGCGATCAGCAGGCTGCGGAAATCGCGCTTGAGGCTTCGGCCGGTGAGATAGTGAAACAATTCGACGACGTCGTCGGTAATGGCCGGATCGCAGGTCAACAGGCCCAGATCGGTATAGAGCATGGCCGTCTGCGAGTTATAGTTGCCCGTGCCGATATGGGCGTAAACGCGCACGCCCTCGGGGTCGTGGCGCACGACCAAGGCCGTCTTGGTGTGCGTCTTGAGGCCGACCATGCCGTAGACGACATGCACGCCAGCCTTTTCGAGCATGTGGGCGACGTGGATGTTGCGTTCCTCGTCGAAGCGGGCCTTGAGTTCGACGAGGCAGATCACCTGTTTGCCCGCCTCGGCGGCGCGCATGAGGGCGGGGATGAACGGCGAGTCGGGATTGGTGCGGTAGAGGGTCTGCTTGATGGCGATGACCTTCGGGTCGTCGGCCGCGGCGTTGATGAACCGTTCGATCGAGGCTTTGAACGATTCGTAGGGGTGGTGGACCAGCACATCGCCGCTGCGGATGACCGAGAAGATGTCGGCCTCGTCATCGGCGAGGCGCGGCGGCATGACCGGGCTCCAGGGCTTAAATTTCAGATCCGGCAGATTCAGGTTGTGAATCACCTTCAGGTCGGTGTAATCGAGTTCGGCGGGCATGTGGTAGACATCGGCCTCGTCGAGCTCAAGCTCATCCATCAGGAAGCGCACCATCTGGCGGTTGGGTGACGGGCCGGTCTCGAGGCGCACCACCGGCGCGAATCGTCGGTCGCGCAGTTCCTGCTCGATGAGTTCGAGCAGATCTTCCGCGTCTTCCTCATCGCGTTCGACGTCGGCATTGCGGGTGATGCGGAAGGGCATGGCGTCCTCGATGATCATGCCGTGAAACAGATCTTCGAGGTTGTGCTGGATCAGGTCGGCCACATGCACGAACCGCAGCGGTCGGGCGTTCGCGTCCCCGCCGATCACCACCCAGCGCGGCAGCACCTGCGGCACCTTGACACGGGCGAACTGGTACTGGGCACTGCCGCGGCCGACGTGGTCTTCGTCTTCGCTTCGCGGTGCGGGCTCCATGGCGGCGCGCCGGCCGGGACGTCGATCGTCAGCCTCGGATTTCGGATGGCGCAGCATCACGCCCAGCGAGGTGCTGAGATTGCTGATGAAGGGGAACGGATGACCCGGATCCACCGCCAGCGGGGTAAGCACGGGAAACAGATTGACGCGGAAATACTCGCGGGCCCAGGCGCGGTCGTCGTCGGTGAGCTGGTCCCACCTCAGCAGTTCGATGCCCTGCTGGGCCAGGGCTGGGCGGATGTCGCGCTGGTAGCAGTCGGCCTGCGCCTCGATCATTTCGAGCACCATCTTGCGGATGGCGGCCAGGGCCTCCTGCGGGCTCATGCCGTCAGGCGAACGGGTCATGACGCCGGCCGCGATCTGCCGACGCAGACCACCCACGCGCTTCTGGTAGAACTCGTCGAGGTTCGAATTGAACACCGACAGAAAAAACACGCGCTCGAGAAGCGGCGTGGCGGGGTCCAGGGCCTGATCAAGCACGCGGCGGTTGAATTCCAGCCAGCTTGTTTCACGGTTGAGAAATCGCGGCTCAAGGGAAGCTGTGTCCATTATGGTGGCGCCGACCTGGGCGTTCATACCAGCGCTGCGTGCGAAATCGTTACAGCCGTCCGCCGAACTGCCGGAACCCTCGCCGCGTGCCGGAACGCGGATTCAATCCTACCCGCTCGAACGCCAGCGAGCACGCGCCCAGGTTGCGGGGCGATCAAGGCTCTCGATGAGCGGTGACGTAGGCGACAAAGTCCTCGCGTCCGGGCAGACGCCGCACCGGTCGATAGCGCCCGTCGCTGCGGCTGCGGACGGGGTCATAGCGGTCGCACCAGACGGTGGGGCGAGCCAGGCCGGCCTGGGCCATGGCGTCCGTCAGTTCCGGAAGCGTCCACAGTCGCCAGTCGTATCGAAACGCGTTGACGATGCGCCGACCCGGGCACTTGAAGTGAATGCGACAGTCGATGCGATGGCTCAGAGCGTCGAAGCGGCGCTGCTCCCACAGATAGGTGAACGCGGGGGCCGCGCTGCCGACGGCGCCGGGAGCGTCGACGCGGCGGCGCTGGGTTCCCACGCGCTGTGCGCCCGGCCCGCCGAACATGTCCATCACCAATACGCCCCCGGGCTTCAGGGCCCTGCGCGCCGCGCGGAAATAGGCGATCAGAGGGTTGACTTCGTGGTAGATGAACGTGCTGAAGTTCAGCGCCGCCACCACGTCGACGCGTGGGCCGCGGGTCGTCACGACGTCACCGCATACCAGATGCAGATCGTCAGCCCGTTGTCCCAGTTGCCGTTGCGCGGCGCGCCACGCCCAATGTAGCGTCGGTTCGTGTTGCTCGACGGCCATCGCCTGGCGTTGCGGGTGCGAGCCAACCCAGGCGCGGGCGACGGTCGCGGAGCCGGCGAAGTCCTCGCGCAGCAGCAGGGGCGCGGCACGGGGAGCGCCTGATGGGCGGCGGGGCTGCGCCCGGCGCCACACCCGGTCGAAGAAAGCCACCTCGGCGACTGGATGCTGAACCGCTCGCTCATAAAGCGCCAGGCGGTGCGCGGCGTCGCGATGGAAAGATGAAGCGGGGGGCATGACCGCATGCTATCGCCCATGCCGCGGAAGGAAAACATCCCCCGTTCAGGGCGCGACCAGCAGCCGGGCCCATTCGATGAGCACGCGGTCGAGCACCGGGCCGCGCTCGCCCTGTTCGATGCTCAGCACCAGCGGGCCGGACGACACGGACAGATTGACAGCCTGCACATCGTGATCCGCGCTGAGGGTCTGTCGAACGAGCTCGCGTCCGTTTTGACTGAAGATGACGATCGGATCGGCCAGGCGTCGCGCGGGTTCGGCCATCGGCACATCGAGCCGACACATGGCGACGAGCCGCGCGCTGCCGTGAGGCAGCTCAAAGCGCAGCGACGTCGGCGCGTGCACGCGGAGGACGGGACCGCCATAAGCCGAGCCGAGGCCGTCGGGTTCCGCCCCCTCGCGCGTTTCGAGCCGTGGCGGCCACGGCCGGCCGAAAACCTGCGCCTGACGCTCGACGGTCATCGGCTGGTCAAACAGGGCCACCATGCGACCGGCCGGGCCCCGCACCGCGATACGGTCCACTTCAGCGATGGGCAATTGCACACGTCGTCCCGATTGCGCGAGCGTGGCCGTCAGCATCTCCGCCTCGAACTCCACCGCCACCACCGCCACGCATGCGCCATCGCGAAGCAGCAGCAACGCCACGCCCGTCGGCAGCTCCTGGGCCGCCGTCGATGTCGCCGCACACTGGATGCTGACGAGGCGCTCCCACGGCACGGTGATCGCGCCCGCGCCCGCTTCGGGCTCCAGCTCAAAACCCGCCGCTGTCGCGCTCAGCACGAACCCTTGCAGAACATCCCCGTTGGCCAGCGTCAGGATATCCATCCCCGAGGCGCGAGTGGTCGACGGCATGACAGGCCTCTGGCCAGCGTGGTGAAGGCGCAGCAGGCCGAGCCTGTCGAGCGCGATCGGGAGCCGGCCCAGTCGCGGGTGCTCGACGCCCAGTTCGCCCACGTCGTTCACACCCGCCCAGGCTCCACGGTAGCACTGGCCATCGGCGAGGCGAGCGTCGGCCCACAGCCCCGTGGCCGTGTGCTGGCCAGAGGCCGCTCCGTTGACCGGCGCCATCACCAGCTCGACCAGTTCGTCCAGTTCGATGCGACGCATCGTGCGCTGGGCGTCGAAGTAAGTTGCCGCGCCATCGTGAATCGCGTGCAGGGTGACCGGCTGCGGCGTCAGGTCGGGACCGATCAACTCGGCCGGCGTGGCCGCAGCAGCCGGGCAGGCCGCGGCGCCGATCACGACGGCGGCCAGTCTGGCGCGGAGCAGTGGAGCGATGATGGCAAGTCGTCTTGTGATTTTCATCGCTGGAAGATCGGCAGGTAGCGGTTGGGCACTTGTAGCACCAGAAGCGCCATGGCTGTGGCGTACGACGAACCGTGCGTCGAAGACCACGAGCCGTCCGCGCCTTGGGCATTGATGAGGCTGTCGCGGACCGGCCCGAACCAACCGGTCCACCACGTGCCGCCGGCCAGGAACATGGCCTGGGCCGCGTAGTAATGACCATAGAAAAAGTGGCCCCCCGGTTCGTTCGGGTCGCCGCCCTGAAACTGCTGCAGGTACGCCAGGCCCTGCCGGAGGGCTGGATCATCGTAGACTCCGGCGTAGTAGAGGCTGGCGACACCCGCGGCCGATCGCGGGAATGCCGAGGCCCCGGCCCGGAGCATGTAGCGGAATCCGCCGTCCGAAGCGTTCTGACAATTGCGGACATACACGATCGCCCGATCGATGGTCTGGGCCGGCACGGCGAGGCCGGCGTTGCGCGCCGCCCGCAGGGCCATCACCTGGCAGATGGTGACCGAGATATCCGCATCGTAGGGCGTGGGCTGGTACCGCCAGCCGCCTTCATGATTCTGGGTTCGCACGATCAGGCGCACGGCCTTGACCAGTACATCATGCAGGCGCGGATCATCACTGTGGCCATACACCTCCGCGAGCATGAGCGTCGCGAATCCGTGGCCATACATCGGCCCGTGCGAAGTCTCGGCAGCGATCAGACCTGTTTCGGTCGCGCTGTCGATCACGAAGTCGACGCCGCGCCGCACGGTCTGGGCGTAGGGTCCGCGATCGGGCAGATTCCCATCGGCCATGAACGCCAGGCACGCCAGCGAGGCCACGGCGACGTTGCGGCCATAGGGCGAGCTTGCGAAATGCCCATCGGCCGCCTGGGTCGAGGCCAGATAGGTCAGTCCGCGCGCGACCGCCTCGCGTGAAGCCGTGGTGATCTCCGCCGGCCCGCCAGACGCCGCATCGGCCGGGATCGGCTGAGCGGGCGCACTGGAACAAGGCTGCATCACGGCGACCAGCAGGCACAGGACAAGAGCGGTCGATCGGCGCCTCATGGTTGGGACTCCCGCTCGCCAACGGCGTCGATCCGCCCGTCAACGTCGCCGTTGGCATCAAGATCCGGATCGCCGGCCTGGCGCGCCAGGCGTTGGTAATACGCCTCCGTCAAGCGCTGGTAGACGGCGCTGAAAGGATCGGAAACGCCCTGTGAAAGCTGGCCTCGGACCTGGGCCGGCAGGTTACCCCAGGCGCGATCGGCCGCGTCCGTCTGCTCGATGGCGCCATCGGCTGGGCTGACGGTGACGGCACCGGGCGACGCCTGACCGCTGTGACCCTCACCGGCATCGCCGGACATCGGCGTCGCAGCGCCGCCAGCCATCCGAGGCGCGTTGGCCTGCGAACCCGTGTCGGCTTGCCGCGCTTGTCCGTCTGAACTGGGCGAGCCACTGGACTTGTCGCGCTTGGGCGTCTGTCGGCCGAGTTGGGCGATCAGGGCGTCGAGCGCATTCAGGGCCTCGCGTTGCAGACGGCGTGTGGCCAGCGCAGTCTCACCCGTCGTGTCGACGGCCGCGTGATCGTCGAGCCGACGGGCGGCCTGGGTCATCCTTGAGAGGGCAAGCTGCATGAGGTCGCCCGGCGGCGGATCGACCAGCCCTTGCCGTTCATCGGTGGCGGGGGCGGCGGGTGTCGATGACGCGGCTGGTTCGTCCAGCCCCAGCAAGGCATCCAGGCTTGGCGGCGAATCCGCAGGCAACGTGCCGGCACCGCTTGCGATCATGCAAAGGATGAGAAGGCCGCGGCGGACAAACCGGCCTGATCGAGCGGCGGGCGTGGGTTGCCGGCAGGTCATTGGTGTCGCTCCGGGGCTGGCGCGTCCATGTTCTGCTGCGTAGCGGCGAGGCGCCGGGCCAGATCAGCACCGAGTTGCACCACCTGCTCCTGTCGCCGGGCCAGATTTTCGATTTTCGCATTGTCCGTCTGCGAGGCCCCATGATCGTAGATCTGCTGCTGAAGGTGACGCAGCAGCTTCAGTTCCGCCAGCAGCCGGGCAGGATCGGGCGTCGGTCCCGCGCCGGCGCCACTCCCCGCGCCCTCGCCGCTGAGTGGCCGTTGGTAGGCCATGTCGGCTGTCTGCACCAGCGCGTCAGCCATCGTGGTCAGCGAGTCCGCCACCTCGGTCTGCTGCCGCATCACTTGACTTGAAGCCTCGCCCGTCCGCAACCGAGCTGCCGCCGCCGCCGCCTGATCGTCCACTTGTTCATGCAAATGCTCGAACAGAGGCGCATCGTTCACCTGGCCACGCAACTCGGCCGCCTCATCACGAATCGCCTGCTGGGTCCGTGACAACTCGAGCAGCGCCCGGCGGGTCGCACGCGTGAGGCCCTCGGTGTCGATCCGCCCGGCTTGTCCTGCTGTCTGCTCGCGCACCACCGACTGGCGCGTCGCCAGTTCCCGGTACCGGGTCGCCAGCGCCTGGCGTTGCCGCCGCTCCTGCTGGTTGTCGGCCTGGCGTCTCTGCTCATCGAGCGTCGCGGCCGCCCGTTCGAGGGCCGCGAGTGCGGCCTGCTGCGCGGCCTGGGCGTCGGTGCGCTGCTCGCCGCGCAGGGCGTCGACCGCCTGTCCCTGGTGTTCACCAGCCGCCCGCAGGTGCGCCTCGGCTTGCGGCGCCTCCTCGGCCGCCTGTCCGCTGACCACCTGCGTGTTGCGCCGCAGCAGCGCCAGCGGCTCGACCAGTTCGTCCAGCTTCACCGCCCGGGACACCTGCTGCAGGCTGGTGCGTTGCTGCGCCACCAACCGGTCGACCGCCTGCTTCAGATCGTCCAGCAGTCTCGCAAGGATTTCCTGGCGCCGCTGTTCCTGACGCCCGATCGCTTCGAGCATGCGGGTCATGATGCGTTCGGCCGTCTGCTGTTGCTGGCCCGCGCCGGCAAGGCGATTTTCCCCCATCTGGGCCGCCGCCTGCCGCATTTGCATCGTCAATCCTTCGCGTCGTGCTGTCGCAGCCGCATCCGCCAACGTCGCCGCAGCCGCCTGGTCGGCCGCCGATCCGCCCTGACGCGCCAACGCCTCGGCCGCGGCATGCAGACGATCGGTCAGACGCTGCGCTTCCTCGCCCGCGTCCGCCTGCTGCGTCCGCAGCCGCTCGAGAGCTGCCGCAGCATCCGGGTCGCGGGCTTCGAGCGCCTGCGGATCCAGACCGAGGGTGCGCGACTGGAGGTCAGCGGTCCGTGATGTGATCTGCCGCTGACGGCGCTGCAGGGCCTCCAGTTCGCCCTGGAGGGCGAGTACGTCGTGGCCCTGGTCCAGGATCGCCGCGAGCTGGCCGAGCTTTTCAGCCGCCTGCCGCCGCGCCGCCTGACGCGCGATCGGCGTCGGCTCCGTGGAACCGCGATCGGCGGCCTGCGCCGCGTCGGTGAGCAAGCTGTGCGCCTGCGTCAGCACGCGCATGAGCAGGGCGTCATCCAGCCGATTGCGCGCCGCTTGGCGCTGGAGATCCTCGGCCTGCTGGAGCTGGCGCGACACCTGCTGGGTCAGACGCGCCTGGTCGGTCTGTTGAGCAAGCGAAGCAGGGGCGTCGTCGGATCGGGCCAGCGTCGCCTGACGATCCTGCATCTGCAATATTGCACGGCGCATGACCGCCAACTCACGACGCAGCCGGCCCGCCACGACCGCCGGCTCGACGATCTGCAGCACCCGCGCTGGCGATTGAACCCAGGGATGACCCTGGCCGTTGAGCTCGAAATTGTCGCGTGCCTCGGCGAAGACCAGAAGCTGATCGCCCGGCCGCAACGCCGCGGCACCGGGCGCGAAGGCCGCGAGATCGAGCTCATAGGTCAGTGACCGGCGCGGGCCGGCCGTTTCGTCGAGGCTCAGCGGCGGCCCACGATCGCCCGCGGCGGGCGGCGCCTCGACGGCCGACAGCGTTTCGTCCGACGTCGGCGGGCGCTGGGCCCGAAGCGCCATCGCGGCCAGCGCCACGTCATCGCGGGCTGTCGCCTCCAGGGTCACCAGCGCTCCTGGCGTGACAGGCGTCATCGGGCCCGTGGGCGCGTCGAGCGTCACCGTGGGCAGGCGATCGTCGCGCGCCCGCAGGTGAAAGACCGCATCGGTCTGATCCGTCAGACCCAGATCGTCACGCAGCCGGATGGCCGAGTGCAGATCCGCCGCCAGGGTGAAAGCGATCGTCAGTTCACTGCCCTCGCCGGCGGTCCGCACTTGCGGCAGTTCGCCATGCATCGCGGCGGACAGGCCCGGGACGACATAGGCCCACAGCGGCCCATCGGCCGCCAGCGGCCGCGACGAACTCACGGTCAGGATCACGCGTGACCCGACAAGGGCTTCGTCGGCCGCGGGAGCCGCGCCGTCCCATGCGATGGAGCGCGGTTCGATCTGTTCCGCGGCATAAGGTGGAGGCATGATCTGAGCGGTGAAGGCGACCAGCCGCGGCCGGTCCGCCACGGTGACGCGGCGCACGGGCGTCCGGTCGTCGGCTGCTTCGAAGCGGTATTCGACTTCATGGCGGGGCGGCGTGTCATGCCCCGGACCGCGGCGGGCTGGCGCCTCGAGAGGCTCGAGAACCGCCTCATACACCGCTGTCTGGTCACGCTGCGCCGCGGCGGCGGGGATCGGATCCTGCCGCACCATCAGTTGGCGCTGCCACGGCTGAGCGCGGCCGTCGACCACGTACCGGCGCCATACCCATGCCCGCAGGTTCGGCCGGGCGCCGCGCGTTACGGCGGCGCGAAGGCGCAGCGGCGCGTCGCTGGGCCAGACGGCACGCTGGCCCAGATCCACGAGCTGAACGCGGCGAGGCCAGTGGGTGTCGCCCAGAGGTAGAAGCCAGCGCCGCAGCGCAATACCGGTTGCCTGCCCCGCCGCCGCGGCCACGATAAGACTGGCGACGATGGTCAGGGCCGCCAGCGCCGCCAGGCGCAACGTTCTGCCTGGATCGAGCAGCCGGGGTAGTGCCGCGCGGTCAAGCATCTGCCGCACCTGCCGCTGCGACATGGCCGCCATCGCAACCGAAAGAGCCGTCATGTCGGTCGACTCGCCGAAGATCGGCTGACGACCACCGAGCTCCACCGCGCTGGCCAGCCGTCCGGCCAGGCGCGGGTCGAGCCTCTCGCAGCGCAAGGCCAACTGCGCCGGCGTCGGGTGAAAAGCCGCCACCGCCCTCGCCTCGCGTGCAAGCCACCAGACCCCCACGCCCAAGGCCGACAAGCCCAGCACCAGGCGCAACGTCCCCGGCAGCCGGAGCAGAAAGTCAACCCATCCGGCGGCGACGAGCGCGACCAGCGTCGCGATGACTGCGGTGCAAACGGCCTGCGTCGCGAGCAGCCGTCGGGCCTGTGCCGCGATGCGAGTCAGTTTCGTGGATGCCTCTTGCATATTGCGCACATCCGGCCGCCACATGCCTGCGCGCGGCGGCGCACCGTTATCGTAGGCGGCCCCGCCTAGGCCATGTGTAGCGCCTTGCGGCCGGCCCACTCGAGCGTCAGCAGCGTCAGCAACGTCGCCAGCACGAACGGCTGATCCCATAAGGTTGAGTGTCGGTCGATCGGATGGCGCTGCGCCCGCCGCGGGATCATCCGCGCCAGGCGCATCAGCACATTCTCATGGTCGGGGTCGTCGGCTGGAAGCATGATGCCGCCGCTTGCCTGCGCCAGGCGGTCGAGCAGCGCGTGGTCGGCCCGCAGATCGCGGCGTTCATCGCCGGCCGGGGCGACATTTACACGCCGGCTCAAAGCCAGGCCCGCCAGCGCCGGCTCAGCTACGCGAAGCACGCGCGGCCCGTCGCCTCCGGCTTCCGTCGGCCGCCACAGTCCTTCGTAAACCGCCTCGGCGTCGCGGGCGTCGGACAACGCCCCGCCGACGCGCGTGAGTGTCACCTGCTCGAGCAGCGTGCCGGCATCTTCGGATGTTTCGGCGTCACCGGGATCGATCACCTCCACGGTGACCTGCGGCCCAAGGGCTTGGGCCGTCAGAGGGTCGCCCACGCGCAGTCGGACCAGCGTCGTCTGGCCCGCGCGCAGGTCCGCATGGGCCACATCCAGCCAGACCATCGACATCGAACCACGCTGCATGCCGTGCCGCGCCAGCACCTGGAGCAACTGAGCGTAGAGCCGCTCGTCGTAGAGGCCGCCAGCCCCATAGCGCCAGCGCCACAGGTCGTCGGTGGCCAGGTACATGACCAGGCCCGAGCCATAGCGCATCTGCGTGAGGATCGCCGTCGTCCGGTCGACCTGACCGTGTTCGCCGGCCGCGAGAAAACCCGTGGCCAGCACGTCGACGGCAGGCTTCAGGTCGCCGATTTCCTGGGCGTAATACAGCGGGGGCATGGCCTCGATGGCCGCGCCGGCGCGAGCCTGAACGTCGCCGGGATCGCCATCAAGCCGCAGAATGCCCATCCGTTCGGCTGCCGGCGTGCGCCGCAGCGTCACCGGAAGGGTAGGGTCGGTCAGGGTCTGCGCCTGGCCGGGTCGACGCATCGGCAGCAGTTCATCCAGGCTGGTGTCGGCATACGCGGCCGGGGTGAACCGCGGACCGCCGATCCACAGTAAACCCAGACCGCGGGTGGCCACCTGGTCGCGAATCAGGCGCATCGCCCCCGGACCGAAATAGGTCGGCGGCACATCGCCGATGACCAGCACGTCGTAGGGCGCCAGCTCCGCGACGTCCTGGGGAAACCGCGCCAGCGCGCGGGCGCCTTCCTGCACAAAGCCGGACTCGGCCGACACCAGCAACACCGAGGCTTCAATCCCCTCGGTACGTACCAGGAAATTTTTCAGGTACCGATAGGTCCAGCGCGGCTGACCATCGACATACAGCACCCGCAGCGGACGATCGACGAGTTCGACAGCGACACGGGCGTGATTGTTCTCCGTGGTCAGTTCTCCGAGGCTATGCGGCGCGTCCAGTTCAACGCGCCAGTTCATCGGGCCGGCAAGTTCGCCACGACCTTCGAGCCGTTGGGACTGTTGCAGATCGTCCGCGGTCAGTTCGCGTTCGTCGAGCACGTGTCGCGTCGCAGCGTCCACAAGTCGCAGCGTGAAGGGCCCGGCCCGGTCGTCCGCGGCGCGTGGCGATGGGCCTTCGTCATCCTGCGAAAGCCAGACCGTCACCGGTACGCGGTCGGACAGAAACGCCCGGCTGGGCGCCTCGATGCGGTGGATCGCCAGATCGGACGGCGGCTGGCGCTGGCCGAACGCGGCGGCATACACGCCGATGCCGCGCTGTTCGAGTTCGCGCAGCAGGGCTGGCGACACGTCACGGGCCGTGCGGCCATCGCTGAGCAGCATGATCCCGGCGACGGGAGCACCCACCGCCTGACCGAGCACCGCGCGCAAGACCGACTCGATCTGGGTCGCGCCGCCCTCCGCAGCTGGCGGATCGGTCAGCGCCGCGAGCTTCAGCGGCGTCAAGTCCTGGGCGAAGGTGAACGCCAGCACGTGTCGATCGTCACGGAAAGGTGAGCCGGTGAGCGTCGGAGCCGCATCGGACAGGAGCCTTCGCAGGTGCTCGTCGCGGCTGAGTCGCGCGCCGCTTTCGGCCATCGGCCCGTCACCGGTGAGCATCGACGCGGATCGATCGATCAGCAGATACACGCGGTCGGGCTCGACGCGCTCATGCGGCTCGACGCGCTGCGGCCCGGCCAGGAGAGCCGCCAGAAGCACCAGCGTGCTGGCCCGGACGCCCGCTAGTAGAACGCGGACCCATCGGCGGCCGATACGGCCGCGATAGCTCCAGATCGCGACGGCGATCGCCGCGAGGATGATGCAGGCCCACACCCAGGCGGGCAGGGGTGTTCGCCAGCCGAAGTGGGCGACCTCCGCCGCCGCAGCGCCCGTTGGTCGCCCGGCCGGCGTCAGCGCGTCCAGCAGCCATGACTTCCAACCGCTCACCGCTCACCTCCAACAGGCTCGGCGGGGCGATAAGTCATCAACCGTGCAAGGACGCCTTCGGCCACAAGCAACGCCAGGGCCAGCAGGAGCAGCGGCCGGCCCAGATCCGCGCCCGCCTGTGACGCACCGGTACGTTCGAGGCCCGCAAGGGCCGCGGCCGCTTCGTCCGCATCCAGCCAGGCCCAGGCTCGCCTGGGCGCATCGTCAGCCTCCAAAGGCGCGGCGGCGGTCAGAGCGTCGAGGGCAGCCACCAGGCGCTGGACGTCGGCCGCCTGCGTGTCGCCCGCGTCCGGCGCGACATCGAGCAGTACAGCGCCCAAGTGGGGTTGGGCCTGATCGTCCAGCTTCAGACCGATCGCCGCGACGGCTGCATCGGACGGCCCGTGCGCCCAAGCCGACCGCCACCGGGCGTCTAGCGGCCGACCGGTCGCCAGGGTATGCAGCGCCTCATGCACCAAGGGCACAAACAGCGGCCTGGTGGGTAGATTCGTCCATCGCGGCTCGAAGGCTGACAATCCCAGAAGCACGTGGCCATCACCAATTGGGTGATGCACCAGCCAGGGTTCACCGGTGCGCAGCCTCAACCACGGCAGCGGCGAGAACCCCGCGGCGGCGCGTCGGCCGTCGGATTCCTCGTTGCCGCTTCCCGACGCGATCCCCAACCCGGCATCCCGCCATGTCCAGGCGCGGTGTACGCGCACGGGGCCCACCAGCGCATCCCACTCCGCGCCCAGCAGGCCCAGTTCCGCGGGCGGTGGCGCGGACGCCAAGGCCCAGCCGGCTGGATCCGCACTCACCGCCATCGGACCCAGTCCACCACCCACGCCCAACTCTTCAAGAATTGCCTCGGCCCATGCTGTTTCATCGACGCCGGACTCGGCGGGCGGCATGATCCACAGAATGCCTCCGCTGCGCGTCCATGCCGCCAAGGTTGAGCACGTCGGCCGTTCGAGCAGATCCGGACGAAGCACGATCAGGGCATCAAGACTCGCCGAGTCCGGTTCCAGGTGCCTCAAAGTTTGCGCCAGTGCGGCGGGGAGCACACGGGTGACGGCAATCTGCTCGGCCACCTGGGCGAGGCTCCGCCCTGCGGTCGACCGTGGACGCAGCGCCACCCGCCACCACGCTGCGGACGGTAGTTCACCGGCACGCGACGGCGATGTTGAGGCGTCCTCATCCACCAGACCGACAGCCAGCGGCCCGGCCAGTTCAACCCAGCGATGGCGCACATCGTCGCCGGGCAGGACATTGACCTGCGTCCACGGCTCACTTGCGGACGAACCCGGCTCGACCAGGCGAACGGTCAGGATGTGCGGCGGTTGAGCCTTGGCACTGTTCTCGACGTCCATCGGCGGGATGGGCACGAGCAGCGTCGTGCTCGCCTGTCGCTGGTCCGCGGCGAGTTGAAGGGTCGCCGACGCCTCCATCATCACCGGTTGGGTATGCGCGTCATTGCGACTGGGCGCAATCGCCGCCAGGCCCGCGACGAGCCTGACGTGCATGGGGGCTTCAGTCGGACCGACCCGGCGGACGCTCACGCGCACCGGCGCCTGCTGGGCGTCGAGCGCACCGGCGCCCGAGGTCGACGTGGTCAGCACACGCGTGCTGGGTCGGCCGCTTCGTTCGATCTGGACATCCTCGATCTGCAAATTGGGAACACTCGCCGCCGGGCGCGTCAGCAGCCATGCCGGTTCGAGAGCTTCCCGGGAACGCGCCACGGACGTTGATCCGTGTGCCGACCGATCCACCGTTTCCAGAGCATCCAGCAGGGCCTGGGATCCGTGAGATGCGATCGCCAGGATCGGCTTTCGCCGCGGAGCCGATGTTGTCGCCGCGTCGGGTGTCCGCGTCAGCCAGCTGGCCGCGGCTCGCAAGGCCTGCTCCCAGGCGCGGCGCGGCTGGGCCGGCCCCAGTGTAGGTTCGATGCCATCCAGGCGCGTTCGCGCATCGTGGGGGGGGAACCCATCCGCGTCGATTCTGCGATCGGCGTCCATGTCGACGGTTTCACTCAGTCGCAGCAGCAGCACCCGATCGCCGGAGTCCAGGGCGTCCAGCAAGGCGCCAGCGGCCGCTCTGCCGCGCGCCAGGCGCATGACGTCGCCTGACGCTGCCGTCGCGCCCCACGGCGCCGAAGCGGCATAGCTGTCATCGATCACGACGGCGACGCGGCGGCCATGCTCCTGCGGGTGCCCCAGCGCGCTGAGGAATCCCCGGCTCAGCGGCCGCGCCAGCGCCAATCCCAGCAGAATCACTATCAGGCAGCGCAGAACCAGCAGCAGCCATTGCCGCAGGCGCAGCCGGGTGCGCTCCTGTCGCGCCGCTTCGAGAATCAGCCGCATGGCGCCCCAGGGCTGCGGGCGACGCCGGGCCCGGGCCAGCAGATGAATGACCAGCGGTGCGGCGACCGCCGCAGCGCCCGTCGCCGCCAACGCGGGATGAAGAAACAGGCTGTCCATCTGCGCCAGGCTCAGGCCGGCGGCAACCGCCTGTGCCACCGTCAGGGGACCATGCGTCAGCATCAGTGCGCCCCCGTCCGCGCCAGGCGTGCGGTTCGTCGGGCCAGGAACTGCGCCAGCAGGGGGCCCAGCGGCTGCGCGGTGTCGAAGAGGGCGTGGTCGAAGCCAAAGCGCCGCGCCAGGCCGCTGATGGCCGCGATCTGCCGGTCCAGCGATTGAAGATAGGCTCGGCGAAGCGAGGCGGGATCGATGCTCAGCCGGCCTTCGCCTTCGAGGCCGTAGAACCATGCGCCCTGGGTGAAAGGAAACGTGCGTTCGGCATGATCGAGCGTCTGAATCAGCAGCAGGTCATGGCCACGATGCGAAAGCCGCGCCACCGCCTGTTCGAGGCCCGCCGCATCGTCGAGCAGATCGGAAAGCAGCACGACCAGACTGCGCCGGGCTGTGCGGGCGACGAACTGGTCGATCACACGGCCTACGTCGGCGGGACCTGCGGATACGCCTCGCGCCCCATCGTGCGCAGCGGCGATCGATTCAACTGTGGCTGGTTCGGCCGCCGCGAGCGTGCCCAGAATGGCGCGCCAATGATCCTCGCCACTGGCCAGCCGTGTGGTCTGGCGCAGCGGCTGATCGGGATGACGCGGATCGAACAGCAGCAGGCCCGCCCGGTCACTTTGGCGGATCGCCAGCAGCGCGATGGCCGCGGCCAGCGTCGCGGCGGCATCCACCTTGCGCCACCGCACACGCCCTGCATTCCCGCCCGGCACTGAGCCGTACGCCATCGACCCCGACACGTCCACCAGCAGATGCAGATCGAGATTCGTCTCCTGCTGGTACTGCTTGACGACCAGCCGATCCGATCGGCCGAATACCTTCCAATCGAGGTGTCGCAGATCATCGCCCGGGGCATACGCGCGGTGCTGGGCGAACTCGACGGAGTAGCCGGCGTAGGGCGAGCGATGCATACCGCTGGTCAACCCCTCGACGATCATGCGGGCCCGCAGCTCAAGCGAATCGATCGCCGCCAGCGTGACTGGATCGAGCAGGGAGCGAATGGAAGCCGACTCTTGCGCCACGGCATCTCCACACTGGCCGTCGGGCCCGCCGAAGTTACGATGCGACCGCGATGCCGCTTTGACGGACCCCGTCCGTGAAGGCCGCACGCCGCGAACAGGAGGCCTCCATGCCCAGCACACACGACCAGCAAGCGACGAGCGCGGACGCGATGGCACCCATCATCCCGCGCACGCTGCTGTTCAGCCACCCCCGCCGCAGCTCGCCGCAGATCTCACCCGATGGCCGCCATCTGGCCTTTCTGGCGCCCGACGACCGCGGCGTGCTGCAGATATGCCTGCATCAGGGGCCGGACGCGCCGCCGACGGTCCTGACCCGCGATCCGCGCCGAGGCATCCGCCAGTTCGCATGGACTCACCAGGTTGACCACCTGCTTTATCTCCAGGACAGCGACGGCGATGAGAACTTCCACCTCTACTCAGTGAACATCGCCACGCTGGTGGTGCGCGACCTGACGCCTTTCGCCGGGGTGCGCGCCGAGTTGATCGCACTGCACCATGAGCTGTCCGATGAGGTGCTCGTCGCGCTCAATCGTGAAGACCGTCAACGGATGGACGTTCACCGGCTGCGCCTGTCGGATGGCGTGGTGCGGCTCGACACGCCCAACCCCGGCCATGTGATGACGTGGATCGCGTCGAATCTCACGATTCTGGCGGCAATGGTGGGCGCGGACGACGGTGGGCAGGATCTGATGCTTCGCTCAACGCCCGACGATCCATGGCGCGTTGTACGGCACTGGGGCCCCGATGAACAGGGCCGGCCGCTGGCCTTCTCCAGGGACGGCATGACGCTTTATCTGTTGAGCAACCATGAAGCCGACGGGATCGAAGCTGACACGATGCGGCTTCTGGCTTACGACGTCGCCACGGGCACCGAGCGGGTGCTGGCGCAGGATCCGACTTACGACATCGAAGGCGTTCTGCTGCATCCCACCGACAACACGCTTCAAGCGGTGGATGTGCATCGGGACAAGCATGAATGGATCAGGATCGATCCCGCCGTCGCCGCAGATTTGCAGCGTCTTTGCCAGGATCATGAAGGCGCCGAAATTCACATCACAAGCCGAACGCTGGACGATGCGACGTGGATCGTGAGCGTCAATCGCGACTGCCGCATGCCGCATTACTATCGCTACGACCGCGGCACAGGCCGGCCGATGTTTCTCTTCGCAGCCAATCCGCAGCTTGATCGCCTGGTCCTGGGACGCAAGCAGCCGATCCGCATTCCCGCGCGCGACGGCATGACCCTACACGGGTATCTCACGGTGCCGCCGGGGTTGAAGGGGGAAAAACTTCCGACCGTGCTGTTCGTGCATGGCGGTCCCTGGATGCGCGATGGGTGGGGGTTCTGGTCAACGATGCTGTGGCTGGCCGACCGCGGCTATGCCGTGCTGCAGGTGAACTTCCGCGGCTCGACCGGCTACGGGCGGGCGTATCTCAATGCCGGCAACCGCCAGTGGGCGGGGGCGATGCACGACGACCTGATTGACACGGTGAACTGGGCGATCGACCGCGGCGTCGCTGACCCGAAGCGCGTTGCCATCATGGGCGCGTCGTACGGCGGATACGCGACGCTGGTCGGGCTGACGTTCACGCCGGAGGTTTTCTGCGCGGGGATCGATCTGGTGGGACCGAGCAACCTGGTCACGCTGCTGAGCACGACACCGCCGTGGTGGCGGCCGCTGCGGGCCATGCTCAACCATCGCGTCGGCGACCCGACGGCCGACGCGCAATGGCTTCGCTCGCGCTCGCCGTTGTTCCTGGCCGACCGCATCCGCCGGCCGCTGCTCATCGGCCAAGGCGCCAACGATCCACGGGTGAGACAAGCGGAGAGTGACCAGATCGTCGAGGCGATGCGTCGCGCGAACCTGCCGGTGCAGTATGTCGTCTACAGCGACGAAGGACACAGCCTGCTTCGGCCGGAAAACCGCCTGCACTTTCACGCGCTGGCCGAGCAGTTCCTGGCAACGCATCTTGGCGGGCGGTGCGAGCCGATGGGCGAAATTCCCGGCCACACAGGTCAGGTACGCGACTTCAGCTAGCCCCGCCGCGCAGCACGCTGTCCATGCGCCGGGCCGTGATCGGATCCTCCGACTGCAGAGGCACGGCTTCGAGCAACTGGTCGATCAGATCGTCGACCCGCACGCCGTCTGCCTCGGCGGCGAAGTTCGGGATCAGACGATGGCGCAGCACGGGATGGGCGACCATCTGAATGTCCTGCGGCGTCACGTGGGTGCGGCCATCGAGAATGGCCCGGGCCTTGCCGGCGAGGACCAGCCCCTGACTGGCCCGTGGGCCGGCCCCCCAGGCCAGGTAGCGGCGGATAAACGCCGGTCGTTCGTCGGCAGCGGGCATGGCCTCCGCAGCCGCGCGAGTCGGCGGACGTGTTGTTCGTACCAGGCGGATGGCGTATGCAGCCACATGGTCAGCCACAGGGACGGCCCGCACCAGTTCAGCCACGCGCAAAACCGTCGGCGCGTCAAGCACCGGCCGCACATGGACTTCACGGCCCGTCGTGGTTCGTCGCACGATCTCCAGCTCCTGCGCCGCGTCGGGATAGTCCACACGCACCATCATCAGAAAACGATCGAGCTGAGCCTCGGGCAGCGGATAGGTGCCTTCCTGTTCAATGGGGTTCTGCGTCGCGAGCACGAAAAATGGATGGGGCAGAGCGTGGTGCTCGCCGCCAGCGGTCACATGGCGCTCCTGCATGGCCTCGAGCAGGGCGGCCTGCGTCTTCGGGGGTGTGCGGTTGATCTCGTCGGCGAGAATCACATTGCCAAAAATCGGCCCCCGCACGAAACGCAGCTCGCGCCGGCCGGTCGCACGGTCTTCCTCGATCACCTGCGTGCCGGTGATGTCGCTGGGCATCAGGTCGGGCGTGAATTGAATCCGCGAAAAGGTCAATTCCATCGCCTGGGCGATCGTCGAGATCAGTAGTGTCTTGGCGAGTCCCGGCACGCCGACGAGGACGGCATGGCCGCGACAGAACAGGCAGATCAGAAGCTGGCCGACCACCTCGTCCTGGCCCACAACTTGCGCGCCGACCTGTTCGCGCAAACGATCCGCGGCCGCACGCACTTCAGCGACTTGCCGGACGACCTGGACGGGATCATCATCCCGTTCAGCAGGCATCAGCGACGGCGGTGAAATGTCGGGATCAGAACCATCCACGTAGGCAGCACTCCGGGAAAAACATCGCCGACCGCAAGTATAGCCGCCTGCAGCCGCGGCTTAGAATACGGCGATGCCCGAACTGCCTGAGGTTGAAAATGTGTGCAGAAGCCTGCGGCCGATGGTCGAAGGCGTACGATGCGTAGCGGTAGACCTGCGCCGTCCCGATATCGTACGGGGCGATCGACGGCCTCAGGCCCTGCTGGCGGGACAACGCATTCATGCGGTGCGCCGCCACGGCAAGCAGATGGCCCTCATCAGCGACGCAGGATCCACCATCTGCATTCATCTGGGCATGACCGGTTCACTTTTCGTCTGTACGCACCGCCGTTCGCGAACAGGCGAGCACCATCATATTCACTGGCGTCTGACACAAGGGCGCACCCTGGTATTTCGCGATCCCCGGCGCTTCGGGGGTATCTGGACCTTTCCGAGCATCGAGGCTCTGATGACCGGCCGATGGTCCTTGCTTGGCCCCGATGCGCTGACCATTCGTGCTCGAGAACTGCATCCACGCCTTGCGGCGACGCGCCGGCCGCTCAAGGCCGCGCTGCTCGATCAGGCAGCCCTCGCGGGTCTGGGCAACATCTATATCGACGAACTTCTGTTTCGCTGTCGTCTGGCCCCCAGCCGGCCCGCCTGGACTTTGAGCATGTCCCAGGTTCAGCATCTGATCACGACGATGCGACGCCTCCTGCATCGCGCGATCGCCTGTGGCGGATCAAGCGTACGTGATTATGTCGACAGCCAGGGAGCGTGTGGGCAGTTCCAGTTACGTCATCAGGTCTATGGTCGGGGCGGGCAGTCTTGCCGACGATGCGGCCAACGCCTTACACAGGAGCAGATTGCCGGCCGCACAACGGTCTTCTGCCCGCATTGTCAGGCTGACTGACGGAATCGGCTTTCTGCTCTGAGAGAAGAATTAATTCTCGTCGTCGTCGTATAGCGACGTCGATTGGTGGGAAAATCTCTTCGAGCGATTGTTAAGCGCATGACCCACAATGACCTGTGCGTCCCTAGGCTACTGGGGAAAGTCTGTCGTCACCACTGACGGCAGGCTGTCGATCTGTCGATGGGCTGAGGGTCTTTGTGTTGGTCCGGCGGTTCCCCGAGGAGGGGGAACATCCATTCGTCGACAGTACCTTGGCCCCGAGGTCTGTAATAGACAGGTTTTCCCGCAGGAATCCCCAAGCTGGTCGACAGCCTTGGAAGTCCGCACCGTCATCCCCGGGGTGGCGATCTGCCGACCGCGAGCGTGCTGGGTATCGCGAAGAAGGGTGGGGAGAGAAGAAGAGCGCGGAACTGAACGGTCAATTGCCCTGCGTGATCTGACTGTCAAGTTGCTGGACCTGGCCCGCGAATTCTGGCCGCTCTTCCATGCGCTGCTCGACGGTGCGGATCGAGTGCATGACGGTGGTGTGGTCCCGGCCGCCGAAGTACCCGCCGATCTCCTGCAGGCTGTAAAGCGTGCGCTGTCGCGCCAGCCACATGCAGACCTGCCGTGGCAGCGTAATTGACTTGTGCCGACGTTTGCCCTGAAGGTCCGAAAGCTTGACGTTGTAATAGCGGGTGACAACATCGATGATGTTCTGCAGCGTCACCTGTCCGTTGCGGGCGTCGAGGGCGGGCTCGCCGAGTGCGTCTTTGGCCAGCTCAAGATCGACCGCCTTGTCCTGGAGGGCGGCGTAGCCCTGCACCTTGGTCAACGCGCCCTCAAGCTCGCGGGCGTTGGATTCGATCTTGGCGGCGATGTAGGTGGCCACATCCTCCGGCAGCGTCAGGCCGCGCATCCGCGCCTTGGCCCGCACAATGCCGACGCGCGTTTCATAGCATGGGGCGGTCACCTCGGTGATCAGGCCCCACTGGAAACGGCTGACCAGGCGATCCTCGAGCTGGGGAATCTCATCGGGCGGAGAATCGCTGGACAAAACGATCTGCCGGTTGTGCTGGTAGAGGGCGTTGAAAGTGTGGAAGAATTCTTCCTGCGAGCGTTCGCGTTTGGCCAGGAAGTGAATGTCGTCGATGACCAGCAGGTCGACGTGGCGGTAGCGATTGCGGAACTCGTTCATCTTGCCGCTTTGCACGCAGTCCAGGAAGCGGTTCATGAACGCGTCGCATGACAGGTAGCAGACGTTGGTCTGCGGCCGGGTCTGCAGAATCTGCTGGCAGATGGCCTGAAGCAGATGGGTCTTGCCCAGGCCGACGCCGCCGTGGATGAACAGCGGGTTGTAGGCGGTGCCGGGCTGATTGGCCACTGCCACGGAAGCGGCGTAGGCCAGTCGGTTGTTGGGGCCTGTGACGAACGTCTCAAAGACGTAATCCGGGCTCAGCAGCAGTTCATCGGGTTCCAGCTCGTCATCACTTGTGGTCGTCGTCGGCCGCGGCGCCGCGGCCGCGTTGCGTTGCGCGCCTTCGAAGGGGACAACGGCGACGGATGTGGACTGCAGATCCTGCTGGTCTGGGCCGTTGCCTTGGGCCAGACGCACAGCGCTGGCGCCTTGCTGGCGTCGCTGCGCCAGGTCGGCCTGCACGCTGGCGGCGATGCGGGCCGCGTCCTCGTCTTCGGTCACGAACTGAACCGCCACCAGAGCACCCGTGAGATTCTGAGCCGCTTCGTTGAACTGGTCGGCGCACTTCTTCTGCAGGTAGTTCTGCTGGATGTTGGACTGAGCCTGAATGACCAGGCGTCCGGCGTCGAACGCCAGCGGTTCGAGCTGTTCGAACCAGTGACGACAGATCGCTGCGTGCCGACGACGCAGGTAGTCGAGCATGTCGTGCCACAGCGAAGCGTCGAGCTTGGCCATCGTTGGTTCGGATCGCAGAACGTTGAGTTTCAGATTGGTGGCGCGAAAGCGCCGAACCACCCTCCGCCTCCGCTCGTCGCCGGAGGCCTAGGCAAACGTAAGGCGCGCAGCCCCCCCTGTCAAACACTTCGATTCGAATCACGCGCTGACAAACCGGCCGCCTTGCGGTTAAAGTGCCCGCATGCCCGGCCCGGCCCTGGTCATTTTTGACGATGGTGGCGGCGCGTTTGGCCCGTTGACGGACTTGCGCGCGTGCTTCGAGCTGCGCAGCGGCGCCCACCTCGGGTGGCAGCGCATCGAGCATGCGCTGGGGGTTAGGTTAGACGCCGTCCGCGGGCCCGCGCCCCTCGTCCCGCTGCTGACCGAACGCCTGTCGGCCGCAGTCAATCGCCCTTTCGAACACGACGATCTGCTGCTGGTCAACGGACGATGGCTGGGTGTTGAAGAAGCCGCACGCATTGCGGCCTTGACCCGAGGGTGCGCGATTGTGGCGGGCACGGGCTCGACCGAAACGGAAAACGGCAACAGGCCGGTCATCGCCGCGCGTCTTGGCGCGTTGGATGCGGAAGCTTTTCTCGCGAGCGGGCAACTGGGTGCGGGGATCGCGGTGCAAACAGCCGCGGACTCTGTGCTGATTCGAAGGCCGTGGGATCTGCTGCAGCGCATCGAGCAGATATTGCTGGCTGATTTGCGCATCAGTGATTTGCCGCGATGCGCGCCGCCCGCCGAGGCGACGGTGATGGGGGACTATCCGGTGCATGCAGCCGCGGATGTGGTGATCGAGCCCGGCGCACGGCTGTTGGCGATGCAGGGGCCGATCGTCCTCGAAGCCGGCACACACGTGGGGGCCAATGCGGTGATCTATGGCCCCACCTGGGTCGGCCCACAGACACGGGTCAACGCCCAGGCAACCATCGGACCCCATGTGGTTCTGGGCCCGCACTGCAAGGTCGGCGGCGAGGTGAAATCCGCCTGCCTGCACGGGTACAGCAACAAAGCACACAGCGGTTTTCTTGGAAACGCCATCGTCGGCGAATGGGTCAATCTCGGGGCCGACACCACCGTCAGCAATCTCAAGAACACTTACGGGTCCGTGCGCGTGCAGTTGGATCCTGACGGCGTCCCTGAAGACACCGGTCGGACCTTTCACGGCCCGATCATCGGCGATCACGTGCTCACGGCCGTGGGCACGCGGCTGCTCACCGGGACATGCATCGGCACCGGGGCGATGGTGGCCCTGTCGGGCTTCGCGCCCAAGTATGTGGCTGGCATGTGCTTCCACACGGACGGAAGCGCGCAGCCTTACGACTTGCCCGCGTTCATCACCAGCGCTCGCCGCCGCATGGCCCGCCGAGGCGTCGAGCCGAGCGAAGCGATGATCGCACGCTGGCACGCCTTGGCGCAGCGCGCGCTGTGAGATGTGTGGCACCGCTATAAAGTGTGAGCCGTGCGAAACCGCGGTCAATCCAGCCATGGCTGCAGCTGGTCGGCGGTCAGGTTTTCCGCCACGTCAAATCGTTCGCCGCGCATCGTCAGTTTCAGCACGTGCAGACGCCATTGCGGGCAACTGAAGCACGCGAACAACAGGGCGTCGCCGCGGCGGCCGATCAGTTCGAGGCTGATCGCCCGGTCGATGTAGGCCGTCCGCCGCTCCCAGTCGAACCGATCCGGCCGATCCGACCAGATCAGGAAGCTGCCGTGCTTGAACCGCGCGTCCGGGTGCAGTTGTTTGACGGTCATCAGATACCGTCCGTCGATGGCATAAACGCTGGGCGACTCGCAGCAGGACATCTGGCCGACCCGCGGATACTGCCGCGGCGCGGTGAGGGCGGGGCCGCGATCTTTCCAGTCCAGCAGATCGTCGCTGGCGGCGCATCCCACGTGCGAGGTGTCGTCGGGCCCATCGGCTGTGTAGTAGAGCCAGTAACGCGCCCGGCCGTCATGCTCGAAGCGGATGACGTGCGGGTCGCGGCAGCCGCCGCCCTGGCGGCCGACCCACGTCAGGACGCTGGGGTCGAAAACGGGATTGACCGCATGCCGCCGCCAGGCGAACAGGTCGCCGCTGGTCGCCACACCAAGTCGTCCGCGCCCGCTGTTGCCGGCGTAGAACATCCAGTAAGGCGTCCTGGCTGCGTCAGGATGGTCGTGGGGCAGGCGATACACGAACGGCGCGATGATGCCGCGCCGCTCCCATGATTCCTGCAAAGCCACAAGCACCGGCTCATGCGTCCGCCAGTCCGTGAAGTCGGCGGTCGAGGAATGGCCGATCATGTTCTCCAGGCCGAACTCATAGTCGTTGGGCACCGCCCGGGGCGTCTTGATGTAGTAGGCGTGGAATCGGCCGTTGTCCCCGGCCGCGTCGCCGCGAATGACGCAGAAGTCCTTGAGCTTGAATCCCTGCGGCGCATGCGAAGCCGCGAAGTCGTCGCGCAGCTCGGGGGTGAAAAGATCGACCATGTCAGAAGGTTCAACAAAGGCGAAAGGATTGGCCGGTCACCACGGCACGCCTGTCGCTACAGTCGCTCGTAGCGGGAGATCAGGTCGACGATGCGGGGCTGGTCGGCGCGCAGACGCAGGCTCTTGCGCCAGGAGTCCAGGGCGTCCTGGTGCAGGGCCTTGTCGCGACGGCTGGACTTGATGTACAGCGTCATCAGACTCGCCCCCAGGCCGTTGAGGGCGGCGGTGTCATTCCCATCGATCGCCAGGGCCGCCTGGTAGCTGGCCAGCGAGTCCTCGAAGCGCCGCATCTTGAACTGCGCGTAACCCAGCCGTTCGTAGGCGCTGGACGACGGGCCGGAGAGCAAGTACGACTCGAGCACGACCATGGCCCGGTCGTAGTTGCCCAGCTTGATGTGGGCGTCAGCCAGGCCGACGACGATCGGCTCCTGCTCGTTGCCGAGTTCGATCGCCTGCCGGTAGGCTTCGATCGCTTCTTCATAGTTGTCCAGCAGGGCGTTGGCGGCTGCGAGATTCGACCAGCCGGCCTCGGACTCGGGATCCAAGGCGATGGCACGCTTGGCGTAGGGGATGGCCGACTCCGGCCGGCCAAGCTGCAGGTAAGCACCCGCGAGGTTCTGATTCACCTCGACGCTGTCGGGGTTGATGGTCAGCGCGGTCAGGTAGACGCGGATGGCATCCTGCACCTTGCCCAGGAGCTGCTTGGCCAGCGCCAGGCCATACTGGGCGTCGAAGTTCGCCGGTTCGAGTCGGGCGGCGATGTCGAAGCGTTTTTCCGCCAGGGCCGGCTGGTTGCGTTCGAGATAGATGTTGCCGATGCCCATGTGGGCCTCGATGAGACGCGGATTTTCTTCAAGGGCCAGCCCGAAGGCGGCGAGGGCGGCGTCGCTCAAGCCCTGGTCCAGATATTCCTGGGCCTGGTCCATGTGGGCTCTGGCAGCGGCGGTGGGGGTTGCGCCGTTGGGGCGCAGCTTGCCGGAGCTTTGAAACCAGCGGCCGCAGCCGGTGAGGCCGACCGTGACGGCCAGGCCAAGAAGCAGCACGATGCGGGGGTGCGAAGAGCGTTGCATGGTCGGAAAGATCGGCATTCGAGAGGGTCCGCCCAAGAGGAGAGTGGGTTATCGGTATCAAGCTATGCCCGGCGCGTGGAGTGGTCAATCCGCCAGCGGTGAGGGCGGCCAGTGACGCGAGGGGGTGGTCGGGCCGCGAAGCCGACTGGACGGGTCACTACAATCGGACCGGCATGGGGCGCTCGGCGGCGCCTCGATGCGGCGGCCCCACGACCATGAAAATCGCGCTAGCCCAGATCAATCCGACCGTCGGGGACATCGCCGGCAATGCGGGCCTGATCCGCGGCGATATCGCCCGCGCCCGTCGGGCCGGCGCCGAGCTGGTGGTTTTTCCCGAACTGGCGATCATCGGCTACCCGCCCAAGGATCTGCTGCTCAAACCCGCGGTTGTCGAGCAGTGCGTCGCGGCGGTTGACGATCTTGCGGCCACATGCACCGACATCGCGGCGGTCATTGGCTACCCATGTCCGGCCGACGGCCAGACGGGCCGCCTGCTGTACAACGCCGCCGCCCTGTGCGCCGACGGCCGGATCATGCACCGCCACGTCAAGAGTCTGCTGCCCACCTACGACGTCTTCGACGAGCATCGCTATTTTGAACCAGGCCCAGGCGCGGACATCGCGCCGTTGGCTGACGTGCGGCTGGGCATCAGCGTGTGCGAGGATCTCTGGAACGACCGGGAACTGAGCGGCCGTCAGCTTTACCACGACAATCCCATCGAAGATCTGGCCCGGCGCGGGGCACAGATCTTCATCAACTGTTCGGCCTCGCCGTTCGTCCTGGGCAAGCACGCCTTCCGCATGCGGCTATTCGGCCGGGCCGCGCAGCGCCACGGGCTGCCGCTGGTCTACTGCAACCAGGTGGGCGGCAATGACGAGCTGGTGTTCGACGGCAACAGTTGTGTGTTCGACGCGACTGGCTGCCTGATCGCGCACGCCCGCGACTTCGAGCCGGACCTGCTGATCGTCGATGTGCCCGTGGGAGACGCGGGGTCCACCGGGCCAGCCCGGATCGAAACGCCCAGCACGGGCATGGCCTCACTGCATCAGGCCCTGGTGCTGGGTCTGCGCGACTATTGCCGCAAGTGCGGTTTCGATTCGGTGGTCGTGGGTTTGTCGGGCGGAATCGATTCGGCGGTCACGGCCGCTCTGTGCGTGGCGGCGCTGGGGCGCGACAAGGTGCGTGCTGTGGCCATGCCGTCGCGATTCAGCTCCGAAGGTTCGGTCGCCGACGCCAGGGCCCTGGCCGCCGCCGTGAACATCCATCTCGACGTCGTCCCGATCGAGGAAGCGCACCGCGCCTTTGAACGGGTGCTCGAGCCAGTTTTCCGCGGGCGGCGGCCGGACGTGGCCGAGGAGAACATCCAGGCCCGCTGCCGCGGCGTGATCCTGATGGCCATCAGCAACAAGTTCGGCTCGATGCTCGTGAGCACGGGCAACAAGAGTGAGCTGGCGGTGGGCTACTGCACGCTTTACGGCGACATGGCCGGCGGTCTGGCGATTCTTTCCGACGTGCCCAAGACGTTGGTCTGGCAATTGGCCCGATGGATCAATGAGGATCCGCAGTCGCCGCTGCGCCGGGTTTACGGCCGGGCTGTGATCCCCGAAGCCAGCATCACCAAGCCGCCCAGCGCGGAACTGCGCGCCAATCAGACCGATCAGGATTCCCTGCCGCCCTACGAGGTGCTCGACCAGATCATCGAGCGTTACGTCGAACAGGAGCACAGCGCCCGACGGATCATCGCCGAGACCGGCCTGGACCCGGCGGTGGTCAACCATGTGGTGCGGCTGATCGACGTGAACGAGTACAAGCGCAAGCAGGCCGCCCCGGGCATCAAGGTCACCGGGCGTGCGTTCGGGTTCGGGCGGCGCATGCCCATCGCCCAGCGATATCAGGCTCAGCACATCCCGGCCCACAGCCCTGTCGACGCGGCATCCGCCAAGGCGGAGGATCAATAAGACATGGGAACGACCGATCTGGCCGCCTTCATCCGTGAGACGCGCATCGTCGACACCCACGAGCACCTGCGCCCCGAGCAGGCCTGGTTGGCCGAATCGCCGGACATCCTGGGCCTGATCGTCAGCCACTACATCGGCGGCGATCTGGTCAATGCCGGGCTCAGCGAGCAGACGCTGGCCATGATCCGCGGCGCAGGCGAGGTGGACCTGCCGCGGCGCGTCGACGCCCTGCGCGAGGCCTGGGCGCTGACCGCCCATACGGGTTATGGCGAAGCAGCACGCTATGTTGCCCGCGAATTTTTCGGCCTCGATGCCGACGCGCTGGACCCCGCCGCCATCGCCGCCGCCCAGGCCTCGCTCGACGCACTCAAGCGGCCAGCCCAGCGCCTCGCCATCCTGCGCGACAGGGCCCGACTCGATCATGTGCAGATCGACGAGTTTTCCGTTCGGCACAGTCCCGATCCGACGGACCCGGCCTTCTTCCTTTACGACCTGTCGCTGGCCACCCTCGTTCAGGCCGACGCGGATCTGCCCACGCATGTGCGTGAGGTCTGCGGCGTGCAGGTAAGGGATATCGCCTCGCTGCGTGACGCGATCGCCGCCATGTTCGACCGCTGGGCGCCGTCTTGTGTGGCGGTGAAGACCCAGCATGCTTACAAGCGCACGCTCGCCTGGCGGCCGCGCGACGATGCCGATGCGCAGCGCGCCCTCGACACGCGCCTGCGCGGGGCGGACATGCCTCTCGAAGATCAGCTATGCCTGGGCGACTGGTGTCTGGCTCGGGGGGTCGAACAGGCCATCGAGCACAACCTGCCCATCAAAATCCACTGCGGCTACTACGCCGGCCACGATTTCATGCGGATGGACCGCATTCGGCCGGGCCACCTGTGCGAGCTGCTGATCGCGTATCCACGGGCTCGCTTTGTGCTCATGCACGCGGCTTATCCCTACGCCGATGAATGGATCGCGCTGGGCAAGCACTTCGCCAATGTTTATCTGGACTTCTGCTGGGCTTGGTCCATCGACCCGATGACCAGCAGCCTCACGGCTCGCAAACTCATCCATGCCGTGCCTGCGAACAAGGTTTTCGGTTTCGGGGGCGACACGTTCTGGCCGACCTCGGCCTGCGCCTATGCGGCCCAAGCCCGGTTCTGGCTGACCCGGGCTCTCCAGGCCGAGGTCGACGACCAGCTCCTGACCGAGGCCCAGACGATTGTTTTGGCTGGACGCTGGCTTCGGGAAAACCAGCAGGCGTGCTTCGACGTGGCCGCATGCCGGGCCGCGTTGACCCGCAAGGACGGATGACTCCCGATCCGCCTTTCCAGGGGATGGCCCATCGTCGCCAGGCCTGACACGAAAGCCCCGCGAAGAAGATATGGATAATTCTAAGTGTTTAATATTTCAGGACTGGCGGCGACGAGAATTTGACATCGCTAAGTCGGCGTGTATCCTGTCTATCAGAACGTCGAGGCTCGGCCTTGGGCGATGCGCTTCTGGCCGAAGCGAAAACGCAAAAGGCACTAGTCAGGACGTTGCGCGACGTTACGATAGTTAATAGCTCAATTGAAGCGATCATCCGCAACGGATGTTTACCCCGGCCCGGCTGATCCGTACTATGTGCGGGTCGGCCGGTTTTTTTGTCGGCGAGCATGCAAGGGCAACGCCCACGGGTGCGGGCCGCTTGCCTGCACCAGCTTCAGTCCAGACTTCTACTTTTGATTCGGCTGATCCGTTTCGACCACGAGGTCCGCCAACGTGGCTTCCCCGGCCGCGTCCTTCATCGCCGCTGACAACCGGCCCAGGTAGTCCCACTCCCGCCCGCCCGCGGCTGTGCCTCGCGCCCGACCGAGTTCGCCGGCCAGGTCGATCAGATGCCGCACGGCGATGGTGTCGGCGGGTCTGGCCAGGGCGTAGCCTTCATCGTCGGCGCGATGCACCAGATGCACCAGATCGCGCTTCTCCAGCCAGGCCAGCAGGCGTCCGGTCGCGGAGCCGGGCAGCCCCAGCTGGTCGCCCAATTCACTGGCCGCGGCGATACGCCCCTCGGAGAAAAGCCGCGCCATGCGGATCATGACCGGCACCAGCCACTGCGGATTGCCCACGCTCTCAGCTTCCGGCGGCTCGGACCGCAGTTGCCGGCGGAAACGTCCGCTGCGCATGCCCTGAAGCGTGGCGGTCAGCTCCAGACCAAAGAGCACGATCAACCAGGTCAGATACAGCCACATCAGGAACAGGGGCACCAGACCCAGGGCGCCGTAGAGATTGGTAACGCCCGCGCGGCTGACGTAGACCGCGAACAGTTCCTTGGTCGCCACCCACAACACCGCGGCGACCAGACTGCCCACCAGTGCCGGCCGCTTGTTCACATGCGTGTGCGGCAGCAGCACGAACATCGCCGCCAGCACCAGCCAGGTGGTCAGCAACGGTGACAGCGTCACCAGCGGCACCGCCAGCCAGTTGACCCACGCGCCCTCCTTCAAAGCATCGAAAGCCCCTTGCTGGAGCACCTGGCCGGCGATCAGCACGATCGGTCCGAGCGTGATGACCGTGTAGTAGAAGGTCAGCCTCAGATACCATGGCCGCGCCTGCTCTACGCCGAACACGCTGTTGAAGCTGCGCTCGATGGTGGCGAGCAGGGCCGTGGCCGCATAGAGGAAGATCAGAACGCCCACGACGCCGATGCCTCGGAAGTTGATATGTGAGAGTTGGTCGATAATGCCGCCGATGCGCTCGCCCAGTTGCTGTCGCGCATCGTCGAGAGCCTGGATCTCGGCATTGCTTTCGCGCGCGGTGTCATTGTCCGACTTCGCGGCGTCGGCCGGGCCGTCGAGCGCGCGGAACTCCGCCCGGGCTGGTGAAGACGTCGCCGCCTCCTCGATCTCTGCGGCCAGCAGCGTCTCGGGCAGCAGGAACTCGACCACGCTGGACTTGAACTGTTCGTGATACTGTTCGAGCCCGCGGAAGCCGCCGAGCACCACCAGCGCCAGGGCCAGCATGGGCAGCAGGCTGAAGAGCGTGCGATAGGTCAGCGCCGCGGCCATCTGCGACGCGCGGTCCTGGATCAGCTTGCGGTAGCAGTACACCGCCAGGCGGGCGGAGTAATGCAGCATCCGCCGTGTGCGGCCAAGCTCCTCCGCCGGCTCGGACAGGAAGTTGCGCAGACGATTGAGCAGGGGACCGAGGATGTCCATGGCTGCATTATCGGCCAAATGCCGCCGACATGTGACGCATGTCGGGCCGGCTCAGGCCGGGTCATAACCCCACGAACCCCACGGGTGACACCGCGCCACCCGCCACAGCCCACGGCAGGCGCCCAGCCAGGGCCCGTCGCGATGGATCGCATCGATCATGTACTGGCTGCACGTGGGTCGATGCCGGCAATGGCCGCCCACGAATGGGCCCAGCGTCCCGCGGTACACCCACACCAGGCCGATCAGTCCGGCCGCGACCCCCTCATCAATCGTGCGAAACAGAGTGGACATCATCTTCACCGACCCTCGGTTCGCCGCTGCGCCCGTCGCTGTCGCTGCTGATGCTTGCGGTCCAGCGCCTCGGCCGCCTCGCTCATCAGCCGCTGATAGTCCTCAAGCCGCAGCGGATCATGCGGCCGCACCGCTACGACCCAATCATAGCCGGCTGGCAGATCAACCTGCTGAAGTCGGAACGCCTCGCGCAGCCGCCGCTTGATACGGTTGCGCACCACCGCCGAGCCGACGCGCCGGCCGACCGACAGCCCCAGTCGGCTGTGATCCAGACTGTTGGCCCTCGCGAAAAACGTCAGCGGCCCGCGGTGCTCACGCAGCCGATCGTCGAACACTGCCGCGAACGCCAGCCGACCACTGAGCCGACGGCTACGGGGAAACGTCAGACGCGGACGCAGTGGCTGAGGCTGGAACATGTTTGTTTCATCGAGGGGACGCGATGGCGACCGGAGGCTATTGTGACGCCTGTGGGCCGATGCGGCCAACCCCGTGGCATGCGCGGCCTGTGTCCCGCTCGGTTGGGAGGTGGCGGACATGCGTGACGACGGTATCGATCGACGGACATTTTTTAAGGTGGGCGCGGCCGGCCTGGCGGCATGCCTGGCAGGTTCGGGAGCGCGGGCGATGGAGGACGGAAGGATCAACGACATGACGAATCGCGAGGCCCTCGATGCAGCAGGCTTGCCCGACATCGGTCCAGAGGGCGTGACGACGGCCGGCCGGCGCGGCCTGCGGGTCAACGGCAAGCCGTTCGTGCCGATCTTCGCCTGGTGGGTCGACGCGATGCACCTGGACAAGCTCGCGGCCACAGGCGTGAACACCGCCTTGTCGCCGATGGCCAGTCCCACCTACGCGGCCGCGGCCGGGCAACGCGGTATATACGTCGGGGCCGATCCACGGCAGGAGTTGATCGGCCACCCGCGCAACCTCATGTGGATGCACGATGATGAGCCGGACATCCGCATCCAGGACGGCCCGCGCCTGACCATGGACGCGGACGGACAGGCCGGGCAGACGCTCGCCACGGTGCCCGCCGATGTGCTGATCGAACGCATCATGCCCCGCCTGCGGCAGCGCGAGACCGCCTGCCGCGGTTACGGCGACGGGCGGCCGCTGTTCCTCAACTTCTCGTACCTGTTCCTCGAACGCTTCTGGGGGCCGGACGCGGTGAGTCGGCCGCTCTATTCCGCGATGTGCGCCACCGCCGATGTGGTGAGCTGGGACATCTATCCCATCGGTATCGTCGGCCGCGCCGACTGGCTGCCTCTGATCTGGCAGGGCTGCGACCGCCTGCGGAGCTTCGCGCCCGACAAGCCGCTGATGATGTTCCTCGAGTGCGTCCGCCTGCGCGAAGGCCACGGCGCCCGCGATCCCGAGGAGCGGGAGATGCGCAATGAAGCCTGGCAGGCGATCGCGGCCGGGGCGTGCGGCATCGGCTGGTTCACCTTCGGCCCGGAAACGCTCGAGTCGAACTTCGCCCGCCGATCGTTCATGATCAGCGACGCCAATCAGCAGGCGATGGCCCGCATCAACGCCGAGATCACCGCTCGCACCGATCTGGTCCACGCCCCCGAACTGGCCCGCGGGGCGCGACTGGGCCACGACGGCATGGCCGATGTCGTCATGTCCCTGCGCCGCGATGGCGACCGCGTCTACTTCCTGGCGGTGAATCCGCGCTATGAACCGCAGCCGCTGGATTTGAGCGAAAACAAGGGGCCGCACAGCCTGTCGCTGACATACGGCGACGGCGTGACACCCGACGCGGCGCACACGGCGATGGCGAAGCTGGATGCTGGCGCGCTGCAACAGGAACTCGCCCCGCTGGAAGTACGCATCGTCGTGGTATAGATCCCACCGCAGAGGGCACAGAGAACGCAGAGCGTATCAACGCGATAATCATCGACCCTCTGCGATCTCCGCGCCCTCTGCGGTGAATGTTCTGTTTTGGGTTTCAGTCGCCGCATCGAGGCCGTCAATACGCGATCGTCAGCCTGCCCGGCTCCGGCTGGCCGAACTCGCCGGTGGCGGGACTGGTGTCGATGCTCTCGCGCTGGATATGTCGGCCCATGGCCCGGCGAAGGTCGTCGAGGAATGCATCGAGGTCATCGCGCTGCCCCTCAGCCGCCAGCAGCACCCGCCCGTCAGGCAGATTCCGCACGTACCCCGCCAGCGCATAAGGCTCAGCTGCCCGCACAGCCGTAAAACGAAACCCCACGCCCTGCACGTGACCTTCGAAATGAACGGTGTAGCGGAGCATGGATTCAAGGTTAGATGGCGAAAGCACAAAGTCAACGAGGGTGGGACCGGACGTGTCCGCGTGCGGCCTTGCACGCCCACAACGAGCCGGGAGCGTAAGCGACCGGTTGCCTTTGGCCATCGCGGCCGACATACCACGACGGGCGAGACGCCTGTCCCACCGACCCAGGCCACCGCTCCCTCACGGTCGCGGCTCGTTGTGGGCCGCCTTGGCGCGTCGTAGTGACAGCGTGTCACCCGTTGGCGAACACTCCGCGTGCGTTCGACCCTCACCCCGACCCTCTCCCTGCCAGGGAGAGGGGGCTGAAAAGCCCGTGCCGACCACTCTGCGTTCCGCCGCCCAATATTGAAGAAACGCCTTGACTTCTACGATGCTGGTCGGACAATGGCATGCATATTTGTGTAGTTCCCAAGCCGGGCGAAGGTAAGGTGCGGTCATAAAATTAAAGGCGATCGTCTACACCGCTGAGGAAGGTGGCTACTGGGCCGAGATGCCGTCGCTGCCCGCCTGCATGACCCAAGGCGAAACCATGGAGAAGCTGGAAGCAAACCCGCACGAAGCGATTGAACTTTGACTTGAAGCCGCCCAGCCCGAGGGCCAGCCGTCCGACCAGGACCAGATTCTGGAACTCGTGGTGTGAAGCAGGTCACCGGCCCACGGATCGTACTTTGAAAGGTTACTCATATGCGACATTTCATCGCATATCACAATGCCGATCGCATGGGTTACAGCGACATTGAGCGGCTGCGCGTGTTAACCAATAGACCGGTGAACGATGATATGATCGGCGACCACGTCTGGCTGGTTGTCGGCAAGGGAAGTCGTAAGAAGAGCTATTATCTTGGCAGCCGTTTTGTCATAGATGCCATCCATGACAGTGAGATAGCTGACTTTGATTATCAGTTGACAGGACGTGATGGCCGCGTATTCATCCCGATGATCCCATTGGATGAGTTGGATTGGTTCAACGCGTTTCGTCAAAGTGTTCAGAATTTCAGCCTAGGGTTTCGCGAGATCAAGGATTCGCGTGTGGTTCAGGAGTTCGAGCGGTTGTCCGCACATATCAGCCAAACATAGACGAGACGTGGTTCTATTGATTGTGCTTCGCCTCGAACAAAATGACAATTTCCCATGCTGACCCTCCCGCCTTCCTCCGTGCTCTCTGTGTCCTCTGTGGTAAATTCCGATCCTCGTTGAAGCCCCAGCTCTATTGAAGCGCCGCCATCTCCGCGTCGGGGATATCGAAGTTCGCGTACACCTTCTGCACGTCGTCGTGGTCTTCGAGGTGCTCCATGAGGTTGAGCACCTTGCGGGCCTCGTCGCCGGCGCATACGACCGTGGTAGAGGGGATCCGGGTCAGCTCCGCCGACTCGATGGGCAGACCGGCCTTCTCGATGGCGGCGCGGACGGCAGTAAACGCGGCTGGATCGCAGGTGATCTGCCAGCTCTCGCCGTCGTCGGCCACGTCCTCGGCCCCGGCATCGAGGGCGGCCATCATGACCGTGTCCTCATCAGCCGCGGCACGCGGCACGAAGATCTGGCCCTTGGACGTGAAGATGTAGCTGACGCAGCCGCTGCCGCCGAGGTTGCCGCCGCTGCGCTCGAAGATTTTGCGGACCTCACCGGCCGTGCGGTTGCGGTTGTCGGTGAGGATGTCGAGCATCACCGCCACGCCATTGGGCCCGTAGCCTTCGTAGACGATCGCCTCATAGTTCTCCGCGCCCAGTTCGCCAGAGCCTTTGGCGACCGCCTTTTCGATCGTGTCCTTGGGCATGTTGACGGCCTTGGCCTCGTCGATGGCGTAGCGGAGGGTGAGGTTGGCGTCGGGGTCGCCGCCGCCAGCCCGGGCCGCGGCCATGATGGCCTTGGCGCACTTGCTCCAGGCCTTGCCCTTCTTAGCGTCCTGGCGGGCCTTCTTGTGCTTGATATTCGCCCACTTGCTGTGACCAGCCATGTGCCATGCTCCTGAAACGGTCGGCCGCGGCGACACGCAACGGCAAGCCCATTAGTTTAGGGTAGTGCCGGCCCGGGCCCAACTGCCCGGCGGCCGCGGGTATGGGCGGCGCGACGTCGTCAGGAGTTCGTCATGACGCGCTTTCTCGATGAATTGGGCCAGATGCCCGACGCCCTGCGCGCCCTGGTTGGTCACTACCGCGGCGACGGCGGCCGCCAGGCGCTGCAACAGTGGCGGCGGATCATCGGGGGCGGCGATCGCCGACGGGTCGCATTCGTCGGCATGGGCACGTCGCGTTTTGCCGGCCTCGTGGCGGCGCGTGCGCTGGCCCGTGCGGGCATCGCCTGCGAGGGTGTCGATGCCGGCGAATGGCTGCACGACGGTCGGCCGACCGTCGCCGCCGAACAGGTCGTGGCCGTCAGCCAGTCCGGCCGCAGCGCGGAAGTCGTCGCCCTGCTTGAACGCGACGCTCTGCCTCGCCCGCTGGTCGGCGTCACCAACGACCTTCGAAGTCCGCTGGCCGCCCGGGCGGACCTCGCGCTGCCGCTGCATGCGGGCGATGAGGCGGCCATCTCCACCAAGAGCTACGCCAACACGCTCGCCCTCTGCTGGTTGATGGGCGTAGCGGTGGGCGACGGTGAAGGCGTTTCAGCGGCGCTCGATGCGCTGGATGCGGCAGCATGTGCGCTTGAGCAGGTCGAGGAACCCGCGATCCACGCCGCGGCCGACCGACTGACGGGCATCGAGCAACTGGCATTCGTGGGTCGCGGTCCAGCTCTGGTGGCGGCGCGGCAGGCGGCACTGACGTTCAGCGAAGGCACGCGTCTGCTCGCTTTGTCATTCAGCGGCGGGGCGTTCCGGCACGGCCCGATCGAGTGCTGCGGCCCACAACTGGGCCTCGTGATCTTCGCGCCGGCGGGCGGAACCCAGCCGCTGATGCTGCGCCTCGCGGATGAAGCGGCCAGCCACGGCACACGCGTGGCGCTGTTCGCCGATCGACTGCCCGCTGGCGCGCCGCCGGATCCCCGCGTCATCCCAGTGGCGCAGCCCGAGCTGCCGGCCGCGTTCGCCGACCGGGCCGAGGAGTTGTTCCCGCTTCTGGCGGCCCGCGCGCAGAACCATTTGCTGTACGCCGTCGCCGCCGGCCGGGGGATTGAGGCCGGGCGATTCCGTTACGGCAGCAAGATCACCGATCGCCAATAGGCCGGCCACGGCGCGGCGGTCGGCTGATGGTTTCAACCCGCTACAATGCGTCCATGCAGCCCTATCTCGACCTTCTCCAGCACATCCTCGACCGCGGGGTCCGCAAGGACGACCGTACGGGCACCGGCACGCTTTCGGTGTTCGGGCGCCAGATGCGCATCGATCTCACGGATGGCTTCCCGCTGCTGACGACCAAGAAGCTGCCTCTGCGCTGGGTGGCTGAGGAGTTGTTCTGGTTTCTCTCGGGCTCCACGTATGAACCCGACCTGCGAGAAAAGGGCGTGGACATCTGGGCCGAGTGGGCCACGCCCGAGCAGTGTGCCCGCTTCGGCCGCGAGCCCGGCGACCTGGGGCCCGTGTATGGCCATCAGTGGCGCAACTTCGGCGGCGCATACCCGTTCAGCAAGGCCGCATGTGGTGGCATACGCGACGGGGTGGACCAGATCCAGCGTCTGCTCGAGCTGCTGCGCACGAACCCCGACAGCCGCCGGCTGATCGTCAGCGGCTGGGATCCGCGGACCGCCGACCAGGTCGCCCTGCCTCCGTGCCACACGCTCTTTCAGTTCCACGTGGCCCAGGGACGACTGTCGTGCCAGCTCTACCAGCGCAGCGCCGACGTCTTTCTCGGCGTGCCGTTCAACATCGCCAGCTACGCGCTGCTGACGCTCATGATCGCTCAGGTCGTTGATCTGGAACCCGGCGAATTCGTCCACACCTTCGGCGACGTGCATCTTTACCTCAACCACATCCCGCAGGCCCGCGAGCAGCTTTCGCGCACGCCGCGCCCGTTGCCGACGGTCCGGCTCAACCCGGCCGTGCGCGATCTGTTCAAGTTCACCTGGGCCGACATCACCCTTGAAGGCTACAACCCGCACCCGTCCATCCGCGCGGAGGTGGCTGTATGAAGCTGTCCCTGATCGCCGCGATGGCCAGCAACCGCGTCATCGGCAGGGATGGCAAGCTGCCCTGGCGTCTGCCTGCCGATCTGAAGCGATTCAAGGCGCTGACCACCGGCCACGTGTGCATCATGGGCCGGCGCACCTTCGAAAGCGATAGCGGTCTGCTGCCGAATCGGACGACGGTCATTCTGACCAGTGACCGCGGCTACCGCGTTGACGGCGCCCGTGTATGTCATTCGCTCGACGAGGCGCTCACGCCCTATCGCAAGACCCGTGAGGAAGTGTTCATCTGCGGCGGGACGCGCGTTTACGCCGACGCCATGCCCCTGGCCGACCGGCTCTATCTGACCGTGATTCATCAGCCCTTCGCCGGCGACACCTATTTCCCCGTCGTGCCGGCCGCAGCCTTCCGTGAGGTCGAGCGCCAGGACATCACCGAGCCCATGCCGTTCAGCATGCTGACCCTCGACCGCGTGACAGTATCTGCAGGTTGACCGTGTGCGGCGGCCGGGCATCCAGTCCTGTGCCCCTTGGGGATGGGGTGGGTGAGAGACGCACCCGAGACAACAGGCCCGCGCCCCGGCCCTATAATGCCGCCATTACGGGCGATTAGCTCAGTTGGCCAGAGCACATCCCTTACAAGGATGAAGTCACAGGTTCGAGTCCTGTATCGCCCATTAAGCACATCCGACACGAGCAGCCGAACTTGCGCTGCTTGGATCAACGAGATTCTGCTGCCGTTTCCGAATTTAGAAACGTATGTTGACATACGTTTCGAGTTTTCGAAGGCGGCAGTCATGGCGAAAAAAATATCACGAACATACCGCCGACAGCGCATCAAGGACGGCAAAGATCAAGCCTTTGTCGAGCTTGGCAAAAAGCGCCATTACCTTGGCACTTACGGCACCAAAGAAAGCAAGGAGCGCTACCACCGCCTGCTTGCTGATTTCGAAGCCAACGGACAAGTCCTGGCTCCACTTGGAAAAATGCCTGACTTAACCGTGGCTGAGCTTGGTGCTGCCTTCTGGAGGCACGCGCAAACTTTCTATCGCGACGCAGATGGAAAACCAACCAGCACACTTGGCGGCATCAAGCTGGTGCTTAGACCGCTTGTCAAAATCTACGGATCGTCCTTGGCAAGAAACTTTGGGCCGGTGGCTTTGAAGGTCGTGCGGCAGGAGATGGTGAAGCTTGGTTGGTGCCGCACCAGCATCAACAGCCAAGTTGGAGTTGTGCGGCGCGTGTTCCGATGGGGCGTCGAGACTGAGCTGATTCCGCCGTCGGTTTGGCACGGCCTACAGGCCCTCCCCCCACTTCGGCGCGGCCGATCAACCGCGGGGGAGGTTGATGCGGTGAAGCCAGTTCCACCGGACCGGGTTTGGAAAATTCAGCCGCATGTCGCTCGCCAGGTCTTCGGCATGATTCAGCTACAACTTTTGACCGGCATGCGACCGGGTGAAGTTGTCTTGATGAGGCCGATGGACTTGGACACTTCTCAAGAAGTCTGGACGTACTCCCCGACGCATCACAAAATGGCGCACTTCGGCCACGAACGAAAGGTTTTCCTTGGTCCGAAAGCTCAGGCCATCATCCGGCCGTTTCTGCTAAGACCCGAGGACGCGTTTCTGTTTTCACCAATTGAAGCCGAACGCGATCGCTTCCGCGTGCGCGCTGCGAAGCGTCAAACGCCGCTTTCTTGTGGCAGCCGTGCGGGTGAGAATCTCAAGAAGAATCCACGCAGACGGCCGGCGAGTCGTTACACAGCGAGCTCCTATGCGCGAGCGATTCAGGCAGGCTGTGACAAGGCCTACCCCCCACCAAGACATTTGGCGCGGCAAATGACACAAGGTGGGCGTGGGAAAAATGATCGACGTTTCGAAACTGACCAAGAGTGGTACGCACGGCTTGGTAAAGACGGTGTTGCTGAACTGCGAGCTTGGCGAAAAGAGCATCGCTGGGCACCTAACCGCCTCAGACACAACGCGGCAACCGAGCTTAGAAAAAACTTCGGCCTCGACACGGCACAGGTCGTGCTCGGTCATCGATTCGGATCGAACGTGACCGCGCTCTATGCCGAAAACGATATCGCCAGAGCGGCGCAAGCGATTCGCGAGGTCGGTTGATGAAGTTCTCGGTGCAGGTCTTGCGTTGAACGCCAGAGGCGCACATAATGCGTTCGGTCGCCATGTCGGCGGCAACGCGGCGAAGGTGTCCTGCTCCGGTGTTTCAAAGCACTTGAGTGCGACCGAGTCGGCCTTCACCGCCACCGGCCTGCGAGCGAACGGCGCAGACCACCGGGCACCCCGAGGGTGTTTTTGATCCTCGTCTGCCCGGAGGTCTTGGCATGTCGTCATCATCTGTCTGCGCCTGTAATCTTGCGAAATCTGATTACCTTTCGATCAACGACGTTGCCGCCGCGTCGCCGGGGAATCCGCATGTCTCTACTGTCTGGCGCTGGGTAACCGACGGCGTTCGCGCGCAAAATGGCAAGCGCGTCTTCCTCGATTTCACGCGCGTCGGCAGGCGCATCTACGTTCCCCGGACGGCGCTGGAAGCATTCTTTGCCGAGCTGCGCAGCGCCACCGAGCAGGTGCGCAGCGCCGACAGCGAATCCGACGACAGCTCACACTTGAGCCAACCGACGACGCCACGACGTCGCCGCCTCGCGCGGCGGCAGCGCGATCACCTCGCCGCGATGGATGAACTGGCGGCCGCCGGGATCGCGTAAGGATCGCCAAAGAAAAGCCCGCACGTTGACGCCAATCAGAGCGTGCGGGTGAGGTATGCACATGCATTGTACGACCCCAAGACCTCGAACCGCCGTCGCCTACGTCGACACGGTGGCGTTTCTCATGAACCAGCAACCTCCGAACGAGTTCTGGCAGTCGATCCGACCGCACTGCGGCAGTGCCACGATGCGCCGATCTCGTGTCGGACATGGCACGGTGCGTGTCTTAGTAAACCAGCCGCAGCCGCAAGCGATCAAGGCGGTCGCCGACCTTGAGGAAAAGAGGTACGTGACAGTCCAGGCGCTTCACGTCGCCTTGGACTTCATGGCCGACACGCCGGAGGAGGCGGCGAACTTGACGACGTGGCTGCGCGCACGCTTCGTCAAACGCTGGCGTGGCAAACACCGGCGGCGAGATTTTAGACGCACTGCGTATTGGTCGGCGCAACGCTGGGGCTCGAACAACTTGGCCATGTATGGCGATCGGCCTTCGAAACTAACCGGCCGACCTTGCGCGCATCTCGAGTGGCGCGTGTCGGGCACGTCGCAGGTCAAGGCACTTGGCATCCGGTATCCGCGACACCTTGGGACATTCGATCCGGCAGAGTTTTGGCAAAAGCGACTTGTCCTGCGCGAAGTCGACATGATCGCCTTGGGAAAACAGGCACGCGGACGCGGTCGCGCCAAGGACGTTGAACCGCTCGATCGGCGGTGTGGTCACTTGATCTGCCGGGCGTGCGCAGGCGTTGATAAGGACGGTGGCCTTCTTTTCGAAGCGCAGCGCGTCGCGGATGTTTGCCAAGCGTTCGACTGGTTTGATAAGCGCACTGCTTTGAGAAGTGTGCCGGGGCCAATGGTTATGTCAGAAGATGCGCAATTCCTCACCACACCACCACCTTCAACACCAACCTCAACCTCACCTGCACCTGAATCAGTAATACCAAGAGCAAGGGCACCGACTTGATCTGTCGATCTTGTCGCACGCATGTTGGATTTCAATGTTTCAAGAAATCAACACAACAGAACTGAAAGTGACAAGCAACAAGGACAGGATGCGAGGCGTAGCCGAGCGATCGTCCACCGAGTGTTCTTTCAACCCTGACTGACTCAACTTTCCAAGGAAGGAATATTCCAATGTCTTCACTCAATTCACAAATTATGACAGTCCATCCTCGTGGATTCCTCACGGCCGACACCTTGACTGAAGAAGCGCGTGAGCGCTACGCAGGTCGCTTGGATTCACTCAATTCTCAACTCGACCAGATTTGGACAAGCGCCGAAGTCGCCTTCAAGTCGATCGACGAGCGCATTGCTGCGCGATTCAAGAGCGACGAGATTCTCAAACACGCACGCACTGTCGTCCTTGAAATCAGAAAGCTTCGTGATGCCGAGTTTTCGATAATCGACCGCGATCGTGCGGCGGCTCGGCGTGCCGTGCCGACGGCGTTGCCTGTCACGATTGAAGGTGGCGCGGTCGGTGCGCAGGTGTTCTACCAGAAGAACCAGATGATCCTTGATCTACTGCGCAGTCACGCATCGAAGGCGTCACGCATGGCCTTGGTGTTGGCATCGGCACAGCGTGGCGAACCGGAGGCGCTTCTTGCGCTGCAAACGGCACCGCCGATTGTGCGGACTTATCTCATTGACGACGAAGACCTTGAGAAGTGCAAGGCTGCGTATTGGGAAGTTCACGAGCCTGCCGCCGTCAAGGCGTTGCGGGCTGTGGACGAGCACGAATCGACCGTAATCGCGAACGTGCGGCTGGCGCTGTCGAAGCTTGCCAAGGGTCAGGACCTTGATGGTGAGGATGTCGAGGCCATGAGTCGGCGTGCGCATGGGCGGTATGCACCTGAACCGGTGCCGACAGTCGCAGAGCTGGAGGCGATGCCGACGGTGGGCTGATGGATGACCTCGCCGGCCGCGAGAACGGCGTGTGCGGACCTCTCACCGCCTCGCCGCCTCGCGGTCGGCTTTTGCTCACAGAACATGAGAGACGCCGAATCTCATGGCGAGATCGGCCAACGAAATAGGAGATCAGAGATGACAACGACGCAGAAGGCTCGAAAGCGCCTCAAGCTCAAGGACGATCAGGCGAGCGAGACGGAGATTCAGGCCGTGGAGGCGACACAGACGGCCTTGGTGACAGCAGAGAATCAGTCGGGTCGTCGCCTGGCGAAACTGAACGCGGTGAAGCACGGCCTCGATGCCAAAGAGATTATTCTCAGTCACCTTGGCGAGACTGAAGAAGACTGGAATGAACACCTCAGCGGAATCATTGAGCACTGGATGCCAAGAGACACCTACGAGGCCGAACTGACCAACGAGCTTGCCTCAGCGACTTGGCTGTTGCGACGTGTGCGCGCCTACAGGCGCGAGACGACCGCCATGTTTTTCGAAGACGCCGAAGATTATGCCAAGCGGCAGGCACGACAAGTGGCGCAGAAGGACAGCGACGTGGACTTTGAAATACCACTTGAGCGATTTCAACGCCAAGCGTCGTTGCCGACGCAGAAGGCCTTGGAAAAGGCCGACCTGCATCTTGGCCGCCTGATGCGTCAAATCAGGGAGATTTCGGCAGAATTGCGCGCTGCCAAGGCGGACAGCGTGCCTCAAGTGCGTGCTGTGTTGCACGTGAATCTAAGTGCAGCTACCGGCGATCTCAAGAACGAAATGAAAACGAAGGTCGTGGATGCGCAGGTGAAGATGCTGCCGAATGAGACAGACAAGAGGAGATGAGACTGACACAGACGAGCAACTGATGTCGATCAAGCCCGAAAGCGCAGATGCCGCAGCGAGTAATGCCGCAACTGCGATCACGACCAGACTTGAGAAGTTAAGACGTGGAGTGCAATGAATATCCACGTCCAAACGAAACAGATCACCTTGGCGTTCCAGCAAATGAATGCAGGCGTGTCAAGATGCCACGGCTTGTCGTAGTCGCCGTCGATTGGCAGGGACTCGGAGTGCCGTGTGATCTCCTGTGTGCGCGTAAAGAGACGCATTGCCCAGGCAGAAATGAAATACTGCATCGTGTCGAACCAGAAGAAGGCAATCAGCAGGCAAAGGGATACCGTGATAAGTGGTGGAAATTGCCCGTTCTCACGAAGAAGCCAACACGCCGCGCCTGCTGCTAGAGCGAGCGTTCTCGTGCCAACACTGACTTCCTTAGTGTAGTCGGCGCATTGCTGCCACAGTTCGTGACTTTTCATACCGAGGTGATGCCGTCGCGATTCGCGCTGAACGTGCCGCGGTTCTGTGTCGGTGCAGCACGATACTTGGCGCGAGGTACGCCTTTGGTGCCGGGATTGCTTGTCGGAGCAGGCTGGTTCTGACCGCCGCCTGAACTGCCGCCGGAGCCACCACCTTGCTGGTTGTTGCTGGCCTGAGGACGTGCTGCGGGTCGTTGTTGATCGGTCATAGCAGAAACCTTGTGTTAGGTGAATGATTGGATGGTACGGCTCATCTTGGCGGTGTCAAGCAGGCGGCTGTCGAACCGGACGAGAGCGTGCAAGAAACCGTGAGACCGCGCGTCGCAGTTATGCGGCAAGTAGTGGGCTGGCAGCGGATTATGCCGGACGTGTCGGGCGGATTGAGTACGGTATAATCAACGCGCTGGTCGAGTCTCGCTATCAACAGTCGTCATCATGTACATGTCTTACTGGATATGGATCCACAGTGGGAGCGCCCAATGACGCTGTATCTTGCTGGTCCGCTCGGGTTCTCAGAGGCCGGCCGTCAGTTCCTGTATTCCACGCTTATACCGGTTATCGCCGAATGTGGTCAAACGGTAGTGGATCCGTGGTCGCTTACGGCCTCCTCAGAGATCGACACCGTGTCCGCAATGCCGCCTGGGGAGGCGCGACGCCGAGCATGGATGGCGCTGAATAACCGAATCGCGAAGAGGAATCACGAGGCCCTTGACAGATGCGATGCGGTACTCGCCGTCCTTGACGGCGCTGATGTCGACAGCGGTACGGCCGCCGAAATTGGCTATGCGTTCGCAGTCGGGAAGCAGATTAGCGGTTACCGTTCAGACTTTCGATTGGCTGGCGACAACGAAGGCGCAGTTGTAAACCTTCAGGTAGAATACTTTGTCCGCATGAGCGGTGGACGAATCGTCGCATCGGTAGCGGAGCTCCAAGACTTACTGCACACGCGATGACGGTCGCAACCTCAGCCTGCAGACAGTCGCAGTCTTATACGAGCTGTGGAGACCCTTTCAAACGTAACGTAACGAGCGCACGTTCGTTTGTACGAGACAGCCACGCAACCGTCACCACCGCCTCTTGGATTGCCCTGCGCGTACTGTAGAGACATGGAATCCTGCATTCATGCGACTGAGAATCGACGAGTGGTACCTGAGTTGTAAGCGCGCTCAGATCGAGAGCGCCGCCCTTCCTTTCAAACAGCCTGTAAGCGTCGGGTGTCAGAGCGATGTGCTGCACTGCGGTGGTGTCTGCTCGTCGCTCTATCAACAGTATGCCGCCATGTTCTATGAGATCGGCAGCATGTAGTTGCGGTAACAGCTTGGCAAGCCGGATGATAAGGACGTCGGGCGACACGCGGAACTTGTCCTGCAGCGCTTGGACCGCACCGTAGCTAAGCAGGTCCAGAGCATTCGTACGAATGTAGCTACTCACGAGACGATCCGGCACCAACACAAGACCCGCCGCCTCATTGCATACTCGCTCAAGAGCGGCAAGCTCGCTTGCATGTGTGCCGGCAACGGGCTTGCGTGGCAAGTCATCCGGTCCGCGATCGTCAAACAAGAAGCTGTGCGCCAGCTCATGAGCAAGTGTGAAGCGCCGCCGAACATCGAGGGAACGGCCGCCGTCGCGCGGGTCATCGAAGCAAGCGTGAAGAGTGTCCACCTCGCGTGTTGATGCCCTGATATAGACTACAAACCCGCCGTCAACGACTGCGATTCGGCCTGCGACTAATAGAGGTTGGAAACGGACCGTGGCGCGTTGACTGTCTGCAAGTGGGCGAAGCGGAAGCGGTAGGTCTGTATGCTCAGCATGTGCCGAGGCCTCCTGCGCGAAGTTCATCGCCCGCTCGTGAAGCCTCTGCCATTTGGGTGTTCGGTTCTTATCCACCGTGCGCCTCGCGATGATACTCGGCGAGCAACTCGTCAAGACCCTCCTGAATCTCGGCGGCGCTCGTGCGGTTGTAGCAGAACTCGTGCTGCGGTTGACGAGCAAGAAGCATCTGTGCAAGTCGTGGTATGTGATCTGCAGGCACCTCGTTAGTGACACGGCGAAGGAACTGTGGAATGATGATGCGCGTGAGCCGCATTCGATCCTCGCGACGGATGCCATACCATAGGATCAGTGACTCCAGTTCGTCAGCCGTGAGCGGTCTAGATTCGTCGACTGAAATCATCGAAGTAGATAGCACGGGAGCAGCCGCCTCGACTTCACTTGCTCGTTTCGTCGCGAGTACCATCTCGGCGACCAGAGTAGGATCGTTTGCTAGTTCTGGAGCAGTCGGCCAGAAGATGTTGTCATCGACGATATGCCTGCGAAGGACCGTGGCGATGGTCGTCTGGATGGTATCCCATCGACAAAAGTATGGGCTGCCAATACTGACGAGCAGACGCCATGTCGACTGGTACATGCGTTCAAGGGCGGCGACCGCCTCTACATGGTGCTCAAAGATCGATTCCTGTAAGGTGCGTGCGTTGCGTAGCTGCTGGCAATCACCGTCGCCATGTTCAGTGCGCGCGAGCAGGAGTACTTCGGTGAGCTTTGTAGGGCCCGCGTAGCGTGGGCAGTGAATGACAACGCTGCCGGGCGGCAGGTCGGCCTCCCGCTCGATGGCTTCTTCAGCCGCCTGGCGATGTCTTGCATCCTGAAAGAAGCCGGCGACCAGCTCTGTGTACGTCTTCTCGTGGTCTTGAGAGCGACGGTGTTCGCAAACTGTATTGTCCGGGCGCAGACGAAACACGACACGATGATAGCGGCGCGCGAGCAACGAGTTCAGTAGATGCATGCCGCCATCGATAGCTGCACAGGCGTGCAGTCGTGACTTGCCCTTGTGTTGCAGTAGAAGCTGCCGTACGACCTGTATTGTACCGGTCGACGGCATATGGTCTAGGTATCTGCTGAGGCGCTTGAGCGTGTCATCTGTAATGCGCTGATCAGGTGCAGAGTGCCTAAGGACATCGGTCAAGAGATGGCGCGCATGCCAAGCGGCGTCGGCTATCTGAGCGAGAAACACGTGATCGCCAATGAAGAGCATGTGTGGAGGTAGAAGATCAAGTCCGATGAGCTGAAGAGCGCGGCCTAGCATGGAGCCTGCGATGCACTTTGTTGGATGGTAGACAGCGCGTTCATAGAGATCAAAGCGAGCGTGCAGGAGGTCCATGACGCCGCTAACGACATCGGTACGTAGCTTGTCTGTAAAAAGAGCAATGGCTGGACGAAGAACTCGTCCGGTGAATGGATCGGGGGTGCGTTGAATGGGCGGGTCGGTGAAGGCGCGCGCGGGAAAATGGATCGCGACCAAAGTAAAGTGTTCGATGATGCGGTCAGGGTCATAGGCAGTCTTGATATTGGCGAAATGTGCGTCGCGCTGAGCGTAATCGAGAAGGTCTGCGCAGACGGTGTTGCCGATGATGTCGATCAAGTATGCGTGCCGATGGTGGTCAAAGTGATCATCAGGATTCAGTTGAAGATTGGCCGCGGCGAGCGATTGGACGATTAGGTTGTCAAAGTCATATGGGTCTGGCCGTGGGAAGTGCGCCTTCTTTACGCGATCGGCATCCTTGTGCAGTAGCTCCAGACGTAAGAGAGTGTTCATCGCCAAATGAAGATCGCGAAGGAGTTGGGCAAGTGCGGTGGAGCCAAAGTCGTGGGCTACTCGCTGGGGGCGCATCTCTGTCGTTAGCAGGTAATGGGCGACGGGGACGACATCGCTAACGGGAGGCGGTGCGCTGGTATCTGGACGCAATAGATAGGCGCTCAGTGTGTCTGGAAGGTGGTGGTAGAGGAGTGGTGTCTTGAAGCCGGGCATTGGACGCTTAGCGGCAGTATCGGGTGGTAGGCCGGGGATGGGAGAGCCAGCCGGAGGAGGGTTCTCGACAGCCAGCCAGCCGATTAATTGACAGAGGAGGCAATAGAATGCATGCGCTTGTCGTCGAGGCTCGTCGTGTTTCTCGTCGACGAGTTCGATCTCGTCCTCCAGAGTGTGGCCAAATGGGGCATGGGTCAAGTCGTGCAAAAGGCCCATCAAGCGAGCTGCAGCACGATGTCGCTCAACGCTTTTGGCAAGATCGAGAATTGACAGGCTCCGCATGTTGTTCAGGGGGCCGACTTGGAGAGCTTGGCGAGTGCCAGCGGCTGCTTCGCGCTTCAGATTATTGGCGATTGCGTTTATGAGTTTGTCGGCTTGGCCCATGACGCCCACGACATGGTGTAGCCGGGAATGGGAGGCATCAATGAACACACGGTCCGTTAGTCCGAGTTGGTGGAGGTCATATAGGCGCTGAAGTGCTGGTGTGTGCAGCAGCTCAAGTTCGCTGGGATAAAGGACTTGATCGCCATAGAAGACCGTGCGTACTCGACGGGGGCGCGACATGAAAAACCTCCTTGCGAGGCGACTCCGCCCTAACAGGCGGCGCTCGAGATATGCGCACCAGCTGCTCCGGAGAACATGCAGCAGCCAGCCGTATACTTGTACCAAGCAATATCGAGTGTGAAATATTTTACTGCAGTATCTCGATCCGCAAGGCTTTCTGGAAGATTGACAGGAAAATTTAAACAACTATCGCAAAGCGACTCATCGTGACAGGGATGCGCCTTGTGCACTAGCCACGTCGATCTGGCGGAATCGCGGATGTCAGCCGCAGACATGGATTTGCCGACTCAGGCCGATGGACGTGTCTGGGGCGTGGGACTTGGGTGCGGGTACGCGAGCGATGTTCGCCGACAAGGTTCATGTGTCGAGCCACCGTGTGGGGCGTGCGTCGTCACGTGTTTGGGGTGCTCAGGCTAGGCACCACCGACTCTTGAGAAACTGCCCGCATGTCCAAAGGGCGCGGTCAACTGACCGGATAGGCGCATCGGCGAAGTGACGCGCGACAAACCGGACGTAGCGGCGCAGATAGACGTCGATCTTCCTGCCGTCGCTCCAACCAGTGATTTCTTCAGGTTGGCCTGTCTCGATCACAGCCATGGCGCGATGAACATGTTGGTCATAGATGGGAAATTGAAGTGGCTGCCAACAGTGAAGCCAGAAGATGCGCCAGATCGCACCGCCGGTGGCGAACTGCCGTAAGAATTCGTCGGGCGTGATGTCGCTAGGCAACGACGCCAATTCATCAAGACGTGAAATGAAGTTCTTCTGGACCAAGGGCTTGCTCTTGCGCCAGTACTGCTTGCCCGCCTTCCAGAAGAACAACGATTCGGCGCGCTCTGCGGTTAGCGGCCGCTCAATGCCGTTGTCGTAGAAGTGTTCGTTCACATCGCGGTAGCGGCTAGACCAGAACTTGATGAACTGGTCTGCTTGCGCCCCCGCCTTCTCAAGAATCCACAGACCGTGCATGACATCCCCAGGCATCAAGTGTTGCGCATTGTCTGTAGCTCAATCGTCTGAGAGGTGTCAGGCTCATCAGAATTGATGAGCAAGAGTTTCGCCAAGGCATTTGGTGAGCGTGTGCGCGAGCTTCGCGAGGAGCGCGGGCTATCGCAGGAGGCCTTGGCCGATTTGGCGGGCCTACACCGGACGCATGTCAGTTTGATTGAACGAGCTCAGCGTTCCGCGAGGTTGGAGACGATCGAAGCGCTGGCAAAGGCTCTCAAAGTGACGGCTGCTGAGCTAATGCCGCATTGAACGTCGTTCCGCCTTGCGAGTCATCAGCCGAACGCAGCCGCTGTCTGGCTGCAGACGCGCACGGACAGGCGGCGAAAGCTGGCAAGCCGGGCGACATCGCCTTGAGTGACGGGGGCTCAGGGCGAGTGGCTCGTTCGGAGCGGACTGTGGAGTGGACACGTCGAGCCAAAGACCACAGCTAGCGTTTTCCATATACGGCCGCCGGCAGTGGTCAATGCCGACGGCAGAGCGCTACTGAATGCGATGCCCGGACAGGGCTGACCAAGACTACCGAGCGAGATCAATCGGGCCGCGGCAGCAGATCACTTAGCGATAGTCACATTGCCGCGAATCGCGCCACGCATGTCTCCACACTGCCACCGGACTACTCCGGCAAGGAGCTGCATTTCGTCGATCTTCTCGTCTAGAAGCTTGTGCAGATCAGTCTTGGTCAGCGATTTGCCGTCAGTGATTGAGCGTGGATTCTTGATGGTGAACTGAACAAGACCAGCGCTGCATTTCATGGTCACGGTGGCGATGGTGGTGCGACCATCTTGGAAAACGTCGAGTTTCTTCAGTGTGGCTGAATTGAGCGTGCAAAGAGGTGGAGATGCCATGGGTGAATGCCTCGGTTGTTGAAGAAGCAGGTATGATCTTGGCAAGGACTGACTTGTCAAGAGGAGCGCCACCATGCCTGACTGGCTCTTGTCACTTCTAACGGCGTTGACGACCGCCTATCTGGTGTCGCAGTGGACTGTTCACGGTGCCTTTCGGCAGAAGTGGTGGCCTCGAAAGGCGCAGGCGTACGACGAGATCATTGAGGCGCTGCAGTCGAATATCGCCTATTTTCGGACAGCAGGATCATTGCTGGCGCGGCAGCTATCGGACGAACCAGACGAGCGGCGATTGCAGCAGTTCAGCGAGTCAGTGGTGGTGCTCACGAAGGCAGTTGAGAAAGGTGATTTTTACGTCACAGAAAAGACAGCCTTGACGGTCGACCAATATGCGAGGAGGGCGATGAGGTCCTTTGTCGATGTTGAGAACGCAGAGGATGGGTGGGCGATTGCACAGGCACTGGCCAAACAAGGTGAACAGGCGTTGCGCACAGTTAGGAGATGCGCACGGCGTGAACTCAACCCTCCGTCACTTGTTGAAAACCTGCAGTGGTGGTTCGCTGTGCTGTGCGATGCACTGAATTCATGCTGGATGTGGCTGCAAGCGAAGATCAAAGAACTCGAAGACGAAGACGTGCGCAATGCCAGCAACTGAGGAAGTGAAAGAACACAGCGCAAGCATGACCACAAAGAAACTGAAATCGCACGGTTCAAGAACGAGTGAACATGCACGCGAGCATCAAGAAAGGCTGAACCGTGCAGACTCAAGAAGAACTGGCACCAACAAGCTGAAGAAGAACAGCAGCAGCCACAACCTTGAGTAGATTAGAACACGCAGAGCATGCACCTTGACCAAGAACAAGCGCACACGACACACGCGAGTTGAATCAGAACGACACCAAGGCACGCAGACTGAATCAGAACAGAACCGAACACAACCAAAGCTGACTTAGAAAAATGCCTCTGACCTAACACTGACCAAGCGGTCTTGGCCACTTGCAACCTCGACCTGCATGCACCACCCCACCGCCAAAACCGACTTAGTGAAAGCTGCTGTACTTGACTGATCCGCCGCCTTCTCAAAAAGGTCGTTCTGACCAAGCGTATACCGGTATACGGATTAGGTGTCTGTCAGTGCAAAAAACGTATAGTATTGCAATTCCCAAAATCAGAAAGTATGCTGTTTTCCGCAGAGAAACGGCATATTGCAGAGTCGGCTGAGTGCCTTACAAGGATGGGGTCGCAGGTTCGAGCCCTGCATCGCCCATGGAGCACAACCGACACGAGTCGCCGAGCATGAATGCTCGCATTAACGGGATGCTGCTGTTTATCGAGTTCACAAACGCATGTTCGCATACGCCCCACGTTTGGAGGGCGGGCGTCTCGGTTTTGGGGGGATGTCGGGCGAGCGCGCCACGCAATTCCATAGCGGCCGGCGGTGCGCTGGCGTCGCTGGACCACGCGCCGCGAAAGGTGCGGCCGCCGTCAGACTCAAGGGATGCTGACACGGCCGTCGGCGTAGCCGATTACACCCGAGTAGTTCGGGCTGCCGCCCCATGACTCGTACATGACGGGTGTCTGGGAGGCGTCGGGGATGTCGCCGACCATCATGCCCCCGCCAGTGAACACGTAGCCGGGATTCTCACCGGTGACGGGGTTGGCCATCACCTTCTGGAACTTTTCGGCCGAGAGATACGTGCCCTGCAGGTCGGTGAGCGAGCCGGGGAACCGGCCGGTGTCGGTCGCATACTGGCGGGCCGCCGCCAGCAGCGTCCGCATGTTCTGCACCGAGTCTTCCGACAGGGTGGGGGCGACATAGTTGGAGTCGACGGTGCCCGTCAGCTCGTTGTAGAACCAGTCGCTGGAACCGGGAGCGCCGTTGCCGACGGTGTTGTTGTTGGTGTAGGGGTTGGGCGGAATGGCCGGCAGATACGGGCCGAAGATCGCCCCTTCTTCCGTGAGCCCGTCGGTCTCGCCCTTCTTGTCGGAGGCCATCGTCAACTGCTTGTGAAACCGGCTGGCGTCGGGGAATGCGCCATGGTCGGTGTAGTAGGCGGCGACGGCTCGGTTGATCTGCGACTTGTTGATGTCCAGCACGCGGTCGCGCACGTCGGAGATCATGTCGCCGAACTGGGGGATCACCACGGCCGCGAGAATGCCGAGGATCACGACCACAAGCAGGACTTCGGCCAGGGTGAAGCCGCCGCGCGGCCTGCGCCGCGCCGTCCCCACCGCGCCATGCCGCCGGGCCAGCCGGATGTCACGGATGCCTGCCATCGCCATGGTGCCATGTCCCCGTTGCGGGCGCCTCGCTGGTCTTCGTCCGCCGGCCGCGAGCTCGCAAGCTCTACGCCGCGCCGCGTGGCGGACCCGTAAGCGGGTTATCGGCGTCCCGGGATGGGGGGATGACGCCGATCACCCGCCGCAGCCGCTTGCCGGCGGACAGGAGGCCGGTTTGTGACGGTCGACCGGTCTGTAACGGACCACCAGGCGTGGAAATCAGACGCTGGCCCAGGTGTGCTTCATCTTCCAGACGTATTGCGGCAGGGCGCGCTCGGGAGCTTCGATCTCGGGGTGCCACTTCTTCTCCCATTCGAGGCTGAAGTAGCCGTCATATTTATCGGCCTTGAAGCGGGCGAGCATGTCGGCCAGGGGCAGAGCGCCGGCTCCGATCATGGTCAGCACGTCCTTGCCGTCCGCGCCGCGATAGTCGTCCTTGACGTGGCAGTAAAGGATGTGGCTCTTGTAGGCCTTATAGGCGCTCAGCCAGTCGCCGGCATTGGCGTTGAACGTGTTGAGCAGATCGAAGACGCACCCGAAGCGTGGGTTGTCGACTTTCTCGAAGATGCGCAGGGCGTCCTGCGTGCGTGTCCAGGCGTCGTGCGGCTCCAGGCCGATGCGGACATTGTGCTTCGCCGCAAGGTCGAGCCAGGGCTTGAGATTTTCAGCCGCCTGCTGGGCCGCCTTCTCGTGGCCGACGTCCTGCGGCACCGGCCCGCCGAAGGTGCGGATGAACGGAACCTTCATCGCGCCGGCGAGGGCGATGACTTTCTCGGCCAGGGCGCGGTGGACGGCGATCTCGTCGGGCTTGAGCCGGGCGCACTGTGTGTAAGCCATGAGGCTGATGACCGGCACACCCGCGTCGCGGAAGCGCTGGGCGAGCGCGGCCGCCTGGTCGGGCGGGGTGTTGGGCGACAGGTGCTGGCCATCGTCGTGGGTGCGCAGCTCGACGGCATCGAGGCCGGCGGCCTTGGCTTTGGCGGGAATCTCGTCAACGGTCCAGTCGGGGCAGCCCAGAGTCGTGAAGCTCAGTTTCATCGCCGCGTCCTCTCGCAAGGCTCACAGGGGTTGATCCATCCGAAGTGCCAGACCGTAACGGCTCGGCGGCGGCTGGCAACTGGAGCACGCCCCGCATCATCCCCCGGCCGCGCCGGGATGCGGGTGCAGCCGGTCGGGGATCGGGCCGCGCAGCAGCGGGTCGTCGCTGTCGACCATCCAGCGATCGAGGGCGGCGGCCAGCTCGCGGTGCGCGGCGGCGACGGCGGGATCGGCGGCTGGGGCATCGGCCAGCAGATTGCGCATCTCGCACGGGTCGGTGGTGATGTCGTAAAGTTCTTCGCGCGGTCGGGGACGGGTCAGCGGCGGCCAGAGTTCGTTGTACCACATCGCATAGTCGCTGTTGATCCGTTCGACCTCGGAAGACAGCCACTGCCATCGGCCTTCGGGATCGAAATTGCGGATGTAGTGGTAGCGCCGCGTGCGCACGCTGCGCATGGGGTCGAACGATCCGTGGTAGTTGCGTTCCGTGAAGATCATCTTGTGGGGCTGATAGTCGTCGCCCACCAGCCGGGTCCAGAACGATCGGCCGTCCATGTCGGCCGGCACGTCCAGCCCCAGGGCGTCCAGCAGTGTCGGAGCGATGTCGACAGACTGGACCAGTTCGTCGACGACGGTCCCGGCCGCGCGTTCACCGGGCAGGCGCGCCAGCAACGCGGTTTCCGTGCCCGCATCGTAGAGCGTTGACTTGCCGCGCACGCCGCTGATGCCGTGATCCGTCGTGAACACCACCAGTGTGTCCTCGTACAGGCCCAGTCGCTCGAGCCCGCTCACGAGCGTGGCGAAGTGATGGTCCATGAATGCGATGCAGCCGCGAAACAGCCGCATTTCACGGCGAATCGGCTCGACATCCGGCAGCCATGGTGGAACGACCACGTCTTCGAGACCAGGCGCGAACGGCTCGTAGAGCTTCACACGGTCGAAACGGTCGCGGCTGTTCCAGCTCGACTCATGCACCTCGCCGACGCCGATGTTCAGATAGAACCGCCGAGCCCCGTCGCGGCGCTGCTCGAGATGCTCGATCGCCCGGGCGAAGACGTGTTCAGCCCGGTGGTCGGGCTCCAGTTGCGTGCTGTAGCGGTTGAGCGCGTGACTGGCCCGCTCGTGCTGGAAGCCCAGATGGATGGTTTCGATGCCGGCGTTGTTAAGCTCATCGACGATGGTGCGCTGGGCCAGCGGCATCGACCACCCGTGATTGACCAGTCCCATCAGACCGTTGTGGTGGGCGTAGCGGCCGGACTGGATCGTCCCACGTGAGGGACTGCAACAGGGCGAATTCGTGAACGCGGCATTGAAGCGCGTTCCCTCGGCCGCGAAGCGGTCAAGATTCGGCGAATGCACACCGCGCCCGTAGCAGCCCAGTTCACGTCCCAGGTCGTGACAGATGACGAACACGATGTTGCGCGGCTGTGCGGCCATGGCGAAACAAAGATGTCGGGTTGGTTAAACAACTCATCCTGACACCTTTTGATCGGGTCGCGGTCAGGCGTTGCTGGACGCGATCTGCCGGGCGATGGGCGTGAGCACGTCGGGCACGAGCTTCTCGGCCGCCAGACGCTCGGCATGCTCGGCCAGCGTGGGCAGCATGTCCTTGATCTCGGCGCCGGCCGGTCCAGGACCATACTGACGGACCGTAAGCATGACGCTGATCGGCTCCTCGCGGCCGCGGCTGACGTGCCCGCGACGGTTGCGCGGCCGGGTCTTGACCTCGAAGAACGCCTGCAGATCGCCCCGTTCCTCCAGCGACAGGCCGAACACCGGCTGAACGTCGATCGCCTTCGTGCGCGGATAGCGTTCGATCGACGCCAGCTCACGCAGCGGCGAGTTGCCGTACAGCGCCTCGAACACCACTTCGTCATGGTTGTCCATGCATTCGAGGTCGAAGCCCAGCAGTAGGTCGATGTAGTCCACATCCAGCGGGCTGACGCTCAGGTGGTAAGGCACCAGCTCCAGCAGCAGGCTGTGGTAGCCATAGGCCGTCTTCATGGACTGAGGGTTCACGTGGCCAGTGCGCACCGAGTTCTGCCGCAGCGCCAGCCAGCGGTACTCGGCTTCACGCCGGCTGCTTTCGAGGGCTAACTCGTTGTCATAGCGGCGGAAGCGATCCATCCCCGGCACGCTCTTGCGCACCCGCTCGAACAGGTGAAGAATGGTCTCCCGTTCGTAAGGCAGGTCCATCTTCACGGCAAGCTTCTGATTGATGTAGAAGTCGGTGCACAAGGCGCCGAAGCTGGTGGCCATGATGCGACCTTTTTTGAGACTGAGCTTCCGCACGGGCGGCGCGCGTCTGCCGGGGTGTCGGCGCCACGTCGAGGGTGGATGGGCCGTAGCGTCGCCGAGGCTAATCCACGACGTAAGCAGTCGATTATAGCATCCACAGCTCTCCACGCACTTCAGCCGCATCGCCTGCGACGAGGCGAGAGACTTGACCGACATAAATGAGACTGAGTCTCAAGGTCATTGACATGCCCAACCGTTCCCGCTAGTCTGCCCATCGTTGTGATGCAGTCTCAATGATTGCCGCGCAAACAGAGGGCGGTCGACCTCGGCAGGCAAACCTCGATCGACCGCCCGTGTGACGACCATGGGTCGCCGTTGGGCATTCTCCGGCATCCGCAGCCCCGCGGTCAACCGTGGTCTTGGTCTGTCTCCCAATGACCGCGGTCTCGCGGCCAGGTCACGCGGATGCTGGAGGATTTTCGCCATGAACCGAATCTCGTTCTCGGCCGCCTGTGTCGCGGCTCTCGTGGGCACCTGCGCACATGCCGCGTTTATCAATCCCACCTGGAATCGTCCGTCCGACGAAGTCCAGGCCGCCGCCGAGCTGACCACCTACCAGCAATGGAACGTGTTCACCTGGCCCGATGCCGCCAATGAGCCGGATGTCGCAGAGGTGAACCCCAACGGGGCGGCCGAGGCGCTCGATGCCTCCGGCGGCAGCTTTGTCACCAGCGGCGGCAACATCTATTCCCCCGCCAACATTCTGGCCATGCAGGTGACGGTGCCGGCCTTCAACCTGGGAGGCGCGTATCAAACCAGCTTTGCAGTCCAGCTTCGCACGCTCGGCAGCGAGCTGGACATCGCGTCGCTGACCCTCGACGGCGTCTCGGTCAGCACTTTGGACGATTACGTTTATGCGGAACTGGACCGCATGGCGCTGGGCGGTTTCGGCGGCGCGCAGGTCGACCACTATTTCCATTTCACGGCCGACGGCAGCGCGGCGTTTAACACGCTGGCCTGGCTGGGCGCGGAAAGTTCCATGAGCCAGGACAACATAGTGATCGATACGTATACGACGGCGATTCCCGAGCCGGCGTCGTCGGCGCTGCTGGCGGCGGGAACGGCCGCGTGGCTGCGCCGGCGCGGCCGCGACGTGTAAGCGGGCGTGAATGCGGGTGGGGGGTTCGCCGCCGGGACGCTCGTCTTACGCGAGGCGGCGTTCCGCAGCGCCCTTTCGACGCGATGCGTTCACCAGCATATTGCCTTTATCAACACACCCCCTCAGCGAGGCGACAGCCATGACACGCCGATCCGGGCTATCGACACGCGGATTCACCTTGATTGAACTGCTGACGGTCATTGCCATCACAGGCACGCTGCTAGGCATCCTTCTGCCAGCCCTCGGACATGCGAAAGCCGCGGCCCGGCAGACACGGGCTCAGACCGGCCTGCGCGCGATGCTCAGTGGCTACACCATTTACCAGCTCGATCATGGCGGCGCGGTGCTGTATGGTTACACGCCCGCCACCGTCGGCGGCGAAGCCGTGACGGTGCGCGCGTCATCCGGCCACGTGTTCGGCCTGCCCGTGGCGGATCGCTATCCCTGGCGGCTGGCGCCTTACGTCGCCGACTTGTGGGCGATCCTCTACTGCCACGGCGATCCGCCCCCCTTGCCCCAACCGGTCGACAGCGAACACGAGGCGATGCTCAAGGCCTACACGCTGAGCCTGTCGCCGACGTTCGGCATCAACTCGATCTACGTGGGAGGTCACGGCGACGGCCCGTTCCGCGGTTTCGTCACGGTGCAAGGTGTGGTGAAACCCAACCGCGGGCAGCACGTGGTCTTCCACACCAACGAAGTGCGCCGACCATCGGAACTGATCGTCTTCGCCGAAAGCCAGGCGTTCGGTGGGCCGTTCGGTGACGGCGACGCCGGCCTGCACTTCGTGACGCCGCCTTGGGCCAACGGCCATCGCTGGCATGTACATGACGGTCAGATGCAGCCCTTGATGCGTGGTCAGATCGCTGGCCTGCCGCGCGGCCGCTGGGGCCGCGGCGCCGTCACCGGATTCTTCGATGGCCACGTGGCCGCCCTGCCGCCCGACGAGTTGCGGAACATGCGACTCTGGGCCAACCACGCCGATCGGCCCGACTACGACTTCACCCCTTGATTCACGCCCGGCGCCGGGCGCGTTGCCTGTTTACCCAGACCCGAATGGAACGATCGTCGCATCGCTCATCAATTGAAAGGAACCTTTCGATGGCCCTCCTGGCTCTTCTGTTCGCAACCCTGACGTCGACAACCCTCGCCGGCGCCGAGCCGGCCTGCCGCGCGGCCGACTCAACCTCCGCTGCAAAGTTTGAGCAGGATCGTCGCGCCATCCTGGCCATGGCCGGCGAATACCGCGTGACCTTCCAATTCCATGAAACGGTCGCGCGCGAGCCGGGTTATACGCTGCACGAGCCGCACCGATCGGACGCCACGGAGCTGATCGAGGTGATCGCCGATCGGGGCGACTTCATCAGCCTGCAGCATATTCTCGTGGCTCCGGGCGAGGATGGCGGACAGCCGCGGGTCGTCAAGCACTGGCGACAGGATTGGACCTACGAAAGCCGCACGCTGACCGAATTCCGCGGCCGGCGCATCTGGGAGACGGTGCAACTCAACCCCGCCGAGGTGACGGGCACATGGACGCAGGCGGTTTATCAGGTGGACGACTCGCCGCGCTATGCGGCCGTCGGCCGCTGGGTCCACCTGGGAGCGTCGTCCACCTGGGAGTCGCAGACGACCTGGCGCCCCTTGCCACGACGCGAGCACACCACACGCGACGACTACCATGTGCTGCAGGCTCGCAACCGCCACACGATCACGCCCACCGGCTGGGTGCATGAGCAGGACAACCAGAAGCTCGTCCTCGATGGCGCCGGCCGCCCCGCGGGCATTCTCGCCCACGAGTCGGGCTTGAATGTGTATGAACGGGTCGACGATCTCGACCTGGCCGCCGCCCGCGTCTACTGGCAGCGCACGCATGCCTTCTGGCAGCAGGTGCGCGCCGCGTGGGACGTCGTGTTGCAGCGGCCCGGCCGCATCAGTCTCGCTGCACAGATCGACGGGCAACGACTCGGCCAGGTGATGACGGACCTGCTGACCCAGTCAGCCGACGCGAATGCGGCGCCGCATACCATGACTCACATCGGCGAGGCGATCCACGCCGCCATCGGGCGCTACGTCGCCGTCCCGTGAGCCCATGACGCGGCCGCGTGCGTTCCTCGGGGGCATCCCATGGCGCGGCGGGTTGGCGGTGGCCTACAATCAGACGTCGACGGTTCGGCCCCCGCCCGCCGCGTGGCGGGGCCGCGGCGCGGCCGAGGGGTAGTGACACCACACAAAGGATCAAGCCATGAGCTTTCGAGGTGCCCAGCGATGCGTGCTCGCGGCGATCGCGCTGGTGGTCGCGGCCGGCTCGGGAGGTTGCGGCCTGGTGCAGAGGCCCAGCGCCGCCATCACAGGCGTGAAGCTGCAGGAGGCCAGCCTCCGCGAGGCCACCATGCTCTTCGACGTGCAGGTGGACAATCCATACACCGCCGCCCTGCCGCTGACCAACCTGGACTACGTGCTGTCCAGCGCCGGCCAGACGTTCCTGACCGGCCGGGCCGACGTGCAGGGCACGGTGCCCGCCGGCGGCAGCAAGACGATCGGCGTGCCGGTGCGGATCAACTACATGGACCTGGTGAACGTTGTCAAAGGCGCTCGGCCGGGCGCGTCGATTCCCTACAAGGCCGACCTGGGCCTGTCGGTCAACACTCCGCTCCTGGGCGATATGCGCGTGCCGATGAGCAGGGAAGGAGAACTGACCATTCCTTCCACGTCGACCATGCTCGACAAACTGAAGGATCTGGCCTGGTAGGCGTCGGTCACGAACAGCCCCATCGAAAAGTCGGGCCAAACCTGATGCGGGCATACAAGTCCATTGCGGCGCGATGACAGTTAAGGGGCCTTGGAAGGGGGGCAGGCGGTATTGCCGATAGCGGCCAGGGCTTGTCTCGGGCCGTAGTGTCGCACGGGTGTCAATCATGCATCGGCATGCACGGTCTGCGCGCTGCCGGGCAGTTCGGGCACGTAGCACCAGTCTGGCTCGCGGTTCTGGCGTTTGATGATGCGGACGATCTGCGTCCACGTCTCGATCAGGCCGCGGGGGCAGTGCGGCATGTCGTGGCGGATCAGGCGGTGGAGCTTCCCGAGGTTGTAGCACGGCACGGCCGCGTACATGTGGTGCTCGGTGTGGTAGTTCATGTGCCAGTAGAGGAACCGCAGCAGCGGGTTGAGATGAATGGTGCGGCAGCAGAGGCGGTAGTCGGGCGTGCGTTCCGACAGGCCGGCGTGCTGCGTGGAGTTGCACAGGAAGTGCAGCCACCCGCCGAAGGTCATCGGAAACGTCACCACCAGCAGCACGATCCACCACCCGGCTGCCCACCACGCGGCGGTAAGGGCGGCGATCAGGCCGTGGCCGATCAGCAGAATGCGGGCCCAGTGGATGAGCTGGCGGCGGCGCTGCGGATCGGTCTGCGGAAACAGCGCGGCTGTCCACGGGTCATCGAGGTTGATGCGCCCCATCGCCAGGCGCGCCTGGTCGCGCACCACCTGCCAGGGGTAGCGCACATTCACGAGGCCTGTTTTCAGCACCCAGCGCAGTGAATATCGGGCTGGCAGAAGCACTTCCAGATCGTCGGGCGGGTGCAGTGTGTATTTGTGATGCTCGGTGTGGCTGGCCCAGAACCAGTGGTGGTTATGCCAGCCCAGGAACGAGAAGATGCGCAGGAAGAAGGTGTTGAGCCAGCGCGTGCGGAAAACCGAAAGGTGCACCAGCTCGTGAAAGCCGTTGATAATGAAGTGCCACGTGTGGCCGTTGAGAAAGACCAGCAGCGCCGTGACATACCAGGGCCAGTGGAAGCAGGAGTAGATCGCCGCCCCCGCGCCCGCGGCCAGCACAGCCAGGAAGCCCAGCGTCTGCGCGAAACCCAGTAGGTTGCTGCGCTCGTTGAGCTTTCGCAACTCCTCGCGGGGTACGGGGCAACGATACCACCTGATGCGCTGCTTGGCCGGCTCGACGTTGTAGCGCGGGCCTTCGGTCAGCACCGGTTCTTCGTGGACCATGATGGGACTCTCGCGCAGACAGGGTGAACGTGCCTCGACCTGGGCGATTATATCCCGCCTGCCCTGTGTCCCTGGGTGACCGGGCAAGTCAAGGACTCCAGCGTTCCACCGCCAATCCAGGCCGCCCGGGTCTGCGGCCTGCAAGGAGGCGATTCTTCCGGCCGCGGCCGGGCCTGTGCCTCACCCCACGCCCGCCATCGGCTAGATTACCCGGCCCAGGGTTACGCATCCCTCCCCTGGCCGGAGCCGTGACGATGACCACCCACCTGCAACTGCGCGTTCCCAAGCTGCGCAAATACTTCAGCTTCTTCCAGACCATGCACCTGCGGGCCACCATCGCGGTGGACGATCTGAGGGTGTTCGACCCGGCCGAACCTTGCTTTGATGCTCCGCCTGATGACCGCGCGCATACCTGGCGGCCGATCGGACCCGGCGGGGAGTGGGGCGGCAAGCAGCAGTGGGCGTGGTTCCGCGCCAAGGCGGTTGTTCCCGCGCACTGGCCACGGCACATGCTCGAACTGCACGTCAGCCACGAAGCGCGCTACCTGGGTAACAGCGAGAACGACGACTATCCGGCCGGCCCGGAAGGGCAGGTGTTCATCGACGGCCAGCCGGCCGGTGCCATCGACCAGCAGCACCGCGCCATCCGCTTCCCCTTCCAGCCGGGGCATACGCACGACATCCGCGCGGTGTTCTTCGCGGCCCGCTGCGACTGCCGCCATCGCCTGGGGGCCTTCAACGTGCAATGGCGCGACGCGGAGACCGACAGGCTGTACCACGACCTGCGCGTCCTGCTGGATGTGGTGGACCGGCTCGACGCCGGTTCGCCGGTGCGTGAGAAGCTGCTGCGTGGACTGGACGCGACGCTCAAAACGCTCAACTTCACCGAGCACACGCGCAGCAGTTTTCCAGCCGCATGGAAACGCGACCCCGGGCATGAGACGTTCTACGCCTCCGTGCCTGCTGCCCAGCGCGTGCTGGATGAACACCTGGCGCAGTTGAAGGCTGAGCACGATGTGCCGACGGTCGTCTGCACCGGGCACGCGCACATCGACCTGGCGTGGTTGTGGGAGATCGGCCAGACGCACCACAAGTGCGCTCGCACCTTCGCTACGCAGCTCGCGCTGCTGCGCGAATATGACGGCTGGGTGTTCCAGCAGTCCAGCCCGCAGGCCTATGCGTGGGTCGAGCGCGACACGCCGGACCTGTTCGAGCAGATCAAGGCTCAGGTGGCGGCCGGGCGGTGGGAGGCTGATGGCGCGACGTGGGTCGAAATGGACACCAACATGCCGGCCGGCGAATCGCTGGTGCGTCAGCTACTCTACGGCAAGCGGTATTTCCAGGAGAAGTTCGGCCTCGACAGCCGCATGCTCTGGCTGCCCGATGTGTTCGGCTACTCGGCCGCCTTGCCGCAACTGCTGCGCCTGGCGGGCGTGGACGGCTTCGTGACCAGCAAGATCAGTTGGAGCCAGTTCAACCGCTTTCCGCACGACACGTTCCGCTGGCGCGGGCTGGACGGCAGCGAGGTGGCCACACACTTCATCACCACACCCAGCGGCCAATGGCTGACCTACAACGCGATGCTGACGGTCGAGGACGTCGAGAAGACATGGACGGAATACCGCCAGAAAGATCGACTCATCGAGCCGCTGCTGACCTTCGGCTGGGGCGACGGCGGCGGCGGACCGACGACGGAGATGATCGAAACCGGCCGGCGGATGCGCGACTGGGGCGCGAAGGTCGGCCTGCCGACGGTGCGCTTCCAGAAGGCTGGTGAACTGCTGCGGGACATCGCCCGGCAGGCCGACGCGCTGCCGGTGTGGGACGGCGAGTTGTATCTCGAGTATCACCGCGGCACCTACACCAGTCAGGCGTGGCTGAAGCGCATCCACCGCAAGAACGAAATTCGCCTGCACAATCTCGAATGGCTCAGCGTGCTCGCCCGGCCGCTGGGATTCACGCTGGACAAGGCGAACCTCGACGCGATGTGGCGCGACCTGCTGTTCGTCGAGTTTCACGACGTGCTGCCCGGCTCGTCGGTGCGCGGGGTGTATGACGAGGTGCGGGCGATGATGGCGGCGCTGGCGGACTCGGCCGAGGACATGACCGCCGCGGCCGCCCAAACCATCGCCGAGCGCGTGGATACGGCAGGCCTGGCCAGACCCGTAGTCCTGTTCAATACCCTCTCGTGGGACCGGTCCGATCCGGTGCGTCTGCCCGACGGCTCGTGGCGCGACGGCGTGACCGTGCCGGCCGGGGGATGGACCGTCATCGACGCGGGACAGGATGACGATGCGCCCGGCATGCTGCGCGTCAGCGACGACGGCCGGGAACTGGAGAACGAGCACTGGCTGCTGCGCCTCGACGAGCGGGGCCGCATCGGTCTGCTGCGCGACAAGCGAAACGGCCGTGATGTGTTCACCACCGAGCGCCCGGGCAACGCCTGGCAGGTGTTCGAGGATCGTTCGCTGTCGTTCGAGGCCTGGGACATCGACCACTTCTATGAGGATCATCCGCTGCCCGGGCCGGCGTTGGCGTCGCTGCATGTGGTCGAGACCGTGCCGGCCCGCGTGGCCGTCGAACTGCACTGGACCATGCCGCTGATCGGTAAGGGTCCGGCCAGCACGATCACGCAGCGCATCGCTCTCTACCGCGACCACCCGCGCATCGACTTCGAGACGCGGGCGGAATGGTACGACCATCACACGCTGCTCAAGGCCGCGTTCCCGACGGACATCCGGGCACGGGCCGCGGCGTGCGAGATTCAGTTCGGCCACCTGCATCGGCCGACGCATCGCAACACCTCGTGGGACTTCGCCAAGTTCGAGGTCTGCGCCCATCGCTGGGTCGATCTGTCGGAGCACGGCTATGGACTGGCTCTGCTCAACGACTGCAAGTACGGCCACGACATCCGCGATGGGCAGATCCGCCTGACGTGCCTGATGAGTCCGCAGGCGCCCAACGGTACGGCCGACCGCGGCGAGCACGTGTTCACCTACGCCCTGCTGCCGCATGCCGGCTCGTTGCAGGACGCCGAGGTGATCCGTCGCGCTGCCGAGCTGAACAATCCCGTGCTGGCCTATGACGTGCAGGCGCACGCCGGCCCGTTGCCGCGCACGTCGCGGCGCGTGGTCAGCGACCATCCGGCCGTGGTGATCGACACGCTCAAGCCCGCAGAAGACGGCGGGAGTGGCGGTGAAGACGTGATCGTGCGCGTGTATGAATCGCACGGCGGGCGGGCGCGGGCGACGCTGACGTTCGACCCCGCGCCGGCGCGCGTCGAGCTGGTCGATCTGCTGGAGCGGCCGTGGACCGCCGAGTCGGCGCGGCGCGCCGGCCGCGATCCCGCCGCCGCGGCGCTGGAACATCACGGTTCTCGCATCACGCTGACGCTGCGGCCGTTCGATGTGCTGACGCTGCGGCTGGGTTTCTGACCGGCGGCACGCCGCGTCGCCGGTTTCTGGCGCGACGATGCTGGCTACACCCCATCCCGGCGTAAAGCGGCCCGCGGAAGCCGGCTCTGATGGATCGTCGGTCGTCAGGGCGGTCAGTGCATCTCGGCCGCGCAGACGCCGAGGCCGGGGCGATAGAAGCTGAAGCGGACGTTCGGATGGTCGGCCAGCAGGGACATGGGCACGCTGCTGTCGGCGATGCCCCTGCTGATCATGAGCGTGGTCAGGCGCATGCCGAAGGGGTTGTCGTGCATGCCGGCCTGCCAGATGCTCACGCGCTCTGCTTTCCACGTCTCGACCGGACCGACTGTCGCGGCCTGTTGCGGCACGAGGGTGACCTGTCCGCCGCCGCTGGTGCGGGCGTTCTGGATGATCGTCATCGGGTGCAGGTCGGTGACGCGGGCGGCCAGCTTGCGGTATTCACTGGGCGGGGGCGGCTGGTCCTTCCACCGGCCCTCGCGCCGAGGTGGATCGTTGAAGGCCCAGTGCTTGACCTCACCCTGGCCGCCCTGCATCACAAGGCACGTCACCCTGTCATAGGTGGCCGAGTAGGCCGCCAGGTCGCCGGTGGGGAAGTGGATGTTGGCCGCGGTCATGCGCAGGTCGGGGCGGATGCGGTTGAAGCACAATTCCATGTCGGCGCGGGCGAAGCTCAGCGGGTGATCGACGGGCACGGGTCGGCGATTCTCCGTCCACTCGTCCATGCCCCAGAAGTGGGCGTGGCGCAGGTCAAGCTCCAGGGTGTTGACGAGCTGGGCGACCAGGGGCAGTTGCTCGGTCGGGCCGATCGGGCCGCAGATGCCCGTGGGCCGCTCGGGCGTGGCGGCGCGCCATGCCTCGATGTATTCCAGCGCCTCGGCCAGGTAGAACGACTCGAGGGTGTCGTACATCCGCACCTCGAAGCCGTCGCGCGCCAGGCGCGGCAAGTCGTCGGCCGTCAGACGGGCCGCCTCGTCCAGCAGTTCGTCGTCGAGGGTCGTGTAGTCCCACCAGTCGGGGGCGACTTTGCTCAGGCGTCGGGGCATGGGTTATATCCTCTCAATCCAGACTTCAAGCAATCACGCGGCCGAACAGTGCCGCGAGCAGGTCATCGGCCGGGTAGGCGTGACCGCGGTGCTGCACGAACGCCTCGGCATATGCGGCGCCGCATTCGCCGCCGCGGTGGCGGCCGTGACGCTTCATCGCCTCGATGTATTCGTCCATGCCGTGATGGTCGCGCAGCCAGTCGCGCTGCGAAGCGTGGGCCGCGAGCATCGCCGCCTTGCGCTCGAGCTGGCCGGTGATGTCCACGTACGTCGTCGGCGTCACGGGATGGCCCAGCGGATCGACGCCCTCGATGGGGTCGCAGTAGTACAGGTGCGGCACGCACGACTCGGGGTGGCGCGGCAGGGTCGAGGCATTGGGCGCGCCGTGGATGAAGCTCGCGCCGCGAGCGAGCATGCTCACCTGCTCGTGGTCCATCATGTAGTCGCGCGGGGCGTGGGTGAAGACCAGCGACGGAGCGATGGTGCGGAACAGGTCGATGGCCTTGCGGAGCGTCGGTTTGTCGTAGACCACCAGGGCGTCGCGTTCGTCGAGGCAGTGGTACGTGGCGCCGATCATCGCGGCCGCGGTTTTCGCTTCCTCCCCGCGGCGGGCCATGATGGCCTGGGGCGACTGGGTCATCGTGCCGCAGTCGCCGGGCGTGGCTGTGGCGATGTGAATCTCCCAGCCGGCGTCGGCCAGACGGATGAGCGTGCCCCCGCAGAGGATTTCCGCGTCATCCGGGTGGGCCAGCAACGACAGCGCGACGCGGCGGGATGGCTTCGACATCGGCAGATCCTTGAAAGATCACAGCTTAAGAATCGGGGTCCGCTGGCACTACCCATGCATCCGCTAGAGGTCCGGGCAAGTCTTGCGGATACAGTTGCGACTGGCGAGTCTGAACATAGAATGATAATCCATTGCCGGGCGTGTTACTCGCGCCCAGGCGCCGGCCACGTCGTGCGTGTTCAGGAGGACCATTATGAGGCGCGTTCATACCCTTCACCTCCACCTCGTCACGATGTTGATGCTGCTGGCTGTCCAGCCCGGCTGTCAGCCACCCAAGGAACGCCATGCCGCCCTGACGCCCGATGCCGTGGCCGTCAAGAACACGCCGTACAGCGGCCCGCGTTACCGCGTGGCCGTGGGCAAGTTCGAGAACCGCAGCCCGTACATGAACGGCATCTTTTCGGACGGCACCGATCGCTTGGGCATGCAGGCCAAGACGAACCTGATCGCCCACGTCGCGATGAGCAACCGTTTCGTGGCCGTCGATCGCCTGAACATGGACGAGCTGGCCAACGAGGCGCAGATTGCCGGCGAAGCGCAGGCGCTCACCGGAGCGCAGGTCGTGTTGACCGGCGCGGTGACGGAGTTCGGCCGGCGCGAGACCGGTACGGCGGGCATGGGCGGCATCCTGGGACGTTCACGCACGCAGACCGCCTACGCCAAGGTCACCGTCAATGCCGTAGACGTGCGGACCGGGCAGGTGGTCTATGCCGTGCAGGGCGCTGGCGAGTTCGATCTGAAGAACGCCCACGTGCTGGGCTTCGGGTCGGAGGCCGGCTACGACGCCACGCTGACCGACAAGGTGTTGAATCTGGCCATGATCGAAGTCGTCAACCGCCTGGTCGAGGGCTTGGAGCAGGGACTATGGAAGCCGACCGGCGAATGAAAGGGGCGGCCCGAGGGCTCGGGGCCGGGGTGCTGGCGGGCATCGTCATGACGGCCGCTGGCTGCCAGACCACGCTCTATGACTGGGGCAGCTACCAGCAGAGCGTATGGTTGACCTATGCCCAGCCAGCAGAGAATGGCGCGGATGTCGGCAAGCAGATCGACGTGCTGGCCAAGGAAATCCACCAAACCGAAACGCGGGCCAAGGCCGGCACACTTTCGCGTGTCCCGCCGGGCAAGTACGCCCACCTGGGTTACCTCTACGCCCTGCAGGGCGACAGCGTCAGCGCCCGCCAGTCCTTCGAAGCCGAGAAGAGGCTCTATCCGGAATCGGCTACTTTCATCGACGGCCTGCTGGCGAGGATGCCATGAGAAACCGAATGAGCGGCCTGGTTCTGATCGTCTGCGGCCTCCTCCTGGTCGGCTGCACCACGTCGAAGATGGACTATCGCGCGTTCGTCGAACATCAGCCGCGATCCATCCTCGTCCTGCCGCCGATCAACAACAGCGCCAACGTCCGCGCGTCCGATGCCTTTCTCTCCTCGATCACCGAACCGCTGGCCGAGTGCGGTTATTACGTCTACCCGGTGACGGTCGTCGATCGGCTGTTCAAGGACAACGGCGTACCCACGCCCGGCGACATGCATTCGGTCTCGCTGGTGAAAATCGACGAGATCATCGGCCCCGATGCCGTGATGTACATCACCATCCGTGAGTGGACCACGACGTACATCGTGATCGACTCGAGCACCATCGTGACGCTCGACTACAAGCTGGTGGACACCAGGACCGGACAGACCCTCTGGGCATGGGAAGGTCGAGCTCAATACAGCTCATCCGCCGGTCAATCGAACATCATTGCGATGGCGGTGGCGGCCGGGATTCACGCCATCGGCAGCGCGGCGTCCGAGGGCAAGGCCGAGCGCGACGTGGCTGTCATGGCCAACGTCACGACGTTCAACAATCCCAACACCGGCCTGCTGCGCGGGGCCCGTTCGCCCGCCTTCGCCAAGGACCAGGCCCGCGTGAAGAAGCTCATCGCCAAGCAGGACGCCAAACGGCAGACCGGCGCCGATGAGAAAGGCTGAGCGCGCCGCGCTCTTGCCCGTTCGTACGTCGATCATCCAGCGGCGATCGTCGTTACGGCAGTTCGTGCAGATGCACCGCAGGGCCCAGTTGCGGGCACAAGTCGGCGATCTTCACGGGCTGGCCGGTGGCGAAGGATTTGTTGGCCGCGACGCCCACAAGAATCGATGCCGACCCCTGTCCGTGGTAGGCGCTCAGGCCCAGCACATCAGGCGGGGCGTCGGGTGAGAAAATCTGTTCCTGAAGCAGCGGGTCGCCGCCGCCGTGGCCTCCTGCGGCCTCGGGGATCGGCACCTTGCACGCCTTGCCGAACATCGGATGCACGATGCACTGGCTTTCCCACTTCATCTCCTCGCCCAGTTCGTCGCTGCCCTGGCCGGCGATCAGGTGCGTGCCGTGCTCCTCGCGGTATTCGAGCCGGCCTTTGGTGCCATTGAACGCAATGTGGTAGCCCTCGCGCGGCAGGTAGGCGTTGAGCGAATAATTGAGCACCGCGCCCGTGCGGTAGCGCACCAGCGCGGACATGGTGTCTTCGGCATCGAACTGCCCGGCGAAGACGTTGCGGTCGCGCCGGTAGCCGTCCACGTCCCTGGCTTCCCAGTAGAGCTTGCGGCCGTCGTCCATCTTCGCGAGATTCAGGGCGAACGGATCGCCCTGGGTCTTGCCCTGCTGGGCCGCTTCGGTGTAGTGGTCGTATTCGACAGCGATGCCGCGCTTCTTCGCGTTCTCCGGCCCGTAGAACGCCAGCCGGCCGAAACCGAAGACTTCATCCGGCACGGCATCGATCCACCAGTTCACCAGGTCGAAATGGTGCGTCGCCTTGTGCACCATCAGGCCGCCGGACATCGCCTTCTCCCGATGCCAGCGCCGGAAATAGTCCGCGCCGTGGCTGGTGTTGAGCATGTACTCCATGTCGACGTGGACGACCTCGCCGACCACCCCGTCGAGCAGCAGCTTCTTCACCAGCGACGGTCCCGGGCCGTAGCGGTAGTTGAACGTGACGCGCACCTTGCGGCCGGTGCGCGCGATGGCGTCCCAGATGGCGCGGCACCTGGCGTCGTCGATGGTCATCGGCTTTTCCGTGATCGCGTCGCAGCCCAGCTCCATCGCGCGGATGATGTACTGGTGATGGAAGGCGTCGATGGTGCAGACGATGACCACATCAGGCCGGGTCTGCTGGACCATGCGGTCGAATTGATCGGCCGCGAACGTCGGCACGCATTCGTAGCCGAACTTGTCGACCAGGCGCTGCTGGTGGCAGGCGGCCCGGGCCGCGTTGGTGTCGCACAGACCCACGACCTGGGCGCAGTGTCTGTAGGTCTTGGCGATCGGGTCGAGGAACATCGGCGCCCGGCCGCCGGCTCCAACAAGGGCATAACGCGTCACTCGCGTGGCGGTGGGGGACATCACAGCAACTCCGAACAAGGGATTCGATGTTCGTCTGAGGTTGGGCCATTAGAGTCGTTCGCGGCTGGGCGGGCAAATCCCCCGTCGTGGTGCTCCCCGGCCGATAACTGCCCACCCGTCCGACCGCTGAATAAAGGACCGCCGCCATCGGGCCGATGGGTCCATCAGGTCGTCAAGCGCGCGGTCCGCCCGCGCGCCAGCCCGAGCGGCCGGAGGCGTCATGGCGCTGGACGAAATCCGCCTGCTCTACGTGGACAAGAGTCGCACAGCCCATCGGCTGCTGCAGCGGGCACTGGATTCGATCGCCTACATTCACACGGCCGAGTCGATCACCGAGGCACGGCGGATTCTCGCCAGGCCGGGCCGCGAAGGACCGGTCAACTTTTTCATTCTCGATCACGAACTGCCCGACGGCACCGGCCTTGAACTGGCGCGGGCCCTGCGCCAGCAGCCCGATCACGCCCGCACGCCGATCATCCTTTATTGCGCTTCGCTGGATAACGAACTTGAGTACCAGGCCATGTGCGCGGGCGTCAACGACAGCCTGCGCAAACCGACCGATCCGCTTGATCTGCGCGAGCGGGTCGCCAAACTGGCCGACGCCCCTTCGATTCGCCGCGTTCGCCGCGAACTGCTTCAGCTCACCTGTTTCTCCTGGCACGCCGACGGGCAATACCACGAATACTCGCCGGACATCAATCTGCATCTGGCCGGCCGCGAGCCCGACGAGGTGCAGGCCGCCATGCGCGAGGCCATGGAACGCGAAATTCACGCCAAGAGAGATCCAAGTCAATATCCCGCTGACATTCATGTGTTCAAATATGTCATCAAACTCCGCTCCTTAACGGACGTTGACGGCCCGACCGACAGCCCCGCATCGGACGATGCCTCGGCTGGTGAAGCCGCCCATGCCGCATGAGACGGAATCTTCCGTTCAGACCGGCTGGATCGAACCTCAGCGCGAAGCAACCCGCCGACTTGACTGCAGGCGGCGACCGGGCCGGCCGATCAATCAGGGACATCACACCAGCAAGCCGTCGCGAGAAATCTCTGACGGCCGGGTGAACCCACAATGCAGGTGAAGCACATGATGCGAGCCAGTCTGACCGACGCTCGCCATTCCGCGGACCTGGAGGTTTTTTGAATGTCCGTGTCACCCCGCAAGCCGTCGCCGCCCACAGCCGAACAGGACGTTGCCGCCCATCTATGTGGCCGCATTCTGCTGGCTGAAGATTCATCCGCCCTGCGCAGGCTGGTGGGTCACGTCCTCCTGAACGTCTGCCAGGAGCTGGTGCTCGCCAAGGACGGCCAGGAGGCCGTCGAACTGGCCGTCGCCGCCGACGCCGCGGGCCGACCCTTCGATCTGATCCTGATGGACGTGATGATGCCCCGCCTCAACGGCGTGGAAGCCACCTACCAGCTGCGCCAGCAGGGCTACGGCGGCCGGGTTGTCATCCTCACCGCGGCCGACGAAGAGTACGACATGGCCCGCAGTCTCTGCGCCGGAGCCGACGACTTCCTGGCCAAACCTTTCACTCCCGTCGACCTGCAACGCGTCGTCCGTGAACACGCCGGCAAACCCGCCGCCTCAGCGTGACGCCGAGGTCACGCACGAGTCGTCGTCCGCCAGTTCACCTGGGCGCGGTACCATGCCCATGAGGCAAATGCCGGGGTATCACCCCAGCCGCACGCAGCGCGGCAAGCCGCAGAAGCTATGGTCTTCCTCATGTCAACAGCCGAAGGCAATTACGTCATCCGTTGCGCCTCCCCGAACGACGCCGAGCGGATTCTCGAGATGTCCCGACAGCTCTACGCGGAGAGCGGCGGGGCGGCCTTTGACTTGGCGCGAGCCTCGGCGGCGCTGCCGGACCTGCTGGACAGTGCAGAGCGCGGCATGGTCCTGGTGGCGGACCGCGACAGCCAGGTGCTCGGCTACCTCGTGTTGACCTGGGGTTTCAGTCTGGAGTCCGGAGGACGTGACGCGCTGGTCGACGAACTCTACGTGGCCCCGGGCTCGCGAGGCCGCGGCATCGGAACCGCGTTGGTGCGGGCGGCCAGCGAAGCGTGCCAGAGCGTCGACGCCAAGGCGATGTATCTGGTTGTGGAACGATCCAATCCCGGCGCTGAACGTTTGTATCGGCGGCTGGGGTTTCGGGGCAACGACAGAACGCTGATGACCAGGCGTCTGCCTTGACGGGCCTGGAGGCAGGCCGCCTCCGCACCTCAAAACCTGGCGGGCGCGCCCGAACGCCACACGCGAAGAGCCCCAGGGAATCAGGGCTCTGGAGTGGCTGCAAGCCAGCTTGAAACCGAAGCTTACAGGTAAGCGGAGAGGGTGGGATTCGAACCCACGGTGGGGCAAGCCCCACACTGGTTTTCGAGACCAGCTCCTTCAGCCGCTCGGACACCTCTCCAGGGGCCGTTGGGACCGCGAATCCTCGCAGGCCTGCCGCACCATGTCAAGACTGCGCCCCGGCGTTGACGTGGTGGCGCAGGCGAGGGGTGCAAATCGGGGGACGGGCGTCGGGCCCGTCGCCGGTCGCGACGGCTGGCCCACGGATGAACGACGACGTGCCGATCCGCCGCTCGCGGCCGCCTGGGCTTTTCCTTTGGGCGGCTTTGGGCTATCGTCAGCGGTTGCTCAAGGAGCCTCCCTGATGCCAGATGGTTCGAGTTCCCTGCGGCCGGGCAAACGCGTGGTGGTGGTTCAACAGATTCCCCAGCGCGACGAGGTATGGACCAGCCGCGTCGAGGGCGAGGTGGTCCGCATCGAACAGAAGAAGACCGGCTCATGGTTCGCCCACAGTCGCGATGACAAGCTCTGGCTCGACCGCGTGGTTCTGCGCAAGGACGACGACGAAATCGTGGTCGTGAATCTCGACCGCTACTCCCGTATCGAGCCGGCCCAGGCGCCTGCCGGGTCCGAGGCCGCCGCCGATCAACCCGCCGTGACCGATGCCGGCGACACCAGATCCACAGACGCGTAGACTTGTCCATGAGCCCCAATGCACCTGGCAAGACGATTGCGGCGCCGCCACTGGGGGTCACCGCGGTGATGCTGCCCGAACTGGACTTCGGCGATCAGATCGCCTTGTGCCAGCGCCTGGGCCTGACGCATTACACCTATCGGCCGCGCGTCGTACCCGCGGCCCGACGCGGCGAGCCCTACAGCTTCTGGGGCGCGCACCGCTTCAATCTGACGCCCCACGACCTGCTCGAACGCGCCACCGAGCTGCGCCAGCAGCTTCAATCGCTGGGGCTGACGCCCTTCGGCACCGTCCCGGCCGCGACCAGCGATCTGGACGACGCGGTCCTCGACCTGCACCTGCGCGGCGCGGCCATGAGCGGCGCGGGACGGGTCAGGATCAACCCCAGGCCCTATCCGCGTGATGGAGCCATTTTCGACTACGCCGCCTTCCTCGAACAGGTCGTGGCCGACTACCGACGCATCACCACCGCCGCCCGCGGACATGCGGTCAAGGTCGTCATCGAAACCCATGCGGGCACACTCGCCGCCGGCGCGGCCCTGACGTGGAATATCGTCCGCCAGTTCGCCCCGACCGTGCTGGGCGTCATCCTCGACCTCGTCAACTTCGCGCGCGAGGGCGACAACGTCCCGTCGCTGGCCGTCTCGATGTTGCGCGATTACATCGATCACATTCACGTCGGCGGCATGAAGCGTGTGGCCGATGGGACCGACGCACGCGGACTGACCCTCTGGCGCAGCGTGTTCTGCCCGCTCGCTCAGACTCAGACCGACTTGCCCGGCTGGTGGGCGGCGCTGCGTGCGGCCGGCCTCCACGCCGCGCCGTGGATCATCGAGGACTACACACCGGACCGCGGGTCGGTCGAGCGTCTGACCGACGCAGTCGCGACCTTGCGCAGCCTCTTTGCCGAGGGCCGCCACCCCGATGCCTGAAGACACCCGCAATCCGCACGCGACGGCCAGCGACCACAGCGGCAACGGAATTGAACTGTCGCCCCGGCAGGTGCGCGATCTGCTCACTCAGGACGGGGAACTGGTGCTCCTGGACTGCCGGCTGCCGGAGGAGCACGCCGCGGCGCGCATCGAGCGGGCCGTGCTCGTGCCCATGCACGAGATGGCGGCTCACGTCGAGGACCTGAGGCGTTATGCTGGTCGGCGGATGGTGGTCTATTGCCACCATGGCGTGAGGTCGCTGCGCGTGGCTCGCTGGCTGCGAGAGCAGGGCTTCGCCGGCGCGTGCTCGATGAGCGGCGGCATCGAACGCTGGTCGCGGGAGATCGACCCGTCGGTGCCCCGCTACTAGGCGAGTCTGCATGGCTCGCGCCAGCGCGTCGGACAGCACACAGGCCGGGCCACCGGCCGGGAGTGAGGAACATGCGTCTGGGATGTTGCGGCGGGATCGAACAGGCGGCGCTGGTCAAAGAAGCCGGCTTCGACTTCCTGGAGGTAAACGTTCAGGCGGTGCTGCGCGGCCAGGAGGATGACGCCGCATGGTCCAGGACCGCGCCGGACCCCGCGAAACTCCCACTACCCATTGAGGCCGCCAACTGCCTCGTGCCCGGTTCACTGCCGATCGTCGGTCCGGCCCGCGACATGGACGCTTTGACCCGCTACATGGGCAATGTCGCCCGTCGCGCCAGGCAGCTTGGCCTGAAAATCCTGGTTTTCGGCTCGGGCGGGGCCCGCAGGAAGCCCGATGGCTTCAGCAGCGCGCAGGCCGCCACCCAGCTCGTCGAGTTCACCCGCATGGCCGGCGAACTCTGCGGCCAGCAGGGCGTCACCGTCGTCATCGAGCATCTGCACCGCGGTGAAACCAACACCCTCAACCGCCTGTCGCAGGTCCGCGGCCTGTGTGACGAAGTGAACCACCCGGCCGTCGCCATGCTGGTCGACAGCTACCACTACGGGTTGGAGAATGAAGCCGACGAAGACCTGCTGGAGCTGGGCGACCGCATCGCCCACGTGCATGTGGCGGAAGTGGTGGACCGTATCCAGCCTGGCGGCCACGGCGATGATGTGGACAAGGCCTTCGACTTCGAGCTGTTCTTCAGTCTGCTGCACAAGATGGGTTATGACAGCCGCGTGAGCATCGAAGCCGGCTGGAAGCCTTCGCTCCAGGAGGCCGGCACCGCCACGGCGCAGCTTCTGCGTGAGGTGTGGGAACGGGCCGGCTCGGACGCGGAAAAAGGCGCGGAAAAAGGTTCCGAGTGACGCCTCGACGCCCCCGGCACGCCGGGACATGCCGTGGCGTGAACCGTGACCCTGCAACCGCGGCGAAAGGATCTTCCTGATGAGCACCGATTGGACGGCCCTGCATGGCGACTTCTTCCGCGACGTGCGCGTCCTGGTGACCGGTGGGGCGGGGTTCATCGGTTCGCACATCACCCAGGCCCTGCTGACGCTGGGCGCGCGGGTCACCGTCGTCGACGATCTGTGCGGCGGCCAGCGGGAGAATCTCGAACCCTTCGGCGCCGAAGCGGGGCGGCGCTTCCGGTTCGTCGAGGGCTCCATCCTGGATGAGAAACTGATGGCCGAACTGGCGGTCGGACGCCGGTTCGTGTTCCATCTGGCCGCGCTCGGCTCGGTGCCGCGCAGCGTCGAGCAGCCACGGCTCTATCAGCAGGTCAACGCCGGCGGAACGCTCAACGTGCTCGAAGCGGCCCGCGCCGCCGGCGTCGAGCGCGTCATGTTCTCGGCCAGCAGCAGCGCCTATGGCGACACGCCCACGCTGCCCAAGGTCGAGACCATGCCCGTCGCCGCCCGCAGTCCCTACGCCGCCACCAAGGCCGCCTGCGAATCGCTCATGATGGCCTGGGCGTGCAGCTACGGCCTGGACACGGCCAACCTGCGTTACTTCAACATCTTCGGCCCGCGGCAGAACGCCAACAGCGCCTACGCGGCCGTCATCGCCGCCTTCGCCAGGGCGTTGCTGGCCGGCGAGAGGCCGGTGATCTTCGGTGATGGCCAGCAGTCGCGCGACTTCACCTATGTCGACAATGCCGTTCACGCCAACCTGCTCGCCGCCCGCTGTCGCAAGCGACTCGAGGGCGCGGTGCTCAACGTCGCCTGTGGCCAGCGGGTGACGGTCAACGAGCTGGCTAGAATGATGGGACGGATGCTCGGCCGCCCGGACCTCGAACCGGTCCACCGCGACGATCGGGCCGGCGACGTGAAGCATTCCCTGGCCGATCTGTCCCGCAGCCGGCAGATGCTGGGCTACGAGCCGATCGTCGACTTCGAGACCGGCCTGGAACCGACGGTCGATTGGTACCGGCAGGTGCTGACCGCGACGGTGTGACCAGCCCACACCACGGAATTGAGATCGCGCATGTCGCAAGTGCCCCAGATGCCTGTGCAGGAAATGACCACGCCCGGCTTCGAGCCGCCGATGAACACCCAGTTCAGCGTGTTCCTCGACAACCGCGTCGGCAAACTGCGCGAACTGGTCGACGTGTTCGAAGGTCAGGCCCTGACCCTCGCGGCCATCAGCGTTGTCGAGTCGGTCGGACATGCCGTTGTCCGCGTGCTCACTTCCCGGGCCGCCCTCGCCCGCCGACTGCTGCAGCGGGCCAATCTGCCCTTCGCCGAGTGCGACATCCTTGTCGTCGAGCTTGACCCGGCTTCGGGACGCACGCTGCCGGTCCTGTGTGAAACACTGCTGGGCGCGGAACTGGCCATCCACTACGCCTACCCGTTGATGGTTTGCCCGCATCGCCTGCCCGTGCTGGCCTTGGCGACCGACGACCGTGTGCTCGCTGGACAACTGCTTCGCCGCAAGCTCTTCGATCTGCTGGGTGAAAACGACCTGGGTGAAAACGCCACCGGCAGCTCGCCACGCCACCCCTTGAACTGACGTGGGCCCGACGCACCCGTCGTACGCTGTCGGGCGGGCCGCCGATGCCCCCGGACCGTGGTCCATAGCGTCTGTAACGGCTATGCCGATCACGGAAGCCACAAAAGCTGGCCGCCGGGCGAAAATCAGCGATGCCGCCCAACCCGCTGACCGATAACCGTCCCGGAGGCTGCTACGCCTCAGGCGGGGAAGGTTCGCGCCATGCTCACCGACAGATTTCAGATCGAGCAGGAAGGCGCGCTCGTCATCGCAACCACGACCGATATCAAGCTCGGCGCCATCGAGGCCGAGACGCTCGTCGAGGAATTGTCCAGCCGCATGCGTAACGACGGCGGACGCTACTTCATCCTGCATCTGCCCACGGTCGAGCACATCGACTCGAGCTGCATCGGCGTGCTGGTGACGTTCCTTCAGGATCTCGAGCACGTTCGCGGCCGTATGGCCCTGGCGGCCTGCCAGCCCAACGTCGCCTTCCTCTTCAAGGTCACCCGCCTCGACACCGTCTTCGCCCTCTACGACGACCTGGACGAGGCCCGGCTCGAAATCGTCAACGGCTGACCGCCGCGGCGGCGCGGGGCGGCATCGCGTCGCGCGATCCCCTCACCGTCCGTCCAGCAGGCGCAGGCCGAGAAAATCGCTCAGGCCCGAGGCCTGCTTCACCTTTTCGATCACGGCCTGCACGTCGTATTCCAGGCGGATGAACTCGACGCGGTCGCCATCGAGGATCGCGTAGCTGGCGCGCGGGTCGCGGTCGCGCGGCTGGCCGACCGAGCCAGGATTCACGATGCACTTGTCTCCGGGCGTCAGCCGGTACATCCCGCTCAGCTCCGAAGGCTGATAGAAGTCCGGCTCGCTGGTGAACACGCCCGGTACATGGGTGTGCCCGACGAAGCAGTGACACTCCACACGCTCGAAGATCTGGGTCATCTTCGTGGGCGCGGTGAACACGTCGTCGGGAAAGATGTATTCATTGATCGGCCGGCGGGGCGAGGCGTGGAACCACTGGGCGTCGGCATAGCGCTGCCGGACCGACAGGCCGCCCAGGTACCGCCAGCGCCGGGCCCGCAGTTCGTCGTCCGGCTCGGTCTCCAGCTCCCGGCGGGTCCAGAACGCGGCCGACTCGGCGCTGGTGTTGAAGCTTGTCGGCTCATACAGCACCGCGAAGTCGTGGTTGCCCATCAACGCCCACTCGCAGCGGGCCATCACCACGTCCAGACATTCACGCGGGTTCGGGCCGTAACCCACCGTGTCGCCCAGGCAGACGACCTTGTCGATCCCGCGCGACTCGATGTCCGCCATCACGACGTTCAGCGCGTCGACGTTGCCGTGAATGTCGGAAATCAGCGCGATGGGCATGACGGAATTCCCGAGGGCCGATGTTCGCTTGCCGATGGCGCCGGGCCGGCGCGTCCACGGCAGGGACCGTGGTTGGCCTGAATCGCCGATCGGTGATCGGCAATTCGTCCCGGCGGCCGGTATCATACGCGATCCATGTCCCCCGACCGGGAACCCCAACCCGAAAGCCCGGCCCCGCCCCGGGCCGTCCGACGCGGCGGATCGCCACGCATCCTCATCGTCCGCACCAGCGCCCTCGGCGACGTCAGCCGATCCGTTCCCGCCCTCGTCAGCCTCCGCCGGGCCATGCCCGCCGCACACATCGACTGGCTGGTCCACGAACTGTTCACCGACGTCATCCGCCACCACCCCGACCTCGACGGCGTCGTCCCCTTCGCCCGCCCACGCTTTCAGTTTCCCCGCCTGCTGCTGCCGCACCACGCCGCCCATGCCTGGCGATGGTGCCGCAGCCTCGCCGACCGCCATTACGACCTGGTCGTCGACCTGCAAGGCCTGACTCGCTCAGCCCTCTTCACCCGCTGCACCCGCGCCCCCCGGCGCGTCGGCTTCGCCAACACCCGGGAGACGACGGCCTTCGGCTACACGCACCGCCACCACCTCGCCGCGACGCGCCACACCGTCGACCGTATGGTCGGCCTCATCGAAGCCGAGGGCATCGCGCCCGTCCGCGACATGCGCCTTTACGTCGGCGACGCGGACAACGCATGGCTCGATCAGCAGCTCGACCGCCTGGACATCACCGGCCGGCCGTACCTGGTCATCGCGCCGACCGCGCGGTGGAAGTGCAAATGCTGGCCGCTCGACCGTTTTGTGCTCACCGCCCGCCGCCTGCTCGACGCGGGCTCCGTGGGCGACAAGGTCTTCATCCTCGCCGCCCCGTCCGAGCAGCACGAGGTCCGCCCGCTGCTCGAAGCCCTCGGCTCACGAGCCGTCATGCCCCGCACCAGCGTCGGCCAGATGATGGCCATTCTGAGCCGCGCCCGCCTGCTGCTGTGCAACGACTCAGCCGCCCTGCACATCGCCGTCGGCTTCGACCGCCCGATCGTCACCATCTTCGGCCCGACCGACCCGGCCCTCGTCGGCCCCTACCTGCGCGACGACGCCGTCGTCCGCCCATCCGGCCTGGGTCCCATGACCGGCCGTGAATACCGCCGCCACCGCCACGACCAGACTCTCATCGCCCGCGTCAGCGTCGACGACGTCTGGCGGAAAATCCAACAGCAACTCGACGCACGAGAATGAAGTTCCATGGCCATCGCTTCCGCCCGGCGATGGGTAGTGTTCGTCAAGTTGCACCCATCGGCTGAGTGCATCTCGGGGAAAGGATTTTCCGTGGCTGAGCCGTAGCCCATAGGCCGGAGGCTCAGCAGCGTTCGCGGCTCACGCGGCCGGCTCAGGCGCTGAAGTAGGCCGGCGCGTTGCCCTTTTTCCACTTGATGTTGCAGCCCATCGACGGCTTCTGATCGCCGGGCACGGGTTGTCCGGCCAGCGCCGCGTCGAGCGCCGCCTTCAGGTCATCGCCCGTCGCAGGCATCCCGCTGTTGGGTCGGCTATCGTCGACCTGCCCGCGATAGACCAGACGACGGTCGGCATCGAACACATACACGTCCGGCGTGCATGCGGCCGCATACGCCCGCGCGACCGCCTGGTCTTCATCGTAGAGATATGAAAACGTGTACCCGCGCGTATTCGCCTGTTCGGCCATCTTCTCCGGGCTGTCGTCCGGATAGTTGGTCACGTCGTTGGCGTTGATCGCCGCCACCGCCACGCCCCTGGCCTGATAGTCCTTGCCGATCTTCGCCAGCACACGGGCCACATGGACCACGTACGGACAGTGGTTGCAGATGAACATCACCAGGTACGCCTTGGCGCCCGCGAAGTCATCGAGGCTGACGATCTTGCCGACCTCGCCCCACCCGGGGTTATGGTTCGGCAGGCGAAAGTCGGGTGCCCGGGTGCTCAGTTCAAGCATGGTCGAGGGCGTGAGAGCCATGGGATTGCTCCGGGGATGCGGTGCGGGTCAACGGCCGTTACCTGGCATCATACGCGGCCGGCTTGGGCGGCGGCAGGGTGGCCAGAAACTGCCGCGGGGACAGGCCCATGTGGCGCTTGAAGAGACGCGAGAAGTAGTAGTAGTTGTCGTAGCCCAGGCGGGCGGCGACGTCTTCAAGGCGCTGCGGCCGCCGCTCGATGAGCCGCGCGGCTGCGCGCATCCGACAGGTGAGCACGTAGTCGTGCAGCGGTCGGCCGATGGCGCGCCGAAACGTCCGCCGCAGGTGCGCGTACGAAACACCCCATGCGTCGGCGGTCTTGTGAAAGTTGACGGGGTCGAACGGCCGGGCGGCAATCCGCCGCGCCAGGTCGTCGGCCGCGCCATCCAGCGATGAGCGTTGCGCCGGCGAGCAGCGGTTGGCGTGAATCTGCAGCCACAGGCCTTCGAGCAGATGGATCTGCTCGGCCGTCACAAGGGCCTGATCGCCGCAGCCCAGGGCGATGCACCGCGCGAAATCCGTCTCGAACCGATGGCGATGCGTGAGCGTCTCAAACGGCCGGGCGTCGGTCGCCAGCAGGCCGCCCTCGATCCAGCGTTGCACGCGCGGGCCGGCCACCACGATCCAGCGTTCATCCCAGTAGCCACTGCGACCCGGCGCGATGCGGAAGCGCGGCCCGGGCCAGGTCCAGTAGACCGACCCGGCGCCGAGGCACACCGCATCCGCGCCGTCGACGCGCAGCTCGATGCTCCCGGCCGCGATGTAGTTCAACGCCGCCACCCCTGCCGCCCGGTGATCGACTGCCTCGCGACACCGCGAAACATCCCCAGCCGCGACGATCTTCAGGTCCGCGAAGTAGTCCATGATCCCGGTTCCATCCCCCGCAGGCCGCACAAATCGGATAAAGCGATGCGCGCATCGGTCATTGCACAGCGAATCGATGCCATTATCCTACATCAACAGGTGTGGCGGCCGGGCCTGGGAAATGCGCAATTCAGTTAAATTACGCGCTCGATGGAGAAGCCTCGCATGAAAGTCCTCGGCATCATGGGCAGCGCCCGACCCGATGGCAACACCAATGATCTTCTGGATGTGGCGCTCGCCGCGGCCGCGGCGGCCGGGGCCCAGGTCGAGAAGATCATGCTCACCGACCACCGCGTCGAACACATCGAAAACTGCCGCACCTGTGTCGAGCGCGGCCGATGCGTCCATGAAGCCGACGACTTCACCTCGCTCATGGCCAAGGTCTATGCCGCCGATGCGATCCTCTTCGCCAGCCCCGTCTACTGGTACTCCATCGCCGGGCGACTGAAGGTCTTTCTCGACCGCTGGAGCTGCGAGTACTACCGGGACAGCTACGAAGCCTTCGCCGCGAAGCTGCGCCCCAAAGCGATGGGCGTCATCACCGTGCAGGAGGAAACCGGCGTCGAGCAGGCCCGGCATTTGATCGGGGCGCTGGAAAAGACCGTCGGCTTCGCCCGGGCGACGTACTTGGGTTACGTGCTGGGCCCCGGCGGGAAGCGCGGCAGCGCTAAGGCGAATCCTGAAGCCGTCGCCGCCGCCCACGACCTCGGCCGCCGCGCCGCCACCCATGTACCGGCCGCGAACTGACGCATCCGTCGCCATCGCTGTCGCAGCCTGAAAGGACCGTACCGTGCATCGACTGCCGTTCCTGCTGCTGATTGCGATCACGTTGAACAGCCTCGCCTCGCGAGCCGACGCCGAGCACGCCCTGCGCTTCTTCGGCACCGGAACGGACGACGTCGATCGCGTGAAGATCCCCCTCGTTGATGCCGATGGCCGGTCGCTGCCGGTGAATGTCGCGGGCGATTTCACGCTCGAATTTTTTCTCAAGGCTGATGCGGCGGATAACCGCGGCCGTGTTGATCCGCAGCTCGACGGCTGGATCACCGGCAACATCGTGGTCGACCGCGACGTCTATTATGCCGGCGACCACGGCGACTGGGGCCTGTCGTTGGGCGAGGGACGCGTGGCGTTCGGCGCAGCGGTGGGGGACGTGGGCGCTACAATTGTCGGCCGCACGGTAGTCGCCGACGGCCGCTGGCGTCATGTGGCCGTCACGCGCGATGCCCAGACGGGGCGGCTGACGCTATACGTGGACGGCAGACTTGATGCGCAAGGCGATGGGCCACCCGGCCGCATCGACTACCGTGCCGGTCGCGACACCCAGTTCCCCGCCAGCGATCCTTACCTGGTCATCGGCGCCGAGAAGCACGACGCCGGCCGGGAGTATCCCTCGTTCACCGGCCTGATCGATGAGTTGCGTCTGTCCGACGTGATCCGTTACGGCGCCCCATTCACGCCGCCAGCCGAGCCCTTCACGTCCGACGATCACACGCGTCTGCTGCTGCACTTTGACGAAGGCGGGGGCGACACAGCCCATGACGCCTCACCCCACGCCAATCACGGCGACATCCGCGTCGGCGGCCCCCGCGACGCCCCGCAGTGGTCCAACGAGACCCCCTGACCCCACCTCCGCCACGTCAGCCGTGTGCATCCGCGGCTTTATTGCCGCGCCCACGAAACGGTGTCGGATACCGTTTCTCGCGCCGCGCCCCTCCCCGCCTCCTTCGTGCGCACACGCGCGGCCGGGAATCGCCGCCCTGCTCACGATTTTTCGCTGTCTGCGCGAATTTTTTCTTCTC
>CAZCWM010000011.1:0-112941 GCA_964502445.1 uncultured Phycisphaeraceae bacterium | reverse complement strand
GAAAAATTGTGAGAAGGGCGGCGATTCCCGGCCGCGCGTGTGCGCACGAAGGAGGCGAAAGGGGGAGCGGCGCGAAAAACGGTATCCGACACCGTTTCTCCCCCCGTTTCTCCCCCCGTCGCCGTCGGCCGCGTGGTTCGGCTCCAGCACTTCCGCACGACCGTACGGGTCGTAGCGGTAGCGCTCGAGCACCGTGCCCGACGGACTCACCAGCGTGGTCACATTCATATTCGCGTCGGTCAGGTAGTAGATGCGCTGCTCCAGCGATGAGCCGTCATCGTCGGCGTCGCGGTCGCGGCAGAGCGGCGCGTCGATGTAGTGCGTGCCCCAGACGTACTGTTCGTGGGCGTTGGCCTCGCTGTCCTGCCGCACCTCCAGCAGCTGCCACGAGGCGTTGTAGTAGTCGTCCAGCGTTCGGTCCAGCGACCCGCCCACGTAGAGCTTGCGCTGCACCCGCCGGTGTAGGCCGTCGTAGACGTACTGGGCCACCGTGGTGTCGGAGGCGTCGGTGACCTTCACCATGCGGTTCCAGGCGTCGTAGATCAGCTTGTGCTCCGAGCCGCCGCTTTCGGCTTCATCGCCCGGCGCCGGGCAGCGGGTCATGTTGCCCGCCGCGTCGTAGAGCGGGTCGTGCCAGTCGGCCCCGCCATCGGCGTCCCACTTGAACTGGCTCCAGTTGCCCAGCGCATCGAGCGTCCAGGCCTGGTTGAACGTTGCTGAACCATCGACAATGTGCTGCCCGCCCTGACCATCGGAGACCAGGTTGCCCTGGTTGTACCTGGCCAGCCGGTGCAGGTCGTCATAGCCAAAGAACTGATCGCGGCCCGAGGCCAGGCGATTGTCCCGATACGTCCGGCTGCTCGCCGCGTCGTAGCCGTACTCGTAGCGGTCCTTGACCGTGCTCGAGCCCGTGTACCACCACTGACGCTTGAGACGGCCGAAACGATCGAAGCCGCCGTAGCCCGCCTGCAAACCCGCCAGCTCACGGCTGAGCTTCAGGTCCGGTGTCGGGTAGGTCACGTTGGTCAGCCGTGATACGCCGTTGTAGCCGAAGCGCACCAGGTCTTCGCCGGGAGAGCCGGGGGAGTTCGGGTCGTCGGCCTCGATGGTCCGCACGCGTGAGATCATGTCGGGTACCTGCCCCGGATATCAACCCCGCCCCCCTGGCGCCGACCCGTCGGGCATTCAGATTTCCGTTTCGGTTCCTATCAGCCAGTGGGATGCTTTACAGACCGGGGTACCAGGCACGGGCGTTGTCGAAGAAGAGCTTGCGGCAGACGGCGGGGGACAGGTTCAGACGCTGCACCTGACGGTTGCCCAGCGGGCCGGTGTCGGCTGCTTCATAGAAGGCGAACTCGCTCTCGTATTCGCGGCGGATGTGGCCCAGGTCGTCTTCGCGTTTCTCGTCGGTGAATGTCGAGTGGGGGGTGAAGCGCACCATGTCGGTGGCCCAGAGGACGCGGTCGACGTAGCGTGTGAGGAAGGCGCGGGCTGATTCAGCGTCGGCATAGTATGCGAGGTCGCGTGTGCGGCCGGCGGTGTCGACGACGAAGTTGGGGTAGCGATCGAAGCGGGAGGCGATTTCGTTAAGGTCGTATTCCATGCTGCCCAGGTGAGCGCCGATGACGCGCAGCCTGGGGTGGCGCTGGACGACATGGTCGCGGGCGGCCATGAGGTCGGCATGGGAGGGAACGTCGGCGCGGCCATACATGTGCCACTGGGGGTTGCGGACGTAGTAGGCCGAGTGCGGGTCACCTTCCACCGGCGGCAGCCAGCAGGCGAGCGGCTCGGCGATGTGCATGAGCAGCGGCCGGCCTTGCTTTTCCAGATGGGTGAAGACCGGCTCGAAGATCGGATCGTCGATCATGAGCGGCGATCCGTCGGGCTTGCGGATCTCCATGCCGATGTTCTTCCAGACCTTGGCGCCCAGGGCGCCGTCGGCGAAGTCGCGATCGAGCTGGGCGATGGCGCGGCCGGCGTAGTCGGGCTCCTGGAAGTTCGGCAGTTCGACGGCGGCGACCCATGCGAAGCGGTCGGGATGCTGCGCGGCGAGGCGGCGATAGGCCGCGAGGTAGTCGCGCCAGGGGCGACCGTTGGTCTCGGCGACGCCGATGTTGATGACCTTGATGTCGAGCTGCTGGAGCAGGGCGACGGTGCGAGGGTGGTCGCCGATGACGTGGGCGTGAGCGTCGATGCGCGGCATAAGGAGAAGCCTCCCGCGGGCGAGGTTAGCGGGCGGCGGCGAGGCGGCAAGGCGGGTGTGGAAATCGGCCGGGCGACGGCGGAAGCAGGATCAATCCAGCGGCGGGACTTCGCCCAGCCAGCGGCCGAGGGCCATGACGGGGAAGTAGAGGCGGTAGAGGTGGTAGCGCAGGTAGAAGACCTTGGGAAAGCCGGTGCCGGTGAACCAGGGCTCATCCCACGTGCCCGATTGCAGTTGGGTCTCGCAGAGCCAGGTCAGCGCGCGCTGCACGTCGGCATCGTCCGGACCGTAGATGGCCAGCAAGGCCATGGCGCCCCAGGCCGTCTGGCTGGCGGTGGCGGGGCCGCGCCCCTTGAGCTGCGGATCTTCGTAGGTGTCGCAAGACTCGCCGAACGAGCCGTCGGCCTTCTGCACGCTTTTGAGCCATTCGCCGGCCCGCTGGACCCAGCGGCGGTCCATGTCGTATCCGATGCGGCGCAGGCCGCAGACGACCTGCCACGTGCCGTAGATGTAGTTCACGCCCCAGCGGCCGAACCAGCAGCCTTCGGGCTCCTGTCGCGAGCGGAGGTAGCGGATGGCCTTCTGAGCGGCGGGGTGGGTGCGGTCGATGCCCAGACGCCCCAGGCACTCCAGCGTGCGGCCTGTGATGTCGGGGCAGGAGGGATCCTGGATGGCGTTGTGATCGGCGAAGGGCACGTGCTCATAAAGCGGGCGCTCGACGGTGCGGTCGAAGGCGGCCCAGCCCCCGTCGTCGTTCTGCATGGCCAGGATCCACTTGACGCCGCGGTCGACGCTGGGTCGGGCCGCTTTCACGCCGCTGCGGCGCAGGGCCATCGCGACCATGGCCGTGTCATCCACGTCGGGATAGAAGCCGTTGTTGAACTCGAAATACCAGCCGCTGGGCTCAACGGGCTGGCGGACATTGGCGACCCAGTCTCCGGGGTGGCGGCACTCCTTTTGAATCAGCCAGTCGACGCAGCGTGCGACGGCGGGATGGTCCGCGCCCAGGCCGGCTTCGGTCAGCGCATACAGCGCGATGCCGGTGTCCCAGATGGGGCTGTGGCACGGCTGGATGCGGATGTGGTTGTCGGCCTTGTCGTGGATCATCAGGTCATCGAGGTGCCGGTGCGCGTCCTGGATGACCGGGTGTTCGCGATCGTAGCCCTGGCAGCGCAGGGCGATGAGGATGTAGACCATCGGGGGAAAGATGGCCCCCAGGCCGTCGGACCGATCGGTGTGATCGACGATCCAATCCTCGATGCGTTTGAGCGCCTGGCGGCGCAGCGGGGTCATGCCGGCCCGATCGACGAGCTTGAGCACGCGGTCCATCGAGCAGAACACCGTGGACCAGGTGCGATGGGCGTCGCCGTTGGGCAGCAGCCGGTTGCGCAGGCGGTTATCCACGAACAGCTCGTCGATGCCCAGCTCGCGCGGCAGGGTGCGTGTGGGGCGATGGCTGGCGACGATGGACAGGGGCGTGATCATCGTCCGCGTCCAGGCGCTGACCTTGTCCAAGTGGAAGTAGAACCATTTGGGCAGGAAGACCATCTCCGGAGGGATGGAAGGCACAGCGTTGTAGCTGCACTGGGCCAGGGCGGCGAGATAGAACTTGGTGAAGCTGTTGCAGCGCTCGGCCCCTCCGAGCTGGCGGACCAGCTCGCGGGCTTTGACCATGTGGGGGGCGTCGGGCGAATCGCCCATGAGCTTGAGGGCGAAATAGCCCTTGACGGTGGCGCTGAGGTCGGGCTTGGCCCCGGGGTACTGGACCCAGGCCCCGTCCTCAGGCCGCTGGAGCTTGCGCAGGTAGTTGGCGATGAGCGGCAAGCGGGGGTCGCTTTCTTCCTCGATGATCCACTTGAGCAGGATGTATTCGCTCTCGAGGATCGAATCGCCTTCGAGCTCGGCGCACCAGTAGCCTTCGGGGAACTGCTGGCCCAGAAGGTTTCGCACGGCCTTGTCGAGGACGGCGACGGCGGCGGAGCGGGTGGCGGTGGGATCCATGCGGGGTCCAGCGGTGGACATCGGCCCGGAGCCGGCGTCAAGGGAATCCAGATCGGTCAGGCCGGTTGGTCTCATCGTGTTGAGTCTCACCCCGTGAAATCAGCGGTCCCCACAAGGCCGGCCGTGGCCGAGGGCGGAGGAACAACATCCGTGCGGGCCGCTACATGTGAAGAGCGAGGAAGAACCAAAGCGTACCGTGGCGACGTCCGCCGGGCAACAGGCTCCGTCGCCCCAGCCGGGCCTCCGCCGGGACGATTGATGTAAATAACGGCAAAGCCGTCGTTTGAATCATTCTCTTGAAGTCTTATCATCTGGGCGTCTTGTCTGCGACGGCCGCGAGATTCTGAACGCGGCGGAACGTGGTGCGGGTCGCGGACTTCGGGTTTCGCCGGTCGCCAGGATCGCCGTTGTCGCGCCCCCTCTGGTCCGCGGCGGCCGACACAGCGATCCGGCAGAGAGCCACACGCCATGGCCGAGCAGTCATCTCAGCAGCCTTCGGAGCCTTGGGCCTCAAGCGCTGCCACGTCGCCAGGCGACATGCCGATGCCTGGTGACGCACCGACCATGGCCGCGTCTTCCAGCCCGCCGAGCTTCGGCCGGCAGATGGCGCAACTGGTGGTCATTCCCGCGGTCATCGCGCTGTCCTGCGTGGTTGTAGCTCTGCTGTTCACCTATCTGACCGGTCGGCCGGACACCATCGAGACGCAACTGCTGCAACTGCGGCAGAGCAGCGGGCTCGGGCGGCTGCCGATGGGTCTGCAGGATCCTCGCTACAAGGATCGAGGCAGGGCGGCGGCGAGCCTGGCGCAGAGCCTGCGCACCATCACGCAGCCGCAGCGTCGGACGACTGTTTCGGCCGCGCTGAGCGATATTCTCGCCCATCACATCGGCGAGCAGGAGCACACACTGCGGGCCTACCTGCTGCTGGCCTTGGCACAATTGGGCCAGCCGGACACGCTGGCGGTGATCGTGGAACACCTGGACCACCCGTCACCGAATGTCGCCATCGCGGCTGTCCAGGCGCTGCTGGAGTATCCGGATCGCGGCGCGGCCGCAGAGACCATACCGGCGTTGCGGCGTGCAGCCGCGCGACCCGACGCCAACTTGCGATCCGTCACGGCCGCGGCGCTGGGTGCGATGGCCGACCCGGACGACGCGGCGACCAGGGCGGTGCTGCGCGACGTGCTGGCCAGCACCGACGCGGCGGCCCGCGAGGCGCGATGGAACGCGGCGGCGGCGCTGGCCCGGCTTGGCGATGAGCAGGGGGCTCGCGTGGTGGCGCAACTGCTGCTTAGCCGTCAGGCCCTGGCGCAGACCGGCGGCGGCGGGCCGAACGCGGTGACGGTGACGCCGCATGAGCAGACGCGGATCATCCTGGCGACGCTGGCGACCCTGGCGACCAGCTCGCGCTTGCCGGATGCCGACGTGTGGGCGAGCGTGGAGCATCTGGCTGGGGCCGATCCGGATCTGAGTGTGCGCAAGCGGGCGAGGCAACTGCTGGACGCCCACGATGCGGATGCGGCGGGCGCGATGAGGCAGGGCGGCTGACACGGGCGTGAAGGAACACGGCGCGGCGGGCATGGGTCGCGCGATGAAGTGAGTGAAGACGCGATGGCGACAACGCATCAGGAAATCACGAAGGTCTGGATCGCTCCCGGCTGCATCGTCTGTGATGCGTGCGAAACCGAGTGTCCGGAAGTCTTCGACGTGCAGGAAGAAACCTGCGTGATTCGACCCGAGGCGCAGAAGGCGGCGTTCACCAAGCCGCTGACGCCGGCGATCATCGCGGCCGCGGATGGCTGCCCGGTTGAGGTCATCAAATTCGAGACCGTCGAGGTGGAAGGAGAAGCGCCGTGGGCCGGTCAGGAGAAAGAGGCGGCCGCGGCGGGGAGCAGCGGGGCGGCGGGCAAGGCGGCGACGGCGAAATCCGCCGCGCCGGAGGCGATCTCGACGGCCCCGCCGAACCCGAAATGGGCGCAGCTCGTGGAACACGCCAACGTCGCGCGCGGCGCGGGCCAGAAGAAGCCGCTCGCGCTGCCGCGTTCGGCCAAAGCGCCGCGTGAGGCAGTGACGGCGGCGCTGCCCGACCAGGCGCCGCCGGACGCCGTCGCGGCCGTCGCCGCGGGCACCGGTTACGCACGTCCACGGGGTGGACCGGTGGCGCGGATTCGTGACATCGGGGCGGCGATGAGCGGGGCGGCGGGCATGACGCGGCGGCAGTTCAGTGTCGCGCTGGCGGCGGCGTGGGCGTGCATCGCGTTCGTCGGCGCCACGTGTCTGGCGGCCCTGCAGTCGTACCTGGTGCCGAAGGTCACCAAGGAGCCGCCCAGTACGTTCCGGGCCGGCAAACTCGGCGACTATCCCGAGCCGGGCGTGTACCTGCAATACCAACCCCTGGGCGTGTGGATCGTGCGGCTGTCAAACGGCCACCTGGTGGCGCTGTCGACAATCTGCACGCATCTTGGGTGCATTCCGAACTGGCTGGCGACGGATCAGAAATTCAAGTGTCCCTGTCACGGCTCGGGCTTCTACCAGGACGGCGTGAATTTCGAGGGCCCGGCTCCGCGGCCGCTGGAACGGTTTCGGATCTATCTCGAAGGCGATGTGGTCATGGTCGACAAGAGCGCCAAGTTCCGCCAGGAACTGGGCCAGTGGGACAACGCGAACGCTTATGTGCAGGTTTGAGGAGGCGGCCGACACGAGCCGCGGGCGCAAGCGAGAGGTCGGGAAAAGTATGGTCCGCTCCCTGACGGTCGCGGCTCGTGATGAGATTGTCAGGGCCCCCAGGCCGATGATGAGGACAGCATGCTGACGAAAGTGCTTGACTACGTTCGTTCAACACAGGTGTGGAACTCGATCTTCCGGCACGGCGTGCCGCGCGACCGTCGCACGCGCGTGATGGCGGTAATGAGCAACGTGTTCCTGCACCTGCACCCGGTGGCAATCCGCCGCAGCGGCGTGCGATTGTCGTTCACCTGGTGTATGGGCGGGCTGACGTTCTTCCTGTTTCTGGCCGAGGCGATCAGCGGCGTGCTGCTGATGTTCTACTATCGGCCGGTACCGGAGTATGCGTATGCGGACATCGTGGCCCTGCGGTCACACGTGACGCTGGGACTGCTGCGTGAGATTCACCGCTGGGGCGCTCACGCGATGATCATCGCCATCTGGCTGCACATGATGCGTGTGTTCCTGACCGGTTCGTACAAGCCGCCTCGCGAGTTCAACTGGGGCGTGGGCGTGATCCTGCTGGTGCTGACGATGCTGCTGAGCTTTACCGGCTATCTGCTGCCCTGGGACCAGCTTGCCATCTGGGCGATCACGGTGGGCTCGAACATGGGCAAGGCGACGCCGGGCATGGGCATGGGCGGACCGCTGACTGAATTCGTGCAGATCGGCGGGGTGCCGCTGATTACGGCCAAGTCAGACGCGGCGTTCATCCTGCTGGCCGGCACGAGCGTTGGCGAGAACGCGCTGTTGCGCTTCTACGTGCTGCACTGCATCGCCCTGCCTTTGGCGGCCGCGGTGCTGATCGCCGTGCATTTCTGGCGGATTCGCAAGGACGGCGGCATCAGCGGTCCACTTTGATCGAGAACGACTGTGCTCTTGGGTGGTTAGCTTTTCCTGCTTGAGATGATGCCTATGTCGATCCTCGGCCATTTCGCTTATACGCTCGCCGCGACGGGGCAGCCGATCCTTGATGTGCCGGCCCTGGAGCCGATCAAGGACGCGGTCAACCGTTTCAGCGTGCCCGAGTACAGCCTGCCGCTGTTCACCCTGCTGTTCGCGGCGATGCTGCTTGGCTACCGCCAGTGGACCAGACCAGCAGTGTTCGCCTTGATCGGCGCGGTGTTCGCCTTGCTCTACTTCGGGGGCATGTTCGTCGACACCGACTACTTTGCCATCATCAGCAAGCCGGACAACGTGCCCATCACCATGATGCTCATCGGCACAGGGCTGTGCCTCTGGCTGGCGTTTTGCCAGGCGGCGATCAACGACAGCCGGGCGGAGGGCCAGCCGCTGCTGGAAGGCTCGCGCGACGACAAGGTGCTGGTCTGGCCGGACCTGGTCTACATCGAGCTGATCTGCCTGGTGCTGGCGTCGGCGGCGCTGGTGATCTGGTCCATCGCCTTGAGGGCGCCGCTGGAAAGTCCGGCCAATCCGGCCGGCCCGCCCAACCCCTCCAAGGCCCCGTGGTACTTCCTGGGCCTGCAGGAAATGCTGGTCTACTTCGACCCGTGGATGGCGGGTGTCATCCTGCCGGGTATGATCGTCGCCGGCCTTATCGCCATGCCGTACATGGACGTGAATCCGAAAGGCAATGGCTATTACACCTTCAAAGAGCGGCCGTTCGCCATCAGCGTCTGGCTGTTCGGCTTCCTCGTGCTTTGGGTGGTGCTGATCGTGTTCGGCACGTTCCTGCGCGGGCCAAACTGGAACTTCTTCGGGCCTTTCGAATACTGGGACCACACGCTCCAGGTGCCGCTGACGAACATCAACCTCAGCGACTACTTCTGGACGTTCATGCTCGATCAGCCGCTGCCGTCCAGTCCGTTCGTGCGCGAGATCGTCGGCATCCTGTTCACCCTTGGCTGGGTGGGCGTCCTGCCGGTGATCCTGGCCCGGACCGTGCTGCGGAAGATGTACGCCCAGATGGGCCCGGCCCGGTTCTATCTGATGGCGGTGCTGCTGGTCGTGATGGCCATGCTGCCGTTGAAAATGGTCCTGCGCTGGCTGTTCACGCTCAAGTACTTCATCTACCTGCCTGAGTTCAATCTGAATCTGTGAGGATGCGATAAGCCGCAGCAGCCGGACTGTTACGCAGTCCGGACCGGATTGCGAGGCAATCCGGCTACCTAGAAAATCGGTACATGCCCCGACGACGTTGTCTTGGCCGCAGGCGACCCGCCCTGCTCTGACGGCACACCGAATTGAACATAACAGTCATTATCGGACGTAGCGGGGCGGGTCAGGATTGCGGCGGGCAGGCCGCATCGTCTCAGATCGCGACCGCTGCCCGCACGGCCTGCGCGAGCTTTTCATTCGGCCATGGTTTGAGGGCTTCGAGCAGTTCGTCGGTAGCCTGGACGTAGGCTTTGAACTCGGCGGCACTCAGGGTCGCTCGCTTGAGGGCCACGTTGTCCAGACGGTCGGCGAGTTTGATGAGCCGAGCGGGCTCGGAGAGTTGCTTCGCCTCGGCCAGGATCGCCGCGTGTTTCTGACTGTCTGTCGGTGCGCGTGTGCCGGCGGGCACCTTGACGGTCAGCTCGTCCACGAGGCCAGCCACACGGTCGCCGAACGCCCAGCGGACCTGGTGCAGAGAAACCGCCGTCTTCTCGACCACGTCGTGCAGGTACGCGGCCGCGAGGGTCGCCGCGTCGGTGACGCCGTGTTCCAGCAGCGCCCGGGCGACCGCTTCAACGTGCGTGGCGTATGGATCGCCGTTGGCCCGGGTTTGTCCGGCGTGGGCGTTCATCGCGTACCAGCCGGCGCGGGACGGCAGATCGCCGCCATACGCCTCGGGGATTGGCGGCAGAATCCGCGTGCGGTTGTGCTGGCCTTCGACGATCACCCGGCCGGCGGCGATGAGCCGGATCGCCTCCGGGTATGCCATGCATTCCTGCTCGAACACGCGGTCGGCCAGCGTGTCGGGCGTGTCGGCTTCGAGCACCGGACAGGCGCGCTGCACGATGATCGGGCCGTTGTCGTACGTGTCGTCGCAGACATGCACGGTGCAGCCGCTGATCTTGCAGCCACGGGCCAGCACAGCCTCGTGGACGTGATGGCCGTACATGCCCGCGCCGCCGAAGCTGGGGAGCAAGGCCGGATGGATGTTGATGACCCGGCCGCGGAAATCTTCGGAAATCGCCAGCTTGCTCAGGAACCCAGCCAGGCAGACAAGGTCGACGTCAGCCGCGCGGACGGCCTTCCACACAACGTCCGAGAACTCGGCAGGGGTGCTGTAACGACTGCGATCGACGACTTTGGTCATGAGGCCGCGGGCCTTGGCCCGGTCGATGCCCGAAAGCCGCGGCCGCGAGGCGATGACGAGGGCGATCTGCGCGTTGAGGGCGCCCAGATCGATCGCGTTCTGCAGGTTGAGCACCGTGCGTCCGCCGCCGCTGATAAGCGCCGCCAGTCGCAGCGGCGGACGGCTCATCGCTGGAGGCTGGTCGGTGGCGGTTCGTTTGGCGGTCTTGCTCATGATGCCGGTACGATACTTCGTCATGTCGGCCGCGCAAAGCCCGCCATCCTTGACACGACTCGCGCCGTCCCCCACCGGGGCGCTGCACCTGGGTAACGCGCGGACGTTCCTGATCAACTGGGCGATGGCCAGGCAGCGCGGCTGGAAGGTGCTGCTGCGGATCGAGGATCTCGATACACCGCGCACCAAGCCCGGGGCCGATCGCCAGGCGATCGACGACCTTCGCTGGCTGGGCCTGGACTGGGACGAAGGCCCGCTCTATCAGGCCGCCGATCTGACGCCGTACCATGCGGCCCTCGATCGCCTGGCGGCCGCTGGCCTGGTGTACCCCTGTCACTGCACCCGCAAGGAGATCGAGGCGGCCGCGTCGGCCCCGCAGGAAGGCGAGCACGAACTGCGCTATTCAGGCACGTGTCGGCCGGCGGATCGCCGATGGACTAAGAGACCGAACACGTTGGATCAATGGGGAATTCCCACCGCTCTGCGCCTGATCGTCCCCGACGAGGCCATTGCTTTCCATGATGAACTGCATGGCCCGCGGTCGGTCAACGTACAGCAACAGGTCGGCGACTTTGTGCTCATGACCAAGGCCGGCCTGCCCAGCTATCAACTGGCCGTCGTGGTCGACGACGCCCGGCAGGGCGTCACCGACGTGGTGCGCGGCGACGACCTGCGGGACTCGACGGCCAGGCAGGTGCTGCTGTATCGCATGCTGGGTGCACAGGCTCCCCGCTGGTGGCATCTTCCTTTAGTGCGCGGCGTCGACGGTCGACGTCTGGCCAAACGGCACGGTGACACGCGCGTGGCGGCCTATCGTGAAGCGGGCGTGCCCGCGCGGCGCGTGCTGGGTCTACTGGCGTCCTGGTGCGGAGTCAGCGCGATGCGCGAGTCGATGCCCGCCACCGAGTTCGCCCAGCGATTCAGGATCGAGAGCCTGCCGAAGGGCGATGTGATCTTTCAACCCGAGGATGACGCATGGCTACGCGCGGGAAGCTGAGCCCCCCACCGCTTCGCCCCCCCCTGCTGGCAGCCGCCGTGCTTTTCACACTGCTGGCGGCGGGCTGTGGTCGCGAGGTGGATACCGACCAGCCGCTTGTCGTGACGATCGGCGGACGGACGTTCGAACTCGAACTGGCCCTGACGCCTGACGCGCGTTTTCATGGCCTGAGCGATCGCCCCTCCATGCCGGCCGATCACGGCATGTTGTTTGTCTTTCCACAAGCGAGGCCGGTGGCGTTTGTCATGCGGCGATGTCACTTCCCCATCGACGTGATTTTTCTGAGCCCCAACGGCCGCATCGTGAGCATGCACGCCATGCGGACCGTGCCACTGGATACACCGGAGGGCGACCTGCCGCTGCACCCCAGCGGCTACCCGGCGCAGTTCGCCATCGAGCTCAATGGGGGCATGATCCAGCAGTTGGGCCTCGAGGCCGGCCAGACGATCGACCTTCCTCTGGAGGCTCTCAAGCAGTTGGCCCAATAAGTCGATACGTGCCGAGGAGGCACGCGCCGATGCCGGCGTCGTCCCCGCGCCGCGCGGCGTGGGCGTCGCCGTGGGCGGCGTGGGCTGCGGGAACCGCGTCTCATGGGCCAGGCCGTCCTGAACATCCTTTCCATCACCCCGCCTGGACCCGATCTGCGTCAGCCGATCTGCAATGTTCTTGCGAGTTGTCGCGCGTCGACGACGGGCGCCGCATCCGTGCACTGGCTGACCACCGACGAAGCTGGCTGCGCGGAGGCGCTGGCCGGCCCCGGGCAGGTGGTGTGGCTGGTTGCAGCCGACGCCGGCGAGGCGCGTGTTCTTGATGACTGGGTCGATGCGCTGGCCCGCCTGCACGTGCCCGCCCTGCTGTCGGTCCCCGGGATGCGCGAGCGGACGGGTGATGAAATCCATGAAACGGTGACGGCCGCTGCGCTCGAAAGCCCGGTCGAGGTGCTGACGGTGCTGGTGCGGGCGACGCTGCGCCAGGCCCAGACCGCGGCGGCGCTTCAGCGTCAGATGGACATGCTCACCGCGCAGCACACCGGCGCCTGCCAGCAGATTGACCGCATGGACGAGGAATTGCGTCTGGCCGCGCAACTGCAGCGGGAGTTCCTGCCCTGCGATCTGCCGCGGATTCATGATGTGCACTTCGCCGCGATGTATCGGCCGGCCAGCTATGTCAGCGGCGACGTGTACGACGTACAGCGTCTGGACGAACATCATGTGGGTCTGTTCATCGGCGACGCGGTCGGGCACGGCGTGCCGGCGGCGCTGATGACCGTGCTGCTGCTGGAAGCGATGCGCACGCACGCCAAGCAGGTTGATCCGTCGGCACGGGGCGGCTACCGGCTTTCGCGGCCGGACGAAGTGCTGACGGCCATCAACAGCACCATGCTCGCCCAGCAGGCCGGGCGCGTGCGGACGGCGACGGCCTGTTACGCCCTGCTCAACTGCTGCTCGCGCCAGCTTATGCTTGCACGGGCCGGCCACCCGGCGCCGATGCTCCTCGAATCCGACGGCACGATGACGCCGCTCGAACCCGAGGGCAGTCTGTTCGGCGTTTTTGAGAATCCCGATTTCGAAGTCATGACGCTGCGCCTGTGCGAAGGCCAGCGGCTGCTTCTTTACAGCGACGGCTTCGAGGTCGCCTTCCGCGGCAAGCCGGGCAGCGAACAGGCCCGCCACGTGGCCAATCCCGACTTCGCCGAGGAGTTCGCCATGCTGGCGGCTGGACCTATGCAGGAAGCGCTGCTGCACATGGCCGGCACGCTGGACCAGCAGGCCGGCTCGCTGAATCAGGCCGATGACCTGACCGCCCTTCTCATCGGCGTGGGTTCGCGCAGCGGACAAAGCGGGAGTTTGAACCCCGCGGGCGATCAGGGCATCCAGGCGCTGGCGTAAGCGCCCCCTGCTGCTTTCATAACGCGGCAGCGGGCCGGCTACGCAAACCAGTTCAGGTTGCCCAACAACCCGGCTGCCCGGCCGGCGGACACTCAAATCGCGTGCATCGATGCGAAGCCGCCTTGCTCGAGCAGCGTTTTGAGGGCTGCGTCATCCGCCCCACCACTGCCGCCCCGCGCCCCCGGCGCATAGTTCCGCAGCCAGTGGATGATCGACTTGGCCAGCATGTCCGCTTCGATGTTGATCGGCTGACCAACCGCCGCCGCGCCGAGGGTGGTCAGTTGCAGCGTGGTGGGGATGAGTGCGACTTCGATCAGGCACTTGCCGGTATCGAGGGCCGCGAGCGTGAGACTCACACCATCGAGCGAGACCGAGCCCTTGGGGATCATGAACGGCATGAGGTCGGCCGGGACTTCGACGGCCACGCGTGTTTCCTCTTCGTCGGATCGGACGCTGTGGATGCGGCCGACGCCGTCGACGTGGCCCTGGACGAAGTGGCCGCCGATCGGCGTGCTGGGCGTCAGCGACGTCTCGAGGTTCACCGCGTCGCCGACGCACAGGCTGCCGAGCCTGGTCTTGTCGAGCGTCTCCTGGATGACGTCGAAGCAGAGCATGGTCGGCTGATCATCGGCATGGGGTGCCTGCGTGAGGCAGCAGCCGCTGACGCAGACGCTGTCGCCATGTTTCGCGGAAAGGTTGAGCTGGCCGGGATCGATGAGCAGACGCACGCCGTCGGCCTTGCGTCGCAAGGCCGCGATCCTGCCCATGCCGATGACAATGCCTGCAAACATGGCCGCAGTGTAGGTCGATGGCACGGGACGAGCCAGTCGCGTGAGACGCGGGCGTTCGTGCCGCTCGCCGGCCGTGATGCATTGAGCCGGATGGTGGCACCACCCGCAGTGGACGACGCAGCGGTCCGGCGGCGACCCGATCACCGGCGGCAGGGACAGTTGGTATCATCTTCGGCTTGTCCCAGTCAGCCGGGGCTCGCTCCCGGCCGCTCGCACGGAAGGGTTCTGGCCATGCTCAAGCGCACGCACGATTGCGGATCCCTGCGGATCGAAGACGCAGGCAAGACGGTCACGCTGGCCGGCTGGGTCAACAGCTACCGCGACCACGGCGGGGTGATCTTCATCGACCTGCGCGACCGTGAGGGCCTGACGCAGGTGGTCTTTCACCCCGAACATGCCGACGCCCACAAGCTGGCCAGCAGCCTGCGCGATGAGGACGTCGTGGCGGTCGGCGGTACGTGCATGAAACGCGAGGCCGGCATGGAGAATCCCAAGCTGCCGACCGGCGCGATCGAGCTCGATGCCCTTCACGTGGAGATTCTCAACAAGGCCCAGACCCCGCCCTTTCGGCCGTTCGACGCGCCGAAGGTCAGCGAGGACAAGCGCCTCAAGTACCGCTACCTGGACATGCGCAGCGGCCGCATGCAGCACATTCTGCGCGTGCGCCACCGCGTGACTAAGATTGTCCGCGACTACTTCGACGCCCACGGCTTCTACGAAATCGAGACGCCGGTGCTCTGCCGCTCCACGCCTGAAGGTGCCCGCGACTACCTGGTGCCCTCGCGCCTCGCGCCCGGCAGCTTCTACGCCCTGCCGCAAAGCCCGCAGCTTTTCAAGCAGGTGCTCATGGCCTCGGGCGTCGAGCGCTACCTGCAGATCGCCAAGTGCTTCCGCGACGAAGACCCGCGGGCGGACCGTCAGGCGGAATTCACGCAGATCGACGTGGAGATGAGCTTCGTCGAGCAGGAAGACGTGATGGCCATGACCGAGGGCATGGTCCGCCGCGTCTGGAAGGAGATTCTCGACGTCGATGTCCCGCCGGTGCGACGCATGGGCTACGCCGAGGCCGTCGGGCGCTACGGCTCCGATCGACCCGACCTGCGTTTCGCACTTGAGCTGGTGGACGTCAGCGACATCGCGAAGCAGACCGACTTCAAGGTTTTTACCGGCACGCTGGAGAAGGGCGGGCTGGTCAAGGCCATCCGTGTGCCCGGCGGCGGATCGCTCTCGCGCAAACAGACCGACGAACTGGCCGAATGGGTCAAGCAATTCGGAGCCGGCGGCCTGCCCGTCACGAAGATCGAAGGCGGGAAGCTGACCACCGGCATCTCCAAGTTCCTCGAGCCGGTCACCGCACCTCTGATCGAGAAGCTGGGCGCGGCCGACGGCGACCTGATCTGTTTCGGCGTGGATGCGAAGTCGACCGTTGTGCATCGCGTGCTGGGCGAATTGCGTCTGCGTCTGGCCCGCGAGCTGGGCCTGATCGACAAGAGTCGATGGGAATGGGTCTGGGTGGTCGACTTCCCGGCGGTGGAGTGGAACGACGAGCAGAAACGCTGGGACAGCCTTCATCACCCATTCACCGCACCGTTTGCCGAGGATCTCGACAAGCTGGCCAGCGATCCCGCGTCGGTGCGCAGCCAGGCTTACGACCTGGTGGTCAACGGCGTGGAGCTGGGCGGCGGGTCGATCCGCATCCATCGGCCGGAGGTGCAGCAGAAGGTCTTCAGCCTTCTGGGCATCGATGAGGAGGCGGCCAAGGCGAAGTTCGGCTTTCTGCTCGACGCGCTGCGCTACGGCGCGCCGCCGCACGGCGGGCTGGCGTTCGGGCTGGACCGGATGGTCATGCTGCTCACCGGCACGGACAGCATCCGCGACGTCATCGCCTTCCCCAAGACGCAGATGGGCGCGGACCTCATGACCGAAGCCCCGGCTCCGGTCGACGACGCGCAACTACGCGAGCTGAGCCTGCGCGTGGCCCTCGCGACCAAGAAGCCCGCGGCGGTGTGAGGGCGCCGCGACCGCACCAGCTAACGGGATATTGTGAAAATGCTGTGAACGCGACGGCGAAATGCTGACGGCGACATTCCTGTCGCCTGGCGAAACGCCGAACTGAACTGTGGGGCACCCGCAAACCCGCTGCGCAGCGCCACGTCGAGGACCGTCCGGGTGGTCTCCTGAAGCAGGATCTTGGCCCGCTCGATCCGCTGGCGGCGCAGCTCCTCGGCCGGCCCCCGACCAAGCACGCGCCGAAATCGCTGCTCAAGGGTGCGCCGGCTTATGTCCAGGGCGTCCGCAAGCCGGTCCACGGTGAGGGACTCGTCCATGGCGTCGGCGATCAGACGCAGGGCCCGCGCAACGATCGGGTCGCCTGCTGAACCCACGTCGGTCGACTCGCGGACCACCACGCGCAAAGGTGGAATCTCGATGGGCTCTGTGGGCGCCGGCTCACCCTGCAGCAAGCGGTCGAGCAGAGCGGCCGCCTCATAGCCGACAAGCTCGGCATTCACCGCGACACTCGAAATCGGGACCGAACTCGTCTCGCACAACGCCACGTCGTCATCGACGCCCAACACCGCCACGTCCTCCGGCACACGCAGGCCCAGATGCAGGGCCGCGTTCACCACCTCCAGCGCATCCACATCATTGCAGGCGAACACGGCGATCGGCCGCAGCCGATCCTGTAATCGCGCCCTCAAAAAATCAGAGAGGGTGCTTCCCATGGATATCTGAAGCATGCATGTCTTGCATGCCGATTGACGCGCCGTCGTCTCAAAGCCTACACGACGCTGGCCGGCATACCATGTATCGCTCGCGGCATAGATGCCGAAGTGGCGGTAACCTTGCGAGATAAGATACTCGGCGGCCATTCGGCCGATTGCCAGGTTATCAGAAATGACCGTCGGAATATCAAACCGATTGTGGTTGTCGGCCACGTTCACGGCCGGGCAGCGCATCGGCTGGCAGCAGGGCATCGCCTCTAGATCCACGAACTGCCCGATGATACCGCGCGCCATGTGATCTTCGAAACCCAGAGGTCGCGGCACCAGACGCCACGTCGTCCGCCTGGACCGCGCATAGTTCCTGGCGCCGACGTAAACGCCCTGGGCGTAAGCCCCCCCTGCCAATTGAAACACGACCGGTCGCGGCACTTCGCCGGTCGGTAGACTCCCCGCAGCAGGCGCGTTCCGCATCTGGCAACTCCCGCCCCGGCCTTCCTGTGCCCCCGGCGGCTCATTGCGGCATGTCCAATCAACCTCGCGGTTCACACGCCAACCGTGGCGGTGCCCCCGCTTCCGCGGATTGAATCCGCCCCATTATAACATACCGCATCGCTGCGTCGCGCCTGAAAATTTGTGAGATCCTTTCTCGCCAAGCCCTGACAGCTTCCGCAACAACCGGCGACGCAGCAGGAATCGCGCGTCATTTCGCTGCGCAATTTCTTATGGTCCCTGCGCGAATCAAGCGGAAGCCGTTGCGCTCGTCGCGACAATCTGCGGGTCGAGTTGAATCTGTGCCCCGCCTCTCGCGCGGAGCAGCGGCATGCGTCATGCCTCTTACCGGTATCTCGGCCGCGGAGCCGAACGGAGAAACTCACACTGTGGACATGTCACCGCCACGGGGAACGCGACGGTGGATCTGCATCTGTCATGTGTGTCATTCCAAAGGCATACACATCGAAGGAGCTTGTTTATGAAACGTTCACTCATCATCCCCATTGCGCTTGTGGGATTGGTCTCATTCACCTATGTGCAGTATGCGTATGCGCTCGTACCCAAGCCCGCAGCATCGGTCACGTATGAAACGTACAACACGTGCCTCGGCCAGCCCGAACGACACTGGACGGTCAACTGGTGGGGCTCCGGCGGATGCAACACTGACTGGCCCAAGTACCAGGGCGTTTCGATCACCTCTGGCAATGGCCATTGGCGCGATCACCAGCGGTGGCAGCTCACGAAGACGTGGATGACAACCCATGGCTGTATAACCACCTGCTACCAGACGACTCAATCCTGCTCAGCCGGCCAATTTATAGCTCAATGCGGTTATTAAATAGTCTGCGTTCTTAGTGCCACCCGTTCCCCGTGGCAATGACATGCCTGAAAGACAATCGCGTATGCCGTGTTACAGATAGCGCCTTACGTATTCTGGTTTGAAATTGTTTGCCAAAGAGAAGATCCATTGTCACGAGTCTCACCGATACATCGCGAGATGGCCCATGAGCATGCTCCGCCGTCCTCAACCAGAGCCGCCGCACTTTTGGATGTCGCGGCATGGGCGATGGCTGTCGCCGGAGCCATTGTTACCGGCCGCCTTTGGCGAGCCGGTTTTGACAGCATGGGCAATCGCCAGCCCGCGCCGTGGCAGGAGACACGATATGGGTGGTGGCTCGACGTCTCCGTGTTTGGGCTGCTCTGTGGTCTCTTCAGCCTCGGCATTGTTATGTTGCTTGTGGCCCGATTCGCGCCCGCCAACAGAGCCAGAGCGATCGCCCGGGCAGTAACCATAGGCTGCGCCGCCGCTCTTGCCGGCACGGCCTGTTGGTACTTCACGTCCACGATAGCTGGATGGGTCATCGTTGGGCCTGTGACATTCTGGGTGATGCCCTTGATGGTGCTGTTTGCCTGGCCAGCGATCCGGGGATCATGGCGTGCAGCCCTGTCATATCGCTGGTTGACGCTGGGCCTCGTGCTGACCATGGGGCCAGCCATACCGCTTGTGCAGTGGCTCCTTCCGTCCACCGAGGCGATGGTGGAGGCGGCCAGGCCCTACGACTACGGGGAGGGAGAGTCGCGCATCATTCGGCCGGCCGACAGCGGCGCGGCCCTGCGTCTGGCCGACATCCCGCACCTGGGCACGCTTGCCGCGCCCTATGCCGTCGTCAGTTTTTTCGACTACACCTCCAGTGATTCACGGGCCAACGAACGGGCTCTGCTGAACCTGCGCGAGCGATTCGGTTCCCAGGTCGTGCATGTGCCCGTTCTCTATCCACTGGATCCCGAGTGCAATCCCAAGGTGACCTCCGATATGGTCGCGTCAGATGCCGGCAGTTGCGCGTATGCGCGTCTCTCATTGGCCGTCTGGCTGGCCGCGCCGGAGTCTTTCGCGGCCTTCCATGAAAGCCTGGTCGCCGCCCCCCGCCGCCAGCAGATGCCCACGGTCGAAGACGCGCAGGCGACGGCCGCTGTCCTTGTCGGCCAGGAAAACCTTGACCGGGCACTGAAGGATCCACGGGTAGAGCAAATGCTCGCCGCCGCCATCGCCGCCAAACCCCGCGGACTCTCCTCGGGCCTGCCAAGTGAGGCGGTCGACGGCGTCATTGACGTGAGGCCCTGCGTCATGTGGAGGGGCCTTGGCGAAAATGACCCGATCATGGTGGCCATAGGCCAGCTTGGCACGGAAGGTCTGCTGCGAGACTTTGAACAACACACCGGCGCCGTGCCGCAGAGCAGCACGTCTGTCGCCTCCGAGGGCGAGGACGCGATGACCGGCCTGCTTGATCTCCTGAACAACAGAAACAGTTCTGACGGGGCAGACCAGCCGTGAACGAACAACCCGATCTGACGGCGAATGCCGGCCTTGTCCAGGCGCGTCCCGCACACTCACGCATCGACTGGCGATTGGCGCTGCTCGTCCTGGTCAATCTCGCGCTCATCGGACTGGCGCTTCGACTGACCTGGCTCAGCGGCCGGGGCGGGGCGGGTGGTTGCGGTCCCGAAGGCGGGTGCAGCGAAGTCCTTGGCAGCGTCTGGGGGCGCTGGCTGGGCTGGCCCGTGAGTACACTGGCATTGGCGATCTACGCGGGGTCGTTCGCGGGGATTCTGCTGCACCGTCTCGCGCCAAACGCCCGGATCCGCAAGGGCGCCGGCTTTGTGCTTGCCTGCGCCGCCACGACCATGGTTGGGGCCGCCCTCTGGTTTGCCAGTCTGATGATGTGGGAGCTTCAGCAGACCTGCACACAATGCCTGACACTGCATGCTCTGGGGGTTGTCTTTGCCGTCATTGTCGTGCTTGAATTCAGAGCGTCGGCGCGCCGCCCCGACTCGACCGTTCCGGGTCGGGCCGCACTGGCCGGCGCGGTGCTGCTTGGCTGTCTAAGCGTCGTGCTCCTGGCCGGTGGACAGGTGCTTCGCCCGAGCTCGTCACTGAGCGCTGAGGCTGTGCATGACCACGATCACGGTGCTTCCGATGCGTCGCCAACGGATGCACGCATCTATGATTCCGGCCCGGGGCCGGACCGCCTGCTCCAGCCGCCCTTGATCGACCGGTCGCTGCGTTTTGCCGACTACCCTCGTCTGGGACCGGTCGATGCGCCCCATGTGGTGATCCTCTTTGGAGATTACGCCTGTCCCCATTGCCATGAACTGTCCGACCAACTGATCGAGGCGGTGGATCACTTTCGCGGCCAGCTCGCGGTGCTGCGTGTGATGTCGCCGTTGAATGGGGCGTGCAACCCCGTGGTGGCTGGCCAGCCCGTCCCGCCCCGGTATGCTTCCTCCTGCGACCTCGCCCGACTCGCACTGGCGGTGAATGCGATCGACCCGAAAGCCTATGAGCAGTTCGAGCGGTGGGCGGCCCGGAACGCGACGACACCCGTTCTCCCCGAAGCCCTTGACGCGGCACTGAAGTTCGTCAGTCGTGAAGCATTAACACAGCAGCTGTCCACTCGGGAAATCGACGACACCCTGGCCCGGCATGTTGATGTCTTTCAGACTATTGCACCGATAAAGCGGACTCTGCCCGTGCTTGTCATGGACAACTACTACGTCACGGGGACACCTGCCCGTCCCGCCGAACTGCTCGAATTACTCGAGACACGGATAGGCCTGCAGCCACCGGCAAAGCCGTGAGGCATGCGCGGACCGGATGGCTTCGGCGCCATCAACGACCCATCGGTCGCATCACAAGCCCCAACGCGACCGGTAGGTCTTCGGGCCGTTGGACGCTTCGTCGGCATACCAGTCGACGGGCAGTGGCGACGGTCCGCTGTCGTATTTGTGCCAGATGTCGTGAACGTGGAAGGCGGCTTCGGGCTGGGGGTAGTCGACACGGTAATGCGTGCCGCGGCTTTCTTTACGCCAGTGGGCGGCCGTGGTGATGAGCGCGCCCACAAGCAGCAGATTCTGCACCTCCCAGCCGGCCCGGTCGTCGAAGATTTTGTCCAGCGTGTAGCGGGCCCAGAACTCGATCATATCGCTGACTTCATCGAGACGGTCGCCGTCGCGCTGGATGCCGACCTGCCGCCACATCACGGACCGCAGGCTGGAGCGCACGTCGGGCAGGTCAAGCTCGGCCCGGTCGGAGGGGCGGATGTCGGAGATGACCTTGGCGGGGGCGGTGGGCTTCTCGTCGAGCAGTTCGCGACAGGCGAGACCGGCCGCACGACCGAAGACCAGGCCTTCGAGCAGGCTGTTGCTCGCCAGGCGATTGGCCCCGTGCAGGCCGGTGCAAGCCACTTCGCCGGCGGCGTAAAGGCCCGGCACGCTGGTGCGGCCGTCGAGATCGGTCAGCACACCGCCGACCATGTAGTGGGCCGACGGGTGAATCGGCACGGGGTCGACCGTCGGGTCGATATCGAACTTGCGCAGCAGCTCACGGAAACCCGGGAAACGCTGGGCGAAACGATCGGGGGCAATGTGCCGGCAGTCGAGGTACACGTGCGTGAAGGCGGTGCGGGCCATGCGGTCGAGGATCGCGCGGGCGACCACGTCGCGCGGGGCGAGGTCGGCCAGTTCGTGATACTCGGGCATGAAGTGGTGGCCGTTGCGGTCGATCAGCCGCGCGCCTTCGCCGCGGACGGCTTCGGTGATCAGCGAGCGGGCGGCGCCGGCGACGTAGAGCGTCGTCGGGTGAAACTGCACGAACGCCATGTCGGCCAGTTGCGCGCCCGCACGGTAGGCCATCGCCAGTCCGTCACCGGTGGCCACCGCGGGATTGGTTGATTCGCGGTAGACCTGTCCGCAGCCGCCGCTGGCCAGAATCGTCGCCTTGGCCCAGATCACCTGCAGGCCGTACTTCGGGTGGTGGGTCACCGCGCCCAGGCATCGCGGGTTGGCTGAGCTGTCGGTGATCAGATCGAGCACGAAGCAGTTTTCGAAAAGACGGATGCGTTCGTGTCGACGGGCCAGGCCGTCGAGCGTGACCGCCAGAGCCCGCCCTGTCGCGTCGCCGTGGGCGTGCAGAATCCGCCGGCAACTGTGGCCCCCTTCCCTGCCCAGGGCCGGCCCATTGCCCGCCCCGCGATCGACAGGCATGCCCCAGTCCAGCAATTCCGTCATTGCGGCGGGCCCCGCTTCGACGACGCCGCGGACAGCCGAAGGATTGCACAGGTCGCCGCCGGCATCAAGCGTGTCGCTCACATGCTGCTCGACGGTGTCGGCCGGGTCCATCACGGCCGCGATGCCGCCCTGGGCCCAATAGGTGTTGGACTGCTGCACATCGCCCTTGAGGGTGACGATGACGTCCCCGCCCCGCTCAGCCGCCGCGAGGGCCGCCCGCAGCCCCGCCACGCCTGCGCCGACGACCAGCACATCCGTGAAGATCTGCGGCAACAGCGTCGCGCGAAACGGGATGAGGTAGCGTCGATCGTGGAGAACCGGGTGCATGGGCGTGTCGCGCGGGGTTGGGTTTCAAAGGGCCATGTCGCGGCCGAGCGGCTCAGCGGACCGTGATGCGGGCCGAAGCATGACAAGCGGCGGCGATCAGTCAAACTTGCCGCTGGCCGAGAAGCTCACACTCGGCAGGGGCAGGCTTTCCTCGGCGAGATTCTCGATGAACGTCTTGGGGGGCTGGTATTCGATGCGGCCGCTGACGCGCCAGCTTCGGCCGTTGACCGCGGCCGGGAACGCGGCCGCAAGCGTCACGGTCTGCGTCTCCGAGGCCGGGATGGTCCGTCGGGCCGGCTCCGTGAGCTTGAAGTCGTCCAATCCGCTGACGCTGATGGTGTAGGTCACGTTGCGCAATGGCAGATCGATGGCCGAACGGTTGGTCAGTTGCAGCACCGCCTCGACCCGGCTGCCCTGCTCGGTGTCGACGACGGGCGTGACGGCAAGGATGGCGGCCTTTGGATCGGCCGGCCGATCCAGCACGTCGAGCACCTGCGTCGCCTGTCCAAGCTCGCAGCCGCTCAGAGGCGCGAGCAAGGCGGCCAGCAACGCCAGCAGGACCGGACTCATCGGCAACGCGGAGCGGGTCATGTATCCGTTCATGATGAGCGAAAGGATAGAGCAAGCCGGCGGATTCGGCTACCGGTTACGCTTCCACGGGCACCTGGACGGCCGCCGGCACCGCCGCGCCCAGGTTCGCTTGCGACTCCAGTTGCCCCCGAACTCGCGGCCAAAGCAGCAGAGCCTCGACGATCATCCATGTTTCGAGGGCGAGGGTCGCCACGGCGATGACGATCAGCGTCCAGTTCTTCGACTCGGCCGCCAGCCACTCGGGAAGCTGCATGAGCATGGCCCAGGCGGGCATCACGAGCATGAAAATCAGTGGGAGAATCAGGAACCAGACGGGCTTGCGCCGCCGCCACAGGTAGAAGGCGATGACCAGGAATGACAGGCCTCCGAGAAGCTGGTTGGTGGCCCCGAACATGGGCCAGAGGATCAGTCCACCCTTGCCAGCGTTGGCCCAGCCCCAACTCGTGCCCGGCAGCGGCATGGCGGCGATGAAGCAGGCGATCGTCACGGCAAAGAGCGTGGCTCCGTGTTTGTTGCGCAGTGCGGCCATCAGACCGTCCCAGGCGGCGGCGATCGGCCCCAGCGACATGGCCTCGGTCACGCTGGCCCGTGAGGCGAGCTCCTGCACGACATAGCGCTGCAGCCGGCAGGCCGTGTCCAGCGTCGTGCCGGCAAACGACGCGACGAGCACGCCCATGAGAGCGACGGCGATGCCCGTGGGCACTTTCATCGCCGCCAGGAAATTGGCCGCCCCATCGACAAACGCGCCGACAGTATTGGCCAACCCGCCGGCCGCGCCCCACGAGCTGTAACGCGCCTGCCACGCCGCCGCGCCGGTGAGCACCGACGTCTGACCGTCGGCGCCCGCCGCCTTGGCGCCAAGCCCCAGACCCGCGACGCAGGCGAGAATCACGAGTGTGGCCAGGAACCCTTCGGTGAGCATGCCGCCATAGGCGACAAAGCACGCGTCGGGCTCGGACTTCAGTTGCTTGCTGCTGGTGCCGCTGGAGACCAGGCAGTGGAAGCCGCTGATCGCGCCGCAGGCGACGGTGATGAAAAGGAACGGGAAGATGACCGGGGCCTGGGCGGGGTTGAAATCGACGATCGGGGCGACGATTTGCAGAGTGGGGCGTGGCCCGCCGGGCACGGGCGGCGCGCCGCCGATCATCGCCGCGACCATCAGCCCGATCACGATCAGCCCCAGGGCCGAGAGCAGTTGCAGGCTGTTGATGTAGTCGCGCGGCTGCAGCAGCAGCCAGACGGGCAGGACGGAGGCGACGTAGGAGTAGATCAGCAGCACGGCGACCCAGACGATCGTCGGCCAGCTGGCCATCCACAGGTTCAGCGTGTGCAGGCCGATGTCGTGGCCGCCGACGCGAAAGAACGTCGCGTCGCCGTAGATCACGCTCAGATACATCAGCACCAGAGCGATCAGCGACGGCCAGAGCAGACCGCGCCCCTGGCGGTGGATGTAGACGCCGATGACCACGGCGATGGGAATCTGCACCATGCATGGGAAGATCGCGGCCGGGTACTGGCGGAACACCGCGGCGATTACCAGACCGAAGATCGCCAGCACGATCGTCAGGGCCATGAAAAGCACGAACAGGAACAGCAGGCGCACCCGGCGGTTGAGCACGCGGCCGGCGATGTCGCCGACCGTCTGGCCGTTGTTGCGCAGGCTCACAACCAGGGCCCCCAGATCATGCACCGCGCCGATGAAGATCGAGCCCAGCACCACCCACAACAGGGCCGGCAGCCAGCCCCACATGACGGCGATCGCGGGCCCCACGATCGGGCCGGTGCCGGCGATCGACGTGAAGTGGTGGCCGAACACGATCGCCCGGTCGGTCGGCACATAATCCTTGTCGTCGCGCAGGCGCCGCGAAGGGCAGACGGCGTCGGCGGCGAGGTTGAAGATCCGCCCGCCCAGCCAGCGGCCATAGGTGTGATAAGCGACGAGGAAGGCGACTGCGGCGCCGAGGGCAAGAAGCAACGTCTGCATGGGTGTGACCTGTGGACGAATGAGCAACCGTTGGAACGGGTCGCGCGCACCGGAACCGGCGGCGACCTCGTATGAAACATGAGTATAGCGGTCAAGCGCGGGCGGCCGAAGCGGCTGGCGTCGCCAGCGCCTGGTCCAGTTCGTCGCGTAGTTCGGACACGCGGGCCTTGAGGTACGCCATCGCGTCGTCGCTGGACATCGCCAGCAGTACATCGGCGTCCACGGGCTGGCCGTAGTTCACGCCCATCGGGCCCGAGCGCCGCGGCCGACTGACCCCGCGAGGCCAGGCTTCGTAGGTTCCGCCGACCGCCACGGGGATCACCGTCGGGCGGGCCCGCTTGATCAGCAGCATCGTGCCGGTGGCGAACTGCTGCAGTTGGCCGTCCGGGGTGCGCGTGCCCTCGGGAAACACCAGCAGAGCCTGGCCGGCCTTGAGGGCGTCGACGCACGCCCGCATCGCCTTCAGGTCGCTGCTGCCACGCTCGACCGGAATCGAATTCAGTCCGCGCAGGATGCGCCCGAACACCGGATGTGTGAACAACGTGGCCCGGGCCATCGACGACCACCTCCGATGACGCGCACCGATACCCACGAGAATGGGATCGAGAAATGACTCGTGGTTGCAGACGATCAGCAGCGACCCGTGGCGAGGCACGCGGTCGCGATGCAGAGCCTTGAAGCGGTACCGCAGCCGCAAGGCAATCATAAGCAGATCGCGGCACACGACCCAGAGGACGCGGCGGTAGAGGCAGTTGTACGGAATGGGAACGCCGTCGGAACCGCTCATCCTTGAACCTCGGGCTTGCGGGCGCGCCTGCAAGCGCTATCGCGGGCAGGAGCCTCGCCGCATGATGGCAGGCGCCGCCGCGCGTCGGTTTCGAGGCGGTCGAGCACCTGTTCAATGGTCATGTCCGAGGTGTCGATCCGGATCGCATCGGCGGCACAGACCAGCGGCCCGTCTTTGCGGGTCGAATCGCGATGGTCGCGGGCCACGATGCCGCGCAGGGTCTCGTCGAAGTCCACGATCTTGCCGGCCGCTCGCAATTGTTCAACGCGCCGCCGGGCACGCACCTTCGGGTCGGCGTCCAGATAGAACTTCACGGGCGCGTCGGGGAACACAACCGACCCCTGGTCGCGGCCTTCGCTGACCAGCCGTGGATGGGAGCGTCCGATGCGGCGCTGGGCTTCGACCAGCACTTCGCGCACCGGCCCCAGGGCCGAGATCACGCTCGCCGCCTCGGACACGGCCGGGTCGCGGATGGCGTCGCCGCGATCCACCCCGTCGACCAGCAGGGCCGGTGGGTCGGTCGACCAGTTGAAATCCAGACGCGTACCACGCACCCTGGCGATCACCGCCTGCGGATCGCGTTGGGCGTCGAGGCCGGCCTCGACGCACGCCAGGGCCGCGCCGCGGTACATCGCGCCCGTATCGAGCACGTCCAGCCCCAGTCGAGCGGCGAGGCGGCGGGCCATCGTCGACTTGCCCGAGCCGGCCGGTCCGTCAATCGTAATCACCATGGATTGCATCGGTGGGGATTGTACGGCAAACGGTCGCGTGCGGGTCGCTGTTTCGCCACGCGGTGTGGTTCACCTCACAGCGGGCGTGGCGCGGCCGCGGCCGGCCCGACGTATTGCGGTTTAAGGAAGAAGTAATACAGCCGCCCCACTTCCGCCTGCCGTCCGGCGAGCTGTTCGGCCGTCGGTCCCACGCCCATATAGATGTCGGCCCGCCCCGGCGCGCGGATCGCGCCGCCGGTGTCCTGATCGAGCATCCATTGTGAGAACGGCCGCATGTCGCCGCTGCTCTCGGGGACGAAGGTCTGCGTGAGCACCACGCCGCCGCGAGGAAAGATGTCCTTGTCGGTCGCCAGCGATCGCCACGAGGTGACCGCGACGCCCAGCGAGCCGGCCGGCCAGTTGTCGCCCTTGTACTCGGTGAAGAAGACATACCGCGGGTTGCGGGCGATGTAGCCCTCCAGCTCGCCGGGGTGGTCCTGGAAGTAGCGGCGGATGGCAGGCAGACTCACGCCGGTCGCGGGAAGCTTGCCGTCTTCCACGAGCATGCGGCCGAGGCTTGCATACTCGCGTCCGTTCGTGCCGGCAAAGCCGATGAACAGCGTCGAGCCGTCCGTGAGCCGCAGCTTCGCCGAACCATTGACCTGCACGATGTAGGCGTCCAACCGGCTGGTCAGCCAGACCATCTCACGCCCGGCCAGGCCCAGGGCGGCGGGGTTGGCTTCGATCGTCGCGCGGTCGGGATAGGTCGTCATCGAGCCGTCCGGCTGCCGCCGCCCGAGCACGCGCCCGGTCAGCGGATCGCTGACCAGGTCGGCCGGTCGCTGATAAAGCGGGAAGCGGAACCGCGTCGTCGGCGTGCGCGAGGCCTCGAACACGGGCGAGTAGTAGCCGGTGTACAGCACTTCGCCCTGTCCATTCCAGCCGACGCTGGTGTAGCAGTCGAACTGTTCTTCGAGCCGCTGGCGGAAGAAGCGATGATCGGGGCTGGCGCTGAGCAGCGCCTCGAAAGCGGCCACGCTTTGCGCCGCCTGGGCGTGACTGACGCCCTCTTTGGGGAAAAACTGCGCCGTCGACGCTTTGGCGAACCATGCCCGGCTGCGGTCCAGGGCGGTCAGAAGGTCGGCGTCGCGCGCGTCGAACGCCTGCGCCGTGTCCGGCCATTCAGCCACGGGCAGACGAACCAGCGCGGGTGAACCGGGCGGCAGCGGCCGACCGTAGTCCGGCGCGGGCTTGGCCTTGCAGCCGACCAATCCCATGCAGAACACGGCGGCCAGTGCGAGTTCCGTGGCAAGCCCATGACGATGGCCTGAATCTCCAATCGTTTCCCTGATCGTTTTCATGGCGCGTTGGTGTCCTGCGGTGAAGGCGGCGGATGGACCCGCTATTGTATGCATCGCCGCGAACTTCACAGACCCCGTCAGGACATCGGCGTCATGTTCATTCAAAGCCTGCTGGACCCCGATCAACGGCTCTTCTACGTAAGCTGGGTGATCACCGTCATCTTCAGCATCACGCTGCACGAGCTGGCCCACGGGCTGATGGCCCTGCGACGTGGGGACCACACGCCGGTCGAGCTTGGCCATATGACCATCAACCCGCTGGTCCACATGGGGCCGTTCTCATTGGCGGCCCTGTTCTTCCTGGGCATCGCCTGGGGCGCCATGCCAGTTAACCCTTCCCGTCTGCGCGGCAAGTACGGCGAGGCGCTGGTCGCCCTGGCTGGCCCCGTTACCAACCTGCTGCTGGCGTTCCTGGGGCTCACGGGCCTGGGACTCTGGCTGCGCTTCGGGCAGGCCCCTGATACGACGTTTCTCGACAACGTGCAGACGTTCCTGTGGGTCTTCGGGGCTGCCAACTTCGTCCTCTGCCTGTTCAACCTCCTGCCCCTGCCGCCGCTGGACGGTTCACGCATCCTGGCCAACCTTCACCGCGGTTACGCCCTTTACATCTCCGACCCGGCCCACCAGGGGGCCCTGATGTTTGGTTTCGCGATGGTCTTCCTGTTCGGCTCGGGCATCTTCACCGTGGCTTACCGCTGGGCCGACGCCTACGTGCATCTGATCGCCCGACCTTAGTTCAAGCCGCCGTTCGTACCGCTGCGAAAAGAAAAGCCCCGACGCGCTGCGCCGGGGCTTGGTGCTGACTTCATTGACCTGGCGTGATGGGTCGCTTACGCCAGCGCGGCCTGGGCGGCGGCGAGGCGGGCGATGGGCACGCGGAACGGAGAGCAGCTCACGTAGTCCAGGCCCACCTTGTGGCAGAACTTGATCGACGCCGGGTCGCCGCCGTGCTCGCCGCAGATGCCGCATTTCAAGTCCTTCTTCGCCATGCGGCCCTTGGTCACGCCCATCTCGACAAGCTGGCCCACGCCGGCCTGATCCAGCGACTGGAACGGATCCTGCTCGAGGATTTCCTGCGCCAGGTAGTCGGGCAGGAAGGTGTTCACGTCGTCGCGGCTGTAGCCGAAGGTCATCTGCGTCAGGTCGTTGGTGCCGAAGCTGAAGAAGTCGGCCTGCTCGCCGATGGCGTCGGCGGTCAGCGCGGCGCGGGGAATCTCGATCATCGTGCCGATCAGGATGTCCAGCTTGCCGGAGGAACCCGACTCACGCTTGACCTGCTCGATCGTTTGTTCGGTCAGGGCGCGGAGCTTGGACAACTCCTGCACCGTGCCGACCAGCGGGATCATGATCTCGGGTTTGGCGTCGATCCTGGCCTTCTTACACTCAATGGCGGCCTCGACGATCGCCCGCACCTGCATCTGCAGGATTTCGGGATAGGTCACGCTCAGGCGGCAGCCGCGATGGCCCAGCATCGGGTTCATCTCGTGCAGGGCGGCGACGCGGTTGCGGACCTTGTCCACGCTGATACCCAGGTTGCGGGCCATCTCCGCCTGGCTGGCGTCGTCGTGGGGCAGGAACTCGTGAAGCGGCGGATCGAGCAGCCGCACGGTCACGGGCAGGCCCTTCATCGCCGTGAAGATGCCCACGAAATCGCCACGCTGGTAAGGCAGCAGCTTGGCCAGCGCCTTCTGACGGTCTTCCACGGTCTCGGCGACGATCATCTCACGCATGGCCTGGATGCGGTCGCCTTCGAAGAACATGTGCTCGGTGCGGCACAGGCCGATGCCCTGGGCGCCGAAATCGCGGGCACGCTGGGCGTCGGCGGGCGTGTCGGCGTTGGTGCGCACCTTCAGGATACGGTACTTGTCGGCCCACTTCATCACCGTGGCGAAGTCGCCGGAAAGCTCAGGAGCGTGGGTGCCGACCGGACCGGCCATTACTTCGCCCGTTGAGCCGTCGATCGACAGCGTGTCGTTGTGCGTGAAGACCTTGCCATTGACGGTGATCTGACGGTTCCGGGCGTCAATGGTGATCGCGCCAGCGCCGGCGACGCAGCAGCGTCCCCAGCCTCGGGCGACCACGGCGGCGTGACTCGTCATGCCGCCGGTACTGGTGAGAATGCCCACCGCCGAGTGCATGCCATCGATGTCCTCGGGGCTGGTTTCCTTGCGGACCAGAAGGACGGCCTCGCCGCCGCGGGTGCGTTCGACAGCTTCATCGGCCGTGAACGCGAGCTTGCCGACGGCCGCGCCGGGCGAAGCCGGCAGACCGCGCGTCAGCACCTCGGCCCGGGCCTTGGCGCGTGGCTCGAAACTCGGGAGCAGAAGCTGGGTCAGGTCGTTGGCGGGGATGCGCCGGATCGCCGTCTTCTCGTCGATCAGCTTCTCCTTCACCAGGTCGCAGGCGATCTTCACCGCGGCCGCGCCCGTGCGCTTGCCGGTGCGCGTCTGCAGCATCCAGAGGTGGCCCTTTTCGATGGTGAACTCGATGTCCTGCACTTCGCGGTAGTGGCGCTCGAGGGTCTTCTTGATCGTCAGCAACTGGCGATAGACCCTGGCGTTCCACTTGTCCATCTCTTCGACCGGCTGGGGTGTGCGGATGCCGGCCACCACGTCCTCGCCCTGGGCGTTGATGAGGAACTCGCCGTAGAACTTGTTCTCACCGGTCGACGGGTTGCGGGTGAAGGCCACGCCCGTGCCCGAGTCCTCGCCCATGTTGCCGAACACCATCGACTGGACGTTGACGGCCGTGCCCTTCAAGCCGCGGATGTTGTCCACCTCGCGGTAGCGCACGGCCCGCGGGGTCATCCAGCTCTTGAACACCGCTTCGATGGCCAGGGAGAGCTGGGCCATCGGATCCTGCGGAAAGTCCTCGCCGGTGTGCTTGCGATACACCGCCTTGTAGGCGTCGCACAGTTCGATGAGTCCCTGCGAAGGCACATCAGTGTCGCTGGCCGCGTTGTACTTGCGTTTGATTTCAGTGAATGCCTCTTCGAAGTGCTCATGGTCGATGCCCATGACCACATCGCCGAACATGTTGATCACGCGGCGGTAGGCGTCGTAGGCGAATCGCTCATTGCCGGTGGCGTTGGCCAGGCCGACGACGGCCAGATCCGTGAGGCCCAGGTTCAGGATGGTGTTCATCATGCCCGGCATGGACACGGCCGCGCCCGAACGCACCGAGACCAGCAGTGGATTCCTCGTGTCGCCGAAGGTCTTGCCCAGCTCCTTCTGGAGGATGGCCACGTTCTTGTGCACCTCTTCCATCAGACCCTTGGGAAGCTGGCGGCCGGACTTGTAGTACAGGTCGCAGACTTCGGTGGTGATGGTGAAGCCCGGAGGCACGGGCAGGCCGATGCTGGTCATCTCGGCGAGGTTCGCGCCCTTGCCGCCGAGCAACTGCTTCTGGCTGCCGTCGCCGTCGGTGCGGGTCTGGCCGAAGTAGTAGACCATCTTGCCGTTGGCGGTTTTCTTCTGGCCCTTCCTGGTCACTTTCGCGGGGGACTTTTTGCCGCCACTTTTCTTGGCGATCTTCTTGACACTCTTCGCGGGGCTTTTGCGGGCGGTGGTCTTCCTGGCGGACTTCTTCTGGGTCTTCTTCTTGGCCATCGATAAGCTTCTTTCTCTAAAGTCGAATCTCGCCCGGCCGTCGGTCGGCCGCTGGGGCAAAGGCTTCAAACCAACATGGGCACTGGGGGTTAGTGCGGCTGGGGACGTCGAGTCGACGATTGTAGTGGTTGACGCGCGCCCGTCAACGGCCACCGGGCTCCGTTGAGCCCGCCTGTCGGCGGCTGGACAGCAGATCCGGCACCCGTTGCGGCCGGCGATTCGCGTCCAGGCATGCCAGCGTCGTGGTGCCTTCAGCCAGCAGCGTCCCGTCACGCTCGACGCGGTAGTCGTGAACCACCTTCACGCCACCGGCCGGCCTCTGGCTGACCAGAACCGCTACTTTATCGTCGTAATACGCCGGCTGGCGGTACTTCACGCCCAGGTCAATAACGACAAACAGCGTGCCCGCCCGCTCCAGATCCCGATACGCCAACCCCTGTTCCCGAAGCAGCTCGGTCCGGGCCACCTCGAACCAGATCGGGTAGACGCTGTGGTGGGCCACGCCCATCGGGTCGCAATCCGGGTAGCGGACGCGGATGCTGACACGGGTCTGAATCGGCATGTCACTTGCCTCGACATCGAAAAATCCTTGCCTCAGCGGGGAGGCGTCGCGGCCATTCTGGCCGGCCGCGGCAAAGCTGGCAAGACGCCCTTGCATCGCGCAACGCGGCCGGTAGCATGCGCCGCCATTGACCGGGCCGAAAGTCGTCCGGCGTCCCCGCGAAAGAGAGATTCCATGAAAACCATCCGTGTTGGCTTGATCGGCTGCGGCGGCATCATGCGCCTGCACATCCGTCGTCTGGGCGAACGGCCCGAGGCAAAGGTCGTCGCCCTCTGCGACGTCAACGAAGAAGCATTGGCCGCCTACCGCGACAAGCAGTTCCCCAGCGCCAATCCCAAGCCGGCCATCTACACCGACCGCGCGAAGATGTACCGCGAGGCCAAGCTCGACGCGGTCTTCATCGCCAGTCCGCACACCATGCACTATGAGCAGGCCTGCGAAGCCATCGCCGCCGGCTGCCACGTGTTCATGGAAAAACCCATGGTCACCGACGCCGCCCAGGCCCGCGACCTGGCCGCCCGCGTCGAGAAGGCCGGTAAGGTGTTCGTCATTGGCTACAACACGCCCTGCTCGCCGCGCTTCGAGTATCTGCGTGAAGTGATCCGCGACGGACGCTTCGGCAAGCTCGAGCTGGTCAGCGCCTTCATCACCCAGGACTGGAAGCGCTTCACGACCGGCTCGTGGCGGCAGGATCCCAAACTTTCGGGCGGCGGACAGGCCTATGACAGCGGCGCCCACCTGCTCAACAGTCTCTGCTGGACCATCGAGCAGAACGTCGAAGCCGTCTATGCCATGCTCGACAACTGCGGCACGCCCGTCGACATCAACAGCGCCATGACCATCAAGTTCGCCAACGGCACGCTGGCATCGGTGGCCATCAGCGGCAACAGTCCGGGCGCCGGTCGCTACGCCGCGTTCATTTTCGAGAACGGCCGCATCGAGATCGACGCCTGGGGCGCGAGCTGGATGAAGGTTTTCGAGCGCGGCGAGGGCGGCAACGACAAGCTGCTTGAAGTCCAACTTCCCGAAGGCTCGGATAATCCCGACCACAACTTCCTCGACGCCATCCAAGGCAAAGCCAAGCCGCGTACCAGCCCGCGCAACGGCATCATTCACAGCGACTTGATGGACGCGATTTACGAATCGGCGAAAACGGGGAAAGTCGCCCGGCCTCGCAAGTAAGCCCAGGGGCTCGGCACGCCCGACAGACGTGAACCGGTCAGCATCCGGTCACGCAGTCAACCAGACGCGGCAGCAGCACCGCCGCCGGTCCGCGCAGCACGTGGTCCACCACGTCGCTCAGGGCCGTCGCGGCCGCGTTGACCTCCACGGTCGTCGCTCCGGCCGCAGCCGCCACGCGCACCAGGCCCGCGGCCGGCTCGACCGTGCCGCTGGTGCCCACCACCAGAAAGAGAGCGGCATTTTCGGCCGCCCGCCTCGCCCGCTCGAACGCCGCCACCGGCAGCTGTTCACCGAACCAGACGACATCCGGCCTCCGCGCCGCCCCACACGCGGCGCAGCGAGGCGGGTGCTGCGCGAAGGCCGGCCCCGTCTCCTCGCCCACCTGACCGCACTCACTGCATCGCCACCGTGTCAGGGCGCCGTGCAATTCCGCCACGTCGCGACTGCCCGCCCGCTGGTGCAGGCGATCGACGTTCTGAGTGATGAGTGTGAAGCGCCCGCCGCGATACTCGAGTCGATCCTGCCACCGCGCCAGAGCGCGGTGACCGGCATTGGGCTGGCAAGCCAGCACAGCAAGCCGGCGCTGGTCATACCAGCGTGTGACAAGCCGCGGATCGGCCGCGAAAGCCTGCGGCGTGGCCAGTTGCATGGGATCATATTTCGCCCACAGTCCGGTCAGGGCGTCGCGGAACGTGGGGATGCCGCTTTCGGCCGACACGCCGGCGCCGGTCAGCACGACCACGCGATGCGCAGCGCGAGCCGCGGCCAACAGCGACTCGGGAATGGTTGGGGCGGCTTCAGCCATTGGCGTGCTCACCGGCCGCGACAAGCGCCTGATGCACCAGAGCCTCAAGCTGCCGCGTCTTGTGCGACCACGATTCGCCGGGCAGCCGCCGCATGCGTACATCCTGCTGGGCGGCGTCGATCCCGTCGATCGCCCGTCGTCTGACAGCCTCAACGAAGGTCGTCGGGGCCGCCGCCACGTCGGCCGCGTCTGACCACTCGCGCGTCGCGGGCAGATCTCGCACCACCGCCGGCCGGCCGGTCGCCAGATATTCCTTCAGCTTCAGCGGCTGAATCGCCCGCGTCACCGGCAGGTCCGCATAGGGCATGACCAGCACGTCGGCGATCGCCGCCAGCGCCGGCAACGACGGCAACGGCCGCGGCCCGGTCAGGTGAATCCGCGGATGGCGACGCAGCGCGTCATCGGGCGCCTGTTGCGGTCCGACGAGCACCAGCCGGCCGACTTCGTCGGCCAATCGTATGCATAGGGATGTGTCCAGCCGGCGGTCCACCACGCCCCAGAACAGCAGGACGGGCCAACGGTCCCGCTCGGCCGGGTCATCGCCTGGCCGGATCGCGGCCGCCAGCCATCGTGCCTGCGTCTGCCGCTGCGCGTCCGTCACGTTCGCCCAGAAGTCCGGCTCAATGCCGTGCGTCAGCAATAACGATCGACAGCCCATCGTCGACAGTCGCCGCTGGATCGTGACCGACACCGCCGCGGCGGCATGCACGCGACTGGCCAGCTCGCGTTCCATCGCATCCAGCACGGCGCTGTCCAGCCCCGGCCACACGGAAAAGTCATCGACCGCGTAGTACACCCACGCATCGGCGTCGAGCCGGCCCACCAGATCGGCGGTCGTCGGGATCGTCGTGATGACCACCCTCCGCTCACCGTCCTCGCGCCGGCCCAGCGAGCGATTCACGCATCGGGCCATCATCGACGCGTTCAGCCGCCGCTGCCATCGGCGCCGGAAGCCGGGATACATCAGCGGGCTCACCACCGTCAGGTTCGCCGGCCGTCTGTCCTGAACCCCTTGCGCCCGCGGGCTCAGCCACGTCCACAGGCGTCCGAACGCCTTGCCGAAGTCCTCGCGGCTCAGGCGCGGCCGGCGCGTGCCGATGGTGTTCACCCACAGGACCGGATAACGCGCCAGGAGGCGCCCGATCAGGTGCTGGCAACTCGATGGGTGTCGTCCCCAATCGTCCGAGAACACAATCAGACGCACACGCATATCGGTCGCCGCGCCGCGCCCCAAGGCGTCCTCGAAGGCGGGCGAAACGGCCGTGTTGTGCTGATTGTCGCTGTCGTCCATGGCGGAGGCGGACGCCGGTGTAAGTCTTCTTCGGACCTGCCAAGGGAACTTGCCAAACGACCTTGCTGATTGTGCCGATCATAGCGGCCAGGAGGGCTCATGGTGAGTTCCCAGGCGACCAAACAACCCGCTGCCGCCGGCCCCGGAGGCGCAAGCCCGCGATGGGCAGCCGCCCCCACGCCGCCCAGGCCGCGGGTGCTGATGCTGTTGCATCGCCCGCCTTGGCCGCTGGACCGCGGCGACCGCATCCGCAGCTACCACATGCTTCGTCGTCTCGCCCGACGTGCCGATGTATCCGTCGCCGCCGTATCCGATGAACCCATCACCGATGAGCAGCGGCGCAAGCTCTACCGTCACACCGAACAGTTCATGATCCAGCCCATCGCGACGTGGTCCAGCCGACTGCGGATGGGCGCGGCCATGCTGCGTGGCCAGGCTCTGACGCCCGCCAACTTTTTCCGCCCCGACCTGGCCGAGCAGATCGTCCAGTGGCACTCCCAGGCCCGCTTCGATCTGGTCATCACCTTCTGCACCGGCATGGTCGGCTACAGCCGTTATCTTTTTGACGCCATCCGCGCCAGTGGTCTGGACGAGTCGCCGCCGCAACACATGATCGATCTGGTCGACGTGGACAGCGCCAAGTGGGACGCCTACGCCGACGCTTCGTCAGGCCCGAAACGCTGGCTCTACCGACGCGAGGCCGACCGCCTGCGCGAAGTCGAGGCCGGTTTATTCGACCGGTTCGACCGGATCAGCGTTGTCCACGAGGCCGAAGCTGACCTCTACCGCCATACCGTCGGCCCGCATCCAGGTCTGATGGTGCTGCGGCACGGCGTGGATACCGCCGCCTTCGAACCGATGCCCGACGCCGGCGGACGGCGCCTGGCCTTTGTGGGCAACCTGGCCTATCGCCCGAACGTCGAGGGCATCGGCTGGTTCGTCCGCGAGGTGCTCAGGCCCCTGCGCCAACAGATGCCGGACGTGGAACTGGACATCGTCGGCCGCCGTCCCGACGCGGCTGTCCAGCGGCTCGCCGTCGAACCGGGCGTGTTCCTCCATGCGGACGTGCCCGATGTGCGTCCGCACATGCGGCGGGCGGCCGTCATCATCGCCCCGCTTCAGATCGCCCGCGGCGCTCAGACGAAGGTGATGGAGGCCATGGCCGCCGCCCGCGCGGTGGTCGCCACGCCCGGCGCCGCCGCCGGTCTGCCCGTCGCCGACGGTCGGGAATTGCTCGTGGCCTCCCATGCGACAGAATGGGTCCAGGCCGTCAGTTCACTGCTGAACGACGACGCCCGACGCCGGCGGATCGCCGAGGCCGGCGCGCGCTGCGCCCGCGAGAAACTCGACTGGTCGAGTTGCCTGGCCCCCCTTGACACAATCCTCGATCGTCTGACCGTGGCGCCCGCGGCGTCCATCATTCAGCGACCCATAAGCCGCCACGCCGCATGAGCCGGCCGCGGCCCGGTCTGTACGTCACGGAGTCTGGTCGATGCCTCAACCTCGACGCGCATTCATCACCGGCATTACCGGCCAGGACGGCTCATATCTGGCCGAACTGCTACTGTCGCTGGGTTACGAGGTGCATGGCCTGGTGCGTCAGATCGCCATGGAAGATCCCGCCCACCGCATGCATCGCATCACCCATCTGCTGGGCGATGGCGGCCGCCTGATCCTGCACGCCGCCAGTCTCGACAACTATGCGTCGCTTCTGCGCGTGCTGCACCAGATCAAACCCGACGAGTGCTACCACCTTGCCGCCGCAAGCTTCGTCGCCACTGGTTTCGATGAAGAGTTCTCCACCCTTTCGACCAACATCACCGGCACACACCACCTGCTGGCCGCTGTCCGCGAAGCCGTCCCCGGCTGCCGGTTCTACTTCGCCGGCACCAGTGAAATGTTCGGCCGGGTCGAAAGCTCGCCGCAGAGAGAATCCACGCGATTCCACCCACGTTCGACTTACGGCATCTCCAAACTCGCCGGTTACGAGCTGACACGCAACTACCGCGAGACGCACGGCCTGTTCGCTGCGGCCGGCATTCTGTTCAACCACGAATCGCCCCGCCGCGGCCACGAGTTCGTCAGCCGCAAGATCACCAGCCATGCCGCCCGCATCCGCCTGGGCCTTGCCGATCAGGTCCGCCTCGGCGACCTTGACGCCCAGCGTGACTGGGGTGACGCCCGAGACTACGTCCTCGCCATGTGGCTGATGCTCCGGCAGGACGAACCGGGTGACTACGTCATCGCCACCGGACGGCTGCACTGCGTCCGCGACCTGTGCGATATCGCGTTCAGGCGCGTCGGTCTCGATTGGCGCGACCATGTGGTCATCGACTCCCACTTCCGCCGCCCGCCCGAGCGCGTCCCGCTTGTCGGCGACGCCAGCGAAGCCCGTCGACGCCTGGGCTGGCAGCCCACGCGCAACTTCCGGGCAATGATCGAAGAAATGGTCGACGCCGACCTCGCCCACCTCCGCGCCGCGACCCAGGGCGATGGCGCCCAACGCCGCCTCGCAGCGTGACGATCGTCGCCCCGCCGTCCTGGGTGAAAAGCCGTTTACAGCTTCAACCGCTTGCGCAGGCGGTCGCAGGCCTGTTCGACGTTGTCGCGGCTGTTGAACGCGCTGAGTCGGAAATAACCTTCGCCGGCCGCCCCGAAGCCCGAGCCCGGGGTGCCGACGATGTGGGTCTCACTCAGCAGTTTGTCGAAGAAAGCCCAACTCGTGAGGCGCGTGCCGCCAGCGTTTGGCGTCTGGAGCCAGACATACGGCGCGTTCTCTCCGCCGTAGGCCGTCAGGCCCAGGTCCGCCAGCGTGGCGCGGATGAGGGTCGCATTGGCCATGTAATGATCGATCAGGGCGCGGATCTGCGTCCGCCCTTCATCGGAGTACGCTGCGGCCGCGCCGCGCTGCACCACGTAGGACGCCCCGTTGAACTTTGTGGACTGGCGACGGTTCCACAGGCTGTGCAAATCGACCGTCGTGCCGTCAGCCGCCCGCCCCTTCAATTCCCGCGGCACCACGGTCAGGCCGCAGCGCACGCCCGTGAAGCCGGCATTCTTCGAGAAGCTGCGGAACTCGATGGCCACCTCACGCGCCCCCTCGACCTCGTAGATCGAGTGCGGCAGGTTGGCATCGCGGATGTACGCCTCATAGGCCGCGTCATAGAGAATCAGCGCGTCATGCTCACGGGCATAGTCCACCCATCGCGCCAACGCCGTGCGCGGGATCACTGCGCCCGTCGGATTGTTGGGCGAACAGAGGTAGATCACGTCCACCGGCTGCGAAGGCAGATCGGGGACGAAGCCGCTGTCCGCCGTCGCCGGCAGGTAGATGAGCCCGGCATACCCGCCGTCGTCGGCCGCGCCCGTGTTGCCGGCCATGACGTTGGTGTCCACGTACACCGGGTACACCGGATCTGTCACGGCGATGCGGTTCTGGCCCACCGCCAGGATGTCGAGGATGTTGGCGGTATCACACTTCGAGCCGTCGGAAATGAATATCTCGTCGGGTTCGATAGCGCAGCCGCGGCTTTGGAAGTCGTTGGCCGCAATGGCCTCGCGCAGCCAGGGATAGCCACGTTCGGGCCCGTAGCCGTGAAACGTCTCGTGGCGGCCGAGGTCGTCCACGGCCGCATGCATGGCCTGGCGGATCGCGGCCGGCAGCGGCTCGGTCACGTCGCCGATGCCCATGCGGATCACGGCGGCGTCGGGATGAGCCGTCATGAATGCGGCCGTGCGCCGCGCGATCTCGGGGAACAGATAGCCGGCCTTGAGCTTGAGGAAGTTGTCATTGATGCGGGCCATGACTCATCCAGAAAAAAAGGAACTCACCACAAAGGACACAGAGAGCACAGAGTTTAGCCGCGAGCGTTGCGAAGTTCGCGGGTCGCCTCTCAACCCCGTCTGCTTTTCTTCCCGGTGTGCTCCGTGAACGCGGCGGTTAACTCGACTTCGATTGCGCGAACTGGCGGGCGACGGCGAGGGCGTGGTCGAGTTTGGACGGGTCTTTCCCGCCGGCCTGGGCCATGTCGGGTCGACCACCGCCGCCACCGCCCGCGGCTTGGGCCACCTCGCGCACCCAGTCGCCGGCTTTGAGGCCGGCCTTGATCTTGTCCGCAGGCACGGCCGCGAGAAACGCGATCTTCCCGTCCGACACCGCCGCCAACAGCATCGCGGCCTCCGGCCGCTTCTTGCGGATCACATCCATCGCCGTCCGCAGCGACTGGGCGTCGGCCCCGTCAATGGTGGCGACGATCACGGGCCCGTCCGACGTCTCGGCCACGGCCCGTGCGGCCTCAACGACCTGGCCCTCGGCTGCCTGGTTCTGCTGCTTCTGCTGCTGCTTGATCTGCTTCTGCAATTCGGCGATGCCGGCACGCAGCTCCGCGGCCGCGGTGGCGGCGAGCGTGTGCTGCTGCATGGCCGCGGTCAGCTCGGTCACGCCCTGCTCCAGAGCCGGCCCTTCGCCGCCGCGCAGCGCCGCCAACCGCGCCAGCAGGCGTTCGCCCTGCGCCTGGGTCTCGTGGGCCAGTCGGCCGGTCTGTGCGGTGATGCGCCGCACTCCCTTGGCCACCGCCTCCTCCGAGACGATGACAAACCCCTCGGCGTCGCCGGTGGTCTTCAGGTGCGTGCCCCCGCAGAACTCGATGGAGTAGTCGGCCCATCGCTCGTTGTGGGGTTCGGCCAGCAGGTCCGATACCTTCGCGCCGATCGACACGATGCGCACCGTCGGCGGGTACTTTTCACCGAACACCGCGCGCAGGCCGTTGATCCGCCGCGCCTGCTCCTGCGGGGCGTAGTCGTAGTACACCGGCAGGTCGGCGGCGATGTCGTCGTTGACCATCTTCTCGACGGCCGCGAGCTGGTCGGTCGCCACGGCCGCATGGTGCGAAAAGTCGAAGCGTAGCTTCTGATCGTCCACCAGCGAGCCCTTCTGGTCGGCCTCGGGGTTGACCAGTTTGCGCAGCGCGCGATTGAGCATGTGCGTCGACGTGTGGTTGGCGCGGATTTTGGCGCGGCGATCGCTGTCCACGGCGAGGCGCAAAGCACGCGGGGCGTCCGGGCTGGCCTTGAGCGTGCCCGTCGTCACCTGCCCGAGATGGAAGATGGTCTGGCCGACGCGGATCGTGTTACGCACGTCGACCACGGCGTTGCCGCAGCCGGCGATCGTGCCCACGTCGCCCACCTGGCCGCCCGACTCGGCGTAGAAGCAGGTGCGGTCCAGCACGACCGCCACGCGGTCGCCGGTCTGGGCTTCGGCCGCCGGCTCGTAGCTCTCGGCGCCGAGACGGTACAGCCGCCCGGGGGTGTCGAGCTCGAGCGCTTCGTTCTCATAACCGTCGAACTGCGTCGGGCCCAGACTCTCGCGCTGCACGACGGCCAGCAGGGAATCCATCGCCCCGGCCGTCGATCCGCCCCCGGCGCGCGACTGCTCGCGGGCTTCCTCCATCAGCTTGTTGAAGCCGTCGACATCGACGGTCATACCGCGCTCTTCCGCCATCACCTGCGTCAGATCGAGGGGGAAGCCGTAGGTGTCGTGGAGACGGAAGGCGCCTTCGGCGGAGATAATAGGCGGAGTCCTGGTCAGTTCTGATGTCAATACGGGATTCAAGTCCTTGAGGCGGATTTGCCGGAGCACCTGCCCGCCGCGCTCAAAAGTGATTTGGCTGTCGGGTCCCATTGACAGCGCGTCTGAGCGTCCCAGTAGCGCATCCAGAGGCCGTTCGTGCTTCTCACGTTCGTCCGTAGCGATGTACGCGCCATCTTCGTGAATCCACACGTCGGCCTCCGGGTTCTGATCCTCCTCCAGCTGCTTAGCCAGCGCTGTGCCTGCATAGTTCCACCACAACTGAATCCCCCGGTCGATGGTCTTGCCGAAGCTCTCCTCTTCCTCGCGGATGATGTCGGCCACGCGGGCGGGGTTCTTGCGCAGCTCGGGGAAGGCTTCGCCCATCGCGTCGGCGACGGCCGGCACGAGCTTGTGGAGGAACGGCTCGTGCATGCCCAGTGTCTGGCGGCCGTGACGCACCGCCCGGCGGAGGATGCGGCGAAGCACGTAGCCGCGGCCGTCGTTGCTCGGCGCGGCCCCGTCGGTGATGGCGAAGGTCAGGCAGCGGATGTGGTCACCGATCACGCGGTAGGCCACGTCGATTGGGTCGTGCAGGTCGCCGCCGTACGGCCGGGCGCCGGTCAGGTCGCGGATGGCCGCGAACAGCGGAGCGAAGACGTCGGTGTCGTAGTTGCTGGTCTTGCCCTGGAGCACAGCCGCGACGCGCTCGAAGCCCATGCCCGTGTCGACATGCTTGGCCGGCAGCGGTTCCAGCGTGCCGTCGACGCGGCGGTTGAACTGGATGAAGACCAGGTTCCAGATTTCGATGACGCGGGCGTCGCCGCCATTGACCAGGGCGGCGCCGCTGCGGTCCGGCGTCAGGTCGATGTGGATTTCGCTGCACGGGCCGCACGGGCCGGTGTCGCCCATTTCCCAGAAGTTGTCTTTCTTGTTGCCCAGGTGGATGTGCGACGGGTCGATATCGGTGACGGTGCGCCACAGCCCGGCCGCCTCGCGGTCGGGTTCCAGGCCCTCTCCTGCGTCGCCCTCGAAGACGGTGGCGTGAAGCCGGCTCTTGTCCAGGCCCCAGACCTCGGTCAGCAGCTCCCAGGCCCAGGCGATCGCCTCCTTCTTGAAGTAATCGCCGAAGGACCAGTTGCCGAGCATCTCGAAGAAGGTGTGGTGGTAGGTGTCCTTGCCGACGTCTTCGAGGTCGTTGTGCTTGCCGCCGGCGCGGATGCACTTCTGCGTGTTGGCCACGCGGGGGTGCTCCGGCTGGGCGGTGCCGAGGAAGCAGGGCTTGAACTGGTTCATGCCCGCGTTGGTGAAAAGCAGCGTGGGGTCATCGTGCGGCACGACGGGCGAGGAGGGTACGAAGGCGTGGCCGTGCTTTTCGACGAAGAAGTCGATGAACTGGCGGCGGATGTCGGTGCTGGTGAGCATGGATCAAGATTCCGGTCTGGCTTGCGGCCCGGGTGGGCAGACGAGGGCGGCCGCGGGTCGCGCGACCCGCATCCGGCCGTCATGTCGCCCAGAAGACCGAGCACGTCCCCCCATTGATCGTCCGACGATGGTCCGATATCCACGGCCGCCACACGCAGCGAGCCGAATAATATACTGTGCGGGTGGCCGGCCGACACGATCGCCTTGTCTTACGCCACCGATCAGGGACAACCGATGGCTTGCGTGTGCATCTATTTCCAGGTCCACCAGCCCTACCGGCTGCGGCGCTACAGTGTTTTTGAGGCTCAACCCAACTACTTCGACGACTACCACAACGGCCGCATCCTGCAAAAAGTCGCCGAGCACTGCTACCTGCCGGCCACGCAACTGCTGCTGGACCTGATCCAGCGTCACCAGGGCCGGTTCCGCATCGGCTTCTCGCTGACGGGCATGGTGATCCAGCAGTTCGAGCGCTGGTCGCCCAAACTGCTCGAGCGCTTCAAAGCCCTGGTGGACACCGGGTGCGTGGAACTGCTGGGCGAAACCTCCCACCATTCGCTGGCGTTTCTTTACAGCCGCGAGGAATTCGACGCCCAGGTCGAACTGCACGCCCAGACGATGCAGCGGCTCTTCGGCCAGCGTCCCCGGGTGTTTCGCAACACGGAACTGATCTATTCCAACGAGCTGGCGCGTCACCTTGCTGGCCGCGGCGCTTACCTGGGCGTGCTCAGCGAGGGCGCGGACCAGATCCTCGGCAGCCGTCAGCCCAACCGTGTCTATCGCTCGCCGAAGGAGGGCGAAGCACCGGCCACGAAGCTGCTGCTGAAGAACTACACGCTCAGCGACGACATCGCCTTTCGCTTCTCCAACCGTTCGTGGGAGGGTTACCCTCTGACACCGGAGAAGTTCGCGGCCGGCATCCACAACGCGACGCGCAACGGTGTCGGTGACGCCGAGCCGGCGGGCGGCGGCGTGTGCAACCTGTTTATGGACTTCGAGACTTTCGGCGAGCACCAATGGGCCGAGACGGGCATATTCCAGTTTCTCGAGCGTCTTCCGGCGGCGGTGCTGGCGACCGGCGACCTGGAGTTCCGCACGCCGGGCGAATGTCTGCAGGCCCTGGAAGCCACCGACGAGTTCGACGCCCCGCACATGATCTCCTGGGCCGACACCGAGCGTGACCTGTCGGCCTGGCTGGGCAACGCAATGCAGTCCAACGCCTTGCACGAGTTGTACCAGCTTGAAGCGCCGGTCAAGACCAGCGGCGACCCGCACCTGCTGGAGGACTGGCGCAAGCTCACCAGCAGCGATCACTTTTATTACATGTGCACCAAGTACATGGCCGACGGCGACGTGCACAAGTATTTCAACCCCTATGAGTCGCCCTACGACAGTTACATCAATTTCATGAACGTGCTGGACAACGTGCGGGTGCGCGTGGGCGGCCGGGTGGACGCGCATTGACCGCGCCCGAGGGTTTGCGGCCGACGAGGACGACCGCGCCAGGCCGAGGCTCAATGAACGCCGGCCTGGCGAGTTTCAGTCCGGCGCGACAGGATGCGTGCCCTGCTGAAAAGGGATAGACTGATGGCTGTGACATCCGCCGACAGGCGGGAGGGACGTCCGCGGCCCAGCGTGGATCGTCCTGACGATCCCAGCGACAGGACTATGGATGTGAGCTAGAGCCCCGATCCGCGTCGATCGGCCCTCCTGCGGGTTGAGACGCGGCCGACAGTCGATATCTTCGTACCGAATCCTCGACTGCCGTTCCCCCAACCAGCGAAGGATCCCAGCCTGTGAGCGTTCGGTCGGTCATCCTCGGGTTGCTGCTCGGTCTGGCGATCTGCGTCGCCACGTATTTCAACGACGCGGTCATCCATCAGACAAAACTGATCGGCAACTTCTTTCCCGTTTCAGTCTTCGGCATTTTGGTGGTGGTCCTGCTGGGGATCAACCCGCTGCTTGGCCCGGGCCGTCTGCGCGGACGGGAACTGGCGATGATCGCGGCGATCGGGTTGGCGGCATGCGGCTGGCCGGGATCCGGATTCTTTCGCACTTTCAACACTTCGGTGTCGCTGCCCGGCTACCTGATCCGCAACAACGCGGCCTGGCAGGCGGCCAATCTGATGTCCTATGTTCCCGGCGGCTCGGCTGAACTGGGAGAAGGGCACGTGTCGGATTGGATCGGTCTGGCACGCAAACTCACCGCGGCGGGTGAGGCGTCGATATCGGACGATGCGGACCGCCCGCTGCGCGTGATATGGGAGCAGTTGCCACCCGATGTCCGCGCTCTGCTACCGCAGGCGGTGGAACGCGGACGCTTGGACCCGGTCGAACGTCAGCGTCTGCTGTGGTCGTTGAACCAACTGGTGCTCGCGGAGGACTTCTGGCAGACCTCGGTCATCCGTGAGTCGGTCCCCGCCGAGGCACTGGCGCCCCTGCTTGATCGACGGGAGCGGCTGCGGCAGGAGCGGGACGGACAGGTCGAACGGCTCGCACAGCTGCGTGCCCAGGGAGGCGCGACCAGGGCACAGATCGAACCGCAGCGCACCCCCTTGGAGCAGGCCCGCGAGCAGACCGAGCAGCAGCGTCAGCAGTTCGAGGCGGAGCGGGCCCAGCTTCTGGCGCGGCGCGACGCTCTGCGGCTTGAACTGGACCAGATGGAATTCGACGCCGGCTCTGGAGCCAGCGCCTCAGACGACCAGACCGCCCAGAAGCAGGCTCGGATGACCACCAAGGGCGATGCGATCGAACAGGTCGAACTGGCCCTTGACGAGCTGAGCCGCAAACTGCGACAGAACCGAAAAAACCTCAATCGGCTGGGAGACCAGTTGCGCGAGGTCGACCGGCCTGTGAATAAGCTGTTGGATGCCGCGGATCTCACGGAACTGAAGATCGAGCAACTGGACGGATCCATCGAGGCGGTCGGCCGGCAGGTGAACCGGGCGGCCCTGGTCGCTTTGCTGCCCGATCACCTGGCTCCACCGCCCACTGGCGAAGGCTGGCTGCTGCGGGGCGGCGATGCCGACGCCCTGGCGGTCGGGCTGATGCAGCAGGGCTGGGACGGCAAGCTCAAGATCGGGCCGACGCAACTGCCTTGGGAAAGCTGGGCGCCGGTGCTGAAGCTCTGGGTGCCCGTCGCTCTGCTGGTGGCGCTTGGAACCGTGTTCCTGGCGCTGATTGTGCATCCGCAATGGGCTGAACGTGAACTGCTGCCCTATCCGATTGCCCGCTTTGTTGAGGAACTGGTGCAGACGACGCCCGGTCGGCGTCTGCCCGACGTGGCCTACTCGAAGTTGTTCTGGCTGGCTGGGGTGATCGTACTGGCGATCCACGTGGTCAACGGCCTGGCCGCGTGGGAGCTGACGTTCATCCGTCTGCCGCTGGAGTACAGCTTCTGGCCGATGCGCACGCTGTTTGAAAATGCCAGCCAGGCACCGCAGGCCTGGGCCGCCTACTTCCCCCACATCTACTTCGCCGTGATCGGCTTCGCTTTCTTCCTGCGCACCGAGGTGTCGCTGAGTCTGGGGTTGGTCGGTGTGGCGTACATGCTGCTGGGGTCGATCCTCTACGGATACGGTGTGCCCATCGATCACAACAATCTCAAGCCGGGCAACCACAGCCTGATTCTTTTCGGGGCGTGGATGGGTGCGGCCCTGATGATCCTCTACACGGGCCGGCGATACTACCTGAGTGTTCTGGGCGGCACTTTCGGTTTACCACGCGGCACGGATGTGCCAGGTTACGCCGTGTGGGCGGCCCGCGGCCTGGCGGCCTGCATCTTCGGGACAATCTGGGTTCTCACCCACAGCGGCATGGACTGGCTGCTGAGCTCGATCGTCATCGGCATGGTACTGATGATGTTCCTGGTGCTCACGCGCATCTCGACCGAAACGGGTGCTTTTTTCATCCAGCCAGGCTGGCTGCCCGTCGGCGTGCTGGTGGGTCTGATGGGCGAGCAGGCGCTGGGGCCGACCGCTTACTTCCTGGTGGCCCTCACCAGCGTCGTGCTGGCCGTCGACCCACGTGAGGCGTTGATGCCGTATATCGCCAACGCTTTGCAGATCGGGCAGCAGGCCGGCGCCCCGCCGCGGCGAAGCAGCGGGCCGTTGATCGCCATGGTCGTTGCGGCCTTTTTCGCGGCCGGACTGACGACCATGCTCTTCCAGTACAACCTTGGCATCGACCGGGCCGATGACTGGGCGGCCACGAATGTGCCCTCGCAGGCCCCGACGAGCACCGTCAACCTCGTGGCGGAACTGTCAGCCCGTCAGGAACTAACGCAGGCCAGGCAACTGAGCGGTCTGGAACGGCTGATGGTGTTGCGGCCGCAGCGCGGCGCAGTCGGCTGGGTGCTGACCGGCCTGGCGCTGGTGCTGGTCTGCGCATGGGCGCGGCTGCGCTTTGCCTGGTGGCCGCTGCACCCGGTGATCTTCATGGTCTTTGGGTCCGTCGCCGCCATGCGATTCGCCGCGTCGTTCTTCATCGGCTGGGCGATCAAGGCGGCCGTGGTGCGCCTGGGCGGCAGTCGCAGCTACCACCTGGTGCAGCCGCTGATGGTCGGCCTGATCGCGGGCGAAATTGTGGCGGCCCTCGCCTGGATGATTGCCGGGGCCGTCTACTATTGGGTCACCGGGACGGCTCCACCGCGATTTGAGATTTTCCCCGTATGACGTCGCTTGCCCACAGCCCGTCGACGATCGCGGACGCCGGCCTCAACCAGCCGATGGCGTGGCAACCGGTGACGTGGCTGGGCATGTCCCTGGTCGTCCCGGCCGCGTGGGAAATCCTCCAGCACGCCCGCGATCCGAAGCGGGGCAAACTCGTGTTCGCCGACCATCGCCGCGGACGCTTGCACATGGGCTGGGCGGAGGCGAAGCGGCCGCCGGACACCGAACGGCTGATCGAGGATTACAGAGCCCGCGACCTTGAAGAAGACGCGGCCACGCAGTTCTCGAGCCTCGGGGTGCTGGCAGGCTGGCGCGGCTACCGTCGGCGGCGCGGCGGCGAGGTGGTCACCCGGGCCGGCCGATTCGACGATCTGCACATGCGGTGGATCGAAATGACCCTGATCTGGCCCGACGGGGTGAATCGGCCGGCGGAACGGCGCATTCTCGATCAGTTCGCCGTGGTCGACGACCGTCAGGGCCCCAGCCGGTGGCGTGCCTTCGGTATGGATTTCCAGACGCCTCGCGGCCTGCAACTGCGCCGCGCCGATGTACGGCCTGGTTCGGCGACGATGCGGTTCAGCGATGATCGGCGGCCGGGGCAACAGGCTGAGATCCGCCGGCTCAGCGCGGCCGACGCATGGTTCGATGGCGATGCCCAGACGCTGATCCGTGAGCAGTTGCCTCGCAGCAAGTGGACTTTTGAGCAGCGGTTTTACGAAGGCCGCCAGGTGGTGGTGGGCCTGACGGTGCAGCCGGATGCGGTGTGGCGCCGGCTGGTCGGTCGCCGACGCGATCGTCGCGACATGGTCTGGGCCGACGCCTCCGGTCATCGCGTGTTTCACGTGACGACGATCAGCCCGGCGGCGCGGCCGCTGGAGCCCGAGGTGTTCGCACTGCGTGCGTTGGAGTTTGAAGCTACGCTGACGCGCGGTGGAGGTGATGCGTGAGCCGCAAGACACCCCGCCCCAGCTTCGAGGCCCTCATGGACGCCGTGCCTATCCGCAATCAGGAGGTGCGCGTCGATCGGCGGGGCAAGGATAACGTGGTTCTGTACGTGCCGCTGCGTCGGCGCTGGTTCAACCATCGGCCTTTTTCGTGGATCCTGCCCTTCAGCAGCCATCGGGCCATCGGGCTCGACAGCCTGGGCGCGGAGGTGTGGGATGCCTGCGACGGGCGGGCGTCGACCGAACGGATCGTCGAAAACTTCGCCCGGCGTCATGCGTTGAGCTTCCATGAAGCGAGGATGAGCGTGGTGACGTTCCTGCAGCACCTGACGGCACGGCGTCTGGTGGTCATGGTCGGGGCGATGCGAGAGGAGTCTGCGTCTTGAAGCCAATCACGGTGCAGGATCAGGTGCGTCTGGGCTCGGGCCGATGCCTGGCGCTATGCATGTCGGGCATGAGCTACCGCATGTTCCGGTCGCTGATCACCGTCGCGATTCTCGCTTTGGCGGTGGCGTTTCTGGCCCACGTGCTCAGCTACAGCCTGATGGACCAGAACACGCGCGTCCGGGCGTATGAGGAGCTTCGTCGTTACCGGCTTCTGGGGCAGTGGATCACGCGGCTGACGACGGCTGATCGTCCCCAGGAGGTGGTCGAGCAACTGGCCCAGGGCGACCCTCATCGTCTGGACGAGTACCAGCGCTGGGGTGGTCTGGACGCCGCCCGCGTCGCGTCGCTGGAGCGGACGGCCGATCGGCTGGTCATGCTGCAGCGGCGGCTGGACGCGCTGCCGCCGGCGGCCCGCACCACCGTGCTTGGCGACCTGGACCCCTTCGCGGCGGTGCTGGCCATGCGGCGGCGCGAGACGTTTGATAATGTACTGCAGAAGATCTCGGACCTGCGTTTGCGCATGCCGGAGTTGGTCGCCGAGAATCTATGGGAGTTCGTCGGACCCCGTCAGATTGAACTGCTCGACGACGTCGAGAAGATCCGCCACGGCCAGCAGGCCGCGATCGCCCAGGTGCGCGCGGCCGGCAGCGGCGCCTCACCCGCCAGAATTCTGTCTTCGCCGTCCGAGCAGGTGGTCGCCTGGCTGGCTGCCGCGGGCTTTGCCATGGACATGGAAACGGCCACGCTGTTGCGCACACAGGCGCAGCGTCTGGAAGATCTGCAGAATCTGCGCCCTTTGCTGGAAATTCTGCCGATCCGCGCGGCCGTGGCACGAGAACTGGCCGTGAACCCCAAGGAACTGGATCAGGCCCGCGTGATCGCATGGCTCAACGGGTCGCAGCGGGCACAGTGGCTGGTCGACACAATCGCCCAGCACACGCGGGACGGGGGACAACTGACGGCCGACCGCCTGCTCGCCCTGGCCGAGGCGCAGCGTGAGCAGGAACGCCTGCAGCGGATCGTCGGCGATACGACGCCGCACGTCAGCACCGGCGTCTTCGACCTGCCCACACGCACGCGATGGCTGGTGCTGGTGTCGTTCCTTGTGTGCGCGATCGGCGTGGTCAATGCGATGATGATGTCCGTCGCCGAGCGGTTTACCGAGATCGCGACGATGAAGTGTCTGGGAGCGCTCGACGGCTTTCTTTTGAAGATGTTTTTCTACGAGGCGATGATCCAGGGCTTTATCGGCGGCCTGGTCGGCGTGGCGCTGGGCGTGGTCCTGGCGGTGCTGCGCGGGCTGGCGGCGCTGGGACCGATGGTGCTTGGCTCCATTCCATTCGCCGACGTCTTGAGCGCCGCGGGCCTGTCGCTGCTGGCAGGGATCGTGCTGGGCGCGGTGGCGGCCATCGGTCCGGCCTGGACGGCCGCTCGCCTGCCGCCCATGGAGGCCATGCGCGTTGACTGAGCTTGCGGCGACCCGCGGCTTCGGATGCCGGCGCCGCACCCTGGACCCAGAGCATAAGGCGATATGTCGTGAATACCACCGCTCTCCAGCCCGACGCCGCCAGTCCGCCGCAGCAGGACCGGCCGATCATCATCCGCACGCTAGGGCTCAACAAGACCTATGGCGAGGGTGAAGCGGCCACGCACGCGCTGCGCGGGGTGCAGTCCACGATCTACCGCGGTGAGTTCATCGCCATCCTCGGGCCCTCGGGATCGGGCAAGAGCACGTACTTCAACATGATCGGCGCGCTCGATTCACCCTCCCAGGGGCGCGTGCTGATCGACGAAGTGGATGTGGCCCAACTCAGCGCCGTGGAACTGGCGTTCCTCCGCTGCCAGAAGATTGGCTACATTTTTCAGCAGTACAACCTGATCCGCTATATGACGGCGCTGGAGAACGTCACAGTGCCGATGGCTTTCGCCGGGGCGTCGCCGGAAGAGGCGAGGCGTCGGGGGATGGCCCTGCTCGATCTCGTGGGACTGGGCGATCGCTGGTCGCATCGGCCGATTGAAATGTCCGGCGGCCAGCAGCAGCGCGTCGCCATCGCCCGGGCGATGTCCAACAACCCCATGATCCTGCTGGCAGACGAACCGACCGGCAACCTGGACCTCAAGACGGGCGAGGAAATCCTGAAAATCATGCAGCGCATCAACCGCGAACGCGGGGTCACGATCGTCTGCGCGACGCACGACCACCGACTGCTGAACATCTGCGACCGCATCATGTGGGTTCGTGACGGCCGTATCGACCGCGTCGAGGAACGCGGCAACCTCAACATCAAGGTCGGCAAGATCGGAGGTGAGGCGTGAGTCGATCATCCGTACCGGTTGCATGCTTCGCTCTTTGTGCCAAGCTCACGCCCAGCGTCATCATGGCGTTGGTCATGGCGGGTGGCATGGTCTTCACATCCGCGCCGATCGCCGCTGCCAGTGAGCAGCAGTTCCATGCGGATCTGCAGCGCCTCACATCCGCGCCCCACCGGCTGTCCGGCACCGCCGAGGGTCAGGCGGCCATCGACTACATTGTCCAGCGCCTTGGTGATATCGGCGTCGAGGAAGTGCTGACGCTTCCAATGCCCGTCTGGCAGACGCAGATCGACCGCTGCGAAATCGTGATCGACGGCCAGGCGGTCGGGCTGGAGCCGCTTCGCCCCAACGCCATCCTGCCGCCGACGACACCGGCCGACGGCGTGTCCGGGCCGCTGGTCTACGTTGGCCGAGGCGAGTTGCTCGAGTATGGCGACCGGTCGGTCGACGGGGCGATCGTCGCGATCGAGTATGACAGCGAGGAACGCTGGCGTCGGGCGTTTTCCCTGGGGGCCAAGGCGGTGATCTTCCTCGGCGATCGCCGCGCGCAGGCCAACGGCGACAAATTTCTCCCGATGCCCGCGCCTCTGATCCGGTTGTATGCCGGTCCCGAGTCGCTTGAGCGCGTCGACCTGCGTCAGGATCGGCCGCAGGTCACGGTCTACAGCCACGTGACCTGGAAACAGCGCACCGGCCGCAGCGTCATCGCCGTCGTCCCCGGTACGGACCCCGGCTTCGTGGAAAGCCGCGTCGAACCCGAGGCCCTGGTGTTTTCAGCCGACGTCGACACCTTTGGCGCGGTGCCCCGCCGCTCGCCGGGCGCTCACGGCGCGGCCAATGTCGCGGCTCTGCTTGAGGCCGTCGAGCATTTTCAGCAGCATCCGCCGCGGCGCGACGTGATCGCCATGTTCCTGGACAATCACGCCCGCTATCACCAGGGCGCCAGACATATCTACGACGCCATGCTCATGCCAGTCGACGAGGCCGAGAAACTGCTGGCCAATCATCGCGACGAACTGGCGTTTGACCGCGGTGTGCGGGCCTTGCTCGACGGGCAGGGTCATGCCGAAGCGACCGACGCTCAAGTCAAGGCTCTGATCAAGAAGCTCGATCAGGAAGCCTTGCGGATGCGTACGCTGGTCAATGACGACGTGGTGGAGGTCAATCTTCTGCGCGGTGAGGCGCAGGGCGAGGAGGCGGCGGCTCTGGACACCCGGGTTCAGAGCCTGCTGGTCGTGCGCAATCGCTGGGACCAGGTGCGCCGTGTGCTCAACAGCGCGTGGCGATCTTCGGGTGGATTCCGGGCGGCATCTCTGGGTGAGCAGGTGATGCGGCAACTGCTGCGGGAAGCGACGAGGCTGACCGTCGATGAGCTGGCGGGGCTTGATGAGGTGGAACTGGCCCGCCGCGTGGCCAAGGCTGAGGGCGAATACGCCTCCTTGGCGCAGATGCGTGAGGCCGTCACACAGGCGGTCGACACGCTGCATGCGTTGACGGCCGCGAGCCTGGACCAGCGCGTTCGGGAACTTGAAGAGCAGATCACCATTGACGGACACCAGGAGCTGATTCGCCGCCGCCTTGGCAACCGCTGGGTGATCTTTCACGCCAGCTACGACCTGGCCGACGTCGGGCCGACATGGAGCTTCGTGGCTGGCCACTCCATCGGGCGGCTCTATCCGCACACGCGCACCGGCGCCGACACTGACACGGCCGGCTACCACAAGCGCCTGCTCACGGCCCTGGCCCGCGAGGTGGCGCCGATCACCAGCATCACGCACTTTGAGACACGTCCGATCGAAGAGCCGGACTACGGCCGAACCTTCGCCGCACGCGACTTTGTGCCGGCGGGAATGATCGCGGGCATCTACGGTCTGTACAACGTGTCGATCATGACCGGTTACGACGCGCGGCTCGATACAGGCCATCCGTCCGATGTGGCGCAGCGCCTGGATTGGCGGCGCATACGGGCCCAGGCGGGCGAGGCCCTGCTCGCCCTAGAGGCGGCCGCCAATTCCGCGGCCGTCAGTCTGCCACGCCCGTTTCGTGCTCAGAACGCCTCGTATCGTCCGAAATGGTCGCCTTCGCAGACCGATGGCAATGCGGCGGTGCTCAAAAGCAGCGGCAGCCTGACGGAAGACTGGCCCGCGGCGGGAGGCGTCGCCATCGCCTGGCCCAGTCGCAACTGGTGGGCCTCCAACGTCTTCGGCGCCCTTTTCAACGCTCGGCTGGTCGAAAACTGGGATCCGTTCCCGCTGGTGCCGGTCGACGCCAACGGCCGCTTCGCCCTCATCGGCGTGGGCTCGAATGATTATGCGCAGATGGGCGTGCTCGTCGGGTTGTTCGACGAGCTGGGCAACTGCATCGCCATCACCACCCAGGACAGCATCTACGCCGATTCACCCAAGACGGCCAAGGCCGAACTGTTTCCGGGTCGCGGCTTCGCGGCGCTGCATCCTGCCAACGGCGTGAACATCAGCGCCGAGGCGGTTCAGATACTGCGGGCTGCATCCAACTCGCGCCTGCGCCCCAACCGCAGCCTCTATGGGCAGAACCGCGACATCACCTTCTTTTTCGCCCACGAATACGACATCGAGGCGGACTCGCTGGGGGGCGAAGCCCGGTTCAAAATCGTCCAGGCTGACGGCCCCCTGGCGCTGGCTGTCGACCCTGAAAATCCGGTCGGCCGCGGCATCCCGGTTTCGCAGTGGGCCACTCCGATGCGTCTGGACGCCCAGAGCGCCCGCGACTACTGGTGGCTGAATGAGCTTCGTCTGAGCACGTTGCGGCAGGGCGGCGTGATCCTGCCGGACCTGGAGCGGCTGCACGCCCGGGCCGGACGCCAGCGACTCGAAAGCGAGCAGAGTCCGACCCTCGAAGAGCGCGTGGTCGAGCAGACCCAGGCCCTCGCCCTGGGGCGCAAGGTTTATGCTCCCCTGCGGCAATCGATGGACGACCTGATCCGGGCGATCGTTATTCTCCTGCTGTTGACGATCCCCTTCGCCTTCTCCCTTGAGCGGCTGCTGATCTGTTCCTCGACGGTGTACGGACGTCTGGCAGGCTTCGCCACCTGCTTCCTGGCGACTTTTATTTTCCTCTACGTGCTGCATCCGGGTTTTTCGATCGCCGCGACCCCCATCATCATTCTGCTGGCTTTCACGATCATTCTGCTCTCGGGCCTGGTGTGCTACATCATCATCCGCAAGTTCCGCACCGAGATCATGGCCATGCAGAGCCACGTGGGCCAGGCCCACAGTGTGCAGGTATCCGCGACCGCGACGCTGCTGGCCGCGGTGGGCATGGGCATGTCCACAATGCGTCGTCGACCGTTGCGAACGACGCTGACGGCCGTCACCGTGGTCATGCTGACTTTCACGATTCTGTGCTTCGCCTCCTTCACAAGTCAGATGGGCGTGCGCCGTATCTACGAAGGGCCCGCCGCGGAGGGGCAGACCGCTGTCCTCATGCTGCGTAATCTTGACTATGGCGGGATCGGCGGAGAAACCGGCCTGCTGGTGGGCAGTCAAACCGCCTCGCCTTTCTATATCGCCGAGCATCGCTGGAAGGTGCGCCAGAACGCCGGCGACGTGTCCTTCAGCGTCGCCCGCCAGGACAGCGGCCAGGCGCTGACCGTTGACGCGGTTATGGGCCTGGACGTGGAGGAACTGGAGCTTTGGCCCGCGCTGGCGGATGTTCTCGTGGCGGACGACCTTCCCACCAAGCGACAGGCGCTCGATGGCGACGGTCTTTTCCTGCCGCGGGTGCTCAAGGACCAACTGGACCTGAACGTCGGCGATCCAGTGTTGCTGGGCGGCTACAAGCTTACTTTCGCGGGCGTCGTGGATGTGAGCGCCCTGCAGCGGTTGCGGCACCTGGACGGCAAGAGCGTGCTACCCGTCGACTTCGTCGCCTTTGAGGAGGAGCGCCGTCAACAGCAGGGCCAAACCCAGACGCTCAGCGACGACCGCATCCAGCGCGATTTCCGCCGCCTGAGTCCCAACCAGGTGGCGATCATGGGTGGCCAGACGTTGCGGCGTCTGGGCGCGGGAACCCACGTACTGACCGTTTACCCACGCGACGAGTTCGATATCGACGATTATGCATTGCGCGTCGCGGAGCAGGTCGAGGTGCCGGTCTGGGCCCGCACGCCCGAAGGCGTGTCCCGGCTGTTCTTCACCGAGCTTACGTCGGTCAGCGGCGGTTTCGCCCTGGTGGTGCCCATTCTGTTGGGCGGTTTCATCATTTTCGGCACGATGCTGGGCAGCATCACCGACCGCGAGAAGGAGATCTACACGTTCAGCGCCCTGGGCCTCGGGCCGGCACACGTGGGCTTCCTGTTCTTCGCCGAAGCCGCGGTATATGCGGTCATCGGGGGAATGGGCGGACAGATCCTTGCCCAGTTGGTCGCGCTGATCGCCGCGAAGCTCGCGGAGATGGGGCTGATTCCCCCTCCGTCCATCAACTTTTCCTCGACCAACTCGCTGTTTGCCATCGGCGTGGTGATGGCGACCGTGCTCGTGTCGGCCGTCTACCCCGCCTACCGCGCCTCCAAGAGCGCCAACCCCGGCCTGGCACGGGCATGGAAGATGCCCCCGCCCGAGGGCGACCGCACATCCATGACGTTCCCATTCACGGTGTCGGCCTACGACATTACGGGCGTGGTCAGTTTCCTGGCCGAGCACTTCCGCCAGCATGATGATGCCGGCCTGGGCATCTTCGCCTGCACCCGAGCCGCCATCGAGCGCGACGCGCAGAAACATCTGGTGCTTCGCGCCCAACTCGCCCTGGCGCCGTTCGATCTGGGCGTGACACAGGACTTCAGCCTGCGTGCGGTGCCTTCGGAGATTCCCGGCGTCGACGAGATTCACATCGAGGCCAACCGCCTCAGCGGCGCCAAGCAGGACTGGATTCGCGCCAACCGAACCTTCATCACGGATCTGCGCCAGCAGTTCCTGTTCTGGCGAACGCTCTCCCCAGAAGCGGTGGAGGACTACCGCCGCCAGACCCTCGAAAGCCTGGGCGATGCGGCCGGGACCACAACCATGACCACCCCTGAGACGGAGAAGGTCTCTTGAGCGCCGAGAAGAACAAAGCACTGAAGCCTGACCCGCTCATGTCGGCCCAGGGCGTAAAGCTCGATCGCGAACTCGAAGAGTTTCGCAATCTGATGGAGCAGCCGACCGAGTTCGAGGACGGCTTCTCCTGGGCGTCGTTCATCGGCGCGCTGTTCGTGGCCCTGGTCATGGTGCCGGGCTCACTGTACATGATCCTGCTGGCGGGGGCGGGCGTTGGCCAGGCGGCCCAGTGGGTGACGCTGATCCTCTTCATCGAAGTGGCCCGGCGAGCCAACAAGGTGCTGCGCAAGAGTGAGATTTTCACGCTGTTCTACCTGGCCGGTGCGATCATGGGCGGTGCGGCGGCTATGGGTGGCGGTTTCGACGGCGGCATGGCCTTGATCTGGAACCAGTTCTACGCTCAGTCCAATGCCGCTCAGGCCAACGGCATCGCTGAACAACTGCCCAACTGGTTCGCCCCCAACAATCAGGATGTGCTCGATCAGCGGTCGTTGTTCATGTGGGAATGGATGCCGGCCCTGGGGCTGGTCGTATTCGCCATGATCATGAGCCGCACCAACAACATGATCCTCGGCTACGGCCTGTTCCGCCTGGCCAGCGACATCGAGCGGCTGCCCTTCCCGCTGGCTCCCATCGGCGCCCAAGGCGTGCTCGCGCTGTCCGAGGAGCAGGAAGAGGAGTCGTCCGAACGCGACATGAACCGCGACCCCAACAGCCCCACAAGCTGGCGGTGGCGCGTCTTTTCAATGGGCGGGCTGGTCGGGCTGATCTTCGGCTTCATCTACCTGGGCCTGCCCACGCTGACCGGGGCCCTGCTCGACGCGCCGATCAATATCATCCCCATTCCCTTCATCGACTGGACGCCCAAGACCCAGTCGCTCCTGCCCGCCGTCGCTGTGGGACTTTCGCTGGATCTGGGCATGGTGCTCATTGGCATGCTGCTGCCCTACTACGCGATGCTCGGCACCTTCATCGCCATGATCGTCGTGGCCATCGCTAATCCCATCCTGCGTGAGAAGGGCATCCTCCATTCATGGACGCCCAATGACGACCTGCAGACCACCTTCATCAAGAACAACATCGACTTTTACTTCAGCTTCAGCATCGGCGTGGCTCTGGCTATCGCCCTGGTCGGCTTCGTCACCGTGGGCAAGGGACTGATGCAGATGCGCCGCCACCACAAAGCCCAGCGGGCCCGTGGCGAAACCCCAGAAGCGGTATTCAACGCTCCCGAGGGTCGCGGCGATATCAAGGCCCCGCTCATCATCGGCGTCTATATTCTTTCGACGGCCGCCTACATCACGGTCAGCGGGATGCTCATTGACTGGCATCCGGGCGTCATGATGGTGATGTTCTTCTACGGCTTCCTCTACACGCCGATAATCAGCTACGTCACCGCCCGCATGGAAGGCATCGCCGGCGAGGTGGTCAACATTCCCTTTGTCCGCGAAGCGTCATTCATCATGTCCGGCTACCAGGGCGTGGCCGTCTGGTTCCTGCCCATTCCATTGCACAACTACGGCTCGATGACCGTTTTTTACCGCACCTGCGAACTGACGGGCACCAAGTTCTGGAGCATCTGGAAGTCAGAAGTCCTGCTCACGCCCATCGTACTGCTGGCCTCGATCTTCTTTGCCAACTTCATCTGGAGCCTGGCTCCCGTGCCCAGCGCTCAGTATCCGTTCGCCCAGCAGTGGTGGGAGGTGATGGCGGAGAACAACGCCATCGTCCACACGTCCACGCTGGGCGGCTTTTCACGCTTTGAACAGGCCTTCCGTGGCGATTTCATCGTCTGGGGACTGGCTCTGGGCTCGATGCTGTTCGGGGTGCTGCGCGTGCTGGGGGCGCCGGTATTCCTGACTTATGGCATCGTGCGAGGTCTGAACCAGACGCTGCCATTCGCCGTGATTCCCCAGTTCATCGGTGCGTTGATAGGCCGCTATTACTTCCAGCGCAAATTCGGGGCCCGCTGGCGTCAGTACATCCCCGTCATCGTCGCCGGCTTCAGTTGCGGCGTCGGCCTCATCAGCACGCTGGGCATCGGCATCACCTTCCTGATTAAGAGCGTCTTTCAGTTGCCGTTCTGAAGCCGACGGCGTCCATCCGTCCGTTCCGCTTGCCGGATCCCCTGAAGACATCGCCATGAGCAAGACCAACCCCGCCATCGACCCTCGCTCCGACATTCGGCTTGGCGAACCGATCATCAAGGTCCGCAACATCTCCAAACGCTTCAACCTGCGCGGCGAGACCGTCTACGCCCTTCGCGACGTCAACTTCGACATCATGCGTGGCGAGTACCTGTCGATCATGGGGCCGTCCGGCTCGGGCAAAACCACGCTCTTCAACATGATCGGCGCGCTGGATACGCCCACCGACGGCGCGGTGGAGATCGGCCCGTTGGACCTGACCCGACTCACCGGCCGCCAGCTTGCCTACGTGCGCAACCACTACATCGGTTACATCTTTCAGGCATACAACCTGATCTGGTCGCTCGATGCGACGCACAACGTCTCCCTGCCGGGCGTCTTCAGCGGCCTGTCACTGGAGCAGGCCAACACCAAGGCTGTTGAGTGCCTGGAGCTGGTCGGCCTCGGACATCGGCTCGACCACCGGCCCGACGAACTGTCCGGCGGCCAGCAGCAGCGCGTCGCCATCGCCCGCGCTCTGATCAACGACCCGGCCATCATTCTCGCGGATGAGCCGACCGCCAATCTCGACTTCAAGACCGGCGCCGACATCATCGCCATGCTCAAAAAGCTGTCGGTCGAGCGCGGGGTCACCATCATCACGGCGACGCATGATCACAAGATGCTGTCCAACTCCGACCGCATCCTGTGGATCCGCGACGGCCAGGTCGACCGCGTCGACCGTCGCGAAGACATCGAGATCGAGGAAGGCGGCATCGAGACCATCGACGCCCAGGGCGTCATCAACGAGCGTCTTGACGGCTGATTCTCAGCCGCGCTGCGCCCATCGAATCAGGGCTGTGATGGCGTCATCCTGCATAGGGTTGGTCAGGCGGCCGAACTCTTCAGGCGTTGAAAGCGTCAGGGCGTCCGAGTGTTCTGCCTGGCGATGGAGCCTGCGTGCCGCGGCGACCGTCTCCCGCACCGCCTGCGGATTGACGTGCTGGTCCAGCGTCGGCGCGATGACATGCACGGGCCGCGGGCCGATCGCGGCCAGGATCTCATCAAAATCCACCGGCACGTGCGCCTCGCGTCCGATGAACGAACCCAATCGTGGAAGCCAGCCGAAATGATGGCTCCATCGCCGCAGGCCGCCCGACGGTGACTCGGGGGTATCGACTCGCAGCGGCGTCCAACCGCTGATCACCGCAGCCCCCGCCACGCGATGGTCCATGGCAGCGGTTATGAGCGCCAGCATCGAACCCAGGCCGAATCCATACAGATAGATACGCGTCGCGTCGACTTCGTCATGCTGTGCGAGGCCGTCGATCGCATGCCGTACGTCCAGCACCATGCGTCCCATCAGGCTCCAGTTAGGATGCCGTGTGTAGAACCCTTGCCGTTCATCCTGCCGTCCACCCGTACCGATCGGGTCGAAGCACAGGACGTGGGCGAATCCTGCATTCACCAGCCGCACGTGCGGCGGATCGCCGCTTCGATAGCCGCCGATGTATCCGTTGGAGCAGGCGAATGGCGGCAGCCAGATGACCGCCGGCCGCGGTTCGTCGCCGGGCTTCGCCCCCGCGGCGCGGTAGAACTGCGCAAACACGCCGTCGCCGAACGTCCACGGCTCGCGCTGCGGTTGGCCGGGCTTGTCCCGGACATTCAGCCGCTCCGATTCCGCCGATTCGCCCTGGCCGAAGACCGTGGGCTTCGGCGCATACGCCGGGCCGTCGCCGAGCAGAAACGCCAGCCGTTGGGCGGTCGATGCGCCAGCCGTGGGCGGTGTCGCCGTCTTGGCCGTGGTCAGCGCGGTCGCCATCCCGTCGTGAAGTGGTGCGAACGGGAACACGTCGGCCGCCGCCTCGCCGTGAGCCACACGCCAGAGACACTCGTCAAAGGCACGGCGTGTTTCGGGTTTGCGGCCGTGCTGATGCGGCCGATAGCGGACGGTGATCTGTTTCGACGCGTCGAGCAAATCGTAGACCGGCTGAATCAGACGAAGCGCCGTCTCGATGGCGAAAGTGCTTTCGACCCAGTCGAAGACGGCGGTGCTTAACAGAAGCGGCCGCGGAGCGATCAGGGCCAGCAGTTCGTGGCAGTCCGCCGGGAGCCATTTCTCGCGACCGGCGAAAAAACGCAGCCGCGGAGTCATCCATTCCGGAAAAACCCGCGTGAGCAGCTCGATCGATTCTCCGTATACCGATTCATCGAAGTCGCGGAAGTTGATCGCCCCGCCGACGCCGGAGCTCGAGCTGATGACGCCGGCCAACCGCTCGTCGAACGCCGCTGCGATGATCGACTGTTTGCCGCTGCGTGAATGGCCGCCGATGTAGATACGATCCGCATCGACGAAGGGAAGTTTCGTCAGCCAGTCCACCGCGCGGCTGGCACCCCATGCCCGCCGGCGCAGGGCGCCCCAGTCAGCGTCGGGGTAGAACTTCGTCCAGGGCCGCGACGCGTCCGGAGGCACGGGCTGCATCTCCGGTAAATCGTCGCAGGCCGCGTACCAGCAATACACCATGCCGCGCTGCACGCTTCGGCGGGCCCATGTGAGGTACGGCATGTAGTTGGACAGGAAGACAGGAGCTCGCTTGCCGGCCCGCTGAGCCTCTCGCGCCGCATCGGGAACCACCAGCAGGCACGGCAGCGTCGCCTGATGGTCGGGCCCGAACTCGAGCCTCACCGTCCATACCTCGTCGTGGGGCCGACGACGTTGGCTCTCGATCACCGCACGCAGATTGTCAGGGGCCGCCGGGGCACGACCGACCATGTGGGCTTCAAGAGCCGCCATTATTTCCCGCCGGCGCCGCGGCCAACGCGCCGCGGTCACCGCCCCGCCATCGTCGTGGCGCAACAGATCCGCAGGCCAGGGGCGCGCAGGCCACGAAGAAAAGTCCGGCGGTAGTTCGCCGGACTTCTCAATCCATTGTTCGAACGCTTCCACGCGAGGCAATACCCGACGCATTTGCGCCAGCACGGCCTCGCGACGCAGACGCGACGGATCACTCATTGCTCCGGCTCCCACCTCACTGTCGCCGCCGTCAACACGCCGACGCCAGTCAGGCCTTCTGGGCCCACGGATAAGGCCAGCCGTGATACCACTTCAGGGCCTGCAGGGCCTTGACCTTGGCCGCGGGCAGGGCCGGCAAATCGCTCACCGCCGTGTTTGTGCCCACGTGCGCCGGACGACGCATGCCGGGGATCACCGTGCTCACCGCCTCATGGGCCAGCACAAATTTGAGCGCCAGAGTCGGCAGATCCTTGTACGTGCCGTCGAGCTGAGCTTCCACCGCCTTGATGTGCGGTTCGGCTTCCTTCAGCCTCTCCGGCGTCAGGAACTCGGCCCGCCAGTCGTTATCCTCGAACTTGTGTCCCGGGCGGATCTTGCCCGTCAGCAGGCCTTCCTCGAAAGGCACACGCACGATGATGCCCACGTTGTGCTTCCTGGCCGCCGGCAGCAACTTTTCGGCCGGTCGCTGCTCGAAGACGTTGTAGATCACCTGGATCGTATCGGCCTTGCCCGACTCGACCAACCCCACCGTGTTGTAGGGATCCCAGTCGTTGGCCGACACGCCCCACGCGCGAATTTTCCCATCCTTCTTGAGCTTGTCGACCGCCTGGTACCACTCGTCGAGCTTCACGTAGGGGTCGACCCAGGAGTGAAACTGCTGCACGTCCAGGTGATCGGTGCCGTAGGACTTGAGGCTCTTTTCCGTGCACTCAATGATCCACGAGGCTGGAAAGGTCGTCTCCAGCGGCTCATGATCGAGCACAGGCCACTTGTAGGTCTTGGGCGGCACCTTTGAGGTCAGCACGACTTTGTCACGCCGATTCTTGAAGACACGTCCGATGATCTTCTCGCTGTCGCCGTAGCCCAGGGCGCTGTCATAGAAATTGACACCCTGATCGAATGCCGCGTTCAACGCTTTTTCGGCCAGGGCGTCGTCGCGGTGGCCCCAGCCCCCGCCAATGCCCCATCCGCCAAAGCCGATCTCGCTGACCTTGATGCCTGTTCTGCCAAGGGTGCGATACTTCATGCCCGATCCAGTCCTTTCCCGTCACGAACCGACACAAAACGGCCGGCCCGTCAAACGTTCGATTCTCACTCAGCGTTTTCGATGGTCAACGGATTGTCGTCAACGTCGGTCAGCCGCAGGTAGAAATCCCAGCCGCCGACCACATCCACGCACTTGACCACCAGCCGGTTGTCGCCCTGGTTCAACGTCACGTCTTCGATCAGATCCTGATCCCAGTCGCTGCCGCGACGCTTCTGGTCATAGGTGTGGATCAGCTGGCCATTGAGCCAGATCTGCAGGTAGTCGTCGCTGCCGACCCACATCGAGAGACTCTCCATCGGCTCGTCGGCTCGAAGGATCGCCACCGCGTACGCGGCCGCGTAGTCCGTGTTGCCGCCGTATGGAACATGGAGGTTCACCTGTCCAGCCTGCACGTCGCCGGTGAACGAATGCACCTGCCACGTGGTCCCCTCGGGCGCCTCCTGGGAGCCGTCCAGCTCCCCCGCGTTGTCCACAAAGGCGTGCGTGGCCGCGGCCTGCTGCTCATCGCCGGCGAACGCGTCTTTGTCGTACATGAAGGGTCCAAGCAGCAGCCAGTTCATCACAAAGTGTTTTTCTTCGAGAAACGGCAGCGCATCGGGGTCCGGCGGCACCACGACGTTGACCGGCGGGATCGGCTGCTCCGCCTCAACCTGCGCAGGGTTCGTCGTTGCGTCATCCTCAGCCCATGTCGTCGCCGCGACGCCAAGAATCACCAGTCCCGCCATCAGCGTACACATCGTTTTCATCATGGATACTCCCTGAATCCGTTGGGGTGTCACAAGGGTTTACGTCGCCGTCACCGCAGCGTTCAGTTCCTGGGGAGCATGGCGATGATGACGCCCAGACGGCTGTCGGCGGCGAAACCCGACATCTCGCGCAGCCGGCCGAATTCGCCCCCGGAAATCTGGCCGATCACGCCCAGACCTTCGGGCAGGTGCTTCCTGAGAAGTTTGCCCTGCTGCTCAAAACTATGCCGCCAGCCGCCTGCGCACGAAAAGAAAATCATAGCGGTCATCTCGTCGTGCCGCCGCTTCGCGTTAACTTCCTTGAGCAGTTCTTCCAGGCGCAGCGGAGCATCCGCCCGCCCCTTGGCGCCGGTGCAGATCGTGCGAAACTGCCCGGAAATCCGCAGGCCGACGATCGAACTTTCATACACCTGGCCGTCGAAATAGACCGCGCCCCAGTCAGCCGACGCGCCGCCCGCCAGGTCCACGCCCGCCGGGAGAACATCGCTGATGCCCTCAGCCACATACTCATGCCGCAGTGTGTGCATCTGCCCCGCCACCAGCAGGACGTTGGCCGCTCCGGGCGTCGGGTCAAACCTGAATTTGCCGACCAGTTCAGCCGCCTTTTCCTTGTGCAGCGGCCGCTGGCTGAGAAAATGCGAATACACCGGGCCACCGCCCCAACTCCAGTCCACCTGGTCGAAGGGAATCTCCACGCGCTCGGCCTGCAGGTCCACATCACCGAGGATGGCCGTGATCGAAATCCCCGACATCTTCTCCCCCATCTCGGCGAAGCTGTCCCGGTCATTGGGTGAGTAGTCGTCCCAGTTGTTGGCCACGCCGACATAGGGCGCGTCGCTCAGTTGCTCCCGAAACAGATCATTGGTCGCCCAGTGGCCCTTCATATTCTCGAGGATGTAATAAAGCCGGGGCGTTCGGCCGGCGAGCTTCTGCTCGAGCGAATCACACGCCTGCCGCGCCGACGCCAGCGCTCGTTCGCGAATCTGATCCTTGTCGTCGCTGGCGACGTGGCGGGCGACGGCCGTTACAAAGGTGGGGTATCCCGAGGCCATGACGTCTCCTGTCCTGCGGTGTCTTGTCCGACGAGCATACCAGCCTCTGCGGCCGACGGAAACGTCCGGCGGCGGCCGCGAGCATGGTCATCCCTCACGGCAATCGCGCCGACCGCTCACGGCCGCCAGGACGCTCCGCCTTGCCCCCCACACGTGGAAGCCGATCCGCTATGCTGCTGTGGCATGCCCCCCACACTGCTGCTCACCCACGGCCGCTTCTACACGCCATCGGCCTCGTCGCGCGATCAGCACCCCCACCTGGCCGGTTGTGCGATGCTCATCCGCGAGGGACGGATCGCCGCTATTGGGTCCACCGCTGACATCGCACGTCTCGGGGGCGACGTCGGCGGATCGATCAAGACCGTCGATCTCGCCGGCCGCACCGTCGTTCCCGGCCTCGTCGACAGCCACTGCCACCTCGACGGCATCGGCATGGCCATGCGCCTGATCGATCTGAGCGGCACGCGGTCCAAAGCCGAGTGCATCCAGCGTGTGGCCGAGCGCGTCGCCCGGGCCGAGCCGGGTGAGTACCTCATGGGCCGCGGCTTCAACGTCAACGACTGGAACCCGCCGGCCTTCCCCACAGCCGCCGACCTCGACGCCGTCGCTCCCGATCACCCCGTGGCGCTGGCCCAGTTCGACGGCCACGGAGCGTGGATCAACACCTGCACGATGCGTGACAGCGGCATCAATGCCCAGAGCCCCGACGTTGACGGCGGATCGATCCTTCGCGACGCCGCCGGCCAACCCACCGGGATGCTTTTCGAGAACGCACTGCGGCTGATCCAGTGGCCCGTTGCGACCGACGACGACTACCGCGCGTGCCTGGCCGATGGCATTCGCCACATGCAGGCCTGCGGTTACACCGCGGTGCATGTCATGGCCGCCGGATCGCACCAGCCGGTCAGCCGCCTCGTGGACATGATGCACGAAGACTACGGCTCCGGCCCCTGCCCGCTGCGCGTGCGCGGTTATGTGCTGGATGAGCAATTCGAGCAAGCGGTTGCGGCACGTCGTCGCTGGGCGGACGACCCTCGCTTCCAGGTGACGGGCATCAAAACTTTCGCTGACGGGTCACTTAACAGCCACACGGCATGGATGCTCGAACCCTATGAGGGTGAGCCGGACAACACCGGCGTCCCCACGCTGACCCACGAGCAGCTCGCCAACCTGGTGCGGCGCTGCACGGCGGCCAACCTGCCGCTGGCTACCCATGCCATCGGCGACCGGGCCATCCGCGAGGTGCTCAACGCCCTTGAAGCCCATAGCCGCCGCGACCTGCCGCACCGCATCGAACACGTTCAGCATCTGGACCCCGACGACCTGCCGCGCTTCGCCGCCCTGAATGTCACGGTCTCCATGCAGACCTGTCACCTTATGCCCGACTGGAAGACCGCTGACCGGATCCTCGGCCGCCGCAGCCGGTGGACGTATGCCGCACGTAGCCTGCTCGAATCCGGCGCCAACCTCGCCCTCGGTTCCGACGCGCCTGTGGTCCGCGCCGACTGGCGGGATTCGCTGCTCGCGGCCATTCGCCGCACCGACGGCGACGGTAAGCCCGAAAGAGGCTGGCATCCTCAGGAGGCGCTGACCGTCGGCCAGTGGCTATGGGCCCACACCGTCGGTCCAGCTCGTGCGGTCGGTGAAGCCGACCAGCGCGGCCGACTGGAAGTCGGCATGGACGCCGACCTGACGATTCTCGGCAGGGACATTTTCGCGAAAGATTTTGACCCGACTCCGCAGAACGTCCTGAGCATCCCCATCGACGCCACGGTCGTCGCGGGAATGTTCACGCACAGGACTCTGTGACTTGCGCCCACAACGGTCCTACGCCGGGTGCCTGTAGCAGAGCGAAGCGCCGCCACAGATCGTGACGCCCCACAGCCCTGCCGGGCGTCACCCATCCCCGTCCCGCATCGCCTCGTGACGCAGGAAGTCGAAGTCCAGCCCCAGGTGGGCCTGCTGGACGTGCTCGCGGTACAGGCGTTCATAGCCGCGCGACGCGGTCGTGGCCGGCGGTGTCCACGCGGCCTTGCGCCGAACCAGCTCCGCGTCTTCCACGTGCAGCGTCAACTCTCGTTTATCCACATCCAGCGTGATCTCATCGCCGTCGCGCACCAGCGCCAGCGGCCCGCCCACCGCGGTTTCGGGGGAAATGTGCAGGACCACCGTCCCATAGGCTGTCCCGCTCATCCGCGCGTCGCTGATGCGCACGATGTCCTTGACGCCCGCCAGCTTCTTCGGGATCGGCAGGGCTCCGGCCTCGGGCATTCCGGGGCCGCCGATCGGCCCGGCATTCTGCAGCACCAGCACGCTGGCGGGCGTCACGGCAAGGTTTGGATCGTCGATCCGCCGGCTCAGATCGGCCAGCGATGTGAAGACTACGGCCTTGCCCCGGTGCCGCAGCAGCTTCGCGTCCGCCGCCGCCCGTTTCACCACCGCCCCATGCGGGGCCAGGTTGCCCTTGACCACCACCAGCGCGCCCTTGGCGAGTAACGGGTTGCTCCGTGGGCGGATGATCGTCTGCCAGTCCGGGAAGGTGTAGTCCACGTCCAGCACTTCGCCGAGCGTGCGACCCGTGACGGTCACCACATCCAGATGCAGCAGATCCTTGATCTCCTGCAGCACCACAGGCAGACCGCCGGCCTCGTAGAAGTCCGACATGTACCCCTGCCCCGACGGCTTGAGGTCCACCAGCACCGGCGTGTCCTCGCTGACGCGCTCCAGCCAGTCGAGCTCGACGCGGATGCCCAGCCGACCTGCGATCGCCATCAGGTGCACAATCGCGTTGGTCGACCCACCGATCGCCTGAAGGACGCGCAGGGCATTCTCAAAAGCTTTGCCGGTGAGGATCTTGTCCGGGGTCAGGCGGGTCTCGATCGCCGCCATCGCCGCCTTGCCGGTCTCTTCGGCGATCCGATACCGCTGGGCCATCACCTGCGGCACGGCCGCCGAGCCGGGCAGCATCATCCCCAGGGCTTCGAGCAGACACGCCATCGTCGAGGCTGTGCCCATCACCCCGCACGTCCCCGAGGTCGGCACCAGGTTCGCCTCGACCGCGTCGATGCCCGCGTCGTCGATCTCACCGCGCCGGTACGTCGCCCAGAACCGCCGGCAGTCGGTGCATGCCCCGACGCGCTGAGCCCCGACGTTGCCCGGCAGCATCGGCCCGGTCACCAGGGCGATGGTGGGCAGCCCGGCGCTGGCGGCCCCCATCAGCATGGCGGGCATTGTCTTGTCGCACCCGCCGACGATCACGACCGCATCCATCGGCTGGGCTTTGATCATCGCTTCCGCGTCCATCGCCATCAGGTTGCGGAACATCATGCTGCTGGGGTTGAGGAAAAGCTCACCCAGGCTGATCGTCGGGAACTCCAGCGGCAGGCCCCCCGCCTGCCAGACCCCTCGCTTCACCGCCTCGACCAGTCTGGGCACGTCGCGGTGGCAATTATTCAGATCGCTGAAGGTATTGACGATGCCCACGACCTTCTTGTCCAGGGCCTCACGGGAGAACCCCATCGACTGGGCGAACGCCCGCCGCATGTACAGCGAGAACCCGCGGTCCCCATACTCCGTCAGGCTGTTGGCGATGCCGTGGTTCTGCATGACACGTTCCCGCGTGACGCGCTGTGGGTTGCTCTCCCGCAGACGAACATCCTATCACGCTCGGCTTCGCATCGTGGGCGACCGAAGGCCGCCTCGCCCTTGCGTGCGGGTCAAGCTCCGTGTGGTCCGTCGACCTCGCCGCCGGGACGGGCACGAAAAATAATCTGCGTTCCACCCCGCCGACCCCCTTGTTTTTCAAATGTCTCGACGTACATTCAATCGCAATCCACCCCGTGGTCGGCCCTCTGTCGGCCCCCGGCGGCGGGAACTCGCGCGGCGTCGGCCGTTTCGCCGGTCGCACCGCCTCTGGTTCTCATCGCACCATGATTCACCCCGATACGGAGTTGCGCCATGTGAGCGCAGTGGTCGGCTACGGTGTCTTCGCCCGCCGGCCCATCCCCCGAGGCGCCATCGTCTATGTCCGCGACGCCCTCGAGGTCGAAATCACCCCCGACCATCCCCTCATGGACGATCCCGCCTACCGCCCCGTCATCGACCGCTATTCCTACATGGACGATCATGGTGTGCGCGTCATCAGCTGGGACATCGCCAAGTACGTCAACCACTGCTGCCACGCCAACACGCTCAGCACCGGCTACGGCTTCGAGATCGCCATCCGCGACATCGCCGCAGGCGAGCAGATCACCGATGATTACCGCATGTTCCTGGCCCCCGGCGAGGAAATGCCACTGGCCTGCGATCTGGCTGACTGCCGCGGCATCCTGCGCTGCGACGAGTTCGACCAGATGGCCGATACATGGGACAGGCGGATACGCGAGGCCCTCGCGTGCCTGCCGAAGGTCGACCAGCCGCTGCTGCCCTTCATGGACCGCAAACTGAAGCAGAGCCTGACACGCTATATCAATACCGGCCGCGGCTACCGCTCGATCACGTGCATGAAGCCCGGCCACCACCAGCCGGCCCGTCCGCGCGTGATCGCCCGCGAACGTTCCTCCGCAGCAGCCGCCAGTCGGTCCGCACGCTGAGCGGGCCAATATCCGCCCACACTTTCCAGCCGGCGCATCCAGCCTACAGGTCGGCGCCGTTGGTGGCGATCACCTGGCTGTACCACGCGGCTGAATCCTTGAGCGTGCGTTTCTGCGTCCCGTAGTCGACGTGAATCAGGCCGAAGCGGTGCTTGTATCCTTCGCTCCATTCGAAGTTGTCGAGAATCGCCCAGTGGAAGTAGCCGCGCACCGGCACGCCCTCCTCACTGACATCGCGCAGCCGGCCGATGTAACGCCGCAGAAATTCAATCCGTTGCGGATCATGCACGTGCCCATCCGCGCTGATCCAGTCCATGCACGACAGGCCGTTTTCGGTGACGACGATCGGCAGCCTGTATTTCTCGTGAATGAACCGCGGCCCCCAGTAGAGCGCGTCGGGCTCCACCGGCCATTCATACAGCGTGATCGGACTGCCCGGCGGCCGCGGCACAAGGACCGCTTTGCCCTGCGCGTCGGCCTGCACGGGGTACCCGGTGTAGACGTTCATGCCGTAGAAATCGAGCGGCTGGCGAATCGTGTCCATATCCGCCGTCGCCGCGGGCGCGTCGCGTCCAAAGACTTTCAGGCCGCTTTCCGGGTAGTGCCCGAGAATCGCCGGATCGCTGAACCACGCATGGCAGAAGAGATTGGAGATCACCTCCTGTGTGCCGTAGCGGGCTGCGGCCACGTCCGTAGGATCGTCCGTCGCCGGCAGCAGAATATCGCCGGTCGGCGCCCAGCCGACCTGGGGCGCGGCCTTGCTCGCGGCCCGGATCACCTGCACCGCCCGGCCATGGGCCATCAGCACATGATGGGCCGCCCGTAGCACATCGCATCGCGGTAGTTTCAGACAGGGCGCATGACCGCCGTCTTCATGGCCCATCTTCACGAAGACCTGCGGCTCGTTGATCGTCATCCAGTGACGCACCCGATCGCCCAGGCGGTCCACCACCACCCGCGTGTAGTCCGCAAACCATTCGCTGCTGTCACGATTGAGCCAGCCACCCCGGTGGTGGAGGGCGAGTGGATAGTCCCAGTGAAAGAGAGTCACCCAGGGTGTGATGCCGACCTCCAGGAGCGTGTCGACCAGCCGGTCATAGAACGTCAATCCCTTGGCATTGACGCGGCCGACGCCCTCCGGCAGTACGCGCGGCCAACTGACGCTCAGCCGGTAGGCCTGCAGGCCGATCCGCCGCATCAACGCCACATCTTCGCGGTAACGGTGGTAGTGGTCGGCCGCCACGTCGCCCGTATGTTCGTTCCAGATGCGGCCGGGACGATGGGTAATCATGTCCCACACGCTGGGGCCCTTGCCATCTTCTTCCCACGCCCCCTCGATCTGATACGCCGCCGCCGCCGCGCCCCACACGAAATCGTCAGGAAAACTCATTGGCCGCCTCGTTTCCACCCGGAACTCTCGTGACACAACACCTGCCGGCGAGCGGTTCGCCAATGGGAGCGGCAGGATTCGAACCCGCGACCGAGCGATTATGAGTCGCCTGCTCTAACCACTGAGCTACGCTCCCGCGCCGGCATTCTCGCCGACATGCCCGGCGCCCGCCAGCCGGGCCGTGCCTCGGCCTCATTCGCGTTATGATCCTGCCATGAGCAAGCTTTACACCGGCCGCGGCGACAGCGGCGAGACCGACCTTTTCTCAGGCACACGCGTGGGCAAGGACAGTCGCCGCGTGGCGGCCTACGGGTGCGTGGACGAACTGAACAGCCACCTGGGCCTGGCCTTGGCCGGCTGCGCGGTCGAGGCGATTCGTCGGCCGCTGGTCGACGTTCAAAATCACCTGTTCGATCTCGGCGGCGAACTGGCCACCCCGGCCGCCACCACACGCAGTAATCCCGCGGCCGCCATTCATGACCAGCACGTCGAGGCGCTCGAACGATACATCGACGCGGCCTGTGCGGACGTCGACGCCCTGCGGCAATTCATTCTTCCCGGCGGCTGCGAACTGGCGGCACGATTGCACGTGGCGCGGACGGTTTGCCGGCGGACCGAGCGCGAGGTGGTCGCCCTGTCGCGCGTCGAGCCGGTCCGGGCCCAGATCGTCGTCTACCTCAACCGCCTCAGCGACCTGCTTTTCGCCCTGGCTCGCGCGGCGAATGCGGCCGCCGGGGTCGACGATGTGCCTTGGCGCAAGCAGGACTAGGCTCGCGGCCAGATGGCGGCGTGCTCGGGCGGCCCGCGTCACGACTGGACCGTACGCTCAAGATCCACCCAGCAGCCGGCTGGATCTGCCAGTGGGCCGGCGGCCGGGCGCTTACGCAGTTCGGTGATGAGCGTCCGCATCGGCCCATGCACCGGGGCGGTGAAGGTCACCTCGTGCTTGCGCACGGGATGGTAGAAGTGCAGATAGGCCGCGTGCAGCGCCGGAAAGGTCATCAGCACGTCGTCACGCTCCAAGGCCGCGTACATCATCGGCTGGCCCTGCTCTTTGGGCCTCGCGTAGTTCAGAAAGCTGCGGCCGCCCGCCGGCGTCGGCGGATGGTCGAGCTCGTATGGGCCGATCACCTCCCCCCCGTAGGCGATATCGCCCGCCAGCGGGTGACCAATGTATGACATATGCACGCGAATCTGATGCGTGCGGCCGGTCTTCAGCTCCAGCTCGACCAGCGCGTAGCCCCTGTAGCGCTCGCGCACCCGGTAGAGCGTGACCGACGGGCGCCCGCCGCTGTCATGACGCACCGCATATGCTTCGCGAATGGTCGGGTGCTTGCCGATAGGCTGCTCGATGACGCCGCCTTCACCCTCCGGCTGGCCATGCACCACCGCGAGATAGGCCTTGTTCACCTTGCGGCGCTCAAACTGCATGGCGATGGCGGCGTGGGCGTCGTCGCTCTTGGCCACCACCATCACGCCCGTGGTGTGCTTATCCAGGCGATGCACGATGCCCGGCCGCAGCAGCGACGCGCCGATGCCGCTCAGGCCCGGCACCCCGCCTTCGGTCTTGTCAGCCACCTCGATCGGCAGGCCGCTTTCATCCTCGTCTTCCTCGACCTCGGACTGCGCCGCGATACCGTCATCCGCGGCGTCGGCGCCCTGCAGGTCCGTCGCTCGCAGGCCGCTGGTGCGCCATTCGATCCAGCGTCCGCCGGCTGCTTCCACCTGCTGCTTGAAATGGTGGGCCAGGGCGTTGACCAGCGTGCCGTCAAGCTGGCTGCGGGCCGGGTGGACGATCAGCCCCGCCTGCTTGTTGATGACGATCAGGTCGTCGTCTTCGTAAAGAATCTCCAGGGGGATGTCCTGGGGCACGATCGTCCGCACCGCGGGCGCGGGCAGCGACAGCTCAATGCGGTCGCCTTTCTGCACCATGTGGCTGCGCTTGGTGGGCTGACCGTTGATCCGCACGGCGCCATGGGCGATGAGCTTCTGCACCTTCGCCCGGCTCACGCGCTTGAGCCGGCTGTGCAGATAGACATCCAGGCGCTTGTCGACCTCACGCCGCACCGTGAACGCGCAGCGCTGCGCGGCGGGGCCAAGATCGGGCAAGTCGGGCAGGTTGTCGGCATCAGACTGATCGGCGTGAGGGCTCACTGTCCAGCATCATCGTCTGATGCGGCCGTCTCCGCCTCGTCGGTCCCGGTGGTGGGGACGTCGGCCGCATCGTTCGCGGTGGCGCTCATCGGTTCACCGGTCGCGGCGGCGGACGCAACGGGCGGCGCCAGCGACATCGGCTCTCGAAGCCGATCCAGTGCTGCGGCGCGCTGCTGCGCCTGCTGCACCAGCGCGGGCTGATCGATGGCCTGGGCCTCGGCGATGGTCTGTTCGTAGCGCTGGCCGGCCAATTCCCACTGTCGCTGGCTCTCCGCCACCGCCGCCAGACCCAACAGGGCGTTGACTTTGTAGATCGGCGCCAGCGACGCCATCTCCCGCACCGCTTCGTAATGCGTCGCCGCCTCGTGCAGCGTGCGTTGGCGTGCAGCCGCGTTGTCGCCTCCACCCATGGTCAGTTCCTCGGCCGCCCCGACTTCGGCTTCGGTCCGCAGCAGCCGATCACCGGCCCGCAGATGCGCCAGAGCCCGCACCACGGGGTCATCCACCGACTCCGCCACAGACGCCAGGCCGGCCGGACTCTGCTCAAACTCGAGGTTCGCCCAGTTCTGCTCCTGCTGACGATAGCGGTAGCCGGTGATCATCTGCACCGCCACCACCGCCACCAGCACCACCAGCACCACCAGCAGCAGGCTGTTGCCCCACTTCTGCCAGAACTGCCCGAAATTGCGGAAGAACTCGGCCAGTTCGTTTTCTTTCAGCTCGTGACGATGTTCTGAATCCATCGCTTGGGTCGATCCTTATGCTCTGCGTGTCAGGAGTATGCGGGCTGGGACCGGGCGAAACGACCTCATGGGTGCGGCCTCACGCACCCTGCCGATCGGTGATCCACACGACCGTGGACACGATGCCTCCCCGCCGTGAAAACTGCAGCGTCAGCCGCTCATCGCCTTTGACGTACCACATCAGCGTCTGGCTGTTCTCGGCCCGTTCGCTGACCGGCCGCCAGCCATACAACGGCGCATGGTGGCGGTAGAAACGTGTCGCGTCGGCCATGCTCGAGCGGCCCTGGTACACATGTCTCACATACCGGCTGATTCCGTGCACCTCGACGAGCGACTGATCCACCACCACTTTGAACCCGATCGGCATCGGCAGGTCGGGAATCGGCGAATCGGGCCGCGCCACCAGGCCCAACCCGGTCTGCGGCGGCAAATACTGGCCGTCGCTCGACAGTGACAGGACATGGGCGTCTTCAACGCAGCCGCCCATTGCCGCGGTTGTCAGCAAGATGGCGAGCAACCGGAAGCGTGGACGCATGACGTGGGCCTCTACGGGAGTGGGTCCATTGGCCGGGAACGTCGGCCCCATGATCGCGAGGATAGTCTAGAGGCCGCCGCAAGGCCCGGCAAACGAGGATGCCTCACGAGGCGACCCCATTCCGGGCGACTCCAAGGCCATCCGCGTCATACCCTGCCGGCTCGCGCCGGACCCGAACCCGGACCAAGGCGCAGGGCCTCAAGCGGACAGGCGGCCGGCTGCGGCTTCCGTAACCGGGACGCCAGTCCCCTCGCGGACCCAACGGTCCACAATTTCCACCAGGTGCGGCAGATCGGGCTTGGCGATCTGTTCGTCCGCCCCGACCTGTGAACCCTTGTGCCGCGTGTCGGCCGTGATCAGCGACGAAAACAGCAGCACCGGAATGTGCCGCAGCGGAGCAGATTCCTTGACCCGCCGCGTCAGGTGCAGACCGTCGACCTGCGGCATTTCGATATCGGTGACCAGAATGTCACACCCCGGCTGCCCGTCGACGCCCGGCTGAATCGCGTGCCATGCGTCCAGTCCGTTCGAAAACGCCCGCACCTGCGTGTATCCGCTGGCCCCCAGGACGCCGGTCATGATCCCTCGGATGAATTTGCTGTCCTCGGCCACGATGATCCGCGCCGACCCGCGGTCCACGCCCAGCGGGTTGGGTACCCGGTCGATGTGCAGCATGTCCTGCACGCTGATGTGGTCGCTGATCGATTCGAAATCGAGCATCAGCACCAGCCGCTGGCCGATCTCGGTGATGCCGGTGATGGCGAAGTGCGATTGGCCCTCCGTGTCCGGCACGCTCTTCATGTCGCCCCAGTTCATGCGGTAGATCTGCTCGACGCCGCTGACGGCGAACGCGGCCTGTTGTCCGTTGAACTCCGTGACGATGACCTTGCGATCCTCGCCCACCGGCTCGATCCTCAGGTACTTGTGCAGATCGACCAGCGGCAGCAGCCGCCCACGCAGGTTGAACATGCCGATCACGCACGGGTGCTGCTGCGGCGCTGCCACCGTCCGCATCGGCAGGATCACCTCGCGTACCTTGGCCACGTTCACGCCGAACGTGCCGGCCCCCACGCTGAACACCAGCACCTCCAGCTCGTTGGTGCCCGACTCCAGGAGGATCTCGGCCTCACCCTGGCGCGTCGGACCGGTCTTGCCGTGATGGCCGCTGGCGACTGGACTGGTCATGGAGCCCTCCCGTGGAGACAGGTGTCGGCCCGGAGGGTCGTCCGGCAGCGCGCGCCGCGGGCGCCGAGTCGGGTCGCTACCGTTGCCTATCGACCGCCCGCACAACCGGCTTGATCGGGAAAACCGCCAGCGTTTGACACTGCCCCGTCACGCCCCATAATCTGCACGGCTCGGCGGTCCGACCGCCCGATGGTGAGCGTAGCTCAGTTGGTTAGAGCACCAGGTTGTGGTCCTGGGGGTCGGGGGTTCGAATCCCCTCGCTCACCCTTCCTTCCGATATCCTGCGACAAGCCTCCGGCGTGCCGTCTGAGGACACACGCTTACCCGCTCAGGCCTGCCTTCAGGAAATACTCCATCAGCTCGTGGCCGAAGTCGATGTGCAGGTCGGACTCGGCGGCGTTGGCTTCCGAGAACGACCGCTTGAGCACGGCGTTGACGTGCTCGCCGCACAGGGCGAACGGCACGGGCGTCGGATCGTGCTTGCGCGTGCTCACAGCCGTGTAGTGGTCCGGCAGGTAGAGCATCCGATAGGGCTCGCCGCGATCGCGCAACGCCTGATGCAGCGGACCGACCACGTGGCGATCGATGCTCTCGATGGCCGCGACCTTCGTCGCCGCGTCGGCGGCGTGCGACGCCTCATCCGGCGCTTCGACATGCACGCACACCAGGTCGTAGTGATCGAGCGCCGCGATCGCGTGCGAACCGGCCGCCGCGTAGTCGGTGTCGTGGTAGCTGGTCTGACCGGGCACATCGAGACGGTCCCACGCGATGAACTGGCTGATGCCGGCCAGCAGGTCCACGGCCGTGATCATCGCCCCACGCAGGCCGAAACGGCTTTCAAAACTAGGTATGGCCGGCCGGCGGCCCTGGCCCCACGGCCAGACGTGTGTGGCGGGGGCTTCACCAAGCTCGACCCGCGTGAGATTCACGTCATGCTCCGCAAAGAGCGCCTCGCTGCGGCTGACCATCTCACGCAGCAGTGCGGCCTCGGGGCAGCCGCTTGGCAGGTGCTTGCTGATCGGCTCGCCCGGCACGTCATGCGGCGGGGTGGTGCGCAGCTTCGACCAGTCGCGCTGCCCGCTGCTGTCGACCAGGATGTTGCGATAGCTCACGCCGGGATAGAAGGTCATGCCCGGCGCGTCGAGTTGGCCGGCCAGGTCGCCCAGCAGCGTCCAGCCTTCCTTATCGCCGATGTGCCCGGCCGAGTGGTCCTGCATCAACCCGTCGATGACGGTGACGAGGTTGACGCGGAAGATCCAGTCGGTGTCGTTCAGTTCGATGCCCAGGGCGGCCGCTTCGAGCGGCGCCCGGCCGGTGTGGTAGGTCGCCGGGTCGTAACCCAGCAGGTTCATGCAGCAGATGTCCGAGCCGCACGCCATGCCCGCGGGCGTCGTGGCGACCGAGCCCTGCCGGCCTTCGATGCTCAGACGGTCGGTGTTCGGCTTCCTGGCCGCTTCAAACGGTGTCCTGCCGTCCAACTGTTCCAAGGGGAAATCGGCCGCTCCATCGGCGATGACAATGGCGTATTTCATGGCCGGCATTCTAGCGAAGCCGGGTGCTCGCGGCCGAACGTTTTCAGTCGGCGAGCATGGTCGGCGGGTCGACGGCCCGGACCGGCTGGCCGGGCAGACGCACGGGCTGGAAGGTATGCGTACGCGATGACTCCCGCGCCGCCAGGCACAGGGCCGCACTCAGCAGGCCATCGTTCAGGTCGGTCGCTGGCTCCACGGCGCGCCGCCCAGCCGCCTGGTCGCGCAGCATGCCCACGAAGTTGCCGGCCAGCACCTGATCGCCGCCGAGGTGTTCACCGCTGGCCGTCACTTCGATCTGATCCACGCGGTTGACGAAATGGTCGAAAACCGTGATAGCGTTGCGATACCAATCGAACTCGAGCGTCGCGTCCTGTCCGACGATCCGGGCCCCACGACGGTTGGACTTCAGACGGGCCACGAAGTTCTGGCCATAGGTTGCATGCACGCCGTTGTTGTAGCGCACGATCACACTGCCCGCATCCTGATGCTTGATGCTCCGGGCGAAGCAGCACAGATGGTCGTCCTCGGGACCTAAGCCTCCCATGCCTCCAGCCGAGCCGCGTCGGCGGTGCGACGGCGGGCCTTCGGGACATGTGTCGATCTCGTCGCAGTCACGGCAGCGCAGCGCTTCGGGTTTATCGCCGCCGTACACCGTGCGCGACGTCATGGCCGCGACCGCCGTCGGCTGCACACACTGGCCGCCGTCCGACCCGGCGCGGATCATCGCCGTGATGTAGTCCAGGTCGTGCGTGGCCTTCTGCAGCCACAACCCGCCGGTCTGCTCGTGGCTGCGGTACCAGTTGGCGAAGTACGTTCCTCCATAGGGTACATCGTTGAACGCCATCACCTGATTGACCACGCCCAGCCTGCCGCTGCGGATGATCCGCAGCACCTGGCCAAACAACGGCGTCGTGCGCAGCGGAAACGACACAAGAACCCGCCGTTCACGTCCACGCCACGCGCTTCCCAATGCCTCAAGCTGGTCAAAGTCGATGGCGACCGGCTTTTCCAGGAAAAGCGGCAGATCCACGTCCACCGCCGCCACCTCGACCGCCATCGGTGTGTGCAGGTGGCAGCGCGTGCCGATGATCAGGCCGTCAAATCCCGCCGGCGCCGCCAGCATCGCCGCGACGGACTCGAACGCCTCCAGCCTGTCATCGGGAATCCTGTGGTCGCGCAGCCGCGCTCGCGTGCGCTCGACGGCGGGGTCCACCACGCCTGTGAGCTGCACGTCGGGATCGACCCGCCGCATCTCCATCACCATGCTGCTTGCACGTCCGCCCAGACCGATGGCCGCCAGCCGTAGCATCATCCTGCCCTTTCCGACTTCGCCCGGCGCATGGCGCCCGCCCGCGTTCCCAGGCAGTCAGAACTGTACCGGCAGGCCCTCAGCTTTCCACTTCTCGACCAGAAGCTGGGTCTCGGTGAGTAGAGCCTTGAGTCGCTGGGCCGCGTCGTTGAGATTCTGGTACAGGGCCGGATCATGCACCAGGCTGCCCAGCGTTCCCTGCCCGCCGTTGACATGGGCCATTGTCGCCCTCGCCTCGTTCAACAGCAGTGACAGCTCGTCAGACACGCTCGCGAACCGCTGGGTGATGTCCCGGGCGCTCTGATCGAACGTCGCCAGCGTCTGACGTGCCTGGGCCGCGGTCTCCTTGACGTTCTGGCGCAGGTCGTCGTCGTTGACCCATTGGCGCACGCCTTCGAGCACGGCCTCGGTCTCGCGGAGGCGCGCGTCCGCCCGCGCGACAAGCGTCGCGAGGTTGCCGGTGCCGTCCCCCGCGTCGACCGTCGCCACATCGCGAGGTTCCAGCAGCCGGTTGAGATTCTCACCCACCACCCGCCACTCCCGGGCCAGGGATTCGAAATTTGCCGAGACGCGGCGCAGCTCGCTGATCGGTTCATCCAGGGCGACACGCATCTGCGCCGCCAGCGACTCGGACTGTGGCCGACCACGGATGTCGAGCACCGCGCTGCCGTCTGTCGGCAGCATGTCCGCCATCTGCTGGTCGCTCAGGCCCTGCACGCTCAGCTTCAGCGCCGAACTACCCCCCAGCAGCAGCGGTGCCTCGGCGACAAGGCGGACATCCCGGGGGATGCGGTAATCGCCTTCGATACGGGCCACCAGGTTGACGCCGTCGCTCGGCGGGTCGGCCAGATGAATACTGCGCACGCCGCCGATGTCGATACCCGCCATCTTCAGCCGGCTCGACTCCCCCAGGCCATTGGCGCTGTCCATCAGAATCCGCAGGTCGTAGCCGGCCTTGAAGAAGCTGCTGCCGTACCCGAAAAGCAGCAACATGACGGCCAGCCCGCTTAGACCGCACACGAGCGTGATGCCCACCGCGATGTTGCGTGATCGTTCGGTCATCGCTCACCGTATCGGATCGGACGCTGAGTCCGCCGCGGCCCCGCCGACTTTCGCGAAACCCGCGTGAATCGCTTCCAGTTCCTGCCGGTACGCCCGGCCCTGCACGAACCGTTGCACCATGTCGTCGGGCACCTGCGCGAACGTTGCGGGGTCGGCGTCGGCGACAATTTGACCATCGTAGAGCATGACGATGCGGTCGGCAATGCGGTTGGCGCTGGCCATGTCGTGCGTCACCACGATGCTGGTGATGCCCAGGTGACGCCCGAGCGTGATGATCAGTTCGTTGATTACATCCGCCCGCATCGGGTCCAGGCCGGTCGTCGGCTCGTCGTAAAGCACGATGGCCGGCTCCATCACAATCGCCCGCGCCAGGGCCACGCGCTTGCGCTGGCCGCCGGACAGTTCGGCGGGCATCATCGACTCGATCCCTGCCAGCCCGACCAGCGTCAGCACCTTGTCGCAGCGCTCATCCATCTGCTTGCGGGTGAGTTTCGTGTGCTCGCGCAGCGGGAAACAGATATTGTCGCGTACGTCCATCGAGTCGAATAGAGCGCCCATCTGAAACAGCAGGCCCATCCGCATGCGGACGGCCACAAGCTGCGCCTCGCTCAATCGATCGACTCGCTGGTCCTCGAACCACACCTCGCCGCGATCCGGCCGCAGCAGACCCACCACGTGCTTGAGCAGCACGCTCTTGCCCGTGCCGCTGGGACCGATGACCACCGTGGTCTTGCCTCGCTCGATGTCCAGGTCCAGACCGTCGAGCACAACCGTCGGGCCAAACGCCTTGCTCACGCCGCGCAGACGCATGATGAGATCCGCGCCATCGGGCAGGCGGCCAGCCGGACGCTCGCAGGCGTGGGATGAACCCGCTGACGCGGCCGAGGGCGGTCCTTCGGATTTGGGCGTGTCAGGTTGCAGAGTGAACTTCCTCCCATGGCCGATCGTCGGGCCGCCGTGCGCACGCGGCCGCCGCATCACGCGAAGAACCGGAGCACCGCGCCGATCACCTCATCCTGTGCAGCCTCCGACAGTTCAGGATAGATCGGCAGGCTCAGCACGCTCAAGGCCGCCGCTTCCGCCACCGGGCAATCGCCCACCCGGCCGCCCAGTTGCGCGAAGCACGGCTGAAGGTGCAGCGGCCTCGGATAGAACACGCCGTGTCCGATGCCCGCCGCATGCAGATGCTCCCGCAGACGGTCTCGCATCGTCCGCCCGCCGCCGGCTGCCTCGCCCGGCACGCGAACCGTGTACTGGTGATAGACGTGGCGTTTGCCCGGTGGCGCGGCCGGCAGGATCAGCGGCGTCCGCGCCAGCGCCTGGTCGTAGCGTTGTGCCACGCGCAGACGAGCGTCGTGCCACCGTTCCAGGTGCGGCAGTTTCAGGTCAAGCACCGCCGCCTGGATCGCATCCAGACGGAAATTGCCGCCCACCAGTACATGTTCATAGAGCCCGGTCTGACCGTGGTTGCGCAACTGCCGAAGCCGCTGGGCCAAGGCGGGATCGTCGGTCACCACAGCTCCGGCGTCGCCCATGGCCGACAGGTTTTTGGTCGGGTAGAAGCTGAAGCAGCCCATGTCGCCCACCGAGCCCGCCGGCCGATCCTCGTCACGCGCGCCGATCGCCTGGGCCGCGTCTTCGATGACCGCCAGGTGGTGCTGGCGGGCGAGAGACCGGATCGCATCGGTGTCGGCCATGAGCCCGAACAGGTGCACGGGAATGATCGCCCGCGTCCGGCTTGTGACGGCTGCGGCCGCTCGCCGCGGATCGAGATTCATCGTCACCGGGTCGATGTCCGCGAACACCGGCCGCGCCCCGGTACGGGCGACGCAGCCGGCGGTGGCGAAGAAGGTGAACGGCGGCACGATGACCTCATCACCCGGTCCGATGTCAAGAGCCATCAGCGCCGCCAGCAGTGCGTCTGTTCCACTGGACATGCCCACCGCGTGCCGGACCCCGCACGTCGCCGCGAGGTGGGCTTCAAACGCATCGAGTACAGGTCCGCCAACGAAGTGACCGGAACGGACAATCGCCTCGAAAGCTCCGAGGAATTCGTCAAGCTGGGGCAGGTGGTGGGACGCAAGGTCCAGGGGGGCGACAGCCATTTTCTACTTGCTCTGGCCTGGTAGGGCGGGTAAACTGCTTCAGAATACTGGCGCAGCCAGGGATTGGCCACCCGCGTCATTGACGAACCTGGGATCCGTGACGGTCAAAGTGTTGCGGGCACTGAACTCAGCCGCACCGCGACCGATGAAGTCGTGATCCCGGGCGCCCCACAGGCCAGAGGATCGGCACGCCGGTTTGGACGCCGACGCCCCGAAGAACGCACATTCAGGTGTCTGACCACCCCGCGGCTTGTGGCGCGGGTGACCGTCGCGCGGCGATGTGCCTGTTTTGTGTAGGAAGACAAGGGCCGGCTCGATGTAGAGGCCGCCCACTCACGTGTCGACAACCGATGGGCCGACGCCGCCCCCTGGGCTGGCCGCATCGAAGAAAGTCACGGGAGACCGACGTATGGCCACCATGGAGATGGACCTGACCTTCGCCTGCCCCCAGTGCGGGAAAAAGTACGTCTGGAAATCGACACTGGCCGGCAAGAAGGTGCGGTGCAAGAAGTGCGAATCGTCGTTTCGCATGCCCGCCGATCCTCCGCTCGAAGGCGAGGCCGAGACCGACGAGTTGAAAAAGGCTGCGGCCAAGGGGGGGAAGACGTCCGCGACGGGCTCCCCGAACGTGTCCGCGTCCAGGACGGGCCAGCCGCGCCCGGCCAGGAAAAAAGCCGCGGCGAACCTGGCCGGCGGCGACGGGGCCGGCGCCATGATCGATGCGGCCGGGGAAGCCAACCCCTACGACATTGACGATCCCGAAGACGCCCCCAAGGAAGCGGCCAAGGTTCCCTGCCGCGAGTGCGACGAGCAGATTTCAGCCAAGTCTGTGATCTGCACCCATTGCGGCACCAACCAGCGCACCGGCGAGAAGGTGCGTGGCGAAGGGGGCAAATCGAAGAAGAACAAGGCTGGCACGTCGTCCGGCGGCGGGCTCGGCGCGCTGGTCAAACTCGCGGTGGCCGTCGCCCTGCTCGGCGGTGCGGCCGCTTCGTACTTTCTCTGGATGAAATGACCCTGGGATCTGATCACACCGGGCCAGGCTCGCGACGCTCCACAACCCGATATTGCTTTCTCCCCTCCAGGGCGCCGCGTTTCTAGACGCGGCGTCTTTTTCATGGGGTGCACGTGGCTTGCAGCCGCAGAGCACCCATGCCGGCGCCGCTATGCGCCATGCACCACCATGATCTGCTCCAGGGGTTTCTTGCGCAGGGCTTCAGCCGGCACCGTGCAACCCTCGGCCGGATATCCCACCGGGATCAGCAGAAACGGTCGCTCATGCTCCGGCCGACCCAGAACACGCCCGAGAAACTGCATCGGACTGGGCGTGTGCGTCAGCGTCGCCAACCCCGCCTCATGGGCCGCCGCCAGGAACAGCCCCACCGCCAGCCCCACCGATTCGTTCACGTAGTACACCTGTCCCCCGTCGTCGTCCTTGGCCAGCTTGAACACCACCACCAGCCACGGCGCGATTTCAAGAAATGGCTTGTGCTCGTCGGTGCCCAGCGGTGCCAGGTCGGCCAGCCACTGCTCGCCCGCCCGCTTCTCATAGAAGGCCCGCTCCTCTTCTTCCGCGGCCAGGCGAATCTGCCGCTTCACCTGTGGATCGGACACGCACACGAAACGCCACGGCTGCTTGTTGGCGCCGCTGGGCGCCGACCCGGCGCAGCGCACCAGCCATTGAATCGTCTCCAGCGACACCGGCCGATCCGAAAAATCACGCACCGTGCGACGCCGACTCATGCGTTCGCAGAAGGCGCGGGCCGCCTGCTCCGGCGACGTCTGCGGAACATACCGATTCGGATACGGCACGAACTGAGGCGACGAAACCTTCGACATGAACCTCTCCTTCATGAGCCCCCACGTGGTGAACCACATCCAACTCACCACACGATGGCCCGACCATCAAAGACCGGCCCGTCGGTGCAGCAAAGTTGATAACGCCACGAAGGGCACGCCTTCTGATCCCGCTTTGGGTCCTGAACACGAACAATGCACGACTGGCAGGTGCCCATGCCGCAGGCCATCGCCTGTTCCATGCACACCTGCGTGTCGACCCCCGCCGCCGTCGTCAACCGGGTTGTGGCCCGCATCATGGCCAACGGGCCGCACACAAACGCCACCGCCTCACGCCGCCGGGAGACCGGCATCGTAGCCAGGAAACGCTCGACCCCCGCCGTAATCAGGCCCCGCAGGCCCAGCGATCCATCGTCGGTGGTCACCACGCTCGCGAAGCCGTTGTCCGCGAACGGCCGGGCGCAGCAGCTTGGCGTGGCGTCATGGGTCGGCGGCTCAGCGGCCCACGTCACCGCCAGCAGATCGGCCGTCTGCGCGCCGACAAAAGCCACGGCGTCCCAACCGGCGGCCGCGAGCTTTCCTGAAAGGTAAAACATCGGCGGCAGGCCCACGCCCCCGCCGATCAACAGCCCCAGCCGCTTACCCTGCGGCAACGTAAACTGGTTGCCCAGCGGGCCGATGAAATCCACCGCGTCGTTTGGCCGCAGCGTCGCCAACCAACTCGTCCCCGTCCCGACCACCCGATGCACTATCTCCAGCCACGTTCCGCGAGCGTCTTTACCCCGACCGCTGAGGCTGAACGGACGCCGCAGCAGACTCACCGGGCCCAGCAGGTCAGGTTGGTGCGGCGACGGCGGATGGTCGGGGCTCCAGAGCAACGGCTCATCCGATTCCCCCGTCGCGTCGCCCGGCGGGCGGCATCCGAGTTGGATGAACTGCCCCGGCTGACTTGGCGGCAATGCGCCTTGCACGCGCAGACGCAGACGCCAATGCTCGCGGCAGACCCGCGTGTTCGACTCGACCACGGCGTCAAAGCGGCCGCGGGTCGGCGGGGCATGCTGCGGCGATGGAGCGACGGCGGGCGACATGCCGCCAAGTATAGCCGTGGTCGGCGGCCCCGCCGCGCCCACCGAAACGTCCGCGGAGGCCGACCATGAACCGTGCCGCCCGCATGCTCCGGTCACTGCTGCGCCAACCGACACGCTGGCCGCTGGCCGGACCCCAACAGGCCGCCCGGGACGCCGGTTGGATGCCCGACCCGCCCTCGACCTACTGCTTCCGCTGCGGCGCGACCGTGGCTGACGAAGCGGTGAAAACGGACGGCTGCCCCTTCTGCGCCGGCCGGTCACTGCCTTGGCAGCGCCTCATCCGACTTCACGCCTACACCCAGCCGTTGAGCGGCTGGATCACCGCCATGAAATTCGCCGGAGCCTGGTGGTATGCCCCCTGGCTGGGTGAACGTCTGGCCGAGCGCCTTGCCCCCGTCATCGACGATCCCTGCATCGTCTGCCCCGTGCCCATGCCCCGTCTGCGCCGCTGGCGGCGAGGTTACAATCAGGCGTTTCTGATGGCCGAGGCCCTGGCATCCGTGCGCGGCTGGCCGATCGAACGGCTGCTGTGCCGCACGCGCTACACCGCTCCGCAGACCAGCGTCGCCCCCTCCCGGCGGGTCGCCAACGTCCGAGGCGCCCTCAGCATGCGCCGACCGCTGGACCTGGCGGGTTGGACCGTCTGCCTCGTGGACGACATCAAGACCACCGGCGCGACGGCCGGCGCGTGCGCAGCCGAGCTTCACAAAGCCGGGGCAAAGAACATTGTGCTCGCCGTCGCCGCCGTCGCCGATCCACGCGGACGCGATTTCAAGCACACCTCGTGAGGCCTGGTCACGCCCACAGCGCGGCCAAGTCACTGAAGCTGATCGATGTCAATTGTCGAACCCGCGTCCGCGCTGGCGACCGCGCCCAGAGACATGGCCAGGCTTTTGATGTTCTCGTGCCCGACCGTCTCGGGCGTACGCCCCTGATCGACGGCTTCGAGAAACTCGCGGATCATGCCCGCGTGCCCGCTGTAGCGCAGCCGACGAACAGGAATGCGCACGCGCCGGCCGCTGTGGATAAGACCCTGACGCCGATTGCCGGCAACGAAACGCTCGACCTCGATCCCTTCCCCGCCGTCCCAGGTCACGGTGCCTTGTGAGCCCACGATGCGCCACGTCGATTCCCATTTCGTGGGCAGACCGTCGCTGCACCACGACCCGCGATACGAAAACACAATGCCGTTGCTCATTTCGAAGATCGCCACGGCCGAGGCGTCATGCTCGTACCAGCTATGACGTGGGTTGCTGCTGTGGCAGGTGACGCGGCGCGGGTCGGCCCCACTCAACAGGCGCGCGGCGTCGAACGTGTGAATGGCCATGTCCAGCAGCAGCGGATGGCGCATCGTCTGACGGAACCCGCCGAAGTGCGCGCCGATGAAAAAGTCTGCATGAATCTCGGCGATTTCGCCGATGCCGCCACGTTCGAGGAAGCGGCGAATGGCCCGGATCCAGGGATCGCAGCGGCGGTTCTGCATGACGGCGAACACGCGGCCGCTGCGCCCGGCCACCTCGACCACCTCGCGCGCCCGCCGCATCGTATCGGCCAGGGGCTTCTCCCCCATCACGTGGCAGCCCGCCTGCATCGCGGTGATCGCCACGTCACGGTGGGCGGCCGGCACCGTCACATCGAAGACCACGTCCGGCCTGGTCGCCGCCAACGCCTCGGTCAGATCGCCGTGAACCGCCGCGTCGTGAAGTCCGTGCCGCTGGGCCACGGCCCGGGCGCTGTCCAGATTCAAGTCCACCAGCGCCACGATCTCCACGCCGCGAATGGCTCTGGCCGCTTCCACCCACGCGTGCGACATGCCGCCGCAGCCGACCACCGCCGCCCGGTGACGCTTCCTTTTCGCCATCATTGTCGATCCTGCTCGCCGCGTTAATTCGCCCGCAATTGGGCCTGGTGCGATGTTTTCAGCCGCTCAACCACACGGGCCACCTCGGCGTCCACCTGGTCGTGGCGCAGCGTGCCGCCCGCATCGCGGAACGTCATCCGCAGGGTCACGCTTTTGCTGCCTCTGGCGATCGGCTTACCCCGGTAGGTCGTGATGAACGCAAGGGTCTCCAGCCAGCGCGGCTCGGCCGCCCGCGCTGCCGCCTCGATCGCCGCCCAGGGCAACGTCGCGTCCACAACGATCGACAGGTCTCGTTCGATCGCCGGATAGCGGGGCAATTGGCGCACGGTCCGCGTCGGGGGATAGGCCGTCAGCAGGGGATGCAGAACCACTTCCGCCGCCACCACCGGTGCCTGAAGATCGAAGTTCCCCCGCGTCGCCGCATCGATCAACCCCACAACGCCAAGATCCCTGCCGGCCACGCTCCATCGCGCAGCGTGCTCCATATGAGGCGCGGCGGCCGGCTCAAAGCACACCGGAACATCGCCCAGAAGCTGTTGGGCCAGTTCGTCCAATATCCCGCGAAGCGCCCGCACGCCTCCCGCAACGCCTCCACCGGCCAGCTCCGCGTCCGCCAACAGCGCCAGCCGCTGCGTTTCGATGATGCGCCCTTCGCCGTCCCTGCTATACGTTGCCGCCGTTTCGAACAACCGCACCTGGGTGTTGCCCATGTCCTGGTTGGTCTTGCGCACCGCCAGCAGACTGGGCAGCAGCGACGGCCGCAGCATCGGTTCGGCCTTGCGACGGTCGTCGTCGACACATACCGCTCGATGCCCCGCGGGCAGGAACGGCTCGCCGGCTTTCGGCGATAGAAAACTGAACGTAATCGCCTCATGAAAGCCGCCAGCCACCAGCACATCGCGCAACCGCTGCCGTGCCGCCACATCGCGCGGGGTGCGGCTGGCGACGATCTCGATCTTCTTCCGCACCGGCAGATGCTCCAGACCGTGCAGCCGGACTACCTCTTCAATCAAGTCCACTTCACGCGTCAGGTCCAGCCGGAAGCTCGGAATCCGACAGGTGATCAGGCGTCCGTCATCCGCGAGCTTCGCGTCCACGTCCAGCCGCTCCAGCAGCTCGACCATGCGCGTCGCCGGGATGCAGAACCCAAGCAGCGCGTCACACCGCCGCGGTCGCAGCAACACGGTCCGCCGTGGAAGCTCACCGACCATGCCTTCGGCTCCAACGCGGATCACACCCTCGGCCGCCTGCCCGCCGGCCAGCTCCACGATCAATTGCGCCGCCCGGCAACTGGCACGCTCCACGCCGCGTGGGTCAATGCCCCGCTCAAAGCGATAGCTCGAGTCGCTCGAAAGCTTCAGGGCCCGGCTCGTCTGCCTCACGCTCAACGGCGCGAAGACGGCCGACTCCAGGAGAATGTCCGTTGTCTGGTCGCCAACTTCCGAATCCAGTCCCCCCATGACCCCCGCCACCGCCACCGGCCGCGCCGCGTCCGCGATGACCAGCATGTCGCCGCGCAGTGTGTGCTTCGAGCCGTCGATCGCGGTGAAGGCTTCGCCCTCGGCGGCGCGACGGACGACGATCCGCTTCTGGGCCAACCGGCTCATGTCGAAGGCATGCAGCGGCTGGCCGAGTTCCAGCATCACAAAGTTGGTCACGTCGACCACGTTGTTCACCGAGCGCAAACCCACCGCCTGCAGTCGTCGCGTCAGCCAGGCCGGACTCGGACCCACCTTCACGCCCTGAATCACGCGGGCGCTGTACAGCGGGCAGAGCGCCGCCGCGGCGTTCTCCACCCGCGTCAGGTCCATCACCGCCCCGCCGCCGATCGCCGCTGCGCGAAGATCCACCGCCGGACCCTGCAGCGCCCGTCCCGTCGCCGCTGCCACCTCGCGCGCCTGGCCGACGTGACTGAGACAGTCGCCCCGATTGCTGGTGATCTCAACCTCCATCGCCCAGTCGTCGCCGACCACCTGCTCCCACGATTCGGTGGGAAAACCCAGGCCGGTGAGGGTCGCGGCAGCTTCGTCGAGCGTCACCGGTCGATCCAGATAGTCGTTGAGCCAGGCGAGAGACGTTTTCATAGAGCGTATGAGGGTAGCATGGACCACCGGCCCGGCAAGCGTGCGGCCCGCGGCGCAGCATGGCGCTTTTCCCATGGGGGTACTTGCCCGAACGCCGCCAGCGATCGACACTCTTGACGATGAACGAATCCACCACTCTCGGCCGGGCATCGCCGCCGCGTCCTGTCAACGTATACGGCCGCCGCCCCGGGCGCGGCCTGCGGCCGTGGTTGCTGCTGCCCAAACTCGTCGCCGTGGGCATGTTGCTCGGCGGACTCGCAGCCTCGGTTGTGCTGTGCGGCCACGTCAGCGGCCGCATGGTCGATGGAACCTACGCCACGCTCCCGCTCTGGAGCGTCGACCTGCTGCGTCTGTTCTTCCTCACCCTCGTCGTGCCGGGCGCCGCGTTGGCCATGCTGTTCGGGATGCTGCTGACATGGATGCATGGCCCGGGTTTGATGCTGCGTCAGCGATGGCTTCAGGTGAAGTTGCTGTTCCTCGCCCTGGCCGCACCGACGGGGCATATCATGATGGTCATGCTGCTGGCCCGCACGCGTGCCGCCGCCGAGGCCGGCGCAAGCGATCCGCAGCCAATCCAGCAGTTTGGCATCATGGCGATGATGGTGCTGGCCGGCGTGATCGTGCTGGCGACCCTCGGCCGCCACAAGCCGCGCTTCGGCCAGAACCGGGCCCATGCCTTCGCTCGCAACCGAGGATGACGATGGTTGACGCTTCGCCCACCCCGCTGCCCGTGAATCAACGGCGGCCGTGCCGCGTGATGCCAGCACTCGTCGTGCTGGCGACCGTCGCTTTCATCCCCGCATGCGCCAGCACCCGGGCCGCGAGCACGTCGGCAGATGACAGACGCGCTCCTCGCGCGGCGCCTGCCGACTTCGCCATCGATCTGCTGGTGGTCGGCCATGGTACGGCACCCCAAGCCGCACCGGACCCCGCCGCCCACACCACGCGATACGTCCTCGAACCGGATCGCACACTGCGCGTCGGTGTCGGCCCAGGCGCCGCGGTCGGCGGCTTTCCGCCGCCCTGGGGACGTCTGGCACGTGGCGATGTGGCGGATCTCTGGCGACAGATCCAGCGCGATCATCTGCTGGCCGAACCGACGAGCCCCATGGCTGAAGTTGAACTTGTTCAGGCCGGCGGCGATCCCTGGCGTCTGCGGCCGGACGTCCCGCTCTACCGCGTGCGCATCGCCGCCGGCTCCGCGGAGCACACCTACTGGACCACCGCCGACGAGTCGCCGCCGACCCTGGCTCTGCTCATCCGCTTGCGCCGAGCGGCGGGCCTGGACCCGGGCGTCGACCGTAAACCATGAACTGTAAGACTGTTATGGATTTCCGTTTGCCGCTGGCGGACCCATCCTCGACCAGCTATACTACGGGGCTTGACTTCGCCGGCCGTGATGCCCCTGTCGCATCGCCCGGCCCGCGACATGCCCCACGCCTGGAGGCCCGGACTTCATGTACGAACCACTCAAGGGCGAAAACATCGTCAACCAAGTGGGCGGCCGCTTCAAGCTCACCGCCCTCATCCAGCACCGCGTCCGCGAACTGATGAACGGGGCGCGCCCGCTCATCGAGCGCCACGGCCGCTCCGACCTCGAAGTCGCCATCCAGGAAATCAGCCAGGGCAAGATCGCCCTCGAGATGGACGTCGAGGAAAAGCTCGCCCAAGAGCAGCCGGTCGAAAACCTCTGACGCCGTCCAGGGCCGCTGCGGCGCCCTGTGCACCGCCGCGACGAACCTGCCTGCTCATACTGTGCCTGCAAGCATGGATCCGGGCATGACCGAGGCTTCCGCCACCGCATTCGCCTGGGCCGACCGCAAGCTAATCGTCGCCGTCACCGGCGGCATCGCGTGCTACAAGGTCTGTACGCTCGTCAGTCGGCTGGTTCAGCGAGGCGCGGCCGTGCAAGTGCTCATGACCGATGCGGCCACGCGGTTCGTCGCGCCGCTTACCTTCCAGACGCTCTCGGGTCGGCCGGTCATCACCAGTGTCTGGCAGCCACAGGAGCACCACAGCGCCGAGCACGTGGGCATCGCACGCTGGGCCGATCTGGCCATCGTCGCCCCCTGCACTGCGAACATGATGGCCAAAGTCGCGGCCGGCCTGTGCGACGATGTCGTGAGTCTGACCCTCGCCGCCCTGCCTTCGCCCACACCGGTGCTGCTGGCCCCGGCGATGAACGCCGACATGTGGGCCAATCCCATCACGCAACGCAACCTTCGCACCATCGTGGACACACTCGGCCACCAGACCGTCGGCCCCGACGAGGGCTGGCAGGCTTGCCGCACCTCAGGCAGCGGTCGCATGAGTGAGCCCGACGTGATCCTTGAAGCGGCCGCACGCCTGCTTGCCGAGCGGTGAGCCGCGATGGCGCGCCGCCGATGTCCGCTGCACCTCAACCTCCGCGTAGGAAACACCGCCCTCAGAGCGTCTGGCCGTGCTCGGTCGAGAGCGATACCTCGGCCTTGAAACCAAAGCCGCGGCGGTTGTCGATGAGTCGCAGCCAGGTCGGCCGCACCACGAAGAACGGCTGCGCCTCCACGGCCGCACGCAGGGGCGGTGATGCCTCGATGAACGGGAATCGGACCGCGTAGCGCTTCCACACGCGCGAGCGGTCCGCCGCGGTGACCCGTTCGCAGCGGCCATGCATCTGCAACCCGCGAATCGTGCCCGGCTCCGCGTCCTGGTGATCGTAGACGGTCAACGCCGCCTGGCCGCTGGCCGCAATGTGCCGGGCATGCAGGCTCTGGGCCGCTGATACGAAGTAGACGTTCAACGCTTCGTCCGCGACGAACTGCACATTGGCCGCGTGCGGCGCCCCCTGCGGACCGGCTGTCGCCAGGCTCGCCGTCCGACACCCTTGCAGAAGCTGCGCCGCCTCCGCCCGCAGTTGTGCCGCGTCCATGAACCCGAGCATAGCCCCTGACCGCAGGTCACGCCACACGCACGCCCCGCTCCATCGTCTTGCCTCACACGGCGCCTTGACGCACCGCCGCCCGTCCGCCACCATCACCCGACATAGCCCAGCCCAGGGAGTTCCCGATGCGCAAATGGCTGATGAATCTCCACCTCTACGGCGGCCTGCTTTGCTCCAGCTACCTGGTGCTGTATGGCCTGACCTCGCTGCAATTCAACCACGCATGGCTGCTGCCCGAGAAAACGACCTCCACCATCGAATGGTCCGCGCCTGTTCCAATGCCCTCCACCTTCAACAAGCAGGCAGTGGCCGACCACGTCAAGGCCCAACTGGACCTGCCCGGCTGGGTGCATCCATGGTCGATTCAGCGCGACCGTGAGCAGAACTTCACCCTCGAAGTCTCGCGGCCGGGCAAGCACTACGCCATTCATTACGACCCACGGGCCGCCGTCGCTGTCGTCACCGAGCAGCGCCGCAATGTCGCCGCCATCATGCGAAACCTCCACGGGCTCTACCACGGTGTGCCTGGTCTGCCCTGGCTGCGCCCCTGGGGCTGGTTCACTGAACTCACCAACTGGATCGTTCTCCTGGCCGTGGGCACCGGTATCGTGCTCTTCGCCTACCGGTCGCGCGAACGCCGGACCAACTTCATCGTCATGGGCGTCTGCGGCGTCCTGTCGCTGGGCTTCATCCTTTACATCGGCCTGGTGGGCTGAATCATGACCTACACAATCTTCCGCAAGATCCACCTTTACGCCAGCCTCATCATCGCCGTTTTCCTGCTGATGTATTTCATCACCGGGTACGTCATGATCCACGACCAGACGTTTACCCATCGTGAATCGGGCCCCGAGGTGATCGAGACGACCCAGTCAATCCACTACGATGGCGCGGCCGGCGACGCCGCCTTTGCCGACCACCTCCAACGCACCCTGGGGTTCGGCGGCAAACTCACCGGCCAGCGGAAAACCGCTGACGGCTGGCGGTTCACCTGGTTCCGTCCCGGCGTCGACATCGAGGCCGACGTGACCGCGGCCGGCGACTCCGTCACGCTCAGGGAAACGCGCCATGACTTCCGCGGGTTGATGAACGGCTACCACCGCATGCACCAGTACAACGGCCCGCTGCTCTACGATCTCTGGACGCTGCTTTACGATCTGGCCAGTCTGTCTCTGATCGTCTTCGCTGTCACGGGCGTGTACCTGTGGTGGCGACATAGCAGGCGCAAAATCTGGGGCGTACTCTGCCTGAGCGCGAGCTGGGGCCTGGCCGTCGGCACGATCGTGTACCTCATGCTCACACGCTGATTTCGCCGACCCCGCTTCAGCGGTCAAAGACTTCTTGCAGAAACAAGGCTGTATGGCGATGGGCTTGGGCCGCGGCCTTGGCGTTGTACGCGACCCCGTTGAGGCCATGCGCGTCCGCCTTCGGGTTTGTGAAGGCATGCACCGCCCCACCGAACCACACCATCTGCCAGTCCACCTCCGACGCGCCAAGGGCGCCCGTGAACCCGTCGATCGCCTCCTGGCTCACGTGCGGGTCGGCCGCGCCGTGCAGCACGAGGATCGACGCCCTGGTCCGCGCCGTATCTTCAGCCGTCGGCGTGAACAGCCCGCCGTGCAGGCTCACCACGCCCTTCAAGTCCGCGCCGCTGAAGGCCAGTTGAAGCACCGTCGTCCCACCGAAGCAGAACCCGATCGCACCCAGTCGCCGCGCATCGACCTCGGGCCGGCCCGCCAGCACCGCCATGCCCGCGGCCGCTCGCTCACGCATAAGTCCTGCAGCGGCCTCGCCGCCGCGAAACTCCCCCGCCCACGCGGCCGCCTGCTGAGGATCATCGGTCACCTTTCCCCGGCCATACATGTCCAGTGCGAACACCACGTAGCCCGACTCCTCGGCCAGGGCGCGGGCCTGCCACCTGGCGAATGCATTGAGGCCCCACCACTCATGCACCAGGAGCACACCGGGTTGAGGGCGATTGCCACCGTCGGCATACGCGCTGTGGTTGTAGACCAGAAAGCCTTCGAGCGTCTGGCCGTTGTGCTCGTACGTCACGGTTTCTTCCACCATGTCATCGCTCCACGCCGTCGCCGCTCGCAGCGCCAATCCCATCACCAGGACCAGCATGCCCATCCGAATGATCCGCTCCATGCCATTTCCTTTCCGCAAGTGGTTTGCTTCTAATCGCGTGAACGACGGGATATGCCAATGGTAGGTCGCCGGCTGGGGCGGGGTCAGAGCAGCCCGCAATGGGCCGCGCTCAGCCGCTCGATCGCTTCAATCGGCGCGTCATGCGCCGTCAGCCACGCCAGCATCGCCGTGTGCAGACGCCGCGCCTCGCCGCGATGCTGAGCGAAGACATCGACCCGCTCGACAGGATCATCCGCGACGTGATACAAACGCGGCTTCTCGCCAGGCCTGCCGCCTGTCGGCTCGCACAACACAAGCGTCCACTGCCCGTCCGTCACTGTCGGCCGACGACAATGCACCCCGCCCGTGCTCGTGGTGATCGCGATCTCGCGCAGCAGCTCGTCCGGCTCGCCCGCCAACCACGGCACAAGCGAACGCCCCTCGATCGGCGTGTCCTGCGGCAGGTCGATCCCGCACAGATCCAGCACGGTCGGCAGCAGATCGGGCGCCTGCACCAGCGCCGCGTCCCGCGTTCCGGGCGGCCGCACGTCCAGACCCAGGCTTGGCGGCACGTGCATCGACCAGCAGATCCGTGAAACCTCACTGTAGAACGGAAAGGCGTCCGCAAAACTCGGGCGAATCTCGCTCTTGCCTGTTCGGCCACGCTCGCCCAGGTACAGGCCGTGATCCGACATGAACAGCACGACGCTGTTGTCGAGCAGGCCCGCATCCTCGATCGTCCGCAGCACCCGCCCGACCTGCCGGCTCAACAACGTGCACATCGCCTCATAGTGAGCCCGCAGGTTGCCCAGTTCACCTTCGCTATAAGCCGACGCCCAGCCGTAGTTCGGATGCACCATCGCCTCGCCGCCGTACGCCGGATGCTGCCGCGCATACAGGTCCAGGAGGTACCGCGGCGGGAACCACGGCTCATGCACGTCGAAGCAGTCCAGCCAGAGCATGAACGGCCCGCCGCGATAGTTGTCCTCGACCCAGCGACAGGCGACATTCGCCAGCTCGGCCGCCTGGCTTTCATCCTCGTACCGACGGCGGAAGTTGGTGTGCGCATGCATGTCGGCCAGTGTCGGCGCGTCCGGTGCGGCAGCAGCGGCTTCAACGCGCACCTTCGACAGGTCGGAAATGACCCGCTGTACCGGCTCGTTGAGCCGCGACAGCGGAGCGTCGCCCTCGTGGCCGCGCAGAAAGTGAAAGTGATCGAAAGGCCGCCAGAACTGCGAGCGAAGCATGTGCGTGTTGTCGCCGATCAATTGCGTCCGGTAGCCCGCCTCGCGCAGCAGTTGCGGCAGCGTCACCGCCCGCGGCGCCAGCCCCTGCCAGCCGTGCCGCGGATGGCTGAAGCGACCGGTGAACCAGTCGGTGCGCATCGGGATGGTCGGAAAGCTCGATACCGTGGCGCGATCGAACGTGATGGTCTTGCTCAGCCACGCGTCAAGCTCCGGCGTCTTGATGTAGGGGTGGCCGTTGGCGGCGATGTGGTCCGGCCGGTACGTATCCGACACGATCACGATGACATTGGGCTTTGGGTTGGACATGTCAGCGTCCTCGTGGGTTGGGTCGGATCGTCTACCCCTCGCCCTCCAGGGCCGCGATCGCCTGCTCGACCGTCAACGCGCCTTCATACAAGGCCCGCCCCACGATCGCCCCCTGAATCGGCAGGGCGCGCAGCGCCCGCAGATGGTCAAGCGTGCCCACGCCGCCCGACGCGACGACCGGCGTGTGCGTCGCCTCAGCCATCTCGCGCGTCGCCTCCAGGCTCGGTCCCGCCATGGTGCCGTCCGTGGCGATGTCGGTATACACGATCGCCGCCAGCGGCCAATCGCTCACGCGCCTGGCGATCTCCAGCGCCGACGCCTCAAGCTGCGTCTCCCATCCGCTGACCGCGAGCTTCCCCTTGCGCGCGTCCAGCCCCAGCACCAGCCGACCCCGATACGTCGGGTTGCCCATCAGCGATTCGAACCAGCCCCAGTTCTCCAGCGCGGCCGTACCAAGAATCACCCGCGTCACGCCGGCCTGAAGCAGTCGGCTGATCGCTCCTTCCGTCCGTACGCCGCCGCCCACCTCCACCTTCAGCGATGTCTGCCGGCAGATGCGCTCGATCACCTCGTGATGCACCACTTTCCCTTCGCGCGCTCCATCGAGGTCCACCACGTGCAGCCACGTCGCCCCCGCCTCGGCGAAAGCCTGGGCCTGCGTCACCGGGTCATCGCTGTAGGTCGTCTGCTGGTCATAGTCGCCGCGCATCAGTCGCACAACCTTGCCGTCACGCAGGTCAATAGCCGGGAACAGGTACATCGAGGCAAATCTCCTGAAGGCCGCGACATCGTAGAGACCTGCGCCACGAGTCGCGAATGTGAGTGAGCGGTCGGCTCAGCGCGGCCCAGCGGCGCCCTCACCAGCCAGGCGGCGGCGCGACAGAATCGGCCTCGCCCTCTGTCTCGTCGAAGTCGTCGTCGAGCGGCCGCGATGCCGCGAAAAGCGCCGGATCGGCCCACGGCCGCACCCGCGGATCCGCTTCGTCGGGATGCTGCGCCGCCGCGACATGAAGCTGCGCCAGCCGTACATAATGAGGCGGGTTCTTGGCCAGAAACGCCCGATCCTCGTCGTTCACGGGCCGCGTGATGCGCCCCGGCACGCCCATCACCACGCTGCCGTCGGGCACTTCCATCCCTGGCCGCAGAACCGCCCCGGCCCCGATCACGCACCCTTTGCCCACCTTCGTGTGCCCCAGCAGCTTCGCCCCCATACCGATCAGCGTGCCGTCGCCCACGTATTCGCCATGTACGATCGCCCCGTGGCCGATGGTGACATCACAGCCGATCACGTTGGCGACCCCGTGGTCGCAGTGAATCACCGCGTTGTCCTGCACGTTGGTGCGGGCCCCGATGCTGATCGGCGCCACGTCCCCGCGGATCGATACGCCATACCACAGGCTCACGTCAGCCCCGAGCGTCACCTCGCCCAGCACCCGGGCCGTATCCGCCACATACACGCCGTGGATCAAACGCATGGTCATGACATCACTCCGCGTTCACACGAATCGCCCGGCAAGCCACCGGGATGTTGTCCGGTTCGTTTTTCACCCCAAGCCGGCCCCTTCAGGGCCGGATCCGCCGCGTACCACCCGCTCTACATCTCATCGCAGGAACGGATTTCTCCGCCGCTCCTGACCGATCGTGCTTGTCGGGCCGTGGCCGGGCAGGATGCGCGTCGCGTCCGGCAGAGTCAGGAGCTGCTCGTGGATCGCGCGGATCAGCGTCGCGTGGTCCGACGTGGGAAAGTCCGTCCGGCCTATCGAACCGGCAAACAGCGCGTCGCCCACAATGGCCACGGGAGCGGCGACCGGCGTCGGGGCCTGCACGCTGCTTTGCCCGCCGCCCTGCCGAACGCTCGGATCATGCACCAGCGTCACGCCGCCCGGACTGTGGCCCGGCGTGTGGCGGATCTCAAAGGTGCGTCCCGCCATCGTGATTGTCTGGCCCGGCTCAAGAAATCCCGTCGCCTCCGGGGCGACGATCGGCTCCTCCAGAAACCCCGACAGGTTGAGCCGCGGATCGGTGAGAAAGGCCGCTTCGTCGCGGTGAATCAGAATCGGCACGTCGGGATACCGCCCCCGCATCTCGGCCAGGCCGGCGATATGGTCGACATGGGCGTGCGTCAGCACCACCGCCGCGGGCACAAGATGTTTGTGTGCGATGTAGTCGAATATCGCCTGCGGCTCGAACCCGGCGTCGATGATCCAGCAGGCGCGCGGCCCGGCCGCCTTGTCTTCAGCGGCGGCGCCCTCATGCACGACGTAGCAGTTGGTCTGCCAGTCGCCCAGGCAGAACGGCTGAATCGTGATGGGTCCGGTGCTTTTCGCACTGTCTTGCATGACGGCTCCCGGACATCGCCCTTTGCGGTCGCACGGCGGCGAAAGCCCGATCATACCGGATGCCGATCCGCGGGACCGGGTGGCGTTGCGGCCACGAATCCCGTTTAATTCACCGGCGGCGATGACACGCGTCATGGCCGCCAGGTAACCACCCGGAGACGCACCCTTGACGCGCGACGCGCAGCCCTGGGCTCTGATCACCGGCGCTTCGTCGGGCATCGGCGCTGCCCTCGCCCGCCAGCTTGCCGTCCGCGGGTACGCCACGCTGCTGGTCGCCCGCCGGCTCGACCGGCTCGAAACCCTGGCGGCCGAGCTCTCCCACACCCCCGACACGCCGCCTGCCGTGCCCGTCGCCCTCGACCTGGCCGACCTCGACGCGATCGCCCCCGCCCTTGGCCGCCTTCAAGATCAGTACGGCCCGATCGACGTGCTCATCAACAACGCCGGCTTTAATGTCAATCGGCCGATGCTCGACATGACCGACGACGAGACGGCCCGGATCATGGCGGTGAATCTCGAAGCGCCGCGGCGCATGATCGCCGCCGTCCTGCCCGACATGCTCGAGCGCCGGCGCGGGCATGTGATCAACATCGCCTCCATCGCCGCGCGATTCGGGCCGTGGGGCCACGCCGCCTACGCCGCCGCTAAGGCCGGCCTCATCGCCACCACGCAGTCACTGGCCTGCGAACACCCTCACGCTGCAACCGGCGTGCATTTTTCCTATGTGAACCCCGGTATTGTCGACACCGAATTCTTCGACGACCCGACCTACAACCCGACCGCACCCGCACGCCGGCGTCACGTCGTCAGCGCCGCCAGAGTCGCCCGCCGCATCGTCAGGCTGCTGGATCGGCCGCGGCTGTCGCTCTACGTCCCGCGTTATTACCGGATGCTCGATCTCATCGCCGCGATCAGCCCGGACCTGGCCCTGCGCCTGGTTCGCCGTCACAGCCAGCCGCCGGTGGTGCGCCCTCCCGCCGCCCAGGTCGACGGCGCCGCCGAGCGGCAAACCGCCGCGGCTCCCTCACAGCGGTGACTGCTTGGGCATGCCCGGCAGGCGCGGGTAAGCCTGCGGCGTCGGCCTCGCTTTTTCGATCACCGCGATCACCGTCCCTACCTCGAACGATTGCGGGTACGCATCCACCACCGCCACCTCGCCCCCGCCCAACACTTCCAGCGCCTGGCCGCATGCCTCCAACTCCTGCTCCAGGCTCGGGCCCTTCATCGCCAGCAGCCGCCCGCCCACGCGCAGCAGAGGCAGCGTCAGCTCCAGCAGCACGTTCATCGGACCCACGGCCCGCGTCACCGCCGCATCGAACCGTTGCCGCCAGCGCGCGTCCTGGCCGGCCGCCTCGGCCCGCTCGTTCACCACCGTCACGTTCACAAGGGCCAACGCCGCGGCGCATTGTTCGAGGAATCGCGCCTTCTTGCCCGTTGCTTCCAGCAGGGTGAAGCGCAGGTCCGGCCGCGCGATCGCCAGCGGAACACCCGGCAGTCCGCCGCCGCTGCCCACGTCGATCACCGCCGTTCCCTGCGGCAATCCGTCGAGCCCCGGTAGGACGGTGAGGCTGTCGAGCACATGCCGCGGCCAGAACTCCTCGGCCGTCTTCGTCGCGCTCAGATTGAACTTCCGATTGGTCTCGCTAAACAGCGCCACGTAGCGCGCCAGCGTCTGGATCGCCGCCTCGGGCAGGGCGAGTTCGAGCCGCGCGAGGTCGCCGCGGAAGGTTTCGGGCACATGGGCGTCGGACATATGGGGGTCGCCATGCAAGGGTTGGAGACGTCGGCGGAGGCTACTGGAACATCGCATCCGCATGCTCGAACTCGAAGGCCGGCCGGTGCAGCATCGCCGGCCGCAGGCTCGCGAAGTTCATCGTCAGCCCGACCATCGCGTAGCACGCCAGCAGCGACGACCCGCCGTAGCTGATGAACGGCAAGGTGATGCCGATGATCGGCAGCAGGCCCGTGGCCATGCCGATATTCACCGCCATCTGCGAAAACAGGATCGCCGCGAACCCGACTACCGCCACGCGCGAGAAGCCGTCCTTGTTGCGGGCCGCCACACGCAGCAGCGACCCCAGCAGCACTGCGTACAAACCCAGCACGGCTGTCGCCCCCGCCAGCCCCCAGCGGCTGACGATCACCGCGAAGATCATGTCGTTGTGGTCCTCGGGCAGCCGGTTGAACTGGATAAGCGTCGCCGCCCGCTGCTCGCCCAGGCCCGCCACGCCCCCGGCCCCGATGAGCATCACCGACTTGTGCTGCTGAAACCCCACGTCCTGCACATACCGGTCGTCGCCGCGGGCCTGGCTGATCGTCGCGATGATCCGCGCCCGTTGATGCTCGCGCAGCACCTGCATCGAGTCGGGCAGCGTGTAGATCGCCACCACATTGAGCGCCACCGCCAGCACCGCCATGCCCGCAATGGCCCCCAGATGCCGCAACCGCGCTCCGGCCGCCAGCAGCATCGCCAGCAGGGCCGGCCCGAACAGCATCGCCGTACCCATGTCCGGCTGCATCAGCACCAGGGCGATCGGAATGAACATGATGACGAATGGCGCCAACAGACCGCGCAACGTCCGGTAGTGCGTGCGATGCCGCAGGTACGCCGCCAGCGCCAGCACATACGCGATCTTCGCCAGTTCCGACGGCTGGGCGTTCATCACCCGCAGGTTGATCCACGCCCTGGTGCCGTTGATTACCGGCACCAGCGACCGCGGCACGCCCGGCGTCACCAGCAGAATCAGCACCGCCGTCACCAGGACCGTCAGCGGCAGCGCCGCCCGGACGATGTGACGCGGGTGCGGCAACATGCACAGCAGCATGACGGCCAACGAAATCGCCAGCCACCGCGCCTGGTCGGCCGCGTGCCCCGAGCCGCGATCCACCGTGGCGATCGCCATCACCCCGATCACCGTCAAGCCCACCGCCGCCAGCAGCGCCAGCCAGCCCGCCTGTTGCCGCATCAACTGCCGCCACCGGGCCACCAGTTCGATCACAGGTACCCCTCCGCCCGCAGGGCATAGAGCACCTGGTTGGCGACCGGCCCCGCCGCGCGGCCGCCGCTGCCGGCATACTCCACCAGCACCGCCACGACGTAATCCGGTCGGCTCGATCCGGGCTTCTGCACCAACGCCAGCACCCAGGCATGATCGCCCCAGTGGCGCAGCTCACCCGCGTCCACCTGCTCATTGCGGTTCAGATCGCGCCAGCGCCGGCCCGGGTCGGCCGTGCCGCTCTTGGCGCGAATCTTGATCCCTTCCACCACGTCGCCGATCGTGAACACCCGCTCCCGCCGCCCGTCGATGGTGATGTGATGCGTCGTGCCGTACGCCACCGACTGCTCCAGACCCGCCAGCGCCATCTCGACGGCCCGCGGCGACAGACGCAGGTCTTCGCCGTGTCGTGATTCGCCCATGGGTTCGCGAAGAAACGTCGGGTCAAGCCGCTCCCCATGTCGCGCCAGCGTCGCGTACGCCGCCGCCGCCTGTATCGGCGACCAGTCGATCGGGCCCTGGCCGATGCCCATGAACAATCCCGACGCGACGGAAAAATCCGTGCCCTTCAGTTCGTCGATCTTCGCCAGATCCGGCAGATGCCCCGACGCCAGCTCGCGTTCTTCAAGGCCCACCACCGGCCGCCGACCCAGGCCGAACTTGTCATACCACCGCACCAGCCGCTCCGTGCCCAGCCGCGCCGCGGCCGTATGGAAAAACACGTTGCAGGAGTGGGCGATGGCCTCCGGCCCGGTCAGGTCGCCGTGCGTGTGATTCCCGCTGCTCATCTTGTAGATCCAGCAGCGCCAAATGTTCGGGTGCCCCGGGTCGTACATGCCGTTGCAGCGGATCGTCGCCCCCGGCGCGAGCTTGCCTTCGGTCACCAGCGCGCTGAGCACCAGCGGCTTGACGATCGAGCCGGGCATGTAGCTGCGCCCGTAGGCTCGACTCACATACGGCAGGTCGATCGGATCGGTCCACACCCACTGCGGCCGCTCTTCGAGATCGCGCAGGCTGAAACTCGGGCTGCTCACCGCCGCCAGCACTTCGCCGGTCGTCACCGCCATCACCACCACCGCGCCGGCCAGCGGCTGATGGTAGCTGGGACTCTGGGCCGCGCCATCGAAGTGCCATGCCTGCGTTCGCATCAACCCCAGTTCCGGTTGCAGCAACGCCTGAATCCGCGCCTGAAGTTGAATGTCCAGCGTCAGCAGCACGTCTTCCCCGGGCACGGGTTCGGCGCGCGTCTGCTCGCCCGTGTCCAGCCGATGCACCACGCGCCCTCGCGTGCCGCGCAGCGCATCCTCCTGTGAGGCCTCGATGCCCCAGCGCCCAGCCATATCACCCAGTCGATAACCTCCAAGGTCCACCCCTGCAGCCGCGCCGCTGTCTTCGCTCGACGTCCGCTGGAACGGTCGACGTTGCATGTCTTCACGCTGGACCTCGCGAAGCTGGCCGATGATCTGCAGCCCCACACCTGCCACACGCACCTGTGTCGGCTCCGGGTACACCAGGGGCGTTGGGAACTTGTCCCGCGCCACCACCACGTCCATCGTCTCCAGCGGGTAGCGCCGTGTCGTGCCGCGCTCGATCCGCACCCCGCTCCACACCCCCAGCTCGTTGAAAACGCGACCTCCCCTGGCGTCACGCCGCTGGTCGTTGGCCTGCGCCCGGTCGATCCGTCGCTCGATGGCCACCCGCGCCTCCGGACTCAGCGCCGACATCAGCGTGTGGTAGGCCTGGTGCTCGGCGATCGGCTGCGCAACATCGCCCAGCGTCACCGGCTCGTCCACCTGCTCCAGCCGCTGGCGCCGCCACGCCTCCCACAGCCGATCGGCCATCTGACTCACACGCTGCACGATCGTGTCGCGCCGCCGCGCCAGCTCCTCCCGCGACACCTCGCCCAGCGACGCCAATGTCGTGAACAGCTCTTCGATCTGCCGCTCGTATGCTGGTCGAAACTCGTCCACGTGCCGCTGGCGGGCCATGTAACCCAGTTCCGCCCATGTGTCGGCGTATGCCGCGCGGGCGTCGCGGTGGGCCTGCTCATACGCCCACGCGCCCGACAGCACGTTGTAGCGCACCGCCAGGTCGAAACATGGCTGGTTCTCCGCCAACACCCGGCCGAAGCGGTCGAAGATGCGCCCTCGCGTCGTCGGAATCAGTTCCGTGCGCGACAGCGCACGCTGGGCCTGGGCCCGCAGTTCGTCCGACCGAGTGGTGGTCAGCGCCGCCACGCGCAGCAACAGCACCGCCATGGCCGCCATCGCCACCATGGTCAACAGCACCAGCCGTCGATGGAACTGGCTGGGGATCAGATTGCGATACGCTCTGCGCATGAATGCGATTCGGGCGGTGTGGGCCAAAATCCGGAAACGTCACCTGATTATAAGTCGGCCCGCGGACGCCCCGGCCCGCAGAAAGCACCCCGACTACCGCTCCGCCAACTCGTGCACATGCAGCATGGCCTGCGCCCGCCTCGCCTCGCGATCACGGCTGGCCACCTGCTCATCGCCGACAGCCACGCGCGCCTCCGCCGCCGCCAGGCTCGCCTTCGCCGCCTCGACGTCGATCGCATCCGCCTCGACCGCCTCGTCGGCAAGAATCGTCAGACGGTTGTCCTTCATCTGCGCAAACCCGCCGCCCACGAAAAACCACCGCGACTCGCCCTCGGGCAGGTCAAGCCGCAGCGCTCCGTCGCCCAGCTTCGCCAGCAAAGGGGCACGCCCAGGCGCCACACCCACCAGCCCGTCCCAGGCCGGCAGCGAGGCATACGCTACCGCCTCGTCAAGAACCTGCCGCTGCGGCGTCACCAAGCTGCATGCAAACGTGTTGGCCAAGGGAAACTCCTGCGGGTCGAACCGCCTTTATCTGCTTGGAGCGTGAGATTTTAGACCCTGCATACCCCGTGTCAAAAGACGCCGCCCGCGGGCGCTGTGTCGTTGGTATCTCGCAACAGGTACAATTCCCGCTTGCGCCATTCCACGGTGCGCCACCATCGCCCAAACCTTCATATCGCCCGCACCCGCCATGATCCCCGCCTTCGTCACCACCGTCTTCTGGAGCTGCTGCGTCATCGCCGCCCGCAGGTCCATTGACCAGCTCGGCGAAAACATCGCCAACCTCGCCCGCATCCTGCTGGCCCTGCTCGTTCTGGGGTTGATCGCCCACGGCGTGGGGCTGGGGCTGGGCGGCGGCGGGTTCAACTACTTCCTGCTCAGCGGCATGGTCGGCTTCGGTCTGGGCGACATCGGCATCTTCTACGCCCTGCCGCGCCTGGGCTCGCGCCTGACCGTGCTGATGGCCCAGTGCCTCGCCGCACCGATCGCCGGCCTGGCCGAGTGGGCATGGATGGGCACCACCATCAATTGGATGCAGATCGCCGCCGTCGCGCTGATCCTGCTCGGCATCGCCACCGCCTTGATGCCCGGCAAGGTTTTTCACGACCGCTTGCCGGTGTTTCTCGCCGGGATCAGCTTCGGCCTGCTGGCGGCGGTCGGGCAAGGCATGGGCGCGGTGCTGAGCCGCAAGGCCTACGCCGTCGGACACGCCAGCGGCCGCTGGCCCGACGCCCACGGCATCGCCGAGAGCCTCTCGATGGGCGCCACGGCCGGCTATCAGCGCCTCATCGGCGGGGCCATCGTCATCACCGTCTTCGTCCTGCTCAGTGTCGTCATCCGCTCATGGCGCACCTATCCGCGCATGCCCCACGGCGCGGACTCGCTTGGCCGCAAGGCCGCCTATGTCAGCCTCACCGCCCTCTCGGGACCGATCCTCGGGATCATCTGCTTCCAGTGGGCCCTGGCCACCACGCCCAGCGCCATCGTCCAGCCCATCGTCGCCATGACCCCGCTGGTCATCATTCCGATGGCGCGTTTCTTCGAAAACGATCGACTCGACCGCCGGGCCGTCCTCGGCGCGATTGTCAGCGTCTGCGGCGTGATCCTGCTGGCCCTCACGCCGCGCTGAAACGTTCACGCCACCGCCGCGCCGGCCGGTTTGCCGGTTCGCTCCGCCGCCAGCAGCTCACGCAGGAACTGCCCCGTATACGAGCCCTTCACCTTCGCGACGTCTTCGGGCGTGCCGGCCGCCACCACCTCGCCGCCGCGGTCACCGCCCTCCGGGCCCAGGTCGACGATCCAGTCGGCGCACTTGATCACGTCCAGGTTGTGCTCGATCACCAGCACCGTGTTGCCCTGGTCGGCCAGCCGCGCCAGCACGCTCAGCAGCTTCGCGATGTCCGCGAAATGCAGGCCCGTCGTCGGCTCATCCAGAATATAGAGCGTATGGCCCGTCGGGTTCTTGCCCAGCTCGCTGGCCAGCTTCACCCGCTGCGCCTCGCCGCCCGAGAGCGTTGTCGAGCTCTGCCCCAGCTCCACGTAGCCCAGCCCCACGTCGTACAGCGCCTGCAGCAGCCGTGTGACGCGCGGAAAGTTCTCGAAGAAGCCCAGCGCGTCCTCCACCGTCATCGCCAGCACGTCCGCGATCGACTTGCCGCGGTACCGCACCTCCAGCGTCTGCCGGTTGTACCGCTTGCCGCGGCACTCCTCGCACTGCACATACACGTCCGGCAGGAAGTGCATCTCGATCTTCTTGGTCCCCTGCCCCTGGCACGCCTCGCAGCGCCCGCCCTTGACGTTGAACGAGAACCGTCCCGGCTTGTAGCCGCGGATCTTCGCTTCCTTGGTCTGTGTGAAGTGCTGGCGGATCAGGTCGAACACGCCCGTGTACGTCGCCGGGTTCGAGCGCGGCGTGCGCCCGATCGGCGACTGATCGACTTCGATGATCCGATCCACCGCGGCCAGACCCGTCACGCGGTCGTGCGCTCCAGCTTTCACGCGCGACCCCAGCAGGTGCCGCTTCGCCGCCGGCAGCAGCGTCTGGTTCACCAGCGTGCTCTTGCCCGACCCCGACACCCCCGTCACGCACACCAGGCCGCCCAGTGGAAACGCCACGTCCACCGCCTTCAGATTGTTCTGCCGCGCACCTTTGACGACGATCGCCTTCTTGTGGTCCATCGCACGCCGCGCGCCGGGCATCTCGATCCGCATGTCGCCGCGCAGATACGCCGCCGTCAGCGAGTCGTTCGACGCCAGCACCTGCTCCAACGTGCCCTGGCAGATGACCTGCCCGCCATGCACGCCCGGACCCGGGCCGATGTCCAGCACCCAGTCGGCGCTGCGGATCGTCTCTTCGTCGTGCTCCACCACCAGCACCGTGTTGCCGATGTCCGTCAGGTGCCGCAACGTCGCGATCAGCTTCATGTTGTCCCGCTGGTGCAGGCCGATCGTCGGCTCATCGAGCACATAGCAGCAGCCCACCAGCCCGCTGCCGACCTGCGTCGCCAGACGGATCCGCTGACCCTCGCCACCCGAAAGCGAGCCGGTCGTTCGGTTCAGACTCAGATACCCCAGCCCCACGCTGATCATGAACCCCAGCCGCGCCCGCACCTCCTTGAGGATCGGCTCGGCGATCGCCTGCCCCTCGGCCGTCAACTTCAGATCGGCGAAGAACGCCGCCGCCTGTTCGATCGTCATCGACGTGACGTCGTGAATGTTCAACAGACCTTCGCGCAGAAATCGTTTGTCGCCGACGTGTGTCTGCGCCAGCACCTGAGGAACGAGCTTCGGCTCCGCTTCAAGGAACACATGCGCCGCCGCCGGCCGCAGGCGGATGCCTCCGCACGCCTCGCAGGGCGCGTCCGATTGATACTGCAGCAGCTTCGCCTTGACGAACTCACTGTCCGTCTTGGCAAACCGCCGCTGCAGATGGGGAATCACTCCCTCGAACGACGCCCGATACGTCGACTCATCGTGATCGGTCGTACCATACATCAGCAGCTTGCGTTCACTGCGCGTCAGCTTCTCGAACGGCGTGCCCAGGTCGATGCTGAACAGCTTGCCGACCTTGCGCATCAGGCGGTTGTAGTAGATGTTCATCCGCCGCCCGTTGGTGCGGAACGGCTCGATCGCCTCGGCCACCGGCTTCTGCGGATCGGGCACGATCAACTCTTCATCAAATTCACTGACCGTTCCCAGCCCGCCGCAGCTCGAACATGCCCCGTGTGGACTGTTGAACGAAAACAGCCGCGGTTCCAGCGTCTCCAGGCTGCATTCCGGGTGCTCGGCACACGCGAACTTCTCGCTGAACACATGGTCGACCCATGTCGTCTTTTCGCCCTCCCCCTCCTGCCGCGCCACGATCACCAGCCCCTCGCCCATCTTCAACGCCAGCTCGACCGACTCGGTCAGCCGGGAGCGCACGCTCTCGCCGTCGCCGTCCGCCGTCTTCGCGTCCTCTTCCTGCCGCACCACCAGCCGGTCGATCACCGCTTCAATGTCGTGCTGCTGGTAGCGCTGGGTCTGCGTCGTCAGCGGTGTGCCCGCCTTGCCCTTCAGCTCGCGCAGGTCCAGCAACTGCCCGTCCAGTCGGGCCCGCACGTAACCCTGCCGCACCATCGACTCGAACACGTCCTTGTGATGCCCTTTCTTGCCCCGCACCAGCGGCGCCAGCACCATCAGCCGCGTGCCTTGCGGCCAGCCCAGGATGCTTTCGACGATCTGGTTGGCTGATTGGCTGGCGATGGCCCGGCCGCACGTGCGGCCCTTCTCATCGACATGCCAGCAGCGCGGCCGGCCCACCCGCGCGAACAGCAGACGCAGGTAGTCGTAGATCTCCGTCGTTGTCGCCACCGTCGACCGCGGGTTGTGCGACGCCGACCGCTGCTCGATGGCGATCGTCGGCGGCAAGCCCTCGATCGACTCGATGTTCGGCTTCTGAAGCTGGTCGAGGAACTGCCGGGCGTACGCCGACAGCGACTCGACATACTTGCGCTGCCCCTCGGCGTAGATCGTGTCGAACGCCAGGCTGCTCTTGCCGCTGCCTGAAAGCCCCGTCACGACGACCAGCTTGTCGCGCGGAATGTCGACGTCAATGCCCTTGAGGTTGTGCTCCCGAGCCCCACGAATCGAAATGCAACTGAGCGCCATAGCCGTGCATTGTAGCCGCCCAGGCCGCTGCTTCGCCGTGCGAGGGCGCAATCCAAGCCCACAGCCTTCTCTTTCCACCGCCACCCCGCCTCCGCTCCCTCCGTAAGGCGGACGGTCGCCCGAGCCACGAGGGACCATCCGCTCACCACGAGCGCAGTTGTTGACGAGCGATGAGTCGACGAGGCTGCCACCTCACCCGCCCGCCACCAGTTCCCCGTCGGTCGTGTCGCGCACCGCCTGAGCCGCGATGATGCCGCGCTCCACGAGAATCGGCCGCGCCGCCGCGCGAATCGACGGCAGTTGCATGGCGAACCACACCGAAGCGCCGATGCACGCCGCCCCGCCGATCGCCACCGTCAGCCGCACGCCCATATGCTCGGCCGCGAAACCCGCGATCAGGTTGCCCACCGGCGCCGTGCCCATGAACGCCATCGAGAAAAACGCCATCACCCGCCCGCGCTTGTCATCGTCAACGATCGTCTGCAGGGCTGTATTGCTGCCCGCCATCACCGTCATCATGCCGAACCCCGCCATCGGCAGCAGCAGCAGCGCCGCCAGCAGGTGACTGACGCACGCGAACCCGATCAGCGAAGCGCCGAACAGGGCCGCACCACGGGCAATCACGCGCCCCATGCCCAGGATGCTCTTACGCGACGCCAGGTAGACTCCCGCGATCACCGCCCCCGCGCCGCCCGCCGCCGTCAGAAACCCCAGCGTCGTCGCGCCGCCGCCGATCACCTGGTCGGCAAAGATCGGCAGCAGCACGATGTAAGGCACCGCCAGCAGACTCACCAGCGCCATCAGCGTCAGAATGCTGCGGATCGGCACCGACGCGCGGGCATACCGCCAACCCTCGGCAAAATGCGCCCCGAACGCGCCCGCCCGCCGAGGCCGATGCCGCTGAGGCATGCGCATCGCCAGCATCGCCGCAATCACGAACACGTAGCTGAACCCGTCCACCAGAAAGCAGATCCCCTCGCCCGTCGCGGCGATCAGGATGCCCGCCGCCGTCGGCCCGATCAATTTGGCCCCGTTGACCATCGTCGAATTGAGCGCGATCGCGTTGGCCAGGTCTTCGCGGGTCGCCACCAGGTCCACCACCAGCGACTGCCGCGCCGGAATGTCGAACGCCCGCACCAGTCCCATCAGGATCGACAACAGCAGCACCGACCAGACCGCTTCCCGGCCGGTCACCACCAGCATCCCCAGCGTCAGCGCCACCAACCCCAGGCCGACCTGCGCCGCCAGCAGCACGCGGTACCGGTCGAACCAGTCGACCAGCGAACCCGCCAGCGGCGAAAGCAGAAACGACGGCAGGGCGCCGGCGAACGCCACAATCCCCAGCATCGCCGCCGACCCGGTCAACCGATACACCAGCCAGCCGATGGCCACCCGCCCCATCCACGTGCCCAGAAGCGAAACACTCTGGCCGGCAAAAAACAACTGGTAATTGCGGTGCCGCAGGGCGCGGAACATGAAACGAGGATCGAATGCGGACGTCGCATCGGCCTGGGACATGGCCGGACTATATCCGTCGCCCCTGTGGGCGTCATGCCGCCGCGATGCCGGTGCTGACAAAAACCCCGGTGCCGATGATCGAGTCCAGACCCATCATCATCGCCCAAGACGCCAAGCTCGCGGCGAAGCATGGGTGCGGCGCTGTGGCCGGTGTCGGTGCTGCCCAAAACGAAACCTCCCGATACTGACCTGTGATTCTGGCCGGTCATGATCTGATGGTCGACGCTTATAGGCCTCCTCTCGCAGTCTGACAACACGACGCCATCACCGCCTCACGCCATGGCGGATCACCGACGAGATTGCCTTGTTCTTACCGACGTGCCAACGCAAGCTACACTGCGCGCATGCGGACCATTTCAGTTCTGATCCCGGATGCCGAGGATCCGCTGACGCTCCGTGTCATGCGCAGCCTCGGGACCGTGCCAGGAGTGGCCGTCGATCTGATGACGTCCGACCCCCGCGCCTCGGCGCGGCTGTCGCGCTTCTGCCGCCGCCGCCATGTCACAGCCTGCAGCCTCATCGATGCCGGCCGATCCGACGCCCTCGTTCACGCGCTGACCCACCACCCGGTGGATGTGCTGCTGCCCGTGTCGGTCGCCGGTGCGCGTCTCGTCGCCGCACAGCGGCAAAGGCTCGCGCGCCATGCCGCCCTGCCGCCTTTGCCCGACCCCGCCGCGATGAACCTGGCCGACGACAAGGCCAACCTCTGTCGCTTCGCCCTCACCCACGATGTGCCGACGCCGCCTTTCCTGGTCTATCCCGATCAGGTGCCGGACCTGAGCGTCCTCGGGCGATTGTCCTATCCCGTCGTGCTCAAACCGCCCTCATGGGCCAGCGGGCGAGGGATTCAGCTCTTTCGCGATCAGCCGACCCTGGCCCGGTTCCTTGCCGCGGGCCAGTCCGTGCGCCACGGCGGCCGCTACCTGTTGCAGAGCTACATGCCTGGTGCGGATCTGGGCCTGAACGTCTTATGCCGCGACGGCCAGATACTGGCCTTCACCGTTCAGCAGAACACCATCAGCTCCGCCCCTCCGTTTGGGCCTGTTGCGGCCGCACGATTCGTCCGTGACCCGCAGCCGCTGGAAATCGGTCGCAGACTGCTGGCGGCCATGCGATGGAACGGCGTGGCGAACCTGGACATGCGGCGCTGCGCCGACACCGGACAAACCCTGCTGCTGGAGATGAATCCCCGCTATTGGCGCAGCCTGCCCGGATCCGTGTATGCCGGCGTGAACTTCCCCTACCTCGCCTGCCTGGTCGCGCTCGGCCAGCCGATCACCCCGACCGGACACAGGCTGATCGCCTACGCTGACACCCGCGTGGCCGTCTGGCACGCCCTTGGTCTGATCGTGGGCCGCTCCCCCCTCAAGGGACTGCGCCTGCGAAACACCGACCTGCGCGCCGCCATGACCGACCCCTTGCCCGCCTTCGCCGATTGCATAAAGAAGCTGCGGTCGCCGAAGGTGAAGGTCGCTTCGATCCGGCCGGTCTCGCCCGGGGCGTAGGTCTTCTTCTCCAGCGACGCTGTCGTGCATCCGCAGGAGGTCGTCACCGAGGCGATGGTCACGGGATCCTCGCCGGTGTTGCTGAACGGGAAGATGGCCACGGCCTGCTCGTCCGCCGCCGTCGCCGCACGCTCGATGTGCTGGTGCTCCCACGTCAAACCGGCATTGGCCGATACAGCGACGCTCATGCACATGAGCATCGCCAATAACCATTTCGACGACCGTGCAGCCCTATCATAATTCATCCTGACACCTTATCTGTGTTGACACCTTATCTGCGTCTACAAGAGCATCGCCAGAAGTATCATCCCGAATATAACCAGCAGCATACAGAAGAACATAAGGATCACCGGCGACTGAATAACGCGTCCACGCCGAACCTCACAAACCAGCAGAAGGGCAATCGCAACGGACCCGAGAGCAATACCTACTTCGACAAATCGCCTTGACGCGACTACACGTAGGCCAGAACTGTCCGTTCCGGTCAGCATGCTACACCCCAACCCCACAGAGGTCGAGCACACTGCCGCCACAGCGACGATATAAACTAGACGCATTTCCTTTGGCATAGTTCCAGGGTCTATTTTCTTTAGCCATATTCCTCAGCGTCCGCCTGGGGCCCGAAACGGTGTCGCGGGCCCGAAACGGTGTCGGGGCCCGAAACGGTGTCGGATACCGTTTGGGCCCAAAACGGTGTCGGGCCCAAAACGGTGTCGGATACCGTTTTGCCCCTATCATAGTTCATCCTGACACCTTTTCTTACGCGTCTTCTTCGGATGGTGCCACGCCCTGGTCTTCCATTTGTTCCACCCCCGCCTCGCCCCACGCGATATCGAGGCAGCGATGATGAGCACGCACATCGCCACAAGGATCGTCCCACAGACACCGACAATCACCCAGCATGGACCGCAGTCTTCTTCGGGCGACGGATATGTCATCGCTACCGTCACCTGTAGCAGCACAAGAACAACGATATATGGCCAACTCCATACTATACGGAATACATCCATCAATCACCGAACGGCAGAAACTGTCCGCCGACCCTTCCCTTACAGCAGGTGAAGCAGGAATCACAAAAGATCCAGTTAAGAATCTATCCCAATAACCATTCATTGGCCGATGGAAGTCCAGGACACGGATGTTCCGGCAAGGAGGCCGACGGATGGCACGCAAGACCCGCTACCGCAGCAGCGACGCTTTCTGGCAGCAGTTCCAGCAGTTGATTCCCGAACACCGCAACACCCATCGCTTCGGCGGCGGCCGACCCCGGGTGCCCGACCGTGATTGTCTGGGCCCGAAACGGTGTCGGACACCGTTTCGCCCCTGCCGCCGACCCTACCCTCCTTGGCATCAACAAAGCCTGCGTCATAGAAGTGACCGGTCTTGCCGCCAAGTATGTGAAGACCTGACTCGTGAGCTACGACAGTTGCGATAACAAGATCCAATTTCAGCTTCTTGTCCCTCGCCTCTTCCGGTATCCGCTCGGAATGGAATCCACCCCTTTATTCGCCCTTACGGACTAAATCGCAACAGCGACGCCGCAACGGCCAAAGCTACATTGAGGATGACTGTATACAGCACTGAGCGGCAACGCCATTCCTGACTCCTCCAATACGTGCAGATGATGACTAAGATGACACCCAGGGCCCCAAGCGCGACAACCCCACAGATTACGCGTACATAGAATAAGAAATAGTCGATCGTCCGAGGCTGAGACAACCCTCCACCAGGACATAGCAGCGCGACAATCCAGGCAAGGGCCGTCCAGCACACTATTCTCCGGTACAGTCGCAACGATCGGATCAGCATTGGCTGGCCTACCTATACAGGGATGACCGAGACCGGTGTCACCAAAAGAGCCACGTGAGGAACCACTTCATCTGGTCGCTCGGCGGCGCCGGCTCAATGTCCTGAAAGACAAGCTGGCGACGATTCCAGACTGCATTGTCCGACACTTGCAGCGCCCAATTCGTAACGGTCTTCACACCGTTAATCTTCTGAACCGTGAAACTGAACGACCATGGGATACAGCCGTACACCGCATCGTCAGCCAGCAGGCCTCGTGAGCATGCAGCACAGGTCTCGAAAGCCATCCAGAAACTGCCGGCTCCAAACGAACTGTTAAAACCAGGCGAATCGTGCATCTCAGATCTGTCACCGTTCATTGGGTTTCCCCATCGCCCATACGGATACCATCCACCGCCGCCCACATCCAACTTCCAGGAACGCCGTGTACCCAAGCCCTTTAGGCCAGTCCACGGTCCGTCCCACATATACATTTGAACGAAACGGATCTCTTCACAACACGCTCCAGCACTGTTGAGGAATGCCGCACGCAGAGGATCAAATGCTAGTATGAATCCAGCCTCAGCGAAACCCGTTCCCCTATCCAAGGTCCCAGAGAACAAGCCCACACTCGGTACATAGGACAGAAGGCCGGACGGATCAACAGAAATAGCAGCACGCGCGGCATATGCAACATACAACCCCATCCCGTCCACATACCCCGCCGGATCGCGTTGCATGAACCGCCGCAGGCGCGGGTGCAGCGTGCGGGCGCGGTTGTGGACGAGGCCCAGTTCTTCGTCGTGCATCAGGCCCTGGTGGCCGATTTCGCACAGGCCGTAGGGCTGATCCAGCAAAGTGACCACGTCGGGAATGCGCCGCGACATGTCGATGCGTGACTGGACGCGGCCGTCGTTGACGCCGCTCTGGATGTACACCTCGCGCCCGCCATAGGGCGCATACTCGTAGCGCTCGACCTGGGCGCCGGCCGCCTGCACGACGCCGAGGACGTTGTAGTTCACGTCCTGCAGCACCCAGTGGAAGGTCTGGACGGCGCCTGAGCCGGTGTCGAGGTGGTGGATGATCTGGACCAGCTCATCCACGTAGCCGGGGCCGCCCACACTGGCATCGTCGCCCGCGACCGGCATGGGGGCCCAGACGTAGTTCTTGATGGGGTCGTGGCTGCCGTTGCGGACTTCGACGCAGCGGTCGCCGTCGTAGTAGTAATAGTAGGTCGCGTCGAGGTCAGCCATGTTCGTCACGGCCTTGCTGACGCGGCGCCCCAAGCCGTCGTAGGTGAAGCTGGCCACGAGGGAGCCGCGCTCGGGGTCGGCCGTGTCGCCATCACCGTCGCCGTCGGCGCCCGAGCCGTCGTGGTAGGCCCGGTGCACCTGCGTGAGGTGGCTCCAGGGGTCGTAGGTGTAGAGGAAGACGCCGTCGCAGGTGAGGTTGCCGGCCGCATCGTGGGCGAGGGCGTGGTTGGCGTAGCCGGAGCCGTCGAGCTCGAAGTCGTCGAGGACGTCGATCTCGGAGGCGGCGTAGGTGCCGTCGGACGCTGACCGGGTTGGCCAACATGGCGCATAGGGCAACGCGATACTCCCGGCTCGGCCGCCCGGCGCGATCGATCGGGCTGCGGCTTCGAGCTGCGGCCATTCGACCAGCGCCGCTGCAACCAGGCTTGATTGTCCCTTGTCACAGCAGGCAGGTCAATGGGCTGCGTGGAGCGGGATACCCGGGGTAAAGCCCCGCACCGCCACAACCTCCAACCTCTTTCCCATCTCTTCCCCGCCTCTTCCCGCCTTCCAGACTGCCTCAGCGTCCCGCCTCCTCATCCTCG
>CAZCWM010000010.1:0-118975 GCA_964502445.1 uncultured Phycisphaeraceae bacterium | reverse complement strand
GGGGCGCGGTACGAAAAACGGTATCCGACACCGTTTCGTGGCCCGACACCGTTTCTTGGGCGCGGCAAGGGGGCCGCGGGTGAGGGCGGATGACGAGGATGAGGAGGCGGGACGCTGAGGCAGTCTGGAAGGCGGGAAGAGGTGAGGATGGGGGCAGCGAATCGGCCGGGTTCTTGCTGGCGGGGGCGGATGGGTTTACCCAGATTGACATATCGGACTGAAGACTCAATTGCCCTTGATTGGGCCCGCTTGGCTATTTAAACTGAATGCATCCTAAGTGTTGGCGGGCTTCTGGTCGGACGCTGGTCTGCGTTGCGGGTGGAGCCCGATCTCCCTCGATGCTAGGGAAAAGGAGTTTTTCATGGATCGTTCCCACGCGGTGAGCCGCGCGGCTCGCGCGGCGGCGGTGGCGTTCGTGGCGGCCATCACTCTGCTTCTGTTCCTGCCCTCCCATGCGGTGGCCAATTACATCTCCAACCCTGACTTCAGCAGTGGATCGTCCGGCTGGGGCACCAATGCCGTGACCAATATCGGCTCATGGTCCGACTCGGCGGGCGCGTGCGCCTACGTCAGCCCCATGTCGGCGGGCAATGGACAGATCTGGCAGTACATTCCCGCGTGGAAGCTGCCGACGACCAACGTGAGTCTTTACTACTGGGACGCCCGCAAGTCGTGGTACGGCCAGAACAACCGCGCCACAATCAACATCTACGGGCTTAAGACGGCCACGGCCATCACCGGCGGCGCCTCGCCGGGCGGCGCCAGCGGCGTCGACTACGACGTTCTGACTGGAGCTGGCAATCTGGTCATGGGCAACGGCTTCTGGTGGTCCAGCGAGGCCTTCAAGTGGCGTATCGGCGAGACCATTTCCGGCTACGCGATCAACTACGCCACACGCGATAAATATCCGCATGGCCTGCTGCTGTCGGTGAGCTGGTCGGGCGGCGGCTCGGGCGGCGCGGGGTTCGACACTTTTGTGCTCAACGCCGCGACCCTTGGGGTGTCGGCCGGCGACCCGGTCGTGGGCACGAGCACCGGCACGCCCGGCCAGTCGGCGGCCAGCCTCACCATGAGTTACTCGGGCACGGGCGTCACCACACCCTGGTGGATCGATCCGGAGTGGGCATATGGCTACGAGTATGAAATTACCAGCGGCTCACTGGGCAACTCGTTCAAGAGCGTCGAGCTCGTGCCGCTGGGCGACGGGCTGTACGACGTCGATGTGTGGAACGGCAACGAGTGGGTGGAGAAGGCGGCGGACGTGCAGGCCGGCGTGGTCAGCTTCGCCAGCATCGCGCCGGGGATGGCGGTGCGCAAGTTCCGCGTGCGCGGCATCGAGCCGGGGATTGAAATCGATGGCCACGGCTTTCCGGTCGGTTTGATTTTCAACAACGGCGGGTACAGCCACACGGTGACGATGACGGCCTTTGTGCCCGAGCCGGCGGCCGCGGGCGTGCTGATCCTCGGCGGCCTGGCGATGGGCGTGCGGCGGCGGCGATGATAGGCCGCGTGACGGGGGCCGCGGTTGCCGTATGGGAGCGGTGTGCGCGATCGGCGGCGAGCCGGTCGTCGGTCAGTACTGGTTGCGCTCCTTCGGCTTGTCGGAAAAGTACTGGACGAACTCCCACTCGAAGCCGGCCGGGTCGATGATGTAGATCCGCTTGCGGTGCGGGTGCGGCGGGGCGACGTGGCCTTCGCGGTAACCAGCGGCCTTGAGACGGGCGGTGACGGCGTCGGCGTCGTCCACGACCACGCCGATGTGGTTGGCGCTGGGCGTGGTGGTATGGGCCTTGGGCGGCGGCCCGGCGCCGGGCTTGGCTTCGTAGAGGGCGAGGTACTGGTCATCGTTGCCGACGTGCAGCCAGCGCTGACGCCAGCGGGTTTCGGGCGTCTGGCCGCCGCCGCGCACGTGGAAGTCGGAAAAAGCGATCCGCAGAAATGCCGTCTCGGCGTCGAGGTCGGCGACGGTCAGGCTCACGTGTTCGAGCAGCATGGCGAGGCTCCGGGATGTCGCTTAGAGATGGTCTGCCGAACTCTAGGCGCGGCGTGGGGTCGAGTTGGGCCCGCGGAGCCGGGATATGATGCCTGCCATGTCGCCCTCCATGTCGCTTCAGGTGCGGCCCGTTACGCCGGCGGATGCGCCGGCGATTGGCGGCCTGCTGGCCGATCTGGGGTATCCAGCCACGCCGGAGGCTGTGTCCGCACGTCTGAACACGTTGGCTGTGGAGCCGGCGGCGTTGCTGCGTGTCGCGGAACGCGACGACGTGGTCGTGGGTATGGTGGCGGGCCACGTGCTCGCGGTGGTGCACGCGGACGGGCCGGCGGGATGGATCACAGCCCTGGTGGTGGCGGCTGGCTATCGAGGACAGGGCATCGGCCGAGCGCTGCTGACTGCGGCTGAGCGGTGGATGAGCGAGCGTGGATGCAGTCGCATTGCCGTGACCACGCACCTGCGTCGCGCCGATGCGCACGCGTTCTATGAGAAACTGGGCTATACGCAGACCGGCCTGCGACTTGTCAAGCCGTTGAGTGACTGACGGGCCGCACGACGTGCGCCATACTCAGCAGCAAAAAAACACGGCAGCGCTTACATGGCGCTCCCGTGGGAGGAAAAAAATCTTGACCTGAGACAATATCGGTATCCGACACCGTTTCCACGCGACACCGTTTCCACGTTCCGTTTCCACGTTTCCACGCCGACACCGTTTCCACCCCCGTTTCCACCCAGTAAATGGGCAGGGGACGTTTTGAAGCGCCCCGTTACAGAGCCCCCATTGTGACGGGAGTTGATCGGCGGCGGGGCATCAAGCAGGCGCGGCTGATGGATCGGAACGTCTTGGTGAGTGGAGGACTGTCGATCGGATAATGGCCCTGACGCGCGCTTTATCGAGGCTGTAACAGGCTCAGTAACAGGTCGTCGAGCTCGTCGCTGGGAAACGTTCGCGGCGCCAGATTTCGTACGCGTTCCGGGAGACAGGCAAGTCGTTCGGTTATATGGTTGTTGAGTATGACATCCGCCGGGCCGGCGAACATTTCGTGATTCGCGGCCTTATCCCGAAGCAGCGTTTCGATCGTGCGACAGACGGCATCAGGTTGATCCAGCTTCGCCAAGACATCGTCGAAAGCGGTAGGCGGCATCGTTTTGTGCGCCAGGATCCACTCAATACATGCAAGCGGTCGGAGGACATATAGATACTTCTTACGAATAACGATCGGCCTCTCGCTGATGTGGTCACGCCAGTGTGACATAGCCATGCTGAGGTAATGCTCACAGCACGCTCTCATGGAGAAGTGTCGACCGGCAATCGCCCGGCAGCTCCCTGCAAAGGGTCCGCGTTCACGATAAATGATTGGTGAGCCAAGCCATTCAAGCAGCGGTGGATTCGACTTGCGAAGCAGGGCACAGGCTTTAAAAACATCCCATCCGTTGATATCCCAGTCGTCGATGATTGGGCGCTCGATCACATCACGCGGCCGCTCCAATTTCATGTAAGCTTGGGGCGGCCGCATGTAGATGAACCGTACGTCGTAGTCGCTGTCGGCCGAATGGAAGCCCCACGCGCGACTTCCGCTTTCGCAGGCATAGAGAATCGTGATGCCTTCCTCGGCCTCGATTCGGGCAAGCTGCTGGTCTACAGCATTGGCGTGCGTGTTGGTCATGAGGTAGTCGGTCTCTGGTGCAACACCTTCGTCAGCACCCTCACGAGCACCTGGGTCGTGCTTCACCCCTTCGGCTCGTCGGGCAGCTTCACGACGGCGACTTTGAGCATGCCGGGGCGGTGGCGCAGGCGGTTGACCACCGGCTCGGTGGGCGGGCTGTCGACCTGGAGGACCATGAGGGCCTTGTTTTCGCGGCGGCTGATGGTCATGTCGGCGATGTTGACGCGGGCCTGGCCCAGTTCGGTGCCGACCAGGCCGATCATGCCGGGGCGGTCCTCATTGAGGATCAGCACCATGTCGCCGGCAGGGATCATGTCCATGTGGTAGCCGTTGATCTCGACGACGCGCGGGCGCAGGTCGTCGAACACCCGGCCGACGATGCGGCGCTTCTCGAGGGCGGCGGCGCTCTTGGCCTTGGCGGCTTCGCCCCTGGGGCCGACGATCTCGATGGTGAGTTTCGAGCCTTCGATCTGGGCGTCTTCGATCTTGGTGGTGCTGAGCTTGATGCCTCGCTGCTCGGCGACGGACGAGACGTTGATGATGTTGACCGGCACGTTGAAGTGGCCGCGCAGCAGCTCGACGAGTGCGAAGCGCTCGATGGTGCCGGCCGCGGCGGCCAGCGTCCTGCCGGCCAGTTCGAAATGCACGGCCGCGATGCCCTCGCTGATCATGGGGCTGATGAGCCGGCTCATGCGCTGGGCCAGATCGACGAAGCGTTTCTGCACGGGGTCAAGGTCGACGCGCAGGTCGCCGGCATTGACCGCGCCGCTGATGCCCTGGCCGCGGAGATAGGCCAGAAGCTGCTCGGCGGCGACGATGCTGACGGCCTGCTGGCCCTCTTTGGTGGAGGCGCCCAGGTGCGGGGTGAGCAGCAGCTTCGGGTGTTTGCGCAGCGGGCTGTCGGCGGCGGGGGGCTCGGTGGGATAGACGTCCAGGGCCGCGCCCGAGCACTTGCCGGAGTCGAGGGCGGCCAGCAGGGCGTCTTCATCGACGATCCCGCCGCGGGCGGCGTTGACGACCATCACGCCGTCGCGGCACATGGCGAATTGTTCGGGGCCGAGCATGCCGCGGGTCTGGTCGGTGAGGGGGACGTGGAAGGTGAGGATGTCGGCGTGGGGCAGCAGCTCCTGAAAGTCACGGAACATGCGGACCTTGCCGTCGAGGGCGGTGGGCTGGTTGTAGAAGGGGTCGTAGGCGACGACGGCCATGCCGAAGGCGAGGGCGCGTTCGGCGACGGTGCGGCCGATGCGGCCGAAGCCGACGACGCCCAGCGTTTTGCCGTGCAGTTGGCGGCCGGTGAACTTCGCGCGGTCCCATCCGCCTTCGGTCATGGTCTTGTAGGCCGGGCCGATCTGGCGGGCGGCGGCCATCATGAGGGCGAAGGCGTGCTCGGCGGTGGAGAGGGTTGACGCCTCGGCGGAGTTCATGACGAGGATGCCGGCCGCGGTGGCGGCGTCGAGGTCGATATTGTCCACGCCCACGCCCGCGCGGGCGATGACCTTCAGCCGGCCGGGGTTGGCCAGGACTTTGGCGGTCACCTGCACGCCCGAGCGGACGATCATGCCGTCGTGCTGGCCGGCGATGGCGGCCAGTTCGTCTTCCGACAGGCCGGGCTTGTTGACCAGCTCGACGTCGGTCTGCTGTTTGAGGAATTCGAGGCCCTCGGCGGCGAGCTTGTCGGCCGCGAGGACGCGGAAGGTGGCGGTGGCGGCGGGGGTGGTCGCGGTGGTGTTCATGGCGATGATGGGCGGTCCCTGGGCCGTCGATGCGGAACTGGTCATGGACCGGGGGATTCTAACGCGCTGGGCGGGGGAGTTTAAGGCATGGAGGGACGGGCGGTGAGATGGGAGAGCGGCCGGCGATCTCGGATCACGGGCTATGCGGCGGGGATGGGAGGCGTGGGGACGTGGAGCATGGTCAGGCGATGTCGGCGAAGGCCTTTTTCGCGGCGGCGAGGGTGACGTCGATGGCCTGCTCATCGTGGGCGGTGCTCAGGAACCAGGTTTCGAACTGGCTGGGTGGCAGGATGACGCCGTGATCGAGCATGCCACGGAAGAAGGTGGCGAAGGCGGCGGTATCGCAGGCGGTGGCGTCGGCGTAGTTGGTCACGGGTTTGTCGGTGAAGAAGGGTGTGAGCATGGAGCCGACGCGCTGAACGACGAGGGGGACGCCTGCCTTTTTCGCGGCCTTTGTGAGTCCCTCGGCGAGGGCGGCGGCGGCTTTTTCGAGTTTGCCGTAGGCGTCGGTCTCGCGCAGGACGGTGAGGGTGGCGATGCCGGCCGCCATGGCCAGCGGGTTGCCCGAGAGCGTACCGGCCTGGTAGACCGGCCCGTCGGGCGCGACCTGGCGCATGAGGTCTTCGCGTCCGCCATAGGCGGCGCAAGGCAGGCCGCCGCCGACGACCTTGCCCAGGCAGGTGAGGTCGGGCCGGATGCCGTAGAGCTCCTGCGCCCCGCCGTAGCCGACGCGAAAACCGGTCATGACTTCATCGAAGATCAGCAGGGACTGGTGATCGTCGCAGAGCTTGCGCAGGCCCTGGAGGTAGCCTTCGGCGGGGGGCACGGTGCCCATGTTCCCGGCGATGGGTTCGAGGATGATGGCTGCCAGTTGTGGGCCGTGCGCCTGGAAGGCGGCGGTGGCGGCCTCAAGGTCGTTGTAGGGGACGAGGATGGTGTCGGCGACGTTGGCCTGGGTGACGCCGGGCGAGGACGGGTGGCCGAGGGTGGTCGCGCCCGAACCGGCCTGGACCAGCAGGCCGTCGACGTGGCCGTGGTAGCAGCCGGTGCATTTGATGATCTTGGGCCGGCCCGTAGCGGCGCGGGCCAGGCGGATGGCGCTCATGGTCGCCTCGGTGCCGCTGTTGACGAAGCGCACGAGGTCGATGGAGCCGACGGCGCTGACCACGAGCTGGGCAAGGGCGACCTCCGCGGCGGTGGGCATGCCGAAGCTGGAGCCTCGTGCGACGGCCTTGGACAGGGCGACGACCACGTTTTCAGGGCAGTGGCCCAGGATCAGCGGGCCGTAGGACAGCACGTAGTCGATATAGGTGTTGGCGTCGAGGTCGGTGACGCGACATCCGCTGGCGGACTCGATGAAGATGGGGTCGCAGCCGACCGCCCGATAGGCGCGGACGGGTGAGTTGACGCCGCCGGGCAGGAGTTTGCGGGCCTGCTCGAAGGCGGCGGCGGATTTGGGCCGGACGGGCTGGGGCTGGTCGGCGACGGCGGTTGCGGCGGCTGGCGCGGGAGTTCTACTGGGCATGGGGCCAGTGTATCAGGGGCCGTGGGACGCGGCATCGGTCAGAGGCCTGGCGCAAGCGGCGGTTGCCCGGGTCAGCGGGCCTTGCTAAACTGCTTGGCTCCGGTGGTTGCGGCGTGTTTGTGCGGCGCGGTGCCCCGGAGCAGGTTTTGCGGGTCAGCGTGAATCGACGACGAGGCAGACGAGAGTAGACGACCATGACGATTACGGCAGCCAAACGGACGGCATTGATCGAGACCTACCGGCAGGGCGAGTCGGACACGGGTTCGCCGCAGGTGCAGGTGGCGGTGCTGACCGAGCGGGTCAATGCGCTGACCGAGCATCTGCGTACGCACAAGCACGACTTTTCATCGCGTCGCGGTCTGCTGTCGATGGTGAGCAAGCGTAATCGGCTGCTGCGGTACCTGGCGAGCAAGGATCGGCCGGCGTACCTGGAGCTGATCAAGCAGTTGGGGCTGCGCAAGTAACAGGCAGGTTGCCGGGATGGATCGCCGCACCGGGCGGGTCCGTGCAATGCGGATCGGCGGGTCTGGGCGCGAGGGTCGGCGGGGCGAAGAAAATAGATTTATCTTTATTGCCGCCATATCGCCTGGGCGGCAATTCGTGTAGAATCAAGGATTGTGACTGGAAGCGACGATTCTGGTCACATGGTCCCGGCCCGGGCGTACCGAGCCGGGCGGGTGGTGCGGCCCGAGGTCGCGCCACGAAGCAGGCGCATTGGGCTCGCAGACGGCAGCGGGCTTGGTGCCGCAGCCCTCGTTGGTTTTTCTGACTCGGCTTCGAGGTGTTCGCCCTGCGGGGTGAGCGTTTCGCAAGTCTCGAGGGACCGGACGACGCGAGGACGGCCGCACCAATCTCTCTGTCTCTGTACCCGATGGTCAACTCAACCGCGGCCGATGCCGGCTCGCCACCCATGGGGAGAAAGCCGCCCGCGCGGCGGGCTTGCTCTCTTGGCTCGATGGGTCGAGGCGGTGGTTGTGTTGACGATGGAGACGGTCAAGACGGACACGATGGAAGGAAAGAACATGGCAGCGACAAGAGTGGAAATGGAACTGGGCGGTCGGACGCTATCGATCGAGACGGGCAAGATCGCCAAGCAGGCGGACGGCGCGGTGCTGGTGCAGCACGGAGAGACGGTGGTGCTGGGAACGGTGGTGCGTGCCGCCCCGCGCGACGGGCTGGACTTTTTTCCGCTGACGGTGGACTACCGCGAGAAGACCAGCGCGGCCGGCAAGTTCCCCGGTGGGTTCCGCAAGCGCGAGGGCGCGCCGAACACCAAGGAAATTCTGACCATGCGGAACATCGACCGACCGATTCGGCCGCTGTTTCCCAAGGGGTTCATCGACGAGGTTCAGATTCAGTGCTGGGTTCTGGCGGCCGACGGGCAGAACGAGCCGGACGTGCTGGCGGGCATCGCGGCGTCGGCGGCGTTGAGCATCAGCAGCGTTCCCTTCCAGGGTCCGGTGGGCAATGTCCGCGTCGGCCGCGTCGATGAGCAGTTCGTGGTGATGCCCACGGCGGCGCAGGTGGAATTCAGCGACCTGGACCTGCTGCTGTGCGGGCACGATGACGGGCTGAACATGATCGAGGTCGGCGCGCACCAGCTGTCGGAGGACGTGGTGGCCGACGCCATCGAGTTCGGCCGCAAGCATGTCGTGGCGATCGCCGGCCTGATCCAGAAGTTGGCGGACAAGGTGGGCAAGGAAAAGGTGTGCAACGTGTCCGAGCCGGCGGCGGAGATCGTATCGCTGGTGCGGTCGAAGCTCAGCGGTCCGCTGGAGGCGGCCCTGACCGGTGACGGCACGAAGCTCGAACGCCAGGCGGCGGTCAGCGGGGCCATCGAAACGTTCATGGCCGGCAATTTCCCTGAGCCGGACGAGAACATCGGCGCGGTCGCCTACCGCAAGTGGCAGCAGAGGATGAAGGAAGCGAAGGAGACGATCCACGAGCTGGAAGGCGAGCTGGTTCGCAAGGCCATTCGTTCGGGCAAGCGCACCGATGGGCGCACGCGTGATCAGCTTCGTTCGATTTCCTGCGAGGTGGGCGTGCTGCCGCGTGTGCATGGCTCGGCGCTTTTCACCCGCGGCGAGACGCAGGCGCTGGTGACCACGACGCTGGGCACCAACCGTGACGAACAGATCGTCGACGGGCTGGGCGAGGAGTACGCCGAGAAGTTCTATCTGCACTACAACTTCCCGCCGTTCTCGGTGGGCGAATGCAAGCGGATCACCGGCCCCAGCCGACGCGACATCGGCCACGGCATGCTGGCGCAGAAGGCGTTGCAGCCGGTGCTGCCGCCGGTCGACGAATTCCCCTACACGGTGCGTGTGGTCAGCGACATCATGGAGTCCAACGGTTCGTCGAGCATGGCCAGCACGTGCGGCGGTTGCCTGGCGCTGATGGACGCGGGCGTGCCGATCGCGGCGACGGTGGCGGGCATCAGCATCGGCCTGATCCACGACGAAGGCCAGGACGATGTCTACCTCGTCGACATTCAGGGCGAGGAAGACCATTTCGGCGACATGGACTTCAAGGTGACCGGGACGCGTGAGGGCATCACGGCGATTCAGTTGGACCTGAAGACCCGCGGTCTGAGCATGGCGCAGATCCGCAAGACCTTCGAGCTGGCGCGGACGACGCGGCTGGCGATCATCGAGAAGATGGAAGCGGCGATCGCCCGGCCGCGCGCGGAATTGAGCCCGCACGCGCCGCGCATGCTCACCACGAGCATTCACCCGGACAAGATCGGCAAGCTCATCGGCCCGGGCGGCAAGACGATTCGCGCGATCCAGGAGGCCACCGGCGCCACGATCGAGGTCGAGGAAGACGGCACGGTGTTCGTGTTCGCGGCTGGGGGCGGCAAGGCCGAGGCGGCCCTCGAGGAGATCGAGAAGCTTTGCGCCGAGGTGAAGCTGAATCAGATCTACACCGGGCGGGTGACGTCGATCAAGGACTTCGGCGCGTTCATCGAGGTGATACCCGGGCAGGACGGCCTGTGCCACATCTCGGAGCTGAGCGACGGCTACGTCGACAAGGTGTCGGACGTGGTGAAGATCGGCGACCAGGTGCGGGTGAAGGTGATTCTGATCGACGAGCAGGGCCGCGTGAAGCTGTCGCGCAAGGCGGTGCTGAAGGAAGAGGGCGGCAGCGACGGGGCGTCGGGTGAGGGCGGCGGCCAAGGCGGCGAAAAGGGCGGCGAGCGTCAGGGCGGTCGTCGCGGCGGCGGCAAGCGTTCGGGCGGCTACCAGGGTGACCGCGACCGCGAGCCGGCCGCATCGGAGAATTGATCTCGCCGGGGCCTGAAGCGCCCCTGACCCACCAACAGGCGGATGTGACGACACCTTCGGGCTCACCCGAAGGTGTTTTCTTTGGCTCGGTCGATGTTCCTGGGCCCGTCGCGTCGGACAGCCAAACTGTAAGACGCAAAAAGCTCGTAAGTCGACTTGTGAATGTGGCGAACTTTGGCTATTGTGAGCATGCAGTGATCCGGGCTCGTCACACCGGGGTGAGGCCGGTGGAGCTACGGGTGCGGGTTGGGATTCGTGCGGGTCTGTCTCCCAGGCCTGCGAGTTGCAGGGGTCGGGCAAGGGCCGCCATGTCTGCCGGGCCCGACTCAGGGATCGAGTATGGACGACAGCAAGCGTCAGCGCGCCGACCTGTGGGTTCTTGGGCGGAGCCTGGCGGTTTGTGTTTGTCCACAGTCACCGAGGGGGTGTTGGACGACATTTCTTCTTCGCCCTCGACAGGAGTCGGCCCATGTCAACCAAAGGCCAGGTGAAGTGGTTTGATCCGAAAAAAGGTTACGGATTCATCGTCGGCCCGTCGGGCCAGGATGTGTTCGTGCACTACACGCATATCGAAGGCGACGGTTTTCGTCTGCTGAAGGACGGCGAACCGGTCGACTATGAACTGGTCGAATCGGAGAAGGGCCTGCAGGCGCGGTCGGTGCAACGTTGCGAGGCCGGCGGCGAGGGCGCCAGCTCGGGCGAAGCGCGGGCCTAGACGTCGAAACCCGGGTTGTCGACAGTCCGGGCACGCGCTGGGGGCGACGCGGCAGTGGCGGCCGCCTGCTGATGACGCGCCCGCGGCGCCGCACTATGCTCTGAGCGGTGCTCGGAACGCTGTCCACTGGTATTGTGCTTGGATTTGCCGCGGCGATGCCTCTTGTGTATCTGGCGGTCAGCCATACGCGGCGGCGCATGGCCCGCCTTCAGGAACGGTCGGCGGCGAACGAACGGCTGGCGGAGCTGGGCACGCTTGCGGGCGGGTTGGCGCACGAGATCAAGAACCCGCTGTCGTCGGTGAACCTCAACATCCAGTTGCTTCAGGAAGATCTGGACCAGGTGACCCAGGCGGCCCGTGCCGGGCGCGTCGACGACCAGGAGGTGGCCCGCATCCAGCGGCGCTTCCGCGCCCTTGGGGCTGAGACGCAGCGGCTTCGCGATATTCTCGAAGACTTTCTTCGCTTCGCCGGCCGACTGAAACTGCAGCGCGAGCCGGTCGACCTGAACCTGCTGGCCGACGAGGTGGCGGATTTCTTCACCGCCCAGGCCCAGGCGGCGGGAGTGAACGTGCGTACGAAGCTCGAGGCTCGGCCGGCCACGGTCGCCGTCGATGGCGATCTGCTCAAGCAGGCCATGCTCAACCTCATGATCAACGCCGTCAACGCGATGACCACCGCCCGCGAGAAAGGCACGGCCCACGGCGGGGCGACGGAGCTGATCGTCCGTACGCAGCGCAGCCGCTCGCTGGGGCATGACGAGATCGAGATCCACGTGACCGACACCGGTCCCGGCATGGACGCGGCCACGCGCGACCGCGTCTTCGAGCCCTATTTCTCGACGCGGCGCGGGGGCACGGGGCTGGGCCTGCCCACGGCCCGGCGGATTGTTGAGGAGCATGGCGGGCGGTTGTCGGTCTATGCGGAGCCGGGGCGTGGCTGCGATTTCGTGATCGCCCTTCCCGTCGACGCCGCGGCGGGAGGCTGACCGCGGCGGCGAGGTTCGCAATGAGCGTTATCGGACCGGTGTTCATGAGCGTGCGGTCCCTCGGGCGTCGCCACCAGCGGACGCTTAACTCCTGACCGGCTTTGGTCGACACATTTCACAGCAGGCCCCATCTCGGGGCCGGCGATGCACACATCCGGCTTCGCGCGGGCACAGGTACACGTCATGGAGCACTCGAAGACCTTCCTGATGTCCCTGCTCGACAGCCTGGCCGACGGGGTCTACTTCGTCGATCGCAATCGTCGGATCACCTACTGGAACACCGCGGCGCAGCGGATCACCGGCTACAGCGCCGACGAGGTCATCGGCCGCTGCTGTTACGACAACCTGCTGATGCACGTGGACGACGACGGCAACCAGTTGTGTGTGGGGCGCTGTCCGCTGGTCGCGTCGATCGAGACCGGCGACGACCGGCTGGCGGAGGTGTACCTGCGTCACCGCGACGGCCACCGCGTGCCCGTCTGGGTCAAGGTGTCGCCGATCACCGATGACGAGGGAACGATCCGGGGCGCGGTCGAGATTTTCAACAGCAACGAGGCGACGCTGCAGACGCAGGAGAAGATCCGCCGGCTGGAGGAGATGGCGTTCAAGGATCCGTTGACGGGGCTGGTGAATCGGCGTTTTGTCGAGCTGGCCATGGAAGACCGTCTGCATCAGGCCCGGCGTTTCGGCTGGCAGTGCGGCCTGCTGATGATCGACGTGGATCACTTCAAGCAGTTCAATGACACCTACGGACATGATGTGGGCGACGAAGTGCTGGGTATGGTGGCCCATACGCTGCGGTTCAACTCGGGGCCGCAGGTCGTCGTCGGCCGCTGGGGCGGCGAGGAGTTCGTGGTGCTGGTGGACCACACGAGCGCCGAGGGGCTTGCCGCGCTGGCGCGGCGGTGTTGCGGGTTGGTGGCGGCGTCGCGCATGCGGACGTGGGATCGGCACCTGTCGGTGACGGTGTCCGTGGGGGCGGCCCTGTGGCGTGAAGAGGACACGTCGGCGTCGCTGCTCAAGCGGGCGGACGCCTGCCTCTACGCCAGCAAGCGCGACGGGCGCAATCGCGCGACGGTGGATATCGACGGCCGCGCGGCCGCGTGACGCCTTCGCGAGGCTTCCATGAAGACGAACGTTCAGTCGGTCGGGGCCGGTCCATCGGCCGCGCTCTCGCGTCGGGCCGCGCCTTCGCCGGTGCCGTAGAGAATCGCGATCGTGTTCCAGCTCAGGTTCTTGCCGATGCGGTCAGCGGGATCGAGGTCGGGGGAGATGATCTGGCCGAAGCTCCAGTCGCGGCCGCCCTGCCAGCCGCGCACCGGCATGGGCGAGCGCCAGCCACGCCACGCCAGGGCGGTCCAGCCGTTCATGGCTTCATAGACCTGTTCGCCCGCGGGCACGCGCAGGGAAAAACAGGTGTGCGGGGCCGCGGTCCTTTCGTGCAGGCGTTCGAGGCCCAGCACCGCGTTGGTGCGCAGCGCGGGGATCAACTCGATGCGATCGGTCGGCAGGTCGGCGCGCACGACGGACAGCGTCTGGGCGGTGATGTCGCCGGGCCGCCAGGTGCTCCACTGGTTGCGGGGGGCGAGCTTGAGCAGTTGGGTCGGGGGTTCATCGAGCAGCATGGCCCGCAGGCGCACCAGGCCGGGCGTGATGTGGGCCGCGTCGTCGAAAAGCTTGTGGCGGACATTCTCGTCGCCGCGCTCCAGAGCGCGGCTGGTGAGTTCGTCGAGTTCATCGCGAACCTGGGGCTTGAGGACATCGCGGTAGAAACGGGCGACGTCGAAGGAGGAGAATCGCACCCAGCGGTTGTCGGATTGCCGTTCGCCGTGGACGGTGGGCCAGATTGGGCCGTCCACCTGCCAGCCGGCGGTATCGCCCCAGAGGTTGCTCAGCCAGACGGGGCCTTGCATGGGTTCGTCGTTGTCATAGGGCTGATGCAAGCGGTAGTAGTCCTGGCCGACCTGTTTGACGTAGTGGTGCACCAGTTCACGGGCGAAGATGTAGCAGCCGAAGGCGTAGGCCTCGAGGTCGCCGACGTGGTAGGCCATGCGGGCGTAGGCGAGAGGGGGGGCGGCCTCATCGCCCATCTCGGCGATGCCGTAGCGGCCCATCGATTTCCAGTCCATTTCCAGCGGCGTGATGAACAGCTTCTGGAGCATGGGCCAGTGGTCGTGGATCGGCTGCCAGTAATCGAGGTAGTAGGCGAAGTTCCAGAGGGTGTCGAGCAGGTTCGAGGAGAACTTGCCGGCATCGTCGTAGCCGCCCCAGGTGGCGATGCCCGGTCCGACGAGCAGAAGCATGTCCTGGAAGGGCTGGAATCGCTGGGGATCGAGCACCCAGTTGTCCATGTAGCCGCGCAGCGTCGAGGCCATGAGCGAGCGCGTGGGCTCAAGCACGTAGGGCAAAGCTTTGGCGTACCAGCGGTCGTTCATGACCTGCCAGCAGTAGAGGCCCGGCCCGCCGTAGTCGCGATCGACTTCGTAATCCCAGATCTGTTCCCACTGGCCGGTGGTGAATTTCGCATCCAGGCGGCGGCGCATGCGGTTGAGGATCATGCGTCGCAGCGCCAGGTCGTCGGTGATCTCGTCGGCCGGCTCATCGGCGTCGGACTCCGCGGGCGGCGCCAGGAGCTGAGCCGAGAGGCGCGGCTGGTCGATGTAGCGCACGTAGGGCAGCAGGGGCATGCGCAGCTCGATCGCATCGGCCTCGGGGGTGCCCGCCCACGGGCCAAAGCTGGTCATCACGTCCAGATCGCGGACCGGTCCGGACAGGCTCATGGGAAAGGGCGCGGCCCCGGTGTGTTCGCCGGCCCACCAGGCGAGGGCGAGCGTCGGCGGCAGCGGCGCGAGCCGGGCGACGGGCGTGCCCCAGTCATCGTCAATGACGTGGAAGTCGAAGGTCATGCGGATGACCAGATCGTCGCCATCGAGGGCGAAGGTTTCGTGGCAGTAGATGGGGATGGCTCGCAGGACCGAGGTCAGCGTCTGGGCGCGTTCGACCACCGGGGCGGGAAGGCCCTGATCCCAGTCGGTGGTGTGCAGGCCGCGCGACGGCAGGCCGAGGTTGGCGCGAAAATCGGTCTCCGCGCTCAAGGGGATTTTGTCGTAGCCATAGAGCGGCATGAGGACCACGTCGCCGGCGCCGCCTTGCGGGCCCTCGTGGAAGGAAAGGTGCAGGCCGGTGCGGTCCAGGGTGATGGCGGCCGGTCGGTGCTGGAGGATCACGAGGACCGGCGCGTCCCATCGTGTCCAGTTCATCGCGCCATTGAACCAGCACAGCAGCCACGGCCGCGTCATGCCCGTGAGCATCTTGAGGGCATCAGCGTCGTTGGCACCCGCGACGACGACGGCGTCGTCGACCATCGCGGCTACGTGGGTGGGCGGACCCTGGCCCCAAGCCTGGAGGTTGGCGAAAAGTTGAAGTCGCGGTCCGTTGGCGTGGACGAGCGTGGCGGGCGTCAGCTCGGTGAACATCACCGCCAGCGGGGCGGCGGCCAGGTCGTCGAGGGTGATCTCAGGTTCAGCCTTGGGTGGCGCATCGCGCAAGGCGACATCGCGGCTGTCCTGGGCCAACACGCTGGCGAGCGGCGTGAGCAGGCTGACGATGAGGGCGGCACGGATGAGTCTGGACAGGTGAAAGGACAAGGGTGGCGACAGGCGCATGAGAAGCTCCCGAGTTGAAGACTGCCGCGCGGCCCGCGAGAGGACTGATGATTGTAGCCGCAAAGGGTCGGGCCCGGGCGCGGCATGCGGGTGATCGGGCCAGCGGAGCCATGGGGATATGATGGGGCGAATGCCTGGAGGCGTCGCACGTGTCAGTTGCCTGTCGAAGCTTGATCGCCGTAGGCCGTCGCGGCGGCGTCAGAGGCCTTTGTTCCGCAATGCGGGGCGCGGCGCTGGCGGCTGCGGCGTTGCTGACGGTGGGCTGCGCCGGGCACAACGAGCGTGCGGCGGCGTTTCTGAGGCCTTACGTGCGTGGCAATTGGGACCGTGCGGCGGCGGCGGTCGACGCGGAGGCTCGACGGGCCGAGGGCACGCCCGACGCATTGATCTGGCGGCTGGAACAGGGCGCGGTGCTGCGAACCGCCAGCCGAATTCCCGAAAGCGAGGCCGCCCTTGAGCAGGCGGATGGGCTGATCCGCGGCTTCGAGGAGAAGCCGCAGTTGAGCCTGTCCGAACAGGCGGCGGCGGTGATGACCAGCCCGCGCACGACGCGCTATCGCGGGTATGCCTACGACAAGGTGATGGTCAGTGTGTACCAGGCTCTGAATCGTATGGAGTTTGAGGACCATGAGGCGGCCCGCGTGCACCTGAACCGCGCGTATGAGCGTCAGGCCGAGGCGGTCGAACACAATGCGCATCGCATCGCCAGGCTGCGCGAGGAATACACGAAGGACAGCCGGTACGACCTGCAGCGGGCTCTGGACAATCCGAATCTGAAAGAGGCGCTGGCGCAGCAGTACGGTGAGCTGAGGCAGTATCGGGCCTATGCGGACTATGTGAATCCGTTCGCCGAGTGGTTGCAGGGGCTTTATTTCACGGTCGCGGGGCTGGACGGTGCGGACCTGGAGCGCGGCCGTAAGAGCCTCGAACGGGCGGCGGGCATGGTGACGGTCGACAACCACCATGTGCGGGCGGACCTGGCGATGGCCGACGACGCGCTCCAGGGGCGTGCGATCGGGCCGATGGTGTGGGTGGTGTTCGAAACCGGGCGTGCCCCATCGCGGCTGTCGGTGCGCCTGGATATTCCGCTGTTTCTGATCGGGGGCGAGGTGGACTATGTAGGCGCGTCTTTTCCGAAACTGGTGTTCCACGCTGATTACGCTTCGGTGCTTCAGGTGACGGCCGAGGGCGTGACGTATCGCACAGCCCTGGTGAGCAGCATGGACCGGGTGATCGCCCAGGAGTTTGAGAACGAACTGCCGGCGATCGTGGCGAAGTCGATTCTGTCGGCGGCGGCGAAGGCGGCGGCGGCGTACGGGGTGAATCGGGCGACGCGCGGCGAGGGGATGGTGAACGTCGCGGCCCGCATCGGGATGGGACTGTATCAGGCGGCCATGAATGAGGCTGACACGCGGACCTGGCTGTCGCTGCCCAAGGAGTTTCAGGTGTGCCGGCTGGAGCGACCGCCGGGCGGGAGGCTGACGCTGTCGACACCGTATGCGACGGCTGAGGAACCGGTGCGGCTGATCGACGGGCAGGCGGTGGTGGTCTACGTGCGGAGCGTAAGCCCGTATGCGCCGCTGGTCGTGCGGCAGATACGGCTAGAATGAAGGCGGTGAGTGACCGGACGGTGAAAGGGAACAGTAATGCGGTATACCGTGAAGATGGGCTGGATGGCGGTGTGGGCGGTGCTGAGCGCGGGATGGCTGACGGGCTGCGCCGGGCAGTCGGTGAACAGCGTTGAAGAGGCCGAGATGCGCGGCACCCCGGCGGTGGTGGTCGACAAGCGCGTGCAGACCGACGCCAGCCTGGGGCGCAAGCTGGGGGTGATCGAGGTGCGGGAGGCGACGGTCAGCGACGATCTGCGCAAGGTGCAGGTGGAACTGATCAACAAGACACGCAAGACGCTGAGCTTCAATTACCGCTTCGACTGGTACAACGTGGACGGCATGGCGGTGGAGTCGCCGCTGTCGATCTGGAAGTCGAAGCAGGTGGAGGGCGGCGAGCGGTTTTCGATCGCGTCGGTGGCGCCCAGCGCGAGGGCGGTGGACTTCCGCGTGAAGCTGCTGGAATCGAAGCAACAGTAACTGCCGGCCGACGGGCGGCGAATGACGCATGAGGAGCGGTGCGATGACGCATGTGACGCAATCGAGGCGATGTCTGACGCGGGCGGCGGCGATGGCGGTGGTTGCGGCCGGGTGCCTGCTGGCGGGCTGTCAGCAGAAGGCGAAGTACGTGGATTCCAGCGGGCCCAACACGATCGTGACCGTCAAAGAAATCGACGTGCAGGACTGGAACCGGGCGGCTGAGGAGATGATCAACTCGCTGCTGACCTCCGGGCGCATCGAGGCGACGTCGCAGGAGCCGGCGGTGATGGCCATCAGCCGCATCGTCAACAACACCAGCGAGCAGGTGGATACCGATCTGCTGACCAAGAAGATTCGCGTGGCGCTCAACCAGTCGGGCAAGGTGCTGACGACGACGACGGTGGGTGTGGGCGGGCGTGCGGAAGATCCGCTGGCGGCGGAGGTGCGCGGGGCCAAGGACGCGGCCGAGGGCGTGCAGACCGATGCGCGGCTGCAGGTGGATTACACGCTGTCGGGCAAGATCATCCAGAACCGCGCCAGGGCCGGCAACGTGTGGGAGACGACCTACTCGTTCCAGCTTTCGCTGACGGATGTGAACCGGGGTCTGGCGGTCTGGGAAGAGGAACGGCAGATCACCAAGCAGGGCAGCAAGCCAGCGATCGGCTGGTGACGAATCATCATCTGCTTGTATCCGATTTGCGGCTGTGCCTAAGCTGTAGCCATGCGGCGATTCAGGAGGCGGCTTCATCGCTTGGGCCGTCTGGTCATTCTGGGCCTGATGGCCTTGTGGTTCGCGGTGATTGCGCCGGGCCACCAGCGCGGCGTGATCCGCCTGCCGGGCAGCGCCGCGCCGCCGATGGCGACCTGCGATGCGGGCGATGGGGCCGTGTTCGAGCCCGGCACGCCTTCCTGTTGCCGCACGCGCACCACCGGCCGGGTGGCGGCGCGCGATGGAGGCGCGGCCGATGAGCGTCAGCAAGACTCCACGCCGCCACGCCGTGATCCATCCCGCGGCTGCGCGATCTGCCAGCTACTGGCGACGCTGGATGCGCCGCTGGTCCTGATCTGGCCCGATGCATTGCGCTTGCAGCCGCTCGCATCGGCGGTCGTTCTGACCGACCAGATTCAGAGTGCATTCGCTGTGCGACATCGGCCGATTCGCGCTCCGCCGACGTCCGTCGCCTGCTGATGCGTGTTCAAGTAAGCAACGGCAGAAGGTCCGCCGACGGGCGGCTGCGCTTTGGCGCGGCAGCGTGCGGTCGGGCCTGGAGCACGGGCCATGATTAACGTCCATTGTCCGCGGCGTCGGACCGCGGGCTCGGCGGCGTTCACGCTGATCGAAGTGCTGGTGGTGCTGGCGATCGTGGCAATGCTGGTGGGCATTCTGCTGCCGACGTTGGCATCGGCGCGCACGTCGGCCCGGTCGGTGACGTGCCTGAGCCAGATGAAGCAGATCGGCGCGGCCACGCTGCTGTACGCCCAGGACCACCAGAACCAGTTGCCGCGAAGCTCGCATTCCGCCTTGGCGCATCGCGTGATGCCCTGGGGCTATGCCCTGTGTCCGTACCTCGCGGGTTTCGTCTACACCGGGCCGGATGCGTCATGGGAAAATCTGTTCAACGGGCTGTACCGCTGTCCGCAGGACGATCGTCGCCAGGCCTGGAGCTACGGCAAGAATGTCTGGTTCGAACTGAGCAGCGCGGAAAGCGGCGATGTGCAGGGGATGTCCGCCGGCCCGACATACCCTACGTCGGACCAGGTGCCCCAACCCAGCGCGACCGTGATTTACGGTGAGCTGGCGACGGCATCCATGGGCGACCACCTGATGGCCCATTTCTGGCGCATGGGCGGAAGCCCGGAAGTCGACGCGACGCGGCATGGCTCGACGAGCAACTATGTCTTTGTCGACGGCCACGCCGAATCGCGGCGTTTTGAATCCACGTTCAATCTCCCACATGGCATCGACCTGTGGAACCCCGGTACAGCCTATTGACCGGCTGGCCCACGATGCCTCGCATGATCCTGAAGGAGTCGCATATGTTCGTGAGCGTTATTTCGAATCGTCAGTACCTGGCTTTCGCACTGGCCGCCGCGGTCCTGGGCATCGCGGCGTCGAGCGTTGAAGCGACCTACGTCCTGCCGCAGATGGGCGGCGGGCAGGTCGGCATGGGCAACGCCCCGATGGTGCATGCCGACGTCACATTCGACGGGGTGAACCTCGCTGTCAGCCTGCACGTGGAGCCTCATGAGCTGCCGATGCTGCGGGCGCTGACGCCGCCCGACGCCTTCGACCCGACCGAGCCGTGGGCGGTGTTGACCGACAAGGCGTACAACTTCCAGTATGCGTGGAACGCCGGCGGTTTCATCACCCTGCCGGCCGGCAGCGGCATCTGGATCGAGCGGCTTCACCACGATGACGGTCTGGAAGCGTACCTGCGTGCTCCGGCGGCGCCCGCCTGGTCGGCGGTGTTCACCGCCGACGGTGATCGCTGGATGTGGAGCGGCGCCATGACGCACAACGTCTATGCCGTGCTCGATCCGCTCAGCGATCACTATCAGGCGATGTACCGCGTGTACCTGGGCGACGCGGCCACGGGGCAGCCGCTGCCGGGTTATGGCAGCGCCGACGTCACGTGGACGTGGCACGCCGCCCCTGTTCCGGAGCCAACCACCCTGGCCATAGGTCTGTTCGGGCTGGGCGGGCTTGTCGGCGGCCGTGAGCGACGCTGAATACGCCCTGTCGTCGCGTATCGACATCATGGGGTGGCGCTATGAGGCCGGCCTTTTCCATGCGCGGCCGCGGCCATCGCGTTACCACGCGTAGGCTTCCGGCGCTTCGCCGCCAGGACCGGGCCAAATGGCGTCGAGCTGTTTCATCATCGCGTCATCGAGCTTCACATCCAGGGCGCGCAGGCTGTCATGCAGGTGCTCGATGGTGCGCGGGCCGATGATCGGACCGGTCATGTCGCGGTTGTGCAGGATCCACGCCAGCGCCACCTCGGCCGGTGTGTGGCCGATCTCCCGGCACAAGGCTTCATACCGCGTCAGTTGCGGACGGTAACGCTCGATCAGGTGCCGCGAGCCTTCGTCGCCGCGACGGGCGATCTCGTCGACCGCATCCAGGCCCGCCAGCAGGCCGTTGGCCAGCGGCCCCCATGCCACGCATCCCAACCCGTAATGCCGACAGGCCGGCAGGACTTCCCGTTCGATGTCGCGCACGTGCAGGCCGTAACGGCTCTGCTCGCACACCGGGCCCAGCAGGCCACGCTGCCGCGCGGTGCAGCACGCGGTGGCCAGGTGCCAGGCGGCGAAGTTGCTCGTGCCGATGTAGGTGATCTTGCCCTGGCGCGTGAGTGTTTCGTACGCCTGCCATATCTCGTCCCAGGGGGTCGAGCGGTCGACGTGGTGCATCTGGTAGAGGTCGATGTGGTCAACGCCGAGGCGTTGCAGCGACGCTTCGCACGCGCGACGAAGGTGGTAGGCCGACAGCCCGCCGTCGTTGGGGCCCGGGCCGATCTTCATGTAGCACTTGGTCGCCAGCACGACCTGGTCGCGTCGACCGGGATGGTCCTTGAGCCACCGGCCGATGATCTGCTCGCTCCAGCCGACGCGCGGCTGGGTGTCGGTCGTGGTGAAGTGTGTGCCGTAGGAATCGGCCGTGTCGATGAAGTTGATGCCCGCGTCGACGGCGGCATCCAGCAGGAGCCGGGCATCATGTTCCGGCGTCTGCGGGCCGAAGTTTACGGTGCCGAGCACCAGGCGGCTGACGCGCAGGCCGCCGCGGCCCAGGGGAACGTACTGCATGTTGGTGACTCCGTGCCCTGTGATAGCGGCGTGCGGCGCGTGGTCAAATGGTATACGCACCGTTGCTCGGGGGGCAACGAACGATTTCCATGAGGGCCACATCGTCGTCGAAGCGGCCGGCGGCGAAGGCGTGCAGGCGGTCGAGAATGCCGACAAGAAAGGCGTCCTGCTCGGCCGTGGCTGCGTCATGGGCGATCCTTGCCAACCGCGCCATGCCCAGCTGGTCGGCGCGGTCACCGGCCGCGGAGACCTCGAACGCGCCGTCGGTATACAGCAGCAGGCGCTCGCCGGCACCCAGCGGCAGTTGGGCGAGCTCGTCGAACGGTGCGTGGGGATCGAGGGTGAGCAGGCCGTTGTTGTGCATCGGCAGTGGTTGCGCGGCGGCGGGCGTGGCGTGGATCGGCGGCGGGTGGCCGGCGGAAGCGATCTCGACGCGGTCGGAATCGGCGGCGAGGATGGCGGCGACGGCGCTGATGAACTGTCCGGGCGGTATCGCGCCGCACAGTTCGGCGTTCATGCGGCTGAGAATTTGTTGGACATGATCGGTTTCGCTGACGGCCCGGGCGAAGGCGGTCTTGATCATGGCGGCGGTGAGGGCGGCGTCGGTGCCGTGGCCGGTGACGTCGGCCACGAGCAGCGCCAGGCGGCCGTCGGGTCGAGCGATCACGTCCAGAAAATCGCCGCCGAGGTGGGTCATGGGCCGGTAGAGATGGCGGATGATCCAGCCGGATTGTTCGATGCGGGCGGGGGGCAGGAGAAATCGCTGGACGCGGACGGCCCGGCGCAGGTCGGCCTCGATGCGTGAGGTGTATTCGAAGACTTTGCGCGAGGCCACCTGGAGCTTGACCTGTGACATGACGCCCTCGGCCACCATGCGCAGCAGTTCGCGTTCACGATCGCTGATGGAGCGCGGCTTGGTGTCGAGGATGCACAACGAGCCGATGGCCCGGCCGGTATCAGCCCGCAGGGGCGCGCCGGCATAGAAGCGCAGGCCGAAGTCGGTCACGGCGGCGCAATCGCAGAACCGTTGATCGGTCGTCAGATCCTCGACGACCAGCATGTCGTTATTGCCGACGACGAAGCTGCAGATGGACTGGTCGCGTGGCTCGACGCGCGAGCTGCTGAAGGGCTCAGGGATGCCGACGGCGGCTTTGTAGTGCTGGGTGTCGTGGTCGATAAAAGAGATGGCGGTGGCCGGCACGTCGAAGACCCGGGCCAGTTCGTGGGCGAGGCTGTCGAGGACGGCATCGGGTTCGGTGAGAAGCGCGCCAAGCTGGACGAGGTCGGCGACGCGGACGTCTTCATCCTGCGGGATCGGGATGTCGAGCGTCGCGGTCATGGCCGAAAGGCTCCACGGCGACGGGCGTGCATGGAAAGCATCGGAGGGCCGTCTCGTCCGCTACGCGTTGAGCCGCCGTCAACTCATCAGACCCTGGAACATCGGCGTGCTGAGATAGCGTTCGCCGAAGCTGCAGGCGACGGTGACGATGGTCTTGCCCTTGTTTTCGGGTCGTGCGGCGACGCGGCAGGCGGCGCAGATGTTGGCGCCGGTGCTGATGCCGCCGAAGATGCCCTCTTCTCTGGCGACGCGTTTGGCCCATTCGAAGGCGTCGTCGTTGCTGACGGCCTCGGTGCCAGCCAGCAGCGACGTGTCGAGATTCTTGGGGATGAAGCCAGCGCCGATGCCCTGGATCTTGTGGGGGCCGGGCTTGCCGCCGGCGATGACGGGCGAGTCCTGCGGCTCGACGGCGATGGCCTGAAACTCGGGCTTCCTGGATTTGATGAAGCGGGTGACGCCGGTGATGGTGCCGCCGGTACCCACGCCGGTGACGATCAGGTCGACCTTGCCGTCGGTGTCGGCCCAGATCTCCGGGCCGGTGGTTGCTTCGTGGATGTCGGGGTTGGCGGGGTTCTCGAACTGCTGGGGCATCCAGGCGTTTTCGGTGGTGGCGACGAGTTCGGCGGCCTTGGCGATGGCGCCCTTCATGCCGTCGGACGCCGCGGTGAGCACGAGGTCGGCCCCCAGGCCGCGCAGCAGGGCCCGGCGCTCGACACTCATCGACTCGGGCATGGTGAGCGTGAGCTTGTAGCCGCGAGCGGCGCAGACGAAGGCCAGGGCGATGCCGGTGTTGCCGCTGGTGGGCTCGATGATGTGCGTGTGCCTGTTGATCGAGCCGGACTGTTCGGCCACCTCGATCATGGCTTTGCCGATGCGGTCCTTGACGCTGGCCATCGGGTTGAAGTATTCGCACTTGACCAGCACGTTGGCGCCCTTGGGAGCGACGCGCTGGAGCTTGACCAGCGGGGTGTTGAAGACCGTGTCGACGACGCTTTCGTAGGTCTTGCCATGCAACAGGGGCGTTTCAGTGGACGTGGTCATGGTTTGACTCCTCGCTGCGACGTCGTGAGCCCGGGGTAGGCGTCCCATGGGCCTGAATCATGTCAATGATATGCGCACCGGCCTCTGCCAGCCGACGTTCCCCGCGACCCAATGTTAGGTCGGCCTCAAGGTCGCGCCAAGCGGGACCGCTCTGCGGCCGACGATGTCCGAAGACCATGATGATACGGGCTTGAAGGTGTTTGGTGACGCGAAAGCTTGCGAAGCCCCGCCTCGCGGACAGTCAGCGCAGGCCGCGTGTCGAAGCACGCGGTTGCCGCCGTGGCTGATGAGGCTAAGCTGCCGCGCTCTATCGCAAGTCATGTCCCACGCGACTGACATCGCCGTCGGCCGCCGTGGACGCTAAAGGGCACGGGCGTGGCGCTATCACAGATCGCGTGCAGTTCGCTGACGTTCGCCAGATCGCCGCTGGACGAGGCCTTGAAGCGGGTGGCGGCGCTGGGCTTTGGCCACGTGGACCTGGCCGTGTTCGAACGCTGGGCGCATGTGAATCCCTCGGAGCTCGCGGCGGACGCGGCGGCGGTCATCGCGCGGGTGCGTGGCGCGGTGCAGGCCGCGGGGCTGAAGGTCAACGCGCTGAACGTGGGACTGGGAGATGCCAGCGAGCAGGAACGAGCTTCGCGGCTTGCGGCTGTCTGTGCCCTGGCCAAGGGTCTGGGTGTGCGCGTGCTCACGCTTCAACCGCCCTCGTCCGCGACGCCGATGGACGACGCGGTCAAACTCCTGCGGACCATGAAGCAGCAGGTGGAGCAGGCAGGTCTGATTCCGGCTTTCGAGACGCACACCAAAACCGTGATGGAAGACCCGGCCGCGGTGCTGCGGCTCGTTGAACTTGTGCCCGATATGCGGTTGACGCTGGACCACAGCCACTACGTCTTCGGCAACGTGCGCAGCGATCGCTGGGTCGACCTGCTGCCGCACGCGGCCCATGTGCATCTGCGCGACTCGGGTCCGGATCGCGAACATGTGCAGGTCGAGCCGGGTACGGGCGAGGTGGACCTGGCCGGGCTGGTGCGGCGACTGGTCCAGCAGCGGTACGCGGGTCCGCTTTCGCTCGAGTACATCGAGGGCATGGGCGCCGTGGATGCGCCGGCCTGCACGACGGCGCTGCGGCGGCGGATTGAAGCGATGATCGCGGAAACGGAGCGGCAGCGATGACGATGACAGCGGCGGTGATCGGCTGCGGCGGCGCGGGGATGCACCACGCGCGGGGGTACGCGACCAGTGAGCACACGCAGCTCGCGGCGGTGTGCGATCTCGACGTCGTCCGGGCCGAGGCGGCGGCCAAGGCGCATGGCGTCAAGGCGTACACGGACCTGCACGCGATGCTGCGCGAGGTGCGTCCGCAGGTGGTGTCGGTGGCTACGCGGGAGACGCACCACGCCGAGCCGGTCGTGGCCGCGTTGCGGTCCGGGTGCCACGTGTTCTGCGAGAAGATCATGGCCGGCACCCGCGCCGAGGGACGACGCATGACGCAGGCCGCGGCCGAAGCGGGCCGCGTGCTCGGGGTCAACTACAACTACCGCCACTTCGGCGTGTTTCGGCGGCTGCGGCAGATGCTCGACGATGGCAGCCTCGGCGAGGCGATGGCCCTGGTCGCCACGGTCAACCGCTTCTGCTGGCACCATGTGCTGGACCTGTCGCGTTTCCTGCTTGGGCAGGAGATCGCGATGCGAGGCCTGGTCACCGACGATCCAAAACAGGCGGTGGATTTCTGGCCCGACGACACGGAGCTGCTCTACATTCCCCGGAAACTGGCGACGGGGAGCATCGAGTTCGCCGGCGGGGCGGTGGCGAGCATCACCAGCAGCGGGCACCAGCCGTTCGCGTTCAGCCTCATCGATCTGCGTCTGGTGGGGACCAAAGGGACGGTGGATGTGCGACGAATCACCGTCGGCGACCTCGTGGGTCGGGTGGAGACTTCGTCGAACGTGAACTGGCCCGGTCCGCTGGACGGCCCGCGCACGCTGGACGATTCGTTCGTCACGTCGCTGCATGCGTTTCTCGACGCCCTGGCGGCCGGGCGGGCCGTGCCCACCGACGGGGCCGATGGCCTGGCGGTGATGGAGCTGGAGCATGCGGCGGTTCGATCCGGGCGGTCCGGGAGGCGCGTCGCCCTGGCGGAGCTTTGAAGAGCGCGGTGTCGGGCGATGGGCGGGCGTGGCGCGACGGATCAGACCCCGCCGCTTGTCTGTGGCCGCTGACGGCCTAGAATCGGGTCCGCTTTTCAAGGAGACCAAGACGATGAGCGAACGCAGTGGAGCGATTACCTTCAAGGGCAAGCCGATGACGCTGGTCGGCGACGCGGTGAAGGTGGGGCAGAAGGCGCCGAACTTCAAGCTGGTGGCCAACGATCTGTCGGAGAAGACGCTGGCCGACTACGCGGGCAAGGTGGTTGTCCTGTCGGTGGTGCCGTCGCTGGACACGGGCATCTGCGACAAACAGACGCGCACGTTCAATGAAGAGGCCGGCGCCCTGGGCGGCGCGGTGGTGCTGACGGTGAGCCGCGATCTTCCTTTCGCCCAGAAGCGCTGGTGCGGGGCGGCGGGGGTCGACAAAGTCGAAACACTCTCAGACTACCGGGACCGGACGTTCGGTCCGGCGTACGGGCTGGAGATCAAGGAACTGCGGCTACTGGCGCGGTCGGTGATGGTGATCGACAAGGCCGGGACGGTGCAGTATGTGCAGCTTGTGCCGGAGATCGCTCAGGAGCCGGACTACGCGCCGGTGCTGGCGGCGGCGAAAAAGCTCAAATGAGCGGCAGCCCGGCTACGCATACCCGCCACAAGCCGTGAGCTTGAGCGAGTGGTTGCGTACCCTTGTTCCAAGGGGCCGCTTCCCGACGGTCGCGGCTCGTGGCAGAGTGCGGGGGACTGGTGATGGCGATTGCGGGTTACGTAAAATCCGCTGGCGACAAGATGTGTGGAATCTCGCACGGGAGGCTGTGACGATGAAGGGCGACTCGAAGCGGATCGGCATCTCTCGGCGTGAGGCGATCAAGCTCGGAGCGGCCGCGGCCGTCGGGGCCGGCATCCCGGGATGCGCCACGCGCCCCGCCGCGACCGGCCCATCGCACCGCGCCGGCGGGGAAGCGCCGCGGAACATTATCTTCATGGTCAGCGACGGCATGAGCATGGGCGTGCCTTCGCTCGCCGAGCCGTTCAAGCAGATGGTGCGTGAGGGCAAGTCGGCGACGGCCGCCCTGGCGGCGCGGCAGGCGTCGTCGCACTGGCGGCAGCTCGCCGAGGACCCGCAACTCGTGCATGGGCATCTGGACATGGCGTCGCTCAACTCGCTGGTGACCGATTCGGCGGCGGCCTCCAGCTCCTGGGGCAGCGGCAGCCGCGTGTTCAACGGTGCACTGAACACGCTGCCCGACGGCACAGCCATGACGCCGCTGTACGTCCTGGCCAAACAGGCGGGCAAGCGCACGGGACTGGTCACGACCGCCCGCATCACGCACGCGACGCCCGCCGGCTTCGCGGCCGCGATCGACCACCGCGACAAGGAAGATCAGATTGCCGAGCAGTATCCCGACCGCGTGGACGTGGCCCTCGGCGGCGGCCGTCAGCACGTGAATCCCGCGATCCGCAAGGACCAGCGCGACCTGGTCGGCGAGTTCCGCCAGCGTGGGTATGCGATCCTGAATGACCGCCGCGAACTGCGTCAGGCTCTGGGGGCGCAGGCCCCGGCGAAAATCCTCGGCACGTTCGCGGGTGGACACGTGCCCTACACCATCGACACGCGGTACGATTCGGCCTTGGACCAGAAGACGCCGACGCTGGCGGAAATGACGCAACTGGCCCTGGCCAGCCTTGCGCAGGGCGATGGCGGCTTCATCCTCCAGGTTGAAGGGGCGCGCATCGACCATGCCGCCCACGCCAACGATACCGGAGCGATCCTCTGGGACCAGTTGGCGTTCGACGACGCCATCGGCGTGGTGCGGCAGTTCGCGCAGGACCGCGAGGATACGCTCGTGGTCGTCACCAGCGATCACGGCAATTCCAATCCCGGGCTTAACGGCATGGGCGGTTCATACCGCGACTCCAACGCCCGCTTCGAGAATGTGCTGCAGGCACGACGATCGTATGAAAGCCTGCTGCCGTCACTCTACGAGGCCGCCAAGGGCCTGCCCCGGCCGCCCATCGACGCGGTGATTGAAATCGTGCGTGAGGCGACGGGTTGCGAGCTTGCGCCGCAAGCGGCCGAAGCCGCGGCTGAGGGCGTCGCCGGCCGCGGGTATGGCAACCTCAACGGGCAGTTGAACAACTACTGGGGCGCGCTGGGCGCGGCGACAGCCAACTTCACGGGCGTAGGCTGGACCGGCACGACGCACACGGCCGACTGGACGCTGCTGACGGCCTTCGGCCCCGGCGCCGAGGCGTTCGCCGGCCTGCGGCGCAACACCCACGTGTTCGAGACGCTCACGCGCTACATGGGCGTCGAGTACCGCAATCCATCGCTGGATCCCGTGGAAGCCCAGCGCTTCGCCTGGGCCGCGCCCGCGCCGGGTATGCCCGACTGGGCGTGATGAGCGCACGAAGGATTCATCGCCGGCCGCCGCGGCCTACGGGTTGGCTTCGGACTTGGCGATGCCCGGGTCGGTGGGTTCGGGTCGGGTGAGCAGGAACAGTGCGACGGCGGTGAAAAGCAGGGTGAGGGGGACGAGCACGCGGCCGTCGCGCACGCGCCACCACATGACCAGCCAACTGAGCGCCAGCAGGCCGATGGCCGTGACTTTGGCGCGGGCGGAGATGGCGCGCTGCTCGCGCCAGCGCGTCAGGTCGGGCCCGAAGCGTGGGTGCTGGTAAAGCCAACCGTGCAGCCGTCGGGATCCGCGGCTGGCCGCCCAGGCCGCGAGCAGCAGAAACGGGAACGTCGGCAGACCGGGCAGCGCCACGCCCACCAGCGCCAAGGCGAGCAGCAGATAGGCCAGGACGGCGTATGGCCAGCGAGTGGTCCGTGATCTGGTCTGATTGTCGGGCATGGCCAAATCTTCGTCGTCGCCGATCCGGATGGCCGAGGGGCCCTGCCGCCGTCACGTGGCAGCGCGATCCGGCACGGGTCGGTCGCCGTGGACCGGGATCGCCTGTCCGTCGCTCACGGTTTGCCATCCGCGGTGTTTTCCCGGTTTTCAGGGGCATAGTTGATGGCGGCGAGCAACTCGGTGAAGTTCTGGGCCTCGAGCGCGAGGTTGCGTGGTTCGGCGTGGCCAAAGGCCGCGGCGACCATGGCCATCATTTCCACCTGGGTATCCGGTTGATCTCTGGGTGAGAGCAGCAGGCAGATGATCTGGGCCCGGCTGCCGTCGGTGGCGTCGAAGTCGATGCCCTCGAAATCGCGTCCGATGAAGATCTGCGGTTTGGGCAGGCCTTGGATCGCGGCGTGCGGAATGGCCAGGCCGTGGGGCAGGCCGGTACGCATGACCTGCTCGCGCCGCCAGACGGGTTCGACGATGGCGTCGTATGGCAGGCCGGTGACCTCGGCGGCGCGGCGGGCGAGTTGTTCGATGGCCTGTCGGGCGTTTCGGGCGTCAAGACGTGGGAGGTAATGTCGTTCGGTGAGCAGGTCCGAGAGGCGGCGTCTGGCCTTGCACGCCAGCAACCACTGGATGGCCGGGCCGGACATGAGGCTGGTGACCAGGGCCATGATGACGATGGCCACGAAGGTTCGTTCGCTGATCAGGCCGGTTTGCAGGGCGAGCTGGCCGAGAATCACTTCCATCGCACCGCGTGCGCACATGGCGAAGCCGATGGCCCCGCCCTGCCGCGGGCTCAGGCCCGAGAGTCGGGCTCCCCAGTAGCCGGCGGCCACTTTGCCGATGATCGCCACCACAAGCACGATCAGCGTCGTCTTCAGGTCGAAGGCCTGCACGAAGTTGACCCGCAGGCCGATGGACACGAAGAACAAGGGCGCGAAGACGTTGGTGATGAACTGTTCGATGGTCTGACGGGTCTGGTGGCGCAGATGCCGGCAATCGCCCAGCGCGACGCCGGCGATAAACGCGCCGAAGATCGAGTGGATGCCGATGTGCTCGGTGAAGGCGGCGCCCGCGAGGGCCACGGTCATGACGAAGCCGAGGACGCCGCCCGGCCAGGACCAGTGGGCCTGAAGGTAGGGCAGGACGCGGTGGAAGACGACGCGGCCGAGGGTGAGCATGCCGCCCACGAACAGGAGCGTGAGCAGGACGGTCATCCCGACGTCGGCGGCGGCGGAACTCGATGCGGTGGCTGCGGCGGCGTCCTGGGCGCCGGGGGAGGATCCGCCGGTGTGCATCATCGCCAGCACCAGCGCGAAGCCCATCCAGCCGATCAGGTCGTTGAGCATGGCCGCGGAGATGACGATCACGCCGACATCGCTCTTGGCCAGGTTCAGGTCCATGAGGATGCGGGCGATGACCGGCAAGGCGGTGATGGACAGGGCGATGCCGATGAACAAGGCGAAGACCAGACGTTTGTCGCCCAGTTCATCCGGGCTCATGCCGAACCAGGCGGGCAGCATCCAGGCCATGCCCACGCCGATGAGCAGGGGCACGACCAGGCTCACGCCGCCGACGATCAGGGCGCTTTTGCCCTGCTTCCAGACCATGGACAGCTCCACCTCGAGCCCGGCGACCAGCAGCAGAAGGGCGGCGGCGAGGATGAACATGGCCTCGAGGGCGTAGCCGACGGGGCCGGCCGCGGGGAAGAGCGCGGCGTAGAGATCCGGGGCCAGGGCGCCCAGCATCGTGGGCCCGAGGCAGACGCCGGCGAGAATCTCGCCGATGATCGGCGGCAGCGAAAGTTGACGCGACCACTCGCCCAGCAGACGGGCCAACCCCAGCAGGACGGCCAGGGCCAGGAGAAGCACCGTGACCTGGGACGTCTCAAATGCCACGGCGGCAAGTGTCAGTGGAGGCGGCGCGAAGGCGCAAGCGGCTGGGGGCATCGGTCACTCCAGGGCGGCCGAATGATGGACGGCAGGCGTCTGGCCGCGCGGGTCCGTCGTCCATTTATCGATCAAGGTTCCTGACCGCGGCGTCGTGGTAGACATCGCGAAGTGTATCCGAATCGAGGCCGGCCCCGCGCAGATGGGCCGTGCTGTGCTCGGCAAGCGACGGATCGGCCATACGCAGGTCAGGGTCAACGATCGGGCTGGGGCCGTCGTAGTCGGTCTCGAAAAGCACGCGCAGAGCCCAGTACCGGCTGGCGAGCAAGTCGGCGGACATGTCGGCCGGATCGGCGACGATGTCGGTGCCGAACATGATGCGGCCGGTATTGGCGCGACAGAAGTCGGCCATGCGGGCCGGGTGACGGCTCAATTCGCGGACCATCCATTTCGTGGCGGAGGTGTCGACGACCAGTTGTGGGAACTGGTCGAGCAGCTTCTGCAGGAAGTCCAGGTCTTCGGGGCTGCCGGCCAGGTGGGCGGCCCACCAGGTGGCGTCGGGGAATGCATCGATGGCCCGGGCCAGCTGATCGTACTGTTCGCGCTTTGAGCCGTACTTCTGGACGTCCGTGTATTTGTGGGCGAACCAGACGTCGGGGTCGGCCACATGGACCATCAGCGTCATGCCCAGTTCGTGGGCGAGTTTCATGGCCTGCCGTTTGGGCGCGGCGTCGAGGCGCATGTGCGGGTGGCGGTCCAGTCCGCGCGGGGCCGCCCAGAACTTGCACACCTTCACGCCTTTGGCGGCGAACCCCTCGATGCGACGAAGGAAATCGTCGCCCATGACATGTTCCCAGTCGTCGCTGTAGTAGTTGGGCACGGCAATGAAATGGATGCGGTCGCCATAGACAGCCCGGATAGCGTCGATCTCTTCAAGCTGCGTCATCGACCAGACCTGGTCGACGCCGAACCAGTCGGCCACCGCGAAGAACAGGCGCGCGGCTTCGAGGTTGCGGATGTGGGTGTGGCAGTCGATGAGCGGGGCGATGGCGGGGTCGTAAGGCAGGCGGGCGGCCTCGGTCTGGTAGTCGAGACCCAGGCGATTGGCGTCGTGCGGCGGGCAGCGATGGGTGGCGGGGGCGTAGGCGGTGACAGACATCATCAGGGTTCCGGTGCGTATCGAAGCAGCTCGTGACCATCCTATATCACCCGGGCGGCCTGGGACGGCAGGGTGGGGCACGGATTCGCGGCGTGCCTGGAGACAGGGGAGCTGCGCTCTGGTGGGTCTGGATCGATCAGGCCTCAGGTGGGCAAGGTCCGCAATGGGTTACACGCCACCTGGTCTGGTCAGGGACGGTCTGAAGGCCGATGAAGGCGTGGTCCGGTTCTTCGCAGCGGCTGGGTGCGCGTAGCGAACCGGGCGCCACGGATTGGCTGTGAAAGGGCCGGGCTGTCTTGTTCTCCATCACGCACATTCCCATTTTGCGTCGTCCTCGCGGTCTTGCGGACGCGGCGGTGCGTCCCTGCCGCTATCGGCTGGTGGCCATTGACATCGACGGCACCCTGCTGGACAGCGGCGGTCGTCTGCGTCCGGCGACCGTCGCGGCGGTCAATGCGGCGCGGGCGCGCGGCGTGCAGGTGGTGCTCGCGTCGGCCCGGCCGCCACGGGGCATGCGGGAGCTTTACCACGCGCTGGGGTTGGACACGCCGCTGGTCAGCTACAACGGGGCGGCCATCCACCACCCGCTGACCGGTCAATGGCTCAAGCACCGCGCCTTGGCGCCAGGGCTGGTGCGTCAGATTGTCGAGCTTGCGGGGGCCCAGTCTTCGCGCCTGTCGGTCGGGGCCGAGATGTTCGACCGGTATTGTCTGCATGTGCCCGGCCGGATGCCGCCGCCCCGGCCGGCGGCCGTGTCGGCGGACGATGCGGGCGGTGATGTCGAGCGAGTGGACATGGTCAGCGACGCGGAGCTGTTCGCCCGCCCGGTGACGCGGCTGTTGCTGGGCGTCGGGTCACGGCATCGCGCCGAGGTGGCGCAGATGCTGGCCCACCGTTTCGGCGGCCGGGCGGCTGTGGGCATCACCGATCGCAGTGCGATCCAGCTCGTGCACCCGCATGCCGACAAGTCGCGGGCCCTGGCGAGCCTGGCCCGGTCGATGGGTATCGAGCGGCGGCAGGTGATGGCCATCGGCGACGCGCCCAACGACGTGGGCATGCTGCGCTGGGCCGGCCTGGGCGTGGGGATCGGCACGGCCTATGAGTCGGTGCTGGAGGCGGCCGACGTCGTAGGCCCCAGCAGCGACGAAGACGGCGTGGCCTGGGCGATTCAGACCTACATACTCGGCGGATGAAGGCTGCGCGATCCGGACGTGAACCAAACCCGATGCGGCCGGCGGCGCATCGATACACTGAAGGAATGAAGCTTTCACTTCCCGGTGGTCGTGTGCTGCCGGCCATGCCGGCCGCCGCACGCACCGGCCCGCTCATCATGGGCGTTCTGAACGTGACGCCGGACAGCTTTTCCGACGGTGGGCGGTTTGGCGGCGTCGATGCGGCGGTCGAACATGGGTTGGCGATGGCGCGCGAGGGGGCGGCCGTGATTGACGTGGGCGGTGAGTCCACGCGGCCGGGGGCGCAGCGGGTAACGGCCGACGAGCAGATCGCCCGCGCGGCGCCCGTGATTACGAGACTGCGTGCGGCGCTGGATGCGGCCGGCTTCGACGAAGCGGCGATCAGTATCGACACGACGCAGCCGGCCGTGGGGCGTGCGGCTCTGGACGCCGGGGCCGCGATCCTCAACGATGTTTCCGCCGGTCGAGAGTCGGATGGCGTGATCTTCCGCCTTGCGGCCGATCGCGGCGCGCCATTGATCCTGATGCACATGCTGGGTCAGCCCGCCACGATGCAGGCGAACCCGCACTACGACGACGTCGTCGGCGAAGTGCGTGCGTTTCTCCTGGCCCGCGCGGCCGCAGCCGAGGCGGCCGGCGTGCCGCGGTCGCAGATCGTCATCGATCCGGGCATCGGTTTTGGCAAGACACTGGAGCACAACCTGGCTTTGCTGGCGCACCTGGGGCGGCTGGTGGAGACGGGGTATCCGGTTCTGGTCGGAGCCAGCCGCAAGGCGATGATCGGTCAGTTGGCGGCCGGGGCGGTGGATGCGTCCGGGCGTCTGGGCGGTACGTGCGCGGTCAGCGTGCTGGCGGCGCAGGCGGGGGCGGCGATGGTCCGGGTGCATGACGTGCGTGACAATGTGCAGGCCGTCGCGGTGGCGTCGGCGATCGATCGGGCTCGACGCGTGCCTTGAGCTGGCGGTTGAAACACTGTTCACGTTATCGGCCTTCCAGGCCGCGCCCCACAGCGCCAAGGGCAGGATGTTTACCGGACTCACGGGGTCAGTCCGAAACATAAATGTTTTTTAATGCAATGCTTGCGCAGTTGACACTTTGACTGCGAATCCTTCAAGCTTTCAGCGTTGCCTTGGCGATAAAACATGCGGACAGGCGACGCGGGTGCCGTGACAGACCCGGTGGCCTCGCCAGTGCTGGGAGAGACGATGGAACGTGGTGGTCGGCAAAGGACGCCGGCCGTGAACGCAGGGACGCATCCGGATCGTGCCTCGGCTGGGCCACGCACACGTCCGAGAATAACGACGCGGGCGTAACCAGCCAGCCATTCCGATAGGAATACGTTAGGGAATTCATCCGGGAAGCTGACCGCGACCGATACTGATGGTGAAGGTGTAACCGCAAGCGGACTCGGCCGGCAGCGATGGCCCGGAGTGAATTGGAGACGTAGCATTCTCCCAGGAGCGTCACGATGAATGAGATTTCTTCCGTCTCCCGTTCGAGCCTGCCGGCCTACAACGCTGGTACGGCGCGCCAGACGCCGGCGAACGGCGCCGCGGGTCAGGCCAGAGGCAGCGACCAGGCGCAGTTCTCCGTCGCCGCCCGCCTGCTGAGCCGTCTCGATGAGCTGCCCGAGGTGCGCAGCGACCTGGTCGCCCGCGTCAAGGCCGAGATCGAAGCCGGCACGTACGAAACCGAGGACAAGCTCGACCTGGCGATCAGCGAACTGGCCGATGACCTGACATGAACTGACGCGTATGCCGGCTTGAGCCCGTGACAGGGCTTGATCGCCGTCGCGGATCGTTCACTGCACAGACCCAATCGCCGCTGCCTTCCAGGCAGCGGTTTTCTTTTGGGTGGTGCGTTTCGCAATGGCCCCCTTCAAACAAGCACGGCAGCGCCGCAAGGCGCTGCCGTGGGAGGAAGAAAAGCTTGACTGTGCGCCAAGCGGCGAAGATGACACATCCCGGTTAACGGCGGCACCGCACGAGGGCGAGGCTGCCCAGAGCCAGCAGGCCGAGGCTCGCGGGCTCGGGGATGATCATGTACTGCGTCATCGCGCCGGTCGCGCCGGGATTGCGCGCCCATGCGATCAGGTTGCCATCCATGTCCGGAAAGCGCAGGTCCACACCCGCTTCCGAAGCGATCAGGAACGGGGTGGACATCACGGGCGAGGTCAGCAGGCCCGAGACGACGGCCGCGTAGATCTCGTAGTTGCCTGCGACCTGGGCGCTCTCACGCTGGCCCCAGACGATGACGGCCGTGTCCGCGTCGACGACTTCGATATTCGGATCTTCGCGGAGGAACGCTACGTCATTGGTCAGGTTGTAGGACACGGGGTTATTCAGATCGGACACGTTGAGCAGTACGATGTCGGACTTGTTGCTGCTGCCCTGGGTGGCGGCGGAACGTTCGTTCCAGACCATCCAGTTGCCGTCGTCGCTGATGCGGGCCCGCACGACGTTGCCGGCCGCCGGGTTCGAATAAACCTCGTAGTTGGTCGAGGTACCCAGGTCGAAGACATAGTGCTTCTTGTCGGCGGTGGTGCCGCTCCAGGCGATGCGGCCGCTGCCGCCGTCGGCGAGGTTGGCGTTGATGCTGCTGTTGTCGTTGGGAGTCGTGAACGCGGTCACGGCCGGGCCGGCGGCGTTCGACACCAGGTTCTGCCATTTCACGTCGTAAGTGCCGTTGTTGTTCCAGTGCAGCCAGATGGCGTTGCCGGCCGCATCGATATCGAAGAAGTGCTCATTGTCCGACACGCCGCCCGTACGGTAGGTCGTGGCGGTGGCCGTGTTGTAGAACCAGGCCTTGTTGGTCAGCGACGAGCTGTCATGCGCGCCGCCCGCCGCCACCCAGTCGCCCGCCACGCCGATCATGTTGTTCTGCGCGAAGCCGCTGGGATTCACCGCCCAGTCGACGCGCGGGTTGTCCGCGACGGTGCCGGCGCCGAACGGCGTGAGCACCTGCGTGGACACGTTGAAGAGCTGTGACTGGACACCGCCGGCGGCGACGCCCGCGGCCATAATCCAGTCGCCGTCGACAGCCGGGCGTCCCAGGCGCGTGTTGTACGTCGCCGGAATGTCCTGAACCGTCGTGGGCACGAAGGTGTACGCCATCGCGGGCATGGCGATCACCAGCGCCAAACCTAGACCACCCAGAAACGCTTTCATGTGTCGTCCCCCAAAGAAGGTTTTGCCGAACGGCCGCTTCCACAAGGAAGTAGCTTTATTCACCAGACCTCCGCCCGATGGTGCCGCCATGCCCATTGATCCAGTATCCCCCTTGCTGGAAACGGCCTCCGTCACCCCGTCATCTCCGCGTTCCCGGGCGGACAGCCCGCAAGGTGCTTCAGCGATCGATCCCGTCGAGGCGACGGGTTCAAGACCGCGTCCGCTACAGGTCCTCCGGCGATGCACCTGACGAGCATCCGCGTCAAAAGATGCATATACAAATATCTCACGGCGCCACGGCAGTGTCAAGAGAAATTAACGGCTTGCGCTGCCGCTGCCTCATGCATGGCAGGACATAACGCGCCCATCCGGGCGGGCGAGTGCAAGCGGCCGCCGTGGTGATGCTTGCGAAGAGAGACGGTGCCTATCTTTAATGGCACCGATGATCGACCGAGTCAGCCTGCGTGTTCAAGGGCGGCGCGGCGAGGGCGTGGTGGGCGGGGGTTTGGGCAACCGGTTACGTTGATGGCTGTCAGACGAAAGGAGTTCATCATGACTTCAGCCGCAAATGAATCCTTTGCGGGCCGCACCGCCATCGTGACTGGGGCGGGTAGCGGCGTGGGGCTGGCGACGGCCAGGCTCCTGGCGCGACACGGCATGAACGTGGCCCTCGTGGGCCGGCGGGCACAGAGGTGCGACGCGGCCGCCGCTGAGATCACCCAAGCGGGCGGCGCGGCGCTGAGCTGTCCGGCCGATGTGGGTGATGCGGCCGCGGTGGAGGCGATGACGCTGACGGTCGCGGAGCGCTTCGGCGGCGTGGACGTGCTGGTCAACAACGCCGGCGGTGGGGGCGGGGGACGGCTGCTTGACTGCACGGATCAGGCGATTGACGCGATGCTGCGGGCCCATGTCTACGGCCCGATCTACTGCACGCGGGCGTGCTACCGCGTGATGGCGCAGCGCGGCCGGGGCCACGTGGTCAATGTCGCCTCCGTGGCCGCCCACTGGACGCACGCGAACGAGATTGTCTACGGCACGGCCAAGGCCGCCATGGTCAAGTTCACCCACCACTTGCGCAGCGAGTTCGACGAGGCGGACAAAAGGCTTGCGGACAAGGGCGTCGAGCCGGGCTTCTTCACGCATGTGCTGATGCCCGGCGGGATCAAGACGCCGTTCTGGGAGCCGCTGGGCATTGACTACCGCGACCGGCAGTGGCTGGAGCCCGAGGACGTCGCGGCGGTGATCCTGGCGATCCTCCAGCATCCGCGCGAGGGTCGGCCGTTCTTCGAAAAAATGTTTGCCGACCAGCCCGCCCATGTGTGCAGCTTTCTTGCCTACGGTGCGATGCCGCACGTCATGGCCCTGGCCCACCGCTCGCAGACCCGGCATTGGAAGCTGGCATAGGGGCACTGTTACGGGCTTTCGCGGGGCAGAAACGGACGGAAACAGCAGCGGGCCTGCTTCGTGCAAACGCTGGCGGCTGGAGCCGCGACAAGCACGCCCGGGCCAGAGGAATGATGAAGAATCCTCGGGCATCGGCGTCCAGGTGCTTGCGTTGAAGCCGGGGCATTGGTGGGGCCTGGCCAGGGCGACCCTGACACCGGATGCTCAGATCAGCGGTAGCGGTTGATGGCGGTGACGACTTTCTGATGCACGTCGAGGGGATGGGCGAGCATGACCCAGGCGGCTTCGGGGACGGCGGTGCCGGCGGTGGAGAAGATGAGCGTGCCCAGGCCGAAGAGACGCTCGCGAAGGCTGAAGACGGCGTCGGTGTGCTGGATTTTCTTGAGCGGGCACTCGAAGACCTGCACGCGAACGACGCCCTGGACGCGGACGATGCGGCGGTCGGTGAGGACATAGACGCGGCTGAGCCATTCGAGCAGTTGCCACAGCAGCCGGACGGCGGCGATGAAGAGGGCGACGGCGGTGATGTCGCGGGTGGTGACGTTGAGCAGACCCATGCGTGCGAGCCAGGCGGCGGCGAAGGCGGCGATGGCGATGGCCGCCAGGTGTCCGGCCGCGGCGAGGATGATGTACCAGAGGCTGGGTTTGAGCAGAAGGATGACGATCTCGCCGCCCTGAAGCAGTTGGGCGGGGAGCATGGCGGCCAGTCGGGCGTCGCCGTTGAGTTCGGCTGAGCCGGCCGGCTCGGCGTGGTGGATGGAGGCGGAGTCGGGACGCGCATGGGGCGAGGCGGTGGGGCTTGGGTTGTCGGCGCGCCAGTCCTTCACGGTCCGGCCATGAAGGGGCCGGCTTGGGGAAGGCGAGGGTGCATGGTGGGTGAGGGTGTTCAGCATGGGGCGTTCTCGTGCGGGGCGGAGGGGCTGAACACTTCGGGTCGCAGCGTGACGATATCGGGCAGGTTACGGTAGTAGTCGTTGTAGTCCAGGCCGTAGCCGGCGACGAAGACATCGGGGATATCGAAGCAGACGTAGTCGACGGGGAAGGCGCGGGCTTCGGGGCGGTCCTTGCGGAGCAGGACGGCGGTGCGCAGACTGGCGGGGCGGCGCTGGCGGAGCAGGTCGACGGCCATGGCGAGCGTGCGGCCGGAGTCGAGGATGTCGTCGACGAGCAGGAGGTGGGCCCCCTCGAGCGATGCGGGCAGGTTGCCGAGGCCGGCCTGGACCTGCGGGCCGCGGCTGGTGGTGGCGGGGCCGGGGTAGGAGCTGATGGACAGCAGGCGTATCTGCAGCCTCATGGGCAGGCAGCGGATGAGATCGGCGACGAAGATGAAGCTGCCGGTGAGGATGGGCACGAGGGTGAGGTCGGCCGCGTGGTGTTCAGCTTCGGTGTAGGCCCGCCAGTCGTCGGCGATGCGCTGGGCCAGGGACTTGACGCGGGCGGCGATGGTGTCGCGGTCGAAAAGAACCGCGGCGATGTCGGGATCGGTTGGCGACTCATCGACATGCGGCCGGGCGACGTGCATGTGACGTAGTTTAGCAGCGGTGACGACGCAAGCGGGCGTGGTGTTGACGAGGCCGGGGTTTACAGGGGTGTGGGCGAACCTTGACCCGTGGACGGGCGGGGGTGAGAATTGCGGATCGTCGATCGCCGGTTTTCGATGCCAAGGGCGTGTCTCGGCGATCGGAAATCGGCCACCGGCCATTCCCGCCTGTCCCGAGGTTGACCCATGAGAGAATCGCTCGTGCGTGCGATGTTCGTCGCGCTGCCGCTGGCTGGCGTGCTGGTCGGTTGCAGTGACAAGTCGGAGGTGATCGGCCCGCAGGCGGCGCCGCCGCCAACGGTGTTCACCGGACCGACCTACCTGCATGGGACGGTGGGGTCGATGACGCGGGTGGCGGGCCATGATCCGTTGCCCGTGAGCGGCTGGGGTTTTGTAAGCGGGCTGCAGGGCACGGGGTCGGCGGATGTGCCGGCGTTCATGAGCACGTGGCTGACCAACGAGATGCGTCGGCGTGGTGTGGGCAGCTACCGGCTGGGCACGCAGCAGATGAGCGTACAGGAGCTGTTGTCGAGCCAGGACACGGCCGTGGTGCGCGTGGACGGGCTGATTCCGCCGGGCGCGATCGCGGGAGCTCGGTTTGACGTGCTGGTACGGGCGGTGCCGGGGACGCAGACGACGAGCCTGGCGGACGGCCAGTTGTGGACGACGGACCTTTCCGTTGGCGGGGCGAACCAGCGGATGCTGTTTTCGCGCAAGCAGGCCCAGGCGCGGGGCAGTCTGTACATCAACCCGTTCGAGGCGCCGACCGCGGCTGAGAGCCGGCTTGAGCTGGATCGGCGGGCGGTGATTGTGGGCGGTGGTGAAGTCACCGAGCCGCGCGAGCTGCTGCTGGTGCTCAACCAGCCCAGTGCGCAGCGGGCCCGGCTCATCAGCGATCAGATCAATCAGCGTTTCCCTCACGAAAACGCCAACCAACGGTTCTTCAACACGGCCGTGGCCAAGAACGAACAGACGATCCAGATCAACATTCCCCGGCGGTACGCGAGCGATCCGCGACGGTTTCTGGAGATGATGACGCACCTGTATCTGCAGCGGGCGGCGGACTTCGAGCCGCGACAAGCCCAGGTGCTGGCGGAAGTGCTGGCTCGACAAGGCGACGAGGCGACGGCTGAGCATGTGGCGATGGCGTGGGAGGCGCTGGGCAAGACGGTTCTGCCGGTGCTGAGGCAGTTGTACGGGTCGGGGAACCCGCGGGTGCAGCTGGCGGCACTGGAGGCGGGGGCGCGGCTGGAAGATCAGAAAGCCGCCGAGCCGCTCATCGCGTTGTGCGAGCACGAGGATGCGGCGGTGCGGGGGCGTGCAGTACGGCTCCTTGCGCCGCTGTCGCAGAACATCCGCGTGACGCGGGCGCTGGTGCAGCGGCTGGACGATGCGGAGCAGTCGGTGCGTCTGACGGCTTACGAGACGCTGGTGGCGGTGGGCGACCCGGTGGTGCAGCGTCTGGTGGTGCATGATGGCCAGCAGACGCGGTTCGTCATTGACCTGGTGCCGGCCAAGCAGCGGCCGCTGGTGTACCTGCGGCATGACGCGGCGCCGCGGGTGGCGGTGTTCGCGGGTGAATCATGGCTGCCGATGCCGATGACGGCCCAACTGTGGGACAACCGGTTGATGATCCGCACACAGTCATCGGAGCAGCCGATGGACGTGTTCTATCAGCCGCGCAATGGCCAGGCTCGGACACTCAAGGCCCCGCCGACGTTGGCGCAACTGGTGCGGGTGCTCAGCGCGACCGAGGCGATGGGCGCTGTGGACGCGGGGCTGGGGCTGTCGTACAGCGACGTTTCGAGGGCGTTGTACCAACTCGATGAAGCCCACTGGCTGGGGGCGGGCCTGGCGGTGAGGAGTTCTCCGCTGGCCGAGCAGTTGGCGCGGGCCCGGGAGGCTGAGCAGATCGAGCCGATGCGGCCGGAACTTTCGCCGTCGGAGACTGGCGGGACGGACGGGGCGCCGCCTTCGGATGGCACGTGGGACTGAAAGGGTCCGGAGGCGCGTCCCCCGGCCGAGCCGCCGCTGAGCATTGAGGCGATGCGGAGGGGCGCAACGGCCCTGGCGGTACTGGGAGGGGCGATTTATCGTCGTTGTTGATATAGTGGCGACCGTTGTGACGACATGTCCTATGAGGCTGGGGAGGAGCGGCGACGGAGGTCGCCCGGCCGGGTTCGGTTTGCGAGGCGTCCGCGTGGGGGCGGCCTCGGGCAGCCGGACGGCTCCAGATCGACAGGGAGGTCGATGCCCATGCGGCTAGCCAAGCTGACGCTCAGCGGCTTCAAATCATTTGCGGACAAGACCGAGATTCGCTTCGACGAGCCGATCGTCGGCATCGTCGGCCCCAACGGCTGCGGCAAGAGCAACGTCGTCGACGCCATCAAGTGGGTGTTGGGCGAGCAATCGGCCAAGAGCTTGCGCGGCGGGGCGATGATGGACGTGATCTTCAACGGTTCGTCCACGCGCAAACCTTCCGGGGCCGCGACCGTCACGCTCACGTTCGACAATCCCATCGAGACGGACCCGGACACCCCGGCGGCGGCGGCCCGCAAGCTGCCGCTGGATACTGACCAGGTGGCGGTGACGCGCCGGCTGTACCGCGACGGCACCAGCGAATACGTGATCAACGGCAAGCGGATGCGCCTGCGCGACGTGCGTGAGCTGTTCATGGACACGGGCATCGGCACCGACGCCTACTCGGTGATCGAGCAGGGCAAGGTGGACGTGCTGCTTCAGTCGAACCCGGCGCAGCGCCGGGAGATCTTCGAGGAGGCGGCGGGAATCAGCCGGTTCAAGGCCCGCCGCAAGGAAGCGGTGCGCAAACTTGAGCGATGCGAACAGAACCTGGCCCTGTGTCGCGCGCGGGTGGACGACATTCAGCGTCGCCTGCGACAGGTGAAGATCCAGGCCGGCCGGGCCCGGGCGTACCAGGAGTATGCCCAGCGTCTGCGCGAGCTGCGCTTGACGCATGCGATGGCCGAGTATGAGCGTCTGGCCCGCCAGCAGCGGGACTTGGCTGAACGATTCGAGCAGGCCGATGCCGATCGGGCGGCCGCGTCGCGCAGGCTCAACGAGACCGAGCAGCGCCAGGCCGACACGCAGGTCGAGCGGCAGGCGGTGGGCGTGGAACTGCGCCAGGTCGAGCAGGACCAGCTCTCGGGCGCGGCTCAGCGTGACCAGGCGAATCAGCGGCGGCAGTTCGCCGAGTCGACACTGGAGGACCTTCGTCGGCAGATCGGCCGCGATACCCAGCGGCTGGACAGTCTGACGCAGCGTGAAGCGCAGCTACAGGACGATCGTGACCGGCAGGCGCAGACGGCGCGGGCGCTTGAATCGCGGCAGACCGAGGCGGAAACCCACCTGCAGGCGGCCCAGCAACGCCATCGCGGCGCCCAGCACGAACTGAATGAGAAGGTCAGCGCCCTCGAAGACGAAAAGGCCGGCATCGTGAATCTGATGCGGCAGGTGGCGCAGCTTCATAACCAGATCAGTGCGTTGGACAACCAGCGTGACAGCCTGATCTCGACGCGCGACAAACTGGGCGTGCGGGCCGAGCAGGTGGCCAGCGAACTCGAAGACCTGCTCAGTCAGCGCGATCAAACCGCCGCCCGCCACGATGAGGCGACGACACTCGCCCAGGAGCAGCAGGGCCAGTTACAGCAGATTCGCGCCCAGGCGGCGGAACTCGACGGCGAGCACAAGGCGGTGGCGGACCGGCTGGCGGGGGCGAAGGAAAAACGATCGGCCTTGGCGTCGCGTCGGGGGGTGCTGGACGAACTGCAGCAGAGGCAGGAGGGTCTGGCCGACGCGGTCAAGGCGGTGCTGGCGCGGCGGGACGAGCATGAAAGCACCTTCTGCTTTGTGCGCGGCATGCTGGCGGACCTGATCGAAACGGATATCGAATACGCCCCGCTGGTGGACGCGGCGCTGGGTGAGCATCAGCAGGCACTGGTGATCAATCGTCTGGACGAACTGGCGGATGCCGAAGCGGGCTCGCAGGCCATTCGCGCCCTGGCCGGTCGCGTGACGTTCCTGCCGATCGACCAGGCGAAACTACCGCTGCATGCCGACAAGAAGCTGCCCGCGTCGCTGCCGCGGTTGATTGATCTGGTGCGTTATCCCGCGTTTCTCGCGCCGCTGGTGTGGGATCGGCTGGGGCGGACGCTGGTGGTGGACGACCTGGCGGCTGCCCGGCGGTTGCGCCATCACCTGCCGGCCGGGTTCCGGTTTGTGGCGCGTGACGGCACGGTGCTGGAGGCCGACGGCCGCGTGGTCGCCGGGCCGGCGTTCGAAAGCGCCTCGGGCCTGGTGAGTCGGCGAAGCGAACTGGCGGCTCTGCAGGAGCAGATCGCCGGGCTTGACGACGCCATCGCCGCGGATGTGCAGGAACTGATGCGCCTGTCGGACAAGGCGGCGCACTACGAACAACTCGCCGAGTCGCTGCGCCAGGGGGTGTACAAGGCGAACACGGCCGCGGTGGAACTGGCGGGGCGTCTGGATGCCTTGGGCATCCAGATTGAAAAACTCGAGCGTGAGCAGCCGACGCTGGCGGCCGAGGTCGAGCAGATTCATCGCAAGCTTCAGGAAAGCCAGCAGAAGCGCGACACGCACGCCACCGAAGCCCACCAGCTTGAGCAGGATTCGCAGGCGCGGCGCGAGGCGGTTGAGGCGCTGGAGAAGGGCATCCGCTCGCTGCGGCAACGTGTCGAGGCCGAGGGCGAAATCGTCACGGCCGCCCGGGTCGAGCTGGGCAAGTTGGCCGAACAGCTGGCCGGCGCGCGGCGTGACGTGCGACAGCTGGAGATCGCCGTCAAGGACGTTCAGCGTGAACGGCAGATGCTCGACGAGCAGCTTTCGCATCACCGCGAGCGCATCGGCGGTCTCGAACAGACGGCCGCGAAGGCCGGCGCGGAAATCGAAGACGCGGAGAGCCAACTCAAGACGTTGCAGGTCAAACGCGAGCTGGTCGAACGCAAGGTCGAAAAGATTGAGGCGATGCTGGCCGAGCAGGCGGCCGCGACGCGCACGGCGCGGGAGCAGGTTGAGGCGGCCGATCGGCAGTTGCATGAGATTCAGGTCAACCAGCGCGAGAACGAAGTGAAGCGCGAAGCCGTCTGCCAGCGTGCGGCCGAACAGTTGGATATGGATCTGGCCTCCGCCCACGCCCAGGCGCGGCGGGATGGCGAGGTGGTCGACCCCGAAGGCCTCGACTGGGCGGCGGTCGAATCGGAGATGACCGAGCTTCGCCGCAAAATTGATCGGCTGGGTTCGGTGAACCTCGAAGCCATCGGCGAGCAGGACGAACTGGAGCAGGAGGCGAAGCAGCGCGAAGCCCAGCTTACGGATATCGAAGAGGCGCGGGCCGACCTCGATCAGCTCATCACCCAGATCAACGACGATTCGCGGCGACGATTTGAACGGACATTCGCCGAGATACGCGAGAACTTCGCCGGCCAGAACGGACTGTTCCGCAAGCTGTTCGGCGGTGGACGGGCGGATATCTTCATGCAGCCCGACGAGCATGGGAATGTCGACGTGCTCGAGAGCGGCATCGAGATCATCGCCAAGCCGCCAGGCAAGGAGCCGCAGTCGATAAGCCTGCTCTCGGGCGGTGAGAAAACGATGGCGGCCGTGGCCCTGGTGCTGTCGATCTTCAAGACCCGACCCTCGCCGTACGCCCTGCTGGACGAGGTGGACGCGGCCCTGGACGAGGCCAACGTCGAGCGCTTCACGCAGGTGGTGCAGACGTTCCTGGACCGCAGCCACTTCATCATCATCACGCACCACAAGCGGACGATGCAGGTGTGCGACGCGCTATACGGCATCACGATGCAGGAGCGCGGGGTGAGCAAGCGCGTGGCGGTGCAGTTCGACCAGGTGAGCGCCGACGGACGCATCAGCAAGGAGGCGATCGCGGCCCAGGAAGAGCTGGACCGGGCGCGGACCGATGAGATGCAGGCTGGCGAGCTGCCTGTTCATGGTTCGGATGCCGTGCGGGATGAGGTCCGCGCGAAAGTGCGCGAAGACCTGGTCAGCCGCACGGTCGGCGACGAATCCGCGCAGCACGATACCGGCGCCGCCGATGCGGTGGAGGCGGTCGATGCCGACGAGCCGGTCGCCAAGCCGTCCAACATGCGCCAGCGTCTGGCGGCCATGCTCGAAGGTCGCGAGGCGGTTGAGGTGGAGTAAGGCGCGAGGCGGCCGATGGGTTCGGACAGAAAAGGTGTATTTGAGGCCCGCGGCATGTCGCCGCGAGCGTTTGTCTGGTGGGGAACACGCGCGGGACGTGAAGCATCGATCGTGGGCGGGGCCGTGCGGCCGCGGCGGGTCGACCTTAGAATGCCCGCATGAGCACGACCGATACCCCACTCGAGCGAACGGCGGCGGCCTCAGCCACGGCGCAGGCCAATGCGATGCAGCAGACTTACATCCTCCAATCGCCGGACGGCGTCGGGCTGGCGTCGGGCGACGGCGAACAGGTCGACGTGCAGACCGAAGAGATGCTGGTCAACATGGGCCCGCAGCATCCGTCGACGCACGGCGTGCTGCGCGTCGTGCTGCGGACCGATGGCGAAATGGTGCTCGAAGCCGTGCCGCACATCGGCTACCTGCACCGCTGCGCCGAGAAGATCGGCGAGAACGTCGCCTACTACCAGTACATCCCGTACACCGACCGGATGGACTATCTGGCCGGGATGAACGAGAACTGGGCGTACTGCCGGGCGGTGGAGAAGCTGGCGGGGATCGAGCTGCCGCGGCGGGCCGAGTTCATCCGCGTGATCATCGGCGAGCTCAACCGCATCGCCTCGCACCTGGTCAGCTTCGGCACCTACGGGCTGGACATCGGCGCGTTCACGCCGTTTCTCTACAGCTTCCGCGAGCGCGAGTACATCCTCGACCTGTTCGAGATGGTGTGCGGCGCACGGCTGACCTATTCGTACTTCACCGTGGGCGGCTCGACGCACGACCTGCCCGAAGGATTTCTCGACAAAGTGATCGAGTTTCTCGATTACTTCGAACCGAAGCTGGCCGAGTACCGCGACCTGCTGTCGCTGAATCACATCTTCGTCAAACGCACCTCGAACGTTGGCGTGATCTCGAAGGAGATGGCCATCGCCTGGGCGCTGACCGGCCCGGTGATCCGCGGCAGCGGCATTCCCTGCGACCTGCGCCGCGACAAGCCGTACAGCGTGTACCCCGAGCTGGATTTCGACGTGATCGTCGGCAAGGGTGAGATGGGCCAGGTCGGCGACTGCTGGGACCGGTACATCGTCCGCATGCACGAGATCGAGCAGTGCTGCCGGATGATTCGGCAGGCGGTGAAGATGATTCCGCCATCATCCGAGAGCGGCGAGGGCCGCTACCGTCTGAAGCTGCCGCGCAACTTCAAGCCGGACGCGGGCGAGGTGTATGTCGAGACGGAGAACCCGCGCGGCGTGCTGGGCTTCTTCCTCGAAAGCCAGGGCGGCCCGATGGCCTACCGCTGCAAGGCGCGGGCGGCCACGTTCTGCAACCTGTCCGTGCTCAACGCCGTCGCCCGCGACTGCCTGCTCGCCGACGTGCCGGCAATCGTCGGCTCGATCGACGTGGTGATGGGGCAGGTGGATCGGTAGGGGATGGCGAGTGATGTCATGTCCGACGGGGTGAATCGCAAGCAATCTCGGAAGTCACGAATCCGATGGCGGCGGTGCGTGCTCGCGACGATGCTGGCGATGGTCGTAGGGCTGTGGGTCCGCAGTTGTCTCGTGCTGGACCAGGTGACGATTCCACTGTCGCCACGCACCGAGTGCTATGTCGAATCCTGCGGAGGCGTCGTCCTGTTCTGGTTGCAGACATATGACCAGGCGGCGCCAGTGAAGTTCAAATGGGCGGTGGAAGATCCGCACTACAGTGATTCTGCAATCCATAGGAGTCGCAGCTACGGCATCATGATGGATTTCCCTTGGGACCGGCCGCACTTCAAATTCAAGACAAACCATATGCCGGCGTTTCCCCCGCACATTCCGGTCGGGTGGAGAGTGACAGTAATCCATATGCCGTATTGGCTGCCAGCCGTAATCGTATCGCTGCCATTGCTCTGGGTCCTTGGCATCACGATTCGCCGACGTCGCCAAGTCGGTCAAGTGCGATGTTCCGCCTGTGGTTACGACCTTCGCGGCACGTTGGCGGCGGGGCGGACGGAGTGTCCGGAGTGCGGCGCGGCGGTGGGGGATGGGGCGAAGCGCGTCGAGCCGTCGGCGTTGGATGGGTGAGGCGATGGGATCGGTCCGGGGCGGCGCGCGCTCTGCCCCGGGCACCCGACCGATTGTGTCGACTTCGGGAGACGTGCGACGCGTATCCCCCTCTCCCCGGCGGGGAGAGGGTTGGGGTGAGGGGCGCAAGTCCGCGCTTGCGTGGTAAGCGATGCAATCCATCAGACATGAACGATCGGACGGGGACACCCTCCCCCGGCCCCTCCCTCAGGGAGGGAGGGGAGGAGAATATGAGCCGCCCGGGTTGCGGCGAAGACGGTCAGGGAGCGATCGCCATGAGGCTTTCGATGGCCGATGCGACCCAGCCGGTGTGCCAGGTGTGGGCGACGTCGAACGGGCCGAGCCAGGCGTGGGGGATGTGCAGGTCGGTCAGCAGGGCGTGGGCGGCGGTCATGTGGGGGGCGTGGTGGCCGCCGGCAAGCAGAACCAGACGGGGCTGGTCGCTGAGGCGGTTGCCAAAGACGCGGCCATGTTCGCGCAGGCGATCCGGCAGAGCGTGACGGCGGAAGCTGTCGCCCACGGCGTCATCATCCAAGAGGGCCTCGATCGCCCAGCCTTGGGCAGGTTGTTCAGCCATGAGCGGCGCGTCCCACAGCGCGGCCGCGACAAACACCTGCGGATGACGCAGCATCATCGACACCGCACCCCAGCCGGACTTGCTGAAACCGAGCAGCAGACGCGTGCGCGAGCCGGGACGCGGGCCGCTCAACCCCAACGCCGCATCGACGAGCGGCAGCACGACGTCCAACAGGTGCGCCTCCTGCTGGCGCGTCGGGTCGGTGGGGTGGTCGATGTACCACGGCATCTGCACGAACTCGGGGCAGACGGCCGCGAAGCCGAAGCGCTCGTGCAGATCGTGGCGGCGAATCTCCTCCAGCCCGTCGCCGAATCGGCCGCCGATGCCGGGCTCGACAGGCAGGATGTAGAGCACGCGCGACGGGGCCGCACCGCTTGCCGGCTGAAGCACACGGACGGCGGTCGGCCCGGGTTGGTGCGGGCTATCGACGGTCAGATGAATGGTCCCGCCGGGCATCTGTATGCGATCGAGAACGCGGCCGGCATATGGTGACATCGTCCAGATGTTACTTTACGCGGGCTCGCGGGGACGGGTGCGGCTCCGATAGGCCAGTCCTGCGGGTCCGCCTTGCGGCCGCGAGCGTGCGAGCGAGCCGCCACTGTGGAAGGAGGATCGATGGGTGATTTCGACATTGCGCCGTTTGCCCTGCCGGGGGCGGGGGCGAATGAGGTCTGGTTCGAGCGGCCGCGGGACGTGAAACGGGTGGTGGTTCATTTCCGTGGCAAGGCGCCACGGCGGGTGGGCTTGTCGTATTGGCGTCACACCTGGCCGGCGAACAGGTCTGATGAGCCTGATGGCACGGACATGGTGCGGCCGTCGATGTACGGCTGGCGCGGCGACGACGATCTGGTCCACGGTGACTGGCAGCGGGCCAAGGTGAAAGTTGAGCGCCTGGACGTGCGACGGGTCGCGGTGACTTTCGCGCCGCTGGGCAGCGAGTTCAAACCCGAAGAATGCGGCGGCGACGGAGCGCGGCGGCATCGTCGAACGGTCGGACTTCGTGTGGAGACGGGTCGGTCGTTTCCGCTGGCGAAGGTACAGGTGTTCACGCGGTCGCAGGCTGCGCAAACATCGGTGCGCGTGACGTTGACGAGCCAACGGGCGATGGGGCAAGGCGCGGTGTCGCTGGCGGGCTACAACGCGAGGCCGGCAAGAGTGCGTGAGGCCAAGGGCTGCCGTGCGGAAGGATTGTCCGTGCGGCCGGGGGGAAGGGCGCGGGCCGGCCGGACGCTGGAGCAGGCATGCAGCTTCGTGGTCGACGTACGGCACATGACGCCGGTCCACCGGTACAGCCATGACGATCCGCATCTGCGTCTGGAATTCGCCGATGGCGAAGCATGCACGATCGATCTGGCGATGCTGCGTGAGGCGGGGCCGGTGTGGTCGCAAGACTTCGGCCTGTTCGTGACCTTGGCGGACGATGTCACGACGCTGGCGGACTACTGCGTCGCTCATCACGGGGCGCGGACGCTCAACGAACAGGTGCTGGCGGCTCCTGAGCAGACGTATGGGGGTTCACTGCGGGGCAAGCCACGCCTCGAGGCGTCGCATTTCATGCTGGCGTGTCCGCTGGCGCGGCAGAAGTTCTGGCTGGAGCCGGGCGGCGATCTGCTGCTGCACAGGTATCTGCTGGAGCATGAGGCGGGCGCGGACACGAGACGTTTCGCGGGCGAGGGGACGCTGCGCTATCGCTTCGGCTTGGAACGATGGGCGGCGGTATCGCGCGGCATTGACGCGGATGGCGTGCTGGCGGCAACGCTGCGGTTTCGCCGTGATGGCATGGAGGTCCAGCAGCGGGCGGTCGCGGCGCCGCTGACGGGTCGAGTGTGGGATGATGCAGCCGCGGCGGACCGTCCGGTGGCGGCGATGCTGCGCTTCACCTTCCACAATGCGGGCGAGCGTCCGGCCGAGGCTGTGCTGGAAGCGAGGCTCGTGGACCGCAGTGAACGGGCCAACAACCAGCGGGCTGTGCATGCGTGGGGTCGGGAGCGGTACGACGCACAGGGGGTGCCGATGGCCGGGGTTCAGGCGATCGCGCTGCGTTGCATGGGCGACCGTCTGGTGTCGGGAGGGGGTCGGTCGGCCGTGCTGCGGGGGATCGTGGCCGGGACGATGCGGGCGACGACGCGGGGTGACGCGGTGCGCTTTACGCGAAAACTGAAACCAGGCGCAACGTGCGAGCTGGTGCTGAAACTGCCGTTTGTCGAGCCGGCGGATCCAATGCAGGTGCGGGCTCTGCGCGTGCTTGACATGCGACGCGCGGAGGCCCAGGCGATCCGGGACTGGAGGCGGGTAACGGCTCGAGGCGCGACGGTACGGACGCCTGAGCCGCACTTGAACGCGCTACATCGCGCGCACATGGCCTACGTGGTCGGTAACGATTTCGGGCTTCTGGACGGCAGCGGCGACATCGCGACCAGTGTGGGATCGGTGAAGTACGCGAACTTCACCAACGAGTCGTGCATGTTGATCCACGATCTGGACCAGCGCGGCCTGCACGAGGAGGCGCGGCGGCGGCTGCGGACGTGGCTGCATCACCAGGGGCAGACGCCGCTGAATGGCGACTTTGACGAGCAGGCGGGCGTGCTGTTCGGATCGGGCGGTTATGCGCAGGGCAGCTCGTATGTGCAGCACCACGGCTGGGCGCTGTGGGCGATCGCCGAACACTACTTCATGACCGGGGATCGATCGTGGCTGGAGGAATCGGCGTCGGCGCTGGAATCGGGGATCGACTGGATCACGCGACAGCGGACGCGGACGATGCGCGGTCGGACGCGGGGGCAGCGGGCCGGCACGCGCGGCTGGGAGGCGGGCTGGCTGCCGGCCGGGGCACTCGAGGATGTCGGTGACTGGGCGTTCTGGATGATCAACACGCTGACGAGCTGGTGGGGCATGGACCACGCGGCGGCGGCGCTGGCGGCGGTCGAACACCATCGCGCAGGCGAACTTCGTCGGGAGGCGGATGCCTTCGCGGCCAATATCCGTCGGGGTCTGGAGCAGGCGCGTCGATGCAGCCCGCTGATGCGCCTGCGCGACGGCCGATGGGTGCCGACCTATCCCAGCCGGCTGGAGGTGCGCGGCCGGGACAGCGGCTGGATTCGCGAGGTGCTTGAAGGGGCGGTGTATCTGCCGATGATGGGTCTGCTGGCGCCTCACGCGAGACAGACGGGTTGGATTCTTGACGACTTTCAGGACAACCGGTACACGCGGCCGCCGTTCGGCTATCCGATGGTGGATGAGCAGGCTGAGTGGTTCGACGCGGGGGGCTTCTCGGTACAGCCGCTGCTGCTGGGCGGCTTGCTGCCGCACCTGATGCGCGATGAACCGGAAGTGTACGTCTGGATGTTCTTCAACGCCTTCACCGCGTGTTACAGCGAAGAGGGCAACAACATTGTTGAGCATCCGTACCCGGTGCTGGGTTTTCACAACAATGCATGCTTCAAGACCAGCGACGAAGCGAATGCCTGCGCCTGGCTGCGGTATATGTTCGTGTGGGCGGACCGCTCGGTGCTGCATCTGGGGCGGGCGATTCCTCGTTACTGGCTAAGTGACCAGGAGGCGATCGCGGCGGAGGGCGTATGCACCCGGTACGGGCGGGTGAGCGTGCGTTACACATCGCACGTGGCTCGGGGTCGCATCACCGCGGAGGTGGATCTCGACCTGCGTCAGCATCCGCGGCGCGCCCTGGTGCGGTTTCGGCATCCGGCCGGGGCGGCCCTGCGGTCGGTGCGTGTCAACGGCAAAGCTGGCCGCGTCGTCGATGCGGCGCGCGGCGACGTGGATCTGACCGGATGCACCGGGCGGATCAGGCTTGAGGCGCGTTACAGATGATGCGCCGGCGGGCGGGCGTCCTTATCTGCTGGCCCACAGCAGGCCGCGGCACATGATCTCTTTGGCCTCGGGCGTATCGAAGTCCTTGTCGGTGTGCCCCCAGGCGACGAAGAAGACTTTGCCCTTGCCCCACGTTTTGGTCCATGCGTAGGGCATGACGGTGCCGGCCTGATAGAGGTCGGTCGGGCCTTCCTTGCCCGAGAAGGTGGTGGTGGCCAGCACATGCACCGCCGGGTCGACGTGCAGGTAGTACTGCTCGGTGTTCTTGAGTTCGAAGTCTTTGATGCCCCTGGTGGTGGGGTGATTTCTATCGGTGATGTTGACGGTGTGACTCGGGATGATGCCGCCGGGATGGGCGACCCACTGGCCGCCGGTCATCCACTGGTAGTTGACGTTGTTGCGGAAGCTGTCGCACATGCAGCCGTGCCACCCGGCGCACCCGACACCGCCCTGAACCGCGTCGAGCAGGCCTTTGAGTTGCTCGCCGGTGATGGTGCCCATGGTCCAGGTGGGAACCACCAGGTCCAGCGAGTCCATCAGGGTCTTGTCGGTGTAGCTGTCGAGCGTGTCGGACATGACCACGTCGTAGCCGTTGTTCTTGAGGAAGGCTTCAAAGATTTTCGCGCTGGCGAGGGGGGTGTGTCCGTCCCATCCGCCGTGGACGATGAGGGCTTTCTTCTTCGCCATTGGTGGAAACTCCATGGGTAGGGCGTCCCATTGTGGCGACCGGGCAGGAACGTGCAAGGGGCACGACCACCGGAGGGCCCCGGTGCGGCGTCGCGAGGACGTCCGCCTCACCAATTGCCCGGTCCCCTGCACTTCTCGCAAGCGGTCCGGACGTCGTGGCGGGCAGTCCCGGTCGTGCCCACGGTCAGGCACGGGCTGTCGTCAAGCGCTCGTGAACTGCATTGTGGAACTGTAATGCTGAATGCGGAAGCCGGCCGCCCGATACAGACTGATCGCTGGCTCGTTGTCGTCGTCGACGTCGAGCCATATGACGTTTGTGCGGTCCTTGAGTGTGTGCAGCGCCTTGCACAGGAGAGCCCGGCCAATCCCCTTGCCGCGAGAGTCTTCGCGCACGTGGAGGCCATCCAGCACTCCGATCTGATTCCGTGTGACGGCGACACGAACCGTGCCAACGACCTGTCCGTGCACGCACGCGATTACCCAGTCCCGCGCGGGCGCTACGAGCCACATCTTCCGCGACATTTCACAGTCGTCTCGGGATTCCTCAGCCGACCCGAAGCGCCCAACGGTCACCTCCGCGTCGTAGAACGCCTCCGGGTCGCTCACCTCCAACATACGGACGCTGACCTTGGGGCGTCCTGCGTCCAGATTGAAGGATCGCGAGAGCATCTCAAATCGAAGATTTCCGTGGAAGCCTCGGGCGCCGTAGAGCATCCTCAGCATCCCCGTCTCCCATGCGAATCCATGCAGAGCTACCGACACACGGCGTGCCGGCAGTTGACCGAGATGGTCAAGCAAGTGGTCGAGGACGGCACCGGCGGCAGCAAAGGCTCCGTCGCGCCACTTGGGTTGATGCCCTCTGATCACCACTTCCCCTCGATCTTCGTTGATCTGGTAGAGCAGGTACGCCGCGATCTGCTTGCCTGGGGCGCCTGCGATCAGAGCGTGGCCTCTGTCGGCCGTCGCCAAGTGCGATCGAAGCTGATCAATCGTCTCGATCCACGGTACCGGCAACCCTGCGGGGCACGTGCACTCTCCCTCCGCGTGGAATATCTGAAAGCGTCCGAGCCAGTCCGCGCGCACGTCAGTGCAGCCCGCCAAGTCGTCACTGGTCCCCTTGCGAATTGTCACGTTCATCAGAATGTTTTCGGCCACCTTCGATTTCTTCGGCATCACCATTAGCGGTCTCCACGAGGAGGGCAGGTTGGGGCTGCGCATGATGCAGACACTCACAGACCTGGTTGCGCGCAATGCGCAACCCGCTCCACGGTATAGACCGGTAGTGCGGTGACGACGGCGAGTTTCCGTAGTGGCTAGTTAGCCTGGAACAGGAGGCGCCGAGCCGGTCGACGATGTGTGAGTGTATGGGGCATCTAGCACCTCCTTTCCTGCAGTCCAGAATGAGTGTGAGTCAGTGATGATGCCGTGAGGTCAATCGATTGTCAATAGCGGATGTCGAACTGGGTGTACGTCGAATCAGATCAGCGGGACGCCGGCAGCGATGAGATGCCCGCGGAGTCCGGCGGGGTCGACGCTGCGGACATCGCCGGTGTGGGTGGCCAATTCGGCGGCGGCGCCGGCGGCCTGGCCGAAGCTCATGGCGTTGATCATGACGCGCGTGGCCCCGGCGGAGTCATGGTTCGTGCCGATGCACCGGCCGGCGGCCAGGACGTTGTCGAGGGCCTTGGGAATCAGGCTGCGGTAGGGAATGAAGTAACAGAGCGTGTGGCGCGGCGGCGCGTCGTTGGGCTGTCCGTCCCATCGCTCCAGGAGGCGCGTGCGATCGCCATGGATGATCTCGCGGTGGCCGTCGATGCCTTCGAAGGTGATGCCCGGGCCGTCGACGTGGTGGATATCGATGCGGTAGGTGCTCTGGGCGATGGCGTCATCAAAACGCGTGCCGTGCAGGAGCTCTTCGCGTGTAAGCTGATGATCGGCCAGAATGCGGTGGCTCTCGCGCAGACCGATCTGCGCGGCGATGTCCGTGATCCGCGAGTCGCTCCAGCCGGTCATTTCCCGCATGCGCTCGTATACCCAGCGCATCTGGTAGCGCGCCTCGATCTCAGCGCGGGTCAGGTCGCGGGCGTCGGCGACGTTCACGCCCAGTATCCGCGTACCCGCCAGCATGTACTCGCGCGGCTCGCCGGGCGTCTGGCAACCCCAGAGGAAGCAGGAGTAAGGCTCGCCGCTGTAGTCCATCGACGTCTTGTACAGTTCGGCCTGCACCTGGCGCAGCGGCATGACCGGGCCCTGTTTCACCTGTACGCGGAAGCAGAGCGTCGGCGGCTGAAAGTGCCCCGCACCGTTGCCGAGCTGCGTGGTCACGCCCGCGCGGCGAATCAGGTCGGCATCGCCGGTGCAGTCGATGAATACGCGGGCCTTGACCGCCTGCCGCCCCGACTTGTTCTCCACCACCGCGGCCGTGATGCGCCGCCCCTCGACGACCGCCCCGGCCAGCCACGTGTGCAGCAGAACCTTCACGCCGCTACCGAGCACGACGTCGTCGTAGGCCAGCTTGGCCAGTTCGGTGTCCACGGCCCATGTGCCGGTTTCGCCGTCTTCACAGGCGTTGCGCACGCCGCCCCAGCGCTGCAGGCGGCGGATGACCTCGTCGGGCAACCCGCCGATCACCTGTGTCTTGCCGTCCATGCCGTAGAGTGAGTGCCAGATGTTGACGTTGGCGGCCGTGGCGGTGCCGCCGAAGTAGCCGTAACGTTCGACAAGCACCACCGACGCGCCGGCCCGCGCCGCGGCGGCCGCGGCGCAGACGCCCGCCGGCCCGCCGCCCAGCACCGCCACGTCGCAATCAGCCGCCACCGGGATCTGCCGCGCAGGCTCGGCGATGGTCTGGGCGTCGCGGGCAGCGGGCAGGAACCCGCCCAGAGGGAAGCGAGGCTCATGGGCGGAAGGTGATCGGGGTGAAACAGTCATGGAGCGTCTCGGCATGCGCGTGGGGGAAAGGCGCGGCTGCGGCTACCATAGCGAACCGCATGGCTGGGGCAAAGGCGTGTCGGCTGACTGGGAGCATCTCCATGATCGTCTGGCTCATGACCGACATGGAAGGGCTGGCAGGCGTGAGCCTTTGGGATGAGTGCTACGATCCCGACGACGCTTCGCCGCTGTACCGCCACGGCCGGGAGCAACTGACCGCGGAGGTCAATGCCGCCGCCGCGGGCTGCTTTGACGCGGGGGCGACGGCTGTCCGCGTGCTCGACGGGCATGGCCGCAATCGCAACCAGGGTTTTCTGCTCGACAGGCTGGACTCGCGTGTGACGCGCGTGTGGATCGCCCGTGAAGGTCCGCGACGGTGGGAGGGTCTGGACGAGAGGGTGCACATGGTCGCGATGATCGGCCAGCATGCGATGGCGGGCACACTGGGTGCTTTTCTGGATCACACCCAGTGTCCCAAGGAGATATGCCGCTACACGCTCAACGGGCAGGAGCATGGTGAAATGAGCCAGCTCGCCCTGTACGCCGGCGCATTCGGCGTGCCGCTGGCGTATGTTTCAGGCGATGAATCGCTGTGTGACGAGGCCCGGCGGCTGTTTCCGCATGCGTTGAGCACGCCGACCAAGCGAGGCACAGGCTGGGCGACCTGCGAATTGTACGATCCCGTGCGCGTGCGGGCGCAGATTCGCCGCGACGTCGCCGCGGCCGTGCGGCAGGCGGATCGACAGCACGCATGGCGGCTGCCGGCGCCGATCGAGGTGGGTGTTGAGTACGCCTGGAGCGCGCTGGCGGATCGACTGGCGCGGACGCCAGGGGTGCGGCGGGTGCATGCCCGCGTGGTGCGATGGCGGATCGCTGACGCGAAGGACGTCTTCACCTGGCCGGGCAGCGCGGGTTGGCGGCCTATCATGTAGGGACGGCGGGGTGAACGGCCGGTTCAGCCGCGTGTTTTGGCGTCGGCCAGTTCATCGCTGAGCGTGCCGGACCAGAGCGTGGCCTTGTCCATGTGGGCGGCTTTGGCCAGCAGGTGCGCGCCCACGGGGTTGGCGACGAACTGGAAGAGGATGACCAGGGCGACTTTGGTCAGGATGGCCACGGGTCGCGCGTCTTCGTGCATAGCCAATGAGACGGCGCCGGCGACGAGCAGGCCGGTGATGCCGAGGGTCACGCCCTTCGTGGCCGCGTGCATGCGGTGATAGAGGTCGGGCATGCGGATGATGCCGATGGCGGCGACGGACATGAAGAACATGCCGCCGAGCATGCAGGCGACGATGAGCAGGTCGAGGACGATGCGGAGAGTGTCAGGCATGGCGGCGGTGTCCGTGGTTCGCGTGCGGATCAGGGGCTTTGAACAGACTCGCAGGGCTTCAGGCTTCGTTGCCGGCGGACCGGGTGACGGCGCCGTCCTCGCGGCCTGGGCGCAGGTGGGGGCGGCCGATGTACTGGGCCATGGCGACGGTGCCGGCGAAGCCCAGCAGCGAGAGTACGAGGATGCCGTCGATGAACCATGGAGTTTGCCAATGGATCATCAGCAGCAGAACCAGGCCGATGAGTTGGACGGCGAGGGTGTCGACGGCCAGAGCCCGGTCGGCCAGATGCGGTCCACGGAGCAGGCGATAGATGCACGCGACCATGCCCAGGACGATGAGCACGATCGCACCGATGACGGTCCAGGACACAAGCTGCGTGGACCACAGCGGCGTGGGGCTGGCGTCGACGACGGCGAGGGTTGTGGGAGTGAGCATGGGCGTCATTCGAAGATCTCCCGCATGATGCGGTTGCGCAGTTCGTCGAGTTCGCGCAGGGCGGCTTGACGGTCCTGGGCGTACATGCAGTGGACGTAGAGGACGGCGTCGTCGTCGGCGATGTCGGTGGACAGCGTGCCGGGCGTGAGACTGATGATATTGGCGAGGGTGGTGATCTGGACGTCGGTCATGCCCTTGACGGGGTAGGCGATGATGCGCGGGGTCATCTTCAGGCCGGGCGTGATGATCTCCCGAGCGACCACAAGGTTGGCCTTGACCAGGATGGAGATGAAATACAGGAGGAAGGACAGGAGCTTCCACAGCCGCGTGCCGTAGCTGCCCTGGCCGGAGGCCCGGCTGACCAGGCCCATGAGCAGATAGCCGACGACCAGGCCGGCGCTGAGGGTGTAAATGTCGTAGCTGGCCCACATGAACATCCAGAGAACGGCCAGCAGTATGTTGAGCAGAAGCATTTCCATGATGAGGCTTCCCGCGGGGTTGTTGTGACGCAGCTACCGGGCGTGAGCGACGCGGCGGCCGTCGGCGGCGTGGTCGTCGGCGAGGGCGGGTTGATCGAGCACATGTTGGCCAAGGACGGCCGCGACGTAGGGCGTCGGGTCGATGAGGGTTTTCGCGGCCTTGAGCGAGGCGTTGATGTAGAGCGGCGCGCCCAGGCCCATGGTGAGGGCGACGACGACCAGGGCGCCGACGCCGATCATGCCGCCGACCACGCGGGGTTTGCGTTGCGCGTCGCTGGCGTAGGTCGCATGCTGGGGCGTGGGCGACCAGAAGCCGTAGCTCCATATCTTGAGCATGGACAGGAGCGTGAGCAGGCTGGTGGCGATGGCGAAGCCGGTGACCCAGTACGCCCGCTGGTTCAATCCTTCGCGGATGAGCAGGAACTTGCCGAAGAAACCGGACAGCGGCGGCAGGCCGGCCAGTGACAGGGCGGCGATGAGGAAAAGCGTCGCCAGCCAGGGGGCTCGCTTGAGCAGGCCGCCGAGTTTGTCCAGGTCGTCGGTGCCGGCATGGTCGTGGATGAGTCCGCCGCAGAGGAAGAGGCAGCACTTGACGACCATGTTGTGGATGATGAAGAAGATCGCGCCGGCGACGGCCAGCTCCCGGCTCTCCAGGGCGGCGCCCAGGGACATGGCCAGGGCGATGCCCATCATCATGTAGCCGACCTGGCTGATGATGTGAATCGAAAGGATGCTGCGGACGGTGTGCCGGCTGACGGCTCCAAGGACGCCGAGGAACATGGTGACGGCCGCGGAAATCAGCAGGATCGGCTGGACGATGCTGACCACGTCGGCGCTTGGACCGAACATCATGACGAACACGCGGATCATGACATAGGCGCCGACTTTGGTCAGCAGGCCGGCGAACAGGCCGCCGATGGGCGCGGGCAGCGTGTGGTAGGTGTCGGGCAACCAGTACCAGAGCGGAAAGATGGCGGTTTTGCCGCCGAAAACCAGCAGGAGCATGGCGATGACCGGCAGGGAGGCACGGGGAAGCTGGCCCTGCATGGCCATGCGGGTGAGGTCGGCCATGTTGAGCGTCCCGAGCTGGCCATAGAGCAGGCCGGCACACGTGACGAACAGGGTCGAGCCGACGAGGTTAAGCAGGATGTACTTGTAGGCCTGCCTCATCTGCATGCGGGAGGTGCCGACGCAGAACATGGCGTATGAGGCCATGAGCATGATCTCGAAGGCCACGAAGAGATTGAACAGGTCGCCGGTGATGAAACTCCACTGCACGCCGAAGATCAGCAGGTGATAGAGCGGGTGGAAGTATCCGCCGGCGATGTCGTTGCCGAGCTGGCCCAGACAGTAGACGTAGACAGCCAGGACGACAATGGAGGCGATCATGAGCATGATCGCCGACAGACCGTCCACGGCAATGGTGATGCCGAAGGGCGCCGGCCAGTTACCCATCTGGCTGGTGAGGACAGGGATATCGCCCAGGACGGTGGCCAGAGCCCAGCCGGCCAGGGCGACGTTGGCGGCCAGGGCGACGAGGCCGACGATTTTCTGGGTGGTCCGCAGGTGATGCAGCAGCATCGTGAGGATGCCCGCAGCCATCGGCAGGACGACAAAGAGGATGATCAATCGATCAGGCATGGCATGTGTTCCATGAAGCGGTCGGGCGAGGCGCGGTTCAGTGCGCGGGTTCGACAGCCAGTTCGTCGATCTCCAGGGTGTGGCTGCGTCGCCAGGTAATGACCAGCAGCGTGAGCAGGAAGGCCTGCACAGCAAAGCCGATGACGATGGCGGTGAGGATCAGGGCCTGGGGCAGCGGATCGACGTACAGGCTGGCGTGGTCGATCGTATCGCTCAGGATCGGCGGAACTTTGCCGACGGGCGAGCGGCTGGTGGCGATGATGGCCAGGTTCGCGCCGTGTCCGAGGAGGAACACACCCATGCACACGCCTTTGAGCTCGCGGCCGAGCATCATGTAGGTCGAGACAGCGAAGATGACGCCGACCATGATGGCAGTGAGAATCGTCATTGCTGGGGATCTTTCATCACGTGTGTTTGCCGTGAGCGGGTCAGTCGATTTCGCGTGAAAGAGCGTCGATCATGCCGACGACGACACCGGCGACCACGAGCATGACGCCCAGGTCGAAGACCATGACGGTGGCCCATTCGAAGCGATCACCGCCGGGCAGCCGCCAGTAGCCGTGGCCGGAGCTGAAGAACGGCAAACCGAAGAACAGGGCCGTGAGGCCCGTGCCCAGGGCCAGGGTGAGCCCAACGCCGATCATGCTGCGTTCGCGGAGGGGCAGCATGCGTTGAAGGCTGCCGGGCCCCTCGGCCATACGATGAACCACGAGGGCGACGGCCGTAACCAGCCCGGCGACGAATCCGCCGCCGGGGGTCTGGTGGCCTTTGAAATAGATGAACATCGCGAACGCCAGGCTCAGCGGGACCAGCAGCTTGGCCGCGGTGCGGAAAATCAGGGTGCTCATGCGGTCACACTCCTGCGGACGACCGGGTGTTTGCGATGACGGTCTTCATCGCCGCCGGTCGGTGCGGGGATGTCGATATTCAGGTGGGCGCCGCGCCGCCCATCGCCGCCGCGCGGCTCGGAAACGCCGCCCTGCCCGTGGTGGTCCTGGGCGGTTGCGCCATCGGCGCGCCGCGGGCGGCGCAGCAGGGTCCAGACGCCCAGGGCGGCCAGTCCGAGGACGGTGATCTCGCCCATGGTGTCAAAGCCGCGTCCGTCGACCAGGATGACGTTGACGACGTTGTCGCCGCCGCCGCCGGCATGCAGGGGCCGAGCGCCCGCGCCGGGGTGCTGTCCGTTGTGCTGGTTCGTATGCGGCGTGTGGTGGATGACGCGATCGACGACGCCGACGCCGGTGGGTGTGGTCCAGGCGGCGGCGTCCATCCCGTGATGGCTGTTGCGCAGGAAGAATTCACCCAGGTTGGCGATCGGCCGGCCGTCGGCGCGAAGGTAAGGCATGGTGGGCTGCGGACCGACGCTGCTGGTGAGCGTCAGCCAGAACATGACCCCGCCGACGCCCACGGCAATGAGGATGCGTGCCGGTACCCAGCGCGGTGGGCCGGGGATGTGCCTGGGCAGCATGCTGAGCACCAGCAGGAAGAGGATAAGGGAGACGATCTCGATGCTGATCTGGGTGAGGGCCAGATCGGGTGCCTGGTAGAGGTAGTAGATGCCGGTGACGCTGAAGCCGACGGTGCCCAGCACGAGCACGCGGGCGGCCCGATCGGCGACCAGAGGCATCAGCAGCGCGCCGAAGCAGACCAGGGCGGTGAGCAGGTAGCCGGGCAGCAGTTCGCCGAACGGTTCCCAGGCGGCGTCCTGCGGCCAGGCGAGGGTGGTGGGGAAACGTGTCACCGCCCAGGCGAAAAGTCCGATGAGCGCGACGGCGACGGCCCCGAGATAGAAGCCCGCGTGTCCGCGCTGAACCAGACCGAAAGCCCTGCCCCCGCCTTGTGTGCACAGTTTGTAGAAGCCGGGGTACAGATGGTCGTGCGGGTCAGCGAAAACGCGGCGAAGCAGCGGGGATAGCGCGAGCACGACGCCAAGACCGATGGCGGCGAGGCTCATGTAGAGCGGCAGGCCCGGGTGCGCGTCCCAGACCAGAGGGAAGTGCGTGAAGTAGTAGGGTGTGGCCTCCAGCCAGCCGAACAGCTTCTCCCATGCGCCGGGAATCGTCCCGCCGATGAACTGGAAAGCGACGATCGCCGCGCCCGGGATCCACAGGAACGCCGGCCAGAAGCCGGTCTCATGGGGCTGGTCGTCGTGGCCGTGCCCGGCATGCGCATCGTGATGGGCGTTGGCGTGTGCGGCCGGATCACGGCGCAGCAGCGTCGCGGCGATGCGCAGGAAGATAGCGACGTTGAACATGCCGGTGGCGATGCCGGCCGCGACCAGCGCCCAGAACCACGGATTTTGCGTGGCTTCGAGGGCGTGAACGATCTGATAAAAGAACATCTCCTTGGCCGTGAAACTCACCGTCAGCGGTCCAGCGGCGAGGGCGTAGGCCGCCATGACCATGACGACCGCCATGATGCGCTGGGTGCGCCCGCGGTGGAACAGCCCGCGCAGCTCCGGCAGTTGCCGGCTGGCGACGTGGCCGATGGCGCCGGCCAGGATGAACAGCGGGGCCTTGTAGAGCGCGTGGTTGAGGATCTGGGTGACGTCCCAGATGAGGTTGGCGTGGGGACGAATCGCTGACGCGGCCGAGGCGATGAGCACGCCGGCATGTTCAGCTCCGTGTCCGCCGTAGTCGAACGCCGCCAGGCCGTACATGCACATCAGCAGACCAAGCTGGCTGACGGTGGTGTAGGCGAAGATCTGCTTGAGATCGTGCTTCTGCAGAGCGACGAAGGCGCCGTAGACCATCGTCAGGGCGCCGATGGGCACGATGAGCGACGGCCACAGGGGCACCGCCACAGCCAGCAGCGGCCAGAGTCGGCCGGTGAGATAGACGCCGGCTTTGACCATCGTGGCCGAGTGCAGATACGCCGACACCGGCGTGGGTGCGGCCATGGCACCGGGCAGCCAGAAATGAAACGGCCACTGCGCGCTCTTCGCGGCCGCACCGATGAAAATCAGCACGAACGCCCAGGTCAGCACGGGGCCGGTCACCAATCCGCCGTGCTCAGCCAGCGGCAGCAGGGCGCTGAAGGTCCACGCCCCGGTATGCACGCCCATGAGAATCAGGCCGCCCATCATCGCCAGGCCGCCCAGGGCGGTGACGATGAACGCCTGCATCGCCTTGCGCACAGCCGAGGGGTCGTCACGCTCCCAGCCAATGAGCAGGAAGGAACTGATGGAAGTCATCTCCCAGAACAGCAGCAGGAGCATGAAGCTATCGGCCAGGGCCACGCCGATCATGGCCGTCATGAACAGGTGCAGACTTGGATAGAAGCGGTAGAGATCGTCCTTGGCTGGCCCGAAGTAGGCGCGGGCGTAGAGCGTGATGCCCAGGCCGATGCCGCTGACCAGGAAAGCGAAAAACAGGCCGAGGTTGTCGGCGTGGAAGGCGAGATCGAGCTTGACCATCGGCATCCACGCGACGCCGACCGGTCCGGTGCTGGTGCCGTGGACGGCGACGTGCCAGCCAAGCAGCGTCAGGGCGGCGATCGGTCCAGCCAGCGCGAGCAGGACACGTGCTCCAATGGCACGGCGCGGCAGCAGCAGCGTGGCCATCCCGCAGAGGAGCGGGGCAAAAATCGCGGCGGTCAGAACCCACACGGTGTTCATGGTTTCAGGCCCCGTCGGGTTGGGGGGTCAAGATTCGGGAAACGGCGACTGGCAAGTCACCTGTTAAGCATCGGCTCGACGATGAGGCCGGTTCAAACGCCATGCCGCCCTGATCGTGACGTATGTTAAGTCTGATCTTACTTGGCTGGCGTCAAGAAGGTCGGTATAGGCCCCATGAATGCTGCCGCAAGCGTCCGAAAATCCGCCGGTTTTCTCAGCACGACACGAAGGGGTTGCCGGGGTTGCCGCTGTCACGTATCCGCAATGGCCGGTCGCGGCGTGCGGCGTTACCTTATCGGTCATGGCTGACGAACATCTTTTTGCGCCGTGGCGGATGGACTACATCCGCCAACTCGAAGCCGAAGATTCGGCCACGAAAAATGACGGCGGCGGCTGTTTTCTTTGTGAGGCGGCGGCGATCGACACTGCGGCTGACGATGCATTACCGCTGCTCGCACAGCGACTGGTGCTACTTTCCGATGAACGGGGCATGATCATCCTTAATCGCTACCCGTACACCAGCGGGCACCTGCTCATCGCGCCGCGCGGGCATGTAGGCGGGCTGACGGACCTGTCGCCGGCCAAGCGGGCGGGGCTGATGGAGCTCACGGTGCTCGGGCAGCAGGCGATCGAGGCGGCCTATAACCCACAGGGCTTGAACGTGGGGATGAACATCGGCCGCTGCGCCGGGGCGGGTTTGCCGGGGCACCTGCACATCCACGTCGTGCCTCGCTGGGCAGGTGACACGAATTTCATGTCCGTGGTCGGTGCGGTGCGGGTTCTGCCGCAGGCCCTGGAGCAGAGCCACGCCCGGCTTCGTGAGGCGATGGCCCGCATTCTGGCGATGCGCTCGGGCTGACGGGGCGGGACGTTTGGCCGCATGAAACAACACGCCCCGCGTTCGCCGGGGGCGTGTGTGAGGCCGCTTCGCGTTTCAATGCCGGCACGTGGACTCGAACCACGGACCTAGGGCTTATGAATCCCTCGCTCTAACCAACTGAGCTATGCCGGCGTCGGAGCCTTTCGCAAGGTTTCAGGCTGGCGTGGTCGGCCAGCCACGGGACAGACGTTCAATTTTAGTGCCTCTGCCGACGTGTGCCAAACTGCGGGCCGGCCCACATGGGTCGGAGGCGTGATTCGTGTTCCGGGTCCACCTTCGGGTCATTCCGCGGCGGTCGAAGCAGATTCACGGCCGGACGATAGGCGGGCCGATAACGCCAAGGAGCAGTCTCACCGTTGCGGCCGACAGGGAGGTCGGCCGCCTTTGCCCACGCTGGTTGTGCAAGGATGCCCGGATCCCCGTCCTTGATCCATCGCCCGCGGGCGACCCTTCGTGGATTGCGCCGATCCGCGATGCGCGGGGCCGTTGCGTCTGACCCGGCCGAGCGGGCCTTCGACACGTGTCTGGGGCGGTATGAGCAGTGCCCGGTCCATATCGAGCTTTGCGGCAAGGCGGTCGAGTCCGTTGACCCGACGCCCAGAGGCAGGTCCGGCGTCGGCTTCGCCGGGTGAGTCCCCGCTTGATGCGGCCCTGCGCGATTTTCTCAGTTACTGCCGCATCGAGTGCGGTTTCGCCCGGGCGACGCTCGAAGCGTATGCCACCGATCTGCTCGAACTGCGCCGGTGGATGCTCGCGCGGGGGTTGGCCGCGTGGAGCGCCCTGGATCACGCACAACTGGTCAAGCACCTGACCACGCTGGACCAGCGGGGCCTGGCGGTGTCGAGTATCGCGCGTCACGTGGCGACGATCCGCGTGTTCTGCCGCTTTCTTGAAGCCAATGGCCGGACGGCGGGCAATGCCGCCGAGCAACTGATCCAGCCCAAGCCATGGCAGCGCCTGCCCAACGTGCTCAGCGCCGCCCAGGTCCAGCGCATTCTCGATGCCCCTCAGCCGGGTGACGCCCTGCACCTGCGTGACCGGGCCCTGCTCGAGCTTCTGTACGCCTCGGGGCTGCGGGCTAGCGAGGTGGCCAACCTGACACTGCCGCGCGTGCTGCTGGACCTGGAGGTCGCGCGGGTGCTGGGCAAGGGCGATCGCGAACGGATCGTGCCGATGGGTCGGCCGGCAATCGAGGCGCTGCACCGTTATCTCGACCAGCAGCGCCCCATGCTCCTGCGCCAGGATCGGCCGACGGACCGCCTGTTTCTCTCGCGCACCGGTCGGCCGATCACACGGATCGTCGTGTGGCAACTGGTCGAGAAGTACGCCCGACGCGCGGGCATGGCCCACGTGCATCCGCACAAGCTGCGCCACTCGTTCGCCACCCACCTGCTGGCCGGCGGAGCGGACCTGCGCCTGGTGCAGGAACTGCTGGGCCACTCGAACATCCGCACCACGCAGATTTACACGCATGTGGATCGCAGCCGGCTCAAACAGGTCATCCGCCAGTGCCATCCTCGGCCATAGCACGTTACGGGCCGTCGGCCGCGCTATCATCAGGTATGGAATGCAATATTGACGCGAAGGGAAGAGAAGTCCGCGTGATCGCCGGCCTGGTCGTCGCGCTGCTGGGGCTGGCGGTGATGGTGTTGGCGGCGACGGGCGGGATCACGGGCATCTGGCCGTGGTTCGTCGGGGCAGCGGCCCTGCTGGGCGGGGGCTTTGCCATGTTCGAAGGTTGGGCCGGCTGGTGCGCTCTGCGGGCCATGGGATTTCGCACGAAGATCTGAATCGCCCAGGCGGTTGGATCAAGTGGCGTTTTCGGCGGCTTTGCCGATTTCTGCTGCGCCATTTTGGCGGTTTGGCCGCTAAATCGGGGTGGCGAGATTCGAACTCGCGACCTTCTGACCCCCAGTCAGACGCGCTAACCAAGCTGCGCTACACCCCGCGAAACCGTGAGTCTATCGCCCGCCGCCAGACGGATCAAACCCTTGGCGATTCTGGCGCCGCGGCGTCGACGTTCATTGGGCCGCTTGATTCGTCCGCCTGCGTCACTACCATCAGGCCGACGCGCCGTAATCGGCGCAAGTGATTGTCAGACACCGGGATCGGAAGACCGGGATCGCAAGAGAACAAGGATCGCGTCATATGGGCGTCCCGCTCTCGCAAATGTGGACCGTCGCCAGCTATGTGCTCAGGCAGCGCCTCAAGGGCAACCGCCGCTACCCGCTGGTGCTCATGCTCGAGCCGCTGTTTCGCTGCAACCTGGCGTGTGCCGGCTGTGGCAAGATTCAGTATCCGCCGCACATTCTCAAGAAGCAGCTCACGCCCCAGCAGTGCTTCCAGGCTGTCGACGAGTGCGGCGCGCCGATGGTGAGCATCCCCGGCGGCGAGCCGCTGCTGCACCCGAATATTCGTGAGATCGTCGATGGGTTGATCCATCGCCGCAAATACATCTACCTGTGCACCAATGCCATTCTGCTCAAGGAAAAACTTGAGGCCGGCCTGTTCAGGCCCAGCAAGTACCTGACCTTCAGCGTGCATATGGATGGCACGGAGGAGAACCACGACTTTGCCGTCTGTCGCGAGGGCACGTTCGAGACAGCCCTGGCGGGTATTCGCTTGGCGGTCGAGATGGGCTTCCGTGTGACGACCAACACCACGCTTTTCGACGGCGCCAACCCCGTCGAAGTCCGCGAATTCTTCGACCAGATGATGGACGTCGGCGTGGAGGGCATGATGGTCAGCCCCGGCTACGCCTATCCCAAAGCGCCCGATCAGCAGTCGTTCTTCCGTGAACGGGCGAAAACCGCCGAGCTTTTCGAGACGATCCTGGCCAATCGCAAGAAGCGCTGGCGCTTCAACCAGTCGGCCTTGTATCTCGAATTCCTCATGGGCAAGCGCGACTACGAGTGCACCCCGTGGGGCAACCCGACCTTCAACATTTTCGGCTGGCAGCAGCCGTGCTACCTGCTGCAGGAAGGTTACGTCGACAGCTTCAAGGAACTGATCGAATCGACGCAGTGGGCCGACTACGGCCGGGCGTCGGGCAACCCCGCGTGCCAGCAGTGCATGGTCCATTGCGGCTACGAGCCCAGCGCGGTGAACCACACGTTCGCCAGCGTCGGCGGCCTGTGGCAGACCATCAAGGCGATGGTCTTCAACACCTACGCCAACCCGGCGGCGAAGAAGCGGCTGGATGACGCGGCAAGGCGGCCGCGCGGCCCGGTCGCGCACCTCGAGCATCTGACCATCGACGGCAAACCCGTCGTCCCGCAGCTTCAGCAGCGGCGCCAGTCCGCCGCGACCGTCGGCGCGGCTTGAGACGAGCGGAGGCGGCTCTCGACGGCCTTGCCCGCCCGTGATCCATTACAATTGCTCCGGTCTTCGGCCGCTGCATCCCACCGGGCGGCGTGCCACTGCCAGAGGAGCGGTCATGCCCATCCAACTCGCTTTCAGCACCGTCGCCTGTCCCGACTGGACGCTCGAAAAAGTCGTCGAGCAGGCCAAGGCGATGGGCTACGCCGGCGTTGAGCTGCGCACGCTCGGCGACACATCGGGCGGCGCGACGGCCGCGATGGTCGCGTGCGATCCCGCACTCAGTGATCCCGCGTCCGTTCGCAGGCTTTTTGATGATGCGAGCATCGTTCCCATCTGCCTGAGCACCTCGATCTCGCTGCACCACGCCGACGCCACCGCCGCCCGCGCCGCTGCGGCCCAGGCATCACGGACGATCGATCTTGCCGCCGCCCTCGGCTGTCCGAGCGTTCGCGTCTTCGCCAGCACGCTGCATCCCGGCGAAGACCGCCGGGCTGCCTGCATGCGCATCGCCTCGCGCATCGCCCCTCTGGCCGACAAAGCCGGCGAGCGGGGTGTGCAACTGCTCTTTGAAAACGCCGGCTCGTTCGCCACCGCCAAAGACTGGTGGACGATGCTCGATCTGGCTGGTCACCCGATGGCGGGTATGTGCTGGAACGTGGCCAACGCCGCCGTCGCCGGTGAAGGACCGGCCGTGTCCGTGTCCATCCTCAACAGCCGCATCCGCATGGCCAAGGTCAAAGACCTGACCATCGGCGAAGGCACGGGTTTCAAACCGCTGGGCGAGGGCGACGTCGAGGTCGAAGTCTTCTTCAAACGCCTGATGGGCATCGGCTACGACGGCTATCTAAGCGTCGAGTGGGACCGTCTCTGGCTGCCGAGTCTGGCCCCGGCCGAGGAGGCGCTGCCCGCCGCCCGCGCCACCATTCAGGGCTGGGTGGATGCGATCGAGGCGGCATTGCCAAAGAAGAAGCTCGCCAAGACTCCCGCCGGGAAGTCCGCGGAAGCGGCCGCTGTCGGCTAAGCGTGCCGCAAGGTCAGTCGTCTGCGCCCAAGTGCGCACGTGCCGACCAGCATGCACAGCACTCCCGCTGGTTCGGGAATCACCGCGGTCTGCCCGTTTCCCTTGCCCGCTGATCCGATGAGCGCGATCACGAACGGCCCGATGTCGCCGGTGTCCACATGGCCGTCGCCGCTGAGGTCCAGCAGCGTCAGCGGCCAGTCGGGGTAGACGGTCGCGTAGCCGGCCGGATCGGTCAGGGCGAGGACGAAGGGATTGATGTCCTCGGTGTTGATGCGGCCGTCGCCGCTGAAATCACCGACATCGGGGATGAACACCATCCGGCGGATCAGCCCATCGCGCTTGGTGAGCACGTAGATCTCGCCGTCGTCGTCAGTGCCGAAACGCAGATCAGCTCGGTAGTCGTTGCCCAGCAGCGCCAGCAGCGTTGTGGGCTGGTCGCCGTCATAGAGCGCCAGTTCGCGAATCGGCGTCTGGCCGTCGGGGGCAATGTCGCCCATGTCGAAGTGGAAGATTCGGCCGCGTGCGATATCGCCGAAAAGGTAATGCCCCACGAGGTTGGGCAGGGCGTCGCCACGATACACGAAGCCGCCCACGACGGCGTCGCCTTCGTCGTGATCGTACTGGGCGATCGGATACGTCAGGCCGAGTGCGGCGTCGCCGACGGGCAGCGGCTCAACATGATCGCCCACGAACATGAACGTGCCTTCGCGCTCGCTCCACCCGTAGTTGCCCCCGGGTGCGACGATGTTGATTTCCTCAAGGTCGTTCTGCCCGATATCGGACAGCAGCATGAGGCCGGTCCCCAGCGGGGCGGGGGCGTCCCATGAAAAACGGTGGGGGTTGCGGAACCCATAGGCCCAGAGTTCCGGCAGATATGAGGCGTCGGCGGCGAAGGGATTGTCCGTGGGAATGCTGTAGGGCGCCGGCCCGGCGGCCAGCGGGTCGATCCGCAGCAGCGAGCCAAGCGGACTGAGCGTGTTCTGCGCCAGGTCATGGGGATCACCGGCCGCGCCGCCGTCGGCGATGGCCACGTAGAGCTTGCCGTAGTCCGCATCGCCCCCCTGAGCGTTCGGATTGAAGCCGATCTGCCCGATGTTGTGGTTCGCGAACGGCTGGGCGAACCGCAGCACCTGCCGTCGCATGGCGGGATCGATCTGATCGGGCGCGTCGAAGTCGATGGTCCATTCATCGATCACACTGTGATGCGTAACCCCGCCGAAAGCCGTGGCGAAGGTGACGTCGGCGGTCGTGTTCGAAGATGAGTAGGCGGTGTATAGCTTGCCGTAGCCCGGCGTGCCGGGGTTCGCGAAGTCGGGATGGAAAGCGTAGCTCGAGAAACCCTGCTCGCTGCCCGTGGCCAGCAGGTCGACGCCGACCACCGCCGAAAGGTCGAGCATCGGCTGCGGGTTCACGGCCCCGTCATCGCTGATGATCCATAGTGGGCCGCGCATGTCGTTGACGACGACGCGGTCGGAACCGTCGGGCATGGGAAGCAGCAGATTGAGGCGCGCATAGGGCTTTTTGGCGGGGCTGCTGCGCGGCGGCGCGGCAAAGGGCACAAGTTGCACCCGTTTCCCGCCGGGTGCGACCGGCTCAGGCAACGGGTTCGTAATCTCCTGGGCCGCTGCGCTGGAACCGGCAAGTACAGCCCACAGCACCATCACGAGCAAGGTCGAGACCGCCTGATCTCGAGTGGGTCGGCGCAGCCGCTGACCGCGCGAACAACGCATCCGCATTGCACACCCCCCTCGGGTTCGAGCCCCCTGCACGATGTCGATCGGAAATGCGTATGCATTGTATGCCGACGGACGTCGTTGGCGAAGGATTATCTGCCCGGGCCCATCAGACTTGCCGCGGACAGGCGAGCGTTGGGCCGGGGGCAAGACATCCGGGAACCTTACATTGCGGTGCGAGGCAACTTGGCACCTCTGCGGACAGCAGGCGAGATTGCCCCTCGAAAAGCCAGCGCGGCGGACCGCAGCGACGGGCGCCGTGTGAGTTCTGGCGATCCGTCAGGATGCGGCGCCCGGACTTGATTACCATATCCGCCGTTCACCAAGACAGGAGGCGAGGGCCACCCAGGCCGGTCGCGCGACACCATGAACAGGTCGTCGTTGAAGCCGATCTTCGCCGGGTTTCGACGCTTTCTTGACACCCTGCCGCCAGCCAAGCTCGCGCTGCTGGGTTACTTGTCCTACATCGTCGCCGGTTGGCTGATGCTGTGCATGCCGCTGGTGCAGAAGAACGCGGCCGTGACAAGCCTGGACAACTTCTTCATCGCCACGTCGGCGGTGTCCACGACCGGACTGGTCACGGTGAGCGTCGCCGACAGCTACAACTTCACGGGTCAGTTGGTCATCTTGATGCTGATTCAACTGGGCGGCGTCGGCTACATGACGATGGGGTCGTTTGTGATCCTGTCGCGCCAGACTCCGCTTTCCACGCTGCGCACCGACGTGGGTAAGGTCGTGTTCAGTTTGCCTCAGTCCTTTCGCCTGGACAAGTTCATCCGCAGCGTGGTCATCTTCACCGTGATCATCGAGGCGCTTGGCGCCGCGGCGCTGTACCCGATTTTTCGCGCGGCGGGCGACTCGAGTCCACTGTGGAGCGCGGTGTTTCACAGCGTCTCGTCGTTCTGCACCGCTGGTTTCAGCCTCTACAACAGCAGCTTTGAGGCGTATGCCGGCCACTTCTGGCTTAACGTGGTCGTGTCGGTGCTGAGTTATCTCGGAGCCATCGGCTTCATCGTATGCGTGGATTACTGGCGTTACCTGAGCGGCAAGATTGAGCAGGTGACGCTGACCAGCCGCATCATCCTCTGGGCCACATTCTGGCTTGCGGTGGTCGGCACGGCGCTGCTGTTCCTGGCGGAGCCGAGCATCCAGGACAAACGCCTCGACGAGCGCTTGCTTGCCGCCTTCTTTCAGTCGATGACGGCGATGACTACCGTCGGCTTCAACACAATTCCTATTTCCCATGTCATGCGTGCGTCGCTGCTTCTGATGACGGTGCTGATGGTGATCGGCGCCTCCCCGTCGGGCACCGGCGGCGGGCTGAAGTCGACAACGTTTTCAGCCCTCATCGGCGTGATGCGCAGCGCGTTGCGGGGCGATCAGGAAGTGCGCTTCTGGGGTCGCCCTGTGCCTTCGGAGCGGATATGGACGGCCATGGCGGGACTGGGGTTCTATCTGCTGCTGCTCGTGGTTGGCACCTATGTGCTGGAGTTGACCGAGACGTTCAAGTTTGAGCAGACGCTGTTCGAAGCAGCGTCGGCGCTGGGTACGGTGGGGCTGAGTACGGGCGTCACGGCCGACCTGAGCGACGTGGGCAAACTGGTGGTTGCATTTCTGATGTTCTGCGGGCGATTGGGGCCCTTGACCTTCGGCATGGCATTGTTTTTCCCTGCTGTGCCAAAGACGGTTGAACCAGACAACGATCTGGCTGTCTGACCTCGCAACGTGGCGTCGGTCGATGGAACCTGGCCACCAGAGAGCCTGGAGGCTCAGGCCATGGTTGCCACCGCGTGCTGGATCGTGCGGACCAGCGTACTCACCTCCGCCGCCTTGCGGTCCGGATGGTTGGCGATCATCACCGACCGGCTCAGCACATCGAGGCTGCGCGGGCACATGTCCTTGCGGTACGACATGCGGCACTTGCGATTCCGCGGCAGCTTGAACGGGTTGAGCGCCTCGTGATGCGCGCCTCGCCGTTCAAGAATCGGATCCCACTGCGTATACACATGCCGGCCGGTATCGATCGGCCGCACGCCGCCGGTCGCCTTGGCGAACTGTTGGGCGGTCTTTGCCGTCGGCAACTGAAACACAACATGCGTGCCGCATTCGTGCTCCAGGCTGTGGCAGGGGGCCTGGGCCAGCCCCTCGACGCCGGCGGTGCGGCGCAGGATCTGCAGTTTCTGTTTGCGCATGGCCGCGATCATGGCGGGCAGACGATCGAGCTGAACGTTGAGCATCGCCCCTTCGAACTCCGACGCCCGCGAGCCCGGCGCGGTGAACGGCCGCACGCCGCCGCTCTTGTGCCCCTTCCAGTAGAAGGCGCACGGGTCGATGTAACACCGCGCGCCCTGGGCGGCTCTGGTGTTGTCTGTCACGAATGCGCCGCCTTCGCCGCAGGTCATGTTCTTGAAGTAGTTGAAGCTGAACGCCCCGGCATGGCCGATGCCGCCGAGCATCTTCCCCTCGTAGCCGCCGCCCACCGCCTGGCAGGCGTCCTCGACCACCTTCAGCTTGCGCCGCCGGGCGATGCGCATGATCGCCCGCATGTCGCACGGCAGGCCGATCATATGCACTGGAATCACAGCTCGCGTGCGCGGGCCGATCGCCTCGTCCAGCGCCGACGGCGAAAGCGTCAGGCTTTCATCCACGTCAATGACCACCGGAATCGCGCCCACCGCCAGCACCGCGATCGCCGTCGCCATGTATGTATAGGCCGGCACGATCACTTCATCGCCGGGGCCGATGTCCAGTCCGGCAAGCGCGGCCGTCAGAGCGGTCGTGCCGCTGGACGTCAGTCCCGCGTGCTTGACGCCCACGTATTCGGCGTACCGCTGCTCAAACTTTTCGCACTGCCCCCCGGCGTGATAGCGGAACAGCTTGCCGCTGCGGATCACCTGGGCCACCGCCTGTGCTTCCTGCGTTCCGATCCGGTACATGGGCGTCGCCTTTCTATACGCGGCGCTGTGCCGCGATGTGCGCACCGATGTTCGCCACCGTGTCCAGCCAGATGCCGCGCGACGGATCGGCTGCGTATTCGCAGATCGCTTCGAGTGTTTCCAGCATGGTGGCTTGAAGTCCGCCGCGGCGGGTTTCGTGGCCGGTGAGAATCAGCCAGCGTCCCGTGTTCAGCGCTTCGTCGATCTGGGCTTTCGCCCGCGCCCAGGGCAGGCCATCCATCCCGGGGGAAAACAGATGCGCCAGGTCGCAGAAGGACGGGTCGTTCATGGTCTCGGCCATGTACCCTCGACCGATGGCGAAATGCCGGGCCACCAGCGGCACGTAGCTCGCGTGTTCGCGCCCGCGTCCGATCCATGTCTGGCCGCACGGATAGGCGAACGTCGTCGGCCGCCGGCCGGTCAGGGCCGCGATGCGGTCCTGCGCGTCGAGCAGTTCCCGCTCCATCTGATCGGGGCTGTAGTTCTCCAGGGCATGGTCGCGTGCCCATGCGAAGTTGCCGCTGCACGGGTGGTTGACCGTGTGGTTGCCGATCTCGTGGCCTCGGGCCGCAGCCTGTTTCCAGGCGTCCAGGCGCTTCTCAAACGCCGGCAGACTCACATAGAACGTGCCTCTTACGCCGTAGCGGTCGAGCAGGGGAATGCCTTCGTCCACCTGGCTCTCGCGGGCGTCGTCGAACGACAGGCTCACGCCGCAGCGCTTGCCCTTGGGCCACGTAAACGGCTTCTTCGTGGTCATGCTTTGGCTCCATGGAGGCTCACGAGCAGCCCGTCCGCGGCCGGCTGAATGTGGTCTGGCAACTGGGCCGCCAGCTCCGCGTGGCGGATGTCGTGGGCAATGTGGGTCAGGTAGGCCCGCCGGGGCTTTATCTGTTCAATCTCGCGCAAGGCCTGATCGACGGTCAGGTGCGTGGGGTGATGGCGGTAACGCAGGGCGTCGATCACCAGCAGGTCGAGGTCGGCCAGCAGCGGGTAGGTCTGCGGAGGGAAGCCCGAGACGTCCGTGCAGTAGGCCAGTGATGCACCTTGATAATCCACGCGAAAGCCCAGGATCGGCAGCCGTCCGTGCAGCAGGCGCAGCGGCGTCCAGCGGGCGCCGAAAAAGTCGAGCGGCTGATCCACGTCGATCGGATTGGCGATGAGCTGGGGCACGAATGAGTTGTTGATGTTGTGATCGGGGTCGAACACGTAGCTGAACATCGCCGACAGGCGCTCGATGACTGGCGGCTCGGCGTAGATGTTCAGCGCCTGCTGCATCACCGCGTTGAATCGCCGCAGGTCGTCAAAGCCGAACACATGGTCGGCATGGGCGTGGGTGTAGAGCACAGCATCGAGGCGGTGGATGCGATGGGCAATCGCCTGCTGACGCAGCTCGGGGGTCGTGTCGATGAGTAGCTGGCGGGTGAGCTTCGGATCCTGGGCGTCGGGATAGCGGACCAGTACGCTTGGGCGGCTGCGGCGGTCGCGCGGGTCGTCGCTGGTGCAGACGTTGCAGTCGCAGCCGATCATGGGCACGCCCGCGCTGGTGCCGCTGCCCAGAAAAAGCAGTTCGAGGGCCATGGCGCGATTGTAGTCAACGGGCGCGGCAAATGGCCGGCCGATCGCCGCACGATACGATAGGCCGCCAGGTCACCATATCGAAGAGCGAAGGAGCCGGGCGATGCGCATGAGAAAGACGTTGATCCGCGTGGTGCTTGGGGCCTTGGCGCTGGCGGCGGTGGGGGGCGTCATCGGCGTGCTCTTCGGCCGCGGCGATCTGGGGGGGAAGGTGGTGGGTACGGCCATCCTCGCAGGCGTCGCCGCCGGCCTGTGTCTGCCGCTGGCGAAGATGACCGCCAACGACACGACACGCTGGGCCGGCCTGTTCGGCATCGCGGCGGTCATCATCGAGTTCCTGCTGATCCTGACGTTGATCTGGGAGATGTGGGACATCTTTTCCCATGTCTACGATCTCGAAGAACCGGTCGCCATCACCGCCGGCTGCTGGGCGATCTCCGCGATGGCAGTGGTCATCTGTCTCTGGCTGATGCGACTGCCCGCCGGCCGGGTGGCGGGGCTCGTCGGCCTGGCATGGACGGCGGTGGGCACCGTGATATGGCTGGTGCCCGCATGGCGCGACTTCGGCTCATACAGCGTCGAAAACCAGTGGTGGGAGACGGCTGGCGCCATGCTCGGCTTCGGCCTACTGCTGCTGTTGAACATGGCCGGCATCGGCGAGCCGCCCACCACCGGACGGCGGTATGCCTGGCGATGGGTCGGCGTGGCGGCGACGTTGCTGGGCTTGGCCGTCGCCCTGGTCATCATCTGGGGCGACATGCTCGACGATGAGACATGGGTCTATCCCGCCACGGTGGCCGCCTTTCTGGCCCACGCCAACCTGCTGCTTCATATCCCGGCCAGAGGCGGCATGTGGTGGGTGCGCCTGGGATCGAGCCTGGCCATGCTGCTGACGATGGTGCTCGTCGCCACGCTGGTCTATTTTGAGGGTCGGATCGTCGACGACGACATGGTCGGCCGCATGACCGGCGCCGCAGCCGTCCTCGCCGCCTGCGGCACCCTCGCGGTGCTGATCCACCACCAGATGAACCGGTCGATGAAGAAGCAGGCCGACAGCGCCGCGGCCCTGGGCACGGACTTCGGGAAGGTACCGATGACGTGTCCGCATTGTCAGACGACCCTGCACGTTCCGGCGGGCGACTCCCGCTGCGGGCACTGCGGCCTGCACATCCACATCCAGCTTCGCGAGCCGCGCTGCCCCGAGTGCGATTACCTGCTGTACATGTTCAAAGGCTCGGCCTGTCCCGAGTGCGGGGCGACGCTGGAGGTTTCGCCGCCTGCCGCCGGCCCGGTCGCCTCCTGACGGTACGCCGCTGGTTCCGTGGGCGGCCAGCGACTAACATGCACCAGTGAGCGACCTGTCGACCCGCAAGTGTTGAGCACGACTCATGATCGCCAAGCAGACCGCCAGCCCCAACGACCCCGTCGCCGCCGCCAGCGCGGCCGAGGGCTATTTCCGCAACATCTACCTGACGCTCAAGAGCATCGCCATCGGCATGAAGATCACGCTGCGCTACTGCTTCAGTCGCAGCATCACGATCCATTACCCCTTCGAGCGGCTGGCCTTCAGCCCGCGCTACCGCGGCATCCATGAGTTCGAAGCCGACAAGTGCATTGCCTGCGACCAGTGCGCCAAGGCCTGCCCGGTCGACTGCATTTACATCGACAAGTCCGCGCCGCGCAAGATCGACAAGGCCTCTGGCAAGGCCGTCGGCGGCGAGCTGCTGCGCTATGCGATCGACTATCAGAAGTGCATGTTCTGCGCCCTGTGCACCGAGCCGTGCCCGACCACCTGCATCCACATGGGAAAAAATCACGATCTGTCGGCCTACAGCCGTCAGGACATGATTGTCGAGTTTACACAGCTCGATCGTAAAGGCTTGCGCACGCCCATTCCGCTGTGGGTCGAGCGCAACGCGGGCAGCATTCCCTGGGTCAAGGCCGAAAAAGAGCGGCTCGAACGCGGCGAACTGGCCACCACCGAGGCCGACATTCCCGCCTTGTAAGGCTGGTCTTTTTTACAGGGTCTGCTTTCCCCCATGATTTCCACATCGCGGGGTGCCTCAGCCGCGGCCCGGTTACTAGGCCCGGTTACAATGAAGTAGCGGGAATCAGGGCGTTTCACGCCTCCCGCCTACATCATGTCTGTGCGTGGCGAATCCAATACGACGCAGATTCGCCGACTCGCACTGCGGCAGATGGAACTGGGCCTGACTGAGATCGACTCAGCCTTGGCCGACGAATGCACGGATGCGGCGATCCACGCGGTGCGCGTTCGGCTCAAGCGGACCCGCGCGCTGTTGCGGCTGCTCGCCCACGCTGTTGCCCCGAATCACCACGTCGATCCCGCCGCCCTGGACCAGTGTCTGCGCGACCTGCACCACCGGCTTGGCAGCCATCGCGACCAGGCCGTGCTGCGCGCCACCGCTCGGCATGTGTTCAAGCGTTGCGGCGACGACCTGGCCTCTCACAACGCCAGCGAACTCGAACTTCGCCTGACCAGCGCCCTGTACGAGGCGGCTGCGGCTGCGGAGGTGCTCACGCCGGCCGAAGTCGTTGTGCAGGTCCGTTGCCAATTCATGCGCTTGCGCCGCGCGATCCAGGCGTGCGAGCCGGGCCGTTTCGACGACGCCCAGGTTCTTGACGCCGCGGCAGACGATTACCGCCAGGCGCGCCGACGCCTTCGCCGCGCCCGCCGCGATCATCGCCCCGAGAACCTGCATGCCCTGCGCAAGTCGGTCAAGCGCCTGGGCTACCATCGCCGGCTGCTGCATCCGATCTGGCCGGCCGACTGGCCGCTCGACTGCGAGCGGATCGAACGCCTCGGCGACCGCCTGGGACGCCATCAGGATGTCTGCCTTCTGCTCGATGCTCTGCAGCGGCCCGACCTTCGCACGCAGCTCGGCGATCTCGACGCGCTGGCCGCGTTCGAGCAGATCGGCCATGAGTATCGACGGGATCTGGCCCGGCGTTGTCGCCGCCTGGCGCGCAAGACCCTGCGGCCGGCGCCGGATGTGGCCCACGATCGGCCGGCCGACGCCTATGCTGATCTGGCGGCTGTCTGAACACGCGAATTTTCTCGCCGCCGACCTTTCATCCGTCGTGAGCCTGTCGGAAGTTCTGCCTCAGCGAAGCGACCGTTGCGGCCGACGGCGGGCGCGACGCTCTTCCCATCACTGCAGACGGACACATGCGGATTCGTCCTCGCGCTCACAAAGTCCTTGACGCAACCCGGTATCCCTCGCTAGCGTGAGGGTAGGGGAGGGGAGCGACCAACCACCGGTTCGCCAAAGGGGGCCCCATGGGACATCTCAAACGCCGCGGGATCAGCGCACTGGCCGCGCTACTTCTGTGCCTCCCCGCTCTGCACGCCGCTCAAGCCGAGGCGGCGGTGTTCGGCGCTCAGGTTCAAGTCGTTCCCGACGCGTCGATGATCACCGTTGACGATGTCTTCACCAACCGCGTCGTCTGGCGAAGCCCGCTCCTGGACGTGCGCCACCTCGTTGGCGGCCAGCCGCAGGACAATGTCCTGACCGATGGCGATGTGTTTCAGGTGCAGGTCATCTTCACGCCGCCGCTGGCTGTCGAGCTTTCGGATGCCCCGTCCAACAGCCTGGAAGGCGTGAAATTCGAGATCTTCGGCAGCGCGCCAAGTCCCGACCCGACAGCCACGGTCGATTACCTCTGGCTCTTCGGCGGCGTGCGGGGCGGCCCGCTCGCCCTCAGCGGCGGCCAGCCCGTGATGACCAACCCTGTCGTGGGTAACTTTGGCACGCTCGGTTTGCCCACGCGCATCATCAGCCGCAACCTCGACCTGGTGACGGCAACCGACTCGGTTGGCGTTGTGACCTTTGAGTCGATTCTGCTGACCCTCACCTACCACGGGCCCGGCGCGTGGACCTTCGATCGCGCTCGGTTCACGGTGGCGTCGGAGCAGGTGGCGATCGTCCCTGAACCATCGGCCGCACTGCTCATGATCGTCCTGTTGGCGGCCGCCGGACGCCAGCCGCGCAGGGGGTCAGGCCCCGCGTCGGTGAGCCGGGGCCGATAGCCTGATCGGCCGCGGAGCGGTGTCGGTCATCCCAATCAATACGTTGTCGTGGCGATCGCCGGGATGTTGAGTGGACTGACCTGTCCCGCTTCCAGGTGGTGCCAGGCCAGTCCCGCAATCATGGCCGCGTTATCGACGCACAGCTTCATCGGGGGCACGCATACCGGCAGACCTCGCCGCGATTCGAAGGCCCTCGCCCGCTGCCGCAGCAATGAATTGGCGCTCACGCCCCCGCCGATCAGCAGCGCACGCGGCGGCTGGCCCTCGGCGGTCAACTGCTCGATGGCTCGATCCAGTTTGCACAACAGCACGTCGATCGCCGCATCCTGAAATGCGGCTGCGAAATCGGCGCGCTGCTGGTTCGTGAGGTCCGCGACGCTGCGGGTGAATCCCGCGTCCGGCCCGCGGCCCTGGGGCTTGCCGCGCACGGCATAGAGCAGGGCGGTCTTGAGGCCGCTGTAGGAAAAGTCCAGGCTCCGCGCGTCAAGCAGCGACCGCGGCAGATTCGGCCCGCGCGAGGCGTCGCCCTCCCGCGCCAACTGATCCAGCCGCGGTCCGCCGGGATAGCCGGCGTCGAGAATCACCGCCGCCTTGTCGTAGGCTTCGCCCACCGCGTCGTCGATCGTGCGGCCCAGCAGCCTCATCGTCAGCGGGTCGGTCAGGGTGTACAGGCTGGTGTGCCCGCCGGATATCACCAGGCCCAGCGCAGGATATGCCGGGCGCTCTGCGGCGGTCATGTCGGCCGCGTACATGTGGGCCCGGACGTGATCGACGGCGATCAACGGTTTGTCCAGCGCCCACGCCAGCGCCTGGGCCGCGCTCACGCCCACCAGCAGCGAGCCGATCAACCCCGGCCGATTGCCCACCGCCACCGCGTCGATCCCTCTTAAGTCGACCTCCGCCGTCTCCAGTGCTTCACGCACAACCGGCAGCAGCCGCTCGATGTGGGCCCGACTGGCGATTTCCGGCACCACGCCGCCGTACTGCGCATGCAGGTCGTGCTGCGAGGCGATGATGTTGGCGGCGATCTCCCGGCCATCGCGCACCACGGCGGCGGCGGTCTCGTCACAACTCGATTCCAGGCCGAGAATCGTCGGCATGCGGCTTCACTCAGGGCGTCGGCTGCGTTGACGGCTCGTTGTCCAGCGACGGGGTTGCGGGCTGGGTCGTCGCTGGCGCCTCCCCGTCGGCAAGTTCAGCCGCGGCTTCTTCCAGTGGCTCGCCATGGTCAGGCAGCCCAGCGGCCAGTCGGGCGATCCGCTGGTCCACGTCGCTGAGCATCTGCTCCAGCCTTTGACGTTGACGTTCGAGTTGTTCGCGTCGGGCTTGCCTCGCCAGGGCGTCCACCCCGGTTTCGCCCACGACCGGCCAGTGGTCCGTCTCCAGCCGGCCGAGCAGCGCCCGCAACGCCGCCGCCAGTTGCGGGTCGGCCAGTTCCTGTTCAGCCCACTCGGCTGTCACCGCCGGTGAGGCATCGTCCTCGACTTGCCGCAGGACATCGCCTTCGCGGCGGATGCGCAGCATCGCTTCGGTCTGCTGGGCGGTCATCGGCACGTAGAATCCCTCGTCCGGGTCAACGCCCCAGCGTTCGGCGTCCGGCCGTCGGTGGATGTTACGGCCCGATGGCAGGTAGTAGTAGGCGTTGGTGATCTTGATCGCACTGCCGCCCGAAGCCAGCATCCGCACCTGCTGCACGCTGCCCTTGCCGAAGGTGCGGGCGCCCACGAACACCGCGCGATGGTTGTCGGACAACGCCCCGGTGAGAATCTCCGCCGCCGAGGCCGACGCTTCATTGGCCAGCACCACCACCGGCACCGGCGGCACGACCGGCTCTCGCGTCGAGGCGTAGACGCGCTCGGGCGAGGCGCGGCCGCGCACGCTCACAATCGTCTGGCCCTTGGGTAGAAACATGTCGGCGATGTCCACCGCCGTCTGCAGCATGCCGCCCGGGTCGAACCGCAGGTCCAGGATCAGGCCGCGAAGTTCACCCGCCGTCATCTGTTCGATCGCCCGGCGCAGGTCGTCGGCCGTCGAACCGGTAAACTGCAGAATCCGCACATAGCCGATGCCGTGCTCAGCATCGATGATGAACTGCCAGTGACCTGAATCATCGCGACGCAGACCCTTGATCGTCGGCACATCGATGCGAGCCCTTACGATGGTCAGCGTCTCTTCCTGGCCGGATTCGTGCCGCAGCCGGATGACCACCGGCGTGCCTTCCTGACCCGTAAGCCGCTCGATCGTCGCCGACAGCGGCATGTCCAGCGTATCCTGCCCGTCCACTTCGAGAATCAGGTCGCCCGCCATCACCCCCGCCCGCCAGGCCGGTGAATCCTCCAGCGGCGAGACAATCCGCGCCCGCCGCACGTCGGGGTCGAAACGCACCTCCGCCCCGATGCCGCTGAAGGAGCCGCGCACCTCGCGGTCGAACGGCTCCAGCTCGCTGGCGCTGAGGTATATCGTGTAGGGATCGTTCAACGACTCGACCATGGCCCGGACGGCGGCCTCGATCATCGCCGTCTCATCCGGCTGTTCGACGAACTCCGTGACGATCTCATGACGCACGTCCACCAGCAGGTCGAGCTGGTCGTAGACGTTCAGGGTCGCTGTGTCGACCTCAGGCGCCTCGGACTCGATCACGGCATCCGGCTGCGCCTGAAGGGTGCAAGGCGGAGCCGACGCCGTGACGGCGGCCGCGATCGTCCAACCCAGCAGGCGCAGCGTCCAAGTAGCATGGATTCGGAGACGCCGGGGCAGGCGGTGGGGGTTCGACAGGAGGGTGATGGCCATGGAAAGTTCGCAATCGGACATCGGGGAACGGGGTTTCGTGCCCTTCGGCTGCGGATCGGGTGCGGAAGCAGCCGATTCTAGGTAGCGTGTCGGCGACCGGCAAAGTATCCACGAAGATCCGCGCTGGCTGGACGCCTCTGGAATATCCGTGAATCGGAGACCATGACGCTCCGCACCTCTGGACAACCCGTCGGATTCATGGCGTGCCGTCCGGCGCGGGTCGCCGGGTGGGCGGCCGCGCTGCTGCTGATGCTTGTCGGCCGGACGGCCGAGGGGCAGATGCTGCGCGGCCAGTGGGTCAATGACACCGAGGTCGCCATCCGCCAACACCGCACCGTGCCGCTGCGCATCATCCTGCTCGATGCCGACGGCCAGCCCGCGCCGCTGACGCCGGTGCAGATACGCATGCAGCGGCATGCCTTTCCATTCGGCGCAGCGCTGACCAGCCAGCAGTTGCTCGCCGCGCCGCGTGAAGCCACCACTCTGCCGGCCGATCCCGGCGTGCCCACCGTGGTCGAAGTGGCGCCCGACCGTTTCGATCAGCCGGTCTGGCGGGCGCTCAGCGCCGTCTCACTCGAACGCATCGCCGACTGGCGGCGGCTTCAGCCCACGCCCACGCAGCGCGATCTGGACGCATTGGACGCGGTCGTCGCCACCCTGGAGGGGCGGGGCATGCCCATGCGCCTGGGCCACCTGGTCAGCGCCGATCCAGCCGGGCTGCCGCCCTGGGTCGCCATCCTGCGCGGCCAGTCTCTGCTCGACGCCATCGACCTGCACGTGGCCGACATGCTTCGCCGCTATGGCCGACGCGTCGGCGGGGTGGATCTGTTCGCGTCCATGCTTACCTTTGACGTCCTGGGTGACCGCCTCGGCCCCGCCGCGGTGCGGCGTCTGTTCGAACGCGCTCGCACGCTCGCACCCGACGTGCGCATCGGCGTCCACTTCGAGGACAGCCTCGGCGGTGAGCGGCAGCGCACCATGCTGTTGCGGGCCGACGGCCTGCGCCAGCTTTTCGCGCCCTACGATGAACTGAATCTCGACGCTGATCTCGACGGCACGCTTCACCAGCCGCAGTTCGCCCGCGCCCTGGAATGGATCGCCGACCTCAAGAAGCCGGTGGTCATCACCGGCCTGACAGTGGACGGCAAGACGCCGACCGCCGCGGCGGTGAACCTCGAAACCGCGCTGCGCACGCTCTTCGCCAGTCCGATGGTTGAAGGGATCTACCTGCCCGGCCTCGGTCCCGACGCCTTCACGCGGCCTCAGGCATCGCTGCTGGACGAGCATGGCCAGCCCACACCCTGCGGCCAGGTGTTCGAAGGCCTGGTGCGAGGCCTGTGGTGGGATGATCGACAGGTGAAGACCGATGAACTGGGCAATGTCGAGCTGCGCCTGTTCGCCGGCGTGCACGAACTTTCAGCCCGCTTGCCGGACGGGCGCGAGGTCCGCCAGCTCATTGCCCTGCGCCCGGGCGAGGCGTATCGCGTCATCGTGCTCCAGCCCCTGCCGCGCCTGCGCCAAGGCCCACCGGTCGAGGATCCGCTCTTCGACTGAAGCCTGGCGCCCCGTCCTCATCATCGCGCGGCTCCCCGCGTTTTGGCCATTGAAAGAAGCTGCTTGACCATCTGTTCGATGCCGGTCCAGGCACGCTTGATCGAGCCCGCTTCCATGTAGGCCGGCGTCGTGAGGATGCGGCACTGCTCGTCACACAGCGCCTGCTCGGCATTCATCGGCTGGTGGCTGGCGCCCATCTTCTGGATGGCGCCGGCCGTGGCAGCGTCGTGGCCGATCGTCAGCTTCGGCTTGAGCGTCGGGCCGAAGAGCCTCGCGGCGATTACCGGGGCGATGCAAGCCAGCGCGATGGGCTTGCCGGCCTGCTGGGCTTCGGTCAGTACGCGGCGCACTTGCGGGTCGACCTGGCAGTCCGCGCCATCGGTCGCGAAGCTGCTCAGATTCCTGGCCGCGCCGAAACCGCCAGGCAGCAGGAAGCCGTCGTAGTCGGCCACCTTCACCTTCGCCAGATCAACGATGTCGCCGCGGGCGATCCGGGCCGATTCCTCCAGCACGTTGCGCGTTTCACCGGTCGGCCTCTTCGTCGCGTGGTTGACCACCTGGAGCTTGATGTTCGGGGCCATGCACTGATACGTCGCGCCCTGCTGGTCGAGGGCGAGCAGGGCGAGGGTCGCCTCGTGAATCTCCGAGCCGTCAAAAACGCCGCAGCCGCTGAGGATGACACCGATGTGGCTCATGGCTGAACCTCGCATGTGCTGGTTGTGGATGGGGCGCGGGAGCCTGGTGATCCCGACCATGACGCCATTATACGGCCCGGCCGAAGTACGCCTCGTACAGCAACTCGACCGGATGCACGACGCGCAGGTCCATGCCCATGCGCCTGGCCTCCGAGTCGATCTGCATCGCGCAGCCGACATTCCCCGTCACGCACGTCTTCGCTCCCGTGGCGGCGATGTGACGCAGCTTGCGATCAGCCAGTTCGGTGGCCATCGCCGGCTGGGCGAGGTTGTACGTGCCGGCCGCGCCGCAGCAGATGTCCGACTCGGTCAGCGGCACGACTTTCAGCCCGCTGATCGCCGCCAGCAACTGCCGCGGCGGGTCGGCCACACGCTGGGCGTGAAGCAGGTGGCACGCGTCGTGGTAGGTGACCGTCCGGTCGACCGCATGGGCCGGCCGCGGCGTGCCGGCCGCGCCCAGCAGGCCGGCCAGAAGCTCACTGATGTCGCTCACCCGCTCGACGAAGCGGGCCGCCGCTTCCGCATGCCGCGGCGCGTGGCGCAGCAGATGGTCATACTCACGCAGGGCCGCCCCGCATCCGGCGATGGCTGTCACGACATGGTCGATCTTCCGCCCGCCTGGACCGGTTTCAAAGGCGAGCAGGTTCCGCACCGCCAGCCGCTGTGCGCCGTCCGGCTCACCGCCGTGGTGATGAATCGCCCCGCAGCAGGCCTGCTCGCGCGGCATCACCACGTCGCAACCCAGATGGTTGAGCAGGGCGATCGCCTTGCGGTTCACGTCCTGAAACAGCACGCTGCCGACGCAGCCGGCGAAGAAGCCCACCGTCGCGCGCGGCCGGCCGTCGGCCTTGCCCGCATCGTCGGCCGCGTAAAAGGTCGCCAGGGAACTTTCCCACAGCGGGCCGTCCGCCGGCAGCATCTGCTGCATTTTCCGAAGCTGGGTCGGCAGCAGGGGGCTCAGCAGTTTCGTCAGCGGCCGCCACAAGCCGACACGCTGCAACACCCGCGTCGGCAGCAGCGCGAGTTTCAACCGCGTCGGCTGCGGGAAAACGTGAAAAAACACCACCCGCAGCAATCGGTCCACCCAGCCGGGTCGGCGTGACGCCCGCAACTGCTGCCGCGTCTGCTCCAGAAGCTCGTGATATACCACGCCCGACGGGCAGGCCGTCTCGCACGCGCGGCAATCCAGGCACAGGTCGAGATGGTCGAGCACCGGGTCCGTCGGACCAATGCGCCCGTCAGCCAGGCCCTTCATCAGATGGATGCGCCCGCGCGGCGAATCGGTCTCCAGCCGATTCTGCGTGTACGTCGGACAGGCCGGCAGGCAGAGCCCGCAATGCACGCAATCCGTCGCCCGCACGTAGATGTCTGCGCCAAGCCGTATGGCCGGCGATTCACGACGGCTCGCGGCATCGGGCAGAGCGTTGACGACGCGGCGCTCGCCTTGCCCGTCCCGCGCTGTGCTGGTGGCGGCCTCACTCATCGCGCCATCGCCTCCCCAGGTTGCAGGGTCAGGTAGCGGCCGGGGTTGAAGCGGCCGTGCGGGTCCATCGCGGCTTTGATCGCCGACGCGAAGTCATAGTCGGCCGGCCGCGGCGCGACGGGCTCCAGGTCCATCGCCTCCCGCGGCCGTGCGTACCAGACGCGCAGTCCCGGCCCGTCGCCGATGATCCTCGCGGCGGCGGCATCAAGGTCGCGGCCCTGGGCGGCCGTCAGATCACCGCCAACGAAAATGCATCCGTGGGCCGGCAGCGCGTCGAGGTGCAGCGGCCCGTCGACAGCGCACGTTTCGAGCAGCTCGCCGCATATCTGGCCGGTGCGCGCCGGCGGGACGATGAGCTTCAGGCATACGCCCGCCCCCCGCCGCCACGCCGCCAGCCCCCGTCGCCGCCGCAGATCGTGGGCGAAATCATGCGTGTTGGCCGCGCCCAGACGCACGTCCGGCAATGAATCAACGAACGTCTGAAGCGAGCGGAGCTGGGCCGCGCAAGCCGTCGAGCTTCCCGCGTATGCCAGATCCACGCACCACGCGCCGTCGCGCCGTGACAGCGCCAGCCACGTCGGGGCCGCTTCGCAGGTCAGCAGATCCGTCACCCGCCGGTCCAGCGCCTCGGGACGGGCGAGATTCAGACTCACCGCCATGATCTGCGAGGGTATGGCATACGTCCGCAGCGTCATCTCGTAGACCAGGCCCAGCTCGCCGAGGCTGCCGACCATCAGCTTGGTCACGTCGTAGCCGGCCACATTCTTGACCGTACGTCCGCCGACGTGAATATCCCGTCCGTCCGCGTCGACGTAGCGCAGGCCCAGCAGCAGATCCCGCATCGTCCCGTAGGTCAGGCGCAGGGGGCCGTACCCGTTGTGCATGACGATCTCACCGAGCGTCAGGTCGCCGTCGGCGTCGATGGGCAGGAACTGCCCGCTGTCCGCGAGGGCCGCATGGACCTGGTCGAGCGTGGCACCGGCCGCGACGCGAACCGTCATGTCACGCTCGTAGTGCTCGATCACCGCGCCGGTCTGCTCGAAAGCGAGGTATTCGGCCGGCGGCGGGTGGCCGACGCCGCGATGGGCCTTGCCGTAGTCGACCAGCGGCAGCCCCTGCGCCGCGGCGCGAAGCACCGTCGTCATGGCCGCTTCGCGGCTGTCGACCATTGTCGTGAAGGGAGGGCAGCGCCTCATACCGTCATCGCCCCTCCCGGCGTGTTGGGCGCGGTCGGCTGCAGCAACCGCACCTCCAGCCGGTCCGACGGAATCAGCTTGCCTTCGTTCTGCAAGGCGTGCGGATCGACGGCGCGTTTGATCTTCAGGAATGTGTCGAGCGTCGCCGCATTGAACATCCTGGCCATCATGTGGATCTTCTCGACGCCCACGCCATGCTCGCCAGTGATGGTGCCGCCGATGTCGACGCAGTAACTGAGCACCGCCTCGGCCGCACGCATCGCCTGCTGCACCTGTTTCGGATCGTCCTCGTCGAAAAAGAAGATCGGATGCACGTTGCCGTCGCCGGCATGGAAGACGTTGTTGATCTGTAAACCGTGCTCCTGGCCGATCGCGACGATTTTCTCCACCGCCTCGGGCAGCAGCGAGCGCGGCACGCAGGCGTCCTGGGTGAAGTAGGCCGCGTGCAGTCGGCCGATGGCGCCGAAGGCCCGCTTGCGGGCGCTCCACAGTTCGGCCCGTTTCCTGGGGTCCGAGCAGTGGCGGATGTCGCGGGCATGGTTGCGCCGGGCGATCGTCATCACCTGCTCAAGCTGCTCATCGAGCACCTGCTCCACGCCGTCGATCTCGATGAGCAGCAGCGCCTGGGCGTCGGTCGGAAAGCCGTAATGAAACGCCTCCTCCACGACGCGGATCATGCGGCCATCCATCATCTCCATCGACGTGGGCACGATGCCCGTGGCGATCACGTCGGTGACGGTCTTGCAGGCGTCATACGTCGAGCTGAACACGCCGTAGACGGTGCGGAAATGCTCCGGCCGCGGCGTCAGGCGGCACCACACACGCGTGATCAGGCCCAGCGTCCCCTCGCTGCCGCACAACAGACCCGGCAGGTCGGGGCCAAACCCGTCGTATAACTCGCCGCCGCTACGCACCACCCGGCCATCAGCCAGCACCATCTCGACACCCAGGATGTGGTTGCTGGTCACGCCATGCTTGAGCGTGTTGATTCCCCCGGCATTGGTCGCGGCATTGCCGCCGATGGTCGACGCCCGCTGGCTGGAGGGATCGGGGGAAAAGTGCAGCACGCCGCGTCCCTGCTCGATGCACAGGCGGGCCACCGCTTCGGAAAGGGCGGTATTCAGCACACCCGCCTGCACCACCGCCACGCGGCCATCCAGATCGATCGATTCGATCCGCGTCATGCGCACCGTCGAGATCACCACACCGCGGTCGAAGCTCACGCCGCCGCCCGCCAGGCCCGTGCCGCTGCCGCGTGGGACGATCGGCAGGCTGTGTCGCCCCAGCACCTTGACGCAGGCCGCGGCCTGGGCCGTATCGGTCGGCAGCAGCACCGCCAGGGGGATGCCCCTGGCGACGGAGAAGCCGTCGCATTCATAGACCAGCAGTTCGTCGCGATCCGTGAGGATGCCCTGATCGCCGAGGATGCGGCGAAGTTCATGGATGGCCGGGTGCGGCTGGGCGGCGGGGGCGTGGGGCATCGCCACGGCATGGTAGAAAGCCGAAGCGGCAAAGAAAAGCCACGCATGTCCGCAGCGGGCCGGGTAACGCCTTCCCTTTCAATGTCTTAGGGTGTCGACCGCGATGGGCGCCGCTTCACGGCTGCGTCTGGCCGTGGAAGCGGTGGCGTCGGGTCGTCTGGTGGTAGTGGTCGCGAACCTGGCCGTGCGAGGTGGACTGGCGGTCATAGGTCCAGATGCTGACATACTCGACACTTCCCAGCGACTGGCCGCGCAGAACCGTCGGGCCGTAGTCGTTGCGGTCGAAGTACCAGGGCAGGGTGTCCGCCGTCTCAGCAGCCGGCACCATCGCCAGCAGCGACGCCGGCCTGGCATCGATGGGGGCCACGGGTCGACGGTCCACGATCGCCGGCCGACCGCAGCCCGCCAGGCCGCCCGTCAGGCCAAGCAGGACGGCACTCAACGTGACAAGCAGCGTTCTGGATCGGCGCCGGCGCATGGGTCAACCCTCCGCGAGGGAGCCTGCGAACGGCCTGCCAGAGCCTGCCGCTGTGAACCCGACGCGGGGACGAATACGCTAAGACAATGATAGATGTGATGTTACCGGCCTCGCCCCGCTGCGGTTGGCCCTGGCCTGTCAGGGGCGGATTGCCGGGCATGTTGCCTGGGGGCAACGCAGCCGCCAGTCGCAGGCAACCCTTCAGCACTCACCCTCCGCCGCCTGCCGGCGACAGGGGTTACCCCAGGCTCGTGATGTGGGATGGGCATGTCGGCTGGGCACGTGGCCTGCACATCGCTATTCTTGTCGTCGTCGGCGCAGCCCCTGTCCGGCATTTCCCCGCCGCCGAAAGCCAGCACCCATATCCGGAGCACAGGACATGAACGTCAAGGCCTTGATCTCAGAGTTCATCGGGACTTTCGCCCTTACCTTCGTGGGCATCTCGGCCATCACCGCCACGGCCGGCGGGAATCTGGTCGCCATCGCGCTGGCGCATGGCCTGACCATCGCTGTGATGATCGCGGCCGTCGGCGGCATCAGCGGTGGACATCTGAACCCGGCGGTGACGCTTGGAGCTCTTGCCGGCGGTCGTATTTCCGCCGTCGGAGCCATCGGCTACATCATCAGCCAGTGCCTTGGCGCATTGGTGGCGGCCATGCTGGTCAAGGGTGCTTTCGCCGCGACGGCCCTGGAGGCGGTCAGCCTGGGCACGCCGCTTCTGGCCGAGAATGTGACCATCACCCAGGGCCTGATTCTTGAGTCCGTGGCGACGTTCTTCCTGGTCTTTGTGGTCTATGGCACCGCCCTTGACAAGCGCGGGGCTCAGCCGGCGGCGCTGTTCATCGGTCTGACCGTGACGCTGGGCATCCTGGCGATTGGCCCGATGACCGGCGGGGCGCTCAATCCGGCCCGCCACCTCGGCTCGGCCCTGGTGGGTGGGTATACGGCGAATCTGTGGCTTTACTGGGTCGCGCCCGGGGCTGGAGGCATCCTGGCCGGCCTGGTCTACCACCATCTGCTCAGCGAGCGGGGCCGAGCGGCCTGACGGACGGATTCGGTCACGGTGTTGACATGACCGCCTGAATCAGCGGTGGCGAGGGGAATCAGGATCGTCCACCGCGGTAGCCGCTGGCGGAGGGATCGCTGTGGTCGTCGGCCGGGGCGGCTGGGCCTTCGCGCAGGGCGCGCAGCTTCTGGGCCGCCAGTTCGCTGCGGTTGATCTGGGTGTCGCGGGGGAAGTCGAAGGAGAGTTTCACCTTGTCGCCGTGAATCTCGACGACGCGGATGACGCCCAGGGGTTGGCGGGGGTCGCCGATGATGACTTCCTCACCGATTTTTCGTGTCAGCGCGAGCATGGAGATTGGCTCCTTGAGCCGGCCGGCCTAACCGCCGGTTCCGCGACCCGCCGCGGCGTCGCCGCGATCAGGGTTCGCATCGGCATCCTGAGGTGCTCGGCTCGACCAATCGGGCGGCAGACGGCGATGGGCGACTTTTCGGACGCTGGCCCCTGGCCGTCGGCGACAACCCCGATCAGGCGTCGACCACCTGTTCGACACCGGTCACTTCGGGCACCAGGGCCCGCAGATTGTTCTCGATGCCCATGCGAAGGGTCATGCTGCTGGACGGACAGCCGATGCAGGCTCCGTGCAGACGAACCCGCACCACACCGTCCGCGGCGACTTCGACCAGTTCGAGGTCACCGCCGTCGGCCTGCACCGCCGGTCGAATCCGGTTGATCACACCGGCCACGCGGTCAAACAGGTCGCGGGAGGATTTCGTGTCGACAGGCTCGTCCATGGGCCTTGCCCCACAGGGTCCGAAATAAAGGAAATCCGACTCGGGAAACGACCTATGATACGCCCCAGGCTCTGTACTGGCCAGTGCGGCCGCGCGGCGTCCGCCTTCTGGCCATCTTGCGACCGCCGGTCGCCGGAGCCGCGGCCGGCCGGCCACCGCACGAGGCGGGCGTTTGACTTGGCTGTGGGGCGGTTCTATTCTCGGGCCGCTCGCGGGCGTTGACTGGCCCGGGAGCCCGGATGTGGCCGACCGGGCCTCGTTTTGGAGGCGGCGGCCATCGCCGCGAATGCCACCCTAGCTCAGTTGGTAGAGCACACCCTTGGTAAGGGTGAGGTCGTGGGTTCAAGTCCCATGGGTGGCTTGGAGTCGTCGGCCGCCGGCCGCCGCGGCAACCCCGCAGGCGCGACCGGGGCCGGGGAATGTCCACCTGTTTGAATGGCTGGGGGCCTTGGGTTAAACTGCCCGGCTCGCCAGGCGTCAAGCCGGGCGGATGTGCTGTCGCAGATGTTTCGCGGGCGGTCCGAGCCGGTCGGGCCGCCGCGGTCGGTACTTGAACCGCGTGAATCCACGGGCTGCTGAAACGGCTGGAACACACTACTTCGAACGCAATAGATGATCGTCCTGAACCCGGCTCCAACCGGCGAGCCCCCACCCAGGACACGGAGGTTGGCATCCGATGGCGAAAGGTGTCTTTGAACGTAAGAAGCCCCATGTGAACGTCGGCACGATCGGCCACGTGGACCACGGCAAGACGACGCTGACCGCGGCGATCACCGCCGTCCAGGGCGCCAAGGGCCTGGCGACATTCCGCGGCTATGACGATGTGGCCAAGGCCTCGGAGTCCGACGGCCGCCGCGACCCGACGAAGATTCTGACCATCGCCACCTCGCACGTGGAGTATGAGTCGGATCAGCGTCACTACGCCCACGTCGACTGCCCCGGCCACGCCGATTACGTCAAGAACATGATCACCGGCGCCGCCCAGATGGACGGGGGCATCCTGGTCGTGTCGGCGGCGGACGGCCCGATGCCCCAGACGCGCGAGCACGTGCTGCTGGCCCGTCAGGTGAACGTGCCCAAGCTGGTGGTCTTCCTCAACAAAGTCGACCTGGTCGACGATGCGGAGCTGCTGGACCTGGTTGAGCTGGAAGTCCAGGAACTGCTGGCCAAGTACAACTTCGAGGACGACACGCCCATCATCCGCGGCGCCGCCTTCCCCGCCCTGCAGAATCCCCAGGATCCCGAGAAGGGCAAGTGCATCCAGGAGCTCATGGAGGCCCTGGACTCGTGGATTCCGCTCCCGCAGCGCGAGACCGACAAGCCGTTCCTCATGGCCATCGAGGACGTGTTCTCGATCAAGGGCCGCGGCACCGTCGCCACCGGCCGCATCGAGCGCGGCGTGATCAAGGTCGGCGACGCGGCGGAGATCGTCGGTCTGCGCGACACGCAGAAGACGACCGTCACCGGCGTGGAAATGTTCAACAAGACCATGGATCAGGGTGAGGCTGGCGACAACGTCGGCTGCTTGATGCGCGGCATTGAAAAGACCAACGTCGAGCGCGGCCAGGTGCTGGCCAAGCCCGGCTCGATCACCCCGCACCACACGTTCGAGGGTGAGGTCTACGTGCTGACCAAGGAAGAGGGCGGACGGCACAGTCCGTTCTTCTCCGGCTACAAGCCGCAGTTCTACTTCCGGACCACCGACGTGACCGGTTCGATCGAACTGCTGGGCGGCGCGGAGATGTGCATGCCCGGCGATAACATCACCATCAAGGTCGAGCTGGGCAAGCCCATCGCCATGGAGGAGCAGGTTCGCTTCGCCGTGCGTGAAGGCGGCCGCACCGTCGGCGCCGGCGTGGTGACGAAGATCCTCGCGTAAACAGACGCGGGGACGGTGTAAGGTCAATCCATCGCGGTCGACGACCGGGATGAGGCGGGTGCGAGCGTCATGAAGACGTGCGGCCCGCGTCGTCCCGGTCGGCCGCGTCTGGGGCCGCGACCGTCAGGCGGCGCGGCGAGGGACAGCAGAGGCGGCCTGCGGGCCGACACACGCGGCCGAAGCGCCGCGGCAACAGGGCTCCTGGCCCAAAGGTGCAGGTCATGGCCAAGAAGAAGGCCGAAGCGGTCGAATACGTATGGCTGCAGTGCTCGGAGACCGGTGACCTGAACTATCGGACGCCGGTCAACGTGCGCGGCGGTATCGCCGAGAAGCTCAAGGCCGGCCTCAAGAAGTACAGCCCGCGCCTGCGCAAGCACACGATCCACAAGATCAAGAGAAAGTGACGCAACTGCGGTTTCTGATGCCGGATTTTCGAGAGGCTGTCTTCTCCAACCGACGCCATCAGGATCGGCAACCAGGAATCGAAAAGGGTCTTACGCCAGTAGCTCAATTGGTAGAGCAGCCGTCTCCAAAGCGGCAGGTTGGGGGTTCGAGTCCCTCCTGGCGTGTTGATGCGGGCAGGGGTCGAGGCAGGACGTCCGCAGCGCGGAGACCGGCGTCGTGCGGGCCTCGAAACGCTCGTGGGACGCCATGACAGGGAGACGTACGCGTGGCCTTAACGATCTACAAGAGCGGCCAGGGCAAATGGACACGACTGCTCACCGCCGTCGGCGCGGGCATCATCATCGTCAGCGGCACCTTCTGGCTCGGCGGCGAGATGAACGCCATCCCCGATCAGGCCAACCGCGAGCTGTGGAAGACGATCATGTTCGCCGTGGTCATGCTCGGCGGCGGGGCCCTGGTCTACTGGGTGCTCAACAAGCCCCGCATCGCCGACTTCATGATCGCCACCGAAACCGAGATGAAGAAGGTCAACTGGCCCAGCCGCCGCGAGATCGTCGGGTCCACGATCGTGGTGATCGTCGGGACGCTGCTGATGGCCCTGTTCCTCTTCGTCGTCGATCTGGGCTTCACGCAACTGTTCCGGTCGATCCGCATCATCGGCTGACCGCGCCGCCACGGGGCGGATGCCGCCGGGTCCGCTAGAATAAGCAGGCACTCGGGCGTCAGGCGGCCAGGCCGCCGCACGCCGCTACTTGAACGACGTCACACGTACGTCACCCGAAGGATGGTCGCCACGATGGTCGAGCAGGATCTGACCGAGAAGGCCCAAACCGATGAGCCGCAAGCCCAGGAGCCGGTTGCCCAGGAGGCCGCGCCCGAAGAGGAGCCGATGGTCAGCCCCGGCATGAACTGGTTCGTGCTGCGCGTGGCGTCCAACAAGGAAGATTCGGTGCGCGAGACCCTCTTGCGCAAGATCAAGATCGAAGGCCTGACCCACCTGGTCAACCGCATCCTTGTGCCCACCGAAAAGACCAAAACCATCAAGGCCGGCAAGCAGAAGATCACCGAAAAGAAGCTCTACCCCGGCTACGTGTTCGTCGAGATGAAGCTCGAAAACGACGGCCGCATCCCCCAGGACGTGTTCTTCCTCATCAAGGAGACCACGGGCGTGGGCGACTTCATCGGCACCGCCGGCCGGCCCAGCCCGATGAGCGTGCCCGAGATCGAGAAGATGCTCGAAGCCTCCAAGGCCCCCGAGGAAGAGCCGGCCGTCAAGATGGACTTCCAGAAGGGCGATCCGATCAAGATCAAGGAAGGCCCGTTCGAGAACATGGAGGGCACCGTCGACGAGCTGCTGCCCGACCAGGGCAAGGTCCGCGTGACGGTCATGATCTTCGGCCGGGCTACGCCGATCGAGCTGGAATACTGGCTCATCGAGCGGGCCGACGAGGCCTGAAGCCCCCGCCTGCCGACTCGTAAACGCCTGCCGCTGCCTTCGGGCGGCGGTTTTTTTTGCGCTTCGGGCCGGGGATTGCCCGATCAGACCTGTAGCCGTGCCGGCCGTGTGCCGATAACTGTTGCAGAGCCCCGTCCCTGCCCCACGGCTGACGCCGCCGAGTAGACGGTCATGAGCAGCTTCTCCGCCAACGCCGCCACCAGCGCCAACGCGGGCGTCGCTCAGACAGCCCACAACGCCCAGCAGCTCGCCCGCCAGCGCGATCGCCTCAAGGCCCACGAATCCCGCGAGGCCGATCGCCTCAAGCAGATGTTCGAACTGCGCCTGCTGGCCCTGGAGGAAGGCGAGCAGGAGCAGTCAGCCCTGCAGGTGCATGTCGACCGTCACATGCCCCAGCACGACAACCGTCCGCCCGCCGACAAGGTCGAATTGGCCGGCCGGACCCTTGACGATCCTGACGACCGGCAGGGCGCGGCCGCACCGAGCCGCCCGCAGGACGATCCCGCCGCCGTTTCGGACGATGACGAGGATCCGAAGCTCTACCGCCACCTCGACATCCAGGCCTGACCCGCCCGCCGTCACCGGCCTGTCTGCCGGCCGCGTTACAATCGGGCCATGCTGGTCGCCCTGATTGTCGCATCCACGCTTCTGGCCGTCGCCGCCCTGACCGCCGTCTGGCTCTACGCCGGCCGCCGCGGCCTTGTGGTGGAGAACCGTCGGCTCGCTGAAACGTTGCGCCAGGAGCAGGCCAAAGTCGAATCCCGCGACGCCGAGAATCGACAGATGGGCCAGGACATCGCCGCCCTGCGCGAGCAGATTCGCGGCGACGAACGACTGCACAAGGAGCTTGAAGAGCGCTTCAAGTCACTGGCCGCCGACGTGCTCAGGGTATCCAAGGAGGATCTGCTGCAACTGGCCACCGAGCGTTTCAAGGGCGAACAGGCCGAGGCCGGCAAGCAGCTTGAAACCCGCAAGAAGGAAGTCGAGGCCCTGGTCAAACCCATCGGCGACACGCTCGAGCAGTACCGCAAGTGGCTGGCGGACATCGAGAAAAACCGCGAGGGCGCGTACCACGGGTTGCGGCAACTGGTGGGCTCGATGAGCGAACAGCAGAAGGAGCTGCGCGATCAGACGGGCAAGCTGGTCAAGGCCCTGCGCCGGCCCGAAGCGCGCGGCAAGTGGGGCGAGCTGCAGCTTCGCCGCGTGGTCGAGCTGGCGGGTATGGCCGAACACGTGGACTTCGACGAACAGGTCTCCCTCGAAGGCGCCGACGGCCGCTCGCGCCCCGACATGATCGTCCACCTGCCCAACAACCGGCACATCGTGGTGGACGCCAAAGCCGTGATGGACGCCTACCTCGACGCCATCGAGGCCGACGGCGAAGAGGCCCGCGTCAGGCATCTGGATCACCACGTGCGTCAGATCGAGGCGCGTGTCAAGGATCTCTCCGGCCGGGCGTACGCGGAGCAGGTGGGTTCACCGGATTTCGTCATACTTTTCCTGCCGGCCGAGGCGTTCCTCTATGGGGCGATCCATCGCAAAGCCGACCTGATGGAAGCGGCCATGGAGCGCAACGTCATCATCGCCACGCCCAGCACGCTGGTGGCCCTGCTCAAGGCCGTCGCCCTCGGCTGGCGCGAGGAGCAGCTTGCCGAGAACGCCCGCAGGATCAGCGACCTGGGCCGCGATCTGCACAGCCGCCTGGCTGTCGCCTTCGGCCACCTGGCGACGCTGGGCAAAGGCCTGGAGCGCACCACCGAAACGTTCAACAAGCTGGTCGGCTCGGTGGAACGCCAGCTTGTTCCCGGGGCCCGCAGATTCGAGGAACTGGGCGTCGGGTCCGGCAAGACTCTGGACGACCTGTCGTCGGTCGACACCCTGCCCCGCGCGCCGAGTCTGCTCGCGCCCATCGCCGACGCGGACAACCCCGATCCCGCCTCCCCCGCTTAGCCGGCGATCAAAGATCGCCGTCCGTCGCCATCACGTCCCTGTCCCGCAGCGCACACCCCGCCCCCCGCGCCATCGCCGCCTCGCCTCAGAGCATCCCCGGCAGCTTTCTGTCCACCTCCGGGAAGTACCGACGGATCACCGAGCAGTCGAAGCGGCCCAGGATCATCTGCGGCGACTCGCGTTCGAGCAGAAAGGCGAAGGCCTTCTGCACCACCCGCTCGGGGGCGACGCGGCCGTGCGACCACAGATCGTAGTCCGCCCAGGACAGCGTCACGCGGTAATCGTGCCGCCGGCCGTCCTGCTGGACGGCGACCTCGTAGGTCCAGTGGTTGGAGCCTTCCACTTCGCGCTCGACAGTGATCTGGTGCGTCTGGGACATAAAGTCAGGGTGGGCTCACGAATCGGCGGCCGACCGGCGCGGCAGGCGATATCATAAACCATCACCCGAAGGCCGCGCGGATCCACGCCATGACGTTTGTGCTCGAAACCATACGACTGGGCCTCACGAACCTGCGTCTGCACAAGATGCGGTCGCTGCTGACGATGCTCGGCATCATCTTCGCCGTCGTCGCCGTGATCGTCATGGTCGCCATCGGCGAGGGCAACAAGCGCAAGGCCCTGGCCGAGATCCGCGCTCTCGGGGCCGACAACATCATCCTGCGCTCGGTCAAGCCGCCGGAGTCGGCCAACACCCAGCAGAGCGGTTCGGGCGGCTTCGTGCGCGCCTACGGCCTCAAGCGTGTGGACCTGCGCCGCATCGAGGACACCGTCGGCCTGCTTCGGGCCGTCGTGCCTTTCAAGAAGATCAGCGGCCGGGTGGTCTTCCGCGACCGCCAGTCGTCGGCCCTGGTGTTCGGCACGCTGCCCCTGCTCACCGATGTCAGCGCGGTCGCCGTGTCGCGCGGCCGTTTTCTCAACGCGCTGGACCAGCGCGAAGCCGCGCCCGTCGCGGTCCTGGGCGCCCAGGTGGCCAGCCGCCTGTTTCCCCTCGAAGACCCGCTCAACCATACCGTCCGCATCGAGGACCGCGCTTTTCGCGTGATCGGCGTGCTCGCGCCAGTCGGCGGCGACGGCGGACGCGGCGCGAGCCTGGCCGGCCGCGACCTGGACCTGGATGTCTACGTCCCCCTGCGCACCGCCGACAGCCGCTTCGGCGACATGGTCGTCCAGCGCACCCAGGGCAGCATGCAGGCCGAGCAGGTCGAGCTTTCCGAACTGATTATCAAGGTCCAGACGCAGGAGCAGGTGCCGTCCGTCGCAGCCCAGATCCAGCGCATTCTCAACGTCGCCGCCGCGCGCGACGACGTCAGCGTCGTCGTGCCCCTCGAACTGCTCCAGCAGGCCGAGCGCACCCAGCGCAACTTCAACTACCTGATGATCGCCATCGCCGGCATCAGCCTGGTGGTCGGCGGCATCGGCATCATGAACATCATGCTCGCCACCGTCACCGAGCGCACCCGCGAGATCGGCATCCGCCGGGCCGTCGGCGCGCAGCGGCGGCACATCATCGCCCAGTTCCTGGTCGAGACGACGGTGCTGTCGGTCTGCGGCGGGCTGGTGGGCGTGGGCCTGGGGTCGGCGGCGGTGCCGGCCTTTCAACTGGCCCGTACCGCCTTCCCCGAGTTCATGCGCGAAATCGCCCAGCCGAGCATCACGCTCTGGTCGGTGCTGCTGAGCTTCGCCGTCGCCGCCGCAACAGGCATCATCTTCGGCCTCTACCCGGCCGTGCAGGCGTCCAAGCAGGACCCCATCGTCGCCCTGCGCCACGATTGAGCCGGTCCCGGAAGTCCCCGCCTTTGCCAGGACGCTGACAGGCCGACGCCCCGCGTCGAAGCCGGTTTCCGGTCAATGCTGTACCTTATGCTGCGTTCCCGGCGGCTGCGGGCGGGTGTTGAGCGGCGGCGGTCGGGCCGGGACGACTCTGGAGGCGGTGCGACGGATGCCGACGCTGGACTGGATAGGCAAGGACGCGGTGGTCAACCATCATCGGCAGGTGCCGTTCCGGCTGCTGCAATGCGATCCGAAGCTTTCGGCCGGCGATCCCGACGCCGGCAACCTGCTGGTTCAGGGCGACAACCTTGAAGCCCTCAAGGCCCTGCTGCCTTACTACGCCGGGCAGGTCAAGTGCATCTACATCGACCCGCCCTACAACACCGGCAACGAAGGCTGGGCTTACAACGACAACGTCAACAGCCCCGAAATCCGCCGCTGGCTCGGCGAAGTCGTCGGCAAAGAGGGCGAAGACCTGAGCAGGCACGGCAGACAAGCGGGGTGTCAGTTTAGGCGTCCGTCCTGTACACTGATTCCTTGACCAAATATGTCACCGTTCCCCGATCAACTAGTCCTGTTTGAGGGTTTGTCTTCGCCTTCGCAACCGCGAGCACGGGTGGATACGTCATCGACGTTCGCAGGGAATTTCAAGCTCCCCGTTCATCGATGGTTCCGCTTCAGTGCCGGCTTTTCGGCAACATGGGCGCATTCGTTGATTCGAGAGGCGGGTGCCGCCAGGGTTCTGGACCCTTTCGCAGGATCCGGGACCACACTTCTCGCTGCGGAGGACGCGGGGGCCGAAGCGATCGGCGTTGAGGCTCATCCATTCGTGTATCGGGTAGCATCAGCAAAGCTGCTCCGGCGTTCAGACCCGGATAAGTTTCTTTGTTTTGCCCGTGCGGTGCGGAGCGCTGCAACACGGCGTAAGGGATCGACGCTGGGATATCCGCAGCTAGTTACCAAGTGCTATCCGCCCGCAGTATTGGAGGATTTGGATGCTTTGCGGGTGGCTGTGGAATTGGCGAGAGACGATTCGGCGCCTTGGCAACTCACGTGGATGGCTTTGGTTTGCATCCTTCGAGCATGTTCACCCGTTGGCACCGCGCAGTGGCAGTATGTCCTGCCAAACAAAGAAAAGAAGCGTACGGTACAGCCGTTTGCTGCATTTGACGCCATGATTGCGACGATTGCGGCGGATATGCAAACATCCGCTCCATCTCCGCCGCCAGCGCGCGTGTTCTTGGGCGATGCCCGCGAACTCACGGACGTTCCCACTGGGTGGGCCGAGCTCGTGGTGACTTCGCCTCCATATGCGAACAACTACGACTACGCTGACGCAACGCGCCTGGAGATGTGCTTCTTCCGCGAGATTACGGGTTGGGGCGATCTTCAGGAGGCGGTGCGCCGGTTCCTCGTTCGTGCGTGTGCACAGCACGTCCCGGAGCGTGCCGTTAATATGACGGAGATACTCGCGTCTCCCGAACTGGGGCCAATCCGCGGTCCGCTCTCCAGTGTTTGCCGCGAACTCGCAGAAGTCCGCAAAACAAAAGGTGGCAAGAAGACTTACCACCTAATGGTTGCGTGCTATTTTCAGGATCTGGCCCGAGTCTGGACAGCTCTCCGCCGTGCATGCGCCCCGGCGTCGCAGGTTTGCTTCGTGATCGGAGACTCTGCTCCCTACGGCGTCTATGTGCCTGCGGTCGACTGGCTAGGGGAACTTGCGATCGCTGCGGGGTTCAAGAGTTGGGAGTTCGAGCGAACGCGGGATCGGAACGTGAAATGGAAGAATCGAAAGCATCGCGTCCCTCTGTGCGAGGGCCGGCTTTGGGTGGAGGGTTGATTTTTGGCGCAATCCCCAACGCATCGTTTCGGCCAGATCGTCGGAGACGTTCTTGAAGCAGCCATCGAACGGCCACTTGCAGTGGTTGCGCAGCGCCATGGGCTTTACCTTGATCGTAAACACCCGCGTGCTGTGAGGAATGGGCGCTCCAAGGTCAGTTGGGAGGATCACAAGGGCAATCGACACGACCTGGACTACGTTCTCGAAGCTGGCGGCACAGAAGCGACAGTGGGATGCCCGAAAGCCTTCATTGAGATTGCGTATCGGCGCTACACGAAGCATTCACGGAACAAGGCCCAAGAGATTCAAAGTGCGATCTCACCGCTCTTTGACACGTATGCCCACGACCACCCATTTATTGGTGTCGTTCTCGCGGGCGTATTCACAGAGGGTTCGCTGACCCAACTCCGGTCGCATGGATTTAGCGTCCTTTACATGCCTTTCGATAGCATCGTCAGGGCGTTCGAGATCGTTGGCATCGATGCCTACTTTGACGAGGACTCCGAAGACGCGGACGTGCAGAAGAAAGTAGATGCTTGGAACGTGCTTCCCGAGCGATCGCGGATAAAGGTGGGTGATAAACTGCGGCGCATCCATTCTGACGACTTTACCCGTTTCGTTCGAGAACTGGAAAACTGCCTTACACGCTCTATCACATCGGTTTGTGTGCTTACACTTCACGGGCAAACGAAGGAATTGGCGAGCGTCAAATCGGCTATCGCCTTCATTGAGAGCTTCGAGGAGACGACCGTGGCAGGCGCGTTCGTCAGGTATGAAGTCAATGTTCGCTACTCGAATGGCGACGAGATTCGCGGTTCCTTTGAGACAAAGGCGGATGCCCTGAGGTTTCTTCGATCCGGAGCCTGAGGACAGAGCCTTTGGCCCAAGAAGACTGGTCGGACATGGCCGACAACTTGAGAGCAGGGATAGCATATAATGAGAGGGACCGGATGTATCGAGGGAGCCGCTGCCGCTGCACACGCGAGAAGACAAGCGCCGGGTCGGCGAGTTCTGGGCCGCTGCGGCTCCGGATCAACTGGCGTTCTGCTGGACGACGAAGGGCGACTACGCGCAGCGCCTCGACGAGGCTATAGGGCGTTTGACGAAAGCGTGAGGGGAAAGCGCCGGTGCGAAGCTGTGCGACCCGCAGGGCCTGTCGCTGGGGCCGGATGGTGTTCAGCGTCTCTTCAGCGCCAGCGGCATCCTGACGGCTGAAACGGCGAGAGAGTTTTTGTCGTGATAAGGGGTCGCCGCCGGACGATCGCTGGGAGCCAGACTGACAAGATCGCGGTGAAGATCACCCTTGGTGATCCCGCCTTCCCCTCGCCGGTGAGCTTGCGGCGAAGGCGGTCCGCGAATCTCCGCCCTGTTGATGCAGTCCACGCCCCGTCCGGGAAAAGGGGCCGCCGGCGGCCTTTCGCGAGGGGGTCGCGCGGGTCTGGATAACTTTCCCGGACATCTTTCCGCCGTTCCCGGATGTCTTTCCGTGTCTCCCGGACATCTTTCCGCCGCTCCCGGATGTCTTTCCGTGGCTCCGGAATGTTTTTCCGTCGCTCCCAAAGGTTTTTCCGCGGCTCCGGAATGTCTTTCCGTCGTTCCGGAATGTCTTTCCGCGGCTCCCGGACATCTTTCCGTCGCTCCCGGATGTCTTTCCGTGACTCCCGGACATCTTTCCGTCGTTCCCGGATGTCTTTCCGTGGCTCCCGGACATCCGGGAAGCTTCCAAAAACATCCGGGAAAGGCTCGCGGACCTCTTTCCGCCGGTCCCGAACGTCCGCCGAAGCCGCAGCGCCGCCCCCGGAACGTCCCAGAACATTCCCGCAAGCGTCCGGGTTGCGGGGGCAGTCCTTTGACGCTCATGGCAGCATCATGGGGCACGCTGGACGTTACGCGACGGGCTCTGAGTCTGTCACGTGGTTGGGGGGTGCGGCGAGCGGGCAGACCGCGAAGCGACGGATTGGGGTGGTCGGGACCTCAGCGAGGGGCGGCCTCACAATCTTGAGGGCCCTGACAGCTGCACGTCAGATGTGCTGCGACCACGCTTCGATTGGCTACAGCCTAGGAGGGACGAGCTGTCCCGCTGAGGCGGGCTCATCGGTCGCGGTGTCGCGTAGGAGGCGAAGCCGTGATTGGCCAAGCCGCCACCGCAAGCGCGGCCAGGCGCTTCTGGCGCTCGGCAATTTGGGCCTCGCCCCACTCACTCTCCTTCGCCACCTCCGATGTGAGGATAAAGGGACACGGGTCCAGGTAGGGTTTCTTCGTATCGAATGTATCGTTGCCCATCGCAACATTGTCGCCTCGCGCGATGAGAACCAGATTGCCAATCTTTCTGTGCAGTTTGTCAGTTGTCTCTTCATCAAGCCCCCACCCGGGTCCTGGATTCTTCGGCAGTACGTGCTCCAAATCGACCTTTTCGACATCCGCCTCGGGGACAAGAATCGCCTGACGAGTACCCCGTCTCGCCTGGTTCTCCAGTGCGCGTAGGTAGTACCGTGCCAGGTAGTTCCGCGACACACTCTGAACTGCAAACGCCTCCTCGAAGCGCGCATCATTTGGAGCCCGCTGCGCCATAGCGGCAGCAAGGGCTTCAGGTGAGCCCATCGTTCCGGCCTCTATGGATGCTGCTGTTTCAGCGTAGAACTTTTCGACGGTGCCGCTGCCAAACCCACCAGCAATCATAAAGCGCACCGACCATGAGATGCACATCGTGAATGCCGATGTCACATCCGATACATCGAACTTGCGGACGATCGACAGCAAAAGGGGCCGAATGCGATCTGCTTTCAAGTATCGTACAAGTACCTCGATGGCCTTACGTGTATCCTCGTTGTGCGCCCCCCAGTATGGATGGGCTGGATTGAGGAGGGCCACATACCGTGCAGCATCGTCTGATAGCGTTGTTGCATATTCAACAGCACGCGACGGAGTCTTCACCTGTTCGCGAATTTTCTTGTACAGTTCGGGTTCTTTCACATAGCCGGAATATGAGATGAACTGTTGGCGTATGTAGTCGAGCGCAATATCGTCATAACCGCTGGCTTCAAGGACACTAACCATGCCATCCCACTGTCGCTGCACCTCGGAGAAGCGCGCGCCGGCGAGGCCGTAAAGATAATTCTTTAGGAGGTCAACCTGCGAGAGCTTCAGTCCACGATCGTTGAGCGTCTCAAAGATTGTGAATGCACTGCTCGGGTCGTCGACGATGACAATAATGACAGTCGCATTGTCTCGCAAGTACATGATCCAGCGGCGCAGACGCTCGATCTGCTGATCTGCGCGTGGGGTATTAACGATAGCCCTGACTCGGTCCGCAGCTTGCTCCGCGGCCTGTTCAATCCTCTTATGGGAGGGCTTCGTGGCTTGAATATCCCGCCCAGGTTCACCGGGTCGCGCCAATATTCGGCCGACGAAGAAGTCGTTGTCGTCGTTGTTGAGAGACAGCTTGGGTTGGATGGAGTCAAGTTCCATCACATACGTCCGCAGATAGTTCTCCTCTATCATTTGGATCAGCTTGCCTTGATCGCCGTAGCTGAGGAGGTGGTCACGAATGGCGGCCAGGAGAATCATGGTGGTGGCCAATCGCTGTTGGCCGTCTGCAACATGCAAGAAGTCGTCGCCACGCGTGAAGACCATTGTGCCTAGGAAGTATTCAGTGGCAGGATCGTCGACGGCCTGCTCAATGTCGTTGAGGAGGTCCAAGACATGGTCCGCCTCCCACTTGTATGAACGTTGGTTGGGGGGGACGCGCAGAGTGTTCTGGTGGAGGACGGTGGCAATGCCGCGGTCGAGGAACTCTATTTTGGTGCTCATGGTGTCCTCCGAAGGTCGCGCCAGAGGGGCGTGCATGATGGGCCATTGTAGCGTGGCCGGGGCGGAGGAGGTTTACGGGGATGGTCCGCACGGCGGGGTCTACGAAGGCCGCACCGGGGTGAAGCAGCCATTAAGGTGGTGGTGTGTTGGTCGGCAGAGGCGATGTCGGCCTTTCGCTGCGCCGCGGGGCGGGTATATGAAGATCACAGACGCGCGAGGCGGGCGACTGTTCGTGAGCAGGGAAAAATGTGTCAGCGAGCACGGCGACCCAAGCGGAGCGCCACGCCCGTCCTACATCGCCTGCTCCATCAGGTCCGTCTCGGTCACCTTGCCGGCAGCGCTGATCTTCAGCGTCCTGATCTCGAAGGCCCCAAGTCGCACACGGCGTCGGCCCAGACCGATCGCCGGGATGCTCAAGTCCGTGGTGGCTTTGCGATCCGAGGGATTGAACAGCCGCACGACGTGCCCCCGGCCGCGCTGCGCCGGCTTGAAGGCCGCCACCTGCACCTGATCGTTGCTGACCAGCGGCCCGGCCTTCGCCCGCTGCCCGCCGCCTGACGGAAAGAAGCACAGGCCCATCGGCTCCTGGTTCAGCAGCCGCGACTCGCCGTCCACGGCCGCGAGCCTCTGACGCACCGGCCCGGCATTGACCGCGAAGCGGAACACGCGCTCGCCCTGGTCGATGCGCGGCAGGAAACGATCCTGCGGCACCAGCGGCCGATCCATGATCGGATGCACGCAGTAGCCGGCCGAGCGCAGCAGCGACGGCCGCACCACGCCGTCGCGCAGATCGCAGCCGTACGTCCCGTCGTTGATGATGCTCAGGGCCATATCGGCCTTGCGGCTTGTGGCCGCAACCCACTGCTGGGCGACGGCCTCGGCGCCGTCGGTGGTCAGGTCGTTGCGCCCGTAACAGGTCTGCCCCACGAAGGCCGCATCTTTGGCCATTGACTTGCTCAGCGGCAGGGCGAGCTTCAGCAGGCGATTCTTCTCCTGCCAGAAGACGCGCACGATCACGCCGACCTGCGTGCCGTGGCGCGGCAGCAGGTAGTGCTGGCAGATGGCCGACTGCCCGTATTTCAGCAGCACCTCGACCACCGCCCGCACGTCGCCGTCTTCGATGATGTGCACGGCCGGCAGGGGCTTGTCTTCCAGACCGGCAAACCGGCCGGCCTCGGCGGGCTTCATCAGGGTGAAGCGGCCTTCGACCGGGCCGAAGCTGCTGACGTCCATCCGCCACGGGTCCGGGTTGTCCTTGAGGACCAGCGGCGCCAGGGCGCCGGGGGCCAGGGCGTCGCGGCCATGCACGCGATAGCGATCGATCAATCCCGTCCGCCTGTTGATCACCACGTCCAGCCCGTCGGCATTGCGGAAGCGGATCTTGCCGCCGCTGGCCTTGAGCCGTCGCGCCGGCGGCCGGTCGTGCGTCTTGAGCGTGCAGTTAAAGCGGCTGACTTGCGAGGGCTTGAGCGTCGCACGGAACACCACGCGCTTGCGCCAGTCGAGGGCCAGCGTGCTGTTCTCTTTCTCCAGTTGCGAGGGCACGACGCGGCCCGCCTCGTCGTGGACCGTCGGCACGGTCCATTGCAGATCGGCGTCGTAGACGAAGTTCGAGGGTTGATACTCGCACGCAACGACCGCCTCGACTTCGTGCGGATGCGGGTTGTAGACCAGCAGCGGAATCTGATCGCCGGGGCACTTCTTCTGCCCGCTGCTCAGGGCCAGCATCGACCGCAGCTTCACGCGGCTGAGAATCTCCAGGCCATGGTCCATCCGCCGCAGCGATGACTGCTCGACCGGCTGTACCGACGACCCGGGCAGAATGTCGTGGAACTGGGCAAAAAGCAGGTCTTTCTGCGCCCGCGTCAGTTCATCGCCGGCATCGGGCATCAGCTTCTGCGCCGCGGCCGCCGTGGCCATGGCTTCGGTCGTGAAGTATTCGTTCTCCAGCCGGCGATACGTCTGCTTGATTCGCGACATCGACGTATAGCAGCCGATGAAGATCGGGTTCAGCCCACGGGCGAGCTTCGGCAGCTTCATCGTGCCGCGCCTGACTTCCGCCCGCACCTGCTTGAAGTAGGCCTCCGGCGTGGAGTGGCGGATGTCCAGCTCGCGGGCCTTCTGGCGGATCATGGCGGACAGGTCTTTGAGGTCAATGCGCGACGGTCCGCCGCCGTGGTCGCCCATACCCCAGAGTACGAACGCGCACGGCCGGCCCTTGTAGTCGACCAGAAGCTGCTCGACCTTCTGCCGCGCCTGGCCGCGCGGCGAGTTGTACATGTTCCGGGCCCGGCAGTTGATGACCGACGAGCCGTCGAAGCCGACCCATTCGTAGTTGTCGGCCGGAAGCGGGAAACGGTCCATGGGCGGGCGGCAGTAGATGTAGCTGTCGAACCCGCTGCGGGCCATGATCTGCACCAGCCCCCGGCTGTGGCCGAAGCTGTCGAAGTTGATCGCCGTGGTCGGCCGGGCGCCGAAGTGCTCGGCGAAATACCGCCGGCCTTCGAGAATCTGCCGCACCAGCGCCTCGCCGCCGGGCATGTTGCAGTCCGGCTGCAGGTACCAGCCGCCCATGATGTGCCACTTGCCCTGCTTCACGAGCTTCGCAATGCGCCTGAACAGGGCCGGCTCATACTCCGCGACCCATTCGTAGAGCACCGCTTCGTTGTGGTTGAACACGAAGCCGTCGAACTGCTCGCAGAACTCGGCCGCCACGCGGAACGTGCTGACCGCCTCGGCCGCGCCTTCCTCCCAGTCCCATTGCCAGACGGGGTCGAGGTGGGCGTTGCAGATCAGATGAATGGTGGGTTTGGCCATCTTCGACACTCCTGGCGTCTATGCCCCGGCGATGCGCGGCATGCGCGTCGGCTCGCGCTTGATCTCGGCGTTCATGAACTGCCGCAGCAGGTCGGCCTTCACGGCGGCGTAGTTCGGGTCGTTGAAACGGTTGCGCAGCTCGTGGGGATCGTCCTGCAGATCGAACAGTTCGCCCCAGTCGCGGTCGCGGTAGAGCGTCAGCTTGTAGCGCTTGTTGACGAAGGTACGAAGGTGCACGCGCGTCGGATTGTGTCGGTTCTCGACGATGGCATGGTCGCGCACGTGTGGCGCATCCGCATTGCCAGTCTCGGCCGTCCACGTCGGCACCTGGCTGAGGCCCTGCATCCAGCCGGGGATCTCGCCGCCGGCTGCGTCGATGAAAGTCGGGGCCAGATCGACCAGCGACTGAATCGCATCGCTGCTCGCTCCCGCCGCCACGCGCCCCGGCCAGCGCACCAGGAACGGCAGGCGGATCAGGTCTTCGTAGTGGAACGGCCCCTTGGCCATCAGGCCGTGCTGGCCGAGGAAGTGGCCGTGATCGGTCGTGAAGACCACGATCGTGTTGTCGGCCACGCCCAGCTCATCCAGTGCATCCAGTGTGCGGCCAATCTGCTGGTCCATGAAGCTGATCATGCCGTAATACGTCGCCATCGACCGTCGAAGCAGCGCCTCGTCGTGCAGATGGCTGTGACAGCCGTGAGCGTGGTGGCCGCCCGGCTCGTTGTGGAACTGCGACCAGTCGGCCTTGGGGTCGCGCGTCATGGCGTACGTCGGCGGCATAGGGTCGAACTCGCCGCTGACGTACTGGCCGATGGGCATGTCGGCCGGGTCGTACATACTCGCCCACGGATCCGGCACGGCATAGGGCGGGTGCGGGTCGGGATGGCTGGACCAGCAGAAGAACGGCTGACCGCGCTCGACGGCCGCCTTCATGTTGGCGATGGTGCGCTCGGCGATCCACGTCGTGTAGTGCAACTCGGCCGGCAACGGCCACGCGCCCGGCTCGCGACCGCCGACGATGCCGGGGTCGGTCTTCAGCGCCTTGGGCCCCGGCTTGCCTGACACGTCGTAGAAGTAGTCGGCCCAGTCCTTCAGGCCGTGCTCTTCGAGCCAGATGGCGTAGTGCTGGCCGACGTGCGATTCGTCGGTGTGCATGCGGGCCGTTTCGACGTGGCGGAAGCCATACCACGGGCCGTGGAACTGACGCCAGTAGTTCAGATCGCGCAGGATCGGCTGGCACTCTATTGACTCGCTGCCCGGCCGCGAAGCCAGCGGCTGAAAGTGCGCCTTGCCGATCAGCGAGGTCATGTAGCCCTCATCGTGCAGCGCTTCGCCGACGGTCGGCATGTCTTCGGGCAGCTTGACGCCGATCGTCCAGCAGTGATGCAGCGACGGATACATGCCGGTGATGATCGACGACCGCGACGGCGAGCAGACGGGGTTGGGGCAGTACGCCCGTGTGAAATTGGTCCCTTCCCGGGCCAGCCGGTCGAGCGCCGGCGTCTGGATGCGCGGGTTGGCGAAGCCCAGCGTGTCGTAATGCTGCTGGTCGGAGGTGATGAACAGAATGTTGGGGCGGTGGGGCATGACGGGCACTCATGGATGCGGCGAGAACGAGAGTCTATCGTCCCATCGCGCCTCGATCCGCTCGACGGCTTCGTTGAGCAGGCGTTCGGCTTCGTCGCCGCGTTTGCGGGCCAGCATATCATGCGCCCGCAGGGCGATCGGCCCGCCGCCGCGGGGTTTCTCGCGGAAGTGCTGCACGTCCATGAGGCCGGCCCGCCATGCGAGCAGGGCGGTCAGCAGGTCGTCGCGCAGGCCGCGATGCTCGGCGCTTTCATACAGGTTCACGCGCTCCAGCGGGTCGGCTGCGCGGTCGAACAGTCGGCCGCCGCCGTCGTCAAGGTAATACTCCAGCTTCCAGCGCGTGGTCGCCAGGGCGCACGACCGCATGATGCTGGCGACGGCGCAGCGTCGGGGTGACGGCTGGCCGTCCCGAGCCGGGCGGAACAGATCGAAGCCCTGCACATACGGCGAATCGATCCCGGCCGCGCCGAGGATCGTGGCCGTCAGGTCGGTCCAGACCGCGAAGTCGCGGCGCATTCCGGCGGCGAGCGTGCCCGGCATGCTCAGGATCAGCGGCACACGCCACGAGCTGTCATACCAGTTGTGCTTGTCGTAGAAGCCGTGGTCGTAGAGCGTGATGCCGTGATCGGAGGTGAAGATGACCAGTGTGTTCTCGCGCAGCCCCGATTCATCGAGGAACCGCACCAGTCGGCCGATCTGATCGTCGCAGTAGGCGCACAGGCCGTAGTAGAGCCGCCGCTTCGCGTCGATGACCTGCATGTTCGCCTTGCCGCAGGGCATCGGGTCGAACGGCCGATTTTCCCCGCCGTGGGGCGGATCGTCCAGTCCCAGCAGCTCGCGCAGCGCCGGCGGATGGCGCCGGGCCTCACCCTCGACATAGTTCAGCGGCGGCAGCGGTCGATCATCGAAGAGCGTCGCCCAACGCCCCGGCGGATCGAGCGGATCGTGCGGGCTGTACATCGAACAGAACGCGAAGAAAGGTTTGCCGGGCTGCTCGCGCCGCGTCTGCTCGATGCGCTCGATCGTGCGATCGACCAGGAACGCCTCGCAGAACAGGTCTTCCGGCACGGGGTTGGGGTGGTCGGTCGCCCGTGCAAAGCCGTGTTTCTTCAGGTGCTGGCCGTAGATGTCGTCGGTATTCTTCGACTTCTCGCCGCGTGTGGCGTCGTTGATGTGGAAGCCCGCGGGAATCAGCCCGAAATGCGTCTTGCCGACCATGATGTTGACGTAGCCGGCCTCGGCCAGCAGGTCGGGGTAGACCATCACGTCGGTGCGCCGGTCGATGCCGTTCTCGATCGCGCCGTGGATCGGCGTGTGCAGCCCCGTCAGCAGACAGCAGCGGTTGGGCCCGCACACCGGCGAGGCGGCGTGCGCCTGCGTGAACAGGACGCCCTGGGCCGCGAGTCGGTCGAGGTTGGGCGAGACGGCGAAGTCGCCGCCCATGCACGCCAGCGAATCGCACCGCTGCGTGTCCGTGGTGATGAGCAGGATGTTGGGTTGATCAGGCATGGTCACTGGCTGGCCGGGGGATTGAAGAACCGCCATGACGCCAAGGACGCCAAGAGAGGAAGGATACAGGTATGGGGCGGGGCCTGCATCGGAACGTCCATCGCCATACGTCACCTGGTCAGAACGAGTCGCTTGATCCCTTGTTTGAGGACCGGAACGTTGAAGTTGATCAGCAGGCCCAATGATGGACCTGCCGCGCGCAGGTAAGACAGCACCTGGGCGGTATGGATCGGCAGCAGGGCCTCGACCGCTTTCAGTTCCACCACGACGCTTGCGCCCACAAGCAGGTCGAGCCTCTGGTGGCCGACGGGCTGTCCCTTGTATGCAAGTGCGATGGCAACCTGACGTTCGTATGGCAGTCCGCGAATTCCCAGTTCGACCGCCAACGCCTCTTCATGCGTGCTCTCAAGAAATCCCGGACCCAACACGCGATGCACTTCAATCGCCGCGCCAATCACGTCGCGGGCGATCTGGTCCACAGCCTGGTTCGGTTCCACACGCATCGCCTTGGCGTCCTTTGCGTCTTGGCGGTTCATCCCGTCTACGCAAGCCGGAGCCGACGGTTTACGACAGGGGGAAGGCGACAATCTGCCTCGGCTCCTTGACCCGCAGGACAAACCATGTCAGGGCGACCACGCTGAAGCCCAGCGACACGGCGAACAGCCCGGCCAGTCCGGTCTCCTTCGCCAGCACGCCCGCCAGCAGCGGCGCTGCGATGTTGACCGGCGACATGACCAGGTTGCCGACGGTGATGTGGGCCAGCCGATGATCGTGCGGACAGGTCTCGAACATGAGGTTGTAATGCGACAGGAAGCCGGCCGCGCTGCAGAATCCGGCCAGCAGATAGGCCCCGTAGCAGCTCACCGGCCCGCTGGTGGTCAGGAGTACGACGAGGGTGAGCGTCTGAACGCTGATGCCCAGCAGCACGCCCAGGCGGTGGCCGAAGCGGTCGCCCAGGCGGCCGAGGACCAGGTGGGCGACGGCGGTGCCCACGGGCAGGGCCGCGCCGGCCGCGACCACGAACCCCGGCGTCAGGCCGCCTCCTTGCGCCGATGTGTAGTAGCGATAGATGAACGGCAGCATGCAGAAGCCGAAGGTCGCGAGCATGCGGCCGATCAGAAACGAGCGGAAGTTGTGGTCGCCCAGGCTCTGGCGGAAGCGGCGCAGCAGTTCAGACGTGACAGGTCGTGACGAATCCGTCGGGTCGGTTCGAGCCGGGTCGTCGACGAAGGCGAAGATGAGGATCGACACCACGGACAGGACGCCGGCCGCCATGTAGAGACCGGCGAACACCTCGGGCGTCGGCTGCTCGCCTATGATGCGTCCGGCCGCGCGGCTGCCCAGGATGCCCGCCAGCGCTGCCGCACCGAACGTGATGCCCATCGCCATGCCCCGGATGCGCGTGGCATACAGGTGGGCCAGCCAGTCCATCCACACCGCCATGATGACGCCGATGGCCAGTTGAAACATCGCGTATGAGCCCAGCGCCAGCCAGCGCGTGGCGACGGGCCCAAGACGGTCGGACAGCAGCGACACCAGCCCGATGCCGAAAATGAACGGAATGGCCGCGTAGATGTGCCAGGCCACAAGCTGCGCTTTGCGCCGCCGCTTGGAATAGAACAGGTAGACGCCCAGAACCTGCGGGAGGATCGAGCACGCCGTCTCCGCCGCCGTGATGCCCCCGATCATGCGTTCCCCCGCCCCGTGGGAGGTCAGCAGCGCGGTGAGCACCGTCGCCGGCATCGTCAGGAAATAGGCGAAGCCCCATGTGCCTTCGCCCACGGCCGTGAGCGACACGTTGCGCCGATCGCGCGGCGTCCACCGCTTGTCGGCCGCGGGCGGAGCCTGGTCCGACAACATGGGCTGGATGGCCGAAGAGTCACGCATGGCACAAACCTTCGCTGCCGCGCCAGGACCGCGGGATCACTCGGCGATTTTCAGCGCCGCTTTGTTGATGTTGACGCCCGCCGCCGCGCCGATCCGGGCGAATTCGTCGATCTCCGCCTCGATGAAGATCAGGCCGCCCGCCTTTTCGCTGCGCTGGGCCGCATTGTGCTCGATCTCACCGGGCAGGATGCAGCGGCCGGTATCGCGGTTGCCGTGGCCCATGATGTCGTCAAGCACGGCCTTGAGGTTCCTCGCCCGATCGCGGCCGGCCGCGAAGGCGCCCGCACTGATCGCATCGGGATGGATCACATGGAAGAAGAAGTTGGGCGTGGTCTTCTCGCCGGGACCGGCCTGCTGCGGGCGCGAACGGAGGGTCGGCAGCGAGCCGCCGATCATCGCGGCCACAAGCTCGTTGATCAGCGACAGGCCGTAGCCCTTATGCATGCCGAACGGAAGCAGGGCGGCGACGGCGTTCGGATCGGTCGTGGGCTGACCGTCCTTGTCCACCGCCGCGCCGGGCGGCAGGGGCTTGCCCTCGCGTTTGAACTGCTGGACGCGGCCCATCGCCACCGTGCTTGTCGCCCAGTCGATGACGATGGGGAAGCCGACCGCGTCCGTGGTGGGAAAGCCCCACGAGTGCGGGTTGGTGCCCAGCGTCGGGAACCTGCCGCCGAAGGGCACCACCTCGGCCAGCGCGGCCGTGCAGTTGGTGTATGCGATGTAGCCCTTTTTCGCCGCGTCCATCACATACCCGCCGCCCCACAGGTAGTGAAACGCCTGGTCCACGCTGACGATGCCCACGCCGTACTGATCCGCCAGCTTCATGGCCGTGTCCATCGCCTCGAACGCGACGGCCTGGCCGAGCTTGCGGTTGGCGTTCCAGGTCTGGGCGGCGGCGAAGCGACCGGGCTGCTTGACGATGGCGGCGCCGGGCACGCAGCCGGGACTGACCTTGTTGCCCGAGCCGAAGTGGTCGTCCAAGTGCAGGGCCTTGAGGGCGTTGTGCGTCTTGATGCCGTGCCGCGCCGCGAGTTCGCAGAAGCGGGCGGCCTGCCGGGCTTCGTCGGCGGTGAAGCCGCGCTGCCGGTAGGCGGCTTCGACGATCTGGTTGTGCAGCTCAACGGGCAGAACGCATTCCATGGCGGGAGTCTCCGGGCGGACTGGGGGCTGCGGCGATCGGCGGGGGGCTGCGATCGCGGGCGGGGCAGTTTATCAGTTTGGGCCGACCGGGCCTGTTGGTGGATTGGCGAGGAATCGTTAAAGTCGGCGGTCCCCAGCTCCCGGTCCCTGGTCTTGGGGGCCGCGGGCACAACCAGGAGAGACGGCGATGAAAGGTCCGGGCATTGTTTTCACCGGCAAGGATCAACTCGAGGTGCAGGATCGCGAAGTCGGCGACCCCAAGGCGGGCCAACTGCTGGTCGAGGCGCATGCAAGCCTGATCAGCACCGGCACCGAGTGCATCTGCCTGGGACGCAAGTTTTCGCCGGGCACCGGTTGGGATGGCTGGGTCAAGTATCCGTTCTATCCCGGCTACAGCCTGGCCGGCCGGGTTTTGAAAGTCGGGCCCGATGTGCAGGGCTTTGCCGTGGGCGATCGCGTCATGTCGGCGTGCCCGCATGCGCGCTATGCGCTGGCGGATCCCGTCCGCACGGTGAAGATTCCCGACGCCGTGCCGGCCGAGCAGGCGGCCTGGGGCACGCTGGCGTACATCACCCAGCACGGCTTCCGCCGCGGCGAAGTGCGCCTGGGCGAGAACGTGGTGATCGTCGGGGCCGGTCTGCTGGGCCAGCTTGTGACGCAGTACGCGGCCATCAGCGGAGCGGGCAAGGTCATCGTCATCGACACCGCCGACCAGCGCCTGGCGATGGCGGCTGCTCACGGCGCGACCCACACGCTCAACATGCCCGTGGACAAGGCCAAGGCGCAAGTCGATCAGCTCACCGACGGCAAGGGCGCGGAAGTGGTCTTCGACATCACCGGCCACGCTGCGGTCTTCGCCGGCGCCCTGGGGCTGGTGCGGCGCTTCGGCCGGCTCATTCTTGTTGGTGACACAGGTACGCCCGAACAGCAGCACCTGATCCACGCCGTCATCGGCCGCGACATCACCATCCGCGGCGCCCACGACACCAACGCGCCCATCGACGCCACCGACTTCACGCCCTGGTCCAAGCGGGCGATGACGAGTCTCTTCTACCAGTTGATTGTCGATGGCCGCATCCGTGTGGGCGACTTGATCACGCACCGGTTCGCCGTCGAGGACGCCCAGGCCGCCTACGACCTTCTCACCGGCCGCCGCGAACAGGCCATGGGCGTGGTCTTCACCTACGGCACGGCCGGCAGCCCCCAGACCGGCGGCAGCGGGATCTGAACGGATGACGTTTTGTCGGGCTGCTCCTGCGGAGGTTGCGGCTCGACCACCGTTTCGACCACGACCGCGCCCGGTGAGCCGATATCCTCGCCGTCGAAGATCGCCGTGCGCCGATTGACCCGTGCGCCGTGGCGGCCGACGGTGCTGCGCGCCCAGGCGCTGCCGGCATCGTTGGCGGCGACGCTGAAGTGGCCCGGCAGCAGGTAGATGCTCGGCCCGTCGGGACGCGCCGGCGGCCAGGGTTCAGTGGCCTCATAGTTCACCGCGTCCGCTTCGCTGCCGTCGGCCCGCTGGAGCGTGAGCAGTTCATTGACGGCATCCGGCCGGTTCGCGAGATTGAACTGGTTGGGTCGGCCCCAGTTCGACAGACGGGCCACCCGCACCTCCGCGCCCCACGCTTCCTGAAAGTCCGCCTCGGTCAGCGTGTCGGGAATCAGCACCAGCACCGCCCCCGGCGCCAGGGCGACGCCTTCGGCCAGGGGCCCGGTGGCGGCGTCTTCATCCACCAGCCGCCACCCGGCCAGGTCCACCTCCGCCATCCCGGTGTTGACGATCTCCACCCATTCCACATCGTTGGGCGATGATTCATCGCTGGCGGGGTTGTACATGATCTCGCAGATCAGCACGTCGCCGCACGCGGGCCCCGCCGGGACGACGGTCCACAGGACAGCCATAAGGGCGGCGCCAAGGCGGCCGACACGCAACGAGACGTTGTGGTGCATGATCATGTCCCAGGTGGTCTGATGAAGCGATTGTGGACGCTGGCCCATCTTAGTCACCGCACTTGCCCAGGGTTTGCGGGCTGGTCACACTGGCATCCTTCCATGGCCGACGACCGCCACAGTCTGACGATCGCTCTCGGCCAGTCGCTGCTGGGGCGCCTGGCGGCGCTGGAATCCGCCGCCGTCCTCCACGGCCAGCGCGTCGCGGCGCGAATGTCGCAGCGGCGTCGCTTTCCGCCCGTGGACTTCTACGGCAACCAGACCACGCCCGGCGGCCTGCGCGGCCATCAGCACGCCTGGCCGGAGCTCGCCCTCGTGCTCGACGGCCGGCTGCACATGGGCATTGGATCCCAGGTTTACGAGGCTCGGGCCGGTGACTGGCTGGTGCTGCGGCCGAATGTCCCCCACGGCGAGTGCGCGATCCAGACGGGGCGGTCGTACCAGCTCTTCTGGTTCGTGCTGCAACCCAGCCTGCTGCGCGTCCACCTCACGCGGTTCTCGCGGGCGGGGGGGTACCAGGTGGTGGCCTGGGCTGAGGTGGGGCGCCTGCCGATGTCGCGGGCGGCCGACGGGCGCTGGCTGATTGAGCAGCCCTGGGCCAGCGGCTTCGAGGCTCGCCTCGAAGCCCGCCGCCGCCTGCTCGCCCTGGTCAGCTACGCCCTCGAGCGGCTCGCCGAGCCGTCCGCCGCCCGCCCCCCCGAGCACCCCGCCATCGCCCGCGTGCGCCAGATCATCGCCCAGAGCCCGGGCAGGCCGCCGCGACTGGTGGAACTGGCCGCAAGCGTCGGCGTTTCGCCCAACTACCTTTCCAGCCTTTTCGCCCGCGAGATGCGCACCACCCTCCGCCAGTATGCCGACCAGCAGCGCATCGATCTCGCGAAGCAGCAACTGCTCGACCCCGCCCGGCCCATCAAGCAGGTCGCTTACGCCCTGGGCTTCGCCGATCCGTACCATTTCAGCAAGGTCTTTCATCGCGTCACGGGCGCCAGCCCCAGCGCCTTTCGCCAGGCCGCTCGCGAAAGCGGCGACATGGCTTCGTAAGTTCAGACATGGCCGGGCCGACCGCGGCGCGGCATGATGATTTCTAGAACACCGGTGCAACAGAACAGCGGTGGGACAAATCATTTGGTGGGGCGGACGTCCCGCCCGTCATGCGCGTCGGCCGAGACGGCCGAACCACCGCTTAACAGCCGCACTTGGAGCCACCTCATGCCCGCAACCTCTGAACTGGCAGTCTTCGGCGGCGAAAAGACCGTCACCCTCGGCGGCCCCGCCTGGCCGTACTTCAGCGACGCCGAGATCGAGTTTGTCCGCCAGTCCATGATCGACAGCCGTGGCGACTGGACCCTCGCCTGCACCGCGGCCGTGGGCGGCTGGGCGACGAAGCTGGAGGAGCACTTCGCCAGAGTCATCGGCCGACGCCACGCCATCGCCACCGCCGGCGGCGGGCCCGCTCTGCACATCGCCTGTCTGGCAGCAGGTGTGCAACTCGGTGACGAGGTCATCACCACGCCTTATTCCTGGGGCCAGACGGTCTCGTGCATCCTCCAGGCCGGCGGCGTCCCCATCTTCGGCGATATCGACCCGCGGACCCTGACGCTCGACCCGGCCACCATCGAGCCGCGCATCACGGCGCGCACCAGGGCCATCGTGCTCGTCCATCCTTTCGGTATTCCCGCCGACATGGACGCGATCATGGCCATCGCCCGCAGGTACAACCTCAAGGTCATCGAGGACTGCGCCCAGGCGCAAGGCTCGCTTTACAAAGGGAAGCCCGTCGGCTCATTCGGCGACTTCGGCTGCTTCTCCATCGGCTCGGGCAAAAACCTCGCGGCCGGCGACGGCGGCATGTTGCTCGTCGATGACGATGAGCTGTTCGAGCAGGCTCTGCTGGCGGGCATGCATCCCGCCCGCCTGTTCCCGCAGATCAAGAGCCAAGCCAACCAGGCCCGCATCAGCAGCCTCATCTACACCTACCGCATCAACGCCTTCACCGCCGCCCTCGCGTACAAGCAGTTCGAACGCCTCGACGAAAACAACGCCTGGCGCCGCCGCAATGCCGCCTACCTGCAGAAAGCCCTGGCCGGCATCCCCGGCATCCGCGCCATCGATCTGCCGGCCGACCGCGATCCCGCCTGGCATATCCTTCCATGGACCTTCGCGGCCCAGGATTTCGGCGGCAAGGTGTCACGCACCCAGTACCTCAAGGCGCTGCAGGCCGAGGGCGTGCCCATCGGCGGGCCGTATGTCAGCCGCCCGATTCACACGCTACCGGTCTTCCGCGACAAGCAGTGGTGGCTGGGCGACGGCTATCCCTGGAAGGCCAACCCGCGCGGCGACAGCATCACTTACAAGCCCGGCGACTGCCCCGTCGCGGAGATGCGATCGGCCGAGCTGGACATGACCATGGGCGGCGGAAGCTGGTGGCGGGACGTGACGGCGATGCTCGATCAGATCGCCGAAGCCTTCCGCAAAGTCACCGCCGACCCGGCCCGCCTCGCGGAGATTGAGGTGCGTTGAGCGTACCGGCCCTGTGCGGCGTGCGTTGCCGCGTGAAAGCCCGGGGCGGTTCGGAACCCAATGGGCCGATGGTGTCGATCGGCACATTCCGACCGACGCGGGTATCCTCTTGGGTGTTGGTCGGTTCCCCCACGCGATGACCGCACGGGCCGCGCTGCCGATGTACAAGCTGCTGCTGATTCTCCGCTACCTTCGCCGCAAGCTCGCGCCGCTGTTCGCGATGCTGGCGGTCATGCTCTGCACGGCGATGGTCATCGTCGTCGGCGCGGTGATGGGGGGCTTTCTTGAGCAGTTCGCCCACGCAGCGAGGCAGATCAGCGGCGATGTCACCGTGCAGGCCGGCCTGTCCGGGTTCCCGCACTATCAGCGGATCATCGAGAAGGTCCAGACGCTGCCTCAGGCCGCGGCCGCCGCGGCGACGGTCAGCGCGTATGGCCTGATCAAGATCGAAGACCAGACGCACACCGTCGAAATCCTGGGCATCGACCCGGCCGGCTTCGACCGCGTCACGGCCTACCGCGACAGCCTTTACTGGACGCGCGACCACCTGCTCCAGCAGATCGAGCGGGAGCTGGAGATGATTCCGAAGGACATGGCCGAGCTTCGCCAGCGCATCGAGGCCGCCCGCGATCGAGCGGCGAAGCTCGACTTCCGCGGCTACGCGATGAGGTTCGAAGTCCCCCCAGGATGGAAGGCGCAGCAGACGGACCCGAGCCTCGACCTGCCCGGCGCGGTGCTGGGCATCGAGGTGCATGGCTACGGCCGGCGCGATGAGAAGGGCGAATACCTCTTCGCCGCCAGCCCGCTGCGCTCGCCTCAGAGCCGGGAGATGACCCTCACCGTGCTGCCTGTCAGCCGCCAGGGCACGTTCCAGGAGCCGATGGTTCGCCAGATGCTGGTCGTCAACGAATCCAAGAGCGGGCTCTACGACCTGGACAGCAACCGCGTGTACGTGCCCTTCGAGATGCTTCAGGGCATGCTGCGGATGGACGCCTACGAGCGCGTGGATCCGGCCACGGGCGAGCCGACGGGGGCGATGGCGCCGGCCCATGCCCACCGCGTCGTGGTGCGGGCGGCGCAGGGCGTTGACGCCGATGCGCTCAAGATCGCGGTCGAGGACGCCATCAGCGATCTGCGTGATGAACTGCCCGATCTGGGCTTCGTGGCGGTCATGACCTGGCGTGAGTCCTTCAGCGTCATGCTCGGCGCCGTGGCCAAGGAGAAGGCCATGGTGATGTTCCTCTTCGGCATCATCAGCGTGGTGGCCTTCACCATGATCGCCGTCATCTTCTACATGATCGTGCTGGAGAAGACGCGCGACATCGGCATTCTGCGGGCGCTGGGCGCCTCACGCCTGGGGGTGGCCAACATTTTCCTGGGCTACGGCCTGGCGATTGGCGTGATCGGCGCGGGCCTCGGGCTGCTTATCGCCTCGCAGATCGTCTGGCACATCAACGAGATTCAGGATTTCCTGGCCCGCACTGTAGGTTTCGAGATGTGGAACCCGCAGATCTACTACTTCGATGCGATTCCCAGCCGGCTTGATCCGTCGGAGGTGACGTGGATCGTCCTCATCGCCGTCGTGTGCAGTGTGCTGGGCGCGCTGATCCCCGCGCTGCTGGCGGCGCGGCTCAATCCCGTGGAGGCGCTGCGCTATGAGTGAGCCAGCCGCCCCGCGCCGCGACGGCATCGTGCTGCGCGCCAGCGGGCTGCACAAGCACTACCGCATGGGCGACGCCGATCTGCATGTATTGCGCGGCGCCAACATCGACGTGGGCCGAGGGCAGTGGACGGCTGTGCTCGGCGCGTCGGGTTGCGGCAAGAGCACATTGCTGCACCTGTTGGGCGGACTCGATCGGCCGGACAGCGGAGCCGTGCATTTTCACGATCGCGACATCTTCAGCCTGCGTGGCGGGCGGCTGGATCGTTATCGCAGCCGACACGTGGGCTTCGTGTTCCAGGCCTACCACCTGTTGCCGGAGCTGACCGCGATGGAGAACGTGCTGGTGGGGGCGATGGTCAGTCACAGCCTGCTGCGATGGCCGGGACAACGCCATGCCCTGCGGGCCAGAGCGACCGAGCTGTTGACCTCGCTGGGCCTTGGCGGGCGGCTGCGGCATCGGCCGAACCGGTTGTCCGGCGGCGAGCGCCAGCGCGTGGCTATCGCACGGGCCTTGGTCAATGCGCCCGACGTGCTGCTCGCGGACGAACCGACCGGCAACCTTGACGCCGCGACGGGCCGACACATCCTCGACGTGTTCCGGACCCTCCACGCCAAGGGGCAGACCATTGTGATGGTCACTCACGACGAGCATATAGCCGCCGCCGCCGATCGCCGCCTGCGTCTGGAAGAGGGCCAGTTGCGCGGCGCGTGAAACACTGCAATGCCGCGCGGCGATATCACGGCAGCGCGACCGCGCGGGATGCACTGCCGCATCGCCGCGCGTGCTCCGTCGTGTTTCACTGTCTCATGCGTGCCTCGCATTTTTCA
>CAZCWM010000009.1:0-123856 GCA_964502445.1 uncultured Phycisphaeraceae bacterium | reverse complement strand
GCGGCGACACGACAACCTTGACGCGTCGCCGCAGCGCGGGGGCCTCGCCGCGCGGACATCGCCGCCGCGCTGCCGCCGGCTCGGCGGGGCGATCCGGCGGCAGCATCGGCAAGTGGCCATCGGCCATAAATAGACGACCCTGCGGGCCTATGCTCCCGCAGGGTCGATCATCGGCCCGGACTGTAAGCCGAATTCTGTTCCCGCCAACAGCGGCGCCTTGCGACACCGCTCAGGCGGAGGCGACCATTTCTCTTGGCCTGCCGTTGCCGACAGGCTCCAGCGGCCTACCCGTCTCCGAGCGCGATGCGCCGCGACCGGACCAGCCGCGAAGCCGCCGAAGCGGCTCCAGGAGACTGCTTGGCCTTGCACGCGGTGGGGCTTGCCGTGCCCGATCTGTCGCCAGATCGGCGGTGCGCTCTTACCGCACCTTTTCACCCTTACCCGCTTCCGAAGAAACAGGCGGTATGTTTTCTGTGGCGCTGTCCCGCTCCACGCCGTCGCCAGCGTGGAGGGTGGGTGTTACCCACCACCGTGTCCTGCCGTGTTCGGACTTTCCTCCCGCAGACTGTGGCTTTCGCCATGCCCCACGAGCGGTCGCCGCGTCCGGACCTACCATGTATTCTATCGCCTCGCTCACACCGAAGTCGGATGAAGGGGCGATTGTCCGGGTCTGAGTGAGAAATCATGGGTCATATTGAACCGCTGGAAGTGACGGCCTGGGTTGAACCGGCGCGGGCGGCGCAGGCCGGTCGAGTCCTTCAGGCGATGTCGCGCCAGTTGCGGCCGATCGCCGTCGGCGGCCCACGCGGCAAGGAGACGGACCAGCTTGCCGCCCGCATGGGCTGTCCGCTGGTCGACGATCTGCGCAAGCTGCTGGTCGATCACCCGGCCCGCTACCTGCTGATTGACTACCGGCCTGCTCTCGCGGCGGAGGACATCGCGGCCGCCCTGACCGCGGGCACGACCATCATCACCACCGAACCCCTGGCGGCCGAATTGGATGAACTGGCCGCGCTGGCAGCCCAACTCGGCCAGCGCGGTGCGGCCGGACAGGTTGGCCGCGTGCATCTGCTGCCGCAACTGCCGCACACCGAGGGCTGGCGCCGGGCGGCTGACCCGGCTGAACACCTGGCGAAGCTGCTTTCGATGACGGCCACAAACGTCGGACCGGTTGAGCAGCGGTCGCTGTTCGCCCGGCTTATGGACCTGTGGCTGACGGCCCTGCGGATCGTCGAGCTTCCCGAGGTGGTGACGGCCACCCTGGCCGGGGCCTCGACGCCCGATTCGCCGCGGCAACTGACCGGGCAGATCACCGTGCATGCCCGATGCGGTGACGGCTCGGGGCTGGCCCTGTCGGCCGGCGACCACGTGGGCCGCGACGTTCTCGAAGCGCGTTTCACAGCCGCGCAGGCGATGTTCGAAGTCGAGGACAACCGGTACGTGCTCACCGCCATTGACGGCAGCGTGATCGACCAGTATGCGGCGCGGCGCAAGCCAGGCGGCGTCGAGCGCATGCTCGCCGATGCGTGGATGCACATGCTGGACCAGCTTGGCCCGATCGGTCCACCCTGGCCGGCCTTGCGCGATCGCCAGGCGCTGGCGTGCTGTCTGGCGTGCCTGCTGAGCACGCGCACCGGCCAGCCCGAAAGCCCGGGGCGGCTCATGTCGATGGGCGTGGCGGGGTAGGCGCGACTCCTCTCCCCCATCGGGGGAGAGGTTGGGTGAGGGGACGCAGGCCAGACGCGTAACACGCAATATGTCGGGCTTCACCCTCACCCCAACCCTCTGCCTGAAAGGGAGAGGGAGACAGACCGCGTCGCGGGCTGACCATCGCCGCAGCGTGATCGCCGACTACAATCAGACCATGACCGATGGTGCTCCGCAGTTTGTCGCCCCACAGGGCTTTCACCTCGACAGCGAGATGACGCCGCTGGGCGATCAGCCGCAGGCGATCGACGCGCTGGTACGCGGCATCGAGGGCGGCCGGCAGTACCAGGCCCTGCTGGGCGTCACCGGCTCCGGCAAGACGTTCACCATGGCCAACACCATCGCACGGCTCAATCGGCCGACCCTGGTCATCAGCCATAACAAGACGCTCGCGGCCCAGCTCTACGAAGAGTTCAAGGAACTGTTCCCCCACAATGCCGTGTGCTACTTCGTGTCGTACTACGACTACTACCAGCCCGAAGCCTACATCCCGCAGCGCGACATCTACATTGAGAAGGATGCCTCGCGCAACGACGACCTCGACCGCCTGCGCCTCGCCGCCACCACGTCGCTGATCAGCCGGCGGGACGTCATCGTCGTCGCATCGGTTTCCTGCATCTTTGGCCTCGGCTCGCCGGAGACGTACAAGAAGTCGGTCATCAGCGTCGCCTGCGGACAGAGCATCGATCGGCGCGAACTGCTGCTGGGCCTCAATCAGTTGCAGTATTCGCGCAGCGACGTCGAACTCAAGCGCGGCGGGTACCGCGTGCGCGGCGATGTGATCGAGGTGCACCAGGCCGGCGACGACTTCGCCTGTCGCATCGAACTGTTCGGCGACCAGATCGACACGATCCAGCTCATCAACCCCACCAGCGGCGAACTGCTGGCCCAGGAACAGCAGCTTTTCATCTACCCGGCCGTCCACTACGTCATGCCGGAAGAAGACGTGGCGCGGGCGGTGGACTCGATCAGCCAGGAGCTGGAGCAGCGTCTCATGCAGCTTCGCGGCGAGGGCAAGCTGCTGGAAGCTCAGCGTCTCGAATCGCGCACCAAGTACGACCTGGAGATGATCCAGGAGGTCGGCTTCTGCCAGGGCATCGAGAACTACAGCCGCCACCTCGACGGCCGACCGGCGGGCGCCAAGCCGTACACGCTGATGGACTACTTCCCCGACGCCACCGGCAGCGACCCGCATTCCGGCTGGCTGATGATGATCGACGAGAGCCACGTCACGCTGCCGCAGATGCGGGCGATGTTCAACGGCGACCAGGCCCGCAAGAAGGTGCTGGTCGAGCACGGCTTCCGCCTGCCCAGCGCCCTGGACAACCGTCCCCTTCGCTTCGAGGAGATCGAGCAGACCTGGCCGCAGGTGGTCTTCGTGTCGGCGACGCCCGGGCCGTATGAACTGGAGAAGTGTGAGGGCGAAGTGGTCGAGCAGATCATCCGCCCCACCGGGCTGGTGGACCCGCAGATCGATGTGCGGCCGGCCGACGGGCAGGTCCAGGACGTCATCGCGGCCGTCAGCGAGCGGGCCCTTGTGCGCGAGCGCTCACTTGTCACCACGCTCACCAAGCGTATGGCCGAGGATCTGGCCGCGTATCTGTCCGAGCAGAACATCAAGTGCCGCTACCTGCACAGCGACATTGACACGCTCGACCGCGTGGAGATTCTGCGTGACCTGCGTCGGGGCGACTACGACGTGCTGGTTGGCGTGAACCTGCTGCGCGAGGGGCTCGACCTGCCGGAGGTGTCGCTGGTGGCGATCATGGACGCGGACAAGGCCGGCTTCCTGCGTTCCGCCACGAGTCTGATTCAGCAGATCGGCCGCGCCGCCCGCAACGTCAACGCGCAGGTCGTGCTCTACGGCGACGTCGTCACGCCGGCCATGCGCGACGCCATCGACGAGACGGATCGGAGGCGCGATCGGCAGCTCGCCTTCAACGCCGAGCACAACATCACGCCGCAGACGATCCGCAAGGCCATTCGCGAGGGCATCGATCTGGACCTGCGGGCCCAGCGTACGGCCCGCGAGGCGATCAGCGCCGACGAAACGGAATACGACGTCACGGAACTGATCGCCGAGCTCGAGAAGCAGATGCTCGACGCCGCCGAGGCGTTGGAGTTCGAGAAAGCCGCCGCCATCCGCGACCGCATCCGCCAGCTCAAGGACATGCCGCAGGCCGGCAAGATGAAGCGTGAGCCCGTCAGCGCCCGCAAGCGCAAACCCGGCCTGCCGGGCACCCGCGTGGTCAAGCCGCGGAAGAAGCAATCGAAGCGATAGGCGGTCCGCCGGCCCAACGCCTGTACCGCTGTCTTCCTCTCCTGTCGGCATTTGCCCTTCTGTGCCACCCGCAACCCCCTGACAGGTGCGCGTCACTTCATTTGAGCAACTGCCTTAGCACTGCGGCAATACCTCTGTATAATGCCCCCTACTCTTCTTTGGTCGCTCCTGTCTGGAGAAGCACTATGGCCATAACGGATCGCGCCCTTGACCAAGCATACGCCGAGCTCAAGCACATCTGCGGTGGCACGCGAAACGATTACTTCGGTTTGCTCTATCTTCAGCAGGAGCACGACGTTCCTCAAGACAAGGCGCGTAATCAGGTGGCCTTTGGTGGTAACGACTATGGCCTTGACGGATATCACTTCGACGAACAGCGCCGCAACCTCTACCTCTTCCAGTTTAAATACTCCAAGACCCATGCTCAGTTTAAAGGATCGCTCCAACGACTGATCGACGTCGGTATGGATCGTATCTTTCTAACGCCTCATGTTGTCGATAACAAGAACCAGATCCTTCTGCAACTTCGAAGCTGCATGGTCGACAACCGAGCCCTCATCGATCAAGTCTGCTTTCGCTTTGTCTTCCTCGGTGATCCAGCAGAGGCCGAGCGCAGCCAGGTGCTTGACAAACTCCGAGAGGATCTCGAGAACAAAAAATACATCATTGACCGCTTCTTTCAGGGTCGGCAGGTGACGCTTGTGGTTGAGTTCCGCTCCGCCGCCGGCAAGGTCGCCCCGCTGGTCGACCAACGTTTCACTCACGCTTACTCCATTCCCGCAACAGCAATCATTGAACGCCATGGGCCAGACCATGAATTAATGTATGTTGGTTTTGTGTCGCTTATCGGCCTCCATAAAATGCTGCAAGACATGGGCCAGCGTTTCTTTGAGAGGAACATTCGTTATGGACTTGGCCAGAATCAGGCAGTAAACCGTAGGTTGGTTCGCGCGTTTCGCGCCATCGTGTTGGACAGAGCAGATGCGCCACAGTTGTTTTCCTTTAACCACAATGGAATCACACTGTATGCGCAGCATGTAGAATGTGGCGATGGGGACTGCCGCCTTACCGAGCCACGATTGCTGAACGGCGCGCAAACGCTTGCAGCGTTGGACGATTTCTTAAAGCGCAGCGGCGATGACCCACGGCTTAAGCAGGGCCGCGATGTACTCGGAGACATTCAGGTTCTCGCGAAAATCATCACGAACGCTAAAGAAGCTTTCGTGACGGCGGTCACCATTAATAACAATCGGCAAAATCCGGTTGAACCATGGAATCTGCGTGCTAACGATCGTATCCAACTGGAGCTTCACGATCGTTTTAACGAGCACGGTATTTACTATGAGCGCCAGGAAAATGCTTTTGCGAATCTAAGCCCTGAAGAAATGGACGAAGCAGGCATCCGGGAGGCGAAGGCGGTCCACCTCGTCAAGCTAGCGCAAACATTTGCCATTTCCGATGGAGATATCGACAAACTGTCGCGAATGAGGGATGCCTTCGAAGATGATCGTATTTATTCTCAGCTGTTCTGTGAGGCGAGGCTACGCACAGATGTTCGCAAGATTATTCTCTGTTACAAGATTCAATTTCGCCTCCGGAAGCTGCTAAATGAAATAGCCGAAAAGGGCAAAAGCAAGTATTGGTTTATTCACCGCGCTCGCAATCTTCTCTGGGCCCTGCTGTGCCAGGGCGTTTTGAATGACCGTGATATTGATTCAATGGCCGAAACCTATGGCATTCGTATGAGCGTCGAAGCGGACTACACTGCTCGACTGGTCACCATCGCAACCACAAGGTGTCGGCCGATGATTGCAGAACTTGTTGCCCAGCCGGAGTACGCTGAGATACTGGCGTCCGACAATCGGGGTAATTTTGGTTTCTTGAGATCAAACAATTCATTCAGCCGCTGTATGAAGGTGGCGAGCTCGAAATGGAAATGGGCACATAGGAAGCTTAAATAAGCGGACTATTTGCCGGAAGGTCAGCATTATGCCTCAGAGCCGTCGACGGCGAAACGTGTTGTTGCCAAAGTATCCATGGTCTCTTGTGGACGCAATTCCATGGCGACGCTTGACGGCAATCGCGAAGACGCTGAACTATGATGTCGACGGCCGTTATGATTGGACAAGAGCACAGCATGCAAAAGCGCTTGCCCAGATGAACAAAGCGGAATTGACTCACATTGCCCGAGGCTTCGGCGTGAAAGGGCGTACGATTTCGAAAGGAGAGATGATTCAAGAGCTGGTAAAACCTGCACGGCCGAAACTTCACCTGCGGGCGTTAACGGATGTTCGCGAGAGTATAGAAGACGTGTGGGACTCGCAGACATTGCGCATTTGGCTGGACTATTATCTGAGGGCTGCGAAGGCGGAAGGAATAGAGGTCGACTTGGCAAATGGGTGTCGGGAGGTCGAAATGTGGCCAGGGGCGCAAATTGAGGGCACAATTCGCCTGGTGTGTGACATTTATAGTTTGATTCGTGGCGAAGGATGGCTAGAGAATCAGACATATAAGAAGCCATTGGGTCGGGGGCCCTGGTGGGAAGTGCGTGTATATGATTATCCACATCGGTGGTGCCATGGTCGCTATTTTGCTCGAAACCCACGTGATGTGCCATTTTGGGCGATGTTTATGGCCAATAACCGTGGGGCAGTCGAACTGCTGGTAAGCCGGCGTGACCGGCGGCCCCTGTCGTCAAAGACTATTAAAGAACTTATTGAAATTGCAAGAGATGACATGCGATATGAGTATGACGACGAGGAGTTTTTGCTGTCGTGCGCACGAGATCGCAATGCGTTGTACATCGATCTGATGGATCGCGATGAGGGCGAGTTGCAGGATTACCATGTCGGACCCGACAAGGATGGTCTTTATTGGTGGTGAGCCCTGCTGAATGGGGTAAGCCACCGGTCGCAGCCTCAATGTCAACAGGTACTGTCCGGTTAGTTCCTCACCCCCTCCCATGCCCCGACCCCGGACCGCCTGGAGTCAGATGTCCTGTCCGTATGCCGTTCACGGCATCCTGCCCCCTGAAGGACTGATCGGAGAGCTCTCGCCGCGCTCCTTTCCACTGCTGTGATCCCGCCTTCCCTCGCCGGTGAGCGTCCGGCGACCGCCGTCCGCTAATCCCCGTGTTCTTCGCCCTGTCCACGCCCCGTCCGGGAAAAGGGGCGAAGGGCGGTGTGTCGCGAGGGGCGCGCTCAGGTCTGCATAACTTTCCCGGATGTCTTTCCGTCGCTCCCGGAACTCTTTCCGCGGCTCCCGGACATCTTTCCGTCGCTCCCGGAACTCTTTCCGCCGCTCCCGGACATCTTTCCGCGGCTCCCGGACATCTTTCCGTCGCTCCCGGATGTCTTTCCGTCGTTCCCGGGTGTCTTTCCGTCGCTCCCGGAACTCTTTCCGCCGCTCCCGGACATCTTTCCGTCTCTCCCGGAACTCTTTCCGTGTCTCCCGGACATCCGGGAAGCTTCCAAAAACATCCCGCAGCGCCTCGCGGACATCCCCGGACCGTCCGAAAACACTCCGCCGGCGTCCGCCGCGCGGCGCCCCTTTCACCTTTGGCGTAAGCGCAGGATTTCGAGCTGGTTGTCCTTTACGGGACGGGATCGGACCCCCGTCACGCGATTCAGAGGCTTTGAGACGATCCCGGCCCCAGAAGGCGGCCTGGCGAGTGCTACCGCGTCACGTGACTGACAGAACCGACACAACTCGCCGCCCGTTCCGCCCACATTCGCCCGTGCGGCCAAGGTCGTTGGGGTTCCAGGCATCAGTCACGGTTCACCCCCTTCCGTCGGGCGTCAATGCTCGCCAGTTCATCGCGCACCAGGGCGACGGCATCCCGGCTATACAGCCGCAGCGTGCCCGCCCGGGCGCAAGGTTGAATGTGCGGGCGCGTGGCCAGCACATGCAGCACGCGGTGCAGCGGCACGTCCAGTTCGGCGGCCAGCCGACCGGGGGTGAGTAGACGGGGTGGCTCGAACGATTTCGACATGACAAGGCTCCTTACGGGAAGGCGGCATGCCTGCCCCGTAAGGGGCCGGGTGTCATCGAGATTCGCTGGGAATGTGAAGTTGACAGCACAGACACCGATGGATCGGTGTCATTGACAGGGCGGTCGTGTCATTGACGGCAGGCAATTGACGGCGATCAGACCCGTCGCCGACGCCGGGCGTAGCGCGGACGATCGTCATCGTCGTCATCCTGCTGCTGCATTCGCCGCAGGTCAACCATGCGGCGACGCTGAGCGGGTGCGGAAGCGATACCTCACCAACGACGCCACGGTCGAGAAACTCGGCGAACTGCTGTCGGAGAATTCAGCCGGGGTGATGGTGTTCCGTGATGAACTGATCGGCTGGCTGCACAGTCTGGAAAAGGAGAACCAGCAGGGCGCTCGCGCGTTCTATCTCGAAGCGTGGGACGGCACCGGCCGATTCACCTACGACCGCATCGGGCGCGGCACCATCGAGATCGAGTCGGCCATTGTTTCCATCTTCGGCTCGATCCAGCCGGGCAAGCTCGCGCCGTACATCCAGAGCGCCGTTGATGGCGGCATAGGCGATGACGGGCTGATTCAGCGATTCCAACTGCTCGTCTGGCCCGACGCGCCGACGCAGTGGAAGAATGTGGATCGCTGGCCGGACACCCAGGCCCGTCGCCAACTCGTCGAGCTGGTCAACTGCATGGTCGATCTGGACGCCGAGGCCATCAGTGCCGAGGTGGATGAAAATGACCGATCTGGTGTGCCGTTCCTGCGGTTCGATGACCAGGCTCAGCGGGTGTTCGACGCGTGGCGAGAGAAGCTGGAGCTGCGCCTGCGCAGTGGCGAGGAGCACCCAGCCATTGAATCGCACCTGGGCAAGTTCCGCAGCCTGATCCCGTCGTTGGCGTTGATCCTTCATCTGGCCGAGGTCAGGTGCGGCGCGATTGGTGAGGCATCGCTCGGACTGGCGATCCGATGGGGTGAATACCTCGAAAGCCACGCGCGCCGCATCTACAGCGCCGTGACGATCGCCGAGGTCGCCGCTGCGAAGTCGATCTGGCGGCACATCGTCAAGGGCGATCTGTCAGATGGATTCGACGCGCGTGCCATCTACCGCCGGGGCTGGACCGGCCTGCGTGATTCGGAAGTAGTGAAAGCGGCGATTGACCTGCTGGTCGAGCATGGCCACCTGGTCGATCAGGCCGACGATGATCGGGCTGGTCTGCCAGGTCGTCCCCCAGCCCCGCGATACACGATCAATCCCCACGCCCTGAAATCACCAACTACCCCGACCAACCCTACCGACCAAACCGCCCAAACACCTTCAACCTGAAATGAGCCGAAATCGCGGCATTTTGGCGGTTCTGTCAGCGGCGTTCGGGGCGGGTTTTCGCCCAACCTCGTCCCCAGCGCCGCCAGGCAGATTGGACTTCCCATGTTTTCAACCCCGAGGTAGGGTCGCATCCATGGCCAGTGTCACGACTCGCAATAACGGCAGCCGGTTCATCAGCTTCATCGACGCTGGTCGGAAACCGCGCTTCATCACCCTGGGCCGAGTGCCGCTGCGCTATGCGGAAGCAGTCAAAGTCAAGGTCGAGGATCTGGTCTCCGCCACGATGCATCAGCATTCTCCGCGCGACGACACCGCACGTTGGCTGGCTGGTGTCGATGATCGGCTGTACGAGAAACTGGCCAAAGCTGATCTCGTGCAACCCCGCACCAGTGTCACGTTTGGTGGCTGGCTCGAGCAGTATGTGTCCGAGCGGAAGGGCGATCTCAAGCCCGAAAGCCTGCGCAAGCTTAAACAGACCAAGACGAAGCTGTTGGCGTTCTTCGATGCTAACAAGGAACTGCGAAAGTTGACGTTGCAGGACGCGACCGACTGGAGGCAGTTCCTCAAGGGCTTGAAACTGAGTGAAGCGGCGGTGAAAACCCACAGCGGCAACGCGAAGACGATGTTCGCCGAGACCGTCCGCCGAAGGCTGGTTCTGGACAATCCCTTCGCCTTGCTCAAGTCCGGCCCGACGCCCCAGCAAGTATTCACGCTACGTCAAGCCCGACGAAATCGACCGCATTATCGACGCCTGCCCGAACGCGGAATGGCGACTGCTGTTCGGCCTGGCCCGTTACGCCGGCCTGCGCATCCCCAGCGAATCGCACCTGCTGACCTGGGCCGACGTGGACTTCGAGCACGCCCGGCTGACGGTTCATAGTCCGAAGACCGAACACCATGACGGCCATGAGCAACGCATCATCCCCATCACGCCGAAACTGATGAAGCTGCTGCAAGACCGCTTCGCCGAAGCGGAGGAAGGCCAGCAGCATCTTGTCGCCATCGGCGGCAAGGGGGCGGTCATCCGGCAGGTTCGGGCAATCTGGAAGCGGGCCGGCGTGGAACCGTGGAAGCGCCTGTGGCAGACCCTTCGCCAGTCCTGCGAAAAGGAATGGGCGATGACCTTCCCGCAGTACGCGGTCAGCAAGTGGATCGGCCACAGCATCACCATCAGCGGCCGGCACTATGCCAACGATGTTCCCGATGAACTGTTCACGAAGGCCGCGAACGCCGGCAGGATCGAAGGCAGCAGCGCGCAGCGCCATGCGCAGCAGAAGTTGCACGATGCAAGCCGAAACGACGCGAAACAGAAAAAGGCCGCCGGCGAGGCCGACGACCTTAGTTCTGGCGTCTGCAAAGACTTGCAGGATATTTCCATAAGTCCTTGTCGGACAATAAGATGGAGCCGGGGGGAATCGAACCCCCGTCCCGTGACAGTCGGAATGCCGCCTCTACACGTTTAGTCGATGCTTTGATCTCGGCTTGACGGCTGCCATCGACAGCATTCGCCTCACCCAGCCCCAGTAAGTTTTAGTCCGCGGGCGCTAAGGCGTCACCGTTGGACGAGCCTGCTAATCTTTCGCCCCGCCGCTGTCACAGGCAAACATGCGGCGGGACGTGGCTGATTAAGCAGCCATGCGGACCGGCGCGAAGCCGATCCGACCAGCGACAGAGTCGTTGGCAGTTAAATAGTGCACGATGATTAACGAGGCCCACGTGCGTCCTCGACGTGCCACGACAAACCTTCCCTGTCCGGTCGATACCGGTCGGCCCCAGTTGTCAAAGAGCGGCGGGAGCGGCGTCTGGTGAACGCGGCGACCCGCGAACCTTTCATTATACGTGTCATCGGACGAGACGGATAGCGGCGTGAGCGCTAACGCCCGCACCCATCCCCCCACCCCGCCCATCCCCTCTTCTATCACGACGCCTTCGCCGGAAGACCAAGAATTCGGCGAATGAACGGCCCCTTCGCCTCCGTGTAGGCTTCTCGATCGAAGGGATACCGGGCGGCCAGGCTCCTCTTGAGCCGCGCGTAGTCGGCGGCGACGTCCGCGTCGCTTCGCAGACGATCGCGAAACTTCAGTCGAAGCACCCACAGACGACTTTCGAAGGGTACAAGGTGGACGTGATGCGTTCGATGCATGGGTGATGGCTTGCACAGCCAATGCATGACATCCGGTCGATGCGGAAAGTAACAGTATCCCATCGCCTCCAGAAGTGGGATCGCTGGCTTGGCCTCCGTCAAACCGGCGACGCCAACCATGATGTCGATGATCGGCTTGGCGGCCAGACCGGGAACAGCGGTGCTGCCGACGTGCTCAATCGTCCCGACGACGAAGTCACCGATGGCCTGGCGAAGCTGCTCCCGTTCAGCCACAAAACGCCTTGGCCAATCCTCGTCATACTCGACAATGTGAACCTCCGCTTCAGCCATGACGCTCTCTTCATTTGGCCTATCGTCAGCGCCCGTCTCGGCGCCGCGGCTTGTCTTGAACTCTTTCCTCTGCGGACGCGCCAGTGTCTTGGATCATCTCGACCCGGTTGCCGAAGGGATCACGAAACTCAAAGCGGACAAAGCCTGGAATGGGCACGCTCTCGAACAACTCGACGCCATGCGACGTGAGGATCTGCCGCCAGTGTTCCAGGTCGGACACCGCATAGGCGAGATGCGCCTTGGTCCGCGTACGGTCCACGCCGTCCTCTACACCGACGTGCACCGCCTGCTCGCCAACGGCCAACCAGAAGCCGCCTCGTGAAGCCAGACTGTCCGGCTTGGGGATCTCCTTCAGGCCAAGAACGCTGCAATAGAACGCGCGACCCTCGGCCTCGGCGCCGCGAGGAATGGTGATCTGGGCATGGTCAAGGCTGACGATCATGTGTCTGCTCCGAGTTCAGGGCCGGACCTATGTGAAGCCATCGCAGGCAGTCGGGACCAGGGACGCCATCGTCACAGACTCGCGAGCATCTCGAGCCGTCCTTCGAGGTGGCGCAGCAGCGGCTCCGGGCTCAGCGGTTTGCCGGTGATGGCTTCGCACAGGGCCGGGGAGCGGTGGCGTTTACCCTGGCTGTGGATGTGCTGGCGTTGCCAGGCGAGCAGGTCGGCGAAGCGGCCGACGGCGAACTGGTCGTGAAGTTCCGGGATGGCTTCGAGCACGGCTTCGAAGAACTGAGCAGCGTAGAGATTGCCCAGGGCGTAGGTGGGGAAATAGCCGAACGCGCCGCCGGCCCAGTGCACGTCCTGCAGGCAGCCGCGACGGTCGTCGGGCACTTCAGCGCCCAGGTACTCGCGGTACTTCGCGTTCCACGCGGCGGGCAGGTCGGACACGTCGAGGTCGCCGCCGATCAGGGCACGCTCGAGCTCGAAACGAATCATGATGTGCAGGTTGTAGGTGACCTCATCGGCCTCGACGCGGATGAGCGTCGGCTGCACGAAGTTCATCGCCCACAGCACGTCGCGCCGGGACAACCCGGCGACCGCTGCACCCAGATGGCGTTTGAGGATCGGCAGGCACCACCGCCAGAACTGTGGGCAGCGCCCGACGAAGTTTTCCCACGTACGGCTCTGGCTTTCGTGAATAGCCAGCGAGACGTGCTCGCCCATCGGCGTATGGACGTGTTCGAGCGGCTGGCCCTGCGAGTAGAGGCCGTGGCCCGCTTCGTGCATCGCGGCGGAGAGCGGTTCGAGCACGTTGTCTTCGTCATAGCGTGTGGTCAGACGCACGTCCGTCGGGTGGGTCGAGCTGGAGAACGGATGAGCGGAGGTATCGAGCCGGCCGCAGTTGAAGTCGAAGCCGATGGTGGCGACCACTTCGCGCAGCAGACCGTCCTGCTTCGCGGGGTCGATGGGCATGCCCGCCACGGGACTGCGCGTCGGACGGTTGGGCAACTCAAGAAAGCGGGCAACGAGCGCGACCAGGCGATCGCGCAGCGGCGTGAAGACGGCCTCGATGGCGCGGGCCGGGCAGTCGGGCTCGTAGTCTTCGGCCAGGGCGTCCCAGGGCTCGCCCCGCTCATCCCAGCCCCAGCACTCGGCACGCTGGCGGGCGAGCTCCACGTGACGCCGCAAGGCCGGGGCGAAAGCGGCGAAGTCGTTGTTTTTCTTCGCGGCGATCCACGCATGGCGGGCGGCGCTGGCGTGACGGGCGGTTTCTTCGACCAGCGACGCGGGCAGCTTCGTCGCGCGATCATATTGCCAGCGGAGTTCGCGCAGGTTCACTGCCTGGGGCGAGAGGGGATCGCCGTGAGGCGACGCGTCCTGCTCGCACGCAGCCAGCCAGTCGCCGACGCGCGGGTCGGTGACGCGCTCGTGGACCAGCCGGGCCAGGAGCGCCCGCTGCTGGGCCCGGTCGGCGGCGGCGCCGGCGGGCATCATGACTTCCTGGTCCCAGCCCAGCAGGCGCGACACCGCCGCGAGCACGTCGGTTTCGCGGGCGTGACGGATCAGCGCGTCATAGGCCGATGCGCCCACGGCCGCATCGTGTGATGTTGAGCTCGTCATGGCCGGATTGTATCGGCCGCGTCACACGAGCACCGGCCGCGGCGCATCCTGATGCAGCGTCTGATAGTCGGCCACCGACGCGCCTTCCAGGCACGCTTCGATGATGCGTCGTCCCTGCGGCAGCAGGTCGTGCTCATCGAGATACGGCTCAAGCTGCTCGCGGAAGAAGTCGGCGAGGATCGCGGCCCCGCGGTCGTAGGCTTCCGTGCCGACCTCCGGCTGGGTCTCGACGCGCAGGAACCAGTGGCTGATGGTCGTGCCTTCGACATGCACCGTCTTGAGGGCGTGGCCCAGCAACGGACAGCGCGAGGGCTCGATCTGATCCGGCCGGAACGGGGCGTGGCCGCGGCGGGCGAGGTATTCGCGGGCGATCCACTGCGGCATGAAGCCGACGTTCCACGCGCCGATGTGCTGGTTGGGGCACAGCACGAACAGCGTGTCGCTGGTGCTGAGGATCTGGCGCAGCAGGAGATTGGCCTGATCGACGCGGCGGCCGGTCGCGAACGGCCAGTAGGAGCCGACGCCCTCGGAGACCATGCCGCCCCCGCCGACGATGCTCGGGTTGCCATGCCCGCGCGGCGCCACGAGCCGCCAGAGCCAGGCGAGCGACGGCGGGAGAATGTGGAAAAGGCCAAGGATGCCGTAGGTTGGATTCTCGGCCGTGCACGGCGGCGTGCGCACGCCGAAGCTGCGCACGTCGATGTCGACGGCGCCGTCGAGCACGCCGGGCACAATGCGTCGGGGCACGATGACGCGCGGGTTGGGGCACGGCTTGCCGGGCTCGTCTTCGATGTGCTCCCAGATCAGGGCGCGGCTGCCGGGCACGGCGTCGATGTTGAGAAACAGCAGCGGCTGCGGCGGATCGACGGTCAGCCCTTCAAGATGCGGGTCGGTGCCGTAGCGGTCGATGTGATTCACGCGCAGGAACCAGGCGGCCTCGGCATCGACGAGGGTCAGTTTCTTCGCATCGCGCTGTTCGCGGGCCGAGAGGCACAGGGCCATGTCGTCGGTGACCGGCCGCAGCTCGCAGCCGCGCGGCAGGGCCAGATGCCGCTTCTCGCCGTTGACGACGTTGCGGCCCAGCAGCAGGCGGCCGTCGGCTTCGCGGTGGATGTGTTCGAGCATCTCACTCTTGCCGCCGCCGCTGGCGCCTTCGTGCATGATGGTGACGTAATTGTCGTAGGGCGTGACGACCTGGACGGTCGAACAGTGGGCGGTGACCCAGCCCTCCTGCTCGCCGAAATTGATGAGCACGCCGTAGATGCCTTTCTTGGCGCTGGGGCCCGGATACAGGTTGTAGCTGAACAGCTCGTGGAGGCTCGATCGGCGGTTGTGGACGACGACCTGCCGCCCGTCGAAATGCGTGTGCCGGAACGGCGGGGCGACGTAGATGATCGCACGCGGGTCGAAGTCCGGCCCGATCTCATCCTCGGCCAGAATGCCCTGCAGCAGGGCCAGGCCCAGGGCGAAGAAGCCGGCGTTGGCCGGCGCGATGACGGCGGCGTCCAGCCCCTTGTCGCCGACACCCGCCACGAAGGCGAAGACGGCGAGATCCTGCTGCTTGAGCCAGTCGAAGGTCTGCGTGCGCAGCTCGTCGAAGGGCTTTCCGAAGCGGTCGGCATAGCGTTGTTTGTTGGTGGGCAGCTTGTCGCCGATGACCAGGCAGTCGGGGTCGCGGCGGCGCATGTAAGAATCGGTGTAGTTGGCGGCGATGCCGTTGCGGACGCGGCAGGCCTGCGCTTCAACGACGCGTCCGCGGCCGGGCACGTCGTAGGCGACCTCCTGCCAGCCTTCGGTTCCGGGACTGGCCGCCAGATCGATCAACTGCTCGACGCGGTCCGCCACGACGACCGAAGGTGCGGCCTGGAGAATCTCCACCGCCTCGTGGGGCAGGTTCAGCTTACGCCAGTCCATGAGGAAATCCTTTCGGCGGCTCGTCCGTCCGCGGCGTGCTTCAGCCGACCGAACACCTGCCCGGCGCTGCGAGCCTGTTCAGGCCGCCCTGAAATCGCGAAATCAATAGCGCTATTGCTGCGGGGGTTCAAGTTCCGGACATAAATTGGTTAAGTCCGGCTCGGGTAATGCTGAACATCATAGCAGACATGGCGTGCGCTGAGCCCATGTGCCGTTGCAGAAAGCCCACGAGCCCCCGGCGAGCCGTCGAGGTTTTCTCTTGCCTGCCCCCGGGCGCGGACCCGTTCAAATCTCAAACCGCAGCACCATCTGCCGCCCCAGATCGCGCGGCGCGAAGGTGATCCGCGTCACCACCCCGGCGCCGCGGCCCTCCTTCGATTCCTCAACCAGCCGATCCACCTTGAACCGTCCGGGCGACACGGCCCGCAGCGCCGCCGAGCCTCGCCCGCGGCCGATCCGCACCGACCGGCCGCCACGCTGCACCTGCGCCTGCTCATACGTCACGAACGCTTCCTCAACCGACCGCGGCTTGCGCGAAAATCGGTATGCATCCTCGATCGTCAACCGCCCGCGCCCCTCGAGCACCAGCGTGCGCGTCAGCGACGTCAACGTCCGATCGCCGTATGCCCCGCCCATCTCGATCCGCACCGTCTTCGTACCTTCACCGTTCAGACCCTGCGCCGCAAGGGTGCCGCGGGATTCCTCACCGACCGACTGCTCCCGCCCGTTGACGACCGGCACGCTGTGCCCGCGCGATCGGCAGAACAACATCTCATACCGCCGCGCGCTGAATGTCTTGGCGTTGTAGACCGGCGCGCCCGGATCGGTCAGCAGCGCCCGTCCTCCGCGTCGAAAGATGAACGAGCCGACATCGTTGTGGTTGTGATTCACACCGTTGTGGCCCGCGATCGCCGCCAGCACCGCGTCCGACCTTGCTCCCGCATGCGTCTTCACCTGCCCCATGTCCGCCAGCAGCACGTCCGGCAGCGTGAAACCTTTGGGCGGCTTCTCGTTGCCCCGATAGAGCGCCAACCCACGCCACATCGCGCCGTGCCAGCCGCCCGGACCTTCCATCTTCAACCGCCCCTTGCCATCCAGCCGCGCACAGGCGTACAGCTGCGGCAGCTTCACAAGGTGGTTGACCTTCAGCACGTTCTCCGTGGTGAAAGGCCCGTCGTGGGCGTCGGCGAACGTGGTACAGTGTCCGCCGCCCAGATACGCCGCCAGCGGATACCGCGCGATCCGCGCCGCCCGTGCGTCGGCCATCAGGTTCAACTCGCCGCCCGTGCGCTGGTGCAACATCACCGCCGCTTCGAGATAATGCCCGAAACCGAAGTTCCAGTAGGTCGGCCCCTCAAGACACCCGCCATCGGCCGCGAAGCCCTGCAGCGCGTAGTCCATGCGCTGGATCAGCGGATGAATGTAGGCCGCCAGCGTCAAGTGATCGTCCATGACGTTCAGGGCCGTGCCGATCAGGTTCGCGTTGCACACGTGGTTCCAGTTGTTGCGGCATGTGGCCCACCACTTCGGCTCGCGCGGGTCGGCGGCCGGCAGCAGAATCCGACGCCACAGATCGGCCTTCACCCGCTCGACCACCTCCTCCTCCAATCTGTCGCGCAGCACCGCCACCGTCTCGGCAAGCACCATCGCCGTCATGGTGGCCCGCAGGTCCAGCGCCTGGGCCGACTCGTGGGCCGCGATCGTCCACGTCCACTGGTCGCACCAGGCCCACAGCAGGTCCTGCAGATAATCGACGTCCGCGGCTGGATGTTTCAGCCACACCGCCGCCCGGGCCGCGTCGGTCCGCACCATCCGCTCACGAAACGCCGCCTCTTCGGGATGACGAATCCCCTCGCGCTGGTAGCAGCGATACACCGACCGCCGCAGCACGGGAATCGCCTTGTCGCCACTGAGCATGTGACCCAGCGCGTCCCATGCTCCCGAACGCTTCGCCAGCCGACGCGCCCGCGTGCGCGTGGCTGATTCGTCGAGCCCCGGCCAGGCACAACGCCCCATGTGCGGCCGAAGAAGCTCCGCCAACTCCGCGATATTCACCGTCTCAAGCAGCATCCCCGTCTCCCTGTTCGTGATCACGTCGCACGCCGCCACAGCCCCGAACCTACTGCCCCCGCCGCCGCACACAACCACCACCGCCGCCCTTTTTCACCCTTTCCGGTTCTGTTATACTCCCCGTTCCGGTCAGCCCAGGCGGCCGCCCCACACCGCACCCCCTGTTTTACACCACGCAAGAGAGAGCCACGCGATGAGTCTCGAAATCGAACTGGTCCACGGACGACAGATCCTCGACAGCCGCGGCAACCCCACCGTCGAGGTCGAGGTCCACCTGACCGACGGCACCATTGGCCGGGCGGCCGTGCCCTCCGGCGCCTCCACCGGCGAGAACGAGGCCATCGAACTGCGCGACGCGGACAAAGGCGTCTACGGCGGCAAGGGCGTGCTCAATGCCGTCGAAAACGTCAACAGCGTCATCGCCCCCGAGATTCTCGGCCTCGACGCCCGCGACCAGGAAGAGATCGATCGCATCATGATCGAACTCGACGGCACGGACACCAAGAGCAAGCTCGGCGCCAACGCCACCCTCGGCGTGTCCATGGCTGTCGCCCACGCCGCCGCCGAAGCCCTGGGCCTGCCTCTGTTCCGCTACCTCGGCGGCACGGCCGGCAAGACCCTGCCCTGCCCCATGATGAACATCCTCAACGGCGGCAAGCACGCCGACAACAACGTCGACTTCCAGGAGTTCATGATCCAGCCTTGGGGCTTCGACAATTTCGACGACGCCCTGCGCTGCGGCGTGGAGATCTACCACGCGCTTAAGAAGGTGCTCACGAAGCGCGGCCTGTCCACGGCCGTCGGCGACGAGGGCGGCTTCGCCCCCAGCCTCAGCGACAACGAGGACGCGCTCAAGGTCATCGCCGAGGCTGTCGAAGCAGCCGGCTACACATTCGGCCAGCAGGTCTTCGTCGCCCTCGACCCCGCCACCAGCGAGATGTACAGCGAGAAGAAAGGCGGCTACGTCTTCTTCAAGTCCAATCCCGACAAAGTCTGGTCCAGCGAGGAGATGACCGACTACTGGGCCGCCTGGTGCGACAAGTACCCGATCCGCTCGATCGAAGACGGCCTGGCCGAAGGCGACTGGGCCGGCTGGGCGAAGTTGACCGCGAAGCTCGGAGACAAGGTCCAACTCGTCGGCGACGACCTGTTCGTGACCAACAGCAAGTTCCTGCAGCGCGGCATCGACGAGGGCTGCGGCAACTCGATCCTGGTGAAAGTCAACCAGATCGGCACGCTCAGCGAGACCTTCGAAGCCGTGAACCTGGCGATCCGCCACGGCTACTCGGCCGTGCTCAGCCACCGCAGCGGCGAGACCGAGGACGCGACCATCGCCGACATCGCTGTGGCCACCAACTGCGGCCAGATCAAGACCGGCGCCCCCTGCCGCTCCGACCGCAACGCCAAGTACAACCAGCTCATCCGCATCGCCGAACACCTCGGCGACGCCGCCATCTACGGCGGCACGATGTGGAACAAGTAACCGCCGCCTCCGCAACGGCGACTCCACCGCCTTCACACACGCACTCGAGCCCGCATCATCGACGGCATCAAGAAGCTTCTCTGACCTGACCTCCCCCGCTCAGCGTTCATCCGCGTGCCTCCGCGGCCCCATTGCCGCGCCCAAAAAACGGTGTCGGACACCGTTTCTCGCGCCGTTTCTCGCGCCGCGCTCCCTTTCGCCCTCCTTCGTGCGCACACGCGCGGCCGGGAATCGCCGCCCTTCTCACGATTTTTCGCTGCCTGCGCGAATTTTTTCTTCTCCCGTTTCCGCCAGCACTTGCGACCCGCGCGCGCACGAATACACCGCGATTTTCGCCACGTTTGTGCGCACCAAAGCTGTCCTTCGCCCATTTATAGACAACCAGCGCGTGGCCGCGGCGGGCGCGTCTGCGGCGGGAAACGTCGGTTTCAGCCTGCGGGTGAGTCTCTGACTGGGAGAGGCCCCAACGGCATTGCGACACCGCCTCTGGCCAAGCCTCCGCCACCACCCACCGGTGGGGCCCTCGGGCCCTGTGCGAACCTCTCCCCGCTCTCGGATCGGGCGGCGAAGGCGGTTTATGCGATCACCCCCGCAGCCGCCCGCCGCGCTTCGCGCTTCTTCGGAGAATGAAACATGCAGAATGAAAAATGAAAAATACGAGGCACGCATGAGACAGTGAAAAAGGGATGAGCGATCATCGACCATCGGAAACCCGCACGCCACCTCTACCCTCGCGGCAGCCAGACGCGCATCGGGCCGGGGACGCGGTTGGCCCACCAGCCGTAGGGAATGGCTGTGAACGACACCGCGCGTCGCCTGGGATGTGGATTGGACAGCGGTCGATAAAGCTGGCCTGTCCACCGGCCCGGATCGACGAAGCCGCACCCCTCGACGGTCATCACCCCGCCGAGCAGATCGCCGCGCCACACAGGCCCCAGCGGCTGCCTGGCATCGACGCGCAGCAGCCGCACGTCTTCGTCTTCACGCAGATCGGCCTGCTCGATGCAGTACACCACCGGCCCGGCCTGAATGGCCAGACGTCCGCCTGCGGATTCCAGGCGAGGGTGAGCTTCGACCCAGCGTGGCTGCATGTCCAGACGCAGTTCCAGGTCATCGCCCTCGCGCCATACTCGCCGCACACGTACGTACCCGCGCGCATGCTCGGACGCCGCGGGCCGACCGTTGATCCGCAGTTCATGGGCGGCCGACCAGTCCGGCAGACGCAGGGCGATCTCGGTCTGCCGTCCGGTGGCGCCGTCGGCCCGCTGCACGCGCAGATGCACATGGCCGCCCCACGGATACGACGTTTCGATGCTCAGCCGCAAGCCCGCCGCGACCACCGTTGCGGGCGCGAAATGGTGAATCTGCACGCTGTCGTCGTCGCCGGTGGCCAGGTAGTGGTCCAGACTCGCCAGCAGGCGCATGGCATTGGGCGGACAGCACGCGCAGCCGAACCACGCCTGTCGCTTCACCGGCCCGTCGGTCGCCAGCGGGTTGACATAGAACCAGCTTCGCCCGTCCAGACCGATACCCGCCAGCACGTTGTTGTAGAGCGCCCGCTCCATCACGTCGGCGTAGCAGCTCTCGCCGGTGGCCAGCAGCATGCGCCAGGCCCACAGCACCACCGCCACGGCTGCGCACGTCTCGCAATAGGTCGCGGCCGACGGCAGCACATAGCCGGTCTCAAACGCTTCGCCGTGCCGCGTCGAGCCCGCACCGCCGGTGATATACATCTTTCGCTGGGTGAAGTCGGCCCATTGCCGCAGCGCGGCGTCCAGCAGGGCCTGCTCGCCGGTCTCCAGGTAAACATCCGCCACGCCGCCGAGCAGATAAAGCTGTCGCACGGCGTGGCCGACGACTTCATCGGCCTCGCGCACCGGCGTCGCGTCCTGCCAGTAGCTGGGATCGCGCACCGGCCGGGCTGGATCGTTGGCCTGGCGTTCGCGCGCGAAGAAGCCGCGGCCGCGCTGGTCCAGGAAGAACCGCGCCAATTCGAGGTACCGCCGCTCGCCGGTCTGTCGGTACAGTTCGACCAGCGCCATCTCCGGCCCGGGATGACCTGGCGCTCCTTCCCGTTGGCCAGGCCCGAACGTCTGGCACAGCAGATCGCCGAACCGCCGCGCCACGGCCAGCAGTTTCGCATCGCCCGCTCCCCGCGCCGCCGCCACCGCCGCCTGCGCCAGATGGCCGAAACAATAGAGTTCGTGCGCCCCGGTCAGATCGCGGAAGCGACCCGCGGGATCTTTCACCTGAAAGTGGCTGTTCAGATAGCCGTCTTCGGCCTGGGCGGCGGCGAGCAGGTCTATCGTCCGCGTCAGCATGGGGCGAACGTCTGGATCGTCGGCATTCGAACGATCGGCGCAGGCCCACGCGACGGCCTCCAGCCATTTGTGCAGATCCGAGTCGATGTACACCGGCCCCTTGTAAGGGCCTTGAGCCAGACCGGCCGTGAGTTTCAGATCGTGAAAGTTGCCATGTTCTTCAAGTTGCTCGGCACCGAAGGCCAGACTCACCCGCAAGCAGGTCTGCTGGCGTTGCAGCAGCGGCCCGCCGCGCAGTCGCGCTGCCGCAAGGTCAAGTGTGCGCAGGGCCGCGTGAGGGCTGCGGCGGGTATCCACCGGCCCGGTCGGCGCATGCGCTACCCATGAGGCGACGGAAGTCTCAGCAGGCGTTGCGGTTGACATGGGGCGAACGCTCCATCGGCGGCACGTGCCGGTCGCGGGAACCATGACGGCGACAAGCCTAGCCGGACCCGAGGAACTTGCCAGCGTGCCCTGCCGCCCAAGCCCCCGCACCGGGGCCCGACGGGGCCGAGCCGCGTCCCCATGGAGGCGGGCCGTGACCCCGTCGCCGCCACCAGTGATCGAAGCCCTGTGGACCCCGTCCACACCATGCTGGCATGGCAGCACCCTTCAAACTCTTGATTTCATCCGCCGTGCTGCCCAGCCGGCAGAGCTTGCATACCGCCACTGCGATACCACCAGCCGTCACAGACATCTTTTCCACATCCAATCCACAAGTCGTGTCAGCACCACTTGCGATGCGGCTAATGGTGTGGTGGCACTGAGTTTCCGTCGCCGCCACGACCACATCAGCCATGACGCCCAAGACGGCTTTCATGATTGTAAAATATTGACTAATATGGATTTGCGTTAAATATGTCCGTCTCGTTGACTCCCGTTGACAGGCTGCGCGCGGCTCGGCTAGGATACGCGCGTACCGGGCCCATAGGCCCGCAACATTTTTGTGCCGTGGCGCGCCTCCGCCTACAGGAATCGGAGCCCTGAGGCGGAGGTTTTTTCTTCCCCGCACCGCACGCCCATTGCCTTCACGGCCGACGTCACAGCCGCAAGCAGTCAGCCCAGTCTTTGCGCCACGTGACCTCGAGCGCCGCTGCGCAGGCGAGCCGCGTCGTTCGATGGGTACCACTGCTTGTCCTCAGCGACGAGCTGCGGTCCTGGAGCGCGCCAGTGCCAGCCTGTGGGCACGTGCGCCGAGAATCGGCGCCGATGATATCCACGGGCATCGGCCGCAACCACGACCTGTCGCGGATTCGCATGTCCGTTCTGCGAGGTGAACCATGACCCTGCGTGTCGGCCCCTATCTCTACCGTGTGCGTTTCGTTGACGGCCTGATCGACCACGAAGGGCAGCCATGCGTCGGTCTGTGCGACAACGACGGCAAAGTGATCTATGTCAGCACCACGCCCTGTGAAGCCGAGCAGATACAAACCATCTGCCACGAATACATGGAAGCGTGGATCTATCACTTTGGCCAGCGCGGCGACCCCTCCGCGACGACGTCCGCGCCAAGCGCCGCCGGCGATCTGCTCGCCGACCCGGGCAAGGAAGCCTGGTGCGATCTGTTTGGCCTGGCCATGACCCAGTTCGTGCTCGACTGGATGCACCAGCTTCGGACTTTCGCCGGCGACGCGCACTCGGCGGCTGGCGGCCGCGTTGCAGCGGCGGCGGTTGCGCCCTCGCCGGCGTCCGGCGAGGATGCACCCGCGACGGCGCCCATAGTTCGGCGCCCGGGCTCGACGCCGCACCGGGGGCCACGTCATCGGCAGAGCGGGGCGCAGCGGCCTCTTGTGTCCAACCCCTCGCGTATGTCCGTGCGCGTTCAGACCCTGCTGCAGCGCGGCCCCGCGATAGAGTCGCATGACCCGACGCACGCGCCGCAACCTTCGTGGCGGCTGCGCGTTTTTGAACCCGCCGACGTGGTGAACTGATCGCAAGCATCACGCCCTTGCGAAAGTTCCGTCTTCTTCCTTTCAGATACGGTGAATCGGCGGGTGACCGGTCTACCGCGCCATGTCGCCGTCATCGACGCGCGGCAAGGCCGGCAGGTTGCGCAGCGCCGACGGCTGCGTCGCACGTGCCCGGCGGGCGGCGATACGCGGGCGCAGCAACGCCGCGTCCTGGCCCTGACCGCCAGCTTCCAACGCCTCATGTCCCCCGGGATCCACCCCCGGGCGCAGGGCGAGCCGTCCGTCCACCTGAGACACGGCGATCCGTTTGACAAAGGTCGACTGCTGCTGCCCATCCGCCTCGAGAAACATCAGAATCGCGGCGCTCAGAACCATGCCTTTCTGTTTTCCGTGGCCGTAACGGGCACAGGCCTCTTCAAACGCCCCCACAAGCTGCTCGGGTACCGTGAGATTGATCGTCTTTTTTTGCACAGACTCGCTCCTGACCCTCGGCCACGGCCTTAGCGCCGGGGCACCACACTTTTACTTGCCCAGCAGGTATGAACCTCAACCATATCCAGGTTATTCTAGGGTGTTGCATTATGATTTCATTATGATATCATCAGCTGCCAGAGAAGACCTTGCCGGGCTGTGGGTCAGACACCGACCGGCCATCGAATGGAGGAGCGGCCGGACATCAGCCATAAGACGCAGGTGAGGCGGACACAACGCTGTCAGTGATGCATCGATGCTGCATCAGGCGACTTGGTCGACGGCGGCTTGATTGAGGACCTTGGTCGCCGCGTGGCAGGCGGTTTGGTAGGCGGCTTGGCGGACGAGCGGATTCAGGTTAGAGGACTAGCTTCATGGAGCATGCATCCCAGACGACATATTATAATATCTATTAATCCTTAATTTGAGATGGCACCGTACGGGCCTGCCGACACGTCCGCACGCGCACCAGCGCCTTGTCGATGCGCAAAGTCCGGTCTGACATGGTGAATCGCAGCAAAAATGAGTTGAAATACAGCTACGTGAAAATAAGTTGGAACGTCAGGCCCCAAAGCGGAGACCTAGACCATGGATCGTGACGCCAAACTGCTGCAACTGCTCCTGTACCTGGCTGACGGAGCGCTCGCGAGCTTCGAGCCGGTCCCCCTGCCTGCGGACGTCACACGCTTTCTCGATCAGGCCGACCAGCGCACGCTCCATACCATGCTGATCGAAGTCATGCACCGCCTCGACTGGCCGGGCAAAGGCGACCCGCCCGCCCCCAGCCGCAAACCGCGGCGATGAAAAGCACGCCCCCGGTTGACGGCCATTGACTCTCCTTTTGTTTGGTATATGATAGGTACTGGCAAGTGCCGAAAATCAGCGTGCCCGTGGCGGCACGGCCAAGCGACGGAGAGGTTCCATGCACAGTGTCCATCTGATCGAACGCCACTTCCGCCAGCATCGACTGGATCTGTTGCTCGATGGCATGCTGACGGCAAACCTGGGGTGGCCGTTGGGCGAGGCGTCACCCAGTCTGCCGCTGCGGTTGCGGCTTCTGCAGAGCCAGGCGGGGCTACTGGGATTGGCGCTGCGCCGACTGACGGAACTGACCTACGGCCCGACGACCCTCAGCCGCGACATGACCGCCGCCCTGCTGGAAATGCGGGCGGAGGATGGCAGCTTCGGCCATGAGGTCGAAACCCGCAACTCCCCCAGTCACGCCGCCACCATTCCCGACCCGCTGGCCACCGCAGTGGCCGCGGCGGCCCTGGGCGCCATGCAGCGTCAGTGGCGCGCCTCGCCGTCGCCGCAGGTCGCCGCAGCCCATCACACCGCTCTGGCCGCCCTGGGGGGCATGCAGGTCGGTGACGGCCTGTTCGCCTGTCCGGCCGATCGGAACACGGGCGAGCGCGAACTCACCGCCGCGGCGATCCTCTGGCTGCTCGGTGACGATCCGCTTTTCCGATCCCTGGTTCGCTACGGCGATCTATGCACCTGTCTCGAAGAACGTTTCGACGATCTGGCGGCCGACACCCGAAACCTCGCGGCCCAGGCACTTCGACCCAGCGGGACAACCGGTCATGCGCGAGGATTCGCCGCCTGACGGGCCGCGACACGGGCGCGTCTCGGTTATCCACCTCGCGACAGTCACAGCTCCCGTCGCACAGCCGCGGCGACGGCCTCGGCCAGCAGGTGCGAGCCGGTGTCGGTGAAATGCACGCCGTCGGACGTGAGCAAGCTCTCGCCGGCCTCGCCTTTGGCCGCTTCACGCGCCAGAGCCTCGGCCATCACGGCATACAGATCGTTAAGCTCCGTGTTGGTCTGTTGCGCCACGTCGCGCAGAATCGCGTTGTAGGCCAGCACATCGGCTTCCAGGCGGATCACAGGCTTGGCGGCGTTGTGGGCCGCCTCGTTGATGGGCGTGGTCGTCGCCAGGATCACCCGCGCGCCGGTTCGTGTCCGCGTCCACTCGACGAGCCCAAGCAGATTCTCGCGATATTCGTCGGGCTCGACCAGCCGCGTGTCACTGGGCTTCTGCTGCTCGGTCTTGAAGGCGATGTCGTGCAGACCGGCGTTCAGATGCACCACGTCGGGGCGTGCGGCCTCGATCCAGTCGTTGAAATGTTCGCGGATGCGTCGCGACGACCAGCAGTTGTCGGTCGGGCCGCTCACCCGCGCCGCGCCGCCGAGCATCTGGGCGACCAGGGGCTCATAGCGGATGCGCGTCGAATCGCCGATCAGCAGCACGCGTTTCATACCCGCCCGCCATTCATCGGATGATCCGCGCCCCACCGCCGCCAACCACGCGCCGCAGTTCCTCGAGCGTGATCTGGCTGGTGTCGCCGCGTGTCGTCTGCAGCAGGGCCCCGTGGCACGTGCCGTAGTTCACCGCCTGCTGCGGGTCCATGCCGTTGAGAAATGCGTACGCAAACCCGCTGGCGAAGCCGTCGCCCCCGCCGACGCGGTCCTCGATGATAAGCCGCTCGAACTGCGGGCCCTGGTAGAACGTGTCGGTCTGGGCCCAGTAGAGGATGGCCGACCAGTTGTTCTCGCTGGCGCTGACGACCTCGCGAAGCGTCGTGCCGATCACCTTGAGATTCGGATGATCCCTGGCCACACGACGGACCATCTTCTTGTACGACTCGATGGGCAGGGCTTCGAGATTGGCATCCGCGCCTTCGACCTCGTAACCGAGCACTTTCTGGAAGTCTTCCTCGTTGCCGATCAGGCAGTCGATGTACGGCAGCAGCGGGCGCGTGGTTTCGATCGCCTGTTTGCTGGACCAGAGCTTGGAGCGGAAGTTGAGGTCGTAGCTGACGATCGTGCCGGCCTCGTGGGCGGCCTTGAGCGCTTCGGGCGCGACCTGGCGCGTCGTTTCGCTCAGGCAGGTGAAGATGCCGCCGGTGTGCAGCCAGCGCACGCCGCGCCCTTTGAAGAGCTTGTTCCAGTCGACGTCGCCGGGCTTCATCTTCGACGTGGCCGAGTGGCCGCGGTCATACATCGTCACGCTGGCGCGCGGGCCGACGCCCACTTCCGTGAAGTTCAGCCCGATGCGGGCCTCGCGACCCACACCGTCGTATTTGCCCATCACCACGGCCGAGGTGTCCACACCCACCGCCCGGGCGTGGTTGAGAATGAGCCTGCCCACCGGGTTGTCGACCAGCCCGCCGACCCATCCCGTCCGCAGCCCCAGCCGCGCCAGCGCATAGGCCACGTTGTACTCACCTCCGCCAACCCAGACCTCGAACATGTTGGCGAACTCGATGCGTCCGGCGCCCGGCGGGCTCAGACGCACCATGCATTCGCCCAGGGACACCAGATCGAGTTGACATTTGTCGGCCGTCTTGATTTTCAGCGCCATGGCTCTAGGTTCGCTCCGCGACAGGACCGGTTTGCGGTCCTGGGGACTTGGACAAAGGCTCGGCATCACGCCTTGCCGAACAGGAGGGAGCGGCATTTTCACCGCGCCACGAAGAGGTGTCAAAACAGGTGTCCAAGACACCGGGAGTCCGCCCGTGACCATGCCCGCACTCCGCAGCGACTGTTCGAGCACCGATGTATCCGACGCCTCGCCGTGGCAGCCCGGCCTGTCGACCACCAGCGCCGGCCGGTTCGCGGGCTACCGCGGCGTGCGCCAACCGGGCAATGGGTTTCTCTGCTGGTCGGCTGAGCGGCAACGTCTGATCCTCCACGACACCGACGATCAGCACGGCTCGATTCTCTTTGAATTGCTCGCCCTCGACGGCGGCGCGGCAGGCCGGAGCACGGCGAGTCTGGGCCTGCGCGAGCATGTCGACTGGACCACCCAGCGCTTCGATCTGCTGGATCTGAACCAGACCGACGTCAACCGCCAATTGCTGGGGCAACTCACGCACACGCTGCTGTTCCCCGGCATGTTGCTCGACTGGCGGCGCGACGCCTTCGCCTGGTGGAATCCCAACTTCGCGGGCAGCTCACTGCTCTACCCCACCGCCGCCGGTCCACGGCTCATCACCACGGCCGAGTGCCACCCGCCCACCTTCGACGCGACCGGCGGGCACGCCTTCGCGCGGCCGTGGATGCTGCTGTGGACTCACCAGGGCGGTATCCCCCTGCTCTTTGTCTTTGAGAACCCGCCGATCGGCGTCGAGACCGTCTCACGCTGGCAGAAGCTGATGTTCAAGGGCCCCGCCGGCCGCGTGGCCGTCTGCCCCTTCGCGGGATGCGACCGCTTTGACAGCGCCAGGGTGCGCGCACTGGCTCAGGGTCTCAGTGAGGAGGACCAGGCCTGTATCGACCAGTGGGTGCGCCTGGCCCTGGCGGCGCCGGTCGCGTGCGAGGAGGAGATCCGGGTCGATCAGACCGACGACCGCATTCACGTGGTGCAGCGGTTGCGACATCTGTCGCGCGACGATCGCTTCGGCGCCAAGCCGTTGAAGCTGGCCCCGTTGCCGCCGCTGCTGGCCGGCGCGTATGCCGCCCAGCAGCGCGGCCACGACCTGGGGTTGCGGATTGAAGGCGAGGTCGTCGACACGGACATCCCCACGCTCTTCGGCCCGTATGTCGGCGTCGAGGGCGACCAGATCCGCTTCAGCATCCCGCGGTCGGCCGGCATGACGCACACCATCGCGCCTGTCCACGTCACCGGTGACGACCGCTGCGAGCCGCTCAAGCAGCGACTCGATGCCGAACTCGCTCAGCCCACGCTCACCTTCGGCGGCGACAACACCTACGACCCTGACGACATCCAGGACATCCTGCACAACCTGCGCGTGCTGGGCTGGTCGACCTGGGCCATCGACCCCGGGTCTGAGGGCGCCGATACGCGGGCCAAGCGCTTCGCCAACCTCGCCCGCGGGCTGCGCGGCTTCGAGCCCTCGCAATACACGCAGGAGGTCGAGCCGGTCAGCGGGCTGAAATACTGTTGGGAGAAAACCATCTGGGGCGGCGGAGCCATACCGATCGACCTGGAGTGGTACAATGGCATGCAACTGGCCGGCCTGTGGTGCGGCGTGTATTTCGCGCCTGACGACGCCACACGCGCCGCCCTGCTCAGGACCATCAAGGATCAGTGGTCGCTAGCCAGGGATCTTCTGCGCTACTTCGAGATTTTCCACGACTGGGCGACGGGCCTGACGTTCACCGCCCTGACGCGCAAGTGCCTCTGGTTCGACGGGCTGAACTTCGCATGGCACGGCCAGGCCGGGGCGGCCCGGCTGGCGCGCCTGCTGGGCGACGACCAGACCGCCGACCGGGCCGAATACCTGGCCGCGCGCAGCAGCATCGGCCGGGCCGCGTCGTGGTTCATGCTCGACTACGCCATCGACCACCAGGCCGTGCCGGCCGTGCCCACCCGCGCCCACGCCGGCACCTGCCAGGCGCCACTCAGTGATCCCCGCAAGCAGCTCATCGTCGGCGGGTTTCTCGAACGGCGCGGCATGGTGCTCTGCTCACGCTTCGGCGCCGGCGACGCCATCGGCTACCTCGTGCCCGAGCAGTTCCTCATGCACCTGACCCATCCTGACGTGCTCGACCAGCTTCGCCGCGGGCAGTATGAGGGCATCGACGTGGACGTGCCCGACTGGGCCACGCTCCACAACCGCGGCCCCGACGGCAGCCCCGGCAAACACAAGCATCGCCTCTACGCCGAGCACACACATTTCTACCACCTCGATCCGCAGCTCTTTGTCCGGTCTCTGCTGCTGCGTGAGCCACTGGAGAAGCTGCTCAACTACACCGCCGACCTCTCCGGCCCGGTGATGACGTGCCTGCTCACCGCCGCGGCCCCGCAGGTGCTGGTTCCCACCGAGGCGACCTTCCGCGGCGTCACCTGGGACGCGGGCACACATACGCTGACTCTGGACCTCACCGCCTCCACGTCCGGATGCGAAGTGCTCGTGCGTGACGTGGACGCCCCGCACCAGGTCTGCGGAGCTGACGGCTGGAGCCACGACGGGCCGTGTCGTCTGCTGCGGCTGCCGTTTCCCACAGGTGTGGGGCGTGTGCAGGTCACTTGGCACGCAGGATGACGCTGCTGCGGTTCTGCCTTCAGTTGTTCTCGCGCGGCTCATCGTCCTGACCGGCGCCGCCGGTGCGGACGATCTCGACCATTCGATGCCGCTGCGTGTCGGACAACTCGTCGCCGACAACGTCCATCAGCGCCGCCAGAGCTTCTTCCGCCGACCCATCGAAGAAGGTGTTCACCAGCCGACGCAACACCGAGCGGCCCGCCTGTCGTCGGGCCCGCTGCGGCTGGTAGACGTACTTCATCCCCACTTTGCGATGCTTGAGGTGCCCCTTGTCCTCAAGGATGCGCAGCAGGGCCCGCACGGCCGAGTAGCTCGGCGGGTCGGGCATCTCGTCGAGCACCTCGCTCACCGAGGTCGCTCCACGCGCATAGATGATGTCCATGATCTGGCGCTCTCGCCGCGTCAGATCGTCAGGAGACGGCTTTGCCATAGCAACAGCCTCCTGGAAACCGGAGTTCGCTGTCCAAGTAATATTCCCCAAACGCGAATGAACCACCCACCCTCGTCAGAACGCCCCCTCCCATCCCTCCTGCGATTATAAGGGACAAGGGGTTGACAAGCGAGTGCGCGGCGGCGCGGGCGACAAATATTCAACCCCACCACCGGCGAATTTGCAGACGTCTCCGGGTGAACATGCCCAGCCCGGACGATGGAGCAGCTATACCAAACGCAACCGGGCAGCCGTCATCTCCCCACCGATTGAGGGGGCAGTTGGAAGCGGACGCCGACGACGACGCTCGATGCGTTAACATCGCGTCCGCCTCATGTTGCGGCAGATCACGCGGCTTGAGCCGCTTGCCGGCCCAGCGCGGCCTTGGCCTGTTCAACGATCTGGTCGAAGGCGGCCGGATCGTGGATGGCGATCTCGCTGAGCATCTTGCGGTTGAGCGTGATATTGGCGGCCTTGAGGCCGCAGATGAAGCGGCTGTAGTTGAGCCCGCGCGAACGGACGGCCGCGGTGATGCGGGTGATCCAGAGCTGGCGGTAGTCGCCCTTGAGGTCGCGGCGATGCGTGGTGGCGTTGACGCCGGCCCGCACCACCGTCTCCTTGATCTTGCGCCAGCAGCGGCTGCGCGCGCCGCGGTTGCCCTTGGCAGCCTGGAACCAGCGGACCTTGGCCTGACGACGGGCGGCGCCCTTGCGTGCACGAGGCATGGCATGACTCCTTTTCAGCGCCGGCGGGGGTGGGTTCGGTCGACCGCGGCGGCCGACGCATTCCCACACTTGTCACAGCCCGACGGGCATGGTTGACGGCGACGTCAGCGACGCTGCCGCATGGCGACCGCGATGCCGTCGCGGCCGCGGTGCATCCGTCTCTATCGCTTCACGCCCCGTAGAGGCCTGCACAGCAAGCGCTCCAAACGCGGGATGTCGCCCGGCTGAGCCAGACGCTTCTTGCGCAGGGCCCGGCCCTGGGCACCGTTCTGATTGCTGTTGAGATGGCTGCTGCCCGACCGCTTCCACTTGACCTTGCCGGTCGCAGTCACCTTCACGCGCTTGAGAACGCCCTTGCAGGGCTTGAGCTTGGGCATGGCGATGTCCTTCCCATTCCGTGACGCGCCGGCCAGCATCGGCCGGCCCGACTCATACGGAGCCCTGCATTGTACCGCCCGCGACCGGACGGGCAAGGCGGCCCCTTGCGCCGCGTGGCCTTTCACCAGCCATCCCCACCGCCGGCGCGGCGCTTGCCGGGGCCCGGCCGCAGGGGTACCCTTAGCCTTCTTCTGCGAATTGGGGGCCTCTGATGAAGCTTATCTGTGACCGTGGAACCCTGGTCGAGGCGTTCAACCTGGTCAGCGGGGTGATCGTCAGCCGCACGCCCAAGCCGGTGCTCACCTGCGTGAAGCTGACCGCGGACGACGCGAGCCGCTCCCTGACCCTCGCCGCAACCGACATGGAAGTGGCGGTCCGCCTCACGACCAGCAAGGTCGAGATCCAGCAGGCTGGCGAGGCCTTGGTGCCGGCCGAAAAGCTGGCGTCGATTGTGCGCGAGTCGATCGACCCGACCTTGACCCTCGAAACCGAGGAGCAGGCCGTCCACGTCCGGGGGCAGGACTCGCACTTCAAGGTCTATGGCTATCCCGTGGACGACTTCCCGCCCGTGCCCGAGTTCGAGGGCGAGGCCGACTTCCAGATCGACGCCGCCGACCTGGGCCGTCTGGTCCATCAGACCATCTACGCCACCGCCCGCGAGAACAGCCGGTACGCGATCAACGGCGTGCTGCTGGAGCGCGACGGGAACAAGCTGGTGGTGGTGGCGACCGACGGCCACCGCCTGGCGGTGGCCAAGGGCGACTGCAAGGCCAGGGAGAAGGACGCCCGCTCGGCCATCGTGCCGACCAAGGCCCTGAACATGCTCCTGCGGCTGCTGGGCGACGGCGAGCAGACCATCCGCGTGAAGCTGGCGGACAACCAGATTCTCTTCGCGACCGAGTCGGCTGTGCTCTGCTCGAATCTGGTCGAAGGCAACTTCCCGCCGTACAAGGACGTGGTGCCGCGCGACAGCGACCGCAAGGCCACGCTGCACACCGACACGCTGGCCAGTGCCGTGCGCCGCACCGCCCTGCTGACCAACGAGGAATCCAAGGGCGTGAAGCTGAGTTTCGCGTCCGACGGCCTGAAGCTTTCCAGCCGGGCCCCGGAAATGGGCGAGGCGGAAATCAACGTCGATCTGCCCAAGTACGAAGGAGAGCCGCTGGAAATCGGCTTCAACCCGGCTTACATCCTCGACGCCCTGAAAGTCGTGGACGCCGATCAGGTGCAGTTCGAGATGCGGGCGGCCAACAAGCCCGGCGTACTGCGCACCGGGCCGAACTTCCTGTACGTCATCATGCCGGTGAACCTGCAATGAGGATGGCTGGACGCTTGTCGCGGCCTGGGTGGGTGACCGGGTCTTGCCCTTCGGCTTAAAGCGCTGCGCTTTGGCGTCCGCTGCTTTGGGGTTCCTCGGCTCCGTGATCTTTTTTGTCTCTCGATTCCCCTTTCCCCCGGAGGCTGTATGCCTTTCGACTCCGGCCGCGTGACGTTCTGCCGCTTTCAGACGGTCGGCAATGCCCCCAAGGCGGCCGACGAAACCCTCCTCGAAAAGCTTGCCGAGCACGCTTTCGTGGATTGCGAAGGCTACAGCGAGGAAGTCGAGTCGGGCTTCGTCGCCGGGGCCCATATTTTCGATACGCAGTTCGAGTATGCGAAGAACGCCTTCGAGGACGCGGTGCTGCTGGGGCTGCGGATCGACACCAACCGCGTGCCGGCCGACCTGCGCCGGGCTTTTCGCGCCATGCACGAGCAGTCACTGGCCGAGGCCAATCCGTCGGGCTTCCTGTCGCGTCAGCAGAAGCGCGAGGCCGCGGAAAGCGCCGACCGCCAGGTGCATGAAGAGCTGACGTCGGGCCGGCACAAGCGGTCGAAGCTGGTGCCGCTGCTGTGGGATCTGAAGCGCAAGCAGATTTTCTGCGCGTCAGCCGCCAGCAGTGTGACCGAGCAGCTCGCCTTGTGCTTTCACCGCGCGTTCGAGGTGACGCTCGAGCCGCTGACAGCCGGGTCGCTGGCGAGCCGGCTGATGCGCAAGGCCGGCGCGGGCCGTGACTATGAAGACCTGCTGCCCTCGCCGTTCACGCCTCCGCCGGCGCAGGCCAGGCGTGACGCGGACAACGCCGAGGGCCCGCGCGACGTGAAAATCCCCTCGGTGCCGTGGGCGTTTCGCGGCATGGACGCCAAGGATTTCCTGGGCAACGAGATGCTCATCTGGCTCTGGTGGCTGACGGAAACGGCCGAAGGCGCGATCACGGTCGGCACCGACCGCGGCGACGTCGAGCTGGTGGCGATGATCGACCGGCTTCTGGAGATGGATTGTGCCTGGGGCGCCGCGGGCCGGCAGACGCTGCGGGGCGATGCGGGCCTGGGGCCGTCGCGCCTGCCCGAAGCCGTTGAGGCGCTGCGCCATGGCAAGTGGCCTCGCAGGCTCGGGCTCATCCTCGCTGACGGCGTGGATCAGCGGCAATGGGAACTGACGCTCGCGGCCGATGCGTGGACGGTCTGCGCCGCGACGCTGCCGGCCGACGAGCAGACCGAATCGGTCCGCGAGGCGACGGAGCGGCGCCTGGCCGCGGTCCGCGATCTTGCCGAACTTCTCGACAGCCTCTTCGCCCGCTTCCTGCGCGACCGGGTCAGCGAGCGGTGGCGCGACCAGCGTGAGCGGATCGCCCACTGGATCGTCTCCCGCCGCCGCTAGACGACCTTCGTCGCGCGATTCGTCCCTGGGTGGGCGCGGAACTCACAACTCGGCCAGCTCGTGCTCCACCACCTCGAGCTCCGCGATGAGCTGCTGGAGGCGTGCAAGCCGGCCGTGCAGATGGCCGCGCAGCTCCGTGGTGTCGGTGCGGCGAATCTCACTGGGCAGGTCGCGTTGCTCGCGGCGAAGCAGGTCCAGCATCAGAGCGATCTGGGCCTCACTCAAGTAGACGGTATGCGTCATGATCGGCCGCCCTTTCCGGACCAGCCGCCAGGACGCGCCACGCCCGAATAATCCGCACCCGGTTCGGCCGATCCTCCAGACAAGTCTAGCGCCGTCAGGCCGACGGCCGGGCTCCTCCGCCGGCTGACAAGGGAAAAAGCTTGCGTACCCCGGCCCCTCGCGGCCACAATATCGGCGGGTGTCGTTCACGTCCGGCGCGTTTCATGGCATGGTTCCTGGCAGATGACCACAACAACTTCTACTGGCTTGCGGACGGATCGCGTCGGCCGACTGGTCGTGCGCGGCGCCCTCCTGGTGTGCCTGGGACTTCTAATCGTCGGTGATGGCCCGGCCTACCGGCGTATGGCGGGCGAGGGGCCGGCGCTGGCCGAGGCCTTCCAGATCGCCGCGCTCTTGCTGGCGGTGGCGAGTCTCGTGGGGCTCGCGAGGCCAGCCGCCCTGTCGCGCACGGCGGGGCATGCCTTGCGGCACTGGCCGCTGCGATCGACGTTGCTGCTGCTGAACCTGGGCGTTTTCGCCCTCCTGCTGCTGCAGGTCGCCCACCACTGGGGCGTGGTGCTGATCATGCTCGGCCTGGCCGGCGGCCTGCTGCTGCTGACCTTGACGTCCGAGGCGCGACGCCTCGCGGCCGTCGGGGAGATTGTCCGCGGCTCGCCGGTGAGTTTCATGGTCCTGTACCTGGCCCTGATCGGCGGGGAACTCTATCTGCGCCAGCATCCGATGCTCGTAGGCGGAGGCGGGGGCGGAAACCCGGCGCTGCGGCGGCTGTACCAGGGGCTGTATCAGTTCAACAGCCTCGGCTTGCGCGATGATGAACCGGCCTCGCTCGATGCGCCGGACCGCGGCATGCGCATCCTCGCCCTGGGCGACTCGTTCACGTTCGGCCAGGGCGTAGCTCATGAGGAGTTATGGACCGAGGTGCTGCAGCGCATGATCCAGGCGCATGTCGCCGGGCCGTGCGAAGTCATCAACACCGGCCGGCCGGGCGTCAACACCGACTGGGAAGTGCGCTACCTGCATGAGACGGGCCTGGCGCTGGCGCCCGACGGCGTCGTGCTGCAGTTTTTTGCCAACGATGTGGATATCATGTACGACGCGACCCCAAGCCAGAAGCTGCTGGACAAGATCACGCGGCCTCTGCGGCGCAGCCACGTGATCTTCTTCCTTGACGACCGGCTCACCCGGCTGGGCCGCAAGCGCGATCTGAACGCGTACATGGCGACCCGCGTCCGCCAGATCGATGAAAACAATCGCGGCTGGCAGATGTGCGCCGCGGCCCTTGCCGATCTGGTCGACACCGCCCGGGCTCACGGCGTGCCGGTGCTGGTGGTCATCTTTCCGGAACCGGGCGCCGACCTGCCCGCCAACGCCGAGTTGAACAGCCGCGTCGCCCAATGGTGTCGGCAACTCGACCTTCCCGTGCTCGACCTGACGCAGATCGCCCGCCAGTTGCCGATCGAAGCCCGGATCGTCAGCCCGATCGACCACCATCCCGGCGCGGCATTGCATGCGCTGGCGGCGCGCGAAATCTTTTCGCACATGCAGGGGACGAACTGGCTGGTCGAGCGCACGGCCGATCGGTGACGCGCGGCACCGGCACTTGACGATCACCACTGCCGAGCGCACCCTATGCGCCCCCCGGCCGGCCGCAAGGCCGGCGCGGCCAGTTCGCATCGCGCACCAGGAGTTGACCGATGATTGTGGGCGTTCCGCGTGAGATCAAGGCTGACGAGTACCGCGTGGCGATGTTGCCTGTGGGCGTGGATCTGCTGACGCAGGCCGGCCACGAGGTGCTGGTCGAGCGCGACGCGGGCGCGGGCAGCGGGTTCAGCAATGAGCAGTATACGGCCGCGGGCGCGGAACTGGTGGATGACCACGCGGCCGTCTTCCACCGCGCGGACCTGATCGTCAAGGTGAAGGAGCCGCTGGGCGAAGAGCTGGGCCTGATGCGGCGAGGCCAGGTGGTGTTCACTTATTTTCATTTCGCGGCGAGCCTGGAGTTGACGCGGGCGTGCCTGAACGCGGGCGTGACGGCGATGGCGTATGAGACGCTGACCGATGGCCGCGGACGGCTGCCGCTGCTGACGCCGATGAGCGAGATCGCCGGGCGCATGAGCGTGCAGGAGGGCGCCAAGTACCTCGAGAAGCCGATGATGGGCCGGGGCATTCTGCTGGGCGGCGTGCCGGGCGTCGAGCCGGCGAATGTGCTGATTCTCGGCGGCGGCGTGGTGGGGACGCAGGCGGCGAAGGTCGCGGCCGGCGTCGGCGCCCGTGTCATCATCATGGACGTGAATCTCGACCGGCTGCGCTATCTGGATGACGTCATGCCCGCCAACGTCAGCACGATTTACAGCGATCCCCATGCGATCGCCTACTACGCGAAGGTGGCGGACCTGGTGATCGGCGCGGTGCTGATTCCCGGCGGGCGCACGCCGCTGCTGATCCGCCGCGAACTGCTTTCGCAGATGCGCAGCGGCGCGGTGATCGTGGACGTGGGCGTGGACCAGGGCGGCTGCATCGAGACGACGCGTCCGACGACGCACCAGGATCCGGTCTACGTGGTCGACGGCGTGGTGCACTACTGCGTGGCCAACATGCCCGGGGCCGTGGGACGCACGAGCACGCAGGCGCTGTGCCACGCGACCCAGCCGTATGTGCTGCGCCTGGCCCGGGGTCTGGCCGCCGGGGGCGTCGAGCACGTCATCCGGGAGAATGCCGACTTCGCCAGCGCCCTGAACATGCACGACGGCAAACTCACCAACCCCGCCGTCGCCGCGGCGCATGGGATGTAAACGCATGTCGGCGGCCGGCGCGTGCGGCGTCTACCGCGCGCCGGCGGTGGCGCGCAGGTCGAAGGATTTGAGCATGGCCTTGAGCTGGGCGATCTGGCCGCTGTCCATTTCGCACAGCGGCAGACGCAGCTCGCCGCTATCGCGGCCGGCCAGAGCCATCGCCGCCTTGATCGGGATGGGGTTGGTCGCCATCGTGAGCATGCCCTTGAACAGGGGGAACAGCTCGAAGTGCATGCGCCGGGCCGTGTCGAAGTCGCCGGCGGCGGCGGCGGCGACCATCGCCTTCACGCGGTCGGGCAGCAGGTTGGCCACCACGCTGATCACGCCCGTGGCTCCGATGGCCATCAACGGCACCGTCAGGGAATCGTCACCGGACACAATCGCCAGCCGCTGGCCGCACAGGGCCGCAACCTCCGAGGCGTTGTCCAGCGAGCCGGTCGCCTCTTTGATCGCGACGATCTTGGGATGCCCGGCCAGGCGGGCACAGGTCTGCGGGGTCAGGGCGATGCCCGTGCGGCCGGGAATGTTGTAAAGGACGATGGGCATGCCCACTTCGTCGGCCACGGTCATGAAGTGCCGGTACAGTCCTTCCTGCGTCGGCTTGTTGTAGTAGGGGTTGACCAGCAGGACGGCGTCGGCGCCGGCAGCGCGGGCGTGGCGTGTGAAGTCGAGAGTCTCATGCGTCGAGTTCGAGCCAGCGCCGGCGATGACCCGCACCCGCTTGCCCGCCGGCCCCGGGTGGTCGGCCGCGGCCTGCACCACCCTGGTCACGACCTGGCGATGCTCGTCATAGGTCAGCGTCGGCGACTCGCCGGTGGTGCCCACGGGCACGAGGGCGTCGATGCCGTGGTCGATCTGGAAACGGACATTTTCAGCCAGGCGGTCGTAGTCGACCTGGCCGTCACGGAACGGGGTGATGAGGGCGGTCATCGCGCCCTGAATGGCGGGCTGGGGCATGGTGGAGTCTCTTTTTCCGGGCATCACAGCCTGTCACGGGGGATGGAGGCCTGATGCGGTCGCATGACAGTCTAGGTCGCGCCGACAGCGGTCGCAAAACGCCGACCCGCCCTGATGGGCTGTCAACGAGGCGGCGCGCCTAGCATGTCATGGAGTCCGCGGGTCGGATGGACCCGGCCTGACCGCCTGCTCATCTCTCGGCGGTCCTTGGCCATGGACGGAGCCTGTCTCGAAAGGAGGTCGTCATGTCCACGGCACAGGTTCGCCATTATCTGGACGAGCAGAAGGTGCATTACGCCACGATCATGCACAGCCCCGCTTACACCGCGCAGGAGACGGCCGCGACCGTGCATGTGCCCGGCCGGGAGGTGGCCAAGACGGTGATCGTCCTGCTGGACGACAAGCCCGCGATGGCGGTGCTGCCCGCGACGCGCAAGCTGGATCTCACCGCGCTGCGCAAGGCCAGCGGCGCCCGGCGGGTGGCTCTGGCCACGGAGATGCAGTTCGCCCGGCTGTTTCCCGAGTGCGAGGTCGGGGCCATGCCGCCCTTCGGCAACCTCTACCATCTGCCGGTATACGTCGCCGAATCCCTGGCCGAGGACGAGCAGATCGTCTTCAACGCCTGCTCGCATACAGAGCTGATCCGCATGGCGTACGCGGATTTCGAACGGTTGGTGCAGCCGAAGGTCGCGAAGCTTACGCGCTAAGCCGGCGTCGGTTGGCGGGCGTGAAGACCCGTGGGACGGTGGGCGTCGGCATGCGGGTTCAGTCGTCCATGCTGCCGATCGTCGCGCGGACGCGCAGACGGGCGCCGTGCTCGGCGCAGAGGCTCGATGCCGCCAGTTCGCCGCGCGTCTCGCTGCCGGGGCGCAGTTGAATGCGCCCGCCGACACGGGCCCAGCCGACAAAGCGGCCGCCGCTCTCCAGTTCCACGCACAGCAGCCTGCCGCACATCTCCATGTCCGCGGGAATCGTCACGCGGCCGATGATCTTCACGTCACCGTGAATCGACGCCCGCAACTCCAGGTCGGACGGAGCCATACCCGCGCCGCAGCGCGGACAGCGCACGGACATGGCCCGGGCGCTGACGTCAAAGGTATGTTCACATTCCGGACACCAGACGCGCCGCAGCGTCTGGGGTTGCGGCGGGCAAAGCATCCCCTCAAGTCGCGGCGGAGGTCGCAACATGGCAGGCGCTCCGGCGCATCACCGGCCGTTGCCGTTGCCGTTCCCGTTGCCGCCAGCCGCCATGCGCAGGCCGTTGCCGCCGCGGCCACCATTGCGCAGCGACGCGAGCTCATCCGCCGACAGACGCCCGTCGGTCTTCTGCCGCGCGGGCCCCGGCTCCCGGCCAAGCTGGCTGAGCACTTCTTCTTCGGCGCTCTGCATCGCCTGTTCATCGCAGATGATCTCGCCGCGGAAGCCGGCCCCTTCGTTGACCACAAAACGGCTGGCGTACACCCGACCGCGCATCTTCGAGCCGGGCAGCATCTCGACTTCCTGCTGGCCGACGATGTCCGCCTCGACCTCGCCGGCCACGCGGACCGTCTGGCCGACGACCGTGCCGGCCACGCGGGCGTTGGGGCCCAGCTCGAGCTGGCCCGTCACGCGCAGCACGCCGTTGATCTGGCCGTCGAACAGCGCGTCTTCATCAATGTTCAGTTCACCGGTGATCTGCCACCCGCGGCCAAGCTGGCGGGGCGCGTTGTGTGGGTCGGCCATGTCAGCCTCCTTGCGTTCAAACACATGAGCCGATAAGGCATCGGCCCCGTACAAGAGTCGGACAGGTCGCCGCCGCGAATCCAAAGAAACAGGCCTGCCGCGGCCGCACCTATCGGAAGCAGGTATTCTCGGACGTGGTCAACGTTCGCGCGGAAGATCCAGGCCCCACCGGTCTGGCGGCTGACGTGCAGGGGCGCAAATATGAACTCCAAGCCGGGACGCGAGGCCCGGGCACCGGGTACCGGGTGAGTCTCGGATCACAGCGGGCAGGTGAATGCATACTGACCAGCCGGGACCGCCAGGCTCGTCGTCTGGCGATCCGTGCTGACAACCGTCACGCCCTGCACGTCGGCCAGCGCTTTGCCGGCCTCGCGGACCTGCGACGCATCGGCCGTGGGCAGGATCACCGTCGCCTGCGTGTTGGCGGGCACCGTCAGGTCCAGCGTCAGCCGCCCGCCCTGCCGCTCCCAGCGCACGCGGATCGGGCCGTACATCGACTCGTGCTCCGCCTCGGCGAACGTCAGGTCGCCGACGACGCCCGGCTCGACGACGAAGCGTCTGAAGCCGGGCCCGGACGGGTCCGGCCGCAGGCCCGCCAGCGAGCGGATCATCCACGCGCTCAGGTCGGCGAACAGCACATGGTTGTGCGATCCTCCGCCGTCCCAGGCCTCCCACAGCGTGGTCGCGCCGTGCTCGAGCATGTAGCCCCATGACGGATAGTCGTGCTGCGTCGCGACGGCATAGGCCAGGTCGAGCCGGCCGTGATCAGTCAGCGCGTTGATCAGGTACTTGGTGCCCATGCAGCCGGTGTTCGGATGGCGGGCGTGCCGCTCGACCTCACTGACCAGCCCGGCGAAAACATCGTCCACATCGGCGGCGTCGGGCAGCCCCTGGTACAGCGCGGTCGCCTGGGCGAGCTGTGAGCCGTTGGCGTACAGTCCGGTCTTGGGGTTGAAGTAGCGGCGGTTGATTTCGCCGCGAATGCGCTGCGCCTCAGCCGCGTAATGGCGTGACTCGTCATCCTTCCCGAGCAAAGCCGCGACACGACTGACCAGCAGCAGGCCGCGGTAGTAGTAGGCCGTGGTCAACAGCGTGCGCGGAGCGGTGTAATCCTCCGCATCGCCGAAAGGCGAGAGCCAATCGGCCAGACCCCAGTGGATCAGGCCGCGGCTGTTCTCACGCTTCTTGAGATAGGCCAGATACTTCTTGATGCGCTCGTAGTGCTCGGCGAACAGCGACAGATCGCCGCGGTAGACGTACACGGCCCAGGCGATCTCGAACCACGCGGCATCCCAGCACGGGCCGTTGCCCCACGCATAGCCCCAGCCGGAGGTTGGAATGATCGCAGCGACGCGGCCGTCCTCCAACTGCTCGTCGGCGAAATCGCGCAGCCACTTGGCGTAGTTGGCGGTCGTGTCGAAGTTCAGCAGGCCCTGTTCGACGGCGATGTGGGCGTCGCCGGTCCAGCCGTTCTTCTCGCGGTGCGGGCAGTCGGTCGGGATGGAGTGAAAGTTGCCGCGATACGACCAGAGCGTGATTTCATGGATGCGGTTGAGCAGGTCATTGGAGCAGGCGAACTTCGAGATGGGCTTGAAATCCGTGTGCGCGACGCAGGCTTCCAAGCTGTCGGCCGTCAGTTCGCCGGGCGCGCCTTCGACCTGCACGTAACGGAAGCCGTGGTACACGAAGCGCGGCTCGAAAACTTCGTCGCCGCCCGCACCCTTGAGCGTGAAGCGATCGGTCTGGAACGGCAACTCGGCGCGGTGCAGGCCCGTCAGTTCGGACTGGTCAACCTGGCCGTCCTTGCCGAGTTGTTCGCCGTAGCGCAGCGTCAGCGTCGTGCCGGCCGGTCCGCGCGCCTTGAGCCGCGCCCAGCCGGCGGTGTTCTGGCCGGTATCGAAGACGAACACGCCCGGCCGCGGCTGCGTGACCTTCACCGCCCGCAACGTCCGCGTCACGCGAACAGGCGGGCAGACCTGCGGCGTGAGCTGTGACGTCGGCGCCGCCACGGACGCGACGTTGGACCATGAGCGATCATCGAAGCCAGCCTCCGCCCAGCCGGGCTTCTCGGCTCGGGCGTCGTAGTGCTCGCCGCTGCGAATGCCGTTGAACGTGATCGGCCCGGGCGCGGTCCTCCAGTCGGTGTCGGTGACAACGACCTGGCGCGAGCCGTCCGTGAAAGTCAGCTCGATCTGGGCCAAGGCCCGCGGCCGGTTGCGCCAAGGTGCTTTCTCAAAGTCCCATGCGGCCTTGATCATGTCGTTGTAGAAGCCGTTGCCGAGCATCAGGCCCGCGACATTGTCGCCCTGGCGCAGATGCCCGGTCACGTCGTGCACGACGTAGAGGGCGCGGCGGTCAAAGCGCGTGTAGCCGGGGTCGAGGCGATGGTCGCCGACACGTCGCCCGTTGAGATAGAACTCGTGGTAGCCGAGGCCGCACAGGTACGCGCGGGCGGCGGTAATGGGCTTATCCACGCCAAAGCCTCGGCGCAGCAGCGGCGAACGATAAGCGTCCGGACCATCGCAGTCCCCGTCACCGGCGGCGATCCACTGGCCCCGCCAGTCCCCGGGTTGGAGCAGGCCCATTTCAAACCAGGCCGCCTCGCTGGTCGCCTCGGACCCGGTGTTGTCCCAGACGGTGACACACCACCAGACGCGCTGCCGTGAACGCAGCGGCGCCCCTTCGTAGGGCACGTAGACGCAGCGGTCGGACTGGACGCGACCGCTGTCCCAGCAGTCGCCCTCGCCTGCAGCGAGCCCGGCCGGCGACGAGGCCGCCAGCACGCGGCAGGCTGTCTGCCGCGTGCCTCGGCGCGCGCTGTCCAGACGCCAGGCGAAGCGCGGCCGGATGGCGTCGAGGCCCAGGGGGTTGGTCAGGTGTTCACAGGTCAATGCGGTGACAGACAGGTCGTTGACGGGCATGACGGCGGGTCCGGTCGGGGGGACAATCAAGGGGAGGATGCAAGGCGTTCCTTTGTAACCAACGCCCGGCGAACTGCCAAGGCGGGCAGTGGCGTGCACGCCTGCGTCTGCTAGGGTGCTGGCCATGGCCACCGGATCAATGCGTTTGTCAGCAGGTCGGCGGCGGGATCGGCTATCAGGAGAGATCACGATGGCGCTGAAGGCGATTCTGGCAGGTCTGGGTGGACGCGGCTTCCACTGGTTCGAGCAGTGCAGGAAGCACGCGGGAACGGAAGTTGTGGCGGCGGTGGAGCCCAACGCCGAGCGGCGGGCCCTGGCGATCAAACAGTTCGGCCTGAAAGAAAGCCAGCTTTTCAATTCCCTGGAGGAGGCGATCAAGGGCGCCAAGGCCGATTTCGTCCTCGACGTCACCCCCCCGGCCGTGCACCGCAAGGTGGCGGAGGCGGCGTTCAAGGCCGGGCTGCACGTGCTGGGCGAGAAGCCGCTGAGCGACAACATGACCGACGCGCGGGCCGTGGTGAAAGCCGGCGAGAAGGCTGGCCTCAAGCACATGATCACGCAGAATTACCGCTTCTCCGCCCCGCCGCGCACCACACGCAAGCTCATCGAGCACAACGCCATCGGCGCCATCGGCCAGTGCGACGTCCGCTTCTACCGTCCGTGGGCCGACCACCCCGGCTCGCACTATGTCACCGAGCCATACATGTTCATCAACGACATGATGGTGCACCACTTCGACATGATGCGCTACGTGCTGGGGCTCAACCCTCTGAACGTGGTGGCCCATACGTGGAACCATTCCTGGGGCTGGCACAAGGGTGACGCGGCCCACGCGATCGTCTTCGAGTTCGAAGGCGGCGTGCATGGCACGCACACGGCCGTCGGCTGCGAAGTGGGTGAGCAGACCAACTGGAACGGCGACTGGTTCATCAGCGGCTCGAAGGGCAGCATCACCTGGACGCTCGACGCCATTCGCCGTCAGTATCTGCACAAGGCCAACCCGCAGGTGCGCGAAGAGGTGACGCCGCTGGCCGTACCCGACGTGTCGCAGGCGATCCTGGATGAGTTCGCTGCCGCCATCGCCGAAGACCGCGAGCCGGAGTGCTCCAGCGCCGACAATGTGCACTCGCTGGCCATGGCCCTGGCCGCGATCAGGAGCGCCAAGGAAGGCCGCAAGGTCCGCATCGACGAGATGTGAAGAGCGCGACACCGCGACGTTCGCATGGACAGCCACAAGGCCCGCGGCGCCAACCCGCGGGCCTTTCTTGTCGGCGTTGGGACGCGCCCGGCCCGGCACACCGTACCCCGCCGGAAAAAAGACACTGCCTCGGGTGCGAAACAGGCCGCACACCGCGACCGCCAGACATCACGGCGGTCCTGTCGCTCGCCCAGGCAACGCATGGTGTTGCCTGCCCGCAACATCCGCTGTGACCCCGCCCCCGGCCCCTGCCCGCGCCAACGACGCCAACCATCGCTAGTGACGCCACTTACGGCAATAGCATGCGGCTGGACGCCGCTGGCACGACCGTTGCCATGATCCTCCCGTCGCTCGGAGAGGAACGACACGCAAGAGACGGACGCACGCGGCCGCGGACCTGAGAGATCCGCGGCCAGACGAGACCCGGTTCACAGGGAAGTCCGACATCGTTCGAGAGTCAGCGCCGCGAGTCGAATACGCGAGTCGCATGGGCCAGCCCCGACGGTCGGGGCCTGGGCCACCGACAGGGGCGGAACACAGGGAAACTCACCGCAGGGGGCTGGAGACTGATTCCGATGACCCGCATTCGCTTTTGCCTGACCATGTTGACCGCCGCGGCCGGCTTCGTCGGCGTCTCGCACGCCGCGGAATTCGCGCCGATCCACACCAGCCACAGCACGGCCCGGATTGTGAGCCGCGACTGCGCCTACGAGACAGCCACCCGGCGCATTCCGCTGGACCTGACCGAGGCGCGGCACATCAAGGTCGTCGTACCCGATGCCCCGAAGGCCGCCACCGTCGTCACCAAGGCGTCGGTCGAGCAGCGCCGCACGCCCGACCGCATGAGGGTGCAGATCGTCGGGCAGACGATCGAACTGGACCCCTACCGCAATTACCTGCACGAGGGCGACGGCCCGATCGATGAGATGTCGATGATCCCCCGCGCCCAGAGCCTCTGGCAAAGCCAGGTGGGCAACAAGGCATATGTGGTTCGCAACAAGAAATACACCACGGCTGAAGAGGCGACGCCGCGCAAGCTGCGGACGATCATCCTCCGCACGCCGAACTTCAAGCACGAGGAAACGAACCAGGACATCGAGCGGCCGGAACTGCGGGCCGCCGACGACCAGCCCGCCACGGCCGGCTGATGAGACGAGCACAATGCCCCGTCGTGAAGCGGGGCTGACGATGACCGACATCTATCCATGCCCCTGATCGAGCGTGACCCGGTGTCTTTGACCTGGGTCGCGCTTTTTTTATTGCGGACGGCGGTTCGCGAGTGACGGCGTGCAGATGACACGCCAAGACGCGAGCCCCGGGTATCCGCCCGAACCCTCCGCACCTCATCTCCCCCATCCGATTACCATCTGCGCATGACATCCACTGCCGCACCGATCGCCACCGCGTCTGCCGCGCGGCGGCGGGCCCTGCTCGCCCTGCTGCTGTTCGTGCCGGTGCCGACGCTTGGCGTGGGCGCGTGGCTCCACGGCCCGGCGCTGGGTGTGGCGCCCGCGGCGGGCAAGGCGATCGCGATCTTCGCCAAGGTCTGGCTGGTGGCGTTGCCGCTGGTCTGGTCGCTGTGGATCGATCGCGTCCGGCCAGGTCTGCTGCCGCTGCGGCGTGACGGGCTGCCGTGGGGACTTGTCAGCGGCGCGGCCATCTTCGCGGCGATCCTCGGCGGGTACTTGGTGCTCGGCCGGCGATGGATCGACGCGGCCGCCATGCGCGAAACGGCCATCGAAAGCGGCATGGGTCGGCGCGATGTCTACCTGCTGGGCGTGGTCTACTGGTGCATCGTCAATTCGCTCATCGAGGAAGTTGTCTGGCGATGGTTCACCTTCCGCCAGTGTGAGAAATTGATGCCCGGCCGCGCCGCGGTCGTCGCGACGGGGCTGTGCTTCACGCTGCATCACGTCGTGGCGCTGATCGCGTATTTCGACTGGCGGATCACGCTGCTGGGAACGCTGGGCGTGTTCATCGGCGGCGTGACGTGGTCGACGCTGTATCTGAAGTACCGTTCGCTGTGGCCGGGGTACGTGAGCCACATCTGCGCCGACATCGCAGTGTTTCTCATCGGCTGGTGGCTGCTTTTCGGGTAAGACCGCCTCAGGCCAGCTTCTCGGCCAGAAACGCGCTGACCTTGTCCAGCGCGATGCGCTCCTGCTGCTGGGTGTCGCGGTGGCGGACGGTCACTGTCTGGTCCTTGAGGGTGTCGCCGTCGACGGTGAAGCAGTACGGTGTGCCGGCCTCGTCCATGCGGGCGTAGCGCTTGCCGATCGTCTGCTTCACGTCGAACTGTACCGCCCACTTCTGCCGCAGATCGAGGTAAAGCTTCTCCGCCACTTCCGGCATGCCGTCCTTGTTCACCAGCGGGAACACCGCCGCCTTGATCGGCGCCATGCGCGGGGTGAACTTCATGTAGACGCCGCTGGGGCGCGTCGCGTCGGGCGTGTAGGCTTCGCACAGCAGCGCCAGCGTGCCGCGGTCAGCGCCCGCCGAGGGCTCGATCACGTGCGGGAAGTACCGCTCGTTGCGCTCCTGATCGAAGTACTTGAGCTTGTCGCCCAGGCCCGAGTGCTCGGCATGCTGGCGCAGGTCGAAGTCGGTACGGTGGGCCACGCCTTCCAGCTCGCCGAAGCCCGGCGACGTGAAGGGGAAGCGGTACTCGATGTCGCTGGTGCCCGCCCCGTCCTTGGCGTAGTGGGCCAGCTCGTCCCTGTCGTGCTCGCGCAGTTGCAGGTTTTCGCCGGCCAGTCCGACCGCCTGCCACCAGGCATAGCGGGCGTCGCGCCACCAGGCGTACCACTCTTTGGCCGCGTCGGGACGGATGAAGAACTCGATCTCCATCTGCTCGAATTCGCGGCTGCGGAAGGTGAAATTGCGCGGCGTGACCTCATTGCGGAAGGCTTTGCCGACCTGGGCGATGCCGAAGGGGACTTTCACGCGCGAGGTATCGAGGACGTTCTTGAAATTGCAGAAGATGCCTTGCGCTGTCTCCGGGCGCAGATAAACCTTATTTTCGTCACTTTGGATAGGCCCGTTGTAAGTCTGATACATCAGATTGAACTGACGAGCAGCCATCAATGTGCCAAATTTTTTGGCACTGGGAGCTATCGTTCGATCACGTTGCTCCGCTGTCAATTTCGTGCCCACAACCCAATCACCGGGATGCTCATGATTGGGACCGAACGTCCTACTTTGTTGCTCTGCCGTTAATTGATCGCCGCTATCTCCTGCGATACCCATCGGTTCGTCTGGATTGAACCCGAACTGCTTGGATGCAAGCTTGTAGATATGCTCAATTGCCCCTGTCTTGTGCAAGTCATCCCATCGCTGCTCCGCTTCCTGCAGGTTTACTGCTTCAACGGCAATTCCGAAGGTGTCGTGTCGTGTCTGCACATTGGTGGGGAAGAAGACGAAAAGCTGATCCGCGCGGTAGCGTCTTTGCGTGTCCCTGTCGTCCATCATCGGGTCATTGAACCCCGCGACGTGGCCGGAGGCGATCCAGACTTTGGGGTTCATGATGATGGTGCAGTCGACGGGGACCATGCTGATCATGTCGCCGTCGGGGCCTTTGGGTGGGCAGCGGATGATGTCGTGCCACCAGGCGTCCTTGAGGTTGCGCTTCAGCTCAGCGCCGAGCGGGCCGTAGTCCCAGAAGCCGTTGATCCCGCCGTAGATTTCGCTGCTCTGCCAGATGAAGCCGCGGCGGCGGCAGAGGGCGACGATGTCGTCCATGCTCTTGGCGGAGTTGGCGGCGGTAGCCGGGGTGTCGGGGCTGGTCATCGGGAGGCCTCGGGCGAGTGGGGCATGGGCGATGCATACGGGGCGATCTTTGATCGCCCGCATAGCGGCGGATCGGATATCCGCCCTTTCCCGCACATCCACGTGTGCGATTTCGAGCGGGCATGATAGCATTCGGGTCGATGGTCCGGGCGTATCACCTGATTCTCAGCGTCTGCGGTTTCTGGTTGCCCAACGACCCGCGCGGGTCGTGGTCGATCACGGTCCGCAACCCGGACCTTCGGCCATTCGGGCTGACCACGAAAGTCGAAACGCACCGGTCGGCGGCCCATGTTCCGCACGACGCGAACCTGCGGCGGCGGGCGGTGCGCTATGTCGAGGGGAACCCGGCGCGCGCGGGGCTGCAGCCGCAGCGGTGGTCGTTTGTGCGGACGTGGAGCGATTGATCGGCGACATGCGCTGAACAGAATGGGGTGAGATTGCGGTGGGCGATCTTCGCGTGCCCGCTCAGCGCCAGGCTCACGAGCTGGCGCAGAGTCCGGGCCGTGATGTTCAGGCGGCGTCGCTGCCGAACTCGGCGGCCCGCGCCGGGCGGGCGGGTTCACCGATGAACTGCACGCCGACGCGATGCTCCATGCCCCCCAGCGGCGTGCAGGAGCGGACGATCGCCTCAACCACCGGCTTGCCGGGCAGAGCCTTGAACTCCGCGAGCACGCGCGAGCCGGGGTGGACAAACTGCCGCATCAGGAAGGCGAACCCGCCGGACGAGAGGTTGAGTGTTCGAACGCTCATCGTGCGGCGCGATGAGCCGTCCGCATCGGTGATTTCCAGATTCAGCACGGTGTTCCACACATGCCGCTGCTGCTGGCGCAGCTCGGCACCGGTGGGCAAGTCGAACGGCAGGTGATACGAGCCGGCCGGCTCGCCCTCGCGCGCCGCGGCCTGGGCCGCCCGCATGCGGGCGCGGTTGTCCAGCCAATCCTGGCCGACAAAGAGCGAGCGGTCCTTGAGACCCGCGATATCTTCCTCGGTAAGCACCGCGCCGGCGGGGATGATGATGCGGCCGTCACGGTCGCGCAGGTGGCCGGGCAACACCTGGCCGACTTCAAGGTCGTCCAGCTCGATGGCGATGAAGGGATTGTTGGCCATGGCTGGCTTGGCATCCGTCCCCGGCATCATCGACCTCTCCGAACGCTGAGGGGCACGGACCACCATCTCCGGGGCGGTCCGAACGCAGACCCTTGTTTTCCTTATCGGCGATCGCGCTGCCGCGCTGAAGCGTCCGATCCGGCGACACCGGCGCCTGTGGGGTGATGAAAACCCGGCGCAAGCGGACGCCAGGGCCCGGATTATCGGATGCAGACGCCCGGCGGCGGTGCGGCCCCCTGCCACGCCGAGGCCTCCGGCAAACGGCCGATGAAAAGCGGCGCCAGGGGCTGCGGCCCCTCGTCGGCCTGATCCAGCAAGGGCTCCACCGCCGCCTCGAAACCCGCGTCTTCGAGCATGGCCACCCACTGGTCGATCGTGAAGAGGCCCAGTTCGTCGTCGTCGCGCTCGATGCGCATCTCCGCGCCGCGACGAATCAGCAGGAGCATGACCATGCGGATCGAGGTGTCGGCCGGATCCGGGTCATAGGCGTAGCTCACGTAGGTCAAACGCGATCCATCGGGCCCCGGCTGCTGATCGACGGCCAGCTCGTCAGCGGTCCAGGTTTCAACCACGCTGCTGGGCGCGAAGAGCACGAGGCCGCCGGGCTTCAGATGCCGTCGGGCGTTGGCCAGCACCAGGCCGACATCGGCGGCGGTGGTCATGTAGTCGATGGCGTCATGAACGAGCACGACGTCGAACAGCCGATCGATGCGCCAGGTCCGCATGTCGCCGCAGTGGTGCTCGACCTCGGGGTTGAGCCGGCGGGCGTTGGCGAGCATCGGCTGGGCGATGTCCAGGGCGACGCAGTCAAAGTCGGCCTTGAGGTGGCTGAGCGTGTGGCCGCCGCCGGTGCCGAACTCCAGCAGAGCGGGTCGGCGAACCGCGCCGGCGCCTGCGGCCGCGGCGCCCAGCCGCCTGAAGATGGCATGGCGGATAGCCCGGGCTTCGTCGGCATAGTCCTCGGGCGGGCTGAGGCTGGGCCAGAGGTGCGCCAGTTCAGTGTAGAGTCGGGGCAAGGGCATCAGGCGCCCTCCTCCGAGTGGCGCGGCTGCACCGCGGGCTGGCGGGGTGCCGGCCCCCGCTGAACCGTCGGCGTGCGAAGCTGGTCGAGGCGTTCGAGCACCGCGGCGTTCAAGAGCCAGTAGATCGTTTCCGCCACCACGCCGGCGGCCGGCGCCATGCGATGGTCGCGGTCCCTCGCGTTCACAACGGGCCGCGCGATCAGGCCGTCGCCATAGGGCCAGCGGGGGTCCAGCCGCCATTCGCCGCGTTTTAGCCTCGCGTCCCACGAGCCAAAGGCGCAGGTGATCCAGCAGACACCGCGACCGGCACGGCGTATCGCAGCGGGCTGCCCCCAGGCAGCGGCGCCGACCGGTTCATCGGCCCCGAAGGCGAGAACCATGTCGTCGCCGCCGGGCGCGACCCGATCGACTTGATCGGGGTGCGTCCAGAGGATCAACAGCGGATCGGCCGCCAAGCGCCGGCGCGCGTGGGCGGCGACCAGCGGCTGCGTCGACACCGCCAGTACGCGCCCGCCATCGGCAATCGTCGTGGCCGCGCGATCGGCGGCGCGCACCAGGCTCGGCCAGGAAGCGGTCGCCATGTCTTCCAGGACGGAGCCCAAAGCGTGCAGGTAGTCGTGTCCAGCCCGCATCGGCGCGGGTACCGGCGCGGTGGCGGAGGTCGCGTCCCACGCGCGGCGGGCCTGGGCCGCGGCCATCTCTACCTGCAACGTCCAGCCGACGACGCAGGCGGTCACCGACTCCATCCTGATGACGTCCTCGGTCGAGGGCTGGTTCACCGTCCGCAGCAAGCCGCCGCGGGGCGCGAAATCATCGAGCAGCACGTCGCTGACCAGGCGCGCCCGGGCCTCCAGGTCCAGAGCCCGCAGCATTTCGACCGATGCGATGAGGACGATGGCTCGGCCGCCCTCCCGCGCCCGGTCGATGGCGTCGAGTTCGGCCCGCAGCCCGTCCGCCGTCGAATCGCCCCAGCCCACGGCCGCGATGATCGCGGTCGGCGCAGCCGGTCCCACGTCGGCCGCAAGCCATGATCCCGCGCCGGTCATCTCGCCGACGAATCCGACATCGCCTCGCACCTCGCACGCGCCATGCCCGGCCGCGGCGGCCAGAAGTTCCGCGGCCTCGACGATGCGCGGCAGATCAGCGTCGATCAGGTCCAACGTCTGCTGCAGGTGGTCAACAACGGCGCGGGCGGCGGGAATCTCGTCGTGTCGTTCAACCGGGATGGTGAACGGCGGCAGGAACTGGCCGGCCGACGGCGTCTCAGGCGCCCCGACGGCCAGACCGGCCAGGCACCAGCCGACAAGCAGCATCGCGCAGGATCGGCCCGGAGTTCTTGGCGTATCCCACCTCCCCGTGTCCGTGAAAGCCGGCCCGCTGGCGGCTCACTCACCCCCCGCGCGGCCGAGGTACTCGCCGGTCGCCGTCGATATCCGCACCACCTCGCCGATCTTGATGAAAGGCGGCACGCGCGTTTTGAGCCCGGTCTCGCAGATCGCTTCCTTGAGCTGATTGGTCGCCGTCGCGCCCTTGATGCCCGGGGTTGTCTCCGTGATCTTCAGCTCCACGGTCGCCGGCGGTTCGAGATTGACGATGTTGCCGTCGTAGACCAGCACCGTCGCCTTGGTGTTGGGCTTGAGGTAATCCATCGCGTCGCCAAGCTGGTCGGAGGGGATGGTGATCTGGTCGTAGTTCTCGGTGTCCATGAAGACGGCCCCGTCGGCCTCGGAATAGAGATATTCCATCTCGCGGCGGTCGAGAATTGCCTGCTCGACGTCTTCACTGCTGCGGAATCGCTTTTCGGTGATGCCGCCGGAGTAGATGTTGCGCATCTTGGCCTGCACATAGGCCGGACCTTTGCCCGGCTTGACGTGTTCGAGGCTCACCAGCACGCATACCTGGCCGTCGAGATTGACAGCCATGCCCGTCTTCAAGTCCTGGGATTTCACGAAACGGCCTCCATCGGGGGTCGTGGGATTGTCCGTGTCAAGGGCAGCCGGCCCGGATCGGTAAAGAGATTCATTATGACACGTCGCGGCCGCGGTCACAACGAGGCTGATCGACATGGTCGAGCGGTCCTGCTGTAGCCATGCGCCGTTTGGCCAATGGGCCGGGCGGCGCTAGAATCGTGGCCCGTAGGCCCAATCACCCGCCCGTCAGGATCCTCCGACTTCCATGCGCGTCTTTGTCTTCGAGCACGTCTGCGGCGGCGGCATGGTGCGCCAGCCGCTGGACAGCGGCCTGTCAAGGCAGGGCGCGGCGTTGCTTAGCGCGGTGGTCGCGGATTTTCTGAAGGCCGGCATCCATGTGCTCACCACGCTTGACCACCGCTTTGACCTTTCGCTCAGCGGCGCCCAGGTGCTGGCGGTCGGGCCGGCCGATCGCATCGAGCCGGTCATCGACCAGCTCGCCGCCGAGGCCGACTGGGCCCTGGTCATCGCGCCCGAGTCCGAGGGGGTGCTCGAGGCGTGGTCGGCCAAGCTCACGGCCGCGGGTGCCCGGCGGCTGGGGTCCAAGCCGGACGCGGTGGCCCTGTGTGCCGACAAGCTCGCCCTGTCGCGTGCCCTGGCGGAAGTCGGCCTGCCGAGCATCGAAACGCGCAGGCTGGACAAGAAACCGACGATCGACAGGCCGATGATCGTCAAGCGCCGCCGCGGCGCGGCCCACGAGGACATCTACGTGGTGCGGCGGCAGAGCGACCTGGCCGGTCTGCCTTTCGGCCGCGACTGGATCATCCAGCCGTTCCAGCCCGGCCGATCCGTCAACACGTCGTTCATTGTGCATGGCCAGCAGCGCCGCCGGCTGCTGGCGTGCGAACAGTGCATCGAGTGGACCGACCGGCTGATCTATCACGGCGGGCGCATGCCGGTGGAGGAGCCGACGCAGACGCGCGCGTTCGACCTGGCGGAGCGTGCCCTGGAGCGCATCGGCGGACTGCACGGATTCGTCGGCGTCGATCTGATCCTCGCCGACTCCAGCGAGGCCGCGGGCGCCGGTTCCAGCGAATCAGCGAAAAGCCCAAACGGCGACGTCATCGTCGAGGTCAACGCCCGGCCCACGATGGCCTATGTCGGCCTGGCGCGACTGTGCGCCACGAGCCTGGCCCGCGCGTTGGTGGATTCGACCGCACCCCTGGCCTGGCAGGATGCCAGTCTCGCCTTCGAGGCCGACGGCCGCATCCTCTGGCAGCACGCGGGAACGGGCGCCGCGACCGCGGCCTCAGTCGAGGTCCACGGAGTCTGAATCCGGCGAAACCTCATCGCCGCGTACCTCGGCCTCGGTCGCCTCGATCTTCATCAGTTCGCGCAGCACCACCGTCGCGAAGCTGCCGCGCGGCAGTTCGAACGCGACGCGGATATGGGCCCCCCGCTCGTCTTCGGCGGCCTGGACGTCCGCATGGCGCAGCGGCACCCGCAGCGGCCTTCGCGCCCCCTCCGATTCGGGTGGCTGCCGACCGCCATCCTCCAGAGCCAGCCGGTGGACGCCCGCTTCCCAGGACTGGGGACTGACGCCCAGATCGGCCAGCGCTTCCAGTTCACCGGCCAGCGCCGCCCCCTGGGGCCTTGTCATCCGCAGCCCCCACATCGGGCCGCTGGGACTGACCGCCAGCGTCGGGACGCGGCCGCCCGGCCCGTTCTCCAGGTCCGCGGTCGGACCATCCACCGCGAAGACGGCGCGGCTGTCGTCTTTCCACGCCAGATCACCGTCGATCAGCCGGTCGAACGTGCCGTCGCGCAGCCGCCGATCCAGCACACGGTTGAACACGGCGCTCTGCAGCGCGCTGAGGAAGAAACTTCGCTGCTGACGGTCGATGGCCAGGACCGCATCGCGCGGCGACAACCCCCGGCGCAAAGCGTCGAGGGCCTGCCGATCGTGGCGCGAACGTCGAGGCCAGCGTTCGAGGGCCTGGCCATAGCGGCCGGCGTCGTACAGGCCGCGCAGCTCCTTCATCAGCGGCGATTCAACCTCATGGGGTCGGCCCAGCATCACGTCCAGCAGATGCTGATAGTTGCCCTCAAGCATGAGGCGGCCGAGTACGTGGTTGTTCTGGCGGAAGCCGAAACGCTGGGATCCCACGTAGTTCGGCACGCCGCGTAATTCGAGTTGCGCCAGCGCCTGCTCGATGGTGGGCAGGGCCTCCGCTGCTACATCGCGCAGCATAATGACGAAGCGGTTGCCCGCGTGATGGCCGCGGCGCAGCTTGCGTGTGTGCCGATCAGCCCAGAGCAGGGTCATGGGCGTGTGCTGGAATCGCTCGCATGGTACGCGGGGAATGGCGGGCCCGGGCAGGTAGACGCTGAAGACCTGGCGGCAGATGGCCCGCTTGTCCTTGAGGCCCGCATAGCCGACCGCCGATCGCTTGACCCCAAACAGCTTGGCGATGCGTTGGGCGGCGTCGAAAGTCGCCTGGTTGCACTTCTCGACATGCAGCCAGATGTGTTCCCCGCTGCCGCACGGCAAGGTCAGCGGCTGCTCATCGACGAAGAAGTCCTCGGCCCGCTGCTTGAGGCGTCCCCCCACGCCGGGCAGGTCGGCGGTGAGAAAAGCCAGGTCGCTGGTGGCGGCGGGCAGCGGCATGGTGAACCAGGGCCCAGGACGCGGAAGGTGTGCGGCCCCGCGTCCCCAGGTCAGTCCTCGGGGCAGTGATTGTTGACCAGCTCACGAAACGCGGCGATGAGCTTAAGGGTCGTCGGGCCGGGCTTGCCGTCACCGATGGTGCGACCGTCGATGCGTGTGACGGGGATGACCTCGGCGGCGGTGCCGGTGAGGAACATCTCGTCGGCGGTGTAGAGGTCGTACTTGGTCATGTCGGCGCGGCGGACGGCGAGGCCGGCCTTTTCCGCCAGGGCCATCACCTCGTTCATGGTCACGCCTTCGAGGCCGCCGGCCTGCAGCGGCGGGGTCACGAGCGTCACCTGCCGGTTGAAGCGGCGGACGACGAAGATGTTGTCGCCGGTGCATTCGGCCACGTTGCCCTGGTGGTTGAGCATGACGGCTTCGAGCACGCCGGCGTCGATGGCTTCGATCTTGGCCAGGATGTTGTTGAGGTAGTTGAGGCTCTTGATGCGCGGGCTGAGCGCGGCCGGATGGTTGCGCATGGTCGAGGCGGTGATGATCGCCATGCCCTGCTCGTAAAGCTGCGGCGGGTAGAGCTCGATCTTGTCGGCGATGACGAAGACCGCGGGCTCGGCGCACTTGAATGGATGCAGGCCCAAGGCCCCGCGGCCGCGCGTCACGCACAGACGGATGTAGCCGTTGATCAGACCGTTGACGTCGATGGTCTGGCGCATGGCGTCGGCCAGCGCTTCGGGGCTGTAAGGCATGTCAAGGCGGATGGCCCGACCGGAGTCGGCCAGGCGCTGCAGGTGCGAGCACATCTTGAAGATCCGCTTGTTGTAGAAGCGGATGCCTTCGAACACGCCGTCGCCGTAGAGCACGCCGTGATCGAACACGCTGACGGCCGCCTGCTCGGCGGGCACCAGCTTGCCGTTAAGCCAGACCTGGGAGGCCACGTGTTCACTCCAATCGAAGGCGACGGCCTGTCGGCGCCGCAGGAAACAAGCCGGCAATTATACGGACAACCGCATCCCCCGGCGAAAGCCGCCGTCCGCGCCGCGTGCGGGCAGTTGACAGGACCGGCCAATACGCAAAACTGGTCGCTCGCGTCCTGTCCGTCAAATCACTGCCGCACTCGTATGCAAGACCGGGACGGCAGCCCTGAACATCGCCTCTCATGCACGGAGTTCACCTGATGGCCCGCAAAGATCCCTATGCCCCCACGCCCGCTGACAAGTTCACCTTCGGCCTGTGGACCGTGGGCAACCCCGGCCGCGACCCGTTCGGCGAGCCGACGCGGCAGAAGCTGGACCCGGTGCAGATCGTCGACCTGCTGGGCGAGGTGGGCGGGGTGTATGGCGTGAACTTCCACGACAACGACCTGATCCCCATCGACGCCACCGAGGCCGAGGCGAATCAGATCAAGCGTGATTTCAAGAAGGCGCTGCGTCGTCACGGCCTGAAGGTGCCGATGGCCACGACCAACCTGTTCGGCGACCCGGTCTTCAAGGACGGCGCCTTCACCAGCAACGACGCGGAGATCCGCGCCTACGCGATCCAGAAAACGATGAAGGCAATGGCCCTTGGCGCGGAGTTCGGCGCCAAGACCTACGTCTTCTGGGGTGGCCGCGAGGGCACGGACACCAACGCCAGCACCGATCCGATGCAGGCCATCCGCTGGTTCCGCGAGGCGATCGACTTCCTCTGCGAGCACAACAAGGCCATGGGCTGGGGCTACCGGTTCGCCCTCGAGGCCAAGCCCAACGAGCCGCGCGGCCACATCTTCGCCCCCGTCACCGGCAGCTACCTGGGTTTCATCAGCACGCTCCGGTACCCGGAGATGGTCGGCGTCAATCCTGAGTTCGCCCATGAGCAGATGGCTGGCCTGAACTTCCCGCAGGTCGTGGCCGAGGCGCTCGAAGCCGGCAAGCTGTTCCACATCGACCTCAACGACCAGGAGCCCGGCCGCTTCGATCAGGATCTGCGCTTCGGCAGCCAGAGCTACAAGCACGCCTTCTTTCTGGTGAAGCTGCTGACCGACTACGGATACACCGGCCCCAAGCATTTTGACAGCCATGCGTACCGCACGGCCGACTACGCCGACGTGAAGGCGTTCGCGGCCGGCTCGATGCGCACGTACAAGATTCTCGAGGCCAAAGCCCTGGCGTACGGCAGGAATCGCAAGATTCAGAGCCTGCTCAAGAGCTTCCACCGCGATAGGCCGGCCGTGCAGAAGCTCGTCGGCCGATACACCAAGGCCAACGCCAAGGCGCTGCTGGCGATGAACCTCGACCGCACGAAGCTCGCCAAACGCCCGCTACCCTACGAGAAGCTTGACCAGCTTGTCTTTGAGCACCTGATGGGCGTGGGCTGAGCACGCGGCTGGACTCTCAGGTTCCCAATGTCAGGTCGCGGGTATCGGGGGCATGGATGTTTCGTGCGCGGCATTGGCGCGGGTTTTCACCGCGCGCCGGGCATTTGCGCGCCGAGGCCTTCAGGCCCGGATCGCAGCCCCCCACCGCCCCACGGCAACCTCGTCATTCCCATCGCGCAGCAAAAAGGCCCGGTGCCTGTTGCAGCACGGGGCCCTTCCCTCCGCCAAAGTATCGCTCACCCAGCGTAGCGGTGACGTTCGTCGCGCCCGCAAGCCTCACGCGCCGTCCCCTATGCGGCGCGTCGGCGCGCCCGCGGCACAGGGCCTGGTCATTGGGCCCGCCGCAGCCCTCGTGACACCCGAATGCACGGCCAGCGGAGCACTCCACTCCCCCGCACGGCCCTGTGACCCGAGCCGGCGGGCGGCATGCCCGTCGGAAGCGGATCGGCTCGGTTATCTCGTAGCGCGGCAGCCCGGAAATCGGGCGGCGAATCGCCATCCGGGTCGGTCTCGAATGAAACCGACGACTTGCTCAAACGTACCGGCGCGCGGGGTTTGGATCAAGGGTTTTCCCGATTCCCGGGGGTAAAAAATCCGCAGCTCTGACCACACCGGGACAAACCGGCCGCGGCTGTGTGAATCTGGGCAAAATACGGTGGCGTCGTCGGCCGCCCGCGCGGCTTACGCCTCGGGCCCGATGATCGCCGTCCGCAGAATCGGGTATCCGGACCACAGAAGGACCGAATCGCCGGTCTGACGCAGGTACTGCCACGCAAGCTTCATCATTCGCCGGTGTTGAGCCGCGTATGCCGGATCATCGCCATGCGGGGGCGCGGCAAGGTTGCGCAGTTCCTGCGGATCCTCGTCGAGGTTGTAGAGCTCATCCTCGTCGAAGCGATTGTGGACCAGCTTCCACGGGCCGTCCCAGACCACCCGCTGGCCCAGGGCATGGCGCGTGCCGTCGTATTCGGCAAAACCGGTCCGCCAGTCGGCCTCGTGCGCGGCCGGATCACGCAGGACGGCCGCGGCGCCGCGACTGTCACTGTTGTGGATCGCCGCGGCCCCGGCCAGTTCGCAGAGCGTGGGACACAGATCGTGCAGGCCGACGCGGGCGGCCGTCGTCGCGCCTCGCGGGATGCCCGGACCCGCGACCACCAGCGGGATGTGGTACGTCTCCTCGAACGCGCCGATGTTCTTCATGTACAGGCCATGTGCCCCCAGATCCTCGCCGTGATCGCTGGTGACGATGACGATCGTGTTGTCGATCTGGCCGGCGGCGTCGACCTGGGCGATGAGTCGGCCGAACTGTTCGTCGATCTCGGTGATGCTCGCCCAGTAGCAGGCCATCGCCTCGCGCTTCTGGCGATCGGTCATCTTGGCGAAGATGCGGGCGGCACGGCGATAAATGCCGGGCTTGTCCGCCAGGTCATCGGCGTAATTCGCGGGCAGCTCGATGGCCTGCACATCGTATCGCTCATAGGCTTCGCGGCCGCACACGAACGGGTCATGCGGCTCAGGCAGGCTCACCATCGCGCACCACGGCCCATCACCGGCCATCGCCTCGGCCAGCCACTGCCCCGTCATCTGGCAGAGGATGCCCATGGCCCGACTGCCCACGGGGCGGTCCGTCGCGCCGTACAGCAGCCCGGGCTTGTAGCCGTCATTCACAAGGTCGAATCGCGGCGACATCGTGCCGTGGCCATAGTCGATGCCGCGCTCGGCCATCCACGCCTTATAGGCCGGCGACCACTGCTCGCAGTGGTCACGCCAGCCAAAATCTTCGAGGCGGCCGCTGCGTTCGACATGCCACTTGCCGAAGTAGCCGGTGCGGTAGCCGACCTCGACCAGGCGCTGAGCCCAGTGCGGATGCTCGGTCCTCAAGCATGCCTGGTCGGCGGCCGCGGTGTGCGTGCAGGTGAGCACGCCGTGGTTGTGCGGCAGCAGGCCGGTCATCAGACTCGCGCGGGCCGGCGAACAGATGGCGTTGGGTGTGTAGGCCCGCGTCACGCGCAGACCGCGGGCGATGAGCCGGTCGAGGTTCGGCGTGAGGCACGGGTGCCCGGGCTCAAAGACGCGGCCCTGCATCTGGTCGGTCATCAGGAACAGGATGTTGGGGCGACGCGGCGAAGTGGAAGCTGTAGGCATGACGCCTACGAGCGTAGCCAACTACGTGTCGATCGCCAGCGTGGGCGTCCCAAGCACCCCGCGACCACGGACACTGCGACCGCCTGGAAAAGCTCCGCGTCACGGCGGAGCGAAGCGACAGCTCATCGACATGCCCGGGCGTATCATCTTGGCTTACAGCAACAAGGACGCGCCGCGTTTCACTTCCGCGGGCAGTTCGGCATCGCCCAGGTCGGCCGGTTCGATCGCCGTCAGGTGGGCAAGCTCGATCGTCGCCATCACCCGGCCCTCGCCGTCGCGGGCGACCTTGACGCCGGCCCGCTCCAGCCAGCGGGCGGCCCGCTCGATCTGAAGGGCGCGACTGGTTTGCAGCGAGTCCACGCCCTCGGCGTTTTTGATCGGCGCGAACTCCTCCACGCGGTCGGTTTCATACACGATCGACGTTTCACACAGCGGCAGGGCATCGAACACGAACGTCTCGAGCTTGACGGCATTGGGCGCCGCGGGCTCGACGACGGTGCCCGTGGCGAGATCGACGCAGGCGACCTTCTTCTCGGCGCGATGCCAGGGCAGGGCGAACCCGCCGGGCCGCGTGTTCAAGTCCTCGACGAACGCCGTGGACATCACGTGAATCGCGATCGATCCGGCCCGGAAGCGCAGTTCACCGCTAGGCAGGCGCTGCTCGGCCAGTTCGTCGGGCAGGTCGGAATACTCGATCACCGTCAGCTTGCCGTTGACCACGCAGAAGTTGCCCAGTTTTTCGGTGGGGTACGCCTTGGGCAGCATCTTGGAGGACATCTGCGCGCCGTCGAGGGCGTGCAGGCCGATGAACAGCGGGTCTACGACTTTGACATTCGGGTTGTCGACCTGCACATAGCTGATCTGTTCGATCCCGCGTTTGCTCATGTCGGTGATGGCGCCGCTGGTCCAAAGGGCCTTGAGCGATCCGCCGTGGCCGTTGGGCGACAGCGCGATGCCGTCAGGCTCGGCCAGCAGCACCTTGCCGGTCCGCAGGTCCATGGCGGGCATCATCGCCTGGGGGAAGATCATCACATGCTTCGGATTCAAGCCGAAATACCCGCGCTGCGCCAGAAATGCCCGCGTCGGCGCATCGTTGACCGGGCTGGTCATGATGTACCAGGGAATGGTCGAGCCGTATTTGCGCTGGGCCTTGACGATGAACTCGGCGAAGACCTGAAAGAGAGGCGCCTGGCGAATGGGCGTGGCGGGAAACGTGCCTTTGGGCCCGTCCCAGCCCAGGCGCGTGCCCTGTCCACCAGCCACAGTGAAGGCCGCGACCTTGCCGTCGCGCAGCAGCTTTTCACCCAGGGCGCGGGCCTCGGCGTATTTCGCTTCGAGTTCGCCCGTCGGCGCGTGGGGATACCAGGGAGCCGGTTCGATCGTCGCGGGCAGATCAAGCCTCGGCTTGCTGATGACATAACGTTCAATCAGGCCGCCAAGCTCGGCCCAGTCGACACTTTCGATCTGTTCGAGAAGCCGCTCGCGCCGCGTCGGGTCCAGTTCTTCATAGAACCCCAGCACGTGCGTCTGATCGGCGGCTTCGAGCTGCTCGGCGGCTCTGTGGTAACGGTCGGCGAGAACACCCTGGGTCATCACACTGCTTCCCGATTCGATGATGCGCGGAGGCTGGCGCGGCCGCGGCGGACGGCTAAACGGTGCGCTTCTGCCACACTTTGTGGCCGACGAAGAACGGCCCGAGTTTTTCCAGGTACTGCGAAGTCTGCGTGGTTTTGCGCATGGCCTGCACAATGGCGGACAGCGGCAACAGTTCGCGGCCGATGAGCCCGATGACGAAGTCGTTGTCGTGGCGGTCGAGCCCGAAGCTCGCCAGTCGGATATCGCGGGCCAGGTCGGCCGCCCCGAATGCCCGGCCGATGCGCCCGTGCTCGCCGAGGATCGACCGCTGCTCACGCACGTCAAGCTGCTCGAAGCCGCCCTTGCGTCGAAGCGGATACCACACGACCCACGGCCAGTCGGCGTCGGTCGCCACGCGCTTGGGGTGCTCGATGAGCCAGTCCTCGAGGTCGGGCTCGTAGCCGATGGAATAGGTGCGGCCGAGCATGATGAATTCCTCACGCAGCCACAACGCGGCGAAGGGCCCGGTCTTGAGCATCGGGCGCACGGTCCGGATGAAGAAAGCGGGGTCTTCGGTCCAGGTCAGCAGGGCCACCCCGCGCGGATCGTTGACGTCTTCATACAGCACACCATCGATGCCCGCCGTGTCCAAGCCGCCAATCAGCGCAGCCGTGTCCTCGCAGCCGGTGAAGGCGAGAAACTGCATGAACAGGCGGCGGTCAAGAAACTGGGGCTGACCGTCTTTGGGACCGCCCTTCTCGCGCAGGTCCGGCGCCTCGGGCTCGTGGCTGGGTCGTCCGCTCATGGGCCGGGTGGAACCCCCGGCCGACTCAGCGTGCGGCGCGTGCGGCGCCGCGGCGGGTCGAGCGTGATCGTGCTGGGTCATGCGATGCCGTCCTTCCACTGCGCTGGCCGCGGGTCGGCCGCGGACGAGGCATTGTAGACGGACTCGCATGTTCCGCGAGCCGGCCGGAGGCGGCCGGACCGGGTGAAGCGGTTCAGCAGCTCTGGCGCAGGATGGCCGCGGCGGCCGCGGCGGCAGTTTCGATGCGCATCACATGCGGCCCGAAGCGCCAGGGCACGGCGGCACGGCGGCGGACCCGTTCCAGTTCCTCGTCGCTCCACCCGCCTTCGGGGCCGATGAGCACGCGCACGACCGCCGCCGCCGCAAGCCGGCCTGCGAGATCGGCCATGGCCTGGCCTTGCGGATCGGCGACGAGCAGCAGGTCGCATGGTCGTGCGAGCACATCGTCCAGGTCGGCGACCGGTTCGATTTCCAGCAGATGGGCGCGACGGCACTGGCGGGCGTGCTCGATCGCCTGCTGGGCGAGGCGGCTGAGCTTGGCGTCGCGCGGCCGAACAACCGATCGCCGCGTGCACAACGGAATCAGGGCATCGGCGCCAAGCTGGCTGAGCTGCGCGACCAAGTCGTCTACGCGACCGCCCTTTGGAAAAGCGACTGCCAGCTCGATGCGCGGCCGGGACGGCGGCTCACGCCATATCCTTTCAAGCCGCACCCTTGTCGTTGACGGGCCGCCGGTGAGGATGCCGCAGCCGACGCCGCCGTGGCCATCGAACACCTCAACCTGTTCGCCATCCGTAAGCCGCAGAACGCGTCGAGCATGCCGGGCCTGAGCGGCGTCCAGCTCGACCAGGTCGTCGGCCGGATTGTCGTCCGATAAAAACATGTCGGACGGCTCCACGGGAAGGCCAGGGCAGTAGAATCGTTTGAGCGTCATGGGCGTCGAGCACGTCGGGCAGTGTGCCCCACGGCGGTCAAAGCGCGGCCTGCGGGCGGCCGGCCAGCCTTGAGTTCCGTGGGGATCACGTCGATAAGACCGTTACAGCACGGACGTTCAGACATCATGGCATGGGGCCCGCGCCGCCGCCAGCGGCCGACTCAACAGCCAGCCGCCGTGGCGCTGACCGGACCTGACGCGATTTTCAACGCCGTCTGGCGAACCTTCATCCGGATCCTGGCCTGGTGCCTGATTACAGGACACAACCCGAGTCGCCCGAGGCCGAGCAGCGGCTGGACGTAGGCCAGCAGCTTGACGCCCTGCTCAACGCGATCGAACAGACCGAACCCGGCCTGATGACCGGAGCCGGCGCCTTGAAGGGGCGACCCCGGCCGATGGACTCGTCCTCGCCCATCGAGCAGCCGGATTGCAACCCGGCGGCCGAGGCGGCCGTGCCGCACGCCGACGCGGCGCCGAAACCGGGCGAAAACGATGGGCCGGTCGATCGGCTCAACGATCAACTTACCGCTCTGCTGCGGGAAGCCCGCAGCCTGCAGACCGATGCCTCCGCGCCAGCATCCGAGGAACTGGCTGACGTGGACGAAGGCGCGACGGCCGACTCATCCGCCGGTTTCACCGCCACACCGCCCGGGCCCGCCAGTCCGCGGGAAATGGCCGCTGCGGCAACCGCTGATGGCGATGATGACGCGGCCACCCGGGAAGTCATCCACCAGATCGACGAACTGCTGGCCAGCGGCGCTGACGAGGCCGTCGACGACGTGTTCGAGACGCCAACCGATGTGCTTGGCGATGAGCAGATTCCCCCGACTCAGGCAGCGGCTGTGATGGGCGATGCGGACGGGTTGACCGCCGGCTTCGAGTCCGGGGCGGATGATGACGAGGCGTCGGCAACCGCCGCCGCCATAGGCCGCGAGCTGGACGAACAACCCGAGGAAGCCGCCTTCGAGCTGGAAACTGCGGCGACAACAGGGGACACGGATGCGGATGCGGCCAACGTGGCCGCCGTGCCCGTCGCGCACACGACGCACGCCGCCGACGCACAGCCCCAGCCGGGCTTCGCCGAAGCGGCCGCGGCCCTGGGCGATGCGCCGCCATTGGCTCCGGCCGGCACCGCGCGGTGGCTGCTGTGGCAGAATCGCCTGTATCGCGTATGCGTGGCCGTCAATCGTCCGCTGCAGAGGGCCTCGGCCGATGTGCGGCGGGGCGTGGGTTATGTGGCCCTGTTGATGCTGTTCAATGGCGTGGTGCTCACGCTGTTCGGGCTGATCCGGGTCGTCACCGGTTGAGCGGCCGAAGCCTGCGCCACCGCCCGATCCGACGACCGATTCAGGGCGCGCCGGCATCCGATGCGGGAGGCTGGCCGATCGACCTGCGTCCACGGCCGTTCTCAAAGGCGAAGTGAAACAGGGCTCCGGCCAGCAGTGACATCACCGCTGAGGCGACGAAAACCCAGCGCACGTCCACCTCGGCGATCCATCCGCCCATCACGCTGCCGACCACACGGCCCGTGCCGACGACAGCCATGCGGAAGAGGCCCTGCATCGAGCTGCGGTAGTGATCGTCGGCGTGGTCGTTGAGGTAGACGATCGGCACCACATGTATCGCCAGCACATGCAGGCCGTGAAACGCCTGCGTGCCGATCGCGACGGCTGGGTGCACCCACAGGGAAAGAAGCGCGACGCGCACGATCAATCCCGCCACGCCCAGCAGCATGAGCCGGCGCAGCCCCAGCCATCGCACCAGCCGGCCGAAGCCGAGCATGAACGGCACCTCGACCACCACGCCCACCGCGGCGACCAGTCCCAGCCACGGGCGCTCGATGCCGATCGTGCTCTCCAGGTATATCGGATAGAAGCCGTAATACGCGGCCGTTGACGCCAGCAGCAGGAGCATGCCGAGACAGAAGATCGCCAGGTGAGGCTCCATGCAGGCGCGCAGAGCGGCGAGGGTGGGCATGGCGCTGGCGGCCGGACGAGGCGGCGCGTCGGGGCCGGCGATCGTCTCACGCGGGGGCGCGGGTAGCCGCAGGCTGTTCACCGCCCCGGCGAAGGCGAAGACGATGGCGGTGATGATGATCCAGTGGTTGTTGTCACTGGCGCGCAGCAGTCCCCAGAGCACCAGGCTGGGCACGATGAAGCCGACCGTGCCCCACACGCGAATGATGTGGAACGGGACCGGCAAGAGGTTCCGCCGGCGACGCTGAGCCTGGACAGCGAAGTTCAGGCCGTCCTGCAGCGGCATGATGGGTTCGAAGGCGAACTGGAACAGGCCGTATGAAACCAGCGTGAGCGCGAAGCCCTCGACGCCGACAACCGCCCCGAGCATGGCGGCCGCGACGATGTAACTCAAACCCATGAGACGGCGTGAGGCGATGCGGGCATCGGCCAGGAAGGTCATCACCAGCGGGCCAATGAAGGGCGCGAAGTTGGCCGCCGCCAGCACATAGCCGACCTGCGACAGGCTCAGGCCACGCGTCTGCTGGAGATAAACCGACACATACGGCGTCAGACAGCCGAGGACAGCATAGCTGATGAAATACTGGGCCTTGATGCTTCGCACGGCGGCGTCCGTTGGCGGGAAGGCTTACGCCCCGGTTCGAGGCGTTGCGCCAGCATAGCCGCCGCGACGGCGTTCACATCGTGGCCGCGGCGGGGTGGACGATCAGCCCTTGATGCTGGCCTCGGCCAGGTAGCCTTTAAAAAGCCGGCGGTGCTCCTGCTCATCACCCTGGAGCTCGACGCACAGATCCTGAGTCACATAGTCCTCACCGTCGGTCAGCTCGATGAGCTTCTGGTACTGGGCGATGGCGCCTTCCTCGGCCTCGATCACACCCTTGATGACGCTGACGACGTCGATCGCGTCCTTGGGCGGCTGGAGGAACGACTGGCTCATCTTCAGCTCCTGCGAGCCGAGCGGTCGGCCGTCGAGCACCTTGATCCGGTTGACCAGACGCTGGGCGTGCAGCAGCTCCTCGTTGACCTCGGCGGCCAGGCTGTCCTTGATGTGCTTGGCGCGGATGCCGTCGAGCCAGACGCTGTTGGCCAGGTAGTTGCAGACGGTCTCGACCTCCATGTTGTAGCTCTTGCTCAGCTCGGCCACGATCTTCTTGCGGAGTTTCTCGTTCATCGCGTCATTTTCCTTTCCTGGGCTTCCGCGACTTGCGCCGATGGGCGCGGCCACCGCAGCCCCGGCGGCGTCAACTGGCCGCCGCGGCCGGCTCGTACTGGCCGGCCACACGCGGATCGCGCATCATGGCCGCGCTGGGCACCATCGAGATCACGTCCCAGGGACAGACCTGGGCGCACAACGTACACCCGATGCACCGCGGCAGGTCGATCGAGCAGATCTGCATCACGCTGGCGTGGGCCGGCCCGGGCACAGTGTCGATGCAATCGACCGGGCATACCGACACACAGGCTTCGCAGCCGGTGCACAGGTCTTCATCGAGCAGCGCGAGTTGTTTGGGGAGTTTTTTGGCCATGGGTCAATCGTATTGTAGACGGGCCGCCCGCACGGTGCAGATCGGGATGGCGACTCACGACCCCCGCCCCCGCGTCGACGCAAGACTCCGCCGATAGCCTATGAGTGTTACCATTGCGGCGGTCGCCCCAGGGACAAGAAGTGATGGTAGAAGGATCGCCATGCGTTACGCCATGATTATGGCCGGCGGCTCGGGGACGCGCCTCTGGCCGATGAGCCGCAAAGAGCAGCCCAAGCAGTTGATCCCGTTCATCCACGGCAAGTGCCTGCTGGAACTGGCCGTGGATCGCCTGCACGGCCTGGTGGACCCGCAGCGTCAGTACATCTGTGCGGGAGCGGTGCATCAGCAGGCGATTCAGAAGGTGCTGCCGCGATTCGACGCCGCGCACTACCTGGCCGAGCCGACGGGGCGGGACACGCTCAACGCGGTGGCCTTCGGAGCAGCGGTGATCGCCCGCCATGATCCGGACGCCGTCATGGCCGTCTTCACCGCCGACCACATCATTGAACCTTACGAGCGCTTCCGCCAGATTGTACAGGCCGGGTTCGACCTGGCGGCCCATCACCCCGACACGCTGGTGACCTTCGGCATCGCGCCGACCCATGCGGCCACGGGATTCGGTTACCTCGAGCTGGGCGCGACGATCGAGGGCGAGGCCCGTGTGGTGGACGAGTTCCGCGAGAAGCCCGACGAGGCCACGGCCCGGCGCTACATCGAGGCCGGACGCGAGAAGTACCTGTGGAACAGCGGCATGTTCGTCTGGCGGGCGGCGACGTTCCTGGACTGCCTGCGGCGTTTCGTCCCGGAAAACCACGAGCAGATCCAGACCATCGCCGCGGCCTGGGGCATGGATCAACAGGACAAGGTGCTCAAGAAGCTTTATCCGAAGCTGAAGAAGGTGAGCGTCGACTACGCGATCATGGAGCCGGCCTCGAAGGACGCGCAGGTGCGCGTCGCAGCCGTGCCCATGCCGTTGACCTGGCTGGACGTGGGTTCGTGGCCGGCCTTCGCCGAAACGTGCGAGACCGACGAGCACGGCAACGCCATCGCGGCCGGCCGGCATGTGCTGCTGGACACGCGCAACAGCCTGGTCACCAGCAGCGAACCTGACCATCTGATCACGACCATCGGCTGCGAGAACCTGCTGATCATCCACACGCCCGACGCCACGCTCGTCTGCCATGCCGACAAGGCCCAGGACATCAAGCAGATGCACCAGCTTGTGGGCGAAAAGTTCGGCGAAAACCTCGTGTAGCGGCGAGCCCGGTTCCACCTCCTTGGGCGGAGCGGGCGGACGCGACTGGTGATGCGTTACCTGGCCATTGATTCTGGACGGCGTCGTACCGGCCTGGCGGTCGGCGATGACGAGCTGCGCATCGCCACGCCGCTGCGCGTGGTGGAGACCCGCAGTGATGAGGCGCGGCGGGCGGCCATCGAGCGGGCCATCGCGGCCGAAGGGCCGGACGCGCTGGTGCTGGGCCTGCCGCTGAACATGGACGATTCGGAGGGCGGGTCGGCGAAATCGGCGCGTCAGCTGGCTGTCGCCCTGCACAAGGCCAGCGGCCTGCCGGTGCTGCTGGTCGATGAACGGCTGACCAGCGACGAAGCAGATGGGCGCCTGGCGCGCAGCGGCCTGACCCACGACCAGAAAAAACAGCGCCGCGACGCGATCGCCGCAGCGCTGATTCTCCAGACCTTTTGGTCGACCGGGGCGATCGACACCATCGCGGCCGAGGGCTGACGTACGTGTCAGGCGGCGTCGCCTTTGCCGCGCGGCTCGAACGTCGGCCTTTCATGGGCCATCTCTCTCGCGCGTTCGATGATGGCCTGGCTCACCTGGGGCATGGGATAGTACTGCTGAAGAAACGCCCGCAGACGGTCAGACTCGGCGACGCGAAAGTAGACCGCCGGCTTGAGCCGGTGGGCGGCGAAGGTGACCGCCCGCGCCAGGCGCTGGCGTGACGCGGCCATGAGCAGTTCACCCGAAGGCTCGAAGTGCACCGGCAGAATCTCGAACTGCCATGCCTGGCGGCGGTTGATGATCTTCAGAGCGTCGGCGTCGATCCGCAGATCGTCGAGATCGACGGTGCCGGCCACACGGATGTACTGCTCCACCCAGGCCTCTTCGATGCTTTCGACGGTCACCTCGAACATGCGCTCAGCCAGAACGCCGAAGGGCAGGGACGACTTCTTCTGCGCCTGCAGGATCTCGAAGACCTGCTGCTCGGAGAGCACGCCTTTGTCGACCAGGATCTGACCGATGCGGACATCAGCGGGGTCTCGCTTCACAACACCACTCCTTGGAAGGCCCGGGACGCGCCCGGGCACAGGCCCCATGCGAGGTTCGTATCTTCGGCCATGGATGGGCCGACCGTGCTCGGAAACGCGACCGGCCGCCATGCGGCCGCGGATCGTGCCTCCCGCACTCGCATCGGCCAACGGCGTGCGGCGCTCCATCGGCCGGACGTTCAGATGCTCAAGGGACTGGTGGAGACTGCCGGTTGCGCCGATGCGGCCGTCGGTACCGTCGGCGCGCGGCGACCGCCCGGCCCGGGATCGGCCGTCGCTTAAGCCGTCGAAGGACGTTCGAGACTGGAAGAACGCGGGAAGAGGCATGGACCGGCGTGCCGGCCCCGCCCGCGACATGGTTATTCGGACACGTGCTCCAGCAGATCGATGCGATCGGGCTCGATGAGCTTCAGTCGCAATCCGGGGTCGAACCGCATGGGGCCGACCACGCCGATGACCTCGCCCAGATACGCCTTGGTCTGCGGGGATGCGGCCGGCTCCAGATAGGCGATGGTGCGCGACGTCGCGGGGTCCACGACCCGGTACAGCCGCGGGAGGTTCACGCCGTCGTAGACCCCGCTGGCCAGCAGGCGTCCGACGGCGTCATAGGGCCTGGGCTCGGCCGCCGCGCGGGCCTGACGCTCGCGGAAACCCGCAAGCACTTCATCAGTTGAACGCACGGCAAGCTGGCCCTGCATTTCATCCAGCCGCCGCAAGGTGTCCGCTAGCCGCTCGTTGCGGCGAAGCTGGCTGATGCGGGCGGTGGCGATCTGCCGATCGGGGCGCGGCGCGGCGGCATCGGCGACCACCGCCTGGTAGTTGGCGATCAGTTGATCCAGCGGCTGCTGTTCGACGGGCTGGTCGAACACAGCCTGGTAGGCGGCCTCGGCGGCCTTCATGGAAGGCGAAAAGACCGTCGGCCACACCATCGGCTCGGTTCCGTCGGCCGGCTGGGCCGGGGCCTCTGAGACGGCATCGGACCGCAGCGACTCGACGGCCGGCGTCTCGACGACAGGCGCGGCGGCTTCCTGCTGCGCGACAGCATCGACGGGCGTCGCGTCGGGTGCTTCATCGGCGACTTGCGCGGCGTCGGCGACCAGCTCGGGCTCAACCGTTGGTGACTCGGCGGCTGGCGCTTCCGCCGCCGGGGATTGGTCAACCGCGGTCGGCGGCGTCGGTGTCTGGGCGGCCACCGGCGCAACGGCGCTGGGCTCGTCGGCGGAAACGGACGTGGGGGCTGCGGCTGGGCTTTCCTCAAGGGCCCAGGCGTCCGCATTCGCGTCGGCCGTTGCCGCTGTGGCGCTCGACGCGGCGGCCGCTTCGAGCGCAGGGGCCTGCCCCACCTCGCGGGCCGCGGCGATCTCGTCCGGGGTCGCCCGGCGCAGAGCCGTGGGCGACACGAACACGTAGGCGCCGGGCGGCGGCACAATCAGATAGAAGTCATCCTTTTCACCCACAATCCCGACGGTCTGGCCGTCGGTGAGCAGAAGCTGCTTCTGGTAGCTCAGGTGCGGCGCGCGGTCCACGCCGGCCGCCTTCACCCATGCGTTGTCGCCGCTGACCACGCCCGTGGTCCCGTCGCCGCGAGCCCGCACGAAGCCCTTGGACACGTAGCTGTGCACACCGGGGGGCGGGCTGATCTTGTACCAGCCGTACACCACCTCCTGCACGTCCACCAGCGTGCCCGTCTCGACGGTACCGACGACGTAATACTCGCGTCCCTGGCCAGCCCGGACGCTCACGTCGTCCTCCACGATGATGCCGACGAACGGCACCTCCTGGGCTCGCGCCGTGAACGTCGCACAAGGCGTGAGAGCCCAGACGACCAACGTCAACGCCAGGGTCAGCACGACGCCAACCGCTCGTCCTGATGGAAACATGGGAGGCTCCCCAGTTGCAGCCGGCCTCATCCGGGCGGCCAGAACTCAAGGTGGGTGCGGTTCAATGCGGCGACGTTACTTGGCCCGCGCATCAGCGTCAAGGGACCACGCGCTTGGCCGCGAGGTCGTCACTGGCTCCAAAGCAAGGCGTCACATCGGTTTGGCGTCGACCGTCTGATCGTAAACGGCCAGCAGCTTCTGCTTGTCGAAGATCATCTCCTGGCGCGACAGACCCACCACGTCGTAGGTGTGCGTCAGTTCGATGGCGTCGACCGGACAGGCTTCCTCGCACATGCCGCAGAAGATGCAGCGCAGCTCATCGAGGTCAAACTTGATTGGATACTTCTCGCGGTCGTCCCACGGCGCTTCGCCAGCTTCGATGTGGATACAGTGGGCCGGGCAGGCCGTCGAGCACATGAAACAGGCGACGCAGCGGACGCGCCCCTCCTCGTCGCGGTTGAGACGATGCACGCCGCGGAAGTTGGCCCGGTGAAGGCCGCCCTTTTCGATGGGCAGATCCTCGCGACGTTCCTCGGGATAGCACATCGTCTTGTTGGCCTTGCCCCGGCCGATCGAACCCGCCAGGCGCTTGAACGTCGTGCCCAGCCCCTTGAACACCTCGGGCAGATACATCGCCTCCAACCGGGTGATGGGCGGCTGGTCGACGTTGATGATGTCCTGTTCGGCAATGGCCATGGATCAGAGGCTCCGGGGACTGGCACGTACGAACTATACGGGACACGGGCCCGGCAGATTGTTGAGCCTCGCCCCGGACACGTCAAGCGGCATGCAGGCATCCGCCTCGCCGCGCGCCGGCGCTGGCCGCCGCCCCCGCCTCACTCGCTCTTCCAGAATCGCGGTACGAACATCACGATGACCGCGTACAACTCCAGCCGGCCCAGGACCATCAACAGGCTCATGACCGCCAGACTCGGTTCGGAGAACCAGCCGTAGTTGCGCATCGCCCCGACGAGGTTCAAGCCCGGGCCGATGTTGTTGAGCGTGGCGGCGCTGGCGCTCAGGGCCGTGACCACGTCGATGCCCTTGTCCGCCTCGATGAGCATCAGGGCGACCGTCCCGACGGCGAAAACCAGCAGCAACGCAAGGACGTAGACCATCGTGCCCAGGCGCAGCTCGGGGTCCACGGGCTGGCGGCCGACCTTCACCGTCCGCACGACGTTGGGGCGGAACACGCGTTCGACCTCGGCCACGATGACCTTGAAGGCGATCAGCACGCGGATGATCTTGATCCCGCCGCCCGTGGAGCCGGCCGACGCGCCCACGAACATCAGAAACAGCAGCGTCATCCGCGGCGCCAACCCCCACAGGTCGAAGTCAGCCGTGCAGAAGCCGGTGGTGGTCTGGATGGAGACGACCTGAAAGACGCCGTGGCGGATCGCCGCGGCGATCGACGGCTCCACATCGTCGCCGGTCGTGCTGACCAGCCGCTCCTCCACCAGCGCGCCGCAGACGATCAGGCACCCCACGAACACGATGGCCAGGTAAAGACGCAGCTCGGGATCGGTCCAGACCGCGCGAAAGCGCCGCCGCAGCAGTTGGTAATAGAGGCCGAAATTCGCCCCGGCCAGCAGCATGAAGGCGATGATGATCCAGTTGATGAGTGGAGAGTTGTAGTAGCCGATGCTGGCGTCGCGCGTCGAAAAGCCCCCGGTGGCCAGCGTGGCGAATGTGTGACACACCGCGTCGCCCAGGTTCATCCCGGCCAGGTACAGCAGCACGATCTGGGCCGCCGTCAAACCGAGGTAGATCAGCCACAGCACGCGGGCCGTCTCCCGGATGCGCGGGCGCACGCCCTGGGCCGCGGGGCCAGGCGCCTCGATCTGGTAGAGCTTCTTGCCGCCGACCCCGAGGCTTGGCAGCACGGCGACGAAGAGCACGACGATGCCCAGTCCGCCCAGCCAGTGGGTCGTGGCCCGCCACAGCAGCAGGCCGAACGGCACCGCGCGGATATCGCTGAGCACGGTCGCGCCGGTGGTGGTCAGACCGCTCATCGCCTCGAAATAGCACGACATGAATGATCGAAACGGATGGTTCGGTCCGGCGGTTCGCTCGAGATGGGCCCAGAGGAAATACGGCAGGCCCGCCACCGCCGCCCCCAGCAGCCAACCCAGGGCGACCAGCAGCAGCGCTTCCCGCCGACCGAGGACCGCCGGTCGGCGATCGCGCGGCCGAGCGAACCACCACATCGACCCGCCCAGCGCCAGGCCCACCCCCACCGTCACCCATTCCGCCACCAGCCCCACCCACTCACGCTCGATGGAGGTTCCCGCGGCCGGCTGGCTGGTGAAATGCTCGATCGCCCCCCACGCGGTCACCCCCAGCAGCGCCAGGCAAAGCAGCAGCAGCAGCAGCCCCAGTTGCTGGATGACAAGACGGATGTTCAAGACCGTGGTTCCTTTGTCGACCGCCGCCGGCGATAGCGCCGGGCCAGCCAGGCGCTGTTAGCGCCCGATGAAGAACTTTCGCAGTGTTTTTTCGATGCCGCCCGGACCGATCACCACGATGCTGTCGCCGTTCTGAATGCTGTCCGAGGCGCCCGGCACATGCACTTCGCCCTCGCGCTGGATGGCGGCGATCATCAGGGTCGTCGGAAATCGCAGCGACGCGAGCGGTTGCCCGATGACGTCCTTCGTGCCGGCCTCGATCTGCACCTCATACACGTGGGCCACGTCCTGGGCCAGCGACGCCAGGCGACGCACGGGTCCAGGCTCCAGCAGCCGCTGAATCTCCGCCGCCGCCACCGCCCGCGGGCTGAAAGCGTGATCGATGCCGATGTGCCGGATCAGGTGCAGGTAGGCCGAGCGGTTCACCACCGCCACCGTCCGCTGCACGCCCAGGCTCTTGGCACGCGCGGCGGCGAGAATGTTGTGTTCATCATCGTCGGACACCGCGACCAGCACATCCGCCTTGTCGATGCGCTCCTCCTCCAGCATCGCGTCATCGGTCGCATCGCCCTGGAGCACGGTCACCCATTCGAGCTTGTCAGCCAGCTCGCGGCAGCGCTGCGGATCGCCTTCGAAAAGCCGCACGGAAAAACTGCGCCCGCGCAGCGCCCGCGCCAGCCACACCCCCATGGCCGTGCCTCCGGAAATCACCACGCTGCGCCGCGGCGCGCTGCCGCCTTGAAACACGCCGCGGGCGGTCTCGAACTTCTCGACGTCACCGATCAGCGACACCACGTCGCGACTGCGAATCACCGTGGCGGCGTCGGGAATGAACGCCTCGCCCCCACGTTCCACGGCCGCCACCCGCGTGGCCGCGGGAAGCTTCATGTCCGCCAGGCTTCGACCCACCGCTGGAGCCTGCTCAGCCACGGGAAGCTGGGCGAACTCGATGCGCCCCTGGGCAAAGCGTTCGACCGCCAGAGCCCCGGGGCTGCGCAAGACCTGGGCGATCGCCACGGCCGTCGAGAACTCGGGGCACACCAGGTGATCGATGCCCAGGTGCCGGCCGTAATCCAGGCCGCGGGCCTCGAAATACGCCCGATGGTGTACGCGAGCCACGCATTGCCGCGCGCCCACCCCTTTGGCGATCGAGCCCGACAACAGGTTGATCTCGTCGATGTCGGTGGCGGCGATATAGAGGTCGGCCCGTGCCGCCCCGGCTTCCAGCAGCGCGTCGGCGTGCGTGCCGTTGCCCACCAGCGTCCGCACGTCCAGCACCGATTCCAATTCGTCCAGGCGATCGGCACGCAGGTCGACCAGCGTGACGTTGTCGCCACGGCCGCCGAAGACTTCCGCGCAATGTCGGCCGACGTCGCCGGCCCCGCAGATGACGATGTTCATGCACTCTCCCAACCTGGCCCGCGACGTCGGAGCCTCCGCCTTCGTGATTCATCGGCGCCGTGCCGGGCTCGACCTTCAATCCGGTTGCGGCAGTTGCGCCAGGTCGTCGACATGCCCCATGACCAGCAGCATCGCATCGGGGGCCAGAGGCTGGTCGGACCTGGGCAGTTGAAGCATCGTCCGCCCTTCGACATGAACCCTGATCGCCAGCACATGCACGCCAAACTTGCGATTGGGTCGAAGCTCGGCCAGCGTCTGGCCGACCCAGTCCTCAGGCGTGGCCAGTTCGACGATGCTGTAGCCGTCCTCCAGCGGAAACTGCTTGAGAAACTGCGGCGTGACCAGCCGGCTGATCCAGCGGTCGGCCGATTCATGCTCCGGGTTGATCACATCGTCGGCCCCGACGCGCCGCAGCACGCGCTCGTGGATCGCCAACACCGCGCGGCTGTAAACCCGGCGTACGCCCAGATCCTTGCACAGGCGCGTGACCAGCACGTTGGCCTCGAAACTGTCGCCCATGCTGACCACGGCGACGTCGGCCTGGTCCACGCCGTGTCCGGCCAGCGCCTGCTCGTCGGTCGCATCGAGAGCGACGGCCAGATCGACCTTGTCGCGAATCTGCTCGATCAGCGTGCGATCGGTGTCGATGGCGATCACCTCCTGGCCCGCTTGCGCCAGACCGATGGCCAGCCTCTGACCGAAGCGCCCCAGGCCGATGATCACGAACCGCTGCGTACCCGCACCCATGTCGTGGCCCTCTCGCCTCGCGGCCGATCGTTCAGCCGATCATCACTTGCTCGTGAGCCAGCGCGTACCCGGCACGCGGCTCCTGCCGGAAGAACAGAGCGGCCAGCAGCGCCAGCGGACCCACACGCCCGAGAAACATCGTCGCGATGATCACCAGCTTGCCGAAGACGGTCAACTCCGAGGTGATGCCCAGCGAAAGACCGGTCGTGCTCGCGGCGCTGATCACTTCGAAAAGAATCATACCGAAGGGAAAGGGCTCGCTGAATGACAGCAGCAGCGTGGCGATGAAAAGCATGGCGACGAAACAGACCGTCAACGTCGCCGCGCGGCGCAGCAGTTCGTCGGCAATGGCCCGGTCGAAAACTTCGGTTTCCTGTCGCTGGCGCACCACGGCCGCCACGCCCAGCACCAGCAGCAACAGCGTGGTCGTTTTGATGCCCCCGCCCGTGCCGCCCGGCGAGGCGCCGATGAACATCAGCGCCATGAGCGTCACCCGGCCGGCCGGCTGGATTTCGCTCATGGGCATCATGTTGAAGCCCGCCGTGCGCGCGGTGGCCGACATGAAGCTGGCGTCGGCCGCCATCTCGCCCAGGTGACGGGCATCCAACAGCGGCCGTTGCTCTGTGTGAGCCGTCACGCCGATCCCGAAAAAGTGGTTGGCGTAAGGCGTCACTTGGGACAACAGCAATACCAGCGCGCCGCCGAGATACAGGCCCAGCGTCATGACGATCACCAGCCGTGTATGCAGTCCCAGACGCAGCGGCAGGCGACGGTGGTTCGCCGCACGACCGCGAAACAGCCGCGCCACGCGATCGCGCCCGACCCGCGCCAGATCATCGAGCACCGGAAACCCCAGTCCACCGATGACGATCAGCGGAAGGATCACAAAATGAATCGCCGGGTGGTGCCGCATGCCCACGAAACTGTCGGAAAACAGGGCGAAGCCCGCATTGCAGAACGCACTGACCGCATGGAACAGGCTCAGGCCCATGCGCTGGGTCACCGGCAGCGCGGGATCCCAGGCCCCCATGAGCAGGCACGCCCCCGCCAGCTCGAGGCCGAGCGTGGAAAGCACAATCAACCGCACCCGCGAGGCGAGGCGCGACAGCGGCTGATCCGCCAGAAGCTCGCGCAGGTTCAGATGCTCGCGAAGCGAAAGCCGCGCCCCGACCAGCGCCGCCAGCAGCGTCCCGAAGATGATGATGCCCAGTCCCCCGAGCTGGATCATGAGCCCGATGATCGCCTGTCCCATCGGCGAAAAGTGCGTGGCGGTGTCCTGTACGGTCAGACCGGTGACGCACACGGCACTGGTGATGGTGAAGAGGCTGTCGATCCATGTCACCGCGCGCCCCGGCGCCGCCGCTCGCGGCAGCATCAGCAGGGCCGTGCCGATCGCGATGAAGCTCAGAAAACTGACAGGCAGCAACAGACCCGGCCGCCGCAGACGCCGCACGATCGCCAGGTGCAGTTGCGACAACTCGATGAGCAGCAACCCCACCAGCCCGGCGGCGAAAATCCCCCACCACGGATCGCCCCAGGGCACCCCGCCGGGCCAGCCGCCCTCGACCGCGCCGCCGCGTACCAGATGCACCGCCCCCGCAAGCAGGGCCGCCGCCTGCAGACCATACTCCAGAGGACGCCGCTCCAGGCCGGGGATGACCGCATGCCCTCGAAAGTCGCCGACCCAGACCACCGCGCTGAACGCCAGAAGCAGCAGCCACTGGCCCACATGCACCGTCAGCCCGGTGGTCAGAGGTTCATGAAAACCCAACTGCGCCGCCAGCCCCAATGCCGCCACCGCCAGCAGGGCCGCACGCACCAGGGCCACGCCAGCTCTGGCCCGTCCACCCCGGGGTTCGGGATGGCGTTCGATGGGTCGTCGCAGCGGTGTCTTCACAATTGCGATGGTACCGCCCGGCGCGACCGACGGGCAAAGCCGCCCGCTGCCCGAACCTTTCCCGCGTCTCTCAAGGGCGGTCAGCCATCGGCCGCATAACCAAGCCGCCGCGGCAACCGCTGGCCAAGATGCGCCGCGGCGCGGTCACGCTGGGCGGCGGTGAACACTTCCCGCCACTCGCTGGTGCGTCCTTCGCGGAAGTGCGCCTGGCCGTCGCGCAGGTTCTGGCTGCGGTCCAGCACCGCTTCCACACGCCGCATCAGCTCGCCCTCCAGGCCGTGGAACGCCAGCAAGCGCGCGAAGAAACCCTTCTGATCGGCGCGAAAGTCTTCAAACCGCGTCAGCAGAATCGCCAGCGGCGGCCGGTCCGCGTCGATCACATCCAACCAGCCCTCGGTCCACGAAACCAGGGCTGGCAGATGCGTGTCAATCTGCCAGTCAAGCTGCCCCGACAGGTCGCGATCGAAGTAGTCCTGGGGCAAGGCCGGATCGATCATTGCCAGTTCGGCTTCACGGCGATCGCGCGCCAGCGTCGCGACATGATGCGTCCACGACAGCGTGGCCTGGCGCGGGTCGCGCACATGCAGAACCAGCCGATCCATATGCCGCCCGAGCAGCCGCAGATTCAGCGCGCGGGCCGGCAGGTGCTCCTGCGTGATCCGATGGCCTTGCGCCAGCACGTCCAGCCACGCGGGCACCACCAGGTCATCGGGGAAATAGCCGCCGCTGATGCGGATGCGCTCGAGCCCCAGAGCGTGATGCAGCACGTCCTGGATGAAGATGCTCGCCGACTTGGGCATCGTGTTGAGACAGATGGAGGGTAACTTGACCGCGGGCTTCGCGGCCGCGGCCCCGAAGCGGAAGGTGACCTCCGAGCGACCGGTCTTGACGAGCAACTGGCCCGCCGCGGTAAGCAGGTCGTTGAGGCGTTGTTGTTCCGGCGCGGTCAGGGTGGACATCGAGGGTTGCTCCCGCAGGCCCGATACGTCCGCCGCGACGGACGACGGACGGCTGTTTCTGCCATCGACCGGCCCGCAAGCGGCCCTTGACTCTTTATCGGACACGCCCGGTCCGTGGCGTGCGGCCGCGGGGCGGGCCCGGTTCGGATCGTGGGCCCGGTTCGTCATCCATGCCGCAGTTTCCTAGAATTGCACCGACCTGCGCGGGCGGCCGCGGGGCGGCCACGCATCGACGTCAGGCGCAAGGAACTGCCATGAGCTGGATCGAGAACCGGTTTGAAGAAGGCCTGATCGTCACCAGCCTTGACTGGGCGATCAACTGGGCTCGCAAGAGCAGTGTATGGCCGATGACATTTGGCCTCGCGTGCTGCGCGATCGAGATGATGGCCTTCGCCGCCTCGCGCTTCGACGTCGACCGCTTCGGTGCCGGCGCATTTCGCGCCACGCCGCGCCAGGCCGACCTGATGATCGTGGCCGGCACTGTCACCTACAAGATGGCCTCGCGCGTGCGGCGGCTCTACCACCAGATGCCCGATCCCAAGTACGTGATCGCCATGGGCGCCTGCACCGTGGGCGGCGGACCCTACTTCAAGCATGGCTACCACGTGGTCAAGGGCGTGGATCTGGTCGTGCCCGTGGATGTATACGTCCCCGGCTGCCCGCCCCGGCCCGAAGCCCTGATCGAAGGCATCATGCGTCTGCAGGACAAGATTCAGTCGCAGACCATCGGCCTGCCCAAAGGCGCCCGGACCGCCGCCAGCCAGCATGATCTGCCCACGCCCACACCCGCGGCCGTGTGACCCCGCCATCCAGCCACCCGCCCATCGACGCCGGGCGTGCGGACATGGCAAACTGGGGAGAATACCGGACACCAGGACCGCGCCCACAGCGAATTGATTTCGACGTGTCAGCCGACCCTCTCCACGGGCGACGGCTCAAAAGATTGCGGCAGAACTAATTTAACGCCATTTACTGCAATTACTAACAAGCGGTATGGCATGTCGACTTCCGCTCGACGAGTCGGCACCATGGTGTGCGGGGCCAGCTTTTTTTTGTTGACAAGGCGCCGCCTGCGAACGACAATCTGACTAAAGGCGGTCCTTGCGGATCGCTGATAGTGTATGGGTATCCGGCCGCATGCCGGGTACTTCGCCGCCTCCTCACGCATGGGGAGCCCGGAGAGGAGAAAGGCGGGCCGCTAGGCTCGCGTGTTCCGCCAGGAACACACCTCGGAGGGCGAGAGAGGGGTGGCAGGAATATGACGCAACCGGCGTCATGTTCATTGTTTCCCAATAGTTTGAGTTACGGGCACTGCCTGTGCGCGTTGTCGTGGCCCAACCACCACCAGCGAACACAGGACGAGCCCGCAAGAGTCGTTTGAGACTCGGTGCGTTTGGGTCAACTTGACCCAGCCTGACGCCGACCCCGGAGGGGAGAAACCGGGGACGGCCCGGGCAGCGCGAGCGCGACGCCGACAGGCCCTTCGCCCATGTGGCGGAATCCGGCCCGGAGGCATGCGAGCACGCTGCCAGGAACCGCCCACGTGCGTGGTGATCGCCGGCAAGAAGTGGGGCTGCCGGGCCAACGGTCATCGGAGTTCACACGGATGGGATGGGCCAAGGTGGCCCGGTTTTCAAAGCAGGAGAGGCACCGATGCGTGCAACGCAACAAACTCTGAAGATGCTGATTGTCGTGATCCTGATGGGGGGCATGAGCTCGATCGTGCTGGCGTCGGTCAACCACGGAACCTTCGGTGGAGGCCCGGGCGAGGCGACCTTCGTCGACGTGACCGAAACCACCGCCACACCCGACGACGGGGAGCCGCTGTACGAGAGCCCCCTGTTCGTCAGCACCAGCACGCTGATCTTCCGGCCGACCATGTTCGCCGCCGATGCCCCGGGCAGCGACAACACCTCCGCACTGCTGGAAATGCTCATCGAGGCGCCCGAAGGCCAGTGGATTCAGACCATCACGGTCCGCGAGCTGGGCGACTACGCCCTGCTCGGCGCCGGCGCCGCGGCCCAGGTCAGCATGGGCCTCATCATCTCGGCCGACAGCGACGGCTTTAACGTCCTGGGGACCGATTCGAACGGCCTGACTTTCACCGTCACACCGCCTTCCATCGGCGACTTCGGCATCTGGGATCTGACGGTTTCCGCCGACGTGAGCGAAGCGCAGCTCTCCGAGGTGTATCTGTCGCTGGACAACACGCTCCAGGCCCTGGCTCCGGACCTGTCGCTGGCGTTCATCCAGAAGAAGCTGGTGCGGATTGACGTGACCTACGTTCCCGAGCCCGCCACCCTCGGCCTCATGGCTCTGGGCGCGGTGCTGATCACCCGCCGCCGTCACTGAGTGTCCAGACCGGTTGGGCCAAGGGCTGACCACGCAACAGCCTCCATACTGAACCGACGCCCCGGCATGACCCGTGTCGGGGCGTATTTTTTGCGCAGCAGGTTTGTTGACGGCTTGACGCCAACAGCCCCGGATCATCCCCACACCGGCCTTGAATTGAGCGCCCCAGCCGCTTGGGCTACCATCCACGGGCTTCACCGCGCAGCGCATTCGCCGCCAGACGATCCAGACGCTTCCACTGTCGAGGACGCCGCCCCATGGCCAGCACCGCTCAGATCGCCGACCAGCTCGCCGCCCACTTCGGTCAGGCGATCACGGCCGCCCTGCCCGACGACAAGCATCCGCGGATTCATACCACCGCCGACGCCTGGCGGCCGATCGCCGAATATCTGCGGCAAAACGAGGCTCTGGCCTTCGATTGGCTCCGCTGCCTCAGCGGCGTCGACTATGTCGCCGAGGAACAGCTCTGCGTCGTCTACGATCTTTACTCGACGCGGCATCGCCACGACTTGGCGGTCAAGGTTTACGTGGATCGCGCCGATCCTCGCGTCCCCTCGGTGATGGACCTGTGGCCCGCGGCGGACTGGCACGAGCGCGAGGCGTTCGACATGTTCGGCCTCGTCTTTGAGGGCCACACCGACCTGCGCCGTATTCTGCTTCCCGAAGACTGGCAAGGTCACCCGCTGCGCAAGGATTACGATTTCCCCCGCGAATACCACGGCATTCCCGGCAGCTATGAACTCGACTGGCAGCAGAAGGCCGACTACCCGAGCTGACGCCCCCACGCCGGCTCATCAGGCTGGATCACACCCGCCCACAGCGGGCCCCTCCCGCATCCATGGCAACCCGATCACCGCTGCGGCGGCAGCGCCGCCGTCGGACCGGGCACAATGCCGTAACGCCGCAGCGCCAGTGCCAGCATTGGGTCATCGGGCCGCAGACCGTATGCCATGCGCAAAGATCTGAGCGCGTTGCCCGCGTCGCCGATCGATTCGTAGTAGCGCCACATGACCATGTAGGGCTCGACGTCGTCCGCCTCGGCGACCGCCGCCGCCTGACGGAAAGCCAGCACCGCCCCATCCGCGTCACCGATCGTCGCTGCATACCGCCCCAACCGCAGGTACGCCTCCGCGATCCGCTGCTCGTCGATCGCCTGTTCGAGCAGCGCCAGCGCCTGCTCGTGCTTGCCCTGCCGATACAGGGCCTCCGCCAAAGCCTCGGTCATCGCCGGCGTCTGGGGGCCGGCCGGCTGCAGGGTCAAGGCACGCTCGAGATGAAGCTGCGCCCCCAGCGGATCGCTTTCCAGCAGAATTCGCCCCAGAGCATGGTGCGCCTGCCAGTCCGTGCGATCCTGCTCCAGCGCCTGCTCGAGCAGCGTCTGCGCCCTCTGCGGTTGTCCATCCGCGGACGCCTGATCTGCCCGCTTGCGCAGCACCGTGTTCGGCACCGTGCAGGCGGTCACCATCAACGCTGCCGCAAGCAGCATCAGAACCCCGCGTCGCCCCGCCGGTCGAACCCTGCGACCGCTGCTGCTCCGGCTGCGTGCATCGCTCGTCACGTAAGTCGTCAACTGGTTCATCGGACTGCCCCTGTCGGTGTTTCAAAGCTCACGCGTCTGGCCCGGCGGCGTGGCTCGGGCGGCGGTAAGTCGGCCAACTCATGGTATCGTGAATCGTCCCCGGTCGTCGGCCTCCGTACGTCCGCAACGCGCCACGGCGAGCACCGCGATGCATAACCTGGCCACCGTCATCCTCCGCCACCGCACCCGCACCGGCAGTCACTATGACTGGCTGATCGAGCAATCACACACGACGCCCACACGCCATCCGCTCACCGCCATGCGTCTGCCGCACCCGCCACCATGCTGGCTGGCGGCCGGCGCCATGGTCGGCGACGCCCTGCCGCCCCACCGTCGCCGCTACCTGCGCTTCCAAGGCTCGTTGACCGACCATCGCGGATCGGTCGTTCGCGTCGACGGGGGCCGCTGCCTCGCCCTCCAGTGGACAGATCATCAGCGGCTGCTCGCTGTCCGCACACGGGACTTCCGTGGTCTGATGCTCTGCATGCGGCTGCGATCGATGCGCTGGCGGGCGCATGCTCTAACCCTGGACGCGCTTCCGGGCGGCCTGTCGCCTGGCTGCCTGGCACGCTGGTTGAACGAATAACCGCGTCGCCGCGCCCTTGGAGTCGACGGCCGGCGCTGCTATCATCATGATGCGACCTGCACTTCTTTTGACCGCCCTCTCGGGCCGATCGTTGCGGAGACCCCGATCATGACCACCAAGCACCAGGGCCGACGGCCCATCGACGACAAGCAGCTTCTCGATGCGGCGATCCCCATCGACGAGATTGAGATCGACGACGAGGATCACAGCCCAGCCGATGACGCCCTGACGCCGCTGGACCTGGCCCCCGCCGATAAGAGTGCCGCTGGAAAGACCCAGATCCATCACTTCGGTAAGGCCGGTGGTCGCGAGGAGGAGGTCTGGCGACGCCAGCCCAAAGCCACCGGCCGAGGCGCCAGCCACGTGCGCACCTTCTTCGCCAAGCTCCGACCTGACGGCATCCAGCACATGGACGCCCAGATCAACGAGTGGCTTGAAAGACATCCCGACTACGAGGTGAAATTCGCCACGACGACCGTCGGCATGCTTCAGGAAAAGAACGCCGAGCCCGCCCTGTTCGTCACGGTCTGGATCTGACCCTCCAGGGGTTCGCCCGACAGGCCGCTTGACACCGCGTGCGGCGGACGAACAATAACGCAGCCGATCGGCCCGTCCGATCGCTCTTGCGGGTGTAACTCAGTTGGTAGAGTGACAGCTTCCCAAGCTGTATGTCGCGGGTTCGAACCCCGTCACCCGCTTGATCACAAGCCCCGCCGAGGCGCCATCCTCCGCGGGGCTTGCTGTTTGACGGTGGGCGTTCGCGCCTGCGGGCTCTCATCACACCACCACGGCGAACAGGGCCGCTTTCCCCGGGGACGTCTGCGCTGGCTGTTGGCGCGACAGGCATCACAACGACTTGTCCTCCAGCGGGTCACGCCGCTCGGGCAGACGTTGCACGCCGCGCCGCCGCTCGCGCCAAGCGGTGGGCGTCATGCCAAGCTCGCGTCGGAATGTGCGGCTGAAGCGGACTGCGTCGGCAAAGCCCGACATCGCGGCGATTTCGGCCATGTTCAAGTCCGTGCGGGCCATCAACTCCTGGGCTTTCATCAAACGCAGGCGACAGATCTCGGTCGATGGTGATCGCCCCAGTTCCTCACGAAAGCGTCTTTCCAGCGATCGACGCGACACCGGCACCTCGCCCAGCACGTCCTCGACCTGCAGCGGCTGATCGACGTGTCGGCGGATGTACCCGATCGCCTGGGCCACCACCGGATCGCGAATGGCCAGCACGTCCGTTGAGCGGCGCGTCACGACGCCCACGGGGTCGATGCGCGTCTCGGGCGGCACGGGCTGGCCGTCCATCAGGCGGTCGAGCATCTGCGCCGCCTCATAGCCGCGCCGGAACGAATTCAGATCCACACTGCTGATCGGCACTTCCGCCAGTCGGCACACCAGCGTGTCATTGCCCGCGCCGACCACCGCCAACTGCTCGGGAATGGCGATGTCCAGCTCACGGCAAGCGTCCACCACGTGCCGAGCCCGCACATCAAAGCAGGTGAACACCCCGACCGGCTTGGGCAGCGCGACCAGCCAGCCGGCCAGTTCTGACGGCGCCTGGTTCCAGTCGTAGTAATGGTCTTCGTGTTCGAGCGTATCGACGGCGCAACCGGCCCGCGCGACAGTGTCGATGAAGCTGCGGCCGCGCTCGAAGGCGAAACGGTTGGCCGCCCGCATGCCCGCCACGCCGAAATGGCGAAAGCCACGCTCGAGCAGGTGCTCGGCCGCCAGCCGGCCCACCAGATCGTTGTTGACCGCCACCAGCGGCCGAACCGGCTGCTCCGCCGCCGTCGCCGCATTCACCACCGGCAGACCGCGAGCCGCCACCACCGGCGGAATATGCTCACCCTGGACGTTGATGATCGCGCCGTCCACCTCCGGCCTCAGCAGATCCGTCGCCTCATGCATGAGCTGGGCGCACACATCGAGAATCCAGTGCGATCGCTGCCGCACATACTCGCCCACGCCCTCCATGGCATCGCGATCCTCAAACGTCGAACTCCAGAAGCCCAACACCACCCGCTTACGCATGCTCGTGCTCCGCTGCCCTGTTCGCTCATGGCACCCGGGCAGGTTGAGGTCATGTGTACTTTTTCCGCCTATCGTCAATTGGATGGCGTAAATTGTCAATGACACGTCATGAACGCGGTGTAAATTGAAAGTGGGCCGAAAATGTGAGATCCGGCCCGACGTGCCGCCTGCTGTTCTCTGCACAGAGAACCACCCGGGCGGCTGAGCCGCCACGCCAAAATCTACACAAGTATCGTATTAGCAAATGGTTGAGAGGCCAACTATGACTCGAATCCTTGCCTGCACCGCAGCCGTTGTGTTTTTCGTGGTCTCAACCGCGTCGGCCGCCCTTTCACCCAACCTCCTGAGCCCCGAGGCCTCAACATTCGAGGGGAGCGGCTTCGGCACGGCCGGCGAAGACCTGGGATTCATCAAGGTGGAGGATTCACCGCTCACGGCCGCCGAAGTCGACGCCGGCACCCAGGCCGTGCGTTCGTGGCAGTTTCACCCCGGGGGCAGTGACGCCGACACGGGCCTTCCCTTCACCGACCTTGGCCGCTGGATCGGTGCCTGGGGCATAAGCACCTGGGATGACCCACGGGCGGCCTACGCCCTGGGCGAAGACCCCGCACCGGAAAACCGCACGATAGTCCAGCGCGACGGGCAACCCACCGGCATCCTCGAAGGCGCAAGCTTCCGAGGCCACATGGGCATGTTCATTGAGGCGCCCGCTAACCAGACCACCGGCACCGCCCAGATCGACTTTGATTACTACTTCCATTACTGGCAGGGCGTGGCCGATCCCAACGATCCGAACTTCTACGATCTGGAAGGGACGGCCCAGATTCTTCGAGGCCAGGTATACGGCCTGAACGCCGGCGATCTGCCCTCATGGGAAGACCGCAGCGGCCCCGTGGCCCCGACCGGTGCGACCTTGCTTTACGACATGCCCAACTTTAACAGCCAGCAGCAGTGGCACCACATGGGCAATGGAGCGCCCGAGACCGACTATCTACCTGAGAATCCCAACGTCGAGTGGGGGCGTCTGTCCGATGGCGTCTGGATGTACGCCAGCGGCGAGTCGGACTTTGTCCTGGACATCTACAAAGACGGCAGCTTCCCGCTCGACCAGACCTACGATTACTACTACATCCAGATTGCGCTTTACACCTATTCAGAGCCCCACGAATATTTCTGGCTCTGGGGCGGCAAGCCCGCGGACCAGGTCGCCGTGGCCATCGACAACGTCAGTTTCCAGGTGCCCGTCGCCGCCGCCCACCTGCCCGGCGACTTCGACGGCAGCGGGACGGTGGACACCCAGGACATCAACCCGTTCATCCTGGCGCTGACCAACCCAGGCCAGTACCAGACCCAGTACGGCGTGGATCCGGTGGTGTACGACACCAACAACGACGCGGTCATCAACACCGAGGACATCAACCCGTTCATCATCATCCTCACCGGCGGCGGACAGAGCGCGATCATCCCCGAGCCGGCGAGCTTCGGCCTGCTGGCGATCGGCGGGCTGGCGAGCCTGCGCCGACGGCATTGACACCGACACGGATAGCCCCAGCCACCTGCGGGCCGACGGACTGCTCCTATTTCGTGTGGCCCGGCTTCGGCCGGGCCTTTTATTCAGGACTACCCTTTGACGGCATGAGAGCCTATGCCCCAGGGATGGTCCGATTTACCATTGACTTGCCCAAAGTCCGTGGTACGCTCCCTGCGGGGTTTCTCTGAATTTGAGGGTGGGCATGCTGTATTTCCATCGATCACCGCGCCCGGCCGCATCGCGGACCGCGCGAGTTCGCGTCCTCCTGGCGGCCGCGGCCGCTTGGGCCTGCATCGGGTGCGGTTCTTCCGCCTTCGCGGCCGCGACACTCAACCTTGACACCGCCCTGGCGGACACCAAGGCGGTGCTCAACGGCGGCGGCCAGGCGAACATCCTCGTGCTGGCTGACAGTCTCAGCTTCTACCCCGGCAACTGGCTGACCTACTTCCGCCAGTCGATGCAGGCCCAGTATGGCGATGCCGGCCACGGCTACCAGGCTTTCAGCCCCGACACCAACGCAGTTTTCAGCGACGGCTGGCTTCTGGGCAAGCGGAAGTTTGACATCGAGCCGCACTGGGACATGGAAGGCCTGTGGGGCCACGCCGAGACCGCCGGCCTCAGCGCCACATGGAACCTGGTCGGACCCGCCATCGAAATGCGCTACGTCGCCGGCCCTGGGCGCGGCCGGGTGAACATCCGCGACGCCGACGGCGCCCTGATCGCCGAACTGGACACCGCCGCGGCCGTCGACCATGTCGCCACCTGGACCTACCAGTTCCCCGCTGGAGCGACGCAGTCGCTTCAATTCGAGACGCTCGACGACGCGCCGCTCACCATCCTCGGGGCCAACAACACGCCGCTTGATCCTGACGCCCCCGGCGTCCGCCTGCACCAGGCCGCCAACCCCAAATGGGGCATCGACGAGTTCCTCCGCCGAAACTGGACCCTCGAAGAACAGGTGCAATACCTGCAGCCGGACCTCATTATGCTCTGGATCGGCGGCAACGACACCGACTACTCGCATCGAACCACTGGCTACAAGACGAAAATCCAGAACTTCATCACGCGCATCGCGGCTGTCGCGCCCGATGCCGAGTGGCTGCTCTTCGGCACGACCCGCATGACCGAAAAGCGGCAGATCGTCACCGACGCTATCGGCGAACTGGCCGCCGCCCAAGGCTACGGGTGGATCAACATCCACGACGTCGCCGGCGATCAGGCCTTCTACATGGCCAACAACTACTTCTATGACGGCGAACACTTCTCGGCCGCCGGCGGCCAGTACGCCAACGGCATCATCTTCGACGCCTTCCTCAACGAAGGCGCCGGCCTGGTCGAGGGCGTCGAGGGCGACTACAACGGCGACGGCCTGGTCAACACCGAAGACATCAACGCCTTCATCGCCGCCCTGGGCGGCGACGCCGCGGGCGTCCGCTACGGCGACCTGAACTGGGATTTCGCCATCAACACCGAGGACATCAATCCGTTCATCGCGATGCTCACCGGCGGGGGCGGCGGCGCGATCATTCCCGAGCCGGCGACGGTGACGCCGCTGATGCTGGGCGCGATGGTCCTGCGCCGCAGGCGCATGCTCTGAGGGCCGCCCGTCCGTGCGCCGCAAGGTCGGCTGTCTTGCCCTCAACGTCTTCTCTGCGACAATACCGCTCCACTCAGGAGGCGGCCGATGACCGACCAGCGATGGCAGCGGATGCGGCAGACGTATGCGGCGGCGATCGGGCGGCGGCGGTCGGAGCTTGTGACGCCGGCGCTGGTGCTCGACCTCGACGCGGCGAAGCGCAACCTCGCGCAGATGATGCGGCGGATGGCGGGCCAACCCGCTCGCCTGCGGCCGCACATCAAGGGCCAGAAGTGCGTCGAACTCGCCCGCATGCAGGTCGAGGCCGGGGCGATCGGCGTATGCACCGCCACGGTCTGGGAGGCGATGGTCATGAGCCGGGCGGGCATCGCCGACGTGCTCGTCGCCAACCAGGTCGTCGGCCGCGAGAAGGTCGCCGCCCTCGCGCAGGCAGCCCGACACGGGCGCATCGCGGTGGCTGTCGATGATCCGCGCCACTGCGACGCCCTGGACCAGGCGGCCCGCGCGGCCGGGAGCAGGATCGAGGTCATCATCGAAGTCGATGTCGGCATGGGTCGCGGCGGCGTGCGGCGCGTTGATGACGCCGTGACGCTCGCCAAGCACATCGCCAAGCTCAGGAACATCCGCTTCCGTGGCCTGCAAGGTTACGAAGGCCACTGCATGACCGAGCCAGACCGCGACGCCCGCATCGCCAAGGCCCGCAAGGCGATGGACGACGTGGGCGAGGTGATCGACGCCCTCAAGCGGGCGGGCCTGGCCTGCGAGATCGTGTCGTGCGGGGGCACGGGCACATACGAGTTCACCGGAGCCGACCCGCGCGTCACCGAGCTTCAGGCCGGCTCGTACCTGCTGATGGACATGTTCCACGGCAACCTGGTGTCGGGCTTCGCCCACGCGCTGACGGTGCTGACGACAGTCGTCGTGCAGCAGGGGCGGACGCTGGTGCTGGACTGCGGCAGCAAGTCGATCTGCGTGGATGAGGCGGGCACACCGATGAAGCCGTACCCGTTCTATAAAGCACGCGATTTCCACGAGGAACACGCGCTGTTCGATGTCGATGAACGCTGCCCGCTGAAACTGGGCGACACCGTCGAGCTGATCCCCGGCTATTCGCCGTCAACCATCAACATGTTCGATGTCTACCACGTCGTTGAGAAGGACGTGGTCGTCGATATCTGGCCCGTCATTCCGCGCGGCCCCGGCCACGGCGGCCTGCTTTCAGGAGACGCCTCATGAATTCACCCAAGAGCCCCGCCGCACCCATGTCCGCCGCCGAGTTCGACAAGCTTTTCAAGCGCGTCTGCAACTGGGGACACTGGGGCGACGACGACGAGCGCGGCACGCTCAACTACATCACCCCCAAACACATCGCCGCCGCCGCCAGGCTGGTGCGGTCCGGCCGGACGGTGTCGCTGGCGATCCCGGTGAACACCGTCGCCGGACCGGACAATCCCAGCCCGGCGGAGCACCGCATGCTGGCGTGGCACCAGACCGGCCTGCCCGAAGGCGAGCCGCGCTTCGCCACGGACCGGTTGGACAGTGAGTTCCACGGCGACTGCTTCACGCACATGGACGCTCTCTGCCACGTCAGCTACCAGGGCAGGCTCTACAACGGCAAGCCGGCGAGCGCGGTCACGGAGCATGGCGCGACGGTCCAGGACATCACCGCGTTCGCGCACGGCATCGTGGGGCGGGGCGTGCTGCTGGACATTCCACGCCTGCGCGGCGTGGAGTGGCTGGAGCTGGGCGACGCGGTGACGGCGGAAGAACTCGAAGCCGCTGAGAAGGCCCAGGGCGTGCGCCTGGGCGAGGGCGACATCATGGTCTTCCGCACCGGCCACCATCGCCGGCGGCTGGAGCTGGGCGCGTGGAACCCCGGCTACTCCGGCCAAGGCATGGCCGGCCTGCACGCCACCGCCATGCGCCTCCTCCACGAGCGCAAGGTGGCCGTCTTCCTCCCCGACGGCGACGGCGAAACCGTGCCCAGCAACGTCGAAGGCATCGCCTACCCCATCCACTTGCTGCAGATCGTCGCCATGGGCATGGTCTGCGCCGACAGTCTCCAGTTCGAAGAACTCGTCGAAGTCTGCGAACAGGAGAAGCGCTGGGAGTTCATGGTCGTCGCCAGCCCGCTGCGCCTGCCCGGCGCGACGGGGTCGCTGTTCAATCCGATCGCGATCTTCTGAGCGGCGTCGTGGGAAATCCGCAATCGAATACCGTCGATCGCCAATCCCTCACTGGCTCATCAGGTCGCCGCCGGTGACGAGGATGTGTTCGCCGGTGACGTGGTCGGACAGGTAGCTGGCCAGGAAGAGGGCGACGCGGCCGATGTCTTCCGGATACCCCACCTTCCGCAGGGCCGCCGCCTGCGCCCACGCCTCGGGGTTCTGGTTCGGCTCCCAGCTCTTCTGCATGAATCGCTCCGTCGTCGGCGTCATGATCGCCCCGGGGCAGATCGCATTGCAGTACACCTTATGCCGCCCCAGCTCCTTCGCGATGTTCCGCGTGATCGCGATGATGGCCGACTTGGTCGCGCAGTAAGCGATCGCGCCTTCCGGCAACGGCGCGAGACCTGAATCCGACGACAGGTTGATGATCTTCCCGCCCCCTTGCTTGACCATCACCTTCGCCACCGCCTGCGACATCATGAACGTCCCCCGCGTATTCACCGCGAAATGCCGATCCCACGTCGCCAGCGTCGTCTCCAGGAATGGCACCCAGTCCTGGACGGCCGCGTTGTTGACCAGCACGTCGATCCGTTTGAAGTCCTTCACAACCCCGCTCACGAAGGGTCCGATCGCATGCTCGTCCGACACGTCCAGCTTGCGGAACCTCACGGGTTGGCCGGTCTTCTTCGCAATCTCCGCCACGGCCTCTTCGCCCTTCTTCTCCTGAAGGTCGGCCACGATCACCGTCGCCCCCTCGCGGCTGAACACCTCCGCGATCCCTTTGCCGATCCCCTGCGCCGCGCCTGTCACGACGGCAACTTTGTCCTGAAGCAGCATGACTGTTCTCCGTGAACATATCGATGGTCAGCGGCATCACCGACCGTGGATGCGTCCACTATAACCGGTCCGCCGTCGCGACCCCCGGCCGCCCCGCCGCGGCATCGCGCCCGATAACCCAGCGGCCGATATCCGCGACCACTGACAAAATCCGATCCGCGGGGCGGTTAAGTCTGCCGATTATCCAGACGATGACGTTTGTGCCGTTTGGGACGGCCCTGCCGGCCAGCGGCCGCCCCGCGCCGCGAGCCCCTCCTCGCCCTGGAGTGAAGTGTGAACGCCTCCGCCGCCATCGCGTCTTCACGCAGCCCGGACCCGCCGACGCTGCACATCCGCGTCCGCCAGGCCGCCGGCCTGCCCGACCTGCGCGAGCTGTGGCGCTACCGCGATCTGCTGTGGCTGTTCACGCTGCGCGACGTCAAGGTGCGCTACAAGCAGGCGGCCCTTGGCGCGGCCTGGGCGGTCATTCAGCCGGTCGTGGCGATGGTCGTGCTCAACGCCTTCTTCGGGAAGCTATTGGGCGTGGCCGGCCGCATGGACGCCGGCGTGCCTTACCCGGTCTTCCTGTTCGCCGGTCTTCTGCCGTGGACTTTCTTCGCCGCGTCGGTCACCGCTTCGACCAACAGCCTCGTGGCCAATGCCGGCATCCTGCGCAAGGTTTACTTTCCCAAGCTGCTCGTGCCTGTCGCGTCCGTCGGCGCTCCGCTGGTCGACTACGTCATCGGCTTGGCCGTCCTGCTGGGGATGATGGTCTTCTACAGTGTGCCCTTCACCACCGCCCTGTTGCTGCTGCCGCTGCTGGTGCTCTCCACCATCCTCGCCGTGCTGGGCGTAGGCCTGGCGATGGCGAGTCTGACCGTCTCGTACCGCGACTTTCGCCACGTCGTGCCGTTTCTCGTGCAGGTGTGGTTCTTCGTGACCCCGGTGATCTATCCGCCGACGATCGTGCCGGCCCAGTACCGGCCGCTGCTGCTGCTCAACCCGATGGGCGGCGTGATCGAGGGCTTCCGCAGTGCGGTGCTCGGCCAGCCGCTGGATGTGCCGGCCTGGGCGGTGTCCGTTGCTGTCAGCGGCACGCTGGTGCTCGTGGGCCTGATCTATTTCCAGCACGTGGAGAAGCGTTTCGCCGACGTGGTGTAAGCGCCGAGGGAGAGTCGAGACGACGATGCGTGAACCGGCCATCGAGATCGCAAACCTGGGCAAGCGTTACCGCCTGGGCGCCAGCCATCGCAACGAGCCGACGCTCGGCGAGGCGGTTTACGATGCCCTGGGGCGCGGCTGGGCGAAACTGCGCGGCCGCGAAGCGACGCAGGCGCAGCGGCACTTCTGGGCCCTCGATGACGTGAACCTCACCGTACAGCCCGGTGAAGTCGTGGGCCTGGTGGGCCACAACGGCGCGGGCAAGAGCACGCTGCTGAAGCTGCTGTCGCGCATCACCCCGCCGACGCGCGGGGCGATCACGCTGCGCGGGCGCGTGGGCAGCCTGCTGGAAGTCGGCACGGGCTTTCATCCGGAGCTGACGGGGCGTGAGAACATCTACCTCAACGGCGCGATTCTCGGCATGCGCCGCGGTGAAATCCGCCACAAATTCGACGCCATCGTCGATTTCGCCGAAATCGACCGCTTCATCGACACGCCGGTGAAGCGCTATTCCAGCGGCATGTACGTCCGCCTGGCCTTCGCGGTCGCGGCCCACCTGGAGCCGGAAATTCTGCTGGTTGACGAGGTGCTGGCCGTGGGCGACGCGGCTTTCCAGAGCAAGTGCCTGGGCAAGATGGGCGACGCCGCCCGCGGGGGCCGCACCATTCTCTTCGTCAGCCACAACATCAAGGCGGTCCGCTCGCTGTGCCATCGCGCGGTGCTGCTGGACAACGGCCGACTGGTGGACGACGCCGATGCCGACACGGTGACGCAGCGCTACCTCCAGGCCGCCCGGCCGCTGGTGCCGCTGGATCAGTTGCGCCGACAGATCGCCGCCCTGCCATCCGACGAGAGTTTCCGACTGATTGACGTGCAACTCACACAAGGCGGCAATTCGGCAGGCGTCGCCTGCGACACCGTCGGCAACGGTTCGCCACTGCATGTGACGCTCACTTATGACGTCCTGCGCCCCACGACGGGGCTGCGCGTCTATCTCGATGTGTGCGACGAATACAACGATCTGCTGATCCGCAGTTTCCACGACGAGCGGGCGGCCGCGATCCCGACGATGCAGCCGGGCCGCTACATCTCGACCGCGACGATTCCCGCCCACCTGCTCGCGCCGCGGCCATACGCCCTGGTGGTGCAGGCCGGCATCTACAACGTCCGTTCGTGCCTCGGGGCCGGTCTCTGGCTGCCCCTGCGCGTCGAACAAACCTCCAACACCAACCTCGCCTACGCCAGCGATCCGATCCGCAGCAAGCTGCAACCGGCCATCGGCTGGCAGACCGACCCACAGGCCGCCCCGCAACGGGCGGCAGCGTGAACGACACGATGTGGTACCGCCTGCTTAAAAGTGACTTCGCACATCGGCTGCTGGTGAAGCTGCCGGAAGGTCGCCCCAACGGCCTGCGGTGGCGGCTGCGCGAAACCAGCCACACGCTGCGCCTGGCGCGACGCGGCCGCGGCGGCTACCTGCGCGACACGACGATCGCGCATCCCGACCATGTGACCATGGGAGATCGCGTGACCTGCGGCGGCGGCGTGTTCATTGACGGGTCGGGCGGTGTGACCATCGGCGACGACGTGATGATCGCCCATGGCGTGAAGATCACCAGTGCCGGCCACGACCCCGACGTGCCGCGCATGAGCGACGGCAACCTCAACCGCCCCGTGACCATCGGCAACCACGTCTGGATCGGCATCGGCGCAATCATCCTGCCGGGCGCGAGCATTGCTGACGGCGTGGTCGTCGGGGCCGGTGCGGTGGTCACGCGGGATATCGCCACACCGAATGTCATCGTCGCCGGCATACCCGCCCGCGTACTGCGCCCGCGACGCATATCGCAGAACAGTATGGGAACACGTCTGGCTGCTTGAGAGATTGACGTCATGTTCTACACCTTGCTCGACCGCTTTGGACTCTTGCGGCCAACGGCCGACCCGCTCCACCACGTGCGGCGCAACACGCTGGAAGTGCGCGACCTGGCGTGCCTCAAGCTGGCGATGGGCTGGTGGCATGACCCACGGCTTGACGGCATCGAGCACCTGCACCGCTTCGACTACCTCGAAGACCTTAACGAGCGACGGGTGCGCGACGCGGAAGTCATCTGCTCAGCCTGCTGCAATGGCGAGCCGAAGACCATCGTGGAAATCGGCACCGCGGCCGGCGAGACCACCGCCCTGATGGCGAAGCACGCCCTGCACGCGATCGTGCACACGCTCAACATCCCGCCCGAAGAGATTGCCGACGGCGGCAAGGCGGTGACGTACGCGCCGACCTGCGATGAAATCGGCCGGGCGTATCGCGAAGCTGGCTGTACCAACGTGCGACAGATCCTGGCCAACACCGCGACCTGGTCGCCCGATCGCGAGCCATTCGACGGCCCGATCGATGTGGCCTTCATCGACGGCTGCCACGACGCCGACTTCGTTTACAACGACACGCGCAAGATTCTGGGCCGCTGCCAGCCGGGATCGCTGATACTCTGGCACGACTTCGCGCCGCAGCTTGCGCACCAGTTCGACTGGATCGCGTCGGTGTGCGCCGGCGTGGAGCGGCTATACCGCGAGGGCCTGATCTGCGGGCGCATCCTGCACCTGCAGGACTCGTGGGTCGGCCTGTACCGCGTGCCTGACAACGTTTGGCAAAAGAAGGCCGCCTGACTCCGGAGCATGCCCGCGCGATGAGCCGCCGTCTGAAAATCCTGCTGGCCCACGGCGTCGCGTCACCCGCGGCCGAGCGGTGGTACGCCAACGTCGCCACCGCGGCGGAGGGTGCGGCCGACGTACGGCGATTCTGCGTCACGCTCGATCCGCCCGGTCCGCGTCTGACGTGGTTGCAGCTTGACGACCTGTGGCGCCGCCGCGACCGCCGCCTCCTGGACATGTACCGCCGCCTGCGCGAAGCCGCGGCCGACTGCGACGTGCTGCTGAACTACAACGGCATCAATATTCATCCTGAGTTCCTGGATTATCTGCCGACGTTCAACGTCTTCACCAGCTTCGACGATCCCGAAGCCAGCGCCGGCACCAGCGAACCGGTCGCGGCCGCGTTCGATGCCGCGTTCCACGGCAACATCACGTCGCGCGGGCAGTATGAGCGTTTCGGCTGCCGCCGCACGGCTTTCCTGCCGATTTTCGTGGACCCCACGGAACTGCCGCCTCGCGAGCAGCGCGACGCCCTGATCCGCGCGCCGCGGCCGATCCCGATTTCAATGTGCTGCGAATACACCCCGTGGCGGGCGGCCCGGCTCGATGCGCTGGTGCAGGCGTTTCCCGAGGCGCAGTGTTACGGCAGCGGCTGGCCACGCGGCCGCATTGAGCAGTGCGCCCTTGAACGTCTCTACCGCCAGACGCGCATCGGCTGGAACCTGCACAACTCCACCGGCCCGATTAACCAGCGTACGTTCATGCTCGCCGCGTGGGGGGTGCTGCAGATCTGCGACAACCGCACCGGCCTGGGCCAGCTCTACCAGCTCGGCGACGAGGCCCTGGGCTTTGACACCATCGATGAGGCGATCGAACTGACCCGCCACTGGCTGCCCCAGGACAACCAGCGCAAGCGCATCATCGCCAACGCCTTTGACCGCTTCTGGCGCGACTACCACCCGGCGGTGGTCTGGCGGGGCATCGTGCGGCAGCTTGAAGCATGGGATGCCCGGCCGCGTCACCGCACAGCATGCTCCGCGCTGCCACGCGCCGGCGTCACACGGCGGCTGCGCTTCGCTCTGCATGATGTTCGTCGTCGCCTGTGTATCAGCCGCCAAGCCGCGACGCCAGCCACCCATGAGGCCGACCACGATCGAGCCAAAGCCGGTCCCGATCAGCGCGTGGCCCTGGGTATCAATGCTCCACTGACACCTGAAACGTTCGCGTTACCCGGCGCGTCTCGCGGCGACCACGCCGACCTGCCTGCCGAACCGCTCTGCTGGGCGCTTGCGGGATTGGTGGGCCCGGCTCGGCGCATTCGTGTGCTCGGTTCACTCGCCGAACGTTTCGCCGCGCTGGTGAGCGTGGAGCCGAATCGCACACTGATAATGGGGACGCAGCAAACACTCGATCACCAGCCGGTCGATCTCGTCGTCGTGATCGACCGTGCTTCATCGCCGCGTGCCCTCATCGACCTGGCCCTGACCCATCGCGGCGACGCGCCGCGTCTGCTGCTGGCCACGACGCGGCCGTGCAATCTCATCGCCGCGGCCGGCGACGACGACGACACGCACGATGCATGCGACTGGCTGATGCGGCAGGGATCACTGAGCCTCTACCGTCTGCCCGACCCCGCTGTGCCCTGGCTGACGCCGTGCGACGAACCGCGGCTCACCAGTCAGTTCATCACCCAATGGACCGCTCGCGCCGCCGACATGCTGCACAAGGCCGCGTGATGCCTACCGACACCCGGAGCCGCCCCCTCATGTCCCCCACCACCGCCTCCGTCATCGTCAGCGCAACGCCTCCCCATCCGCGCCGCGCCGTCCGCACCGTGCAGCCGGCCGACTGGCAGCCGGATCACGTCGACCGCCTCTGGTCCTACTGGGGCTCGCGGCCGCACCACCTGCGGCAGTATTTCTCCCACCAGGTCGGCCACGGCGTGGTCGCCCTGCTGGCCAAGACCGGACGCCTGAGCGGCGACGTGCTCGACTACGGCTGCGGGCCCGGCTTCCTGATCGACCATCTGCTGGGCAGCCGCACCCGCAATCTACGCGTCCACGGCGCCGACACCAGCACCCATGCCGTACGCGACGTCAACGCCCGTCTGCAGGGACAGCCCGGGTTCCAGGGTGTCACGCAGCTCGACGGATTCCCCTCGCCCTTCGAGGCCGACCGCTTCGATGTGGTCACCTGCATTGAGACGCTCGAACACCTTGACGATGCGACGCTGCATCACGTGACGGCCGACATCCACCGCCTGCTGCGGCCTGGCGGCATCGCCATTTTCACCACGCCCTTCGCCGAGCAGCTCGAACAGAACATGGTCTACTGCCCCTTCTGCGACAGCGAGTTCCACCGCGTGCAGCACATGCGTTCGCTGACGGCCGAGTCGATGAGCGGACTTTTGCGCCAACAGGGGTATGCCGTGCTGTTCTGCGACAATCTGAACTTCGCCGACTTCCAGCGCGACACGATCCCGCCCCTGGCCGATCTCAGTCCGCGAGCCATCGGACGCATTGTCGCCTCCGCGACCCATCGGGTGCTCGATCGGCTTTCACCCCGCGCGTTCCCGCACAACCGCACGTTTCGCGAACGGCTGCGCGGCGGGCGTCACCTGTGCGCCATCGTCACCAAGTAACCGTTCTGGAACGACGTCATGTGCGGCATCGCAGGCATCATCGGCCGACAATCACGCACCGACGCCCAGCGTCGCATTGAGCGCATGACGGCTGCGCTGGCGCATCGCGGGCCGGACGGCTGCGGCCATCTTGTGCGCGGCCGCGTCGCCCTGGGCCACCGCCGCCTGTCGATCATCGACCTCGAAGGCGGACGCCAGCCGCTGGCCAACGAAGACGAGTCGGTCCGGGTCACATTCAACGGCGAGATCTACAACCACGCCGAACTGGCCGATCAGCTCCGCGCCGCGGGCCACGTGTTCCGCACCCGCTGCGACACGGAGGTCATCGTCCACGCCTACGAGCAGTGGGGCCCGGACTGCGTCGAGCGCTTTCGGGGCATGTTCGCCTTCGCCGTCGCCGACTTCCGTGCCCGCCGCGTCCTGCTGGCCCGCGACCACTTCGGCATCAAGCCCCTGCACTACCGCATCGGCCCAGGCCGGCTGAGTTTCGCCTCCGAGTTGCCCGCCTTGCGCCAGGCCGACGACGCGACGCTCATGGGCGATCCACTGGCCGTTGAGCTCTACCTGCGCTACCAGTACATTCCCACGCCACACACGATCTACCGCGACGTCTACAAACTGCCGCCTGCCCATTACGCGATCGTCGACTTCGAAGGCCGCCTCACCACGCCGCCCACACGCTACTGGGATCTTCAGTTCACCGCCGCGCCGCGCATGGACGAGCACGAATGGCTCGGGCGCATCGAGGCCGCCATCCACGACTCGGTCAAGGCTCACCTGATCGCCGACGTGCCCGTAGGCCTGTTTCTCTCAGGCGGAATCGATTCGACGCTCATCGCCCACCACGCTTCCCAGCTCAGCGACAGGCCGCTGATGGGCTTCGGTATCGGCTTCGATGACACGCAGTTCAACGAGATGGCTCACGCCCGCCAGGCCGCGGCCGCATGCCGCATCGATTTCCACGAACAGACAGTCACCGACGCCGCTCTCGACCTGCTGCCCGATCTGGTCGCGCAATACGGCGAGCCCTACGGCGACAGCTCGGCCATACCCACCTATCTCGTCTCGCGCTTCGCCCGCCAGTCCGTGCCCGTCGTGCTCACCGGTGACGGCGGCGACGAGGCGTTCGGGGGCTACGACACCTACCTGCGCTGGATGGCCAAGGCGTCGTGGCGGCAGGCCCGCGACTACTACCGCATCTGGCCTCGCATGGGCATGCTCTGGGCCATGGGCGCGATCCGACGCCGCCTGGCCACGCGCCTGCCCGGCGGCGGCCACGACCTGAGCGACTGGCAGTCATTGCTCCTGCACACTTCCGATGCCATGCGCCGCGGCCTGTGGCGAGACGAGTTTGCCGACGTTGCGACCGAGTCGTGCCGCCTTTTCGAAGACGCCGGCCGCCGCGCCCGCCGCATGGGCCGCATCGACTTCGCCCAATACCTCGACTACCAGACGTACCTGCCCTGCGACATCCTCACAAAGGTTGACATCGCCTCCATGGCGCACGGCTTGGAAGCACGCCCGCCGCTGGTCGACCGCCATGTGGTCGAGCTGGCCGCGTCGATGCCCGCGTCGCTGCGCCACGCCCTGGGCCCTGACGGGGAGCCAGAAGGCAAACCCGTGCTCAAGCGACTGCTCGGCGGCGTGCTGCCCGAGAGCTTCATTCACCGGCCCAAACAGGGCTTCGCCATCCCCAAGCCGCGCTGGATGTCCAGCCCGCGTCAGCGCGACCGGCTTGAAGCCCTCATGCTCAGCAACGCCTCGCCGCTGCGCCGCTTGTTCAAGGCGTCGGCCCTCGAAGCGCTGTATGCCTCGCACCGCCGCGGCGACAACCAGTCCGGCCGCATGTGGCTGCTGCTGGTGCTGGGCCTGTGGATGGACCAGAACCCCGACGTGCACTTCGCCCCGTCGCGCCAGCCGGCCGCCGTCGACATTCGAACCTTCGCACCCACCCCAGCCCGCGCCACGCGGGCCGCATAGACACCCTCAAACCCATCGACTCTGCCATGCCCCGACGCATCGCCTTCCTCACGCCCGAATTCGTGACCAACAGCCCCACGGGCGGCGGGCTGGCGTCGTATGTCGCGCGCATGGCCCGCATCCTGCGAAGCATGGGCCACGAGGTGGAAATCTTCACGCTGGCCGACGCGGCGGGCGTGCTCGACCACGACGGCGTGCGCGTCGAACACGCGGCGCCGAGCAACAACGCGCTGACAAGACTGCTCGGCGCGCACTGGCGGCTGCGACTGAAGTTCGGCGTCACGCTGCGACAGCTTCGCGGCGCGGTCGCCCTCGCCCGGGCGCTCGAACATCGCCACAAAGAGCAGCCCTTCGACCTGGTTCAAAGCGCCGACTGGGGCCTCAGCGGCCTGTTCGTGCCGCGGCGTCCAGGACGGCGGCACCTAGTGCGCTGCTCCTGGTCGCGCAAGGCCTGCGAACGGGCGGCGGGGCTGATGCCGAACCTCGACAACTTCCTGATCGCCGCCCTCGAGCGACGCTGCATGCGCCGCGCCCATGGCGTTTACGCCCCCAGCCGCTTCGTCGCCGACGCCGTCAGCCGCGACTACGGCATCGACATCCAGGTTGTGCGGCCGCCGGTGGAGTTCGCCAAGCCTTCGTCGATGAGCGACCTTTTGACCAGCGTCGCTCTGCCACCGCGCTTTCTGTTGCATTTCGGCCTGCTCTCGGCCGTCAAAGGCACCGACATTCTGCTCCACGCCCTGCCGCGAGCCTGGGAGCGCGCCTCGGACCTGCACGTGGTTCTGATCGGCCGCGAGTGCGAGTCCGGCTACGCCAAGCGCCTGCTGCAACCCCTCGGTGAGCGCGGCCGCACGCACGTCACCTGGACCGGTCCCCTGCCACGCGAGCAACTCGCCGCTGTGCTCCCGCACGCCGAAGCAGCCGTGCTCCCCTCACGCAGCGACAACCTGCCCAATACCGTCATCGAGGCGTTGGCCGTCGGCGTGCCCGTCATCGGCTCTGACGGGGCGAGTATTGACGAACTGGTCCGCCCCGGCGTCAACGGGCGACTTGTTCCCGTCGAAGACGTCGACGCCCTGGCCGACGCTCTGGCTGACGCCTGGCACGGTCAGCTCGCGCCGCTGCGCGGGGCCGATAACACCGCCCGCACACTCGAACCCCTGAAGCCTCAAAACGCGGTCACCGCCCTCATGAGGCTGGCCGGTTATGCCGATGATGCCGACTGGAGCAATTCGGCAAACTGTAACGCCGAGCCCGCCACCCGCCATACCACGCCGCGGCCACCGGACAGCGACCGCCATGCCCAGCCCTCCCGACATGCACGAGCCGCTTGAACTGCCGCGCACAGGACCGCGCGTGTCCATCCTCATGCCCGTCCACAATGCCGAGGCCTACCTCGACCAGGCAATGGGCAGCATCCTTGAACAGACCTACGACGACTGGGAACTGATTGCCGTGGACGACGGCTCGATCGACCGCAGTCGCCATATCCTCGAAGACTACGCCCGCCGCGCCGCGGCCGAGCATGGCGATGCCCAGCCTATCCGCGTGATAAGCCGGCCCAACACCGGCATCGCCGGGGCGTTGAATGATGGCCTGGCCGTCGCCCGCGGCCAGTTCATCGCCCGCATGGACGCCGACGACCTCTGTACGCCTGGCCGACTCGAAACGCAGGTCGCCTTTCTGGACCGTCACCGCGACCACGTCGCCGTCGGCTGCTGGGTGCGGCGCATGGATCCCTATGGCAGCCCCACCGGCGTCGAGCAGCCACCCACCGATCACGCCGACATCGACGCCGCCCTGCTGCGCGGCGACGGCAGCGCTATCGTCCACGCCACCACCGTCATGCGCCGCGACGCGCTCATCGAGGCCGGCGCCTGGCGTTCGCGGTATAACGGCGTCGAGGACATCGACCTCTACCTGCGCCTTGCCGAAGTGGGCAGGCTCGCCAACATCCCGCGTCCGATGTACAGCTACCGCCGCCACCTCGGCTCGGTGTGTCTCAACCACTACCACCAGATGTGCCGCCGCCTCGAAGAGGTGATGCACGAGGCCTACGCCCGACGGGGCATCGCCGAACCGTTCGATGTCGACCGCCTGCGGGCTCGACTCGTGGGCACGTCCAGCACAGCCGACTTCTTCCGTAACTGGGCCTGTCACGCCATCGAGGCTGGCAACCTGTCCATCGCGCGCCGCCATGCCGTCGCCGCCCTCTGCCGCGAGCCGTGGAAGCTTCACTCCTGGCGCGTCATGTACTGGGCGATGACGGGTTAGGTTAATTCAATGACAAATTCACAACTCGAAATGGTGGATTCGGAGGCGGGCGCAGCGCGTACGCCCACCCGCACTGGCACATGTCCCGTATGTCTGAGGTCACTTTGAATTGCCCCGCCATGCTCAATCGCCTCAAGCAACACTACTGGCGCCTGCTGGCCCGCTACGAACACTGGCGGCATCCGAAGCAGATCAGCCTGTCGCCGCACGACTGGTTCGACGGCATTGCACGCCACATTGAAGACCCCGGTGCGCCGCTGCTCTACGTCGACGGAGGCGCCCACGACGGCCAGGTGGCCCGCCGCTTCGCCAGACGCTTTCCCAATCTGCACATCCATGCCTTCGAACCCAACGTCGACCTGCTGCTCCGCTTGCGCGACAACCTGGCCGACATTCCCGGGTCCATCCATGCCCAGGCCCTGGGCGACAAGCCCGGCACCGCCGAGATGTTCATCAACCAGTCGCCCATGACCAGCTCACTGCTGCCCAGCAGCGAGCTGTCGCTTCGCTACTTCGGGCGGCACGCCCAACTGCGTGAGACACGCAGCATCGAGATCACAACCCTCGACCACTGGGCCGAGGAAGCAAACATCGACCGCATCGACATCCTCAAGCTCGACCTGCAGGGCTACGAGAAGCAGGCCCTTGTCGGCGCCCGCAAACTGCTGCGCCGCAGCGAAGCGGTTGTCGTGCTTGAAGTCAATTTCGCGCCGTTCTATGAAGGCTGCTCGCTGTTCAGCGATGTCGACCTGGTGCTGCGTGACTGCGGCTACAGCCTCTACAACCTCTACCACATCTGCACGCACCTGCCGGCCGGCCACATCGGCTCGTGCGATGCGGTCTTCATTCCTGATCACAAGGCCCGCGCCTTGACCATCCCCGGCGCCCGCAAGGCGGCCGCCTGACCCATGCCCATGCCCCACCGCCCAGTCCCGCCGCCATCGCACACGCCCATCACGGCCACGCTCATCGTGCGCAACGAGGCCCACCATCTCGACGCCTGCCTCAGCCGGCTGGCCTGGTGCGATGAAATCATCGTGCTCGACATGCGGTCGACCGATGATTCACCCATCATCGCGCAGAAATACGCCGACCGCGTCTACCGCATCGAACCCTATCCCATCGCCGAACCGGCCCGCGTCTTCGCCGCCACGCAGGCGCGCCATGACTGGGTTCTGCTGATGGATCCCGACGAATACATGCCGCCAGCCCTGGTCGACGACATCCAGCAGGCGATCGCCGAGCATCCCGACGCCGGCGCGTTTCGCCTGCCTTTCTATTACCACTTCAAGGGTCAGCCGTTGCACGGCACGATCTGGGGCGGCCGCGGGCGAACGAAGTGGGCCCTGATCCATCGCCAGCGTGTACGGCTGCAGCCCTTGTGCAACCGGTTGGGCGAAGTGACCTCGCCATGGCGCGAAGTCCGCATTGCCCCGCGCGACGGCAATGAAGTCGAGCACCACTGGTCGGCGTCCTACTGGAACCTGCTGCACCGCCACCTGTTCCGCTACGCCTGGCTGGAAGCCGTCAAAATGCATCGCGACGGCCAGTGTTTCTCGTTGGGCCGCGCCCTGATCCACCCCTGGCGGGAACTGAACCGCTGTCTGCGCCACTACGACGGCTGGCGCCTGGGTCTGCGCGGCTGGTTGCTCAGCGGGGTCTACTTCCTCTACACGCTCGCCTACTGCTGGTGTCTTCTTGGCTGCGCCTTGCGGCCGCCCATCCCCGCGACGACCGATGCGGCTTCCAGCCACGCCGTCGTCGGACAGCTCATCTTCGATCGCGGGCGCGATCATCCCGCCACGTCACGGAGGGCCGCCTGATGAGCATGACATCGCACCAGCCGACCCTCACCATCGTCACGCCCAGCTACAACCAGGCGGCATTCCTCGAAGAAACCATCCGCAGCGTCCTCGACCAGGCGGACGACGGCGTGCAGTATGGCATCGTCGACGGCGGGTCGACCGACGGCAGCGTCGAGATCATCGAACGTCACCGCGACCGCCTGGCGTTCGCGATCATCGAACCCGACCGCGGGCAGACCGACGCCCTCAACAAAGGTCTGCGCCGGGCCGCCGGCGACATCGTCGGCTGGCTCTGCGCTGACGACGTGCTGCTGCCCGGCGCGATCGCCGCGATCCGCCGGCCATTCACCGACCCCGACGTGACCTGGATCGCCGGCCCCTGCCAGGTGACGCGAGCCGACGGCACGCCGATCGAAGTGCAGCGGCCGCACGGCGACTTCTCGCTGGCCGGCATTCTGTTGCGGCCCGACGGCCTGCTGATTCCCCAGCCCGGCTCGTGGTGGCGACGCAGCTTGCTCCAACAGGTCGGCCCACTCGATGCGACACTGCACTACGCAATGGATTTCGACCTCTGGTGTCGCTTCGCCGCGGCCGGTCAGCGCCCGCGCATCATCGATCAACCGCTTGCGACGTATCGCCTGCACGAGCAGAGCAAGACCTGTTCCCAGCGGGATGGCTTTCTCCGCGAGCACCTGGTCGTTGAGCGACGCCACGCCGGCCGGCTCCCCCTCGGCCAACGTCTGCAATTGCTGCGCCGCCTCGGCTACCAGCGACGCATGCTCGCCGTCGCCACCGCGCGCAGCCGCGGCCAGCTCCTTCGGCAGGTAGCCGCTCGACCCTGGTGGCTGGCCTCCCAGCAGATCCGCATGGCACTCAAACGCGCGGCTTAAGACGCGACAATGACCGCTCGCTGGTGTCGAATCGGCTTCCGTGACGCCGATCCGCCGGCTTGGTCGACGACTCCGATGGTGGTGTTCTCATCCCCGCCGCCCCGGACGTCCGCGGCCCAACGTCGCACCCTCTGCCCATAGGGCGCCACGCACGATTCCGAGAAGGCTAGCTGCCCAGCAGATCGCGGCGGATCGCGATGAACGGATAGCAGCGCATCGCCGGCCGCTTCTCGATGCCGATGCCGTGCGTCGGCTCCAGCATCTCGCAGAAGCGCCAGTCGCCCTGGCTGTGCAGCTCGCCAATGTAGGCCTGCACGCGGCCGCGCACCGCCTGCGGAGTCGCTTCGAGTATCGGCAGTTCGCTGCCTTCGGTGTCGATCTTGAATACATCCACCTGCTCGACGCCCAGCGCCGCCATCACGGCCGAGGTTTTCTGCACGGGCAACTCGACGGCACGATGCGGATCACAACCCACGCCGCGGAACGTCCCGCCCCCGAAACTGTCGGGATTGTCGGACATGTGATAGGTGAACGTACCGGCTTCGCAGGACAGGCCCGTCGGCACCACGGTCACCTGGTCGCCGAACGCCGCGACGTTGTGCCGCAACATCGCCAGGTTCTCCGGCAGCGGCTCAAAGCTGTAGATCTTCGCCTGCGGGTAGACACTGGCGAAATAGACGGTTGCGATGCCGATGTTCGCCCCCGCGTCAAAAATCACCCGCGGCCGCACCGACCTGGGCAGCGCATACGCGCCGCGGTGATGCAGGATCATGCCCGGCAGCGCCTCGTCGGTGGTGCCCTGCCGCACCGCGACGCTTACGGTCCGTCCGGCCAACGGCAAGCGTACCGCGACCACCGGCCGCGACACCCCCTGGATGTGCATGGGTCTGCCGCCGCTCGCCCGCAGACGCACGGGGTTGAGCCGACTGGCCGCCGCACGCAGATACATGCGGGCGGTTCGAGCGGTCTGCACAACGGCCGTGGTCATATCCAGACTCCTTGAACCGACGCTTTGTGACGCCTCGTTCGCCGGCACATCGCCCCCCGCCCGCTATGTCGGCTGTAACGATCATACGGTTTAGGTGGGTTTGTCCCGCGGAGGCATCGCGTCCGATAAAACCGCTTCCCCGACGATCAGCGAAGTGGCCGCCTCCTCGCCCCCACGCCCATCCGGCGTCGGGCTGCGACGTTTTTCCCGTCTGTAACGTCTCGGCAATCAACCCCCCGCTCGAAGGTGCCGATTTACGCCTTGGGATCAGAGATTCGCGGCGAACCACCGGACATCGGCCCATGCGCATCGCCCTCGACGCACGCACGCTCTATCGGCCGACACTGCGCGGCATCGGCAAGGGGCAGCTCGACCTCTACCGCTGCCTGCTGACCCAGCGACCCGACTGGCAGGTGCTCGCCTACCACCGCAATCCGGACGCACCCGTCAACGTGCTGCCCGAGAACGCGGTCCCGCGGCACGTCGAGATGCCCGGCGACCGCTTCGACGCATGGGAGCGCTGGCGCCTGCCCGCCGCCGCCTGGCGCGATCGCGCCGACCTGCTGCACTGCCCCGCCAACACCAGCCCGGCATGGTGCCCGCTGCCGCTGGTGGTCACCATCCACGACCTGATGCCGCTGGATCGGCCGATGGATTACGACCTGCTCACCGTCCGTCGCTTCGAACATTGCGTCGTTCGGTCGGTCCACACCGCGGCCGCCATCCTCTGCCCCTCGCAATACACCGCATGCCGCCTCGTTGCCGACTTCCAAGCCGACCCGCTGACCGTCCACGTCTTCAGCCAGGCCGCCCACGCCGGCATGCGCCGCACCGACGCGCGGACCAGTGCCGCGGTCGCCGCCCGCTATGGCGTGACCGGTCCCTATGTCCTGCATCTGGGCGCTGCCGCGCCGCGCAAGAACACCGCCGGCCTTCTCGAGGCCTGGGCGCGACTCACCGCCGCCCAGCGTCAGGACCACACGTTGCTGGTCATCGGCCTCGACGACGCCACGCTCGACCGTACGCGCGCGTATGCCCAGTCACTGGCGATCGCGCCCCATGTGCGTCTGCACGGCTACGCGGACAACCACGACATGGCTCCGCTCTTCAGCGGCGCGACCTGCCTCGCCTACCCAAGTCTCGCTGAGGGATTCGGCCTGCCGGTGCTCGACGCTTTTGCGACGCGGACGCCGCTGCTGACCAGCAACACGACCAGCCTCCCCGAAGTCGCCGGCGACGCCGCCCTGCTTGTGGATCCGCACGATATCGACGCGATCGCGGCCGGTCTGGTCACGCTCATCGGCTCCGATACCCGCCGTCGCGAACTTGTCGACGCCGGCAGCAGCCGCCTGTCCCGGTTCAACTGGCACCAGGCCGCCAGAACCCTAGCGCAATGCTTCGAGCAAGCCCGACACGGACGCCGCACGCGACTGCGCACAGCCGCATGAGAAGTAGATAAATGACTCGTCGGCCCAAGCCATCCCGGACAGTGCCCCACCCAGGCGATACTCCCGCCACACAACCCGCGCACACGGATATCCTGCTGATCGGCGACGCCGCACCCTGGCCGCTCGATCAGGGACGCCGCATCCGCGGCCATCACATGCTCACCGCCCTGGATCGACAAGGGGTCCGTGTCCGTCTCGCCAGCATCGAACCCGCCCCCGCCGACCTGCCGCCCCACGTCCGCCGTCTCATGATCCCCTGGCCCGATCCGGACGCGCACCACCGCGCCATGCTCGCCCGCCGCTGGCTGGGCGCACGCGGTCGATGGCGCCGACGCATGGCCGACTATTTCGGCGCGGACATGCACCAGCTTGCCGGCACCATCGCGCTGGTCGAGCATCTGCGTCCATGCGCCATCGTCGCCCTCGGCCAGAACGGCCTGCTGCTGCTGCACGCCGCGGCGGCCGCCCACGTCGACGGGCCCGCACCCGCGCGCATCTGGTACGGCGCCGACGAACTGGTCAACTTCCACCTCTCCTGTATGCGCCACGAGCCGCTGCGAAACTGGCCCGCACGCATTCGCCGCCTGCTCGAACATGCCATATGGGAGCAGCTTTTTGTGCGCGGCCTGGATGGAGCGATCGGCGTCAGCCCACGCGACGCCGCACTCATGAAACATCTGGCCGGCGCACGCCGCAGCATCTGCATCCGCAACGGCGTGGACCTGACCCGCTTCAGCCCCGCGCCGGCCGACCACGCCGCCCCCACGCCCTGCAGCCTCGCCTTCTGGGGCCGCATGGATTTCGAGCCCAACGTCGATGCGATGACATGGTTCGTCGGCGATATCTGGCCGCAGGTGCGCCTGCGCTGGCCGCACGCCTCGCTCACCATTGCCGGCAAACACCCGACCGACGCCGTCATCGCCCTCGGGAACGAGCCCGGCGTCACCGTCACCGGTCCGGTCGATGACATCCGCGAAGTAGCCTGGAACGCCGAGGTGGCCATCCTGCCGATGCGCTGCGGCGGGGGAATCAAGAACAAGCTGCTCGAAGCCGCCGCGATGGGCAGGCCAATCGTCGCGACGCCTCATGCCGTCAAAGGCCTGTCCCTGCCCCCCAGCCAAGCCATCACACTTTGCCGCACGCCGCGGCAGTGGGTGGACGCCCTGCGCCGCCTCTGGTCGGATGCGCCCCACCGCCATCGTCTCGGCACGGCTGGGCGACAGTGGGTTGAAAAGCACCACACATGGGACGGCGCGGCACGGCAACTGCTCGACTGGACGAACTCGCTGCGGCCGGCCGACCGCGGCGCGCCGCACACCTCCGACGTCGCTCCCACGGCCTCCTCCGTCGCCGACACGACTTCACTTTCACGCAAGGCCGCCTGATATGACCACATCCACCCACGATTCTTCGCATGCCGCGCCCTTCCGCCGTGTCGCCGTCATCGGTCTCGGCTACGTCGGCGCGGTCAGCAGCGCCATGCTCGCCCGCCGTGGGTTCAACATCGCCGGCGTGGAAGCCAACGCCCGCAAGCTCGCTGCCTACCAGGCCGGTCAATGCCCCGTGCGCGAGCCCGGCCTCGACGAGGCTTTGCGCCAGGCGATCGACGACCATCGCTTCGCCGCCACCGACGACCTGGCCGGCGCCGTGCGCGACGCAGACGTCATCCTCATCGCTGTCGGCACACCCAGCGACGCCGCCGGCTGGCCCGATCTGACCGCCATCGACAGCGTCACCGAGCAGATCGCCGCCGCCATCGCCTCTGACCTGCGCCGCCGCGTCGTGCTCGTGCGCTCGACGGTTCCCCCAGGCACCACGGCCGCACGTATCGCTCCCCTGCTGCGCGCCGCCAACCCCAACACCGTCGTCGGCCACCACCCCGAATTCCTGCGCGAAGGCTCGGCCCTGCACGACTTCGAAGCACCGGCCCTTATCGTCAGCGGCAGCGATCCGCGCAGTCCCGCCGACCGCGCCGCCGTCAACAGCGTCATCAGCGCTTTCTATGCCGGCATCGACGCGCCGCGCCTGGCCCTGGGACCGGCTGAAAGCGAGATGATGAAATACGCCTGCAACGTCTTCCACGCCCTGAAGATCAACTTCGCCAACGAGATCGGCTCGCTCGCCGCCGCCTGCGGCGCCGATCCGCAAGCCGTGATGCACGCCTTCTGCCAGGACACGCGGCTCAACCTCAGCCGTGCATATCTGCAACCGGGCTTCGCCTTCGGCGGCTCGTGCCTGCCCAAGGACACGCGCGGCCTGGTCTGCCTCGGCCGGGAGTGCGGCGTCGATCTGCCGATGATCGGCTCGATTCTTGCATCCAACACGGCGCATCTGGACCGCCACCTTCAGCGCATCCTCGCCCTCGGGCGGCGGCGCACGCTGCTGGTCGGCCTGAGCTTCAAGGCCGGCTCCGACGACCTGCGCGAAAGTCCCATGGTCGAGCTGGCCGAACGCTTGCTGGGCAAGGGCATCCCGCTGAGCATCTACGACCCGGACCTGAAGCCCGGCGCGCTGCTGGGCGCCAACGCCCGCTTCATCGCCGACCGCCTGCCGCACCTGGCCGATCTGCTCGTCGATGACCTGCCTGCCGCCGTCGCCGAAGCGCAGACCATAGTCATCGCCAAATCATGTGACCAGCTCGACACCGCCGACCAGGCGGGCAAGCAGATCATCAATCTCACCCGCCTGGAGGCCACCAACCCGCGCCAGAGCGTGGCCGCCATCTCGCGTGCCGCCTGAGCCGGCCGGTTGCCACGCTTATCGGTCGCACGCGGGTATGCCGCGGCCCGCTGACGGTCAACCCGCGCCCGTGATTGCCCGACGATATCTGTGGAGACCGCTGCGCCGCCCATCCCTCGCGGCACGACAGGGGAGAAACGTCCATGGCATGGACGACGATGCATTACGGAGTCGGCATGGCCTGCGCCGGTGCCGCCGCGACGGGCCTGGCCCTCATCACCAGCCGCGGCTGGCGATGGATCCCCGCCGCCATGACCCTCGGCGGTGTCTGGGCCCTGATTCCCGACATGCCGCGCACCTTCCGCGAAGACTTCCCCAGCCTTCCGCTGGCTTCGATTCTCGGCAGCAAGAGCCTCGAACGCTGGCTGCATTCCATCGGCGACCTGTTCTTCTTCCACCGTTCGCTCGACGCTCAGCCCCATGAATACGCGCTGCATGGGCTGGTCATCATTCTTGTGCTCTACAACGCATCGCTGGTCATGCTCATGTGGCGGGAACGCGCTGCCCTGAACAGCCCCGAGGCCCGCGCCTGGCGCGCCCATGGCGCCCATCTGCCCAAACTCGCCAGCTCACCCGCGACGCGCCGCCACGCCCGCCGCCGCTCGCGCCACGCCCACCCTGCCCGCGCGACAGCCGCCCATCACAACGACACGTCCGCGATCATCGGCCGCATCACGCCCCAAGATCCCGGCGAGGCCGACAAAACCACCGCGTGACGCCCCCTTCCGCAAGCCTCTCAGCTCGTTTGCGTTTCATCCCATTGACGCGACTGCCCGCGGCCGAGTCCAGGGACAACCCGCAGCAACCACTCTCCACGCTTCGCTCATCCCAGCAGGCCGTCCAGCCCCGGCAGGTTCAGGCCGCCGGTGAGGCCGGCGAATTCCTGCTGAATCATCTCGCGCACCCGAGCCCCCGCCGCGTTCACCGCCGCGGCGATCAGCTCCTCGATCATCTGCTGGTCGGCCGCCTCGCCTTCGCCCGCGAGCGTGCGCAGCATCGATCGATCCAGCTCCACACGCTGGACCTCGAACTTGCCGTTCATCACCACCCGCACCGCGCCGGCCCCGGCGTCGGCCTCGACGGTCTTCAGGGCCAGTTGCTCCTGCACGTCGGCCAGCTTTTCCTTCAGTTGGCCGGCCTGGCTCATCAACGACGCGAGATTCTTGAAATTGTCGAACATCAGTCTTCCTGTTCGCCTGGTGATTCTTCGGACAGGTCGTCCATCCTCGGCCCATCGGTCATCGCCTGGCCTTGTGGTTGCGGGCGCGCCTCTTCGCTCTCATCCTGTTCGCGGCGCACCTGCATCAACGTCACGTCGAACTGGTCCATGATCTGCCGCACCAGCGGCAGATCCAGCGCCGCCTGTCGATCACCCGCCGCGCCGTGGCCGGATCCCTCCTCATGCCCACCGCCCGCCTCCAGGCCCGCGGGAGCCGTGACTTCGACGCGCCACGATCGACCGGTCGCTTCGCCGAGCATCTGGGCAAGCTGGCTGCGCCGACTGTCGCTCATCAACCGCATCACATCGCGGCGTCCGGGCTTCGCACGCAGCCTTGCCACCTGCCCCTCCAACGACGCCAGCTCCATCGCCCCCAGCCATGCCCGCACCGCCGCCCGATCCGCGTGGCGCGACAGCACATGCGCCCACACCGCAGCCGGCGTCATGTCCACCGGCAAGGCCGCCTCGCCTTGGCCCGCCTGCTCATCCATCGGCGTCAGCGCCGCCGCTTCTCGAATCACCTCGGACGCCGCCACGCCGCGCGCTTCGCGACGCTGCCTCAGGTCGTGCTCGACCGCCGCCCGCGTGTCGGCCTCACTTACTTTTTTTTTTGACCCCCCGCCGCCGACCGCCGCCCCGCCCGAACCTGGCCCGCTGAGCAGCGCCGTCACATCCGCCATCTTCTCGGCCAGCGCCAGCCGCACCACCGTTGCATCCAGCATCGCCCGCGGCGCGCTGCTCGACCGCGATGATCGTGAGAGCCCCTCGCACAACGCGATCATGTGCGACAGGCCGGCCGCATCGAAACGCGCCGCCTGCCCCGCCGCCTGGGTCCGCGCTTCATCGGGCAGGTCGACCAGCGTCGTCTTCTGGCCGCACGCCGCCAGCAGCATCAGCTCGTGCAGCCGGTCGGTCAGTGCGCCGATGATCTGCTCCTGGGCTGTGCCGTTGTTGAGCATCCGATCGACGCAGGTCAGCGCCGCCGCGACGTCCCCGTCAGCCAGGGCGTCGATCAATTTCACCACGCCCTCGCGCGGCGGCAGGCCCAGCATCAATTCCAGCGTCGTCATGGTCAGCGGCTGCTCGCCGGTCGCGATCAGACGGTCCAGCAATGACAACGCGTCACGCATCGACCCGTTGCCCAGCCTCGCCACGTGATGCACCAGGTCCGTCTCGGCCTCGACCTTCTCACGTTCGAGCACCGACGCCAGATGCCCGGCGATCGCGGCCGTTGTAATGTTGCGGAAGTCAAACCGCTGGCAGCGCGACTGGATCGTGGCGGGAACCTTGTGCGGCTCGGTCGTGCAGAGCACGAACTTCACATGCGAAGGCGGCTCCTCCATCGTCTTGAGCAGCGTGTTAAACGCCTCGCGCGTGAGCATGTGCACTTCGTCGATGATGTAGATCTTGTGCACCGCCTGGCCGGTCGGCGCCAGGCCGGCGTTGGCGATCAACTGCCTCGCTTCGTCCACGCCGCGGTTGGACGCGCCGTCGATCTCGATGACGTTCAGATCCTCGCCGCGCATGATGGCGTCGGCCATGCGCTGCTGCACGGCCTTGGGCGGGTAGCCGTAGCCGACATCCTTCGGCGGCTTTGGTGCGTCAGACAGTGTTTCCGGCGCGTTCAGCGCCCGGGCCAGCAGGCGGGCCATCGACGTCTTGCCCACGCCGCGCGTCCCGGTGAACAGATAGGCGTGCGCCACCCGCCCCTTCTTGATGGCATTCAACAGCGTCCGGGCGATCGGCTCCTGGCCGACCACGTCCCTGAAGCTGTCCGAGCGGTATCTGCGGGCGAGCACCGTGTACGCCATCGCCACAGTCTACGCCAACGCCGCCCCGGCCCCAAACGACCGGCGCAGCTGTCCGCTTCGGCCATTTTGCATTGCGCATTCTGAACTTTGAAATGAAAAACCCCACCGCGCAAGCAGGTGGCCAGGACACCGGCGGCACCGGGCAGGCGACACTTAGGGCTGCTCCGGTCAAGGCCTGACCCGGTTCGCATGCCGACCCGTGCACCGGGCCCGGCCATCCACTCACGCGGTGGGGCCTTTCATCATACCGTCGCCGACCCGGCGGGGCCAACCTCCACCTGCCGTCACGCCGATTGCAGATAGCACCCCATCGCCCGCCAACTCAGGTCCGCGTAATAGCAGTGCCCTTCTGCGCCGACGACCAGCCGGCAGTTCCCTGGCGCGCCCACCGCGGCATAGATCTGCTTGAGGCGGGCGAACTCGCGACGCGTGGCCTGAACAGGAAAAATCGGATCCACGCGACCAGCCGCCACCACCACCGGATGCGGCGCGAACAGGCCCATGATGTCCGCGTGTTCGGCCTCGAGCATCAGACCGGGCACATAGTTACACATGCAGTGATACAGCGACATGACCGACGCCTCAAAGCTGCAGAAGTAGCATGAGAGCATCGCGAATCGCACCCGACCCGGCAGCAGGGCGGCTGCGAACATCGTCGTCGTGCCGCCTCCGCTGTTGCCCATGATGCCGAGGCGATTCATCCGCATGTCGCCGCGGGCCTTGAGGTAGTCGATCCCGCGGGCCACGTCGTAAACCCGTTCAGCCAGCAGCGTGCGACCAAGCATCAGCGCGTGCATCGACGCGTCATGGCAGTTGCTCTGCCCCTCGCGGTTGATGCGGGTTTCCAGCTTCTGGCCGAAGGCGCGCTGCTCGATGCACAGCGAGGCCATACCTCGAGCCATGCACTGCCTGCCGTAGTCACGGTCGAAGTCGACGTGCGTCGGCGCCATGTCGTCATCGCGCGTGTCGTCGCGCGGATCGCGGCCGATGGACCACGCCGCGCCGGGCGCGTGGCCCTGAATACAGACCCAAGGCACGAACGGCGGCTGAACGTCGCGCGGCAGACACAGATAGGCCGGCGTGTCGTTGTCCGGCTCCGTGCGGATCATCAGCTTTTCGATGCTGCCCAGTTCGTGGTCCTGCTTCCAGACGGACCACACCTGGGGCGACCGGTCGGAACGGGGCATGCGGACGTAGCCGGTCAACTCCGCCACGCGCCGGCGGAGCCGACGCTGCCACGCTTTGAACGCGTCGCCGGTCTGGCCGGCATACGTGAGCGCAGGCCGGTTGGCCTTCATCAGGCGGTGGTGAACGATGGACGGCGCGAGGTCGAACGACTTACGGCGTGTGGGCATGTCCGGCATGCTACCGCCCGACACCGATGCGGCAACGCAGGCTTACGCATCCCGCACGGTCGACCCGGCCTCCATACCCGCCGCCGCCCCAATGCCAGACTGCCGAGCACCAGCACCGCCACGCTCGCGGGCTCGGAGATCATCGCCCCCGTCCGCCCCGCTGCACGCAGCGCGTCTACATCCCGTACCCATCCAGGCAGTCCGCCACCAGCGCCCGCGCTTCGTCGAAGCCGTAGTTCAGAAACGCATACGTCTTGGCCACGTGCGGCGCGCCGGCATAGAACATCTCGTAAAGCTGGTGCCGGCCCGCGAATTCCGAGCCGATCATCTCCCACGCCAGCTTGAACAGCTTGACGCGATCTTCGGACTTCATCTCGCTGGATACGTAGTGGCGGCGGATGTCTTCGGCCGCGTCGGGGTTGGCGTAATCCTGCACCGATGAGGGCACCTGCACCGGCCCGCCGCCCGCCAGCTCGCGCACCATCTGCACCATCTCCGGGTACAGCCGCGCCTGCAGGCCCATCGTGCCGTACAGAAACCGCGGGTTGGGCGTGACCACGCCATTGGGCCGCGTCACCGCCGCGTGTTCCGACGCCAGCAGCATGCCCTCGACCAGGCTCACCGTCGACGCCAGCTCACCGAGCTGCGCCACCACCGGCGGCATCGCCAGCAGACCATTGGCTTCCGCGATGCGATGGGCCAGCCCCAGCAGCATCTTGGTCTTTACCGCCAGCCGCGTCTGCGCCTGATTGTTGCCGAGAATATGGGCCGGGGCCTCAAAAAACTGAGCCCGCACCCGCTTCAGATCGCGGTACACGAACACGTGCTCCCACGGCACGAATACATCGCGCAGCACCACCAGGGCGTCACTCTCGTCGAACCGCGTCGACAGCGGATAGTCGAACACACTCGGCTGCCCCACCGCATACGGACGCCGGCAGTACAGCCGCAACCCCGCGACGGCGATCGGCATCACCACGCTGATCGCGAAATCTTCGTCACCGGGTTTCAGCGGCACGATGCACGTCAGGAACAGCCAGTCAGACAGGGCCGCGCCCGTACCCAGCATCTGCGCCCCGCGCAGCACGATCCCACCGTCGCGCTCAGCCACCACCTTCACCGGATGGTGTTCCTCACCTTGCTGCGACGCGGTCTTCGACCGATCAACCTGCGGCGGCACGATGGTGTAGGACACGTAGAGACTCTCGTCGCGCATGCGGGCCTGAAAGTCCGTGACGTGCTGGTCGAACTGGCGCCCGTCTGCCGCGCCCTCCACCGCGAAGACGCCGGGCGTCGAAGCGAACCCCGCGAAAAAGCCCGCAACATGCTCCGGTCCGCGGCCGATCAGGCCGTATGACGTCTCCGCCGCCTTCGTCAGCGCGATCCGTCGTCGCGTCAGATCCTCGCGGCTGCGCGGAATCATGTGCCCGCAGAACGCCCGGCCGTTCGTTGATGGCACGGGATACGTGAACGTGTCGGGGTCTTGCGCGATCCGGTCATACAGCCCGGCGATGCTGCGGCTCACGCCCTCGAAGGCCGGGTGCGCCGTTACGCGGCGCACCACCTCGCCGTTGATCACCACGTGCCGTCCGTCGTCCAGCGCGGCCAGATACTGATCGCCGGTCCGCAGTCCGTCGGACGTGGTTTTGTGCGTGCGATCACGAACCTGTGTCATGCAACGATCCTCTTGATGCGACACACGCGGCGAAACCGCATTCAACCGCCGTAGTTCCAGCCCGTCTGTTTCAGCAGCAGCGGCTCGGTCTCCCGCTTCAGGTCGACCGCCGTCACCTGACCCAGCAGCACATGATGGTCCGACTGCGTCAGCACGTCCACCAGTTGTAGCTCGATGCTCGCCGCCGCTTCGTCAAGGATCGGCACGCCCGCGGCACTGAGGCTGTAGCCGTGCCCGTTGACCCGCCCTTCGTCCGCCGAAACATGCTTGAAGAACGCGGCCGCAAAATCCTTCTGCCCCTGGCCCAGCGGGTGCAGCGCGTACCGCCCCGAGCCGCGCACCAGTTCGTAGATGTAGCTGTCGGCCCGCAGGCAGATCACCACCATCGGCGGCTCGAACGACGACTGCGTCACCCAGTCGATCGTCGCAGCTCCCGCCCGACCTTCATGCCGGGCCGTCACCACGAACAGCCCATAGGGAATCATCCGCAGCACTTTCTTACGCACTGTGGGATCAAGAGCCGCTGTCTCTTCACGGGCCATGCGCCGCCGCCTCACAGACCAAGGGTTTGTCGTCACACACCGCACATGCGCGACCCACCCGGCCGGCCGATTCTCGCGCTTCCAGACATGGTAACAGCACCGGCGCCCCGCAACGCCTTAACCACCGCCTCCCGCATAAGAAAACCTTGATGTCCCGCGTGAAAGGCGTCACGCGCCCGGCGTACCGCGACGCCCGGCCGTGATCGATCGCCGCCCCCTCGGCTCGCGCTTCAGCGCCGCCTGCCCAATGCCAGCAGACCCAGCGCCAGCAGGTACGCACTCGCCGGCTCGGGGATGATCGCTCCCATCGCCTCCGCCCCGCCGCCGGTGAGCACCGCCACGAACGGGTTAATGTCCTCCGTGTTCACCAGTCCGTCGTGGGTCAGGTCATACGTGCTGGCCGGCACACCGTAAGCCGCTTCGTAGCCGCTCGGATCGGTCAGCGCCAGCACAAAGGGGTTGATGTCCTGCGTGTCCACCACACCGCTGCCGTCGAAATCGCCCGCAAGCGCCGGCAGCGCCGTCGCGATCACCTCCAGACGCACATCATCCATATCCAAGTCGTACACCAGGTCAAACGCCAGACCCGTCGCGATCTCCAGGCCTGTGACATTGACAAAGATATTGCTGAGGTTCGCCGAATCGATGAGCGTGAACGTCTGGCCGACCGTCGGCGTGAACCCATCGACCAGGCGCACTTCCAGGGCGCCGTCCAGAATCGCGCTGCCCGACACGTCCAGGGTCTTCACGCCGCCGGGCCCGATCACAAACTCGAGCGTCGATGCGCTATAGAGGTTCAGCTCTTCACCGCTCAAGGCCGTGATCGCCGTCGCGTCGCCGCCCACGATCAATCGGCCGGGGCTGTTGTCCCGCCCGATCATGATCCGTCCCGCCACCACCAGTGACCCGCCGCGCAGGTCATATGTCCCGTTGCCTCGACCCGCCAGCAGACTGTCCGTGCCGCCGATCACCAGGCCCCAGTGGTTGACCGGGTCGCCGTCCACGTACACGTCGCCGCCGTATTGGTACACCCAACCCGGCGCCAGGTGACCCACATGGAACTGGCTGGGCCAGATATATGGGTACAAAGCATTGGCTTTCACGGTCAGATCGCCGCCATAGATGTTCAGCGTGCCGCTGTCGTCGACCCATTCGCCCTGGTTCTTGCCCACCAGCAGCGACGCGGCGATCGCTCCCGCCGAATCGAGATTCGCCGTCCAGCCGCCGCTGATGCGGGCCTGGAACATATCCGTCGGAATCGGCGGATATGGCTCGTTGCGCGGATCCCAGTTGCCCGGCTCCGACCATTCGCCGTCCGGACTGGCCGACTCCTCCCAGAAAATCTTGTTCAACGCTGCCCGCGCCGATCCGGCCTGGCAAAGCATCAACACGCAGAACATCACCCCCGCCAGGCGGGCGGCGCGCTGCACATACAACATAGACCTCAATTGTTTCATGGCTCCACCTTCCCTCTACCTCGTCTTCCCCGATGGCGCGCCCAGGCGACACCACCCCTTCCAGAACCCTGTCCCCCTGGACGACGCCGGCGGCCCCTCGCCGCCTCACGCCTTCGAATGATCCTGGGCCGCAACCCTGCGGCCATGCCCCTCTTCCCCTGCTCACCAGACCCCGGCAGCACAACCTTCACACCGTCGCCGCCTCGGCCCGCAAGCCCAACGCCGCCACGCTCGGCCAGAGGTCGATCGCCTCTCCCATCCGCTGGTGAAACCGCCGCAGATCGTCCGCCACCGCCGCCAGCATCCGGGCTTTATCCGCGTCGGTCACCGGCGGCGGCGGCGCGGCCGACGGGCCAAGCTGCTTGAGAATCCGACGCAGACCATCCGGCGTCAGCCGCCTGGCCCAGCGATACCCCGATGCCCCCAGCACTTTGCGCCACCCCACCGTCTTTCTCAGGCCGTCAAACGTGTTCGTCCGCGGCAGGTCCGCCGGCTGCCAGTCGTAAGGATCAATCTCCAGGTACGCTTCGATCTGCCTCAACGTGCCGATCGGATCGGCATGCAGCCGCTCGGCCACGACCACATGCACCGCCTCCGGGCCAAACACCCGGTCAAACGGGGCAAGCTGCCGGGCGTATTGACTCACCGCCCCCAGCCCCAAGTCGTGCTCCAGCGCTTCGGTGAAGCTGCTCGCATAGCGGCCGCCGCCGTCGAGAAAACGGTGGCGGAAATGACTCACCGCACGCGACACCGGATCTCGCACCATGTATAGCAGCTTCGGCCGACCCAGCGCCGCGGCGATCCGTTCCGCCACACCTTCGCTCTCCGGCAGGCGCGTGTACGTGTTGGACGACTCCCCCACGATCCGCGCCTCGGCAGGCGCGTCCTTGAACAGCGACAGGTACGCCTCCCACGCCTCCGATTCCCCGCACCGCGCCGACGTGAAGTAGTACGCCCCCTTGTCCGCCGGCAGCCACACCTGCGGGTGACGACGCAGCAGCCGGTAAACGGCCGTGGTCGAGCACTTCGAGGCTCCGATCATGATGAAGTTCGGCATACGGCTCATAGGCATCCTTCGGCGGCGCGGGCCCGTGGGCGGCGGCCTCGCCCGCTACCAGGGGAAGTGGACGTGCGTGTCGATGTCGCAGGCGTGCCGCTGCCGCCTCAGCTCTTCGCCCACCGCCTGCTCGATGCAGCGCAGCGCAGCGGTCCGCGGTCGCACGCGATCCGCCAGACCCCGGGCGAACGGCTCAAAACGCGTCAGGTCCGGCTGAATGGCGAATATGTAGGTGGCCAGCAGGTGGCCGAGCATCCGCCCCACTAGACGCGGCGCCGCAGGCGGCCAGCAACGCCGCGCCAGTTCCAGATCGATCCGCCGCGGCTGACCGTCGGCCGAAACCAGCATGTTGTTGAGCCGATGGTCCGCGTCCGCCACGCCGACCGCCAGGAAGCCGGCCGTCAAGTCGATCACCCGCTGCTCGAACCGCTCAACCTCATCCAGGCGTGATTCCTCCAGTAGCGCCTTCAGGTAAGTCAAGCCCGTGGGCAGCGGCCCCAGGTCTTCCAGGGCGATGCCCACCACATAGGGGCTGAAGGCCGGCTCAAGGCGACCATACCCGAGCACTTTGGGCACCGGAATATCATGCGCCGCCAGATACTCGAGCATCTTCGCCTCGCGCCGCAGCGGCGTCCGACCCAGCACGCGGCGCAGCGTCGACCCCACCCAGCCCGATTGCGGCTCCCACAGCTTTAGAATCATTGGCGGGCCATCGCTCGCCTGCACCCGGCAGACAATCTTGCCGTTCTTGCGCTTCAACTGCTGCGCATCACGTAGCTGATCCTTATGGGCCGCCGTCCACGACGGACAGGGGCAGGACCGAATGTGCAGCACAGCATCCATCGACGGCCTCGGCAAAGTGCGGTCGGTCAACAGGATTGAGCCCCCTGAGCGTGCATCGCGGCCCGGCGGCCACGTGACTCATGAATGAATCAGTGCTTATGAGCATACTAGCGCATTGCTCATGAAGCCAAGTGCTTTTTGACCTCCCCCCTCTAGAAACCGCTTTCCCGCAACCTTCTGGACCGGTATTCCCGCCTGTAACACCCATTCCATTCTTTTTAGCTTTTATATCTACCCCGCCGCGCGCCCAATAACCCCACGCCGAGCCCTTCAGGGCCGGATTCCTCCCCCCCCCCCCGCGCTTCACAGGCGATCCCCCACCACCCTCCCCAAGCCCCCAAGCCGCACCTTCGCCCCGAAGCTGCGGATCCCACCCACCCCCTTCAGCGCCGGATCACCTCATCTCCGCGCCCCACGCCCGCTAGTTGACCTATCCCCATCCCCCAGATATCACCTACCCAGCGTCCCCATCCCTTCAATCCCCCCGCCGGGGTAAACCATGCCTGCTTTCACTTGCCTCCGCCGCAGCCGCCACACCAACGCCGCGGGTGATGCCCTGGCTTCGGGCGGGGGCAGCGGGTCGGATTGGCACGACCCGCTCTACGACGCGGCGGGCAACATGACCCAGGGCCCGGCCCCCGGCGATGAGACCAACACGCATAAGTACATTTACGATGCCTGGGACCGGCTGGTCGAAGTGACCGATGCGTCGGACGTGACCTTGGCAAGCTACGAGTACGATGGTCTTTACCGCCGCATCGAGCGTCGCGAATACGCCAGCGGGAGCCTGTCACGGACGCTGCACGACTACTACAGCGACGCCTGGCAAGTGCTGGAGGTACGTGAGGACAGTGAGACGAACGCCCACGAGCAGTACGTCTGGGGCGTGCACTACATCGACTCTCCGCTGTGCCGGGACCGTGACGCCGACGACAACGGCACCTCTCTGGAGGAGCGCATCTACTACCTGACGGATGCGAACATGAACGTGACGACGCTGGTCAATCCGTCAGGCACGGTGCTCGAGCGCTACCGGTACGACGCGTACGGTCGCGCGGAGGTGCTGGAGCCAAACCACGCGGCCGACGGCGATGGGATCAGCGACTACGACAACTCGATCCTGTACGCCGGATATCGCCACGACGCCGACACCGGGCTGTACCACGTGCGGTTCAGGATGTACCACCCGACGCTGGGAAGGTGGTGCCAGAGGGATCCGATTGGGTACGTCGACGGGTTGAATGTGTATGAGTATGTGCGATCCCAGCCGCGACGACGTCAGGACCCACAAGGCTTGTACTGTGGCGAATGCTCGCCGCCAATCATTGGGAAGAACGAATATCAATCCCGAATAACCGCAGCACAATTCACACCATCCGATATCAATCCGGATCGTCTTGCACAGTCACTCTGGGAAATCAAGGCATTCAACCTTGTAACCAAGGCCGCCGACGTTGCAAAGCTCGCTGCTGCATTAGCCCAAGGCATGACTGAACTGGCGAAGGAGGTCGTTCAGCAAGTACCGGGTCAAGGCCAGCCAGGCCCCAACGGGCCCGTCGAAGCGATGATCGCTGCATTACAGGGCCGAAGCTTTTCGATATGGGTGAAAGTCGAGTTTAGATCGTGTGAGAGCTGTTGGTGCATTTATCGCCCGTTCTCCAAATCATATGAATGGAATGACAAACATCGCTGGCATAAATGTATAAAGGGATCGCAGTACAATCTTGGGCTATATAATGCGTATGCGTATCCGTCGTTACAAGATATCCTGGATTGCATGCAGGAGGCCCTTCAGTGAGGTCGCGTAGCCCATTCGTGGCTCAGCGATTGTGGAAGAGACCTCTGTGGGCATAGAGTGCAGCAATGACATTGACTACTCAATTTTTTAATGTACGCATGATGTGTAAGCCTTCTACCATCTTCTTTGTGACGGCTTGCGTGCTATCTGCCGGCTGCGGGCCATCCGAAGCGGAGCGCCTTGAGAGTGCTCGGCAGACACTGACGGATATGTTGGACAGTATGAAAGCGCATCCGCTGGATCTTGCGGGGCAACGGTACTTGATTGACAAATATACGAATGCGCTGAACGCATATCAGACAGCTAGTGACGTCGTGCAGCCCGCGCTTGTGTCGGGGCTTCTACTACAAAATACAATCCCGCCTCGCGTACAAGTATCGTGGATTGAATTTTATGATAGTGTTCGCGGCTTTGTACTAGAGGGGCCATGCGGCCAATTTAAGTATACGTTTGATCGGTTTCCTGTAAACACGGATATGTACAAAGCAGCGGTCCGCCTTACGGCGTTCAGGGACTGGACAATGCGTGTAGAGGATGTGACTGGCCGGGGTGATCGGTGGCCGCAAGGCGTGTGGCAACAGCATGTGACGGAATGCGGCGATGAGGCGTGGCGCCTGCCGATATGCGTGTATAGGGGTAATTGGACGCTTATCGCGGTAGATGACCAACACAGGGAACTATCCCGGATCGACGTATGTGTTGAAGAGGCGTCCGACGTGACCGGAAAGCCTGCTGACTCGGAGGAGGAGGATGCTGCGGATGCGAGTAAGGTGCCAGAATGATACGTCGTAGCACGCCAGCGCAGTGCGTCAGTGATGCTCTTTACCGCCGCATCGAGCGCCGCGAATACGCCGGCGGCAGCCTGTCACGGACGCTGCACGACTACTACAGCGACGCCTGGCAGGTGCTGGAGGTGCGGCAGGACAGTGAGACCAACGCCCACGAGCAGTACGTCTGGGGCGTGCACTACATCGACTCTCCGCTGTGCCGGGACCGTGACGCCGACGACAACGGCACCTCTCTGGAGGAGCGCATCTACTACCTGACGGACGCGAACATGAACGTGACGACGCTGGTCAATCCGTCCGGCACGGTGGTGGAGCGCTACCGCTACGACGCGTACGGTCGCGCGGCGGTGTTGGAGCCGAACCACGCGGCCGACGGCGACGGCATCAGCGACTACGACAATGCGATCCTGTACGCCGGCTACCGGTATGACGCCGCTACCGGGCTGTACCACGTGCGCTTCCGCGTGTACCACCCGACGCTGGGAAGGTGGTGCCAGCGCGAACCACTTGGCTATGTCGATGGTCTTAATCTCTACACCTATGTGCGCTCGTTCCCGACGCGTGCCATTGACCCGACGGGTCGTCAGGCCCTACTTCTGGTGAACGACTGGGGCCCGTGCGACGCGTTCAGTCATTGGGCAAACGGCAGCGGCCAACCTGTGGTCGTTACCGGACAGAAGTTTCTAGACTTTATGCGATCTCTCGAGGTTGTTCAAGATCGTCTGCTCGCTATGACGACTGACCAAGCACCGTATCACGCACGACGTACGCTCCACTCACTACAGTGTGGCGGTCAGACTAGTATTAATCTGACCGTGGATGAAGTTGGCACAGTCCATCTTCCACGCACGAGCAGTAGGTGGGCCGCATTCGGAACGATCAATAGGCTCACTTTCGACATGACGTGCAGAGTACGCAAGCGTTGTTGTGCACAGGCCGGGTCGCAGTGCCGTGAACGCATGACGCTGTCATGCACTACTCGCCTATCGGGTACAGACACATACCACAATTTCGTGAATAACGGTGCCGTTACAAGAGGCGCAATCTATGGCCTGTCCTGCGTGTGGCAGATGGCGCAGCACGGCCTGTGCCAGTCCGGAACATGCCCGGCATATAGTGGGCCATCCAATACGCCTTACGCGATCTCATGGACCGATACGGTCTTGTCTACATATAGCGAATGCACACAGAGGTAGGTCGCTATGGTCTTGTCTACAGCCGCAGCTCGCTGGCGCATGATACGACGCCTGACGTCGGTCGCCCTTGCGGTGAGCGCACTTGTGGTAGGCGCTCTCATCGTCGGGATCGCGCGAGGAGAAGTGGGACACACACCTGAGACCGTAATGGAGGCGTGCGGCCATACTTTCATCGCGAGTGCGTGCCTTTTGCTGTTTGTAACCGGGGTAGAACTGGTCTGCCGGTGGGTCGACAGAGCACTAGGAGGCCGTACAGCTGCAGGATGTGTAACCGCGACGAAACGGGGTGTTCATATTTCCGTCGCAGGTGCCGCCGTCTTTGTGGCGTATCTTGGCATTCTGTGGTATCCGATATGGGGGCTGGGGCAGCTTGATCGTGCGGGCAGCCGTGCGGCATCTGCAATCGCTGACGGCGATGTAGCGGTGCTGGGTGCCATATTGGACGATTATCCGTCACTGATTAACTGGCAGGGCGGCACTCTGTCACGAGCACTATTGCTGACCGCTGTGGCTGAACGGCAACACGCAGCTGCCGTCTTCCTGCTAGCTAGGGGCAGTGACCCCAATGTTCCGGAGAAAGGATCACGGCAGACGGCATTGCATCTAGCGATATTTCGCGAAGACTTAGAAATGATTGCACTTCTACTCAAACATGGCGCAGATCCGACCCGTGGCCCTGTTGGATACAGCGCGTGCGACTTACTCACGCGGCCGGGGAAGGACGACTTCAGCGCCGCCGCGATCCGAATGATGGAGTCATATTGTCGATGACCGAGGCATCATATCTGGAACAGACGCGAACGCGGATAAGGACGCGGATAAGGAGTCAGGATGATTAATTGCAGCCCCGGATAAGGTGTCAGGATAAATTGTGTCAAGGCGACGCAGCCGCTGACAATGAATCCTGACACCTTATCCGCACCCCGCCAGAATTACGCTAACCGATCTGGTTTGTAGAAGCAGGAGGCAAGTTATGCGCGTCAGCTCCGGTGTGTGTGGATTCATATTTGTGCTGATGTTGCTGGGATGTAAAGAGGAGGTGCATTGGCACCGTCTCGAAACGGGCTGTCGATTTGTTACATCCGTCATGGTTCCGGTTGGCATGACCGCGGACCGGTCAAGACAGAACCCATGCGCGCCGGCTTTCGTCAGCGAGAATGGAGTGGATGGAAAGACAGAACTGTTTCTTGTCGTCGATGACACCAGTGACAGAGACGCGATGCTTGCGTTCTTCACTGGTACGGGTGCCGACGTCGGTGATGTAATGTGGAATGTGGCAAACGGCGACCATGAGTTCACCGTTTGGGTCAAAGCCGGGCCGAAAGGTTTTGTGGCATGGACTAAAGAGGTCGCGGCAACCATCGTGATAACGGGTAGCGGAGAATGGACGGGGGCAGAAACGGTGTCGGATACCGTTTATCGCGCCGCGCCCCTCCCCGCCTCCTTCGTGCGCACACGCGCGGCCGGGAATCGC
>CAZCWM010000008.1:0-170782 GCA_964502445.1 uncultured Phycisphaeraceae bacterium | reverse complement strand
TGAGAAGGGCGGCGATTCCCGGCCGCGCGTGTGCGCACGAAGGAGGGCGAAAGGGGAGCGCGGCGCGAGAAACGGTATCCGACACCGTTTCTTGGTCAGGCGAAAACCGTATCCGTTACCGTGACCTGTGTCCGTCGTCCTGTTGTTCGGTGCGTTCGGCGATGCGCTCCATGGTGAAGGAGGCGATCATGGAGACGACGATGGCGGCGGCGAAGAGGTAGACGCCGGGGCGCGGCTCGGCGTTGAGCAGGGACCTGGCCCGCGTGAGCACGATCAGCAGGGCGACCACGAACACATCGAGCATAGACCACTTGCCCATCAGGCCCAGAACGCGCAGCAGGCGGCGGCGGTTGGCGTGCGGGCTGGGCAGGAACCACACGACCAGCAGGGCGGTCAGCTTGCAGAAGGGGAAGACGATCGAAAAGAAGAAAATGATGGCTGCCAGCAGGTGGTGGTCCGACTGCCAGAGGCTGACGACGCTGTCGAGCAGGGAGTAGTTGTCCTCCCAGAATACGAGCTTCTCGATGCGCATGAAGGGCAGCGCCAGGCCGACGGCCAGCAGGGCGGCCGCGAGGAGCACCAGGGCGGGCTGATCCAGCCGGCGGGGGTGGCGTTGCGCCAGCGACTGCGCCTTCGCCTCGTGGGTCACCCGGCCTGGTCGTGCGGTCGTCATAGGCATCGCGTGTCGATGGCGGCGCGGATGGTGCGTCATTGCCCGAAGAGCGTGGCCGGGGACAACAGGCCGGCGTCGTCGAAGTGGGCCATCAGCTCATCGATGGAGCTGAACACTTTCGTGGCAGTCTCGGTGACGAAGGGCGAGGGGCCGCGCCTGGGCTTCCAGACGACATAGACCTGTTTGCCGTGCTCGAAGGCGTGCTGGAGTTCACGTTCGACGCCGCTGGACAGGCCCGGCAGTCCGCCGGGCAGCGTGGGAATGTAACTGACGATCATGTCGGACTGGTCGACGAGCTTGAAGTCGCGGGCGTAGATCTGGCCGTCGATGTCGCCGGCGATATCGAGCACCTGCTTGACGGAGACGCGGAAGTGCTCGAGGTCCCCTTGGCGGTTCAGGCCGCGTGCGGGGATGAAGTCGCGGCCCTCTTTGGCGGCTTCGAGGGCGGCCTCGAGCAGCAGTTTTTCGTCGACGTCGCCGGGGTCGAAGGTGATGAAATGCCGTGCGAGCCTGGCGCGGAAGTCGTCGATCTCGGCCAGCACGTCGGACATGCCAGCCACATGGGTCATGGGGAACGAGGGATAGACCTTCTTGACGTGCGGCTGGGCGATGAGCCGCAGGGCGCTGGCGGTGGTTTCGCGATCCCGGCCGCGGGCCATGATGTAGAAACGATTGGCGCAGCCGACCGCCTGGGCGATGAGCTCGGTGGCCATGATCTCTTCCTCGCGCCAGACCATCAGATCCTTGAGCGAGGCGTCGGAGGCGTGTTCGCCGTGCAGACGGTGGTGCACCACCTCGACGTTATCGACCAGGCAGATGAAGGCGTCGGGCTTGAGCGTCTGAAGCTGGTCGAGGTCGGCGGCGCAGAACAGGCCGTGGCGCCAGCGGAAAGTCGCGTGGGTGTTGACGATGATGTGAGGCCGCCTGGCGGCGTCGGCGATGATGTCTTTGAAGACACTGCGTCGCAGGGTCGAGAGGCGCGAGAGCGGCAGGTCGAGGATGTGACCGGCGGCGACGTCGGGAGCCTCGGCGTACATCATGTCGCCGACGTGGTAGTCGACGATGGCCAGGCCCTGATCGCGGCCGGCGTCGACGACGCGCCGCACGTAGGCCTGTTTCTCGATGCCGACCTGGCCGGTGATGACGACGCGCACGGACGGCTCCTGCTTCACGGCCGCGGCCGGCGGGCACGCGGGAAATCGGTGGTCCCACGGGTCCGCGTCGGCGGCAACGGTGCGGGCATGATAGACTAATCGGCGTCAACACCGTGTCGCGGGTCTGGCTGCATCGCGGCCGACCAACCATTTTGAAACGCCCAGCCAGGGGGTCTTGCCATGAGCAACGTGTTGATGATCGTACTGACGGTCATTGCCCTGATTGTCCTCGTGTTTCTTGTTTTCATCGCCCGGTTCTTCAATCTCTGGATCCAGGCGTGGGTATCGAACGCTCCGGTGGGGCTGGGATCGCTGGTGGGCATGTGGCTGCGCAAGGTTGATCCCCGGACGATCGTCTACAGCCGCATCAAGGCGGTGAAGGCCGGTCTGGACGTGTCGACGGCCCAGCTTGAGGCCCACTACCTGGCCGGCGGGCGTGTCTCCAATGTCGTCAACGCTCTGATCGCCGCCGACCGCGCCGAGCTTTCGCTGCCCTGGGTCAGGGCCTGCGCGATCGACCTGGCCGGCCGCGACATCCTCGAGGCGGTGCAGACGTCGGTGAACCCAAAGGTCATCGACTGTCCCAGCTCCAGCAGCGGGCGGCAGACCATCGACGCGGTGGCGCAGGACGGCATTCAGCTCAAGGCCCGGGCCCGCGTCACCGTGCGGGCGAACCTGGACCGGCTGATCGGCGGCGCGACCGAAGAAACGATCATCGCCCGCGTCGGTGAAGGCATCGTCACGACCATCGGTTCGGCCGCCAGCCACAAGGCTGTGCTCGAGAATCCCGACAAGATCTCCAAGACCGTGCTTTCCAAGGGCCTTGACGCGGGCACGGCCTTTTCAATCCTGTCGATCGACATCGCCGACATCGACGTGGGCGACAACATCGGCGCGAAGCTGCAGGGCGACCAGGCCGAGGCCGACAAGCGCCGTTTCCAGGCCGAGGCGGAAAAGCGCCGCGCCATGGCTGTGGCCCAGGAGCAGGAGTTCAAGGCCGAGGTGCAGAAGAACCGGGCTCTGGTGGTGCTGGCGGAAGCGGAGGTGCCCCGGGCCATGGCCGAGGCGTTCCGCAGCGGCAACCTGGGCATCATGGATTACTACCGGATGAAGAACATCCAGGCCGACACGTCCATGCGCAGCAACATCGCCGGCGAAGGCGACAAGCAGCGCGGCGAGATTCAGTAGGCAAGCCCGTCACCGCCGGCGTGCGACATCCAAGCGACCCTTCATCGCCCGGCCGCGATGGGACAATGGGTTGTGGGTGATGCGTCGCGCGTCACAGCGGCCGCACCTTGACCTTGCCGCTTTCGGGATCGAACTGCAGGCGCACCCGGCGCAAGGGCTCGTCGGCCTGAAACGCGGCCGAGCCGATGCTCACCGTGACGCCGGGCATCAAGGCGTAGGCGACATCCACCGTGCCCGACACGGACGCGGCGCAGCCGGCCAGCATCTGGTCGCGCTGCTCGTGGGCCTGACGCAGTCTGATATCGCACACCAGTGAAGTCTTGCGCAGTTGCAGGAAGGTTTCGCGATCTTCCCGGGGCAGGCGTGCGGGATCGCCGACGGTCCGCTCGATGCGCTGCACCAGGTCGCGGGTCTGCTCCAGCCGCTGGGTGAGCACGGCCAGGGTGTTCTCGACGTCAGCCAGGCGGGTCATGGCCTGGCGATCCAGGCCGACGCGGACTTCGGTCTTCACCCCGCTGGGCGCGCCGATCTGGCGGGCTTCGAGGCGTTCGCCCGCCATCGCCACGCCGCCTATCAACTGGCCTCGCCCGGCGACGATCGACATCTGCCGGCCCGCCACCAGCCGGCTGTGCAGGGCGCCGTTCTGCACCGTCAGATCGCGCTGGGCGATGATCGACACATTCTCGGCGAAACGCGTGGTGACGTCGCCGGCCGCGACGATCTTGGCGCGTTGCCGGCCAGCCACGCCGTGACGCAGCACAATGTCCCCGCCGCTCGATTCGAGCTCCGCGTCCTCGACCGCGCCATCCACCACGATCGAGCCGGTGGCGCGCACGACCGCGCCGCTGCGCACCGCCGCCCGGATGTGGATGTCGCCGTCGAATTGGACCGGCCCCTGCGGGCGGGTGACGTCTTCGGTGAGCGTCAGGACGCGGCGGACCTCCAGGTGGCCGGCCTGCAGAACCACCTGGCCGGCGGTCTGGGCGAAGAAGACGTCCCCCTCGGTCCTGACATGGCGTCCGGCCATGATGGGCAGTTGCCCGACGACCGGCGGCTTGAGCGGCGTGCCGAACACGTCGAAACCCGGTCTGCCGGGTTCGGCTGGCCGGCGTCGGAGCACCAGGTCGCCTTCGCGGCACAGCATGGGGTGATCCAGTTCACACGTTGGCTCGCGCAGTTCGATGCGCTGGGGCTGGGCGTCGATGCCATCGCGCACGTAGAGTTCATAGGTCGCCGGCTTGCCCGCCACCGGCGCCTGGCCGCGCGCAACCACCACATGCTCGGCCACCTGGCCGTTGGCGGCGGCGTTGACGGCCGCACGAATCTCGTCCACCTGGATGCCGCGGTCCAGGCGCTGACTGCGCATCATCTCGACGATCTGCTCAACGGTGACGGGCTTGCCCCCGGCCCGAGGCGGCTCGAAGCGGCCGAGCACCGACATGCCATCATCAGTCACCGACAGTCGAAACATACCATCGCGGCGCAACAGCTCCGCGGCGACAGGTTCGTCGGCGCCGACCGACGCGGCCAGTTCGGTGAGGCGCGTCAGTTCCTCGATGTCGGCTTCGGTCAGACTGCTGTCGTCGCCGCCCAATTCATCGAGAATCTGATCCAGGTCGCCCAGAGACGTGTTGTCAGCCAGGAGGCTCTGGGCCTCGTCGACGATCCGCCGCACACCCAGGCGATCGCCAAGGCTTGCTGGCCGCGAGCGAGGTTGTGTCATGCGTTCACCATCGCGTCGGTCCGGCCCCCGACAGCCGTCGTGGGCCGACGGCCTTGTGTGAAGCGTCCCTCCCGAAGTGCCCCGATCCCCTTGATGATTGTCGGCAAGCAGACCCCAGCCTGTGCAGTTTTACACAAACGGTTGGAGACAAAAGATTATGTGTATTTACTACCGTTAAACCGGATGCGTCGCCGGCCAAGCCAGTTCCACGCCGTGCTGACTCAGCCACTGCTGGAATTCCCGCAGGCGTGTGGACTGTTCCCGCACAGCCCGCGGCGGGCATGCGTGCTCGAGGCAATAGGCCGCCAGCGTCCCCGCCGACTCGCCGATGTTCCACTCCACCGGGTGCAGGCGGTAGCAGCCGTTGGTGATGTGCGTCGTCCCGATGTTCTTGCACGCGGCGATCAGGTTTGTCACGCGCCGCGGGATCAACGCCCCCAGCGGGATCTGAAATGGCAACGAGGAAATATCGATGTAGTTGTCCCCGTCGGTCGACGGATGCAGGTCGATGCGATAGCAGCCTACGCCCACGCTGTCGTCGAAGCGTTCAGCCCGGATGTCCATCGGCCGGCGCACTTCGCCGGGGCCGCCGGCCGGTCCGCCGCGCGCGACCAGCCCGACGTGGTTCTCCGTCACCGTGAACAGGGCCTTGATCCGCCGGCTCTCGCGGATGTAGGGGAACATCGCCAGGCCGTCGTCCGTGCCCGTCATGTCCGGGCGCAGGTGCAGGCCGGGATAGCCCGCCCCGCCGTCACCGCGCGGCGCCTGCGTCTGCATCCAGTAAAGCAGGCTCAGCGACAGCTCCCGCGCCTCGTGCATCGTCCGCTGGTATTCGGCCTCGTCCGCATCAATCAGGTTGCCTTCGAGGTAATCGTTCTGCGGCCAGTTCACCAGCGTCACTTCCCACGGCGCCTTGTCCGCGTCGTAGTGCCGGGCCCCCACGATCCGCCGATAGACCCACAGCGAAGACTGCCCCTCGCGTTTGATCTCGTCGGGAAACAGCACCCGCTGCCGCACCTGCGACACGTCCGTCGGCGTGCAGTGGTCCCATTGCAGCAGCGGCCCGTTCCAAGGCGGGATCATCTTCGGCACCCCGTCGCGCCATCGTTCGTAACTCGCGGGCTTCTCGATGATGTACCGGTCGCCGATCTCCGCCGCCGGCCGGGGATCGAACGCCATCGGAAAGCACCACGTGATCGCCTGCACGTTCCCCGCGCCGGCCATCCGCCCATCGCCAACGGCCACCGCGTGCGGCTCACCGGTTTCGCGCTGCGTCTCCGCGCCGCTGACGTACTCCACGCCCGCCAGCGGCAGCAGGTCGCCCAGCTCCGTCGCGTCCAGCACATAATCAGCCGTGATCGTCAGCTCCCGGCCCGTCTCCAGACTCTGCACCGTCACGCTGCACACCCGGTCGCCGTCAACGTCCACCGCCGCCGGCTCATGACGCAGCAGCACGGTCAGCAGCCCGCGCGTGCGTGCATACGCAAGCATCTGCTCGATCACCGCCAGGGCGACCCGCGGCTCATGGCACAGGCGCGACACCCCGCCGGCTCCCGGGTTCAGACAGGGATCGCGCAGCGCCCCACTGCTCAGCGGGTGGTTCGTCTGGTAGTACCGTCGCACACCGTCGCGGAACTGCCGGTACCGCCGCGTGCAGCCGAACTGCTCGATCCACGGATGCTCGTCCGGCGGCACGGCCTGCGACGTGAGTTGTCCGCCCAGCCACAGCGTCGGCTCGGTGAGAATCACCCGTCTGCCCAAAGCGGTCGCCGCCATCGCGGCCGCGCAACCACCCACGCCGCCGCCCACGATGAGGATGTCGGTGCGAAGTTCTTGTGGCATGCATCGCAGCATACATCTCACCCAATTTGACACCACACCCCCCGTACCGGGCGGCGGCCAGCGCATTACCGCTCTGAGGCCATCAGGAAGGGCTGGGCGCGGCAGACCTGACCGATATCATGGTTCCAATTGGTCTGTTTTCCATCTCCGAGGTGCCTCATGTCATCGCCTTCTCCCGGCTTATGGGTTCGATCGAACCTCATCGCACTGACGGTGTTGGCGTTCGCGTTCGCGGCCCCGGCGTTCGCGGACCCGGCGTCGCTGAACATCTGGAGCACGCGCGAGGTGGATTACTGGTCGGGCGGCGACGTGCTCAACGCCGCGGCGGCGGGCGGCGGCCAATCCTCCATCGACTGGGGCCTGGTGGGAGGAACCGGCGGCCCGACGGTCCTGACCTCGCGCCTGAGTCTGCCCGAAGGTTTCATCGAGATGTGGACGGGCGATCGCCCCAGCTACCACTACTGGAGCCAGGGCGCGTCCATGCTGACATTTCGCAACGTCGAGCCGGCGGGCGTCGGTCCCGGCGAGGACGGATGGTGGAACGGCGTGGACCTGCCCTCGACTCACATCCCTTACAGCGGGCCGGTCACGCTCTCGCGCAGCATGGCCGATCCCGTGCTCGACAGCGACTCGCTGGTGCGGACGGTCACCATCAGCCTCGAGGTGGAGCCGGGCGGCCTGGCGGGCATGGAATTCGGCCTGTCGCTGGCGGACTGGACCCAGATCGACGGCCTGAGCGCGACGGTCGTCGGCCGCGACTATGACACGAACGTCTTCATCGCTTACAACAACTGGTTCGGCCTGAACGTGGACCCCTCGACGCTGGCGGGCACGTACACCTTCGAACTCGACGTCTGGTTCCAGCGCTCCGGGCCGCTGGCGCAGGCGGTGGTCGGCGATCTGCTCTACAAGCCCGAAGTGGGCATGAACTACGCCGCCAACGCCGAGTGGATCCGTTCGCCCTCACCACCGGCCACGTCCATCAGCCACAGTCTGGGCGACGGCCTGACGCTGACGATCGACAGCTCGACGCCTGCCTACATGAGTCTCAGTTCCCGCGATCGCACGTCGCTGTGGCTTCAGCCCATCGTCGCCCAGGCCGGCGCAGCGGCCGAGCCTCAGGGCATCCAGTTTCTCGTCGGCTCACGCACCTCGCCCAGCGGCGCTCTGGTTCACGAGGCGTCCGTCAGCGTCGAAGGGTTGAACCTCGTGGGGGGCGCGCTGACCACGCCCGGCGGCCAGATGTACGCGCTGGGCGTCGAGGAACCCGGGAGGCTGGAGTTCTGGATCGAATCGGCCGACGCGGCAGATCTGGGCGAGTTCATCGCCGGCGACTACACTCTGGTGATCTGGGGCGCGGACGGCGTGGCCCAGACCTACCCCTTGTCGCTGGCCGGCGCCCTGCCCACCGATGAGCCGGCGATCAACCTGTCGCTCAACGCCATCGTCACCGACGCCCAGCCGACCGTCACGTCCTCCACCTCGGCCGACCCGGATGTGAACCTGGGCCACTTCGAAATCGAGATGACCGCCGATCTTTTCGAGGGCGGCGCGGATGTCGACCCGGCGGTCGAACCCATGGCCTTCACCCCGCCGACGCCGCTGTCCGACGGCGGAGCATGGGTTGGCGCGTACTTCGCCGACATCACGCAGACGCTGGTGAATGCAGTCGAGGGAACCGTCCTCGACGTCCCGTTCTTCGGCGGCTACTACACGGGACTGACGTCGATGTTCAACGTGGTGCTGAGCGCCTTGCCCGGCGACTTCAACGGCGACGGCCTGGTCAACACCGAGGACATCAACCCCTTCATTCTGGCGCTGACGAATCCCGACGGCTTCGGGGTCAAGTATGGTCTGAATCCCGCGGCCTACGACCTGAACGGCGACGGCGTGATCAATACTGAGGACATCAATCCCTTCATCGCCGCGCTGACCGGCGCGGGACAAGGCAACCCGATCCCGGAACCGACGACGGTGTTGGTGCTGGGTGCCAGCGTCCTTCTGTGTGCCTGTGGCCGAGCGAAGCGCCGCCACAGCCGTCTGCCATGGGGTGAACCATTCACTGGTCGGGGGCGGCGATGCGAATCACGCCGGACGCGCGCTCGCAACTATCGGTGCTTGTCTGTGTTCATCCGTGGCTGAATGCCCTGCTCTGGCCCGTCACGCCCCCGCAGGCTGCGGGGCGGGGGCGAGGTCGGCGGGTCGCGGCAGCCAGCGGGTGGAGATCTGCTCGGCGGCGAGGTCGGGCTGGGCGTGGCGGATGGCGGCGGCGACCAGGCCCATGAACATCGGCGAGGGGCGCAGCGGCCGACTGGTCAGCTCGGGGTGGAACTGCCCGCCGATGAAGTACGGGTGGTCCTTGAGCGGCAGTTCGAGAATCTGCATGATCGGGTGCTGCGGGTGGCGGCCGGAGAAAACCAGGCCGTGGTCCTGAAGCACATCGATGTAGCGCGGGTCCACTTCATAGCGGTGGCGGAAGCGGCGGCGCACGGTGAACGACTCGATGCGCGTGTCGCGGCGAAGCGGCGCTTCATCGCGGAAAAGCCAGGCCGCTAGACTGCCGGCGCTGACCAGCACGTCCTTGCCGCCCAGGCGCATGTTGCCGCCCAGGCCCTCGATCTTCTTCTGCTCGGGCAGAATGTCGATGACGGGATTGGGGCAGTCGGGGGCGAACTCGGTGCTGCCCGCGTCCTTCAGGCCGCACACGTGGCGGGCGAACTCGATGACCGCCATCTGGAAGCCAAGACAAATCCCAAGGTAAGGCAGGGCGTTCTCGCGGCAATAGCGCACGCAGGCGATTTTGGACTCCGTGCCGCGGAAGCCGAAGCCGCCGGGCACGATGACGGCATCGAGCCCCTCCAGCGCTCCGGCCGCCTGGGCGGGCTCGATTTCCGTCGTGTCGATCCATCGCGTTTCGAGGCTCGCGCCCAGGTGGGCGGCGCAGTGTTCGAGGGCCTTGTCGATGGATGCGTAGGCGTCGCGCAGGGCGGCGTACTTGCCGGTGATGCCGATGCGCACGTGATGCGGGCGTTCGGCGCCCAGGCGGCGGACGAAGGCCCCCCACTTCTCGCGGGCCATGTCCTCGGCCCGCTGATCGACGCGGCCATGCAGATCCAGCATGGTGAGCACTTCGCGGTCCAGGCCGCTCTGGCGCATGGCGTCGGGAATGGTGTAGATCGAATCGCGATCGTGCATGGAGAACACGCGGCGGATCGGCACGTTGGAGAACATGGCGATCTTCTGCAGGGCCGAGCCGAGCACCTCGTTCTGCGCCCGGCAGGCGACGATGTGCGGCTGAATGCCCAGCTCCATGAGCTTCTTGAGACCCAGTTGCGCGGCCTTGGACTTCTGCTCGCCCAGCGCGGGCGGTTCGATGACGTAGGTGAGCGCGACGAAGCAGACGCTGTCCTCGCCCTCTTCGAAGGCGAGCTGACGCAGGGCCTCGATGTAGAAGCCGTTTTCGAAGTCGCCGGCCGTGCCGCCCACCTCGACGAACACCACATCGGCGTTCTGCTTCATGGCCAGGCTGCGAAGCTGGTATTTCACTTCGCCGGTGACGTGGGGAATCATCTGCACATCGCGGCCGAGGTACCCGCCGTGACGCTCCTTGCTGAGCACACGGTGGTAGATCTGGCCGCTGGTGACGAAGTTGTCGCCGGTGAGGTTCTGGTCGAGCATGCGCTCGTAGGTGCCCAGGTCCATGTCGGTTTCCATGCCGTCATCGAGGACGAACACTTCGCCGTGGCGGTAGGGGTTGAGCGTGCCCGAGTCGATGTTGAGGTAGCCCTCCATCTTGATGGGGGCGACGCGCAGTCCTTTGTCTTTGAGCAGTTTGGCCAGCGAACTGGAGAAGATGCCCTTGCCCAGGCCGGACATGACCGTGCCGAAAACCGCGACGTACTTATGGTACCCGCGGCGGTAGCCCTCGGGGATGGGGCTGAAGAACTCGGAATCCTGAGTTTTGTGGCCGGCTTCGGCGAGGAGGGACTGGATATCGTCGGGCGGGGTGGGCGGCTTGCCGGCAGCAGAGCTGCGATCGGAGGCTGGCCGCTCGAAGGCGTTCGGATTGGTGGGCATGTCCTAACGTAGCATGCCGGCCCGAGGGGTTCAAGATCGGCCGAATGGGCGGCGTCAGGCCGCTTCAACCGCCGCGCACGCGCCGCACGAACGCCTCGTACTGCTGCGGCGTGTCGATGCCGTGGTGGCGGACGGTGGTTTTGACCACGGCAATCCTGTGGCCGTGCTCGAGGGCGCGAAGCTGCTCGAGCTTCTCGGCTTCTTCCAGCGGCGTGGGCGGGAGCGTGACGTAGTGCAGCAGGAACGCGCGACGGTAGGCGTAAAGGCCCGGATGCTTCATTGGCCGCACGCCCTGCCTGTCGCGGTCGAAAGGGATCAATGAGCGTGAGAAGTACATCGCGCAGCCGCGCTGATCGACGATGAGCTTGACGATGTTGGGATCGGCCGGGTCTTCGTCGGGAGCGAAGTCGGCGGCGAGGGTGGCCATGTCGGCGTCGGGCTTGGCTTCGAGGCCGGCCACCAGTTCGTCGATCACGCGCGGCTCGATCTCCGGTTCGTCGCCCTGCACATTGACGATGAGCGCGTCGTCGGACAGGTCACGGTCGAGCATCTGGACCACCTCGGCGATGCGGCTGGTGCCGTTGGGGTGGTCGTCGCGGGTCATCATCGCTTGAGCGCCGAACTTGCGGACGGCATCGAAGATTCGCGCGTCATCGGTGGCGACGATGATGCGGCCGACGGATTTCGCCTGGCGCACCTGCTCGACGACGTGCTGGATCAGCGGCTTGCCGGTCGTATCGGCCAGCGGCTTGCCGGGAAAGCGCGTCGAGCTGTAGCGGGCGGGGATGACGGCAAGGTTGGGCATGGGAAGACAAAGCCCGGCAATGCGGGGATGCGCATCAGGCGCCGTCGCCCAGTTCGCTCACGAGGCCGCGGATGGCGTCCATGCGCTGCTTGATGTCGCGGAACCTGATGTCGGTACGAAGGATTTTGGAGGCGATCTTCTGGGCCTCCTTGGCCTGCTCGACATCTTTGCTTTCGCGGGCCGAGGCCTCGAGCGCGTCCATGAGGCGGTACTGCAATTCCAGCCCCGTGGCGTCGTCCTCGATCTCGTGGCGCTCCAGGCCGTCACGCAGCGTTTCGATCGCCTCGTCGTACCAGGCCTGCTCCTTGTAGCAGATGCCCAGGTACAGCAGCGACTGCACGCGATACTTGCCGTCGTTGCGCGCTTCCTGGAAGACGGCGATGGCGTCGTCGTGCTGGCCGACCTGCACCAGCCGCTTTCCGAGCTGGAACTTCATGCCCATGTCGGTGGGATACTTCGCGGCCCGTTCGGTGAACTCCTGAAGCTCGAATTTGAGCAGCTTGGCGCGCGTCTGCCTGAGCTGCTCGGCCGCGGCGGCGTCGCCCGCCTCGGCCTTCTTGCGCAGGACGCGCATCCGGCCCTGCGTCTGGCGGATCAGCAGATCGCCCCAGGTGATCCGCAGTCGGTAATCCCCGGTGCGCTCGTAGCCGTCTTTCAGAAGCTGCAGGGCCTCGGTTTCCAGGTCGTCGCCGCCCTTATCCAGCAGCGCCCTGGCCAGGCGCTCGATGCGTTCGACGTTGTCGGGCTCCTCGGCCAGCTCGCCGCGGCGGCGCTCGATGATCTGATCCTTCTGGCTGACGTTGCGGGTGATCGCGCTATCCTGCTCGAGCTCGACCTGCTTGTCCATGTCCTTGACCATGGCGCGGAAGCCGCCCGCCTGGCCGGCATTGGTGAAGGCGTCCTGGTGCAGGTGGGCCTGGGTTTCGAGGTTCTTGAGCTCCTGCAGGAGGTTGGGGTCGTTGGGCTTGAGGCTCAGGGCGAGCTGGCAGGCGGTGATGGCCTCCTCAAATGCGCCGACGGCCGCGAACAGGTCGCGCAGATGCAGGTAGTCGTTGAGGCCTGTCTTCTTCTGCCCGCGGGCGAACTCCAGCGCCAGTTTGCCCACCCATTGGGCGAACTCGCCCAGATGCAGCACGGGCAGGGCCTGGTCGGCTTCGACGGCCCGTTCCATGACGTCCATCATGGCCTGGACGTTGCCGACATCCTTGGCCCAGATCTTCTCGGCATCGAGCATCTTGCTGATCGGGTCTTTGCCCAGCGACTCGAACCTGCGTTCCTTGAGCCCGGCCGGCTTGCCGCCCGAGGCCTTGTAGCGCATGGCCACATCGCGCAGGGCCTCGTGCTTGGGCATGTTGTCCGGGTCGTGCCGCAGACCGTTGATGTAGAGTTTGATCGCGTAGTCATACGACCGCCGGTCGGCCATCGACTCGGCATGCTCGAAGAACTTGCGGGCCTTGGCCGCATCCCGTTCGAACGCCGCGTCCGACCTGGCCGCCGGGTCGGGGCTTGAATCGTCCTTTTTGAAAAAGCGCATGGCCATCGGCTACGTGCTCGCGTCTGAAGGATTGCGGGGTCGGGCCGGCGGCGCGGGCCCGCGTGCGGGGACGGCAGCCGGCCGGGGTGAAGCTGGCCGAGGCCGTCTTCGTGAGGCTGTATCGGCGGATCCACGCATCAGCGCAAACGCCTGTGAGCGGCCATTATAGGGTAAAGCCGCGGATCATGGCCAGTTGCCCGCGGGGCTGGGGCCACCCAGCTCTGCGGCGCGGGTTTGCCTGCGCGCGATGGTTGCCGTCGCCGGCCAGGGCCCGTATCGTGACGCCCCGCCGCCACCGACGCCCCATGGCCGCCAGAGGACGCTCGTGATCACCATCGGCATGAACTACACGGTGCTGCCGGGCAAGGCCCAGGCCTTCGAGGACGTCTTCGCGGCGGTGCTCAAGGCCATGGATGCCATGCCCGGTCACCGACGCACGCGGCTGTACCGCGAGGTGGGGCAGGCTGAGCGGTACCTGATCGTCTCGGACTGGGCGGATCGGACGGCCTTCGAGACGTTCATCAGGTCCGAGCAGTTCCGCAAGGTGGCGGACTGGGGCAAGGAACAGATTCTGGCCGAACGGCCGACGCACGACTACTACGAGCAGCCCGGGCCCCCGCCGACGGACCGCCCGGTGACTTGCCCGGCCCACAGCCGAACCAGGGACAAGACATGAGCAGGACAGCGAGACTGGTGATTCACGGCGCGGCCGGTCGCATGGGCCGACGGCTGACCGCCTTGGCGGGCGAGACGGACGGCCTGACGCTGGTGGGCACTCTGGAGGCGGCGGGTCATCCGGATCTGGGCAAGGACGCGGGCGAACTGGCGGGCGTCGGCGCGCTGGGCGTGGTGGTCGGCGACGACCTGCCGGCAGGGGCGCAGGTGGCCATCGACTTCTCCGTGCCCGCAGGCGCACGGGCGATCCTGGCCGCGTGCCGCGAGGCGGGCTGCGCCCTGGTGATCGGCACGACCGGCCTGGGCGAAGCGGATCAGAAGGCGATCGACGAGGCGGGCCGGGTCATTCCCGTGCTTCAGGCGGCCAACATGAGCCTGGGGGTCAATCTTCTACTGGCCCTGGTCGGCGACGTGGCGGCCAGGCTCGGCGACGACTACGACATCGAGATTGTCGAAGCCCACCATCGTTTCAAGCAGGATGCACCGTCGGGCACCGCCCTGGCGCTGGCGCAGGCCATCTGCGAGGCGACGGGCAAGACGATCGGCGGCGATGTGGTCCACGGGCGCGCGGGCAGTGAAGCCAGGCGGCGGCGCGGCGAGATCGGCATGCACGCCCTGCGCCTGGGCGATGTCGTGGGCCGGCACATGGTGCATTACGCGACGCTGGGCGAGGAGATTCAGATCGGCCACCTCGCCAGCACGCGCGATGTGTTCGCCCGCGGGGCGCTGCGTGCGGCCGCGTGGCTGGCGGGGCGCAAGCCGGGACGCTACACGATGCGCGACGTGCTGGGGTTGTGAGGGGTGTCGGGACCGGGCACGCCCGTCGTCAGGCACCATACCCGAGCCTTGCGGCCGGCCTGAGGCGATACGGCATATCGGCACTTCGACCCCTCCCGAAAAAAACCGCCGCGGGTTGAGCCGCGGCGGTGAGCGTCTGGATCGACTGTGGGGGCACACTCAGAACGTCTGGCCGAGGTTGTACTGCTGCGGGTCGCTGAGCAGGCCCGGGTACAGTTCCTCTTCCATCTCGTCCTGGATGATGATCGTCGGCTTGACGAGGATCAGGAGGGTGCGTTCGTCCTTGATTTCCGTCTCGTTGGTGAACAGGCGGTTGAGGATGGGCACCTTGGAGAGGACCGGCACGCCGGCCCGCACCTCCACGTCAGCCACGAGGCGCTGACCGCCAAGCAGCAGCGTACCGCGGTCGGGCACGTGGACGGTGGTCTTGACCTGCGTGACTTCGAGTTCGGGCAGTTCCAGGTCGGCGGTGGAGGTGCCCAGAATCTGCTGGTTGCCCTGGGGATCGGTGCCGGTGATGAAGCTGGTCTGGGTCAGGGTGCGCAGGCGGGCGAGGGTGCCCAGGCTCGGGCGCAGGGTCAGCGTCACATAGCGTCGGTCGGCGCTGACGGTGCCCTCGACGTCGAGAATCACGCCGCTGTTGACCACGTCGAGAGTCTGGTCGAAGCCGCCGGTGTCGGACACAGCATCGAGCTCACTGACGAACGAGGTCTGCGTGGCCACCACGACATAAGCCCGCTGGCCGTTGAGGAAGGTGATGCGCGGCGCGGTCAGGGACAGGGCCCGGCGGTTGGCCTGGGTGGCATTGACGACCACGGAAAGCTGCAGGTCGTCCATGTAGCCGAAGCTGAAGGACATGGCCCGCTGGCGGGCGAAGGTCACCGGGTCGACCAGTGCTTCGGGATCGCTGAACGAGCCATTGATGCCCGTGTTCTCGATCGCGCTCTTGGAGGCGATGGCGGCCGACTGCTGCGCAAAGCCGATGCCCGACCACGGATCGGCCAGGTCATAGGCGACATCCACGTCGATGCCGACTTCCTCGAGGAAGTTGTGATCGACCAGCAGGAAGCGGCCCTCGACGTGGATCTGCATGGCGTTGGATTCGCGCAACTGGCCGAGCAGGTCGATGAGGGCCCGGTGGTTCTGCGGGGTGGTGCGGACGATGAGGTTGCCGTCCAGTTCGCGCAGCGAGCTCTGGCTGCCGCCAAAGGCCGCCCATTCGTCCTGGCGGCCGACGGTCTCCTGAATCAGGTCCGTGATGTTCGCCACCAGCTCCTCGCGATCGGGCAACTCCTCTTCGTCGGTGGATTCGACGCTGAAGCCCTCCTCGTCGCTGAGGATCGAGCTGAGATCGAACTCCGGCGCCTCGGTGAACGAAGGCACGCGCACCAGCAGGTCGCGGATGTCGTAGGTGCGGATTTCGGTGGCGCGGGTGAGGTTGGACCTCGTCGAGATGGTGACGATGCCGTCGATCACCGACGACTCGACCGGGTCGATCGGGCTGAACACCGACACCTGGTCGAGAATCAGGTCAAGGGCCCGCTCGACCGACACGTTTTCGAGCTGGAGGGTGACGGGCATGTCGGGCTCGACGCCGACTTCGGCCAGGGCCGCCCAGTTGACGTAGAAGCTCAGGCCGGTGGTGTTGCGCAGGTAGGTGATGACGCGGTCGAAGCGGGCGGACTCGAAGTTGACCGGGATGGTCTGCTTCAGCTGGCCGGCGACGCGGCGGTTGATTTCACTCTCGCCGGCGAAGCGGTCGACGGCGCTCAGCCGCCGGGCCGTGAGCACCGGCCAGTCGCTGGGGTAGGTGACCAGTTCGGTGATGGGGATGGTGGCGTCGTAGTTCTGGATGCTCAGTTCCGCCCGCTGCAGGCCGCGCTGCCGCTCGAGCTTGCGGTATTGCACGTAGATGCGGTTGTCCTCGATGGTCTCCTTCATCATCTGTGTGGCGGGATTGTTGGGATCCAGGAACAGGGCCTGGTCGAGGATCTGCAGGGCCTCGTCGTATTTGAGTTCGCGCTGCAGGTCGAGGGCGCGGCGGAGCAGGCGCTGCACGTCGCGGTCGGTCTGAGTGATGGCTTCGAGGCGGCGCTGCTCGGAGTCCTTCTCACGCTGCTTGATGATCTGTTCTTCGAGTTCGGCGCGGGCCAGTTGTTCCTCGTCCGCGATCTTGGCGCCGAGCATGACCGCCTGCTCACGCAGCTGCTTGTATTGGCTGACGGGCACGAAGCGCTGGTTGCGGTCGAGCAGGACCTTGGCCTGGGCCACCTGTTCGGAGGCGGCGGCGAAGTTGCGGGCCTTGAGCTGCTCGGCGGCCTGGTTCATCGCCTGACGAAACTCCGCCATGGTCATTTCCGCGCCGAGGCTACGGTTGAACTGCTGCTGTTCGAGCAGGGAGGCGGGGGCGCTCATCTGCTGGGCCTTGGCGGCTGCGGCCGTCCGACCCGCGCTGGCGGCTTGGCTGGACGGGTCCAGAGACAGGGCCTGCTGATACAGCTCCTCAGCCAGTCGGTACTGGCCCTCGCGTTCAGCGGCTTGGGCTTCGGCAACCTTCTGCTGGGCGTAAACCACACGCATGCGCGCCAGCAGGTCATCAGCTTGCGCCGGCCCGGCGTCGGACACCTCCGCCACCGTGGTAAGCGTCTCGGACGCCGATGCGTCAGTCCGCGGCGCGTCGACCGACCGCGGCTGGACGGGGATGACTTCGACGGCGCCCAGCAGCGTCGGCTGGGCCGGCGGCGTCACGTCCTGGGCCGCGGCCGATGGCGCAGCCTCGACCGGCGTCTCGATGACCTGGGCCGGCAGAGCCCCCACGTCGGGGATCGAGACTTCGGCCGGCTCGATGGACTCGATCGATGCGGCGTCGGCATCCGCCTGCGCTGCCGCGCTCAGACGACGGTCGATGTCCTGAAGCGTCTGGTACAGCAGCACGCGCTGCTGGCCGTTGAGCTGCATGGGATCGACGTCGCGGAGGACTGCAAGGGCCTGGGCGTACTGGGTGTTCTGATAAAGCGTGACACCCTGGGAGAACAGTTGCAGGTCGGTGAGGTCGCCTTCATCAGCCAGAGCCGGGCCGGTGACCAGGCAGACCATCAGAACGACGAGCATGGACCAGAGACGGTGAAATTGCCGACCGACCAAGGGAACGTCTCCTTCGCTGTGGGTCAACGGGTGCGTTCGGTGCGGGGTCGACGCCAGCCGCGTCATGGTGGGAGGACGAAGGCCATCCTTCAACCCTCGAGCCAAATCCTCGAGCTTGCGAGACACCGGGCTGGAACCGGGAAGGAGCCGCCGGGCACGGCTGCGGCCGCGAGGCGAAGGACTCCAAACTGGAGTTAGTCTAAAAGTCGCGGCTATCCGCTGCAAGTGGCGACCCTCATGATTCGCGGAACGGGCGTATGCGGCCCGCCGGGTTAAGCGGCGGCAGCGCGGGGCTGCCAGGCCGGCTCACAGGCGGACAGAACGGCCCGACCGACCTACAATCCGCCTTCCGGCGTCCGCGTACGGGCCGATCGGGCTCCGGCGGGCGGCGGGCCGGCCACGCAAGTGACCACCGGCCGCCAACCGGCCGCCATTGGAGGGCACTGCGATGCCACCACGGATCGTTGTGACCGGTGCCACCGGCAAGCTGGGCCAGCGGGTTTGTGAACGGCTGGCGGCCGACGGAATCGAGCTCGTGGGCATCGATCGTCAGGCGGCGGGGGCAGGTGTCGCCGGCGTCGAACTGCATCGGCTGGACCTGCGTCAGATGCCCGAGAACCGCGTGGTCGAGCTCTTCGGCGGCGCCGCAGCCGTGATCCACCTGGCCAACCACCCCAGTGTGCAGAGCGATGCCCAGGCGGTCGAGGTCTTTTCGGACAACATGCATCTGAACATGGCGGTGTTTCACGCGGCGGTCAAGGCCCGCGTGCCGCGGTTGATTTTCGCCAGCTCGGTGCAGGTGACGGCCGGATGGCGCACCTCGCAGGATCCGCAGGCCCACGCCGGCCTGCCCTACCTGCCGGCCGACGGGAGCCTGCCGGCCAATCCCGGCAATGTCTACGCCCTGAGCAAACACTTTGGCGAGCAGATGCTCGAACATCTGATCCGCCACACCGGCGGCTCAGGCGTGGCCCTGCGCCTGCCGTGGCTGATCGACGCCGACGATCTGCGGCACCTGCAACGCCATCCGTCCACGCAGCCACCGGGGTGGCAGCGGCTGGATGAGGCCTTCACCTGCCTGCGGTATGAGGATGCGGCCGACCTGATGGCAGCGATCCTCCGAAGCGATCTGCCGGGGTTTCGCATCTACTTCCCGGCGGCTGGCGACCCGACCATCAACCTGCCCATCCCCCAGATCATCGAGCGCTGGTATCGCGACGCTCAACTTCGATGCCCGGTCAATCAGATCGATCGGCTGGTGGACCTGAGCGTGATCGAGCGCGAGTGCGGCTGGCGTCCGCGTGTAGATCGCCTGCATGCGGTTGCGGCGGCGCCCTGAACTCTCACGGCGCATGCGGCGCAATGGAAAGGGCGCGGCCGGTTGGCCGCGCCCTGGTGGGTTGTCTCAAGCATTCGATCCCTCTGCCGCCCCGCAACCCCGGGCAGAGCCGGACGCTGAGGGTGGTACGAGGCTGCGACGCCCTGACTTATTCGTACAGGTTCGTCGCTTCGGTCTCCTCCACCGGCCGCTGCAACTGATCCGAGGTCATGGTGACCCGGATGCGGTGGTCGTCGGCTTCGACGGCCTTGGCGGTCAACTGCCAGGTGGCCTTCTGGCCCACGCCCAGGGTGGGCAGCGGCTGGAAGGTGATCTTGTTGCCGGCAGCCGATCCGGTGGTCGCACCCGCGGCCGCGACGAACTGCATCGACTCTTCAAGCTGGGCGGTGATGGCCACCCCCGTCGCCGGGGCCGAGCCCTGGTTGGTCGCAGTGATCACGTAAGTGGTATTGGTGCCCACGGCCACGGGATCATCAACGTCGACCACCTCAAGGAGGATGGCGGGAATGCCCACGTATTCGGTGCTCGCCATGTCCGATGCGGCCGCGGCGCAGTAGGCGCGGGCGGTGGCGGCGGCCTTGACGGTGCCGGGTTGGCCGTTGCTGTAGACCAGGCGGGCGGTGAAGCTGCCCTTGGGCGCCAGATCGCCGAGGCTGTAAGTCAGCTTGCCGTCGGTGGCCGTCGCCCCGTCGCTGGCCTGGGTGATGCGTCCGCCACCAGCCACGGCCACTTCGAGCACCGCGTCGCGGGCCACGCCGTCGCCGGTGTTGGTGACCACCACGGTGTAGTCGGACGTGCGGCCGATGTACTGCTCCGCCGTACCGGTGAGTTTGACGCTGAGCATCGGCTCACGGACCACGGTGCGGACTTCGTCAGCCGTCGCCGCCAGGCTGCCCGACGCGACCCGGGCGCCGCTGGCGTAGGTGCCGGCCTTGTCGGCCTTGACCTTCACCTCGAAGGCGCGGGTCTGGCCCGGCTCAAGCAGGCCGACGTCGAACGTCACCGTGCCCTGGCCGTCCATCGTGGTCAGGCCCGACGCCAGCTTGTCGGTCACGCTCACACCGCTGACCGAACCGCTGCCGGGGTTGCTTACCGTGTAGCGGTAGGTGATCGGATCGCACTTGAGCACCTCGGCGGGGCCGGCCTTGGCGATCATCAGCTCGGGCTGGGTCACCACCGTCGACGCGCAGAGCGTCGGCATATAGCTGACGGTGGTGCAGATGGCCACGGTGCCCTCGCTGGCGGCCGAGCCGGTGACTTCGATGGTCCGGCTTTCGCCGGCCTTGAGGTCTCCCAGGTTCCAGCTCAGGCTGCCGTCGCCGGCCTTGGTGGCGGCGGGCGTCGAGCTGTCGAGGCGGAAGTTGTCACCAGGCTTATCGGTAATCACGACGTTGTTCAGGCCCTGCCCGGTGAGGTTGGTGGCCTTGATCTTGTAGGTGAACGGCTCGCCGAGGCGGACCTCGCCAGGCATGCCCTTTTCGATGCCGACCACACTGGTCGCGGCTTTGCCGGTCGGGAAGGCCATGGCGGTCCACATCCGCCCATCGCTGTACGACCCGGGCCACGAGCTGGTCTTCGCCGGCTCGGAGGGCGCGGCCGCGGTGGTGGTCTTGCGCTCATAGGTGCAGCCGGTGCTCAACAGCGCGGCCAGCGCGAGTGCAAGGCCAAGGTTCAGCAGTCTTTTCATGGGATGTCCCCCTAATCAGGTTGGTGGAGAGTTGGGTTGGGTTGGGATTGAAAACGGATCAAGAAAGGCCTGCGTTTCCACGGACGACGGGGTCATCGGGGTCATCGGACTTACCCGTCGCTCTCCTGGATGCTACGACTTATGGCAGTTCAAGTCAACCACCTTGTACCAGGTCAACGGTGCCGACGGACCCAGCCTCGCGGGCGTCAGGCGGGATTTTTCAAGGCGGTGGTTGCCAACAGACGGCCAACGGGATTACACTATGGGGCTCACCCCGAGTCCGGGGCGATCGATGACGCATGGGATCCGTGAGGCGGTTCGATCGGCCCCGATGGACTTAGAGCAGACAAGGATTGGGCCATGGCGCACAAGAAGGGACAGGGCAGCTCGAAGAACGGCCGCGACTCGAACCCGCAGTACCGCGGCATCAAGCGCTACGGCGGCCAGGCGGTGACCACCGGCACGATCCTCGTCCGCCAGTGCGGCACGCCCTTCAAGCCCGGCTATCAGGTGGCCCGCGCCAAGGACGATACGCTTTTCGCGATGGCCGACGGCGTGGTCGAGTTCCAGGGCCGGCGCGTGCATGTTCGCCCGGCCAACTGAGCCCGGTCGACCACGACGGCCCCGTCGGACGGCTCGCGGGTGGCGGCGTATTCAAATTCGATACGATGACTGGCGGGCGTCTGTTGGGGCGCCCGTTTTCTTTCGAGCGGTGGATGGGCATACGCCTCTTGCACCTCGCGGGCGCAAGGAGTCTGGCGCGCCCGGCGGTATCGGCCCTCAAGGGGCCTGGCGGACATGCGGCGGAGGCTGGCGGTGCTGGTCGATCAGGCGACGATCTTTGTCAGCAGCGGGCGCGGCGGCGACGGCCACGTGAGCTTTCGCCGGGAGAAGTACATCCCCAAGGGCGGGCCCAGCGGCGGTGATGGCGGCAACGGCGGCAGCGTCTACCTGGTCGCCACGCCGGGCGTGGACACGCTGCTTGATCTGGCAGGACGCCACCATTGGCGGGCCGAACCCGGCGAGCCGGGCAGTTCGAAACAGAAGCACGGCAAAGATGGACAGGATCTGTCCATCCAGGTGCCGGCGGGCACGCTCATCTATGACGACGATACAGGCGAGCTGCTGGCCGACCTGGACGCCTTGCACAAGCGCGTGCTCATCGCCCGCGGCGGTCGCGGCGGGTTCGGCAATGAGCACTTCAAGTCGCCGACCAACCAGACCCCGCGTCAGTTCACCCCCGGCGAGCCGGGCGAGCAGCGCACGCTGCGCCTGGAGCTGAAGCTCATCGCCGACGTCGGCCTGCTCGGCAAGCCCAATGCCGGTAAGAGCACGCTACTGAGCAAACTGTCCCACGCCCGGCCGCGGGTGGCGGACTATCCCTTCACCACCCTGGAGCCGAACCTCGGCATCGCCGAGCTGCCCGGCCACCGTCGCGTGGTGATCGCCGACATTCCCGGCCTGATCGAGGGGGCCCATGCCGGCAGCGGCCTGGGGACGCGGTTCCTGCGGCACATCGAGCGGACCCGGCTGCTGGTGCATCTTCTTGAGATCGAGCCGGGCGATGGTTCGGACCCGGTGACCAACTATCATGTCATTCGGCGGGAACTGGCCCAGTATTCGCCGCAGCTTGCGGCCAAACCCGAGCTGGTGGTGCTGACCAAGCTGGATCTGCTGGGCGGGCGGGCGGGCGACGGCGAGGCGGCAGCGGACCTGTTCGAGCAGCACCTGGGCGTGCGGCCACGGGTCATCAGCAGTGCGATGAACCTGGGGACGCAGGAGCTTCTGGAAGCGTGCTGGGCGAAGCTGGCGGAGATGGACGACGCGGCCGAACGTGTCCAACACGGGCCGGGTGTGGCTGAGGTGGAGTACCGCGTCGCCCCGGAAAATGAATGACCTGACCCGGATCCGTGGCGGTCCATGGCTCGACCGACCCCAGGCGCCGACCTGCCGAAGCTGACCGGATACGGAAAGGACGTGCAGCCATGAGCGAACCTCTGTCCGTCAGTCTGCTGGCGGTGAGCATCGGCAACACGCGGACAGCCCTGGGCTGTTACGTCAGCGGCGAACTGATCGAGCGGACGGCCGTGCCCAACGACGAGCTTGAAACGAAGCTTCCCGCGATCGCGGCGGAGCTGGCCCGGCCGCTGCTGGATCGGGAGTTCGCCCCGGCGGTGCTGGCGTCGGTCAAACCGGCCCTGGACGCGACGGTGACGCGGATCCTGCGCGGCGCGGGCGTCGCTACCGTGCTGCGCATCGAGCAGGACATGAACGTGCCCATCGGCCGACAGGTCGACGAAGGCACGCACGTCGGCGACGACCGGCTGCTGAACGGCGCGGCTGCATATGACACGCTCAAGCAGGCGTGCGTGGTGGTCGACGCGGGCACGGCCATCACCATCGACTTCATCGACGGCGCGGGCACGTTCCACGGGGGGGCGATCGGCCCCGGCGCTCAGCTCATGCTCGACAGTCTGCGGCAGCAGACGGCCCAGCTTCCGGCCGTGCGCTTTGAGGCTCCGCGGGAGGCGGTCGGCCACAACACCTCGCAGGCCATGCGGTCGGGGGTGTACCACGGCCTGCGCGGCATGGTGCGCGAACTGGTCGAGCAGTACGCCGAGGCGGCTGGCGCGTATCCGATGGTGATTGCCACCGGCGGCGATGCGGAGGCGCTGTTCGCCGAATATCCGCTGGTCGAACGCATCGTGCCGGATCTGACGCTGCGCGGCGTGGCGATCACGCTGGAGGCCGCGATGCGGGCGGCGCGAGATGCGCAATGAGGTGAAGGCCATGGCCGATCCCTCGCCTGACAATCTCAAACGCGGATTGCTGACGGCTCGCATGCTGTGGGCCGGCCTGCTTGGCGGAGAACTGGCGCTGGGCGCGATCGTCGTCGGCCTGGTCGGAAGCGGGCACGCCACGCCTCAAGCTCCGCAGCTTGCGGGCATCCTGACGGGTATCGCGGCGTTCATGGCGCTGAGCCTCGTGCCCCTGGGTTACTTTCTGCGCGGACAGATCTACAAACGCGGCTGGCACGACCACGCGATCACGCCCGGGGCATACACCAGCGGCAACCTGATGCTGTGGGCTTTATGCGAGGGCATAGTCATGTTCGGTCTCATGGCGATGCTCATAACCGGTGCGTGGGTCGCCCTGGCCATCGTCGCGGCGGCGGCCCTTGTGCAGATCATCAACTATCCGACGGGCAGACCGTTGCAGCCGGCGTACAGCCCGTGGGAGCGGCGTCCGACGCCATGAACGCCTCGTCGACGAACACGGGCGGACCGGTATCGGTGCAGGTGACCACCGCGCCCGCGGCCGGAGCGATCGCGCTGGTGCAGTTGCAGGGCGCGGGAGCGGTCGATCATCTGCGGCGGCTGACCAGACGCGACGACTGGCCCGAGGCAGCGGTGCGGCTGGCAAGCTTCGGCGACATTGATGAAGGCCTGGCCGTCGCCCTGCGCGACGACTGGGTGCAGCTAATGGCCCACGGCGGCAAGCGTGTGGTGCGGCGGCTGCTGGAGGAGCTTGTCGCGGCCGGCGCGGTGGCGACCAACGCCCTGCCGGCCCGCACGCTGTTTCCTGAAGCCGGCTGCGACCTCGAGGCCGACGCGCTGGCGCTGCTGGGCCGGGCGACGAGTCCGGGCGCGGTGGATCGTCTGCTCGATCAGCCACGGGCCTGGACGGCGTGGCTTGACCTGGCCGCCTCGCAGCGCGAGTCCAGCCAGGACATCCTGCGGCGCAGCGACGTGCTCGACAGGCTGATCGAGCCGGCCACAGTGGCGGTCGTCGGCCGGCCGAACGTCGGCAAGAGCACGCTGACCAACCGCATGCTGGGACGGCAGGCCAGCCTGGTGGCCGACCTGCCCGGCACGACGCGCGACTGGGTGGCGGGTCTGGCGACCTTGACGTCAGACGTACAGGGCCTGGGGCTTGTGGTGCGCTGGTGCGACACGGCCGGCGTGCGCAGCGAAGGCGATGCGGCGGATCCGATCGAGCGGCAGGCGATCGCCCTGACGGCCTCGGTGCTGGAGGAAGCGGACGTGCTGGTGGCGATGCGCGACCCGGCGACCGACTGGCCGGCTGCCGCCGATCTTCCACGGATGCCTGACCTGTGGGTGAGCAACAAGTGCGACCTGCTGAGCGAACGGCCTGCCGGTGAATCCGAGGAGTCCGTCGGACGGACACGCGAGCATCCCCTGCAGCTGAGCGCCGCGAGCGGCGAGGGCATGGCGGCGCTGGCGGAGTTGTGTAGGCAGCGGTTGGGCTTTCGTGATGATGTGGCGGCAGAGCCAAAGGACGACTGCGAGCCGCGGCCGTGGGCCTTCTGCGGCCTCCTGCGGCGCCTGCTGGCTGGCAGTGACGAAGCGGGGCTGCGGACGTACCTCGGCTGCCATGGACCACGTCGGGGTCGGGCCGAAAAGATAAACCCCGCCTCGAAAGACGGGGTCTGAAAGCGGCTATCACATTGAACGAGGGCGACGGGGCTCGAACCCGCAACCTCTGGATCGACAGTCCAGTGCTCTAACCAATTGAGCTACGCCCCCATCGGGCCGGCTTGTCGCAGGCCTTCATGGGTCGATCGGCCCGCGGCGGAGGGTTCCCCGCCGCGAGGCAGACCGAATACTTTAGGGCTGATCCCGACCGTGTCAACCGTCCGACCGCGCGAACCAGGCTGGCGGCGGCACGGGACGGGACGGGGCCTACTTCACATCGCTGAGTTTCACCGGGCTGCGCTGTTTGGCGCACAGCAGAGCCGCCTCGAGCACGCGCTGGGTCTCGAAGGCGTCGGCGAAGTCGGGCAGCGGGGCCACGGGCTTCTTGCCTCCGAGGACCATGAACATGTCGGCTGCCATATTGATGAACCCGTGTTCATAGCCGATGACGTGCGCGTCCGGCCACCAGGCGGCGGCATAGGGATGGCCGCTGTTGCCGCTGGTGACGTTGATGGTCGACCAGCCCTGCAGCTTGGGGGGCAGTGTGGCGTCGTACCATTCGAGTTCGTTCATGCGCTCGAAGTTGAAGCGAATGGCACCCTTGTCGCCGTGAATCTCGATGCGGTTGCGGTTCTTGTCGCCCGTCGAAAGCCGCGAGGTGTCGAAACTGGCGACGGCGCCGCGTTTCATGGTGGCGATGAAAATCATCGCATCCTCGACGGTGCTCTTGCCCTTCCTGGCCTTGCCGCCCTTCCTGGCGCCCTTGCCGGAGATTTCTCCGCCGGCGTTCTCGACGATGTCGCGTTCCTTGATGAAGGTTTCGCCGTGGGCGCCGATGATTTCGGTGAATTCATCGCCAGTGATGAAACGGGCCATGTCGATGCTGTGCGCGTTCAGATCACCGTGGGGGCCCGAGCCGGCTACTTTGGCCTGGAAGCGCCACAGCAGCGGGGTGTCGGGCCCGCCCCAGTCCTGCAGGTAGGCGGCGCGGACGTGGTAGATGCGGCCCAAGCGTCCTTCCTGCGCCAGTTCGCGGGCCAGCGCCACGGCCGGGCAGCGGCGGTAGTTGTACCAGACGAAAGTCTTGCACTTGGACGCCTTCCTGGCGGCCTTGACCATCTCGCGGGCGTCATCGAGCGTGCCGGCCAGCGGCTTTTCACAAGCCACATGCTTGCCCGCCTCGAGGGCGGCCAGCGTCTGCTCTTTGTGCACATGGTTGGGCGTGCCCACGTCGACCAGGCCGATCGAGGGATTAGCGACGACCTGCTCCCAGTTGACCGTCCAGTTGGCCCAGCCCCAGCGCCGGGCGAAAGCCTGGGTGTTCTTCGGATCGCGGGCGGCGAGGGTGTGCATCACCGGCTCGACAGGCAGGTCGAAGAACTTCGCGGCCTTGAGATAGGCGTTGGAGTGGGTGCGACCCATGAACTTGGACCCGATCAGTGCCACATTCATTGTCTTGGCTGGCATGGTGAGGGAACTCCTTAACTACTTTCGTCTAAGCCGCATTCGGCAGCACGTTGGCGCGCCGCAGCGGACCGGCCGCAACTGGATGCAACGGGTGATGCCCGCGACGAATCGTCGGTGCACGCGCTGAAGCGTCCGGGTCGGATCACCCGAGCGTGTACCGGCTGCCGCGCACATTCTTGTCCTTGACGCGCTTAAGCTGCTTGGCCTGCACGAGCCGCGTCAGCGTGTTGTCGGCCTTGCCGCCGCGGCCTTCAGCCTGCCAGTGCGCGTTGACCTCGGCGGTGGTGGGCTTGCCGGCCTTCTTGACGAAGCCGAGAATCGACTCTTCCGCGGTCTGCTTGAAGATGCCGCGCTTGCGCCGGCGCCCGCCCCTGCCCGCCTTCACGGCGCCTTTCCGGCGGCCGCGACGGCCTCGACCGGCCCCTTGGTCCGCGATGCCCAGCTCGGCGAACACGCCGTCAATCTCCGCGATCGCGTCCTCGTGCTTGCGTCGCTCGGTACGCAGTTTATCAACCAGACCCGTCAGTTCCTTCGCTGTTGCGATGCCAGCCATGAAAACACTCCCAGCAGATTGTCAACACCCTTCGACGATAGCTGTCGAGAAGGCCGGGCAAGAAGTTCACGGACGACCCCGTGCATCGGCCCACCCCGTAATCGTCGAACTTGAAACTACCAACCGCGGATATCTTCGAAACCATCGAAGATGCCGTGAAGAAGACACTATCGCGTGACAAGCCTAGCAATCCCGCCGGGACATGCAACAGCGTTGTATCTGCAACGATCACTCACGATTCCATCGGCGACGGGCGGCAAACGGAACATGGCGGCCTCGTCTTGACGGCTGGTGCGACGGGCGCGTCGGCCGCCGCGCGACGGGTGCGAGCGGCCGACTGCGACGATATGATCTTCGCCATGAACACGAAGCTTGACAGCGATGTTCAGGCTCTTGAGCGCGGCGTCGAGGCGATCTACAGCCTGGACGAGCTGCGTGGCAAACTCGGCGAAGGCCGGTCTTTGCGCGTGAAACTGGGGCTGGACCCGACGGCCCCGGACATCCACCTGGGCCATACCGTCGTGCTAAGAAAAATGCGCCAGTTCCAGGACATGGGGCACACGGCGGTGCTCATCATCGGGGATTACACGGCCCGCATCGGCGACCCGACCGGTCGCGACAGCACGCGGCCGGTGCTGTCGGAGCAACAGATCGCCGAGAACGCCCAGACCTATCTTGAGCAGGCCGGCTGCATCCTCGACACCCGGCCGGAAAAACTCGAAATCCGCCGCAACAGCGAGTGGTTGTCGACCCTGTCGTTTGCCGACGTGCTGCAACTGACGGGCATGGTCACGGTGCAGCAGATGCTGCATCGCGATAATTTCCGTCAGCGGATGCGCAAGCAGACGGAGATCATGCTCAGCGAGTTCATGTACCCGATCATGCAGGGCTATGACTCGATCGCGATCGAGGCTGACGTCGAGCTGGGCGGCACCGATCAGACGTTCAACTGTCTGGTGGGGCGCGAGCTGATGGCCAAGCGCGGCATGGCCAAGCAGGTGGTGGTGGTCATGCCGATCCTGGTGGGTCTGGACGGCAGGGAGAAGATGAGCAAGAGCAAGGGCAACTATGTGGGCGTGCATGACGAGCCGGACGACATGTTCGGCAAGCTCATGAGCATTCCCGACGAGCTGATGCCCAACTATTTCGAATTGCTGACGGACCTTCCCTTGCCGCGCATCCAGAGTCTGACGGACCCGCGAGTCACGCACCCGCGGCAGGCCAAGGACATTCTCGCGCGGTTCGTGGTCGAGGCGTTCCATGATCTGAAATGCGCCAACGCCGCAAGCGAAGAGTTTCGTCGTCGTTTCAGCGAGCACGAACTACCCGCCGACCTGCCCACGCACGTCGTGCCTGGCTCGCGCATCGGTCTGCTGAACCTGCTGGTCGAAGTGGGTTTCGCCTCGTCGAATTCCGACGGCCGCCGCCTGGTGCAGCAGGGCGGGGTCTCGCTGGATGGTCAACGGCTTGTCGACCCGCAGGTCGAGGTTCAGTTGACCGGCGAGCACGTGTTGAAGGTAGGCAAGCGGCGCGTCTGCCGGCTGGTGGGCGGCTGAGGCAGTTTGGCGCAGCCAGCGGTCGCGGTCGTTCACGCGCGGCCGGAGTGGCGAAGACGGTAAGCCGACGGCGTCAGGCCCGTTTCACGTCGGAACGCCTTGCCCAGGATCGAGACATCATTGAAGCCGCTCAAGCGGGCGATTTCGCTCAGCGGCCGATCGGACCCCATCATCAGTTCGCGGGCCCGCTCGACGCGAAGGCGGCGTATCTCCGAGGCCGGCGAGCGGCCGAGAACCTGCCGAAAGCGCTTCTCCAGTTGGCGGCGGGAGATGGTCATGTGATCGAGGATGCTCTCGACGGTGATCGGTTCGGCGACGTGCTGACGGATGTAGCGGATGGCCTCGACGATGGCGGCGTCTTCGACGGCCAGCAGATCCGTGGATTGGCGGGCGACGACGTCGAGCGGCGGGACGCGCGTCAGCCGCGGCACGTCGCGGTCGCCAGCCAGCAGTCGGGCCAGAAGCTCCGCGGCGACCCGGCCGACGCGCTTGCCGTCCACCGCGACGCTTGAGACGGGCACGAGGGCGCTTTCGCACAGCAGTTCGTCGTTGTCGACGCCGACGATCGCGATGTCTTCGGGCACGCGCAGCCGCTGGTGGCGGGCCCCTTCCACCACAACAGTAGCCCAGTGGTCGTTGGCGACCAGCATGCCCACCGGACGGGGCAGGCTCGCCAGCCAGGGCAGAAGTTCGTTGAAGTAAAGTCCCTGATTGGCCGGTTGCAGGACGGCGAGGGGCGCGCAGGCACCCGCGCGGCGCAGGGCCTGCTCGAAGCCCAGGCGTCGCTGGTTGCCGTACCAGTCCTCGCGGGGCCCGCAGAAGGCGAAACGGCGCAGCCCGCGGGCCAGCATGTGCTCCGCCGCCCTGGCGCCAATGGCCAGATGGTCGCTGAAGACGCAGGGAAAGGGGTGGTCGGCAGTGTTGTCGGCGACGTTGACAGCGGCGATGCCGCGACCGGTGAGCAGTTCGACGGCGGCGTGATCCACAGCCTGGATGATCGCGCCCGCGGGGTTCATCCGCTCGATTTCCGCGAGCAACTGGCTGGGATGCGGCAGGGACAGCGACCAACCATAGGTCGGCCGGGCGACATCCAGCACGCCGCGGGCGACCGCTCGACCGTACGCCAGGCCGTACTCGACCGACACAAAAACAATCGGCGGCTCCATGCAACCTCCCGCGTCCGATCGCGGTTCCGGCCGGTTTCCCTGATACCCGCCAAGACGTGCCGCGGCCCGGCGTCCGGCCTGAAACAGTATAGCCAGACAACCGGCTTTCCGATTGCTGTGGTCGGGCGGCCAGGGTTTCCCCGCCTTCTCGGACGGATTTCAGTCGGCAGGCTCCGCGCCGGGACGTGCGACAACCCAGAGACGCCGGCCCGGGGCACCAACACGGCGGCGATCAGCCGCGCTGAGTCAGCGGGGTGTAGTCGCGCTGGGTCGGTCCGGTGTAGATCTGCCGGGGGCGCATGATGCGGTCGTCGTCGGAATTGTGCTGTTCGCGGTAGTGGGCGATCCACCCGGGCATGCGGCCGATGGCGAAGATGACCGGGAACATATTCAGCGGGATGCCGATGGCCCGGAGGATGATGCCGGAGAAGAAGTCGACGTTCGGGTAGAGGTTGCGATCGATGAAGTAGGGATCGCGAAGGGCGATTTCCTCGAGGCTGCGGGCGATGTCCAGCAAGGGATCCTTGATCTTGAGCTTGCCGAGGATGCGGTCGGCGACGACCTTGAGGATTTCGGCGCGGGGGTCGCGGCTCTTGTAGACCGCGTGGCCGAAGCCCATCATCTTTTCTTTCTTCTCATGCACGAGCGCGATGAACTTGTCCAGCGGAATCTGCTCATCGTGGATGCGCTGGAGCATATTGATCACGGCACTGTTAGCCCCGCCGTGACGCCAGCCCCACAGGGCGCACACGCCCGACGCCACGCTGGCGAACAGGTTGGCCCGGCTCGACGCGACCATGCGCACCGTGCTGGTCGAGCAGTTCTGCTCATGGTCGGCGTGCAGGATCAGGATCAGGTTCATCGCATTGATGATGTCCTCGTCGCGTTCGAAGTCCTGGAACGGGATGGAGAACATCATGTGCAGGAAGTTGTGACAGTAGGAATACTCGGGCTTGGGGTAGACGATGGGCTGCCCGATGGAAGTCTTGTAGGCCGCGGCGGCGATGGTGCGGACCTTGCTCATCAGGCGGGCGGCCGCGCCCTCGAAGGTTTTCTCGTCCTCCATTTCCAGCACATCGGGGTGATAGCAGCTCACGGCATTGATCATGGCCGAGAGAATGGCCATCGGATGCGCCGAGGCCGGGAAGCCGTCAAACGTGTTGCGCAGGCCCTCGTGCAGCAGTTCGTGTTTCGTCAGCAGACCGCGGAACCGGGCGAGCTGGGCCTGGGTGGGCAGTTCGCCCCAGATCAGCAGCCAGGCGGTCTCGACGAAGGTGCTGTGTTCGGCCAACTGCTCGATGGGGATGCCGCGATAATGGAGGATGCCCTTCTCACCATCGATGAAGGTGATGCCGCTGGTGCAGGAGCCGGTGTTGCGGTATCCGGGGTCAAGCGCGATGTAGCCGGTTCTGGCCCGCAGATCACGGACATCGATGGACGGCTCGTTTTCGCTGCCGATCAGAACGGGCAGTTCCACGGACCGGCCGTCGGGCAGTGCGACGCGGACACTTGTTTTGGAGTCCATTGGTGTCATAACCGCTTTCATTCCGGGTGGGTCCGCGCCGCGGTGCCGGGTGACCCCACCCGGGTCGGAGGGCGAGGGCGCGGACGTCCGCGCGTCAGCCAGCCGCAGCCGACCGGTAACCTTGTTTGAACCGTCTCATCTCGTCCAAGAGGCGCTGCTCGATATCGTCGTCGATCGCCCGCTTTTCCGCCAGTTGGGCCCGCGCCGCCGCCCCGGGACCAGCGAAGTGCTCCACCATGGCGCCAGCGAAGGCCAGCACCTGGTCGACGGGCAGGTCGTCGAGGATGCCCCGTGAGCCGGCGAAAATCTGCAGCACCTGGTCGATCACGTCCATCGGCTGGTAGATCGGCTGCTTGAGCAGCTCGACCATGCGGGCCCCGCGGTCGAGCTGGTGCTGGGTGGCCTTATCCAGTTCCGTGCCGAGCTGGGCGAAGGCCTCGAGCTCGCGGTAGGCCGCCAGGTCCAGACGCAGGCTGCCGGCAATCTGCTTCATCGCCTTGATCTGGGCGTTGCCGCCCACGCGCGACACGCTGATGCCCACGTTGATCGCCGGCCGCACACCCGCGTAGAACAGTTCCGGCTCCAGATAAATCTGGCCGTCGGTGATCGAAATGACGTTGGTCGGGATGTAAGCCGACACGTCGCCTTCCTGGGTCTCGATGATCGGCAGAGCCGTGAGCGATCCGCCGCCATTGTCGTCCGAGAGCTTGGTGGCGCGTTCGAGCAGACGGCTGTGCAGGTAGAACACGTCGCCGGGGTAAGCTTCGCGACCGGGCGGGCGGCGCAATAGCAGCGAGAGCTGGCGGTATGACGCGGCCTGCTTGGACAGGTCGTCATAGACCACCAGCACATGCTTGCCCTTCCACATGAAATACTCACCCATCGTGCAGCCGCTGTAGGGGGCGATGTACTGCATCGGGGCCGGCTCGGAGGCGCTGGCGTCGACGACGATGGTGTAGTCCATCGCCCCGTGTTCCTTGAGTGCGTCCACAACGGCGGCGACGGTCGAGTTTTTCTGGCCCACAGCCACGTAGATGCAGTAGACCGGGTCGCTGGTCTGGTGCGTCGCTTTCTGGTTGATGATGGTGTCGATGGCCACAGCCGTCTTGCCGGTCTTGCGGTCGCCGATGATCAGTTCGCGCTGGCCGCGGCCGATGGGAATCATCGAGTCGATGGCCTTGAGGCCCGTCTGCAGCGGCTGCTTGACCGGCTGCCGGTCGGCGATGCCGGGGGCGATGATGTCGACTTTGCGCAGCTCGGTGCCCTGAATGGGCCCCTGCCCGTCGATCGGCTGGCCGAGGGCGTCGACCACCCGTCCGAGCATCGCCTCGCCCGTCGGTACGCTCAGCAGCTCGCCGGTGGCTCGCACGGTCATGCCTTCGTTGACCTCGAGGTAGTCGCCGAAGATCACGGTGCCGACGACGTCCTCTTCGAGGTTCATGATCTGGCCGCGGACCGAGGGACGACCCTCGCCGACCTCGAATTCGACCATTTCGCCGGCCATGGCCTGCGACAGGCCGTACACGCGGGCGATGCCGTCGCCCACCTCGATGACCTGGCCGACCTGACTGACCTCGAGCTGCGTCGCGTAGCGCGCGACTTCCTGCTTGATGACGCTGGTGATTTCGTCGGTGTTGATTTTCATGATGGGTTCCGTGTCAGCCCCCGGCTCTGCCGGGGGTCCGCGCCGCGGGTTGGTCCTGGTCTGCGGGCATAACCGGGTTTGATCAACGCATCTGCGGCCCCGGCCTGGCCGGGGACTCAGCTATTCCTTCAGCAGTTCATCCGCCCGCCGTCGGGCGTCTTCGCGGCCGGCCTGGACAAGCTTGTGACGAATACGTTTGAGCTGCGTGGCCACCGAACCGTCGATCAGACGGTCGCTGATGCGCAGCTTCAGCCCGCCAATCAGCGAGGGGTCCACGTGCTGGTCGAGGATGACATTGCGGCCGATGGCCCTGCCGGCGGCGGCGGCGACGTGACGGCGGTCGTCCTCGGACAGCGGCACCGCCACGTATGCATCCACTTCCTGCACGCCCCGGTGTTCTTCGACGAGCTGGCCGAATGCCCGCAGGATGCCCGGCAGGGCGTGCATGCGGCGCTTACGGTTCACAATCTGGAGGAAACGATAGAGCAGGTCATGCACCTGGCCTTTGAAGACCCGATCGATGCTCGCGGCCCGCTCGGTGGCGCCCAGGAGACGGCTGGCCAACATCGTGCGAAGCTGCGGCTGCTGGTCGAGAAGCTGCGACAACTGTTCGACCTGCTCGGCCACGTCGTCCACCGCGTCGACTTCGATCGCCATGTCCAGCAGGGCCCGGGCGTAGGTGGTCGAAAGTGCGTCTTTTCTGTGTGCTGGCGTCTTGGCCATGGCGATGGTCCTCAGCTCCGCTTGCCGTCGGTCAGTTCAGCCAGCGACTCGCTGATCAGGGCCTGGTGGTCGGCCTCGTTGAGCTCGCGCTGGAGGATGCGGCCGGCGATCTGCGTTGAGAGCGTCGCGGCCTGGTCGTAGAGATCGCTGAGGGCCTGCTGTTTGGCGGACTCGATTTCGCGGATGGCGCGCTGGCGCTGACCGCGGATGTCAGCCTCGGCCTCGGTGCGTATCTGGGTGGCGACCTTCTGGGCCTCGGCGCGGGCCTGCTCGATCTGCCGCTGAGCCTCTGCCGCGGCGTCGGCCAGCTTCTTCTGATACTCCATCAGCGTGGCGTTGGCCTTCCTGGCGGCGGCTTCCGCGTCTTCCAGGTCGTTCTTGATGCGGTTCTCGCGGTCCTGCAGTCCCTGAAGAATGGGGCCCCAGGCCATCTTATAGAGAAGCGCCAGCAGCAGCAGGAAGATGACGGCTGTGGCGATCGCCTGATAGATCGTGCCGGCGAACGGGGAGGCGGGCGCCTCGTCGTGGGCCTGCTGGGCCGCATGGAGCACCGAGGCGCTGGCCAGCAGCGGGATGAGGGTCAGAAGGGCTGTGGTGAACTGTCGCATGTTCGTCATTCCGCGCGGTCGGGGTTTCGCCTGTCCGCGTGTGGGGGGATTCCGGACCTCGTGCCGGCGAAGCGATAGAAGACGCTGCATCGGCACGCGGTCCGTCCGCGTGCTGTACAGGGTCGTTCAAGCCTTCAACACCACCAGCAGCGTGACGACGACGCCGAAGAGCGTGAAGCCTTCGATCAGGGCCGCCGAGAGCAGCATGGAGGTGAAGATTCGGCCGCCGGCCTCGGGCTGACGGGCGATGGATTCGACCGCCGAGCTGCCGATGTTGCCGATGCCACGGGCCGCGCCCATGACCACCAGGCCGGTGCCGATGGCCGCACCGATGTAAGCGCCCTCAAGGCCGCCGGGGAACACCCAGGCCGTCTTGGCGGCCGACGCCGTGGCCTGATCGTCGCCGTGGTCCTGGGCCATAACGGGAGTCGCGGCCAGCAGAATGGCCGCCAGACCTGCCAGAATCAGAAAGCTGCGCATGACTCGTATCTCCAGAATCTTCGACGCGGCGAGGTCGCGTCCTTGTTGTCCCCGCCCTCGCGGGTTGTCCTGCCGCCTCACTCGACGGGCGCCGGGGGGTTTGAATTCAAAATTCAGAATGCGGAGTTCAAAAGGATGGCCCACGACCCGTCTGGGAGCCTCCTTACACGGTGGCCGGTGGCGCCATCGGGGCCTGAACCTCCTCGTGTTCGTCGTGGGTGTGTTCGTCATGGGCGTGTTCTTCGTGCTCATGCACCACGAGCTGGCCCAGGAACAGGCAGGTGAGGAAGACGAAAATATAGGCCTGGATGAACGCCACCATGATTTCCAGCACGTTGATGGCTGTCGCCCCCAGCAGGGGGATCAACGCCATGCCATACCCCAGGCCGCCGAGGTTTTCGATCAGCGCCGTGATGAAGCTCAGCAGCACGGCGAGGATGATATGCCCGCCGGTCATGTTGGCGAAAAGCCGCAGCGCCAGGGCCACGGGCTTGACGAACATGCCCATGATCTCGACAGGGATCATGATGACCCACATGAACCACGGCGCACCAGCCGTCAGATGCTTCAGATAGCCGATCGGATCCTTGGCCAACGCCACGCCGTTCCAGAAGAGAAACGCCACAGCCGCCAGCGCGCCGGTCACCCAGATCGACTGCGTGGCCGTGCCGCCAATGCCGTGGCCGTGGTTGATCCCCGCGAGGAATGGGGCCGTGACGTCGACCAGCGGAATGAGCCCCATCAGATTGCAGATGAGGATGAACCAGAAGAACGTCCAGAGCATGGGCACATAGCGGTCGGTCTGCTCGCCGAGCACCGGGCGGAAAACCTCCTCGCGCAGGTAGAGGCAGACCGACTCGACGAGGTTGGCCCATAGACCCTGGGCGCGCAGGTCGTCGATCGTGCCGCGCTGGCCGGTGGCGATGCGGCGGGCCGCGGGAATGACGATGGCGGCGGTGACGATCGCGCCCAGCAGCAGCATGACGGTGACGTTGGAGACGTACCACTGGCCGAAGATCGGCTTGTCGGTCACATGGGCCACGGGATTGCTGGATGCAAGCAGCGTGTGCATGTTCACGCGTTCCCTTTCACGACAGCGCCGACGGAGCGAAGCCGGTCGTCAAGCCGCCAGAGATAGCGTCCGACGAACCCGGCCTCCAACCCCAACAGCGGAAGATAGATCAGCACCAGAGCGACAGCCATCGGCTCGATGGCGACGTCTTGCCGGCTGGCGAGCACCAGCGTCGCCAGAGCGATCACCGCTCGACCGACCGCTCCCATGAAGTAGCCCCAGACCGTCGACATCACGCCGCCGCGCGCCATGGCCGCGACCGGCAGCAAACCGACCACCGCCCCGCCGCCGGCCGCCAGCGCCGCAACATCCACCGCCCTCGTGACCGCGCCGCCGAAGGCCTGAGGCAAGAGCACCCGCAGCAGCGCCCAGGCGAGCCACGCCACGCCCACCAGCAGCGCGAGCACGCGCGACGAGGCAAAGGCGGGCGAGTTGTCGGTCCGTGTGCTCATTCGCGTCCATCGACTCCCGCTGGCGGTCTGGGCATCGCGGCCCGCTTGTCGGCCCATGATCGCCCAGGCCTACTCCCGAAAGAATCGTTTGCCTTCCAGGTACAGTCGGTAGGTACCCCCAACTGTCCCCACAAACAGGCCCGCGAGCATCAGCCACGGGCTGGTGCCCCACTTGCCGTCGAGCCACCATCCGCCGAGCGTCAGCAGCACCACGACGCCCGCGAATTCGAACCCGCTGCCGACCATCCCCATCGGGCTGGGCCCCTGCCCGCGTCCGGCCCGACCGCTGTTCCCACGGCTTCGGTCTGGTGGCGCGTCGGGGGGCATGGCTGGCCCTCTGGAAACCGCGACAGGGGCGGAGAAGCTAGTCGGTTCCGCGGCCCGCTGTCAAGGCTGAACCGCGCCGCTTGCGTGCGGCCGACGGCCGGCATTACTCCAGCGCCGCCGACCCGCCGATGATCTCCGAAAGCTCCGTGGTGATCGCCGTCTGGCGAGCGCGGTTGAACTGCCGGCTCAAACGTTTCTTCATGTCGCCCGCCGCATCCGTGGCCGCCTTCATGGCCGTCATCCGCGCGATGTGCTCACCCACCACCGCCTCGTTGAAACACTGGAACAGCCGCACCTTCACGCTCGCGGGCAGCAGCTCGGCGAGCAGCCGCGCCGCATCGGGCGAAAAATCGTAATCAATCTCGCGGCTGCCCACCCCGGCAGGCTGGTCCGGCACCGGCGTCTGCGGCCGACGAAGAGGCAGGAGCGTCGTCACCGTCGGGAACTGGCGGCCCACGGACTCGAAGGACTGGTGGACCACCTTGACGCTGTCGTAGCGGCCCTCGGTGAACTCGGCCATGAATCGCGCGGCCAGGCGTTCAACCTGTTCGTATTCCGGTTTATCACCGAATTCGCTGTGGACGGCGGCGACAGGCGTGCCGGTGAACTTGCACCACGCAGCCGCCTTCTTGCCCACCAGTTCAAGCTGAACCTGCTGGCCGACGTGTTTTTCGGGCTGGGCCTGGAGGTAATGCGAGAAGGTTCGGATCAGGCCGGTGTTGTAACCGCCGCACAGACCCCGGTTGGAGGCGATCAGAAGGATCAGTTCGCGATCGACCGCAGGATCAGGCGCCTGGAGCAGTGGATGGCTGGCGGCCCCTTCGCCGCCGGCTGCGGCGACTTCACGCACCAGTTCGCTGATTTTGCCGCTGTAGGGCCGACTGGCGGTGGCGCGGCGCAAGGCGGCGTTAAACCGTGCCGTGGCAATCATCTGCATCGTTTTGGTGATGCGCTGGATGTTGCCGACGGCCTTCATGCGGCCCTTGATTTCGCGGGTCTTGGCCATGGGGCCATGATAATAGCGTCCAAGCGGCGCAGGGCAATATCAGACCCAACTCCCCTGCGGGCGGCGGGGAGCCGCCTCACTTCCCGCGCCTCCCCGCGTCGCCGCCAAAATTTTGGCGATATGAACGAAAAACACTTGACCCGCGCTGGCAGAACCCGACAATTTGAAACCATCGGGGTGCGCCGTCCAGGAGGCTTGCGGGCCATCGATTCGTGGCCGGGCACGCCTGCGGGTTTCAGTTGTGGAGGAGAGAAGGCAAGCGTGCTGTGAGTGCGCCGGTGTTTTCTCCCGAGCAGCCGAGACCATCATGACACACTGGGACAGAGGACTGGCCTCGCGACGGCGGGCGAGGATGTTTGTGGCGACCTGCATCGTCGCGGCCGGGTTGACAGCACCCGCAGCTCACGCGGCGATAGAAATCGAGTCGACCGGATGGCTCCTCACGCGCAGCGGCTGGCTGCACCATGCCGTGGTCAGTGGCGACTGGGTGGCGTGGAGCGAACCGTATGGCCAGTCGGCGCTGGCCAGCATCTACGCCCATAACCTGGCGACCGGGCAGACAAAGCCTGTGGTCGTCGCCAGTCCGGACCTGCCTGAGTTCAGCGGCGGCACCGCGAACATCTGGGGCTGGGCGTGGTGGCATCCGCAGATCGCGATCAGCGGCTCGACGGTTGTTTTCGCCGATCGACGCAACTACAAGAGCGGCAGTTCGCTGCAACTGCGCACGCACAACCTGGATACCGGCGTCGAGACGATTGTCTCTCCGACGTGGCTCAGCCAGCCCGGCTTTCCGGCCATCGATGGCGACCGCATTGTCTACCAGCGCGACAGCGGGCCCGCCTACCTGGGCTGGGTCGGCGGCAGCACGGCGAGCTATATCGGCGGCAGCAGTTTCCCGCTGCCTGATATCAGCGGCGATCTGGTCGTGTGGAAGACGGGCAACAGCGCCGGCTCGCGGATCGAATACCTGGACCTGAGCAGCGGGCAGCGCCGCCTGATCTTCAGCGCCAATGCCTGGCAGGATCCGCGAAACCCGATGATCGACGGCCAAATCGTCGTCTGGTCCATGCGCGACCTGACCGAAGGCGGGGACAACATCGTCCGCGTCATGGCCTACGACATCGAGACTGGCCAGCTCATCACGGTCTGCGAGCACACGGGAAGTCCCGAGCATCGATCGATGGTGTCGGTCAGCGGCGACATTGTGGTGTGGGAAGACTGGCGGTCAGGCAACCGTGACATTTACGGATACGACCTGAGCAGCGGCCAGGAGTTTGCCATCGCGACCGGCCGCGCCGACCAGCGTGGGCCGAGCATCGACGGCGACCTGGTGGTGTGGTCGCAGGGCTACAGCTCCATCGGCTGGGTCCGGCTGACGCGGACCCCCGAGCCGGCGATGGCGACGATGCTCATCGCGGCCTTCCCCGTGCTGATGGGTCGCGGCAGACGCGGAGGGGAACGGCGGCGGACCTGACGAGAAGTCAACGTCGTGCGGTTCGTGTGGTGCGGAGCCAGACCATGCGAACGGTCAACAGCCCCAGCACCACCACACTGGCGACGGACAGAGCGTGGGGGATCAGTTCGGGCCCGTCGGCCGCCTGGGCGGCGACATCAAGGCTCAGGTCTGCGACCATCCAGTCGGTCACCAGGCCGGCCACGACGGCGCCGACCGCGACGCCAGTCAGGTACATCCCCGCCGCCCGACCGCCCAGTTCACGGCGGACGATCCCCAATGTCCCCAGATTCGTCGCCGGCCCGGCCAGCAGGAAGACCAGCACGGTGCCGGGGCTGACGCCGGCGATCAGCATGGATGCGGCCACCGGCGTCGAAGCGGTGGCGCAGATGTACATCGGCACGCCAATCAGCAGCATGAGTCCCATGGCCGGCAGACCGCTGCCCCAGCCGGCGATCTGGCCCGGCGACACGAACGTGTTGATGACGGCCGCCAGCACCAGGCCAACCGCCAGCCATGGTGCGATGTCGCCCAGCAGGTCGCCGATCGCATAACGCCCGCCGAGCACGAGTTTGGCCCCCAGACGCATGTCAGACGGCTGCGCCTTGTCGCCGCCGCAACACGACGCGGCGACCTGTGATGAGCAAGACGCGGGCGGCGTGGCGGCGGTTTCATCGCGCTGCGTCCAGCTCGTCAGCAGACCGGCAAGCAGGGCGCTGAAGATCGCGGCAACGGGTCGCAGGAGGGTCATGACCGGGCCGAGCAAGGCGTAGCTGAGAGCGATCGAGTCGGCCCCGTTCTCGGGTGTGGCGACGAGAAACGACGCCGTCGCCCCGCGCGACGCGCCGCCTCGCCGCAAGGTGACGGCCGCGGGCACCACGCTGCATGAGCACAGGGGAAGCGGCGTACCCAGAATGGCCGCGCGCATGATCGGCCCAACGCCGCGGCCGCCCAGCCAGCGCGTCATGAGTGAAACGGGCATGAAAGCTTTGATGAGTCCTGAAACGATGAGCCCCACCAGCAGCCACGGGCCGGCTTCAAGCAGGACGCGCCAGAGTTCGTCAAAGAATGTGGCCAAGTAGGACATGCCGAGCTGGGAATCTCAAAGGCGAAGGGCCGAAGCACCTGCCCATGATAGCCGGCTCAGGTTCCCCCGACCCACGGGGGCTCACGCCACGCGATAGCGCTGGACGACCTGCTCGTTGACGGTCACGCCCAGGCCGGGCCCGTCGGGGATGGACAGATGTCCGTCCACCATGCGAATCGCCGGCTCGCACAGTTCGTTGAACAGCGCGGCACAGGAGACGTTGTATTCCAGGAACAGTGAGTTGAGCAGGTAGGCGTTCAGGTGCAGCGACGCGGCCTTGAGCAGGTCGGTGAGCCAGGCGTGCGGGCAGCAGTCAATCTGGCGTCGCATGGCCAGGTCGGCGATCTGCCGGCCGACGGTGATGCCCCCGCAGCGACTGAGGTCGGGCTGAAGCACGTCCACGCCGCCGACGTCGGCCAGTCGCTCAAACTCCTCCACGCCGGCCGCCTGCTCGCCAGCCGCCAACCGCAAACTCCGCGTGTGTCCGGCCACCTGGGCGTAGCCTTCGACGTTCCCGGGGTGCAGGAAGTCCTCGAGCCAGAAGACGTCGAGTGCTTCGAGGGTGTCGACAAGACGGATCCAGTCCTTGAGCGAGCGTGGGCGGAACGGCTCATCGATGGACGTGCCGTACCAGCCCGCGTCGACCATGAGCTTCACATGCGGTCCGGCGGCTTCGCGTGCGGCCTTGACCAGCGCGACGTCCAGATCAAGATCGCGGCCGAACACGCCCCAGCCGAACTTGATGGCCTGGAAGCCATGAGCCAGATACTCATCCACGGCACGCTTCATGTCGTCGGGGGTGGGACGAAAGATGGTCGACGCATAGGCCTGCACGCGGTCGCGGTACCTGGCTCCCAGCAGCCGCCAGATCGGCTGGCCCAGCGCCTTGCCGACGATGTCCCACAAGGCGATATCCAGCCCGCTGATCATCTGCATGCCCGCGCCGCCCCGGCCGTAGTAGGCGACAAAGCGATACATTTTCTGCCACAGGCGCTCGTGCTGCAGCGGATCTTCGCCGATCAGTGCGGCCCGCAGCGACTCCATGCCGACCTGCCCGCAGAGGGGCGCGTCGACGACGGCCTGGCCCGTGTGCGGCTGGGTCTCGACGTCGGACCAGCCGACGATGCCCTCATCGGTTTCGACGCGCACGAGACAGATGTGCCGTACGCCGTGCGCTTCGTTGGCCTCACTGGGGCTGGAGTAGTTCCTGCCGGTGTCGAGCACGATGGCCTGGACGTCGGTGATCTTCACATCGCGTCTCCGTCGGTTACGGCCGGAACGTGATCGCCACCTTCAGCGCCCGATCGTGGCCGCCGGCGGCACAGGCGAACGCTTCACGGTAGGCGTCAATGGGAAACCGATGGGTGACCAGAGCGTCCAGCGCGGCCGCATGAGCGCTAAGCGCCGCCACGGCGTCGTCGAGACGGTCTTCGTCGTTGCACGCGCCGACGACTTCAAGCTCGCGGCACGAGATGTCGAACAGGTCGATCGGCGTCCTGCCCATGATCGGCGAGAACACGACGAGCCGGCCCTTGGGGCGCAATAGTGACTGGCCCTGGGTGAACGCCTCGGCCGAGCCAACGGCGAGGATCACCGCGTCGTACCCGCCATCGCCCGCGTGCCTGCGTGCGGCGGCGAGCGGATCGGCGACCTTTTTCGCATTCACCCGAACCGTCGAATCGGGTGTGTGCTCAAGACGAAAATCGTGACGACCGAGCACGACGACCGTGTCCAGGTTCCGATCCTGGGCGAGGATCGCCATGAGCACGCCGAACGGCCCATCGCCGATGATGAGAAGGCGGCCGCCCGCGTTGAGTCGCGCCTGGGCGATCGACTGCAGACAGACGCATATCGGTTCGGCCAGCGCCGCCCGCTCGAAGGGCACCGCGGCCGGCAGCTTGCGAGCCCGGTCAGCTCGAACCACGTAATACTCCGCGAAAGTGCCCGGCATGGTCAGTCCGAAATGCCGCAGATGCGGGCAGACATGTCCCCGGCCAGCCCGGCAGTCGGGACACCGCCCGCACGGATGCACCGGATGTGTCGCCACGCGATCGCCGATCTTGAAGCCACGCACCTCGACACCCACCTGCTCAACCGTTCCCGCGCCCTCGTGGCCCATGACCACAGGCAGGTTGATGCCGAAAGGATTGGCGCGGACGTCGTGCAAGTCGGACGTGCAGATGACAGCCGCGCCGGTGCGGATGAGCATCTGGTCGGGCGCGATCGACGGCATGGGGGCGTCAACCATCGCCAGCCTGTCAATCGCCCGCAGTTCAAGCGCTTTCATCACGTCACCACTGCTCTGTTCACGGCAACACCGCGTAAGGCTTGATGGCGCCGCGCGCCGCCATCGGGGCAAAGCACTCAGCGAACGCGCAGTCAGTCTGCTGGCCCCAGTAGGCGTCGGGGACGCGACACAGGGCCTCGAAGCCCGAGCCCACCGCGGCCCGCATCGCCACTTCCTGTGAAGCATGATGTCGCAGCAGTTGGATCTTGTGGTCTTCGAAGTCGGTTACGTCGACGAAGTGGGTCGGCGTGAAGGGGAACGGCCCGTGGGGCAGGACGGAAAACAACGCCGGATGGCCCGCCAGCGGCGGCGAGTCGGTCGCGATCACGGGCAGGGATGACTGCATCGCGCAGTGGCGCACGAGGTGATGCGTCGTCACGTGGTCCTGGTTGTAGTCCTCATGGTGGTGCGTGAAGATCACATCGGCCTGTGTGGCGCGGATGGCCTCGATCAGGTCACGGCGCGCCTGGGGCGTGTCGTAGAGGTATTCGTCCTGGTGGCGCAGGTTGATGAAGACCGCTCCCACCGCCTCGGCGAGGCGCGCCATTTCGCCGTGGCGGATCGCGGCCGCTTCGTCGCGGCTGATGTCCGGCCGCTGGACGAAACCGGCTGAGCCGTCGGTCAACGTAATAAAGGCCAGTTCATCGCCTCGGGTCCGGCATTTGAGCATCGTGCCCAGGCAACGCATCTCGTCGTCCTGGTGGGCCATGATCGAAACCACGTGCATCGGCCATCCTCCGGGCGCAACCGGCTTTCACAGGTCGAGCCAGAATGTACCATGCCCCCGGCCTGGAGAAAGCCGCCCCTGGCGGCCGGGCCGGCGGGCGGACAGGAGATTCCCGTGATCGTCGACGTGCATAGCCACGCGTGGGACTACCCCGATGGCTTCAGCCGGGACTTTCGCGATCAGGCCCAGCGCGCCCGCGGTGGACAGTCTGTGGATCTGACCACCACCTTCGCCGACTATGCCGCGCAGGCCCCCGCCGACACGCGCACCATTGTCTTCGGGGGCAAGGCCCGGCGCTCGGGCCTGTGGGTCGATGATGCCTTTGTCGCAAAATATGCGACTGAGCATCAGGATCGCCTGATTCCCTTCATGGCCCTGGATCCGACGCAGGACGGCTGGCAGGATGAGATGCGCCGCGCCCGGGAGCAACTGGGCCTGCGCGGCATCAAGCTCATGCCGATGTACGCCGGCTTCCGACCGGATGAGCAGCGTCTTGACCCGTTGTGGTCCTATGCGAGCGACCATGGCCTGCCCGTTCTGCTGCACACGGGGACGACCTTCATCAGCCAGGCCCCGCTCGAATGCACGCTGCCGCGCCATCTTGATGCCGTGGCCATGCGCTTTCCCGACGTGCGGATCGTCCTCGCCCACCTCGGTCATCCGTACGAAGGCGAGTGCGTGGCTGTGATCCGCAAGCACGCCCATGTTTACGCCGACATCAGCGCCCTGCACTATCGGCCGTTTCAGCTTTATCACAGCCTGATGCTCGTGCAGGAATATGGCGTGTGGCACAAGCTGCTGTTCGGCAGCGATTATCCGTTCACCACCGTCAACGCCAGCATCGACAGCCTGCGCCGGCTCAACGATATGCTCAAGGGCACCGCCCTGCCGCGGCTGAATGTCGAGCAAATGGACGCCATGATTCACCGCGACGCGCTGACGCTGCTCGGACTGGCCGGGCCGGCCGCGTGAACGCGGGCGATCGATGAATCACTGCGTAGGATACCTGCATGTTCAAAAATGACGCTGAAATCTTCGCTTTCGTCCGCAAGCACCTCTACGTGCCGGCCGTATGCGACATTCTCGACAGTCTGGGCTACCGCGACCAGGCCATGCACCAGCGCCTGCGCCCGCTGCTGCCCGATCCCCGCGCGTGCGGGTTCGTCGGCCGGGCACGCACGTTTCGATGGATGGAGGTCGATGCCGTCGACGAAGACGATCCGTATGGCCTAGAGATCGAGGCGATCGACGCCCTCGGCCCCGGCGACGTGGCGGTGCACTCGACCGACCACAGCGGCACCAACGCGCCGTGGGGCGAACTGCTGAGCACGATCGCCAGGCGCAACGGCGCGGTCGGCTGCGTGTGCGACAGCCAGATCCGCGACTGTGTACGCATCATGGACATGGGCTTCCCCGTCTACTATGCCGGCATCCGCCCGCTGGACTCGCTGGGGCGTGGGCGCGTGATGGCCTACGACGTGCCGGTGCGCTGCGGCGAGGTGCTGGTGCACACGGGCGAGCTGATCTTCGCCGACTTCGACGGCATCGTGGTGATTCCGCGCGACGTCGAGGCCGACGTGCTCCAGCTCGCGCAGGAGAAGGTCGGCAAGGAAAGCCAGTCGCGCGCCGACCTGCTGGCCGGCAAGACGCTGCGCGAGGTGTTCGATACGTACGGCGTGCTGTAACTACATCGAGCGGGTCGCGATGAGGGCTTGACGCTCCGTGGAGGTCTGTCTATACTGCACTAGTACATATGGTACAGTTGAGTGAGGCCAGCGGCATGGGGTTTCGATTCGAGATCGTGGCCGGGTCGGGGACGCCGATCTACCGGCAGATTGTTGAGGGCGTTCGCCGGGCGGTGATCGCGCGGGCGCTTGAGCCGGGCGAGGCGCTTCCAAGCGTTCGGGCGCTGGCTGAGCAGGTTCTGGTTAATCCGAACACGGTGGCGCGGGCGTACAACGAACTTGCGGGTGAGGGCTGGATCCAGTCGCAGCCGGGCCGGGGCATGTTCGTGGCGGATCGAATACCGACGGCATCGCGATCGGCGCGGGGCAGGCGGCTGCGTGCGGCGGCGGAGGCGCTTGTCGACGAGGCTCTGGCGGCGGGTGTGGGGTTTGCTGATCTGCGTGCTGTGGTGCATGACGCTGTTGACGCCGCCATTAAGCGTGCGCCGCGGCCGACGGGCTCGAAGGAGACGGGTGTATGACAACAGTTGACGTGGGTGAATCCGTGATCGAGGCCCGCAGTCTGACGCGATATTACGGCTCGGTGCCGGCGGTGCAGGACTTGGACCTGACGGTGCCGCACGGGGGTGTCTTTGCGTTTCTGGGGCGTAACGGCTCGGGGAAGACGACGGCGATACGGATGCTGCTGGGGCTACTTCCAGCAACGCGCGGCGAGGCGAGGGTGCTGGGGCATGACAGCGCGACGCTGCCGCCGGGGATGCGCGGGCGCATCGGCTACCTCGCGGAGGGGCACCCGGTCTTCGGATGGATGCGTGCCGGCGACATGGGGCGTTTTGAGGCATCGTTCCACGCCGCATGGAACCAGAGGCTTTTCGGGTCGATTCTGGAACACTTCGGCATTGACCCGAAGGCGAAGGCGAAATCCCTGTCACGTGGACAGCGAGCGGGCTTGTGCCTGGCGTGCGTGTTGGCGCCTGATCCGGAGCTTCTGGTTCTTGACGATCCGTGCCTTGGACTGGATCCGGTGGCTCGGCATGCGTTTCTTGAAGCGGTAATCATGCTGACGCGCGACAAACAGCGAACGATCTTCTTTTCGTCGCATCTGTTGCCTGACGTGGAGCGGGTGGCGGATCACATCGCGATTCTGGATCGGTCAGTGCTGCGTGTTTCGTGCCCGATGGAGGTGTTTCGTCGGCGGGTGCGTCGGGTGGTGTTGACGTATGACGGGCGGCCGCCGGCTGATCCGCTGCCGGAAGTGAAAGGGCTGTTGCAGGTGACGCGAGGGGTGGGCGAGCTGGACGTCATTTTCGTCAGCAACGGCAGCGTGGAGGCGCAGCTTGCGCCGCTGCGGCCGCAGGGTGTCGAGCCTGCGTCATTGAGCTTTGAGCAGGCGGTGGTGGCATTTCTGCGCGAGCGTGGGCAGGGGGCGTCACTGCTCGAACGGGTGGCCGCAGCGGATGCGGCGTGGAGGCCGGAGGGTGTCGAGGTTTAAGGAGCCGGGCATGAAAACGACTCGGGTGTTGATCTGGAAGGAAGTGCGGCCGCTGCTGCCCTGGGCGCTGGCGGGGATGGGCGTGGTCGGTCTGGGGCTGGCATGGGCGATGGCGATGATCGCGGACCGGGGCTTTGTGGGCGATGGTGGTCCGGGCATTCTGGCGGAAGAAGTGCGCATCGCGCTGTGCCTGGCTTCTGCAGCGGTTGGGCTGCTGCTGGGCATTCTCGCGATGGCGTTTGAGTTGTCGCCTGATCGCTGGGCGCTGCTTGTGCATCGGCCGGTCAGCCGCTCCGTGCTGTTTGCGGGAAAGCTTGGCGCCGCGTTGGGGCTGTACTTTATGGCCACGCTTGTGCCGTTCGTGGTGCTGACGCTCTGGACCGCGATGCCTGGGCACGTTGCGGGGCCGTTCTACTGGCGCATGACGCTGCCGGGGCTGGCGGCGATCGGTTGCGGCGTGGCGTTTGTGCTGGCGGCGATGATTGCGATTCGACGCGAGGCGCGATGGATCGGCAGCCGGGTCCTGCCCATGGCGATTTCCGTGATCCTGCTGGTCATGAACCTGAACGTGTGGGAATGGTGGTCGCAGCGAGGACTGATCTATCTGTCGATGGGGGCGGGACTGATCGTTCTGCTGTTGGGCGCGTGGGCAACGTTTTGCGCCGACGGCCAATACATCTGGACGCGTCTGCCCGGTCGACTGACGCTGGGGCCGACGCTGCTGATCGGCGTGGTTGCGGTGGGCGGGATGGCTGTCGGGCTGGTGACGGTGTTTCTGCCATCGACGTCTTATACGCGTATCAGTCACATGCTGACATCTGACGGCGAAATATGGCGGCAGGTCTGGCGGGACGGACGGTTGATGGAAGTCGTCGATCTGAAAGACGAGCGGCCGATCGCGCTGGGCGATCTGCCTCTCGAATCATTCGAGAGACGTGACTGGGGTGCGAAGACGGCGACGCTGTTCTGGCAGCAGATTGACGAGCCCTGGCGCGCGGACGCGGTGCGCGGCCGCGCCGAGGCCAATCCGATGTTCCGCGTGCTGGGGCGTTTCGGGGAGCAGCAGTGGTACTACCTGATGAATGAGCGGCGGCTGGTCGGCTACTGGCAACGGGACGAGGTGCGGTCGCGGATCGGGACGATGGGGTCGGAGGGATTTCGGCCGGCTGGCGAGGGACCGGCAGCGGGCTTCGATGGCCCGGTGGTGGCCTTTCCGTCTTCGATTGGTGTTCTGGCGACGTCTTCGCGTGTCTACCGCATCAACTATGTGTATCAGCGGAGTTGTGAGTTGATCTGGCAGGCTGAGGAAGGCGAGAAGATTGTTGACGCGCGACCGTTTGTGGTGGGCGAGCCGAAGGAGCCCCTTCCGGTTGCGGTGCTTTCCTCGAAGGCGATCGTGATTCTGGGGAGTCGGAATGATCAGGTCCTGAGCGTGCCATTGGCACATGAGCCGGGTGCATTCGACTGGGTCGCGCTTGCCTGGATCGGCGACGATGACGGGCAGTTTGTTGTGCGGTATCGGTCGATGTCGGGTCTGCTGGCGAAGGGGGCCACGCCATCCACAGACTACTTTCATTTCTATGACGCGCGGACGGGCGCGGCGACGCGCGAGATCGAGGTTCCATCTCTTGTGACCTATCGTGACACAGCGTTGTACGAGCGAGCGGGTGAGCACGTGTTGGCTCCGTTAGCGGTACTGGCAGCCAATGTCGGGACGCATGTCATTGGGAATCAACCCCTGGTGTGGGGTGTGGGTGTCTCACTCTGGTGGCTGGGACTGACGCTGGGGATTGCGGCATTGAGCGCGGTCCTGAACGGACTGATGGCGCGGCGGCTCGCTTTCGGGCGCTGGCGCGTGCTGCTCTGGGCTGCTTTGGGTCTGGTTTTCGGCGTATGGGGCGTGTTGTGGATGTTGTGCATGGTTGAGCGCCCGGCGCGTGAGATTTGCGCCGAATGCGGTAAGAAGCGGGTGGTGACGCGTAAGCAGTGCGAGACGTGCGGTTCGCCATGGCCACCTTTGCCGCGCGATGGCAGGGAGATCCTCGTATGACCGAAAAGCGGCTTCACACCCCATACGCCTCGCCGGCGATGACGAAGCACAGGGGCTGGTGGTCGGCGGGTAGGTCGAGGAGCTTGTTGACCTGGTCGTCGTAGAACGCGCCGACGATGGCCGAGCCCAAGCCCAGGGCGGCGGCCTGGAGGCAGACGCCCTGGCCGACGAGGCCGGCTTCGATCTTGGCGAAGCGTTCGGCCCGGTCGCCATACTTGGCGGCGCTGCGCTCGAAGACGGCGGTGATGAGGATGGCCAGCGGCGCGTCGGCGACCCAGTCCTGGCCGGCGGCGGCGGGTACCAGCTTCTTGCGCAGGTCGCCGGTCTTGCCCGGCTCGATACTGTGCGTCGGCGGGTCATAGCGATAGACGCCGGCATCGACCTGGGCCACCTTGCCAACAATGGCGTAAACGTCCAGCGGGTACATGGCCCCGGCTGAGGGGGCGGTGCGGTAGCCCTCGCCATGGGTGACGCCCTGGGCGGCCCAGAGCAGTTGGCCCAGGTGCTCGAGCTTCATCGCCCGGCGGGCGTAGGTGCGGGCGGTCTTACGCCGGGCCAGGGCCTGCTCGACGCTGATGTCGCTGGATTCGCGCGGCGGCGGCAGTTTCATGAGACGACCTCCCGATCTGATGACCGGGACGGCATTCTACACGATGATGGATGAATTGGTCTGCTGAAATCCCGAACGCCTGCTGCCTACCTTGAATGCGGCTGTGCGTCATCGCCCGTTGCGCGACAGGGCGGCGGTGGCGAGTTTCTTGCCGGCTTCCCAGGCCGGGCCGGGAAAGCGGTGGCAGGCTGCAAGCACCGCATCGAAAGCGGCGACGACCTGGTCCACATCGGCGGCGGTCAGCACCAGCGGCGGGATGAGTTTGATGACGTCCATGTGATGGCCGGCCACCTGGGCGAGAATCCCGTGATCGGTCAGCAGCGGCATCAACACCGCCTGGCAAAACAGGCTTTCGTCGAGCTTGTGCAGCAACTTCCAGCCCATCTTGAGCGTCAGCGAGGTGGGCGGGCCGAAAGCGACGGCGACCATCAGGCCCCGGCCTCGCACCTCGACGAGCATCTCATACTTGTCCCTCAATGCGCGCAGGCCTGCCATCAGGCGCTCGCCCATCGCGGCCGAGTTCTCGACGATGCGCTGTTCGCGCAGCACATGCAGCGTGGCGAGGCCGGCCGCCATCGCCAGATCGTTCTGGCCGAACGTCGTCGAATGCACGACGCAGCGGTCGAGGCTGGAAAAGACCTTGTCGTGAATCCACCGCCGGCTGAGCACCGCGCCGACGGGAATGTACCCGCCGGAGAGCCCCTTGGCGGTGACCATGATGTCCGGTTCGACGCCCCAGTGCTCGCAGGCGAACATGCGGCCGGTGCGGCCGAAGCCCGTCTGCACTTCGTCGGCGACGAACAGCGACCCGCGGCTGCGGCACAGCTCCGCGGCCGCAGGCAGGTAGTCGTCATCGGGAACGTTGACGCCCTTGCCCTGGATAAGCTCGACGATGAAAGCGGCCACGTCGCCGCGCGACAGTTCGCGCTCGAGCGCGGGCAGGTCATTGAACGGCACGGCCGCGGTGTTCGCCAGCAGGTCGCCGAAGCCATCGCGGAACTCGGCGTTGCCGTTGACTGACAAGCTGCCGGTAGTCAGGCCATGAAATCCTTTGTCGCAATAGATGATCCGCGAGCGGCCCGTGGCGGCGCGGGCGTACTTGATGGCGGTCTCGACGCCCTCGGCGCCGCAGTTGGTGAAGAAGACCGTGTCGAGGCCGGGCGGCGCGACGCGAATAAGCTCGCGCGCCAGCAGGCCGGACAGGCGGTACGGCCCCATTTTGATGAGGTTGGGCAGGTCCAGGTCCATCGCCTGTTTGAGGGCGTCGCGCACGATGGGATGGTTGCGACCGACATTGAAGACGGCATAGCCGCCGAGGCAGTCGATGTAGCGGCGACCGGCGCGGTCCCAGAGATACGCGCCCTGCCCGCGCGTGTAGGTGATGTCAAAGCCAATGGTGCGCAGGACTTTGGCGAAGGCGGGGTTGATGTGCTGCTCGATGAGCGGCAGCGTCTGATCTTCGTGCTCGCGCAGCATCGCGGCCAGATCGAGCGGCGGCGTGCTACGGGCGGTGGATGCGGCCGACGGCGACCGGTCCGACGCAGCGACGGCAGTGGCGGCGGGTGTGGACATGGATGAAGCGTCCGGCAGGTGTGGCGAGCGAATCGTAAGTAGCCGACAATGGGCGGTCAATGGCCCGCGGCAGAATAAGCTTTCAGGTGGATTTTGATCATGCAGCCCACATCGGATGCTGACAGACCAGCCACGCCGCCCGCTTCACCAGCCGTTTGGGCACGACTGCTGGCGACGATGGTCACGCGGTATCCGCGGCTGATCCTCGCGGCAAGCCTGCTGCTGGCGACGGCGGCGATCGTGCTCACGGCGATGCGGATGGAGTTTCAGGCCAACCGCAACGACCTGATCGACGCCGACATTCCCTGGAACCAGCGGTTCATCGACTGGTGGGAAAGCTTTCCGGGAACATACGACCTGGTCGTGGTGGTGGACACGCACAGGTCGGCTGACGACGAATCGCCGCGCAGCCGTGAAGCGAGAGCTCGTGCCGAAAGCTACGTCGACGCGCTGGCGGCGGCGCTGCGTGATGAGCCGCGCGTGCAGCGCGTGGAGTGGGGATCGCCGGCCGACGCGTTCTCGCCCAAGGCGGCTCGCCTGCTGCCGCTCGCGGAGTTCCAGGCCCAGCTTCAACAGGCGGCGGCCGCTCAACCACTGCTGAGCAGCCCGACGCCGGCCGCGGCGCTGGCGGCGATGAACCGGCAGATGGCGCGGGAGATGGCCGCTGAATTGACCCGCGGCGGCGACACGCTCGCCCCGCAGCAGGCAGCCGCCCAGATCGACGAACTGGCCTCGCTGATCGATGCCGTAACCGCCACGCTGGCGGCGCCGGATGCGGCTGCCGACCCGCGGACTTCGCCGCTGCTTTCGCTGGCGCGACCGGCGGTGCATTGGGAATACCTGGTGAGCCCGAACGGCCGACTGCTGTTTCTGCGCGTCACGCCGCAGGTGCGCGCCGGCGAGCTCAACGCGCTTTACGCGGCGATCGAGGCGGTGCGGGCGGTGATGCTGCGGGTGGGCCAGGCTTACCCCGAGGTCGATGCCGGCCTGACGGGCGTCGAGGTGGTCGAAGCGGACGAAACCCAGGCGGCGACAATCGACAGCGCCATCGCGTCGGCGGTGGCGTGCGCGCTGATCGCGGCGCTGCTGGTGGTGGCGTTTCACAGTTGGCGCATGCCGCTGCTGACGGTGGCCGCCCTGCTGGTGGGCATCGCCTGGTCGTTCGGCTACCTGACGCTGGTGGTCGGACACCTGCAGATTCTCAGCGTGGTGTTCGTGGTGATTCTGCTGGGGCTTGGCGTGGCCTACGGCATCCACCTGGTGGCGACGTTCGAGCAGTTGCGCCACGGCCATGCGGATGCGATTGAAGACTTTTGCAACGCGCTGGCGGCGACTTTCAGCCGCATCGGACCGGGCGTGGTGACGGGCGCGGTGACCACGGCGGCGGCCTTCGCGGTGACGGCCTTCACCGATTTTCGCGGCGTGGCGGAGATGGGCCTGATCGCGGCCGGCGGCGTTCTGCTCTGCCTGCTGACCACGTTCACCGTGCTGCCGGCGCTCATGCGGCTGTTCAGCCGGCGCCAGCGGCACATCGTCGCGCTGGAGGGTCGGTTGATCCATCTGTTCGAGGAGCGCTGGGTCAGTCCGTTTATCAATCACCCGCGCTGGACGCTGCTTGGTGCCGCAGTTCTGACCCTCGCGGCGCTGGGCGGCGCGGCGCGGATGCAGTTCAACAACGATCTGATGGCCATGCAGCCACGCCACGTGGACAGCGTGCAGTGGCAGCAGCGCATCGCCGAGGCGGGCGATGTGTCGATCTGGTTCGGTATCAGCATCGCCGACAGCCTGGACGAGGCGCGGCGACGGGCCGACGCCCTGCTGGCCAAGCCGACGGTCAGCGCGGTGCGCGGCATCGGGCTGCTGTTTCCGCAGGAAGAGCCGCGGAAGCGGGATCTGATCGAAACGACGCGTGCCGCCCTGCAACCGAGCCTGGACGAAGCTTTACACGCGTCGGCATCGGGCGTCGGGGCAGACGCGATCGCGGCGATGGCACAATTGCGCGATCAGTGTGCGGCCATGCGGCTGGCGCTGGGTTTGGCGCTCAACCGTGAGGATGTGCCCGCCGTGATTGAATCGGCGCTGGGGCGTGTGCGAGCCGGCCTGGATGGACTTCTGGCGCGCCTGGACACGCTGACGGCCGCCGCCCCGGACATCCACGAGGCCGCGGCCGCGACCCTGCAGCGGGACTGGCATGCGTTTCGCGCCAAGGTGGCTGAGCAACTCGACGCCCTGCTGGACCCGTCGCCGTTGCGGCCCGCGGACCTGCCGGCCGACCTGCTGCGTCCGTACATCGACGCGCGCGATTCCCGGCATCCACGCTACGCCCTGGAGATCCATCCCGGGCTGCCGGACGACGCAAGCATCGGCAGCCCGCTGTCGCCGCACTTCCTGCCGCGGTTTATCGCCGACCTGCGCGACGTGGACCCGCATGCGACCGGCGTGGTGGCGCAGATTCACGACTCGGGCGAGCTGATCCGCACGTCATACCAGAGCGCCGGCGTGGCCGCGCTGGTGGTGGTGTTCGTACTGGTCTGGATAGGCATGCGCGACCTGCGGGACGCCCTGCTGTGTCTGGCCCCGGTGGCCGTGGGGTTCGCCCTGACCTTCGGGCTGATGTGGCTGGTGGGAATGCAGGTGAACCCGGCGAACATCATTGTGTTGCCGCTGATGTTCGGCATCGGCGTGGACAGCGGCGTCCACATGCTGCACCGCTATCGACAGGAGCCGGCCGCCTCGCCGCCCGGGCTGACGCACGGCACGGGCAAGGGCATCACCGTCACCAGCTTCACGACGATGATCGGTTTCGCGGCGATGATGCTGGCGCGTCACCGCGGCATCCAGAGCCTGGGCTTCGTGCTGACTGTCGGCCTGGCGCTGACGCTGCTGGCGTGCTGGACGGTGGTGCCGGCATGCCTGCGCCTGCGCCAGCTCAAGGGCGCCCGCCGCCTTTGAACGCCGAGGGCCCGGCCGGGCCGCGGCCCCCGGGTCAACGATGCGCCGCCGGGCGGCGGCGGGTGATGACCGCGATGCCCAGCAACGTCAACGCCATGGTCGCCGGCTCGGGAATGGCGGCGCTCGTGCCCGACGTGGTGATGGTCGCCATGCCCGTGGGCGCGACGACCTGACTCTGGTTGCCGAGGCTCACGTCGCCCGCCGCCCACAGCACGCCCTGCACACTGGTGTCCGTGCCCAGCCCGATGGTCGAGCCAAGGCTGACGAAGTTCGCCTGCACCTCGTTGTGGTGGTCCAGCCAGACCGAGCCGCCGACATAGACGGTGAGACTGCCGTCGCCCACCACGTTGATATTGACGTATTGGCCGGTGCTGAAGCTCTGACTGACGTGGATGACCGCGTCGCCCGCTTGTGTGTCGACGGTGAGCGTCGAATGGTGATCGAGCCAGATGGACTGGAAACTATAGGTGCCGGCCACAAGGCTGACGTCCACGGCTGAGCTGGTGGACAGGCTGCCGAAGGAGCCGGGATCCAGGTTGGCCTGGCTCCTGGCGGCGTACCATTGCGTTCCCGCCCCGGGGTCCGGGCCGGTGATGGACGGCAGGTCGTCGGGCGACCAGTTCTGCACGGGCGCGTCGAGCAGGCTGAGGCTGCCGGTGATGTCCGCGTTCTTCGCCACCCAGTAGTCCGAGCCGTACCACGCATCGCCGCCCACGGTGGACTTGTTGCCCATGCTGAGCCTGGCGGCGGTGACCGCGTTGCCGATGATGGCGGCCTTGGTGCCCATGCCGAGATTGCCGCCGGCCGCGGCATCGCCGCCAACCGTCGTGTTGTTGCCCAGGTAGACGTTACCCAAGGCGTACAGGTCGGCGCCAATGGCCACGCCCTGCCCGGTGTCGAGCGCCGCGCCGCTGTAGGCGCTGCCGCTGATGCTGGTGTTGTTGCCCAGCCACATGCTCTGCGCGCCAACTGAACCCTCGACGACCACGCCGGTACCGGCTGAAAGCTGCCCGCCAGAGAAGACGGCGAAGGCGTCGGGGCCAGTTCCCAGCATGGCCGCCCGGGCCGAGGGGGCTTCCAGGCCAACAGCCCCGGCCGTCAGCATGAACACCGCGTGACCGACGACAGCCCCGCTCGTGATTCGACCCACGAGGGATCGCCGCAGGGCGTGAAGGAGTCGGGTGCCAGACATCGCAGCCTCCAATCGCTGAAATCAACCCGCCTGTTCTGGGATCGCACGGCATGCCCTCGTTGGCCATCGAGGGTGACGGGGATGCCGCGTACGGCGGCGCGGAGCACCGTCTCGCTGCTCAACTGAACGATTCAGCGGGCCTCAGGCCAAATCGCACCAGCCGAATGGCGGCGACAAAGTGCGGACCGTGACGCCTGTGCGGGCTAGGCCGCCTGCAGTGCAACAGACGAGCAGGGTGGTGGCATCAGCCGGCCCGACGCTGCCGGTGGGTGGCGCGTTTGAGAGTGCGCTTTTCTCTTTCGCTGAGGCTGTGCATGCCGTGGTCATGCACCTTGGCGAGGATGCGGTCGACCTCGGCCTGCTCCGCGGCGTCGCGTCGAGCGGCGCGTTCACGGCGGCGTCGGACGAGCTTGTCGCGCCAGCCGCTCTTGCGTGGCCCGGCTCCGAATACCCCGCCGGCCGGTCCTGCGTCAATCGAGTTCAGCAGGCTCGGCCGCTTCGTGAGGACGAACCCCATCAGCGCCCCGCCGAGGTGGGCGGCCTCGCCGCCGGCGTTGGCGCCCCCGACCAGCACCGTGAAGACCGCCAACCCCAGGAACACCAGCGCCAGGGTGCGCATGGAAAGCGGGATGGGCGGAAACAACAGCATGACGCGCATGTCGGGCGCCACCACCGCCGCGGCCACGAGAATGCCGAACAGGCTGCCCGACGCGCCGACCAGCGGCAAGGCGGGATGCGTCCACGGCAGAACGGGGTACAGCACGAGGTAGAACAGCGCCCCGCTGGCGCCGCATAGCAGATAAAAGGCCAGGAACCGTCGGCTGCCCCACCACCGCTCGACAAGCGGACCGAAGAAAAACAGGCCGAGCATGTTCCAGAACAGGTGCCAGAAGTCCGCGTGCAGGAACTGGTACGTGAAGAAACGCCAGACCTGGTAGTGATGGACCGCCCGATCGAGACTGAAGTGGCCCCACTGCGAAAAGGACAGGGCGTGACCTCGAGTGCTGCTGGCGAGAATACTGTCGACCGCGAAGACGATGAAGTTGACGCCCAGCAGCCAGAGGGTCATGCGCGCCCCATCGAAGCGCCCGCCGAACGCGCCGCCGAGCATACCCGGTCGGCCGCCGGATCCGTAATAACCGCGATCAGCCCAGGCCATCAGTGCGATCCTTCACTCGACGCGACAAAGGTTCGGTAGTACAGCAGGGCCGCGATCGTCTTGCCGTCGCGAATGACGCCGTCCTTGATCATCCGCAGGGCCCGCTCCAGGGGCACCACCTCGACCTCGATCCGTTCGTTGTCATCCAGATCCTGGCCGACGTGGGTCAGATCCTCGGCCAGATACGCGTGCATGTTTTCCGTGCACATCCCGGGGCTGGGATAAAACTGTGTGAGCCGGGTCAGCCGCCCGGCCTCGTAGCCGGCCTCCTCGATCAGTTCGCGCTCGGCGCAGACCTTCGGATCTTCACCCGGCTCGACCGTTCCGGCCGGCAGTTCCCAGAGCGTCTGACCGACGACGAAACGCTCATTGCGGATGAGCACCACGGTCCGGGGATCGAGCATCGGCAGAATCACCGCCGCATCACAGGTCATCACTGCGTCACGCTGCACCGGCTCGCCATCGCGGCCGGGCAGTTGCACGCGGTGGACGGCGAAGCGCGGGCCGGTGTAAACCTTTCTGCTGCGATCGACGGGGAGGCTCGGCCTAGGGGGCGTCGTGGGCGGCATGCGGTCATTCTAGGCCAAGCCGGGCGATGTGCCCGCATGGGCGGCGACGGGCCTGTGACGGGTGTTCATTGGCGTCTGCGCAGGCTGTTGAAAGCCCGGCGAGGTCATGGTAGTAATGCCGTGTCACGTTCCAGACGTTCGATTCATCAACATTGGAGATCAGTTTATGTGGCGGAGCTTTGCGGCTCGGGTGCGGGGGGTTGTCTTGCGCGAGGGCGGCGATTCAAGGAGCCTGCGAATGGCGGCGGTGTTGGCCGCGGCCTGCACGCTGCTGTCGGCGGTGCTGCTGCATGCCGACGAACCGGTTGAGGAAAGCACTGAGGCCGCTGAGGTCGATACGACGCCGATGATGTCGGTGACGATCTCGGCGGATGATGCACTGGCAGCGACGCCCGAAGCGACGCTCATCGCCCGCGGCGCGTACCTGGTGACCATCTCGGACTGCAACGGCTGTCATACGCCGTTGACCATGACGCCTGAAGGGCCCCGGCCGGACATGAGCCGAATGCTGTCGGGGCATCCGCAGGAAATGGCCATGCCGGCGACCGCGCCGGAGGACGGCCCGTGGAACATCCGGATGGCGGCGACGGCCACCGCATTCGCCGGCCCGTGGGGCGTCAGCTATGCGCCGAACCTCACGCCTGACATTCAGACGGGGCTTGGTACGTGGACGCGGGAGATGTTCATTAGCGCCCTGCGCACCGGTCGACACATGGGCGTCTCGCGGCCGATCATGCCGCCGATGCCGTGGATGGCCTATGGGCAGATGACCGACGAGGACCTCGCGGCGGTGTTCGCGTACCTACGGTCGGTGCCGCCGATCCGCAATCAGGCCCCCGCGTCGGTCGAGGCAGCCGCCGACACCCCCGGATCGGTCTACAGCGAGTAAGAGGTGACCGCCATCGAAGCCGCCGGGCTCCGCCCATGCGCGCGGACAGGCTGGCGGCGCGTTGAGAGGAGCCTGCCATCGACCGCACCGTTGCCTGGAGCATTGTCACTGAATTCGTGAAGGACCCGGCCCTGCGCCGCCACATGCTCGCGGTGGAAGCGGCCATGCGTTTCTATGCCACGCAGCTTGCGCCCACACGCGTGGAGGACTGGGGCCTGGTCGGCCTGCTGCATGACTTCGATTGGGAGAAGCACCCGACGCTGGAGGGTCACCCGGCCAAGGGGGCGCCGATCCTGCGCGATCGCGGTCTCGACGAAGACCTGGTGCGGGCGATCCTGAGCCACAACACGGCCGGCACCGGCGTCGAACGCGAAAGGCCGCTCGACTTCGCCCTTCTGGCCTGCGACGAAATCACCGGCCTGATTACGGCCGTCGCGCTTGTGCGCCCGTCGAAAGACATCGCCGACGTGAAGGTCAAGAGCGTCAAGAAGAAGTGGAAGGAAAAAACCTTCGCCGCCGGCGTACATCGCGAAGAGGCCGAACAGGCAACCGCCGACTTCTCGCGGGTCTGCTTCGATGGTCAGCTTGAGTTCTGGCAGCATGTGGAGAACGTGCTGGATGCCATGGCCGCCATCGCCGACACCTTGGGCCTGGACGGCACCACGGCGGAGGAATAGCGGGCACGTTGATGACGCGGGTACCCGACGCGACTACGCCTTCGCCGTCAGAGCCGGGGTGGGATCCTGATAGCTGCTGCGGATGGCGCCGGTGTCGGTGACGCTGCTCTTCCAGTCGCAAGGATGGGCGTCGGGGCCGAGGTCGAAGTCGCTCTGGTACAGCGCGGCCAGGGTGTCGAGCACGTCCCTAGGCAGGTCGGGTGCGTCAGCCGCGGCGGCGAACTCGTCGATCTGCCGGCGGTGCAGCAGATTCGGTTCAATGCTGACCATCGTCTCGAAGCTGGCCAGCCACTTGAACGCGAACTGCGGCAGGTTCAGGCCGAGCTTCGCGGCCATGGGACGGACGATGGCGTTCTTCTTCAGGCCATAGATCAGCCAGTTGCGATCGCGGAACTTGCGGTGGTCGGCGGCGGGGAACTGGTGATCGGGGCTGGTAAACTCGTCGTCGAGAATGCCGGAGTTGGTTGGCACGCGTGCGATCACGCCGCCGCGGCCGCGGGCTTCGGCGATTTCGCAGAACTCCCGGCCGGGATCCTGTTCGTAAAGGTTGAACACGGTCTGCACCACAGCCGCGTCGTGTTCAAGGAAGGCCTTGTATCCCTCCTCGCGCCAGCCGATGGCCGGCCCGAGCGCAATGCCCCAGGCGCGAATCTTGCCCTCGCGCACCAGCGCATCAAACGTCTCGAACAGATCCTCGTTGAAATGCTCAAGCTTAACGTTGTGCCCTTGCCACAGGTCGATGCAGTCGATCTGCATGCGCTTGAGGGATTGCTCGAGTTCGAAACGCAGGAAGTCGGGCGTGAAGTTCTGTTTGCGTTCGCGGTGCCCGCCCTCTTCGCCTGGGTCGGCGTAGAAGTCGTAGCCGAACTTGGTCGAGATGACCAGATTGTCCCGGCCGGCATAACGGATCGTCTCGGCCATGAGCGACTCGGCCCGCCCGTTGCCGTAGGCCGGAGCGGTGTCGAAGAAGTTGACGCCCCGGTCCACGGCATGGTTCTGCAGGGCGATGCCGTCGGTATCGGAAAACTCGCCCCACCAGTTGGTGCCGAAGACGAAATTCCCAAAACCCAGCAGGCTCACACTCAAATCGGTGCCGGGGATGGTGCGGTATTGCATGGGAAACGCTGCCTCATCATCGTTGCGCGCACAGTTGCGGACGCGAAAGCTTAGGGCCCGGGCAAGCACGGCTCAAGCGGCGTGACGGCCGCATCTTCGGCCAGATCCGGGTTTTGCGCGAGTGATGATCGTGGCGCCCATGTGCCCGGCGGTGTGCCGTCGTCGCTAAGGAGCGTCCGCCACGGGTTCGTGCTCGCGGGCCAGCCGTCGCAGGGCGCTGCGATACGGTTCGCCGCCGAGTTCGGGATCGATGGCCTCGAGTTGACGCACGGTCAGAAAGACATCGACATCGCGGCCCAGGCCGCTCGTCTTGGCCGCCCCCGCCTGCCATTGCAGCGTGCGCAGCCAAGTGTTCCACCACAGCGAGCTGCGCGCGTCCAGCCCGTCAAGCAGCCGACGGCTGAGGGCGACGGCTTCCTCACCTTTGGCCCGGGCGGCTGGCTCCACCGCAGTCTGATCGTGCGCGGGCTGAGCTTGTTCGAACAAGGTCTCGGCCAGGTGATGGATGACCAAGGCGTCATCGGGACGTTCGCCGATCAGCCGCCGCAGCATCCGTTCGGCCTGGTCGAGATCGCCAGCCAGGGCGGCGGCACGAGCGGCCATCAACTCGAACTGCTGACGCTGTTCGGGCGACAGGCGACTGGCCGAGGTTTCGTCGCCCTGGAGCACGAGCTGCGCCAGTTCACCAGTCAGCTCGAGCACCCGGCGCTGTCGCTGCTCGGCCGCCTGCGCTTCGGCGGCGGAGGGGGCGCCGGGCGCATGCTCGCCATGGATCGTCACGACGTCCGTGGGCTGGCCGACGCGGTCGATCAATCGGTGGATAATCTGAACCGCCTCGCCTGGAAACTGCGCGAGCATCTGGCGGGCGGCCTCGGCGGCCTGGGTGAGCCGGCCCGCCTGCATGAGGGCGTAGATCCGCCGCTCCCAGACATTCTGATGCAGCGCGGCATCCTTACCAGCAAGTTGTTCCGCTTCGTCCAGAAGGTCAAGGGCGGCGTCGATCGCCTGACGGTCGATGGCCAGCTCCGTCTGCACCAGGCGTGCATGCACGCGGGCGTCGGCGACGGCGGCGGCGATCTCGCGTTCGTCCGGTCCGGCCGCCCGTCGCGGACCCAGCCCCTCGTACGCTTCGGTCGCGCGTGCCCGATCGTGGCGGACAGCATGGACTTCGGCCGCATTTTCCAACTGTTCGGCCGCACGCCGCACCGACTCCGCGAGTTCCGGGCGTCGATACCAGGGCGCCTGCTGGTACTTGGCCAGTCGCGCGTACATCAATTCACGTCGCGCGGCCAGGTGGTCGCGATGCGTCGGCGGCACGTCGCCGAGGACAATCGCCGCTTCGTCGTATCGACCGGCGGGCATCAGGACGGCATAAGCGTAGTACAACCGCTCGTCGTCGGCGGCGGCGCTGGTGGGAAACTGATCGATCAACAGTTGAGCCGCATCCGCGTAAGCCCGGTCCACCATCGCGGGGTCGGGCGTGGCGACGGCGGCCGCCAGGTCATGCACCGCGACGCGGTGCAGTTCGCGCAGCAGCGTGACCGCATCCCCCAGGGCGGACAGTGCGCCGGCCGACGCCGGCTGGCGCCGGGCCAGATCGGTCCAGACGCGAGCCGCATCCAGATGGGCCTGGGGCGAGAGCGGCGCGCTTTCGTAAATCGCCCAGCCTTGAAGGCGCATGGCGCGGGCGCGGGCGTCGGTGTCGAGGTCGGCGCGTTTCAGGAGTTCGCCCGTCAGCTCGCGACAGCGGGCGAAGCCCGCCTGGGCGTCGGTGAACAGGTTGGTGGCGGGATCCGAATGCGACGACTCGGCGGAATCGTCGTCGCGTGTGCTGCCAGCCTGCAAAGCCGCGTCCGCCATCGCCAGCACGACGAACGCAGGCAGATCCGCAGCCTCCTGCGCATTTGGCCAAGCCGCCAGCCAGCGCCAAGCGAGAGCCCGCTGCTGGACCAGGGAAGCCGAATCCTGCAAGTCGAACAGCTCGCGATAGACCGCCAGCGGCGCGAAGGCGTCCGACGCGCGGACTGCGGCGGAGGCGACGCCACTTGCCGCCATGCGATAGCGGGCGTCGCGGACGATCAGGCCCAGAGATGGATCGCCGTGGAAGGCGGCCTGCTCCTGGGCGGCGAGCAGTCGCGTCCGGGCTGTTTCGATATCGCCATCCGCGGCAGCGAGCCGGGCCCGGGTGAGGGCGGCGGTCAGTGTGATGACCGGCTCCGATCGGCCCGTCACGGCGAGTTCCGCTTCGACCACGGCCAGGTGCGCGGCCGCGATCTGGCGTTCGCCAAGGCGCAGCGCCGCCCGGCTGGCGAGCAGCGCGGCCTGGGCCTGCGTCGCGGGCGTCGCCGCGTCCGGCGCATCGGCCTGCGAGGCCAGGGTTGTGGCGTCAGCCAGCACGATGCGCCGTAGCCAGATATCGCGTTGCGCGTCTGTCACGGCTGGATCGGCGCCCAGGGCCGCGGCATAGGCGGCCAGCGCCCGCAGCATCGGCAGGTTCACTTGTCGGCAGGTCAACCACGGCAGCCACAGACCCGTGTCCAGCCGCTTGCGCCTATGGTCGTCCTCGCGCGGCAAAGTGCGCTCGAGACGGACGAAACTGGTACGCGCCTGCTCCATCATGGCCAGCGCCGCCGGGGCCAGACGATCGATGGCGGCTCGCTGCTCGGCCGTGGGCACGCCGAAATCCATGGCGAGAATCGCGTGCTGATGCACGGCCCCCAGGTCATCGAACAGCCACATCTCCGCCAGGTCGCACAGCCACATCGGCCGCTGCCAATGGTCGGGATGAAGCTCGATCAGGCGGGCCAGACGCTGCTCGGCCTGGGCGAGGGCGTCGCGGCGCTGGGCATCGGTCAATGAATCATCACCGAACTGGCCGCGCAGCAGCGCGATCTCGGATCGCTGAGCCGCAATCTCGTCATCCACGCGATCGGCGGCGTCGGCCCAATGGCCGCCAAGTGCCGCCGCTGCGAGCAGCAAGACGATGACCCGCCAGCATGCGTTGTCTGCTTCAGTCCGCAACATCGGCTCCCTGTCTTGGCGCCTCCTCGCCGCCTGAAGGCGCGAAACTGACGTTCGCATACCCAGCCCGCACGGCCGCATTGAAGGCGTTCACCACGTGCTGCCAACGCACCGCCTCACTCGCGTCGACCACGACCGGGTGGTCGGGCTTGAAGATGCCCTTACGCCCGAGAGGTGGATTCCATTGGCTCTGCATGAGCAGCGACGCGACCACGTCGAAATCGCTGGTCACCTGCAACTGGCTGCTGACGCGCACCACGCAGCCGGTGTCGCCCTGGGCCTGAAGCAGCAGGCGGATCGGCCGCCTGGGCAAATCACTCGCCTGGGACTCGCCCGTGCGCTGCGGGATGGCGCCGGTAAGTACGCCCTCGTCGGCTGCGAAGTTCACCGTCACGATGAAATAGACCAACAGCAGAAACACCACATCGATCATGGCGGTCAGGTTCAGTTGCATGCGCCCCTGGCCCGGACTGTCGTGCCCATGGCGCCGCGAGCGGCGAGGAAGCTGGGTGACGTGATGTCGGGCGCTGCTGCCGGTGTTCATGTCAGAGTCGCTTCGTGCTCATCGTGTTGCGGGCTTGGGTTGACCCAGCGCCTGTTCATAGCGGTAGGCGACGAGTTTGACGTGGTCGATGCCGGTGGCGGCGATCGCGTCCAGCACCGGCCGAATGCTCTCATACTGAAGGGCGCTGTCGGCCCGCAGCAGAATCTCGACCTGCGGGTTGCGCCGCCGGGCCTGATCCAGCGCGTCGATCACCTGACTCAGATCGTCGACGCTGTAGTGGCGCATGCCCACACGAATCCGCACCGGCTGACCCGGCCAGGCGAGGTGGTTGGCGTCGCCGCGCAGGCGGTCGGCGCCGAAGGGTTGCGGTTCGATGTTGACGAACACCCGTTCACCTTCACCGATGACCTCGACCTGCGGATCCTGCAGCACGGGCAGAATCATCTGCGGGTTCTCTTCGGCGACGATGTTGCTCACCAGCATGAAGAAGATGATGAGCTGGAACGTGACGTCGATGAGCGGCGTCATGTTCATTTCACATCGGGCCGGCTCGCGCTGGCGCCATCTGCCGTGGGCCATGATGCTGCTCGCTTTCGCCGTTCAGGGGTTAGGGGTGGCGGCGGTCTGCGAGGTGGAGGGCGCGGCGGGTTGGCCGGGCACGGGCAGGCCGGCCTGAGCCCCGGGTTTGAACGGGCGGATGAGGTTGTCCACCAGCACCACGCCTTCACCGATGATGCCGTCCACATGGTTGCGGATCAGGGCGTAGCCGGCCAGCGCGGGCATCGCCACGACCAGCCCCCAGAACGTGGTGACCAGGGCGGTCGAGATGCCGCCCGCCAGTTCGCCCGGATCAGGCCGGCCGCCGGCGGCCACGAGTTTCTGGAAGGCGACGATCATGCCGTATACCGTGCCGAACAGCCCGAGCATAGGCGCGATGTTGCCGATGACGTTGAGGAACTCGACCGGCCGCAGCAGACGCGAGCTCTGCACGTCGGCCGACTCCTCGACAGCCCGCTGCATGGCACCGAAACCGCCAGGCGCGTCGTTCATGGCCGCACTGGTGAGCTGGCCCAAATAGCTGCTGTCGCGACTGGCGGCGTCAATGGCGTCGCGGTAGCGCCGTGAGCGCAGCAGATCCTGAAGGCGGCGGTACGTGCTTTCAGGCAGCAGGTCGCGGCGGCGGTATTTGAGCGCAAACTGAATGATCAGAGCGATCGTCGCCAGCGACATCAGTTGCAGCACGATGATGATGATCCGCCCCAGCCAGGTGTCGGACCAGAGGAACATTTCGGCAAAGGAAATTTCACGGGTCTCGGCGCCTTGGGCCAGGGCGGCCGCCGTCGCGACCATGCACGAACACGCCGCCGCGGCGAAGACCATGATCCTGCGAAAACGCTGCTGCATCCGAAACGTCCTTTCGCCCTGGGCGTAACGCCACGGTCGGCCGCTCGCCGCGTTACTCGATGTCAAGTTCCCGGCCGGTCACGAAACGGTACACACCGTCGGTCTGTTCGGCGATCAGTTCCAGCGTGCCGCGCATCCCACGGTCAGCCAGGGGATCCGGATAGACAAACTGAATGGTATTGAACTTCGTACGACCCTGGTTGAGCTGGCGGATCTGATCGAGGAGTTTTTTCTGGTTGACCTCGTATCGGCCGCGGCCGGTGATGTTGTCCGAAAGCAGGAAGACCAACTCCGGTCGATAGCGTAGCGCCTGCTGAATAGCGGGTACCGGCGACGTGCCTCCCATGGCGCGGATGTTGCCCGCCTCGGGCGCCATCCAGTCAAACACCAGGCTCTTGTATTGGACCGTCGCCCGCTTCCAGCCTGCGGGCGGCGCTTCGATGACCTGGTCAGCCTGAAAGAAAATCACCGTGAACTGCTGCTGGTCGCTGAGCTGGGAGATCGAACGGCGCAGCTCCTGGAGCACGAAATCCAGCGTGTCGATCAGCGAGCCGGAGGCGTCAACGACATAGGCGATGCGTCGCGCGTTGCCGCCGGTGCCATAGAAGGTCGCACTCAGCGGCGAGTTCGCTTCGCCGCGGCCGAGGGTCGACATGGAAGGCAGCGCCGATCGGCTGGACAGCAGCCTCTGCGGACCGGGGTCGCGCGGTGCTTCGCGCTGGAGTTGTCGCTGGGGCGGCTGGATCTGCCGCTGCATGGCCTGCGGCCGATCAAGCGGTTTGTGCGTCGGGTTGGCCAGCGGCGCGCCGGGGTCGGGTGAGAGGAAAGCGATGGGAATGATCTCGTGTCGATCGGGGCGTTCAACGACAACCGACCAGACGATCATCAGCGCGAGAATCGCCAGCAAAGCGTGGACGGCTGCGGAAATCACCCAGGCGGCGATGTCGGCGGTGTCGTCCCGACGTCTCCACCACGGCCGACGCCGCAGCGCCTGGGTCTCAGCCAGCGAGGAGAGCTCGTTCTCGCCCGCGGCCGCCCGATGGCCGGGGGGCATGGACTGGGGCGGGTTGCTGGGCTGATCGGCCATTGCATCATTCTCGCGAGCCAGGCGCGGCAGGCCCAACGCCCGTCCCGCCGGTGTAACGACGCCATTGTGCGAGAAAGTGCGATTTTTTGCACCACGCGGCCGTCACACCCTTGCATCCGGGCTTCCGGGCACGACAATGCCGCGTCAATCGTCACGGCCCACCGGGCCGGTTTCCCCCCACGGAGTTGCCCCATGAGTCCGGCCCGCACCAAGCGTCCATCCAGCCGCAAAACCTCCACCAGGTCCGCCACGGGGCCGCTGCGCATCGCCTTCATCGGTGCTGGCGGCATTGCCGGGATGCACATGGACCTGCTCTCTGAAATGAAAGACGTGCAGCTGGTGGGGCTGGCCGATGTGAACAAGAAGGGCATGGAGCAGAAGGCCGAGCAGTTCAAGATCGACCCAGCCCACTGCTACACCGACTGGAAGGCCATGCTCAAGGCCGTGCGGCCCGACGCGGTGAGCGTGTGCACGCCCAACGGCCTGCACGCTCCGGCCACCATCGACGCCCTCAAAGCCGGCGCCCACGTCATTGTGGAGAAGCCCATGGCCATGAACGCCAAAGAGGCCCAGGCCATGGTCGATGCCGCGAAGAAGTATGGCCGCAAGCTGGTCATCGGCTTCCAGTTCCGCTACTCGCCCAAGACACAGTTCCTCAAGAACGCGGTGGATGACGGCGCGTTCGGCAAGGTTCTGTACGCCCGCGTGCAGGCCCTGCGCCGCCGCGGCATTCCCAACTGGGGTGTGTTTGGGCGCAAGGAGTTGCAGGGCGGCGGGCCCATGATCGACATTGGCGTGCATGCCATGGAGGCGGCCCACTACACCATGGGTTCGCCCCGGCCGGTCGCGGCCGTCGGCCAAACCTTCACTTACATGGGCAACAGGCAGGCGGCCACAAAAATCGCCAGTCAGTGGCCCAACTGGGACTGGAAGACTTACAACGTCGAGGATCTGGCCGTCGGGCAGATCCGTTTCGACAACGGCGCGGTGATGAGCATTGAGGCAAGCTTTGTGGCCCACATCCAGGAGAACAGCGTCTTGAACTTCTGGCTCATGGGCGAGAAGGCCGGCTGCCAGTGGACGCCGACGGCCATCTACACCGACGCTCACGGCCACATGCTCAACGAAACGCCGGCCTACCTGGCCAACGACGACTTCAAAGTCAACTTCGGCCACAAACTGCGCAACTTTGTGGACCACTGCCTCAAGGATACGCCGTCGATGGCTCCGGCCGAGCACGGTCTGATGGTGCAGAAGATGCTCGACGGGATCTACCGCTCGGCCGAGAAAGGCGGAGCGGAAGTGAAGATCAACTGACGCGCACCCCAACATCACGATCCGCGACATGACCCTCGGAACACTGAGGGTCATGCTTTACCCCCCCCGACCTTGCCGCGCTGCCGCAGCAGTTCAAACCCGACAGCCGCCGCCGCCGCAACCACGCCCAGCGACTGGCCGAAGTGCCGGCCATAGGCAATGCGCAGCGTGACGTCAGCCGCCTGACGCACCGAACGCTGCACGCCGCGCTTCTCACCGCCGAGCATCACCAGCAGCGGCCCCGCCAGGTCGGCGTCAAAAAGCGTTACGGCCGCGGCGTCGTTGGCCGTCGTCACCACACGGAACCCACGGGCGCGGAAATGCTCGACCGCGTCCATAGGCTGGTTGACGATGGCTGTGGGCATCCGTTCGCTGGCGCCGGCGGAGGCCCGGGCCACCAGACCGGCCGCGGAAGTCCAGTTGCGGGGACGCAGGATCAGGCCCGCAGCGCCCGCCGCATAGAGAGCCCGCACCGCATGGGCGAAGTTGTAGGGGTCTTCGACGCCGTCGAGCATGACGACCCACGGGGCGGGGCCGTCGCCCGAGCCGGGATCGGCCGCCAGGGAGGAAAGCTCGCTGTACCAGCGCGGCCCGGCGACGACCGCCACCCCGCCGTGCGACCCGCCGCGCTCCGTACCTGGCCCGACGTCGAAATACCGATCAAGCTCGGCCGCGGATACCTGCCGCACGGTCAAGCCTTGATCGCGCGCCAGTTTGTGGATGGCCGCGGCCTGACTGGCCGCACCACGCCGCCCACCCGCAGGCCCGAGCAGCACCTCCCGGACCGGTCGCGACCGAGCGCCGACGATCGCACGCACGGCGATCGCTCCACCAATGACCTGGAAATCCGGGATGGCCGCAGCCGCGGAACGACCCGGCTCGCCATGCCCGCGGGAGGGTAAGGCTGAGCCCTGTTCAGTCACCCGGCTGCCGACACGTCGTCTCGCTGAATCCAATAAGACACCTCCTCAGCGGACATACCCCCCAGGCGATCAGGCTATGCGATCGGCCTGTCGCAAGCTATCGCGAGGACAAGATCACGGCCGGTCGGCCTCGCAGGCCACCGTGCTGTCCCAAGTTTAAAGTGTCCAATGAAATATACAGTCAATTTTCCTTGCTGGATCGCATCATGATTATGTAACATCCCGGCGGCGGCCGGGCTGAGGGCGATCCATGTGGCCGGACGAAATCGGGACATCCCTGCGGACCGACGCTTTCTCCCGTGGGGCACCCAGGGCATCCATGCCTGCCGGGGTGCATTGTGCAAGGCCCCGGGGCTTTGTGGCCCGGGGCCTTCACTGTTGACGGCCTACGAATGAGAAGATCGACAGGTGCGGTCTGGTCAGTAGCGGCTGTTGCGCTCGTTCTGATCTCCGACCACCGCGCCTCCCACCGCACCGAGAATCGCGCCGATGGCCGCCCCCTGGCCGGGATCGCCGCCAGCGATCGCACTGATGGCCGCGCCCGAACCAGCTCCCACAGCCGCGCCCGTCAGGGCCCCCTGTCCCGCGTTCTCACACCCCGCCACCGCGACACAGCCGGCCAGCGTCAGGCCGCAGACCCACGGGCCAAGACGCTGCCAGTTACGCTCGCTGCGATCCCGTATCGGCCTGACGCTCACCATGTGATCATCTCCTCAAAGGGTTCGTCACGCATGCAAACCTTTGCATGTGTCGTTCCGAAGGCTTCGCAGGTTGAACCGCGTGGGGGCGGCCGCGGCAGCCCGCGACCACGATCAGCCGCCCAGTCGCTAAGGTCGTCACCGCCACCCCACCTTGTCGTTCAGGTCCGCGACGGTTAGAAAACGCAATCCACGGAGATTCGCACCATGATCAAGACCCTCAGTTATTGGTCCACAAAAGACGGCCTGGCCCACAAGGCGTCGATCGCCCAGGCGATGGACGAGGCGAAGGCGGCCGGTTTCACAGGTATTGAGCTGGCGGTGGGCCTCGATGGCCCGCTCACTCCCGAGACCGATCAGGCTACGTGCAAGTCCTATCGCAAGCTGGCGGACGACAAAGGCCTGATCGTCCAGACTCTGGCCAGCGGCATGAGCTGGGCGGTGTGTCCCAGCAGCCCGGACGCCGCGACACGCAGAAAAGCCGTCGACATCCATGCCAAGGCTCTGCAGCGCGCCGCCTGGCTGGGCTGCGATGCGATGCTCTTCGTGCCCGGCGCGGTACGCATACCCTGGGATGCGACGTTCCCGCCGGTGCCCTACGAGCAGGCGGCCTCCCGCGCCCGCGAGGCGGTGAATCAGCTTCTGCCGATCGCGGAGAAAGTCGGGGTCGATCTGTGCCTCGAGAACGTATGGAACGGTCTGTTCCCCTCGCCAATGGAATGGATCGAGCTGATCGACAGCTACGACTCAGCGCGCCTGGGCATGTACTTTGACGTGGGCAACTACCTGGCCTACCACCAGCATCCGCCGCACTGGATCACTCTGTTGGGCAAGCGCATCAAGCGTGTGCACATCAAAGACTATTCAGCCAAGGATGGCTTCGTCGATCTGCTGGCCGGCGACGTGCCGTGGAAGGAGGTCATAGCCGCACTGCGGAAGATCGGTTACGACAAGACCCTCGTGGCCGAGATGATGCCCTACGACCCCGGCACACCGAGGCGCACCAGTGAGGCGATGAACAAGATCCTCGCGATGTAAGGTGATCGAGGCAGTCGACGCGGTGGTACGCTGATGGACGGCGGCCAAGAAGCACTACAGCTTCACCACGGCGCCGCTTTCGATGCTGCGGATCTCGGCTTCGACAAGCCGCAGGCTGGCCGCCGCGTCGGCCGCGGTCACCACACTGGGGGCCTGGCCTTTTTCGACGCAGTCGACGAAATAGGCCAATTCCGCATCGTAACCCATGTTGCCCCCGCAATCGATGGGCTCAGCCTTCCCCTCGCGATAGACAACCAGCTTCTGCTCAGACGCAAAATCGAGCCGGGCTGTGGCCTTCTCGAAGACCGCATCGTAGGTCATGTTGAACGGATGCGGATAGGCCACCGTCCAGCTCCCTTCGGCCACAACCAGCGGTACATCGTCGTAGTCATACTGTGTGAGCACGTGGTCGATCGCCCCGGTCGGGCCCGTGTACCCCTGGCTGCGCACCGCTTGCGGCATGCCTAACAGGTAGTAGACGAAGTCCGCGTCGTGGATGTGCAGATCCCAGATCGCCCCGCCGCTCATCTTGCCATTGGTGAACCAGCCGCCCGGCACCGGTCCGCGGCGGCGGAAGAACACCGAATGCAGCGCCCCGTAGGTTTTCTTCTGGACCGCCTGCTTGAGCCATACGTATTCCGGCCAGAAGCGGATGCACATCGCCGGCATGAAGAACCCTTTGGCCTTCGCGGCCGCGTCGGCGATCGCCTGGGCGTCGGCGGCGGAACTGGCCAGGGGCTTTTCGCAGACCACGTGTTTGCCTGCCTGCAATGCGGCGATGGCCAGATCCTTATGAAACGGCGTGGGCACGCAGATATCCACGATGTCCACGTCGTCCCATCGCACCAGCTCGCGCGGATCGCTTGTGCCCCTGATCCGGTCCATCGGCAGCCGATCGGAGCCCGCCGTCTCGATGTTGCTCCAACCGCCGGACAGGTCGCCGGCCGCACGTTTCGGATCGCTGTCGGCGATGGCCACGACCATCGCGTTATCGATGTTGTCATACGCCCCAAGGTGGGTGCGCCCCATCATGCCCAGTCCGATGACGCCGATACGCTGCATGGATCCATCTCCTGGTTTGTCGGCCGGTGCCCGTGTCCCGGCCGCGTATGACGCTGCGAGCCTTCACCCTAGCACGCGGTCGGGCAAAATCACCTCGGCGCCCGCCCACGCCGCACCGCTCACATCATGCTGTCGAAGGCGCTGACAATCAGTTTTTCCTGGCCGCAGTAAAGGCACCGGCTGTGCCGCGGATTCATCACGCGATTGCACTGCGAACAGCGGGCGATCTGCGGCGTGATCCGGCCGTCGCTCCTGCCATCCATCAGGTCGATCTGTCTGACGCGCTCCATCAGGTCTTCCTCGGTGAGGTTGGTTTCCTGCTGGAGAAGCGACCACATGGCCATGGTGATGAGCGTCAGCTTTTCGAGTCGCTGCTCGACATCGTGCATCCGGCGCTCCGCGCGCCGCGCTTCGGTGCTGGTATCGATGCCCATCGACGGACCGGTGCGGTCGCCCAGCGAAGCCCCGTACATCCCCGCGAACATGCTCATCGCATACCCCCTGCAATAGGGAATCGGATTGTTCGGTTGAGTTTCGCGGCCGTCAGGCGCCGACGCAACTGAGCACCGGACTGCGGGCGGCCGCCACCTCATCGACGCGCGAAACCGAGGCTTCATGCGGCGCGGCCTTGACCATCTCCGGCTGTTGTTCAACCTCGTCGGCGATCTTGAGCATCACCGTCACAAACCGGTCCAGCGTCGCCTTGCTTTCGGTCTCCGTGGGCTCGATCATCAGGCAATCGTGTACCGGCCAGTGCATCGTCGGCGGGTGGATGCCGTGGTCGATCAGGCGCTTGGCCATGTCGATCAGCGTCACCCCGCCCGCCAGCAGGTTCCGGGGCACCGTGACGAATTCGTGCGCGCAGTACCGACCGGCGGCCGGCTCGAAATACGGCATGGCGTAGCGGTCGCGCAGTTGCGCGGCCACATAGTTGGCATTGAGCACCGCGTGCTCCGCCATGCCGCGCAAACCCCGACCCCCGCACGCCGCCAGGTACGCCCAGCAGCGCACCAGCACGCCGAACTGCCCGAAGAAGCTGCGCACCTTGCCGATGGATTGCGGGGCATCCCAGTCCATCGCGTAACGCCCATCGCACTGGACCACGCGGGGCACCGGCAGGTACGGCTCCAGGAAATCACGCACAGCGATCGGCCCCGCGCCGGGCCCGCCGCAGCCGTGCGGCGTCGAGAACGTCTTGTGCGTGTTGAAGTGCATCGCATCGACGCCGAAATCGCCCGGCCGCGAAACCCCGGCGATCGCGTTCATGTTCGCTCCGTCCAGGTAGAGCAGCGCCCCCGCTTCGTGCAGGATCTCCGCGATCACGCCGATCTGTCCGTCAAACAGACCGGCCGTGTTCGGATTGGTGATCATCATCGCGGCCGTCTCGCCATCCACCATCTGGCGCAACTTGTCCAGGTCGACGTACCCGTCCCTGGTCGACGGCACAGTCACCACGTGCGCCCCGCACATGGCGCAAGAAGCCGGGTTGGTGCCGTGGGCCGTGTCGGGCGCCAGCACCTTGCGTCGCTGCGGCGCGTTGCCGCCCTGGGGATCCTGAAAGTACGCGCGGATCACCTTCAGGGCTGTGTACTCCCCATGCGCACCGGCGCACGGCTGAAGCGACACGCCCGGCAGGCCGGCGATCGCCGCCAGCCACTGCGCCACCTCGTGCATCATCCGCAGGGCGCCCTGCACATCGGCCGACTCCTGCAACGGATGCAGCCCCGCGAAGGCGGGCATCGCCGCCGCCTGCTCATTGATAGGCGGGTTGAACTTCATCGTGCACGAGCCCAGCGGATAGAAGTTCGCGTCCACCGAGAAATTGCGCTGCGCCAACATTGTGTAATGCCGCACCAGGTCCAGCGCCCCGACCTCGGGCAGCCGCGGCGGCTGGACTTCCACCAACTCGTCGGGCAGCGGCGCCGCCGGGACGTCGCCGGCCGGCAGGTCCACCGCCCGCGCCCCCGCGGCCGACCGTTCGTAAATCAGCGGCGCGTCATGTTCGGCCAGCGGTGACGCGCCCCCTGGCCCTGCGTTCTGAGCTTTCGGTTGCGTGGTGGTCTGCGTCATTACCTGCCGCCTTTCTGACCGGCCTCGGCCAACAAACGAACCAGGCCCTCGATCTCATCGCGCGTGCGCTTTTCCGTCACCGCCACCAGCAACCGGTTCGCAGGCCCGCCGCCCAGCCGCTGGGCGGCGATGCCCGGCATGATGCCGCGCGAGCGGCCGACGTCGATCACCGTTGCGGCGTCCACCGGTCCATCGACGGCGAATTCATTGAAGAAGGGCCCATCGAACGCCAGCGACCAGCCGTCCAGTGCAGCGATTCGCCCGGCCGCGTAGTGCGCCTTGTCGTAATTCTGTCTCGCCGCCTCGCGCAGCCCCGTCGGACCCATGGCGCTCATGTAGATCGTCGCCCGCACCGCCAGCAGGCCCTGGTTCGTGCAGATGTTGCTCGTCGCCTTGGCGCCGCGGATGTGCTGCTCGCGGGTTTGCAGAGTCAGGCAGAACGCCCGTCGGCCCTGCTTGTCGGTCGTTTGGCCCACCAGGCGGCCGGGCATCCTGCGCATGTACTGGGCCCGGCAGGCGAACAAGCCCAGGTACGGCCCGCCATAGCTCATCGGGATGCCCAGCGGCTGCCCCTCGGCCGTGGCGACGTCCGCCCCGCACGAGCCCGGGCCTTTGAGCAGGCCGCACGCCATCGGGTTGAACACCGCAATCGCCAGCGGGCCCTGGCCCGGCTTGCCGGTCGCGGCCGCGGCTTCTTTGCCGGCTGCGAACAACCCCGCCCAGTCTTCGATCAAACCCCAGACATTCGGCGACTGCACGACCACGGCGGCGGTATCGCCGTCCGTCGCCTTCGCCACCGCCGAGGCCCTCAACCGGCCGGTCTTGGCGTCGGCCTCGACGATCACCAGCTCGACAGGCAGGTCGCCAAGGTACGTCGCCAGGACTCTCAAAGTGTGCGGGTGCAGCGTCGACGCGGCCAGCACACGTCGCTTGCCCGTCACGTTGAGGGCGAGCATGACCGCCTCGGCCGCAGCTGTCGCGCCCTCATAGAGCGACGCATTGGCGGCGTCCAGACCAGCGAGCGCGCACACCTGCGACTGGAACTCGAAGAACGCCTGCAGCGCGCCCTGCGAGGCCTCGGCCTGGTACGGCGTATAGGCCGTCACGAACTCGCTCTGATGCGCCAGGTGATCGACCGCCGCGGGAATGAAATGGTCGTACACCCCGCCGCCCAGGAAGCACCCGCCCCGCGCCGAAACGGCCGGCTGGTTGCTCGCGCCCAGGGCTTCGAGCCGTCGGCGAATGTCCAATTCGCTCAGTCCGTCGGCCGGTACGCCCGCCAGTTCGATCGGCTCGTCGGTGGGCACACGAAACCGCGGCGGCAGCGACGCATAAAGCTGCTCGATACGTTCCACGCCCACGGCCTGGAGCATCTCCTGCCGCTGCTGATCGGTCATCTGGGTGTAATTCATCGTCGGGTCTTTCAGGCCGTCCCGAGGGTCGGGCTGGCTTCCGCTGCCGCCGGGCTCGGGGGGTTCCAAGTCTAGAGCCTCGCCTTCCCACGGGCAACGTATCCCTCGCGGCGGCCGCACGAATAGCACACGATGCGGTAAGCTGAGGGTCATGCCACGCCAGAGCGGCGAAAATCAGGACGATGCCGGCCTGCAAAAAGGTGACGCCCGGGGCGCCAGTCCACAGGACGCGAACCCGAAGCTGGTCGCCATCTTCCAGCAGATGGCGGACGTCACGGAGCTGCTCGGCGGCGACCGCTTCCGCGTCAACGCCTTCGCCAAGGCGGCACGCGTCATTGGCGAGCTGGCCGAAGATCTTGGCCGCATCTGGCATGCCGGCGGCGAAGCCGAAAAAGCTCTCACTGACCTCGACGGCATCGGCAAAGGCACCGCGGCCCGCATCGCCGAGTTCATCCGAACCGGCAGGATCGAAGACCACCGCAAGCTCATGGCCCAGGTACCGGTCGGCCTGCCCGACCTGCTCGACGTCCCCGGCCTGGGGCCCAAGACCGTCGCTCTGCTCTGGAAAGAGGCTGGCATTGAGGGCCTGGACGATCTCAAGGAGAAACTCAAGGACGACAGCCTCGCCGACCTGCCCGGCCTGGGTAAGAAGAAACTCGACAACCTGCGCAAGAGTCTTGCATTCGCCGAGTCCGCCGGCGGGCGGATCCGCCTGGGTCAGGCCATGCCCCTGGCTCGATGGATCGTCGACCGCCTGCGCCAGGTCAAGGGCGTGAAGCAGGCCGACTACGCCGGCTCGCTGCGCCGCGGACGCGAGACCATCGGCGACCTGGACATTCTCGTCGCCGCCGATGCGAAACATGCGGCCGACATCACCAGCGCTTTCACAGGTCTGCCCGTCGTCGCGGACGTGCTGGTCAGCGGCAAGACCAAGACATCCGTGCGTCTCAAGGCGGAACGCATCAACGTTCAGGCTGACCTGCGCATTGTCGAGCCTGACTGCTACGGCGCGGCCTTGATGTATTTCACCGGCTCCAAGGAGCACAACGTCGCCCTGCGCCGTCGGGCGATGGAGCGTGGTCTGACGCTCAACGAATACGCTCTCGCCACGGAAGGCGACAAGCAACCGGTGGCCGCGAAGACCGAGCAGGATATCTACGACGCGCTCGATATGGATTTCATCGCCCCTGAGCTGCGCGAAGACCGCGGCGAGATTGCTCTGGCCGCACGGCGGCAACTGCCTGAGCTCATCGACCTCAAGGACATCGCGGCTGAACTGCATGCCCACACCACCGCCAGTGACGGCATCTGGTCGATACGGGAACTGGCCATGTGCGCCATCGACCGCGGTTTCCATACTGTGGCAATCACCGATCACTCCAAGAGCCAGGTGCAGGCCAATGGCCTGTCCGAGCAGCGCCTCGAAGCCCATATCGCGGCCGTGCGCCAGGTGGCGAAGGAACTGGCTGACAAGATTCAGATTCTGGCCGGCAGCGAGGTGGACATCCTGGCCGACGGCAAGCTCGACTACCCCAACAGCCTGCTCAAACAACTCGATCTGGTCGTGGCCAGCCCGCACAGCGCCCTGTCCCAGGATGCCGACAAGGCGACGACGCGCCTGCTCAGGGCCATCGACAATCCTTACGTCACGATTGTCGGCCACCCCACCGGTCGGCTCATCAACCGCCGGCCCGGTTTGAACCCCGACATCAAGCGAGTCGCCCACGCCGCTGCCCAGCGAGGCATCGCCCTCGAGGTCAACGCCAACAGTTGGCGACTCGACCTGCGCGACACCCACGCCGCCGCCGCCATCGACGCCGGCGCCAGGCTCAGCATCAACACCGACGCCCACGGCCCATCGGACCTGGACCAACTGACGTTCGGCCTGCTCACCGCCCGCCGCGCCGGGGCAACGCGCGGCGATGTGATCAACACGCTCAGCAAAGCCGCGTTCAACAAGTGGCTGAAGGCGACGCGAGGGTAGCCGGCGCAACCATCACATCGTTACAGGCGCCGCCTTTACATACCCTCACCGAGTGCTGTGGCACCGGCGGTCGCCACGGTATGATCGTTCTCGACCGTTGAACCGGAAACGCCGATCGCGCCGATGACCGTGCCGCTGGCCGTCTTGAGCGGCACGCCGCCGGGGAAGGTGATCAGGCCGCCGTTGGAGACTTCGATCTGGTAGAGCGGACCACCGGGCTGGCTGAGCTGACCGATCGCGCCCGTGGACATGTCGAAGTAGCGCGCGGTACGGGCCTTCTTGATGGCGATGTCGATGCTGCCCAGCCATGCGCCGTCCATGCGGACGAAGGCCTTGAGGTTGCCGCCGGCGTCGACCACGGCAATGTCCATGGCCAGGCCCATTTCCGCAGCCTTGTTGATGGCCGCGTGCATCACCTGTTGAGCGACGCCGAGGCTGATGTCCTGGGTTTGCAGCGGCGCGGCTGGGCCGTGGTCGGCCGCCGCAGCCATGTCAGCGGTGCCCTGCTCAGCCACGACGGCCTGCGACGGCTGCGGCAGCGCGAGCAGCAGACCGCCGATCACCACCCCCGCGGTCACCACCCCGATGAAGATGCGTCCCTGTCGCGTCATGGTCGTGTTCCTTTCTGCCATGTGATATGTGATCCATTCACGTGAATCGATCACGAAGTGTAGCCGTCCGGCGGCCGGGCTCCCAACCTGAGGTTCGCGCGTGGCCCCGCTCACGCCGCCGATGTCGCGATATTTCCATCCCATCTGTCCCGCGTCGACCTCCTCCTCCGCAAGCGGGGACCGGCCGCTTGCCCTGAGCCGACCAGCGGCTAATGGTGGGGAAGAGGATCTCGTTCCTCGTCCTGTCACTGGCCTGGAGACGCCCCTTGTTTGCCGACACCCCCGCTACCGTGTGCCAGGCCGACTGGCCCCAATACGACGCCAACCCGTACATCATTCCGCTCGATATGCCGTCGCCCGACAGCCCGCTGCAGTCGCCGGGCGGGATCATTACAGCCGACCTGACCGGCGACGGCATGCTGGATTTCGTGGTCACCATCACCGGGCACATCGCGGCTGTGGGACACTTCGGCCAGCCGCTATGGTCCAAGGCGATCGACATTCAGGTGGCCGGCCATTCGGAGGGCAACGGCCTGCCGGGGCATCATGGCCCGGGTGTGGCGGCGGCGGACATCGATGGCGACGGGCGCGTCGAGGTGCTCTACCTCACGCAGTCGGCGGAACTGCACGTGGTCGACGGCGCGACGGGCAAGCTGAAGTGGAAGGCCGCCCCGCCTTTCCCCGCCGCGGCTGAGCGTTGGGAGCACCTGGTGATCGCCAACTTCCGCGGCCAAGGCGATCGCGACCTGCTGCTGCAGACGACCAACAAGGAGCCGTACCGCCTCGGCCGATTCATCGCCGCGTATACATTGGAGGATCTCAAGGCCGGCAAAGGCCCGCTTTGGGAGCGCAACGATTTCATCAACCAGGCGCACACCGGCGCGCGGGTGGCGGACATCGATCTTGACGGGCGTGATGAAGTGCTCGGCGGCTGCGTGGTCGGCGCGGACGGACGGATGCGTTACGCCCTGCCGGTCTTCAAGGCCGATGTGTCCAAGCCGCATGTCGATTCAGTGTTCTTCGGCCGCGTGGCGCCGGGGCGTGACGATCTTCAGGTGGTGGTGCTTCAGGAGCGCGACGACCAGTACGTCTGGCTGTTCCATGCCGACGGGCTGATCTGGAAGACGCATCACGAACACATGGAGCCGCAGAACGCGGTGATCGGCCACTTCCTGCCGACCGACGACCCTCGCCGCAAGAGCGGCGGCATGCAGATCTGGTGCCGCAGCCGGTTCAACACGCACCAGAAGCCGTTCGTGTTCGACCACACCGGCAAGCTCATCAGCAGGTACGAGATGGATGATGTCGCGCCCGCCGGCTGGACGGACGAAGGGCTGGAGGTTCTGAACACGATCGACTGGACCGGCGCACCCCAGCAGTTCGGCTGCGGCAAGGAACGGCACAAGGCCGGCGACGTGGCGGTGTTCAACCCGATCACCGGGGAATTTGTCCACGTCATCAGGGAAAAGGCCGACCGCATCTTCGTGGCCGACGTATCGGGGGATTGGCGCGAAGAGATCGTGGTGATGCGCGGTCACGGCGAGAACGGACCGGAGCTGCGGATCCACCACAACGGCGCCCCAAACCCGCGTCCGAATGAGCCTCGCAAGTGGCTGCAGCCGCACTACCGGCGGATGAAGATGACGTGGAATTACTACAGCCCGTGAGGCGAACGCGATCGCGTGTCGCCCGTCAGGCCGCCTGGCGCAGCGGCGTGGCGTTACCGGCTGACTGGTCGCTGTTGCCGCAAGCGGACGCTTCGGCAATGGACAGCACCTGGCGACGATGGCGCAGAACGTCGATCTCCCGGTCAAGCGTGCGGCTGAACCTGCCGATCGCGCGCCGCACCTTCCATAGAAGAAAGGCCCGCGGGAAATGCAGGCGCTGGGCGATGAGCAGGTGCGTCTGAATCTCACGCAGGGTGCCCAGCGCGGCGACGTAGGCATCCAGCAGTTTGTCGGCGCTGTCGTAAGCGGTGACCTCCGCGATCTTCGCCGCCAGAGCGCTGGCGGTGCGGCGAAGGGTGGCGGTCAGACCTGAACGTTCCTCGGCGGGGAAGTGATCGGTGAGCTTGAAGAGGCGCATGGTCAGTTCCATCGCCTGCCGCCAAGTCTCCAGTTGCTCAAATCCGTGGCCGGCCATCGCCATTCTCCGCGATGTGCCCGCGTCGGACCGCCGAGGCGGGCACATCGCCCGGGCATCGCGCCAGGTCGGGCGTCCAGAGTGAGCAGCGCGTCCTGGCTGTGTTGAGCTGCTTTGGCGTTATCGACCAGATCGCGGGAACGGGTTACGGCCGGTCACGGCATCCGGCCGACAGGTGGGCCCGGTTGCGCCTGGCGGCCGCGACCGGGCCGCGTCAGCCAACCGAGCACCAAAAGCACCGACAGCGGCAGCAGCAAGAAGACGGCCCGGTAACCCACGTCTTCCCAGGCCAGCCGGGCCTCACCGCCTTCAAGAAGCAGACGCGTGGCCTTGAAGGTCTCGACGCTGACGGCCGCCCAGGCGACGAAGGCGACGCCCATCGCCGGCCACGCCGTCCAACGCAGCCCGGCTGCCATCCCAAGCCCGCAGGCCCACCACGCGACGGCGAACATAGTGAACAGCACCGTGCCTATGTTGGCAGGATTCGGCTGCTGCATCAGCGTGACCGCGAGCATCAACGGAACCACGCCCCAACCCAGAAAAAGGGCTGAGTAAACGGTCTCCAGGCTGCCGGGCCGCAGGTGACGGGACATGGCGATTCATGTTACCCGACCGGCGGTGCCAACCTTCGGCATGGAGATTCTGCTTGTTCGTATCTGCCTATAAGCTAAAATAGATGCTTATCACTTTAATTTTACGGGCGCATCGGGTTCGGCTCCGACGCCCTTGGCATCTCTTCTAAAAACGCGGGAGGTGGATCATGCATGCTTGTGGTGAAGGTTTGTGTCGCACCCTTCGGCTGGCGGGTGTTGTCTGCCTAGCGGCTCTGGCGGGTCTGGGCGTGACGAAACGAGCTGACGCGGCCGCGGTCGCGGGGCAGTTGTCGGCAGAGCTCTGGCTGACCTTCGACTGGCAGTCATCCAGTGAAGGTCAATACTACAACCGATACCTGCTCTCATTGATGAATACCGGTGACGTGCCCATCTTCGCGCTGTTCATCCATCCCCAGTCCCCCTACTCGACGGGCGGAACCACCGACGAGTACGACGACGATCTGTGGGACGCGTGGTCGGCTGCGTCGTATCGCAACGAAGATGGGCATGTGTGGTACATGCTCAACAGCGGCGGCCAGTACATCACCGCCCTTGACGACGTGCCCAACACGCCGGGCTGGGCGTCCTACAACCAGTACCTGGGCGTCTTCTGGAACAACACGCACGACCCGGTGACGCATGCCACGGATGATCCGCTGACGCCGATGCAGAACCTGGCCAATTTCACCGGTTACACGATTTATGGCTTCGAAGAAGGCGAAACCGATGCGCCGCCGCTGGTGTGGATGGTGGCCGGCTATGACGCCGCGACAGGTCAGGTGCTCACCGCCGTCTACGGTCTGCCCGAGGCGATCCCCGGCGACTTCGACGGCAGCGGCGTGGTCGACACCCAGGACATCAACCCGTTCATCCTGGCGCTCACGAATCCGTCCAGCTTCGAGGCGGCCTACGGCGTGGATCCGGCAATCTACGACACCAACAGCGACGCGGTCATCAATACCGAGGACATCAACCCGTTCATCATCATCCTCACCGGCGGCGGACAGTCGGCGATCATCCCCGAGCCGGCGACCTTCGTGGCGGTCTTCGCGGCCCTCGGCGTACCGTTTCTAAGACGGCGGCGCTGACGCCGCCGCCCGAGTGCGACATCGCCATGGGAATCACTCGGTCTCCGGCGCGTGGCCGCCATGGATCAGTTGGCTGACGGTGGTGCGGGCCTGCTTGAGGGACATGGGTTCGACCTTCGGCTGCGCCAGGCTGCCGCTTATGCTCATCGCCGTCACACCCTGACCCAGGACGCCGAGGATGTCGTTGAACTCAGCCAGCAGCGGTAGGTTGGGCAGCGGCCGCGTGGCCCCCATCGCGTAAGCACGCACGGGGCTGTCGCCGCCCAGGCGAATGTCTTCCACCCAGCCTCCCAGTTGCAGGTCCGTTCCGCGGTTGGTGTAGCGCATCGCCCGAACGTGAAACAAGGAGCCTTCCAGGCGAGCGGTCAACTCGCCCCGGCCCGTCGGTTCCGCTGGCCCCAGACGAACATTGAACACGTTGTAGATGGCCGCGAACAGTCCCGTGTTGGCCAGGTCTGACTCGCTGAGCTTGAGCCGCACCTCCCCGTAGAGGCGCTCGAGCTGGCCCAGCGGCAGCGTCAACCGCACCTCGCCGTCGAGTCGACCGACGGGCGCCGATGCCTCGGCGCCGCCCAGAGCCAGAAGCAGCTGCATGGGAACATGCTTAAGCTGCGCGTTCGCGTAGATCCGCCATGCTTCAGCCGGACGCGAAGCCCGGCCCCACAAGTCAAGCTCACCATCGGCGATCCACCAGTGTGAACCGGGCATGACGAAGCGTGGCCCGGCCGCGCCGGCCAGATCGACCTGGACCGTGCCGCGCCCGCCCCCGAACAGGACGGCCGCCTGCTCGCGGGCCTTCACCTCGAAGGTCAGTTCTCCGCCCTGGCCGCCCGACGCCTGGCTCGATGCCGCAAACCTTGCCTCACCGTCGTACGTACCCAGTGGCGGATAACCATCCACATGGCCCGACGTCAGCCATGACAGATCCATGTTGCTCAGGACCATCGTCACGTCGGCGTCAAGCCCGCGCCAGGCCTCCATGGCCGTGCCCGCCGGCCAGGCGAATTTGCGCACGATAAGGACGACCGCGGCTCCCGCGTCGCGGGTCCAGGTGATCCGGTCGCCTTCCTCGGTCGGCTCGATGGTCATCGCGTACGGGCCGAGCGATCTCGCAGGCCCGTCGGCCGCACGCCAGTGCAACCAGACATCGCGCAGGGTGACGACCGGCAACCGCAGGCGGCCGGCGGTGACTGTGCTTCCCGATCCCTTCTGCGAAGTCGCGTCGAACAGCGCAGCGAAGTTCCAGCGGCCGCAATCATCCCGCGCCACGACGACCTGCGCGCCATCCAGGGATATAGACCTGAGGGTCGGGCTCCCGCGGAGCGGCAACCGCCACAGCGGAGCGTGACTGAAACGTACTTCATCGAGCGTCAGCAGCGGCGGACCCCCGTGGGGCGAGCTCAGACTCAGAGCGCGAATATGTGACTGCCCCGACCAGCCCAGATGCAGTGAACCGACTTGCGTGTCCATACCGGTGGCGCGTTCGATGGCGCTTGCCGCCAGGCGGGCCGGAATCGGGCTGAGCAGAAACGCGATGGCCAGCAGTGTCACACCCGCCACCAGCGCCGCGCCGGCGCCCGCGACGTTAAACAGAATGCGTTGGGCTCGCTTCATGATCGTCGTGGCCGCGGGATGAAAATCGAACGCACAGCGGAAGGCGCGGCGGAGCGGCGCGGGTTGGCGGTCAGCGTCCGTGATCGATCCGAGGTTCAGCCGGCGGGATATCGCCCGTCACGCGCGGCCCGAGACCGAAGAACCACCAGTCCTTGCGGAACGTTCGACCGATGAAGGGCCCGGAGGCGGCGATCAGTTCGCCCGTGTCGCGACGGTAGGCGACGATCGCGACCGAAGCGAACCCGTACTGTTTGATGTTCTTGACGATCGCCAGTTCCGGCACGATGAGCGTGGCGGCCTCGCCCGCGGCCATGCCGGCCGGACCCGCCGCCGCGCCGGCGCCAGCGGGCGCCAGCAGCGCCGGGATGCCCAGCAGCGATTCATAACGGTCGATGCTCAGACCCCCGCTGCGCACTTCGAGAATCACGTCGGCCTGTTGCGGTTCGTTGAACAGACGCACACCATCGCGCAGCAGATGCGAGCGCAGCTCGGCGGCCACGAATTCCGTGTCCCGACCGACGAAGTGCGAAGTATCGAGATACACCTTCTGATCGCGCAGCGGCGCGACGGTCAGTTGGGCCACCGCCTGTTCCGCGGCCTGAGAAATCAGGAACATTTCCGTAGCCGTCCGGTCCGGGTTCGTCACGCGCACCGTCGAGCAGCCGCCCAGGGGCAACATGAGAGCGATCGCCGCCAGAACCATCGCTGGCGACGAGCGGCGATACTTCATCCATGGAGCAGAGTGCCAGGGCATGCCCCGGATTGTAGGCCCGCCTTCGCCGATCGTCGAAGGGTCACTCCCACTCAATCGTGGCTGGCGGCTTGCTCGAAATGTCGTAGACCACGCGGTTGACGCCCCGCACCTCGTTGATGATGCGGTTGCTGATCGTCGCCAGCACGTCGTAGGGAATCCGCGCCCAATCCGCGGTCATGAAATCCTGGCTTTCGACGGCCCGGATGGCGACGACGCTCTCATACGTGCGGCCGTCGCCCATCACGCCCACCGAGCGGATCGGCAGCAGCACGGCGAAGACCTGGGCGGTGCGACGATAGAGGTTGTGGGCGACGATCTCTTCCAGCAGGATTTCATCGGCCTCGCGCAGCAGATCGAGCTTGTCTTGCGTGACCTCTTCGAGAACGCGCACCGCCAGACCCGGGCCAGGGAACGGATGCCGCCAAACCATCGCTTCGGACAGCCCGAGCACCTGGCCGAGCTGGCGCACCTCGTCCTTGAACAGGGCCCGCAACGGTTCGATGAGCTCGAAGCTCAGCTCGGCGGGCAGGCCGCCGACATTGTGATGCAGCTTGATGTTCGCCGCCGCCCCGGAGTAGCCGTGGCCGGACTCAATCACGTCGGGATAAAGCGTGCCCTGGGCCAGAAACTTCGCGTCGGGGATGTCGGCACTGGCCTGCTTGAAGACTTCAATGAAGCGGTGGCCGATACGGCGGCGCTTCTCCTGCGGATCGGTGACGCCGGCCAGATCATCGAGGAACTGGGCGCTGGCGTCGACGACGCGCAGATCGATGTCAAAATGTCCACGGAAGGTTTTCTCGACCAGACCACGCTCATTTTTGCGCAACAGGCCATTGTCGACAAAAATGCAGGTGGCTTGCCTGCCGATCGCCTTGGACAGCAGGGCCGCAACCACCGACGAATCGACTCCGCCCGACAACCCGCACACCACACGGGCGTCGCCGACTCTTTCACGGATGGCGGCCACCTCGCGGTCCACGAAATCACTCATCTTCCAGGTGCCGGCACAGCCGCAGATTTCGAAGAGGAAGTTACGCAGGATGTCCAGGCCGTGCGGTGTATGGGTGACTTCCGGGTGAAACTGCACGCCGAAGAACGGCTTGTCTTTGTGACGGACCGCCGCATATGGGCAGGTGGGTGTCTGGGCCAACGGCAGGAAAGACGGGGGCAACTGTTGCACCTGGTCGCCGTGGCTCATCCAGACGGTGGTCTGCCGGGGCAGGCCGGCGAGCAGGCCCCTATCGTTCTGCTGATCCTCCACGCGGAGCTTGACGCCACCGTATTCGCGGGCGGCCGCGTTGTGCACCTCGGCCCCGAGAAGCTGGGCGCCGATCTGCATGCCGTAACAGATGCCCAGCACCGGCACGCCAAGCTCGAACAAGCGCGGATCGCAGCGCGGCGCGCCGTTCTCATACACGCTGGCGGGGCCGCCACTGAGAATCAGCCCCTTGGGTTTCATCGCCGCGAGCTGCTCGACGCTCACATGCGGCCCGACCAGAAGACTGAACACGCCGGCTTCGCGCACGCGACGGGCGATGAGCTGCACGTACTGTGAGCCGAAGTCGACCACCGCCACGACCTCGTCATGGACCAGTTCGCGGCCGAGATCGGGAGAGACGCCGGGGACGGTCTGGCTCTGCGTCACGGACATCGGGAGGCTCCGTCGCGGGCTGAACGGCCGGTCCGACGACCGCGGCCGCGCGCCAAAGTAAACGGTCACTATACCACTGCGGCCGCGGGTCGAGCCATCATGCGGCCGAACCGCCATCGCCACCCCGGAGGCTCATACAATGGTTGAATGCCGACCGGATGGTCCCTTCTGCTGCTGGGTTCACTGGCGCTCGCGGCGCCGCCGCTGAGCGACGCGCAGCAGCAACAGTTAGCGACCGCCGCCGATCACTCGCCTGTCTTTGAGGAAGCAGCGCTGTACGCCCTGCTGACCCATGTGGCGACCTGGCCGGCCGCTGACGACGACCGGGGGACGGCGGGAGCGATGTCCCTGCGTGACGTCCTGCCGCTGGACGAGCCGGCGAACCATCGCGGTGAACTTTTCGTGATTGAAGGCCGGCTGGCCGCCATCCCGCGCCCCTTCGGCACGCTGAGCCGGCTTGGTCCGTGGGATCAGCGGCTGCGGCAATGGCCAATTCTCGTCGAGGGCGTGGATGCTTCGAGCCAGAGCGAAGCCGTGGTGCTGGTCTATCTGCTGGACAATCCCGCGCCGGCCGACCTGCCCGCGGTGGGCACGCACGTCCGCGCGATCGCACGTTTCTACAAGCTGTGGACCAGCCCCGACCTCGAGGGTCGCGAGCGAAACTACCTCACCTTCGTGGGCCGACGGGCACAGTGGCAACCGCACGCCGCGCTCGGCGTCGGCCGCCTGATGACGCCGCTGCTGATCGCCGTCACGCTGCTGCTGACGGCCTACATCGTGCTGCGGCAGTGGCTGCGACACCGCGGCGCCCGGCACGCGGCCGACCGCCCACCTGCGACGATGCCCGCCCTCGCGGAGTATGATTCGCCGTCGGCCAATTTACCGCGCGATCCCGCCGAGGCGCTGGCCCGGATGGCTGGAGAGCCCGACACCAGCCGGCGCACGCTTCCGCGCCAGACGGAGAACACAACCGATGCCCGACGTTGACCTGACGCTGCCGCATCATCGTTACACGGTGTCCATCGAGCCGGGCCTGCTGGCGAAGCTCGGGCTTCGGGTGCGTGAGGTCGCGCCCCACGACCGGGCCGCCCTGCTGGTCGATGCGGCCGTGAGCGACACGCATGGCCGCACCGCGGCTGCGTCGCTCGAGGCCGCCGGCTACCAGGTGCTGCGCATCGACATGCCGATCGGCGAAAGCCAGAAAAACCTGACCACCGTGGCGGGCATATACGAAAAACTGGTGGGCTCACGGCTCGAACGCAAGAGCCCCGTGATCGCTCTGGGTGGCGGCGTGGTGGGCGACACCGCCGGCTTCGTGGCGGCGACGTATCTGCGCGGCGTGCCCTTTGTGCAGTGCCCGACCACGCTGCTGGCGATGGTGGACGCGTCGGTCGGCGGCAAGGTGGGCGTGAACCTGCCCCAAGGCAAGAACCTCGTGGGCGCGTTCTATCAGCCGGCGGCCGTGATCGTCGACACCCAGACGCTCGCGTCGCTGTCGCAGCGCGAGCTGCGCTGCGGTCTGGCGGAGTGCGTCAAGCACGGCATCATACGCGATGTCACGCTTTTCGACTGGATCGATCGACACACGGAGGCGATCGCCGCCCTGAACCGCGACGTGATGGTCGAGCTGGTGCAGCGCAATGTGAAGATCAAGGCTGACGTCGTCATGGCAGACGAAAAGGAGACCGGCCCGCGGGCGCACCTCAATTTCGGCCACACCTTCGCCCACGCCATCGAGGCGACGCAGGCCTACGGCGGATACCACCACGGCGAAGCGGTGGCGCTGGGCATGGTCGCCGCCAGCCGTCTGGCGGTGGCGCAGGGACTGTGCGATGTCAGCGTGACGCACCGCATCACCGACGTCCTGGACAAAATCGGCCTGCCGGTCGAGGCGGCGGAGCTGGCGCCGACACGGCATCTGCTGGCGGCCATGCGCGTCGACAAGAAAGTGGCTGACAACCGCATTCGCCTGGTGCTGCCCGATCGCATCGGGGCGGTCGCGATTCACAAAGACGTGGACGACGACGCGATCGCCGCCGCGTGGGACAGCCTGCGCATGAAACAACCGTGATCGGTTCGGCCGGCAACTCCCGAGCCGCCGAAGGCTATTTGATGAACCGCAACGTCCACGGGTAGCGGTATTTCACCCCGTCACCCGCCTTTACCGCGGCGACGATCACCAGCACCATCCAGACGATGCCGATGATCGGCATCACAATGACACCGATGCCGCACAGGAACAGGCTGGCCGACGCCGCGAAAGCGATCAGGGCGGTGATCTGAAAGTTCATCGACTCTTTGCCCTGGTCATCGACGAATGGCATCTCGTTCTTTTTGAGCAGCCAGACGACCAGCGGCCCGAGAATGAGGCCCGGCACGATGCCCACCAGCGGCGTGAGCGCCAACAGGTGGCAGAGCATGCCCCAGGTCTTCTGTTCGGATGGGAGGTCCAGTTTTTCCTCCGCAGGCGACAGGCCCGTGGACGCTTCATGCCCTGCACCGGGTTGAGTTCCAGACCCGCTGGAGGCGGACTCTGCAGGCGTCGGCTTTTCGCTTGACTCGTCCATGGTGCCGTCCCTTCTGACCGGTGGGTCATGCAGCGGAGCCGGCCGGGCCGCGTGATTCCCGGATACGGCGATACCGGCGACCGCCAGGTTCCCCACCACTGTACCTGTTGCGCCCGTGCGTACAATGACCACATGCTGCGCGTCCGTCGCCATGACCTGAGCCCGCGTGTCGAACTGCTGCCGCTGATCGACGTGATCTTTCTGCTGTTGACGTTCTTCATCTACAGCCTGATCCTGACGGTGCGGGCCGAGATTCTGCCCCTCCAGCTCGTACCGGTCAGCGGCGGGGCGGAGGTTGAGCCGGGTCAGGTCGCGGCCCTGACGATCGACGCCGCCGGCCGATTATTCTTCGACCGGGAACCGATCGAACTCGATGAGTTGCCGGACCGGCTGCGGTCCTTCGCCGCCCAGGACAACCCCACGCCGCTCTTCGTGGCTCTGGAAGTGTCGCAGACTCCCGGGAACGAAGCCCCGCCAACGGACCGAGGCCCGCTGCTGGTGCGCCTGATCGAGATGCTGCGCGACGCGGGCGTCGAGGATGTGAGCGTGGTGGGCCCGCCTCGCCCGACGCAGGCCGACGACGCCTCTGGTCCATCCCCATGAGCGGCATGGGTCGATGAGTAGTTTTTTATGGTTGATCGTGAAACCATCGTGCGCTTGAGCGTCGGGGCGGTCATCGCCATGCTGCTGCACGCGATGCTGCTTCCGGCCATGCAGTGGAGCGTGGGGCGCCAGGCATCGTGGACCCGCGAGTTGCCCGCCGAGCTGGAAACGATGCTGCCGGACCCGGACGTGCGACTGGGCCGACCCAACCCGATACGGGCGTCGGTGGCGTGGATCGCCCACGAGGATTTCCGCCGCCTGATCGCGCCCCAGGCCCAGACCCAGCAACCGGCCCTGCAATCGCAGGCCGAACCCATCGAAACAGCGCCGCTTCCCACCGACCCGACGCGGCCCGCGCCGACCCCCGCGCCCCTGCCGCAACAGCCACCGGCGCCTCCCAGCGTCGATGCGCTCGAACCCGAGCCGCCACACCCCTCGATTCCCGAACCACCGATCGAAACGACCCTTGCCGATACGCCCGCCGTCGTGCCCGTGGCCCCGACCCCGCCCACCCCGAGCACCGCGCCGCCGCCCCGGCCGCAGCCCCATCCTCCGACGACGGCCAAGCCCACCGCCGCCCCACGCGACCGGCAGGACGTCGACCCAACCCAGCTTGTGCTGACGTATGACAGGCTCGTCCCCGGCGGCGTGATCGTGGGTGACGGCATCGAGATCACCACCGCCCGACCGCACTTCGCGCTTTCAGCCCTGTTGACGGCCGTACCCAACAACACCTCCGTGCGCGTCGTGTTCAACGCCCAGGGCGAAGTGATTGAGGCTGGCCTGCTGGGCACCACGGGTTACGCGGATTTCGACGGCCCCATCCTGCAGAGCCTTTACCGCTGGCAGGCGCGGGGGCCGAAACTCACCGAGCACGATCGGCCGACGGCCGTGCGCGTGCGTTACCTGCTGCGCCCCGAGTCCGAAGAAAACGCCGGCAGGCGATAGCACAAACGCCCCGGCGGCGGCCCAGGATTGAGCCCGCCCAATGGGCCTACAATCGCCTGCTCCAACGAGGGACGGTCCATGCAGCGTCAGGTCAACGAGAACGGCGAGACAGGCATCATCATCAGTTGCGATTTCTGCGGCACCGACTGGGACCAGCAGACCGCGATGGTCGAGGGACATCACGGCTCGGTGTTGTGTCTGGAATGCTTCAAACAGGCCCGCAAGCAGATGACGCCCGCGGCGCGGGCGTTTGACTGCACGCTGTGCCTTCAGACGCGGCCGACGGATACGCCCCACTGGCGGCACGCGCCCTTCGCGTCACCGCCGCCGGGCTTCAACCCCGAGGCCGTGGTGTGCGAACCGTGCCTGAAGCAGGCGGCCGCGGCGTTTCACAAGGATCCTGACGTGCCGTGGTCGAAACGTGAGCAGTGAGGGCGACGGCCGCAGGCGTTTGCGAGGTCCAGGAAACGCGCCCGCGGCCAACGTTCGTGTCCTGCACTGTTACGGGCGCAGCTTGTCAGTGCTTGTGCAGGCTTTCATCAACCTTGTGTGCGGCGCGGATGGGGTTGAGCGGCGTTCTGATGTTGGGGGCGGCGCCGTTGCCATACGGCGTGTCCGTCTTCTTTGCGACGTATTTCACGCTGTTGCTCAAAACCTTGCGAACGTTCCTGTCGTAATAGATCGGGAAGGTTTCGTGCCCGGGACGGAAGTAAAAGACCTTGCCCGACCCGCGCCGCCAACAGCAACCGGAGCGGAATACTTCGCCGCCTTCAAACCACGAAATGTAGATCAATTCGTCCGGCGCGGGAATGTCGAACAGCTCGCCGTACATCTCGACGTGAGGCAGCTCGATGTACTCGGGCAACCCCTCGGTGATCGGATGGCTCGGATCGACGCACCAGAGCCGTTCCATCTCGGCCGCTTCGCGCCACTTGAGGGCGCAGGTCGTGCCCATGAGTTTTTTGAAGATCTTCGAGAAGTGTCCCGAATGCATGACCACCAGGCCCATGCCGGCCAGCACACGTTTGTGCACACGTTCGACGATGGCGTCGTCGACCTTGTGGTGGGCCGCGTGTCCCCACCACATGAGAACGTCCGTCTCCGCCAGCACCTTCTCGCTCAGGCCGTGCTCGGGTTCATCGAGCGTGGCTGTGCGAACCCGCACGCCTTCGCCAAGATTCTCGCGCAGCCCGTCGGCCACCGCCTGATGTATGCCGTGCGGATAGATCTCCTGAACGGTTTTGTTGGTTTTTTCGTGAACAGCTTCGTTCCAGACGGTGACGCGAATTGGACCAGCGGCCATGACAGACTCCCAGCAGTCAGAGTTGAACGCGCCCGGCCTCGGGCGCGGACGCGGGTGAATCCACCTGGGCACAGATAACAAACTACGCCCTGAAGTCCAGATGCGCCGCTTCGCCCGCGGCCAGGGAGGCCGCCGCATCCGCCAGCGGAACTTTGCAGCGGCGGCGCTCGAGCACCAGGCTCACGTGTTCGAAGCCCGCCTCCGCGAGTATGCGCAGGGCCAGCGGCCAGCCCTCGGCCACGCGCCGCGGCGTATGGGCGTCGGAGCCGATCACCACCGCCAACCCGTGCTGACGGTAGAGGCGCAGCAGGTCGGGCATGTACCCGCGTCCACGCTCGCTGGCCAGGCCCGCCGACGTGTTAAGCTCCATTGCCACACCCGTGGCGGCGACGGCTGACAGAGTCCGGTCCAGCGCATCCAGGAATCGCCGCGGCTCATAGTCGGCCGGCAGGCACTTCTTGGATAGGAGCAACTCAGGATGGGCAACGGCATCAAAAAGCCCGCACTCGGCGACGCACCGAAGCTGTTGACAATACAGCTCGACCAGCGCGTCGGGGCTCGTCGGCTCGAATGCGTCGCGCCACACCCGCAGATGGGCATGCACGGAGCCCAGCAGGTAGTCGAAGTCAGCCGCTGCCGTCTGGCGACGCAGGTAGTCCTCAAACCGCGGGTAGTAATCGCACTCCATGCCCAGGCGCACGTCCATGCGCCCCCGCCAGGCCTCCCGGGCGTCGGCCACGAGCCGCAGGTAGAGCGGCATCTCATCCTCAGCCATGCGCACGTCGCCACTGAAGCCGTCCGGCAGGGGATTGTGGCACGTCACGATCACCCCCGTCAGGCCGCGTTGTTCCGCGACGGCCGCATACGAGCCGACCTCGCCCTCCGCGTGCCGGCATAGAGGCGTATGCATGTGGGTTTCGTACAGCATCGACTCAGACATCGTCAGCCTCGTTGGCGGTCCACGGAAGCAGGCATCCTATCTGCGTGCCCCGGCCGACGCTAAGATGCATGGTCAAGAATCGCTTCCCATCCGCCGCGACCTTGAAAGGCTTCGCCCATGATCCATCGCCAACCATGCCTCACACCTCGCGCGCTGCATCGCCTGACGCTCTCGGCTGTTGTTCTTCTGCTGATGTTCAGCCCCGCCCTGCCGGTGCGTGGGCAGCAGGAGGCCGATCTGGCGGCTGAGAACGCCCGTCTGCGCGCCCAGGTCGCCGAACTCGAAACCGAGCTGCAACGGCTGCAGGCCGAGAACCGCCGGCTGGCGGAACTGGCCGGCCTGGTGCCGGAGGAGGAGATGGTCGAGGTTGAGACGGCCAACATCGTCACCGCCACCGACCCGCAGACCGGGCTCACGACCACAACCACACGCTGGGTGGAGCTGCCGATCATCGCCGGCGATCGATCCGCCCACCACATGATGGTGCGCCAGGGCGAAGACGGCCAGGCGATGCTCAAGGTGGCGACGCACTTCTCACGCCGCATCTATCAGGGATTGGCGAACGTCACCTTCGTGATCGACGGCAGCGAAGTCGTTCGGCCGGTAATCGAGTATGGCGCGGCGCGGCGGGGATCGGGCGGGCTGCGGGCCGGCTCGCTCACCGATGAAACGCTGACGATCGACCTTGGCCAGGATCTGCTGGCGCGCCTCGCCGGCGCGCGGGCCGTCGAACTGCAGATGCGGCATGTGCGGGCGGAGCTCGGCCGCGAACAGCTCGCCCAGTTCAAGGCCCTGGCTGTTCGCCACCCGGACATGACGCCCTCGTCCGGCACGAACCCGTAAGCCAGACGGCCCGCCCATGCACACGACCTATAATCGCAAAGTCATGAACCACCATCGCTGGGCGTCAAGACGGGTTTTGTGCATCGGCCTCCTGTTGGCGTGCGCCGCGGCGGGCTTCGCCGCCCGGGCGCAGGGGAACGCCGGTCCGGCCACGCAACCGGCCACGGCCCCGCCCGCAAGTGCGACGCCGATCGGCCCGGAGTTTCTCAGCGGCGCCCAGGTCGCCGTCGTCAAGATCGACGGGCTGATCTACGACTTTGTGCTCGACAGCCTCGAACGCCGCATTCAGCGGGCCCTGGACGGCGGGGCCTCGGTGATCGTGGTGGAGCTGGACACGCCCGGCGGCGTGGTGACCAGCGCCCTGGCGATCAGCAAATACCTCAAAGGGCTGAACGTGCCAACGCTGGCGTGGGTGAACAACGAAGCCTACTCGGCCGGGATCATGATCGCCGCGAGCTGCGACGCCATCGTCATGGCGCCGTCGTCGGCCGCGGGCGACTGCGCGCCGATCGTGCCCGGCCAGAATCTGGCTCCCACGGAGCGGGCCAAAGCCCTGTCGCCGATCCTTGCCGAGTTTCGCGACTCCGCCAGCGCCAACGACTATCCCTATGTCCTGTTCCACGCGATGTGCGTGCTCGGCGTGAAGGTCTATGAAATCGAACACAAGGATTCGCACGAGCGGAGACTGGTCAACGCCGTCGACTACCGCGTGATGGTGGAAGGCGTGTCGATGGAGAACGCGGCCAAGGGTTCGTCGGTGTTCGGCTTCAAACTTCAACCCGATGAACCCGGGGCTCCGTCGCTGGATGTGGCCCGCCCGGAAGACCGAGGCCAGTGGACTCTGGTGCAGCAGGTGCATGACGGGCAGACGCTGCTGACGCTGACCCAGGATGAGGCTGTCGAACTGGGCCTGGCGCGGGCGAAGAACATCCGCGATCTGAGAGATCTTCAGCAGTTTCTCCAGGCCGCCCGCGTGCAGCGCGTCGAACAGACCTGGTCGGAAGATTTGTCGGGGTGGTTGACGTCGCCGGCCATCCGGGCGGTGCTGATCCTCGCCCTGATGCTTGGCGCGTATGTCGAGTTTCAAAGCCCCGGACTCGGCCTGCCGGGCGCGGTGGCGGTGATCGCCCTGATCGCGCTGATCGGCGCGCCGTTCATTGTTGGCCTGGCGGAAATCTGGCATGTGGTGCTGCTGTTGATCGGATTCCTGCTGTTGACCGTCGAGATCTTCCTGCTTCCCGGTTTCGGCGTGTTCGGCGTCGCGGGGATCGTGCTCATGGTCATGGGGCTGGTGCTGGCTGTCGTGCCCACCGGCGGCGACGGCTGGGTGCCGCTGCCCGATCCCGCGGTCATGGGCCGCCTGCAGCAGTCGGCCCTGTGGACGCTGCTGGGTCTGATCGTGGCCATCATCGGAATCTTCTATCTGACGCGTTCGCTTGGACGATTACCGCTGTTCAACCGACTGATCCTTGTCGACGCGCAGCGGGCGACGGGCCTGGGCCCCGCCGAACCAGTCGCCGCTGCACACCCTGATCGCCGCGAAGCTGAACTGGTCGTCGGCGCCCGCGGCGTCAGCCTGGCGCCGCTCCATCCCGCCGGACCGGCCAGATTCGGCGACCGCCTCGTCGACGTCAGCACCGCCGGTCAGTGGGTCGAACCACAGCAGCCCATCCGCATTGTTCAGCTTCTGGGCAACCAGATCATCGTCGAACCCATCGAAAGCTGAACCCGCCTTGCCGTCACCACGGAGGCCTTTCATCCGAGGATGCGGCGGACCCCCGGCACGCGCTGCACGCACCACGTGATCGCAAACCCCGCTGCCATCACCACAACGCTCAGAGCCACCAGAACCAGCACGCCGCGACCGCGCAAGTGCCAGTGTCGGTACGCCCACCAGACCCAGCCTTCATGACGCAGTACGTCGAGCAGAGCGATATGCATCAGGTAAATCCCGAACGTCGCGCCGCCGAGGCTGCGGGCGTTGATCCACTGAACCCACCACGGCCGGCGAACCGCGAATGCCCGGGCGATGAGCAGGAAGCTGGCGATGCTCATGACCACGATCCCGGGGCTCAGATAGGCGAAGAACCACCGCTGGGCCATGCGGTCGCTGTCCTGCGCGTTCACCAGCCAGGCGAAGCCGATGGCCGAGCCCGCGACGCAGCCGAGCCACACCGTGATGGCCAGCCACAACCCCCCGCCGCGCACCCGCACATCGCGCAGCACGTAGCCGAGAAGAAAATAGCCCAGATAGGGTGCAAACAGCGTCAGGACATTGGGCCGAGCCGGCATGTACCACTGGCCGATCCCGCGCAGACCGTAGTACACGCACCACGCGCAGCAGACCCCCAGCGCCAGCCATGCCCCGAGGACCACCTGCCCCCGCGGCGCATGCCGCACCCAGGAGCGCAGGAATGGGGTGAAGACGTAAAGACCGAGCACGATGAAGAGAAAATACATGTGGTAGCTCGGCTCACCGCGCATCACTTCGCGCCAGAGTTGCTGGCCATGCAGGCCGCTGTGCCCCAGGTAGTGCTGTCGCCACTGAATGTAGAAAGCCGACCACAGCAGCGTCGGCAGCCCGACGCGCAGCAGTCGGCGCCGATAGAAACGGCCCAGTGATTCCTCGCGGGCCGGATCGAGCAGCAACGCTCCGCTGAGCATGACGAATACAGGCACGCACCAGTGCGCCGCCGCCACGATGACGTTGGCGATCGGTCCTCCCGTGCGATGAAGCGCCGGCCCGAAGTTCACGTGGGTGTGGATCAGCACCACCGCGAAGATGGCCAGGGTGCGCATGGCGTCGGCATAGGGCAGGCGCGTCGCGTTGGTCGCCGATGTCGCGGCTGACGGCGGGGATGTGAGGGTCAGCGGATGGCTCCTTGTGTCGAACAGAACGCAGCGCGCCCGCGAGGCTAAACTGAACACAGTCGCCACGATTATGGGACGGATCGTCAAGATTCGCCCGTGAAAATTCGAAGAAAAACCCGTCCGTTGTCCGACGTTCTCCAATGCCCTTCGATGCAACAGACCGGGCCGGACCCCGGCTGGCAGTGACGACAGCAACACCAACACCGGGGCTTTTAAAGCCCTACTCTATGCCACTGGTTCGTCCACTTGCCCCATCTCGTCCGCCCGGTTTTTTCTTGCGCCCAGCCAAGCGCGCCCGCCCGGCGGCCTTCACCGTGACACCAGCCACTGGCACGGCAGCCCATACGGCTGCTAAACTCGGGTTGTATGCTGACCCACCGCATCATCCCCTGCCTGGATGTCAAGGCCGGCCGCGTCGTCAAAGGCGTCAACTTCCTGGGGCTGCGCGATGCGGGCGATCCCGTCGAGGTCGCCCGCCGCTATGACGAACAAGGGGCCGATGAACTGGTCTTCCTCGACATCACCGCCAGCCACGAAGACCGCAACATCATGCTCGATGTAGTCCGTCAGGTGGCCGAACAGTGCTTCATGCCCTTCACCGTTGGCGGCGGAATCCGCACCATCGACGATGTCACCGCCCTCGTCCAGGCTGGCGCGGAAAAGGTGAGCATCAACACCGCGGCCGTGGTCAACCCCCAGATCGTGCGTCAGACGGCACGCCGCTTCGGCCGCTGCGCGACGGTGGTCAACATCGACCCGAAGCGCGTCGACGCCGATGAATTCGCCCGACGCACCGGGCGCAAACCGGCGATCCTCAGCGCCGATGGTCGCGCGTTCGAAGTGCATACTCACGGCGGCCGCACACCCACGGGGCTGGAGGCGGTCACTTGGGCCCGGCAGGTCGTCGACCTCGGGGCCGGGGAGATCGTGCTCACCAGCATGGATGCCGACGGCACCCGTGACGGTTATGACCTGGAGATCACCGCCCTGGTGGCGGAGACGGTGGACGTGCCGGTGGTGGCCTCCGGCGGTTGCGGGAGCCCGGAGCACATCCGCCAGGTGCTGACGCGCACCCGCGCCGACGCGGCCCTGGCGGCGAGCATCTTCCACTACGATCAGTACAGTATCGCCGAAACCAAGGATTATCTGGCCCAGCACCATGTGGCGGTTCGCCGCGTCAACTGACCCGCCGTCCCCCGCCGACGACGCCGGCACGCTCGTCCAGCCAGCCACCCCGCGGCGACTGCCCGCCGCCGATGAGTCGACCATGCCCAGCAGCGATTCCAACCTGTCGCCCTCCGGCGCGGCCGTCGGACGGTCCCATACGCTCGAGGCCACACCGCTGCGCCGCTACTTCGAAGCCGCCGCGTCCTACGAGGCTTCTGATCTGCTGCTGCGCGGCGGTCACCCGCCACGGGTGCGCCTCAAGGGCAAACTCCAGCCGCTCAAAACCGACGGCGTCGATCCGGCCGCCATGCAGGAGTGGGTCATCAACGCCCTGTCCCCGACGCTGCGCCATCAGCTCGAGGCTGACGGTTCGGTCGATCTGGGTGTCTCGATCTCCTCGAAGCACCGGTTCCGCGTGAACATCTTCTACACACGCGGCATTCTGGCGATGGCCGCCCGCCTGCTGAGCCTGGAGCAACTGGACTTCGAGAAACTCTGCCTCCCCACCGTGCTTGGCGACATCGCCCTCGCACGCGACGGGCTGGTGCTGGTCGGCGGCGTGACCGGGGCCGGCAAGACGACCACCATCGCGGCGATGCTCCAGCACATCAACCACCATCGCGCCTGCCACATCGTCACCCTCGAGCAGCCCATCGAGTTCCTCTACGTCGAAGACAAGGCCATGATCCACCAGCGGGAGGTGGGCGTCGATGTGCCCGGCTTCGCGGTCGGGCTGCGGGCCCTGATGCGGGAGAACCCCGATGTGGTGCTGATCGGCGAGATGCGCGATCAAGAGACGTTTGAAACCGCCCTGCGCGCCGCCGAAACAGGCCACCTTGTCTTCGGCACGATTCATGCGCCTTCAATCACACAGATGTTCACCCGGATTTATGACCTGTTCCCGCCGGACCATCAGCCGATAATCCGCAACATGCTGGCCGGCCAGTTGCGGGCCTTCATCTGCCAGAAGCTGCTTCCCACGACGCTGGAGACCCCCTCGCGCGTGCCAGCCCTGGAGGTTCTGCGCCAGTCCCCGCCAACGCGCAAGGCCATCGCCGACGGACGCGAAAATGAGCTGGAAAAGGTGATGCGTGACGGCCGCGACGACGGCATGCGCTCGATGATCGACAGCCTTGTTGCCTGGGTGGAAAAGGACTACATTGCGCCGCGGACCGCCGAGGCTGTCGCCCCCAGCGCCGAGGAATTGCGCATGCGGCTGCGCGGGATCGTATCATGACGCGTGGAGTCTTCGGGCGTCCTGGTTCGCATCACGCCCAAGCGGCCCGGAGAACGCGATGGACGCTGGGCATCTTTCCATGATCTGCATGCTCGCCAAAGCCGAACCCGCGCTGCTGCTGAGCCTCTACAAGCCGGCGGTCATGCTCGTGGTGCTGGCGATCTGGGCCCGGCTGGTCAGCCGCGCCGAGCGCGACATGGACTACTACATGCTCCCCAAGTGGGTGTGGGGGCCCGTCCTGCTCGGGACCGCGGTGTTCGCCTACTGGATCTGGCTTTTCGTGCCGCTCTTCTGGCTGGGGCTGCCCATGGCCCTGCTGATCCTGGCTGGCAGTTTCGTGGCCTACACCACGTTCCGCAATCCCAAGGTGCCGGCCACCGCCCGCTGGCGGCTGAGCTTCGACCGCGTGCGCCAGATGATCGGCGACTACCAGCATCAGCAGATCCAGAAAAACGCGGCCATCTACTTTCTCGCTCCCGATGGCACACGCATCGAGGTGCCCAATCCGACGACGACGGCCGGCGAAGCCCACGGGCGTTTTGAGGAACTGGCCGGTTTCGCCCTACCGCGCGGCGCCGACCGCATCGACATCGCCGTCACCGCCCAGCAAGCTGGCATCCGCGTCCGCGTCGATGGGTTCGACTACCCCCAGCCGCGCATCGAACCCAAGCCAGCCATGACTCTGGTCAACTACATCAAGACCAACGCCCGCCTCAACGTCGAGGATCTGCGCAACAAGCAGCACGGCGAAGTCAACATCGACACCGTCGATCACGGCAGGCACCAGCTGGTGGTGGCGACTTCCGGCTCGCCGAGCGAACTGGTGCTGTCCATCTACATCGACCCGCGCAAACTCACCGCCCGCCCGCTCAGCCAGCTCGGCCTGCTGCCCAGCCAGCTCCGCGTCCTCGAACCCGTGCTCAACGAAAGCGACGGCGTGGTGCTCATCGCCTGCCCTCCCGAGGAGGGCATGACCACCTCGCTCTACACCCTGCTCCACAGCCACGACCCGTACACGCAGAACGTGATTACCCTCGAGGATGACATCGCCTATCAGGTCGAAGGCGTCGAGCATCAGACGGTTGACGCGGGCACGGACAACATGTCCTTCGCCCGCCGCCTCGGCGCGGCGCTGCGGCGCACGCCGCAGGTGGCGTTGATCGGCCGGCCGCTCAGCCCCGAGATCGCCAAGGCCATGACCCCCGAGGCCGGCAACGTGCGCTTTTACGCCGGCCTGCATCAGACCGACGCCTTCCGCGGGCTGGTGGCGTGGATCAAGATGATCGGCGATCCGCGCGAGGCGGCCGACGCTCTCTCGGCCGTGGTCGCCCAGCGGCTGGCGCGCAAGCTGTGCACCACCTGCCGTGTGCCATACAAGCCCGACGCCGAGGCCCTGCGCAAAATGAACCTGCAGCCCGAGCGCGTCGGCCAGCTTTACAAACACTCCGGACGCATCACGGTCAACAATAAACAAGAGCCTTGCCCTGATTGCGCCGGTATGGGATATCGCGGCCGGTTCGCCATGTATGAAGTGATCGTGCTTGACGACGAAGCACGCAAACTCGTCGCCGCCAGCCAGATCGACCAGCTCCGCATCTACTTGCGTAAGACGCAGAAAATGGTCTGGCTGCAGGAAGCGGCCCTGGTGAAAGTCGTGGATCAGACGACGTCGATCAGCGAGGCCAATCGCGTGCTCAGCGGGCAGAAAGCCGCAGCCCCGGGGCGCAGCGCCGCGGGCAAGACCAGTCCCGGGCGCACCAGCGTCGGTGAGAGTCGCGCCGGTTCTTCCACGGCAGCGCCCTCGCTCCCGCCGCAAGCCTCGCCACGAAGCACCAGCGCCGACGGCGATGCGCGGCCCGGCGCTTCATCCTGACGCTGGCCGCCCCATGGCGACCGGCGCGTTTCGCAGGCAGCCCACGTATGCTCACCAACCTGCTGCTCATTCTGTTCCTGGTGCTGATGTCCTACGTATGGGCGACGTTTCAGGGCTTCTTCAGCGCGTTCATCCAGTTGGTCATCGTCATCGCGGCTGGCTCGCTGGCGCTGGCCCTGTGGGAGCCGCTGACACTCAAGTTCCTCTTCGAACCTCTGGGTGACTACGCCTGGGGGCTGGGACTGCTCGGGCCGTTCCTGTTCCTGACCGCCGCCCTCAGAGCCATCTTCTCGCAGGTGATGCCTCGCACCGTAAGCTTTTTCAGCCTGTTCGATACGATCGGAGGGGCGGTGTGCGGCCTGCTGTCGGGAATTCTCGTGGCCGGATTGACCCTTGTCGGCATCGGCTTCCTGCCTCTGCCGTCCGACTTCGGCGGTGTGCAGGCTTTGCGCGTCGATGACCACGGCCAGGTGGTGGCCGGCGAGTCCGGCCTGTGGCTGCCGGTCGACCACTACGCGATCGCGTTCTTCAACCGCGTGTCGGCCGGCTCGCTGCGCTCCAGTCGCCCGCTGCGAACCCATCAGCCCGATCTGGACCGGCAGGCCAACCTCTTTCGCCTGCGGCCGAGCATGAGCAACCGGCTGACCGTCACGCCCAACGACGTGTACCTGATCGAGAACGGACGCTACCAAACACGTCCGTTACCCGTGAAGGAGCTGGACCCCGCTGTGGTCGCGGCCCTCGGACCCGAAGGCGTCGACCTCGACAACCAGCTCGTCGCCGTCAACACTCGCTGGCATCGCCAGGATCACATTGCCGACACAGACCGCAAGCTGCGCATCTTCCCGACGCAGATCAGGTTGATCAGTTGGGATCATCGCGGCGCGACCGGCTACGCCCAGTTGCACGCTCCTCTTGCCGCCAGCCACGCCATTCGCGCCGAGGGTTCGCCCCAGGAAACCCACCGCTTTGTGCCCTTCAACCATGCCGGCGCCAGCATCGTTGAAGCGGGCTCCGTGGCGGATGTGACCTTTCTGTTCATTGTTCCCGCCGACCGATCCCCGCGCAAGATCCTTCTCCGCAATCTGCGGCTGGATCTGGCCGACGAACCCGAGCCCCTGACCAACGAGCTGCTGCCGTCACTCGTCGGCGAACTTCCGCCGCCCGCGTCACCGCAAACGGCTGCTCCATCGCAGCCCGAGCCGTCGTCGAACCACCCCCCCGCGGCCGAGCCCGTCGCGGCCCGCCAGACGCCGGCACCAGCCGCCCAACCGGTTGAGGATCCCGCCGTCGCCACGACTGCGCGGCTCCCGCGGCCCATCGCCGCCAGTCGCATCGCCCAACTCGAACTGCGGGACGACAATATCGCATCCGGTGAGCAGTTCATCGCCTATCAGGGCGCTGAACTCGATCCCGGCGATCGCTGGATCGACAGCATCGCCACGCCGGACGGCGTCAAACTCGTGCGCGTGAAGATCGAGTACCGCGGCGCGCAGTCCGGCCTTGGACGCATGCGCGAGATGGCGCTGCTGCTGGGACCCCTGGCGTTGATGCCCGATGGTGGCCAGCCGATCGTACCCATCGCTTATGTGTGGTTGCGCCCCGATGGAAGCCAGCAGATCAAGGTCGAGCCGCTGCGGATGTTCCGTTCGGCCCAGGAACTTCCTGTCCGGCAGGCCGGCGAGGGCGATGCACTCTACGTCTACTACCCCGTCGCCCCCGGGGTGCGGGTCACCAGCGTGCAGGTGAGCAATCGCACGCTGGTGGAATTCAGCCATACGGTGCAGTGACCCCGACGTTGACGACCATGAACACGCTCCGCGACGATTGGGTCGGCCGACGTGTGGTGGTCATGGGCCTCGGCCGCTTCGGCGGCGGCGCGGGCGTGGCCCGATTCCTCGCCCGGCGCGGAGCCCGGGTGCTCGTGACCGATCTGGCCAGCGCCGAAAGTCTGGCCCCGAGCGTCGCCCAACTCGCCGATCTGGCCGTCGACCTGCGATTGGGCGAGCACCTGGAGCAGGATTTTCACGATGCCGATGTGGTCGTGGTCAATCCGGCCGTCAAGCCGGCGGGCAACCGCTTCATCGCGGCGGCACGTGAAGGCGGCGCCCGGATTACCAGCGAGATCCGCCTGCTCGCCGCGGAGCTTGCGCCGCGCTTGGCGTCCCGCCGCCAGATCATCGGCATCACCGGCACGGCCGGCAAGTCGACCGTCACCGCCATGATCGGCCACGTGCTCGCCAGACGGCACGGGGAAGAGCATGTGCATGTGGGCGGCAATCTCGGCGGGTCACTGCTCGACCGCATCGACGCGATCGGGCTGCACGATCATGTGGTGCTCGAACTCTCCAGCTTCATGCTCGCCGGACTCGATGACGATGCGTGGTCGCCCGGTGTGGCGGTGGTCACGACCTTTGCGCCCAATCACCTGGACTGGCATCCTGACCTCGCCGACTACCGCCGGGCCAAACAGGTGATTCTGCGTCACCAGCAGCCGGGCGACACGGCGATTCTCGGACCCGACGCCCACGGCTGGCCCACCGGAAAAGGTGTCAGGAACCTTTTCGTCGACGCCTGCACGACCGCCAGCGACGCCATCGACTTGCTCACGCCCGGTCGACACAACCAGTTCAATGCCCACATGGCGATCGCCGCCGGCGCGGCCGTCGGCGTCGGACACGAACAGGCCGCCGCCGCACTGGCCGACTTCGCCGGATTGCCCCACCGTCTGCAACTCGTGGCCGAGTGGCAGAACGTGCGCTATTTCAACGACTCCAAAGCCACCACGCCCGAAGCGGCGACGCTGGCCATCGACAGCTTCACGCCCGGCACCGTTCATGCGATCCTGGGCGGTTACGACAAGAAGACGGACCTGACGCTGCTGGCGCGCCATGCCGCCGAACACTGTCGGGCGGTCTATACGATCGGCGCGACCGGTTCAATGATCGCCGCGACCGCCCGAGCCGCTGGACACGCTGAGGTGGTCGAGGGCCATACACTCGATGACGCCGTCGCTCAAACCGTCACACGCGTGCATCGCGGCGATGTTGTTCTGCTTTCGCCCGGCTGCGCGAGCTGGGACCAGTTCGAGAATTACGAGCAGCGCGGAACCTCCTTCGTCGCGGCTGTGCTCAAATACGTCGGCGAGGGCAGCCCCAACGCCCGGATGTGAAAGACGATGCGCGATGCGTATCACGGCGATGAAGGGTCTTGGCGATCGGGGAGTGTCCGATTTTGCGGTCGCGCCGCCCGAGCCTGCAGTGGCGCCTGCGTTTCTTGCCCCGCCTACAACAACCCCGCTGTCTGATCCAGGCCGAACATCAGGTTCATGTTCTGGATCGCCTGGCCGGAGGCGCCCTTGACCATGTTGTCAATGGCGGCGAAGACGATCACTTTGCCGCCGGCTGTGCGGGCCGTGAGGTCGCAGTAATTGGTGTCGCGCACGTGGCTGATGTTGGGCAACTCGTTGCGGATGCGCACGAACGGCTCGTCGCCATAGGCCTGCTCGTAGACGTCGTATGCCGCGTCGGCGGTGAGGTCGGCGTCAACCGGGTCGAGGTAGATCGTCTCGAGGATGCCCTGGTTCACCGGCAGCAGATGCGGCACGAAGAGCACCCGCGTCGGCGTGCCCGCCACGGCGGTGATGGTCTGCTCCATCTCCGGCTGATGGCGATGGAAGCCCGGCACGTTGTACGGGCCGAAGGCTTCGTTGGCTTCGGGGAAGTGGAAGGCGGGCGAGGGACGACGTCCGCCGCCGGTAACGCCGGTGGCCGCGTTGATCACGATGCCCGCGGGCTTGACCAGGCCGGCCTTGACCAGCGGGGCGACCGCCAGGGCTGCGGCGGTGGGATAGCAGCCGGGGTTGGACACCAGGTCGGCCCCTGCGATGTCGTCGGCGAAGAACTCCGGCAGGCCATACACCGCTTCGCTCAGGCGCGCGATGTCGCTGTGTTTGTGCTTGTAGTAGGCCTCATAGACCGCCGGGTCTTTGAGGCGGTAGTCGCCCGACAGGTCGATGACCTTCAGGCCCGCGTCCAGCAGCGAGGGCACATGCTCCATGGCCGCCACATGGGGCAGACAGGTGAAGACCAGCTCGGCTTCGTTGGCGATGGCGGCGGGGTCGATCGGCCGACACTGCAGCTCGCACACGCCTCGAAGCTGCGGAAACTCCTCGGCGATGTTCGGAAGCTGGTCGCGCTGCGAGGCCAAGTAGGTGACTTTCGCCTGGGGATGCAGACGCAGCCAGCGGATCAGAAACAGCCCGGTGTAGCTGGTGGGCCCGACGATGGCGACGGGAATGGTCGGCTTGTCGATGGGCGCGATGCTCATGGCCGGCATTGTCCGAGGTGCGCCGGCGAATGCAATGGGCAAGGCAGAAGGCGAGCGACCGGCGCGGACGCGGATGAGCGGGCAGCCGGCCAATCGACGTGGGTCTCTGGACATTGGCCTTGCACGGGGGACGTTGGCCCTCGAACGGCCACCACGCCGGCGTCAGGCTGGCATCGCAGGATATCGCCAGACTGCGGGAACTGCCATAATGGCAGCATAAGCCCATTCCTTGATGTCATAACTAATTTATATACAACAACTTGTCATGTACGTTCCTGGCACGTGTTCTGCCTCATCATCCCAGCGGGGACGCGGCCTTCGGGTGGCCGCTAAGAGCAGAACCACAACGCCATGAAAGCGCGAAAGGAGAATAGCCATGCTACCGACCCGACTTCGCCGAATTCGTTTCGAGGACCCCTTTGACGCCCTGCACAGCGAGATTGACCGCGTGTTCCGCGGCTTCGGCGGCGGTGAACTCGAGAATGGCGTCCTGGGCAGCTATCCGATGGACATCCGCGAGGACAAGGACAGGATCTACGTCGACGCCGAGATGCCCGGCTTCAAGCGCGAGGAGATCGAAGTGACGCTGGAGAACGGCGTGCTGACCCTCCAGGCCGAGCGCAAGCCCGCTGAGCCCGCCGACGGCGAAAAGCCGCACCTGATGGAACGTCGCTACACCCGCGTGGCTCGCAGCTTCACCGTGCCCAGCACCGTCAACGAGCAGAAGGTCGACGCCAGGCTCGAGGACGGCGTGCTGCACCTGACCCTGCACAAGCGTGAGGAGGTCAAGCCCCGCCGCATCGAAGTCAAGTAACCCGCATCGGACTCCAGCCATCGCCGCCAGACTCCGGCCACGGGCCCCGCGCCCGTGGCCGGAGTCATATCGGATGGCCGCCACTGTCACCCGCCCCCGCAACCGCAGGCCCGATTTCGGGCATCGGGGAGCGGCCCCCCGCTCATGCTTGCGCTTGAACTGGCCGACGACTCAGGTATGCTTTACACCCCGTGCGGGGCAATCGCTATCCCGAGCGACGCCGGCGACATCCGAATATTCCCCTGTAGCTCAATTGGTAGAGCGGCCGGCTGTTAACCGGCAGGTTACTGGTTCGAGTCCAGTCGGGGGAGCTTAACGGGTTCTCTCGAAAGAGAGGGCCCGTTTTCGTTAACAGGCCGACCGCCGAACCGCCTCCGGCCTCTCTCGCCCTAACCCGTTGCCCGCAAAGCGTTACGACGACCCTGCCGACTCCGGCGGCGCTATCGGTTCGTAGCCGTTGCGTTCGGGGTCCGACTGCAACCTACCGGGTTGGGATCGGCGGCCATCGCGGGGCGTCTCAAACTATCGCGCTATCGCGTTAACATCGCCAGTTAGTTAACAGACCCGTTGCGTTCGGACCCCGAATGGAGATTTCTAACTCCGCCAGGGGTGAAAGGAATATCGCCTGCTGAGTTCGACTCGCAGCAGGCGGATACGGTCTTCGATGTGGCCAGCGGAACAGGCCGCAGGCACAGCCCATTACCAGGGCAGGTTCTGGAGCACGTCTGGGCAGAGCGGGTCCCTCACCTTGAGCGATGGGCGGTCTTGCCTTTCTCGTCCATCGTGTGAGGATGATGCGTCATGAACGCCGCAGAGCAAGAGACGATTGGCCTGTGCATTGCGCTGGAGGCGATAGACGACATCGTCAACCGCTCGCTTCTGGACATTCTCGACAGTACCTGTCCTGGCGAAGCGACGGTTCTCTTCAAGTCCAGGGTCCACCAGGGGATGTTCCTTGTGCGCCTGCTCGACTTCAGCAAGGAAGCCGGTGCGAGTGCGAGTTCCCTGACGGGAGTGGAAGGCTCTTGCCTCAATGTTCTTCGCGAGGCTTGCAGTACAAGGTCCTTCGACGTGGGGGCGAGTATTGGCGGCCTTTCTCAATCGGTGACGGCGCTCCAGGCTTGGCTCGATGCCACTAGTTCGCTGAAAATGTGGATCCCCACTCTGGAACTCAATGCGCAGGTGTCGCTGCCTCGCAGCCAGCTGGTCTTCATTCTGGGCAATCACGTTAAGCACAACCTGGCCCGTCTAACTGGCGTGTCCAACGAACTTGCCAAATTACTTGCTACGCACGGCTACAGCGTGAAGCCTGAGCAGATTGCACTGGCTCTTGATGACATCCGTGAGCACTTGCAGGAGAACTACTTCGTCTACTACGGCACATGGCTGACGGAGTTGATCAACAATGTTCGCTGGGGCATTCACGACTATCTGCTGCCGACCTACTCGACATCGTTCACCCGCTTTCCCGGCGATGATCTCCGCTACGAGTACCGCTATCCGCCGACCATCACGGATGATGTGGCACGCCAGTGGTATTGGCGGCTCATGAATCACGTGCGTGGGCGTCCGCACATCAAGCGCTTCGTTGGATCTCGCGAACTGAAGAAGTCCTCTTCTATGGAGTAGCCGCGCACGCCGCCCGGCAAGATACAGCAGCCGATCGGTGCCCCGAAGGGCGCCCGCCGCTGATCCTGACCGTTGAGCATCACGGACAGCGGCCCCCAACCTCGCCCCTGGCCCCCAACAACGGAACTCGAGCTTCAGTGGGACGCCTCCTCATTCCCCGCGGTAGATAGTGAAGGAGGACGCTGTTAACGCGCAGCGCCCGGTTCGCAACCGCCAGACAACTCACCAGCCGCGAAGCGGAGGTCGTTGTGGGCACCCCCGGAACCTGACCGAGGTGCATCCATGAACCGCAACGACCCCGCGAACATGTCGACTGACCAGCGTCTGGACGAGATTGCAGGCCTTCTCGCGACCGGTTTCCTCCGCCTGAAGCGCCGCACCGGCTGCCTGCCCCCGGCCACATCCGAGAGCGCCAAAAGTTCGGAACCCACCGCCGGCTCGCCTTGCCATCTTTCCGAATCCTCGGCCTTGTGTGGTTAACGGCCAGAGACGCCCGGAAACGAAGATGACATGGCGGAACGGTTGAACATCGCACGCGAGGTCGCCGCGCTGAAGTGGATGACGGTCAAAGAACTGCGTGGCCGATACGCAGAAGTGTTCGTCGAGACCACGCGCTCCGGCAACAAGGACTGGCTCTGGAAGCGGATCGGCTGGCGGATGCAGGCTAACGCCAAAGGCGGGCTTGAAGAACGTGCCCGCCGCATCCGGGGCCGGGCTGAGGAGATCGCCATCGACGCGAACCTTCGGTTAGGTCGCCTCCCGGACTGCTCAACGTCATCTCCGGCGACGATGACCCAAACGACGGCGGTTGAGTTTGCGGCCAGGACCGGCGAGGGGATTTCACGCCAGCTCGCGCAGCCTGGCGATGCGCTCGGCCGTCGGCGGGTGGGTTGAGAACAGCTTGCTCAACGACATGCCGGCATTGAACGGCTGCACGATGAACATGTGGTTCTGGCTGGATATCTCGTGGGCGAGCGGCACGCGGCGGGCGGTGGCGTCCAGCTTCTGAAGGGCGCTGATCAGGCCATGCGGCGTGCCGGCGATCATGGCCCCGTCGTGGTCGGCCACGAACTCGCGGCTACGGCTGATGGCCATCTGGATGATCGCCGCGGCGATCGGCCCCAGAATCAGAATCAGCAGCGCCGCCAGCGGGTTGCCGCCCTCCCGGTTGCTGCCGCCGAACCAGAAGGCCATCCAGGCCAGGCTCTGCAGCGCGCCGGCTATGGTCGCCGCCACACAACTGATGAGCGTGTCGCGGTTCTTCACGTGGGCCAGTTCGTGGCCGATCACTCCCTCCAGTTCGTCGTAGTCGAGCAGGCGCAGGGCACCCTGCGTCACCGCCACAGCCGCGTGTTTCGGGTTGCGACCGGTGGCGAAGGCGTTGGGCGCGTCCTGCGGGCACAGATAGACCCGCGGCATGGGCAGGCCAGCGTTCTGCGCCAGTCGCCGCACCATGGTGATCAGATCCGGGGCTGATCGCTCGTCCACTTCCCTGCCGCGCATGGCCGCGAGGGCGATGCGATCGCTGTAGAAAAAGGCCACGACGTTCATCAGGCCGCCCAGAATGAACGCCAGGACCAGGCCGCGCGGGCCGCCGAGCTGGGCCCCGGCCAGCAGGATCAGCCCGAACAGGGCCGCGAGCAGTATGGCGGTCTTTGTGTTGTTCCAGATGCGTGTCATGGGATCGGGCCTCGGGCTGCGGGTCTCGGGTTTCGAGTCTGGTCCACATCATTGGCCGCTTGGCCGTGGAAAGCTACGGGCGCAGGCTCGCCCCGGTTCGGCTTTCAGGTTTCAGAAACAAATCGCATGCCGGATTGCAGCGGGCCTGGATCCCGGTCAGAACCACGTCCACGGGGCTGGCACCTGCCCCATCTTCCATGCTGCCGCAAACATCAGCAGCACAAACGCCAGTCGCACCTGCCGCAGCGGCAGGCGGTGGGTCAGGCTCGCGCCGATTCGGCCGCCGATGAACGCGGACGGCGCCAGCAGGGCCGCGATGAGCAGACTGGTCTGCCAGCGGTATTCGCCCGGGAGGGTCAGGTTCTTGTAGACGGCTCCGACGGCCGCACTGACGCAGATGATGGCCGAACTGTTGGCGATGCAGCTTCGCAGCGGCAGGCGCAGGAGCACCTGCTGCATGGGCACCGCCACCGCCCCTCCGCCGATGCCCAGCAGGCCCGCCACAGTGCCCATGATCGCTCCCACCACGCCGCCCCGGGTCGTCGTGACGTGCTCGGCCTCCGAGACGGGCGGATCGCCGTCTCGCCCCGAACCATCGAAGAGGCGGTGGACATTCATCCCGATCACATACGCAAGAAACAGCGCAAAGACCCGGCGAAGCCAGAGCTCGCCGTCGACACCCGCGAAAACCGCCCGATTGCTGAGCCAGACGCCCACAAGGATAAAAAGCACTGCGGCAGGCAGCATCCCGCGCAGGGCCGGCCCGTGCATGGCCCCGGCTCGCCGGTGGCGGATCGTCGCCGGTACCGCCACGAACACGTTGGCGATCATCGCCGTCGCCTGGTACAGGTGCTGTGCAGGCCCGAGAAACAGGGTAAGCCCGGGAATCATCACCACACTGCCGCCGACGCCCAGCATGCCCCCCAGAACTCCCGCCAGCAGGCCCACAACGGGAATGATAAACAACTGGGCAATATGGAGGGGCTCGGCTGGCATAGGGCGAACTACTCAAGTGCTTTTATCAGAGTTGGTTATGGTAACGACCTCAGAAGCATGACGCGCTTTTCTTAGCGGATTTCGAATACATGCTTTTGATGCTTTTTTCGGCAGGTTCGTCGCTCACCCCCCTTGCCAAGGCTCGTCCGATCCATTAATGTCTTGAGCACACATCGACTCTACGTTCACGTAGGGTTCACGAGAAAGCTCGGAGGGGAGAAGTTCAGGAGGACTCGGAGAAAGGCTCGGCTTTTACATATCTGGTGACCCATTCTAAATCCGTCACTGGATCGTTCTGATCACGCATAGCTTTGGGAGAGAGCGACGCGCTGATTATCTGCCGAGTGGAGGAGAGAGAGAGTTCCCCTTGGAGTTGGGAGAAAGTTGGAGGAACTGGACCCGTTTCTCGTGGGCGAAGGGTCGAGGAGGGAGAAAGGATGTGACCTGGAGGGGCGAAGTTCAACGCTAGCTCGATTGCGAGCCCTTCGACCAATGGGGTCACGGGTCCTCGAAGCTTAACCGCTCCGAGGACTTTTTTTATACTATGTTCGGTCGCTCTTCGCCGACTATCTTGATGGCTCGATGCGAAAGTATGTTGGCCGAATATGGATTCGTGGCCTGCATTTGTCGGATGCCCCGGCGCGGCATGCCATGAATACGTGAGTCGCCGCGCGAATGCGCCATCGCCCACGTGTTCGGCGATCCCCACCTTGTCCCATGTGCCCGCTCGTCGATCCGGAGTCGCTCATGGATCTGACCGATCACCGCCGGGAGTTCGACCAGCATCCAGGCTTGAGCGATGCCAATGCCGACGCCGACCCGATGGAGCAGTTCGCCCGCTGGTTCGATGAGGCCCAGCGGACCAACACCGGCCCCTGGTTCGAGCCCAACGCCATGACCCTCGCCACCGTCGACATGGACGGCCGACCGAAGGCTCGCATCGTCCTGCTCAAGGGCGTGGAGGACGGCCAGTTCGTTTTTTTCACGAACACCGCCAGCGCCAAGGGTCGGCAACTGGCCGCCAACCCCCATGCCGCCCTTGTGTTTCACTGGCCCTGGCTGGACCGACAGGTGCGCATCGAAGGGGCCGTGGAGCCGCTCAATCGTCAGGCGGTCCTGGCGTACGCCCACCGTCGGCCGCGCGGCAGCCAACTCGGGGCCCTGGCCAGCCAACAGAGCCAGCCCATCGCCTCCCGCGAAATGCTCGAGCAGCGTCTGGCCGATCTGGCCCGCGAACTGGCGGCTGTCCCCGACGATCAGCTACCGGTACGTGAAGACTGGGGCGGCTACCGTGTGGTCCCCACCCGCATCGAGTTCTGGCAGGGCCGCGAGAACCGCATGCACGATCGGCTGGTCTACACCCGCCGCGGCGACGGCACATGGTCACGTGTCCGCCTGCAGCCGTGAACGGGGCCGCTGCGCCTCGCGGGCGATGGCCTTGACCAGACCCGTAAAGATCACCGCATGCAGCGGATACAGTGCGTACCAATAAAGAACCCCGCCCAGTCCCCGCGGCTCGAAGAGGGCCGTCTGCACCAGCCGCGAGACCGGCCGGTCGGCCGCGTCGTCGGCACCCACTTCCGATTGTTGAGCGCCTGCGGGCTCTTCAGACTGCACTTCCCACTGCAGCCATGCCCGCCCGGGCACTTTCATCTCCGCACGCAGCAGGAGGCGTCGGCCCGGGTCGACCGTTTCCACCCGCCAGAAGTCCACCGCCTCGCCCGCCAGCAGTTGATGCGGATCGCGCCTGCCGCGGCGCAGCCCCGGCCCACCCACCAGCCGATCCAGCCCGCCACGCAACGCCCACGCCCAGTTCCACACCAGCCAGCCCCGCTCGCCGCCCAGCGAACAGAAGGCCGCGAACACCTCGCCGGCCGCCGCCTCCACGCGCCGGCTGCGACGCTCGCGGATCAGCCCTTCCCAGTCCTCCAGGCCGTAAGTTTTCGCGCCGCCACGCGCCTCGCCTAACGCACCGCTCCAGCGCGTCTCGATGCCGCCGGCGTCGCTGCGCTGCAGGGCCCGCTCCACCGCCTCGCGGTATACCGTCGGCCGAATGTGCGGAAACAGGCGATGGGCCCGCGTCGTGTCCGCCACCAGCGGCCGCACCACGCCCTCCACCAGGGGCACCGCAAGCCGATTGGGAATCGGGGTCACCGCGCCCACCCAGCGCGCCGCCAGACGCGGGGCCAGTATGGGCACCGCAAGGATCCGCCGGCGAAGCCCACGCACCGATGCGTATATCTGCATCATCTGCTTGAACGTCAACCGATCGCCTCCGATGTCGATCACCCCCAGTACCGCGCTCGCACGAGCCGGCGAATCCGCACCGGCCGCTCCCGCCGCCGGACCCTGCTCCAGCGTTGCCACGAGATATTCAAGCACGCTGCGCACGCCAATGGGTTGCACGAGGTTGTTCACCCAGCGGGGCGCGATCATGGCGGGCAGGCGCTCGGTCAGGTAGCGAACCATCTCGAACGATGCCGATCCGCTGCCGATGATCGGTCCAGCCCGAAGCTCCGTCGTTGGCAAGCCGTCGCGAAGGATGCGGCCGACCTCGGCCCGACTGGCCAGATGGGCCGAAACGCGCGACCTGCCCACCGCCGCCCCCATCGGCATCAGCCCACCCAGGTAGATCACATGCTTCAGGCTCGCGCTGGCACGCCCCGCCGTCACGAAATGCCCCGCCGCCTGCCGATCACGCTGCGCGAAATCCCTGCCCGCATACATCGCGTGGACCAGGTAGTAGGCCGCGTCGACGCCAGCCAGAGCCGGGCCGAGCGTATCGCGATCCAGCAGATCGCCCGTCACCGTCTTGGCCCGGTCGGCCCACGGCCGGCCGGCGACGCGCCCCGGATCGCGCACCAGCACACGCACGTCGTGGCCCGCTTCCAGCAACCGCGGAACCAGTCGGCCGCCGATGTAACCCGTCGCCCCCGTCACCAGCACATGCATGGCCATCCCTCCGGCCGCCTCCGCCGAAATGATGTTAGCGCTCCAGACGCCATAGCGGGGACTTGCAGCCCCGATCGCTCACGATACGGAAGACCGCTTCCCGATAAGCCGATGCTGTTCTTTGACACTCTTCGGGCCGGTCGGGACAATCGCCGGCCCTGTCGAACCCGCCCTCGCATGGCGGAGAACCGGAAGCAGCCGCGGCCCATCAGCGCCCCTGAGGCGGGAGCCCACCGTGAACGCCCGAGCACCCTGGATCACCTACCGGCCCGAACTCAAGGTCGTCGACTGCACCATCCGCGACGGCGGACTCATCAACAACCACCACTTCGACGCCGACCTGGTCAAGGCGGTCTACCACGCCTGTGCCGCGGCCGGGATCGACTACATGGAGATCGGCTACAAGAACTCCAGGCGGCTGTTCCCCAAAGAGAAGTTCGGCCCCTTCCGCCACTGCGATGAACAGGACATCCGCGCCATCGTCGGCGACAACCCCACCGACATGAAGCTCTGCGCCATGGCCGACGCCGAGAAGAGTGATTACAAAACCGACATCCTCCCCAAGAGCGAGTCCGTGCTCGACTGCATCCGTGTGGCCACCTACGTCCACCAGATGCCCGTCGCCCGCGACATGATCTTCGACGCCCACGAGAAGGGCTACGAAGTCTGGTGCAACATCATGGCCATCTCCAACGTGCAGGAAGCGGAGATCGACCAGGCCCTGGAAATGCTCGCCGACACACCCATCAGCACCGTGGCCGTCGTCGACAGCTTCGGCGCCCTCTATGCCGAGCAGGTCGAAATGCTCGTCAAGAAGTACCAGGCCGCCCTGCCCGACAAGATCGTCGGCGTGCATATGCATAACAACCAGCAACTCGCCTTCGCCAACAGCATCGAGGGCATCATCCACGGCGCCAACCGCGTCGACTGCACCATCGCCGGCCTCGGGCGCGGCGCGGGCAACTGCTGCACGGAGCTGATGCTCGGTTTCCTGCGCAATCCCAAGTTCCACATCCGCCCGATCTACGAAGTGCTCGAAAGCCACTTCCTCAAGCTGCGCGAAAAAATCGAGTGGGGCCCGCTCGTGCCCTACATCATCACCGGCCAGCACAACCGCCATCCCCGCGCCGCCATGGAGTGGCGCGACGGGGACAAGCGCGACCGTTTCGTCGAGTTCTACGACCGGATCGTCACCGACATCTGATCGCGCAGACGCCCACCGGATCGCACGACCGCCCGCGTCTTCGACAGGCGAAGACGCGGTTTTCCTTTGACGGCCACCGCCCCGCCAACCTACCATCGTCCACCGCGCCCCCGCTGTCGCTGACCTTTCTTGCGGAGTCCGCCTCATGCCTGAAGCCGATGGCCGACCGACGATGGACGAGTACTTCATGGGCATCGCCATGGCGGTGCGCAAGCGAGCCAACTGCAAGGGCAACCGCGTCGGGGCGGTGATCGTGCTCGACCGCCGCATCGTCTCCACGGGGTACAACGGCACGCCGGCGGGCATGCCCAACTGCCTCGACGGCGGGTGCCACCGCTGCGCCCATCGCGAGCAATACCCTTCCGGCTCAGGCTACGACCTGTGTATCTGTGTCCATGCCGAGCAGAACGCCCTGCTCGCGGCTGCGCGGTTCGGCATCGCCGTCGAGGGCGGCACGCTCTACTCGACGATGCGTCCGTGCTTCGGCTGCACCAAGGAGATGCTCCAGGCCCAGATCGGCCGCGTCGTCTACCTGCACGACTGGAAGCACCCCGATGCCGAGCAGCAGGCGGAGTACGAAAGGCTGCAGAGCTACTTCACCGGCGGCATCCACCGCCTCGACATCCCCGACCCCGACGAAGCCTGGGCCGTGACCACCAAGCGCCACGCCCCGCGCGGCAGCGATGAGACGGGCCACGATTCGCCGTGACCCCAGCTCGACGTAAACCGCCGCTGCGCAAGTGTATGATCGAGAACCCAACCAGCGCCGCGACGAGCCGCGACCGTAAGGGAGCGGGTTCCCCGCTATCCGCATAGGATCCAGCGGCAATCTCAATATCAATGTCCCCCATGGCAAGCTCCATCATGCCCACAGCCGCCACCCACCGCGTCGCGATCGTCACCGGGGCCGCCCAGGGCATCGGCCGGGGCATCACACAGCGCCTGCTGGCTGACGGTTATTGCGTGCTCATGGCCGACATCGACGCCGACGCGGGCAACGCCACGCTTGCGGAATTGCGCGAAGGGGATGCGCGTGCCGGGGATTGCGGGGGTGCCGGGGCTTCCGAGGAGCGGCTGCGTTTTGCCGTGTGCGATGTGAGCGACGAAGCGCAGGTCGCGGCCGCGGTGAAGCAGGCGGTCGATACTTTCGGCCGGCTGGACGGCCTGGTGAACAACGCCGGCATCGCCCGGCCAAGCCACGGGCGGCTGGAGGAACTTTCGCTCGAAGCCTGGCAGCGCGTGCTGGCGGTGAACCTCACCGGGCCGATGCTCATGGCCAAACATGCGGCCCCGCACCTGCGCCAGTCGCGCGGCTCAATGGTGAACATCGCCTCGACGCGGGCGTTGATGAGCGAGCCGCACACCGAGCCGTACAGCGCCAGCAAGGGCGGGCTGGTGGCCCTGACGCACGCCCTGGCGGCGAGCCTGGCGCCCGACGTCCGCGTCAACAGCATCTGCCCCGGCTGGATCGTCACCGACGAATATCAACCCGAAGCCAGACGCCGTACTCCCAAGCTCAGCAAGGCCGACCACGCCCAGCACTGGGCCGGCCGCGTCGGCTACCCCCCCGACATCGCCGCCCTGACCGTCTTCCTGCTCGACAGCGCCCAGTCCGGCTTCATCACCGCCCAGAACTTCGTCGTGGATGGGGGGATGACGAAGAAGATGATCTATGTGGAGTGAGGGGCCCGCTGCGGCATGGGACAAGTCTCCAACACACAAAACCCTTGACACTCGGATATATGAACGTATAGTGGGTTTGGCTTTCGAAGGAAGCCGCCCCAGCCTGCGGGAAGAACCGAGTTCGCCTTCCGTGACCGACAACTAAACCTTACTTCCTGCCCGACATTGCAGGCCACGGGCGCGATAAGGAAGGAAGGTTTGCCATGTCTCGCACGCTTCCCGTTCGTCCGGACTTCACCCAGCTCAAGCATCAGGCCAAGGACTTGCTCCACGCCCACGAGCGGAAGGATCGCTCCGCGTGCGACGTCCTGCGGCGGCTGAGGCGATTTGCCTCGGCTGACGATGCGGTCATTTTCGACAAGCCGCTGGCCCTGCACGAAGTCCAATACGCGCTGGCGATGGAGTATGGCTTCGCCAGTTGGAATGCGATGAAGCGCTATGTCGAGAAGGTCACGGGTCGGCCCAGCCCGGTGCGACGCGAGAAGAACCGCACCTATGTCACAGGGCTGGAGACCCACGGCATCGGCTGCAAGGACGAGCACGACAACTCGGTGATCGCCTGCATCGCGGGCGTGATGGCCACCCTGGGCGAAGACTTCAGCTACCCGTACCTTATGGGCGCCAGCGGGGCTGCCTTTCGGGTGCAGATGCGCACGCCCAGTTGGTGTCCCAGCGCCGCCTGTGCCGGCGTCGGCTACAACTGCATTTCCAGCGCGATGGCCGTCACGGGGTACCGTCTGACAAGTCTTCCCGTTGAGCATGATCCCGATCCGCAAACGGCTATGTCCAAGGCGAATCCGCTGGTCGTCGAGAGCATTGAGCACGGCGTGCCGGTCATCACCCTCAGCGAGGAAGCCGGTCTGGTCGTGGGCTACCGCGCTGACGGACAACAGATCGTTCGTCCCTATGAACTTCACAAGGACGGCTATGAGGACACGGACAAGCGGCCCTGGCTGTTCGGCATCATCGAGCCGCACGATGTGCCGATGGATCGGCGACAGGCGGTGACGGGCTCGCTGCGCCTGGCGGTGACGCTGGCGAAAACCGAACGCTTCGGCAATTACCTCAGTGGGTTTGCGGCGCTGGAGCATTGGACCGAGGCGCTGTTGGATGACGCGATGTTCGCGGCGCTGACGCCCGACAACTGGTTCCCGCCCGCCCACGGCAACGGCTACTGCTACCCGTGCCTGTGGTCAGCCAGGCTCAACGCGGAGCGGTACCTGCGCGAGGTCTGCGCGGAGTTTGACGAGCCGGTCCACTCGAAGCTTCAAGAACTGGCGGGGCTTTATCAGCGCATGCACCAAACTCTGGCCCGCACCAAGCCGGAGTTCGACTGCATCTGGTCCCTCCAGCCGTGGATACTCAAGTCGCCGGCCAACTGGACGCGTGCCATTCGCGAGAAGGAATCGAGTCTGCTCCGTGAGGTTCTTTCCATCGAACAGCAGGCGATATCGAAGGTTGAGGCGACCATCGACCTGATGGAGGCTTCCGGGATTGTGTAACGGATGCCGGTCCGGTCAACCGCTGTCCTTCGCTGACAACCGCCCCGTCCACGCCAGTTGCCGGGCCTGTTCGATCAGGGCCTGGCGGTCGGCATCGGGGGGGATGACGCCCCATTTGTAGGGTGCAGCATTGGTCCAGAGCGCGTCGGGGGCGAGGGCGAGATCGAGCGGGGATTGGTCAGTTGAGGAAGACCGCTCCCTTACGGTCGCGGCTCGTTGTGATGCCGCAAGGGGCAGGTCGCCTTCCTGGCCGGGTTGGAGGCCGCACTCGGCGAGCAGGGCGGGCAGGTCGCGGCGGTCTTCGGGGCGGCGGGTGCGCTGGGCGTAGGCGGCGGCGTAGGTGGTGAAGCGGACGTTGCTGCGGGCCTGCAAAGCGTCGAGGATGCGGCCGACGCGGTCCTTGAGCTGCTGGACCTGGGCGGGCGGGCGCAGCGGCGCGGGCGGCAGTTTGTCCATGGGCACGTCCGCGCCGCCGAAGTACGGCCGATCCCAGAAGGCCGAGGTGACCAGCCGCGTCGGATGGCTGTAGAGCGTGAGCACGCCGACCCCGGCGGCGGCGTGTTCAGCGGCGGCATCCGCTTCGCGGGCGTATGCGTCGAACTGCTGGAGGAAGCGGTCGGCCTGTGAATCGGCTGGGCCGGCATCTGAAGAGCCGGGGTCGAAATAGTTGTCGAAGGCCATGTCGTACTGGAAGGCCATGAGGCCGCAGTACCACGTCGGTCGGCCGCGCTGGAGCAGGAAGGTCGGGTTGCACCAGGTCCTGATGCCGAGCATGGCCATGGCGAGCAGCGTCGGGGCGGTCCACGCCCGGCCGGGGGCGGCGAAGCTCACGGGCACGCGGCTGAAGGTCGAGACAATCTCGGCGAAGCCGTCGGCTTCGCGGCGGAGGATCCATGCGATGCCGTCGACCAGCGATTTGCCCGCGACGCCGGCGGGGTGGACGGGCGGGACGGAGTGGTCCTTGGTGTGGTAACCCACGTCGTGGCGGGCGAAGGCGGCGAGGACATCGTCGCGGCCGCGGCGTTTGAGCGTGCGGATGAGCTGGGCGACGCACTGGAACTGGCCGGTGATGCCGCGGGCGGACAGCTCGTCAGCCCACCATAGCTGCGCGTCCCATGCCTGGGGCGTGGCGAAGTCTTCGGTGTCGAAGCTGATGATGACCTCGGGCATGGGGGAGTTCCATTGGTGTCTGGAAACCGCTGCCTCACGGTCGCGGCTCGTGGTGAAGATTCACGGCGCGCACTCACGCGGGCTGGCGGGTCCAGAGCAGGCGGCGGGCCTGGGATTCGAGGTTGGACCAGTCCAAGTCGCGCGGCAGGGGCGGCCAGCGGTGATTGAAGCGGACGCCCAAGGCGTCGGCGTCGCTGCGGTCGGCCACATCGTCAATGTCCAGCAACAGGTGTTCCTGACCCGGTTGCAGGCCGCGCTGGGCCAGCAGGGCGTCAAGATCGCAGCGATGCGTGTCATGGGCGGTAGAGCGGGCGTAGAGCGCGGCCTGGTCGACGAAGCGGATGTCCTTGCGCGACTGCAGCATATCGAGGACGCGCTGCACGTTGTCCTTGGCGCGTTGCACCTCGTGCGGCTGACGCAGCGGCGCGGGGTGCAGGTCTTCGCGGGCGACCGGCCTGCCGCCGGTGAAGGGCACGTCCCAGAAACGCGACGTGACGAGCATGGTCGGATGCGTCCAGATGCAGACAACGGGTTGTGCGCTGGCCGCGGCGGCACGGGCGGCGAAGTCGTTGAAGGCGGCGAGGAAGCGGGCGGCCCCGTCCTCGCGCCAGTGGTGGTCGTCGAAGCCGACGTGGTAGGCGTAGGAAAGCATGCCCAGGCACCAGCCGATCCGGCCGGGAGCGGCGAACGCGGTCGAGCCAGCCCAGACCTTGATGCCCATGCGGGCGAGGGCGAGGATCGTCGCGGGCGTCCAGACGTCGCCGGGCGGGCAGAAGCTGACGGGCACGCGGCCGAAGGTGGCGATGAGTTCCGCGAAGCCGGCGGCTTCAGCGCGCATGACCCAGGCGATCGCGTCGGCCAAGGGTAGACAGGCCAGGGCATGCGCGTGCGTAGGCGGGACGGAGTGCAAATCGGTGTGGTAGCCGATCTCATGGGCCGCCAGGGCGTCGATCACGTCCCCGCGTCCCTCGCGCTTGAGCGTGCGGATCAGTTCGGCCACGCACTGAAACGACCCTCGAATGCCGCGAGCCGCCAGTTCGTCGGCCCACCATTTCTGGGCGTCCCACGCCTGCGGGGTGACGTAGTCTTCGGTGTCCAGGGCCACAATGACGTCGATCATCGTCCGCCTCCGCTCACGCGCCCGCGAGCGCGGGGAACAATCCCTTCAACCCGTCGGCCATGAACTGCACGCCGATCACCAGCGTGATGAGGCCGACCACCCGGTTGAGCACAGCCCGCTCGGTCTCGCCGAAAAGCCGCTGCAAACGGCCCGCCAGTCGCAGACACAGGTAAACCGCGAGGCCCGTGGCCGCGATGGCGATCGCCAGCACGCCCATGCGCGCGGGCGTTTCCGCCTGCTGGGCCAGCAGCATGACGGCGCTGATCGCGCCCGGCCCGGCAAGAAGCGGAATACCCAGCGGCACGATGGCGACCGACCGGCGGTTGATGATCTCCGCCGCCTCAGCGGGGCTCTGCTTGCCGGGACTGATCGATCCCTGAAGCATCGGCAGGGCCATGAGCACCAGCAGCAGGCCGCCGCCGGTCCGCACAGCCGGGAGCGTCACGCCGAAGGCCCACAGAATGCCCTGCCCGATCAACGCGAACACCGTCAGGGTGATGAGCACCGTGACGGTCGTCCGCCAGATGATCTTGCGAAGCTCCGGCCGCGACTGACCGGACGTCACCGATAGAAAGATCGGCACAACGCCCACCGGATCGGTGACCGCCAGCAGGCCAATGACGCTCTTAAGCAGATACGCCCAGTCCACGTTTCCCATTCCTCCCGAGCCGTCGCCTGCGTCTCTTCACGTCCGCTCGGACAGCGCTTCAAAATCGGGAACATCGACCAGAAACACCTGGCCGTAGCCCTGCGGGTCGGCGGTGAACACCACCTGCCGACCGTCCGGCGAAAAACGCGGATGCACATGCAACTGTTGCACATGCCACGATCCGCGGTGCTCACACAGCACGCGCGGTCCCTCGAATGCGCCGTCGCGATAACGCCACAGCAATACCTGCCGGCGGCTGTGCGTCCCGTCGCCGACGATCAGCGACAGATCGTTGCTGTGGAAATGGATCGAGTCGTGCGGGAACGGCGCCTCGACGCGGTCGGTGTTGTCGTAACCGATGCAGCCGTACACCGGCCCGGCGGGCGTGCGGCCGTGGTAGCCGACGCGCCGGCCGTCAGCCAGCCAGTACTCATGACCGAGGTATTCACCCTGCTCGCAGGGGCGAATTTTCCACGCCCGACCGTCACGCACGTCCAGGCCCCAGATGCGGTGATCGACCTTGTCCCACGGTCCTTCGTGGCAGAAAGTCAGCAGGTGCGGCTGGGTGGGCGAGGTGTTGACGTGGCCGATCCAGCTCCGCTCCTCGTGGACGACGCGGCCCCCCGAGCCGTCCACAGCCACCTGGATGACGCGCGACAGCGGACGGGCCTCCCACGTCTGGGCGAAGCCGACGTACCCGTGCTCCAGATCGGTGCGGATGCGGCCTGACAGATCCTCGAACAGGCCGGCGCACACGTAACGTCCGTCGGCAGTGACGTTGCTCATGGAGTCGATGAAGCCGTCGGGCACCTCGTAGAGCGTCCGCTGCTTCTTCGAAACCAGGTCGAGGGCGATCAGGCGTCGGCCATACCAGAAGTAGGCTTCATCGCGCACGGGATTGACCGAGGCGCGCAGGAAGCTCAATTCGCGGGGTTTGCTCACAGGTTCGAGATCGGTCAGTTGCTCGATGGCGCCGCTGGCCAGTTCGACGGCATAGAGGTTCGCGCGGTTGCCGCGGTCGGAGGCGATCAGCAGCTTGCGCCCGCCGGCGAACCAGCCGGGGTTGGTGAAGTAGAGGTGGTGGCTGTGGGCGCGGTGGTCGGTGAGCTGACGCACGCTGGCGCCGCTGACGGGGTCGCGGAATTCGATCACTTCGGCCGGCCAGTCTCGCATCGGCATCGCTGAACTCCCTGGGCCGGCACTCTAACAGCCATGAACCGGCCGGCAAGGCGGCGGCTTGCGGGCCCTTGCCGTTGCCGCCAGCCTATGATGACGCGCATGCAGCAGCTCACCCTGCGAGGCCAGACGCTCATACTGCGCCCGGCCGCGGTCGAGGAGATTCTCGACCTGCGGCATCGCGTGCTGCGCCCAGGCCGGCCGGTGCAGGAAGCGAACTTCGACGGCGACAACAATCCCACAGCCCGCCACTTCGGGGCGTTCACCACCGACACCTCATCCGAGGCTCGCTGCCTCGCGTGCCTGAGCTTTCTACCCGAAGATTATGCCAGCCGGCCCGCCATGCGCCTGCGCGGCATGGCCACCGACGAGCCTTGGCAAGGGCAGGGACTGGGCCGGGCGCTGCTGTCCCTGGGATGCAGCCAGATGCGTGACCTCGGCGCCAGCCTGCTGTGGTGTCACGCCCGCACCGAGGCTGTGGACTTCTACCGCCGCATGGGCTGGCGGACGGACTCGGAGATCTTCCTCATCCCCGGCGTCGGCCCGCATCGACGGATGGTTCACCCGCTGGCTCCGGATGGGCTGTGACACCGCCTCACGGAGCTGGCGGGGCGGACGGCGCCGTCTGAGCCGGCATCGGAACCCTTGCGGGATCCAGCGCCCGCGGCGCCACGTCCGGCCAGCCTCGCACCTGCCGCGGGTCAAGCTCCATCCATTCGGCCAGCTTCCAGGCCCAGTGGTAGCCGGTCCATGAGATGCTGGTCAGCTTCAATTCCCTGGCGAGCAGGGCCCGCGATTCGTCACGCCGATCCAGCCGCCACAAGACTTCGGCCAGCATCAGCCGCGCCCAGTTGTCCATACTCGATCCACTGTTGTTCACCAGTTCGTCCAGCTTCTCCGCAGGTAGCGATGTTGTATCGCCTGCCCATGCACTGGTGACAGCCTTGAACAGTTCCAGGCAGCCGTCCCACTTCTTCTGCTCGCAGTCCGCCAGCAGGCGCCGCATCAGAGCATCGCGACGCTCGATATCGCCCACCTGATCGCAAACCGTCGCGGCCATGAGACCCCACGATATCTGATCCGGTTGCGTGTAAGCCGCCTCGGCCGCAGCGGCGACGGCGTTCAGATCATCGTCATGCACACGCACCGAGATCCGAGTCCAGTCGTCCAGTGAGAACGCCGGCTCGCCGCTGCGCACCGCCGCCAACTGCTCGGCCGCGAAGTCCGCCGCCGCCACCACGTCGCCATAACCCGTCCGTCGACACCACAGATACCAGTTGAGTTGCGATGCCTCATACCGGTGGGCGACGCGCCGGATCATGTGTTCAGCCTCCGGGAGGCGACCGAGGCCCTCGTAACAGGCCGCGAGCGTCGTCATCGCCCAGCCCGCGCCGGACTGCGCCGCTTGCTCAGCCCAGGGCAGGGCTTCGTCGAACCTGCCGCGATACATCAGGCGGTTGGCGATATCGTTAGCCGCCTGGGCGTGGTCCAGGCCATGGGAGGCAAACTCGAAGCGTCGCTTCTTGGTCTCAAGCCACTTCGCGTCGTCATCGCGCTGCTGGTAGATCCACGCGAGGTAGTCGATGGGCCAGCTCGCGGGCGCGATGTCGATGTAGTGTTCCAGCAGCGGAATCGCCTCGTCCAGGCGCTCGCGGTCCTTCAGGGCCCCGACGATCGCGCGGAGCACCCCCGGATGGTCGCGGTAATCGCGCATCCACTGCTCCAGGCGTGCGTCGACCTCGGCGACGTCTTCTTCCTTCTCGGCGAGGTAGATCATCTGGGCCACCGTCGCGGGACTTGTCGGGGCGATGCCGCGCATCCAGCCCAGCAGCCAGCGTCGATTCTCCGCCGTTCGCCACACCGACATCGCGTGGTAGAGGTCGCGTTGCGTGGCGTCGATGTTCCAGCTGCGCCGCAGCGCCAGCTCGGAGACCGACGGCCAGACGTTCAGACTGCTGGCCCGCTGCGTCACCCACTGCGACGACAGGCCGATATCGGGCGCGTCGATCGCCGCGAACAGCTCGGCCGCCTTCGCCTGCTCATCGGGAAGCCGCAGCGCCCAGCTCTTGAAGTACGCCGCGAAAGGGTGGTGCTCCACGGCCGGCATCAGGGAGGCGACGAACTTCTCGACGTGCTCGTGGCTCCAGGCCAGATCGCGGGCCTCGAACCGCAAGCGCCGGGCCATCTGCAGGACGTTGGCCTCGTCGATCATCGTGCCCAACACCGCCCAGCTGAGCCCGGCCCGTTCCAGGCCCGCGGCCGCATCGGCTTCGCCGCCGTCATCGTCCGACCACGTCAGCGCCAGGGCCGTCGCCTCCCTCGTCACCTGAATCAGGGCGACGGCCGCATCCCGCCGCGTCGGCGCCCGCCGGTAACTCTCCGCGTCCTGCGGCAGGCGTGATCGCACCACCGGCGGCAACCGTCGCTGAAGCAACGACGCCAGCAGTTCCGGCCCTTCATACGTCACCCGATGGTTGAGCGCCACGCCCGCGACCTGGGCCAGCACATCCACCAGCCACAGTGAATCGGGCGCGGCCTTCTGGGCCTTGCGCGTCACCGACACCGTCAGGCTTGTGCCCGCGTCGATCTCGACGACCCGCACCGCGAGCAAGCCCGCCAGCCCCGCCTCGGCATCGGCCGCATCCACCCGCGCCAGGAGGGTCGCATAGTCATGGACCAGCGCCAGACGCAGCAGGTCCAGCCATGCCGGGCGGTTCACGTCGGTCGCCTGCTCAAGCGTCTGCCCATCGTGCAAGGCGTCGGCCGCGGCCAGATCGAGCTGCGCCTGCCGGGGCACGCCCACCGCCCACCACGCATACGCGCGATGCCACAGCGGTTCGGGCCGATCCGGTTCCCGCGCACACCAGCGCTGCGCATACAGCAGCGACCGCGCTCCCAGGGCCTTGGACATCGGCGACCAGAAATGATCCGTCAGTATGGACAGATTCGCGTAACCGCGAATCAGAGCCGCCAACGTCGCCGGCGACTGGCCCCACTCGGCCGCAAGCAGGTGGGCCTGGCGCACCGCTTCGAACTGACTGAACAAGTCGATCGCCGCCAGCTTCGCCCCCATGTCGTCCGGGATCGCACGCTCGGGCGAGAGAGCCAGCGCCTCACCCTGGAATCGGGCTCGGCGCAGGATCTTCGGCATGTCCTGGCGCGAGGCCTGTTCCGCCGCGTCAAGCAGGAGGGGCCAGCGATCCGCCGGTCCGGACGGCCGCCACGCGATGTCCGGCAGTCGCATCTGCCCTTCCGGGCCGTCAGGCGCCATCCGCATCGTCACCGTGAGGCGGATGCGATACCCGCGCTCCGCGTGCATGAGCAGGCCGATTACCGGTTGATCGTCAACCCGCGGTTCGCCCAGGACCACATCGCGCGTCGGCAGATTCAGCTCATCACGCGCGGCAACCAGCAGGGCCTGGCGGAACAGCTCCCGCGCCAGCACGCCGCTGTCGAACCAGTCCTTGGCCTCGGCCGGCTGAGACTCGGCCACGAACACGCGCGGCCCCTGGGCCCATGCCGCGCCGCCATACATAACACTCCATGCCAGCAGCACCGTGACCACCGCGCCCCGATTTCGAATGGCGTGACTTTCGATCATCATTCACCTCCAGGCCTGGGCCGACTTTGAAGAGATGCGGCCAACGCTCCGCCGCCAGCCACCCGCAGCCCCTCGATGTGACGTGGGGGTGCTGCGGTTCCCATCGTAATCCCGACGGCCGTGCGATGGCCGTCAAACCTCACGTTCATCGCCGCGCGCGTGCCGGTTGCGTCGCAGCCGCGCGCAGACCTCGTCCTTGAGCCGTTCGAGAATCGACGCCCGATCGCTGGCCTCGATGATCTCGCGCACCACGGCCTTGGGGCTGCGGCCGCCCCAGCTCGCCCCGTGCTCGAAATAGTATTTCGCCGCCTGCCCCACGATGAACGAGCCATATCCCGCGGCTGCACCCTGTACCGGCGCGGTGATCAGCGTGCTCAGGCCGAACGTCAACCCCTTCAGCAGCGAGGCGCCCACATGCGTGGCGATTTCCGAGAGCGTCACCCAGCCGGCCGCCTGAAGAATCGCGTTGATCAGCCTCGACGCATGGGCCGTGGTCAGACGGATGCGATACAGGCGGGCCAGCGCCACCACCATGCTCGCGTCCACCAGCGTGCCGCCCACGACATCCAGGGCGGGCAGTGGATTGGCGGCCGCGGCGACCGCCTTCGACGCGGCGTAACTCCAGATCAGACGCCGGGCGGTCTGATCGCGCAGGCGGATCTTCACCGAGGCGATGCGGTCGCTGGCGTCCGCGGCGTACAGCGCGGCGTTGAGCGCCGCCAGCGCTTTACCCTCGCGCTCCAGCAGTTCGAGAACACGCAGCTTCAACGCTTCGACATCCGGCTTCGACTCGCGCCGCTCGCGCGACACCGATCCATCCGCCGCCTCGACCAGCACCTCGACCGGACGCGGGTTCGCAGCCGTCGCGATCAGATCCTGCTCGCCCACCAGTTCGCCCAGGCGTGCAGCCAGCGCCGCCCGCAATTGCGCCAACTGAACCTCGGTATAGAGGTCGGCCTTGTTGAGCACCAGCACCAGGGGTTTACCCGCCTCGGCCAGAAGCTTGAGAGCCGTGAACTCAACATGGTTCAGATCCGAATCGGTGACAAAGAGAATCACGTCCGCATGGCGGGCGGTCTGGTCGGCGATCTGGGCCCGCTGCTGCCCGTCGACTTCATTGAGTCCCGGCGTGTCGATGAGCACGACGCTGGACTGGCCCAGTCCGGGCATGACATAGCCCGCGCCATCCCACGGAACATGCCAGGCCTGCCGCGTCCACCCGCCGCGCACATCCACTTCGGCCCTCGCTTCGCCAACCAGGGCGTTGATGAGTGCGCTCTTGCCCGTGCTGATCTCGCCGACCACGGCGATATCCACGCGGCCGGTCTCGAGCTTGGCCGTCGTGGCTTCGAGGTGTCGTGCCTCGGCTTCCAACTCCGCCCGCTCGGCCTCGGTGCACTGGGCCAGATCGCCGAGTGTGCGCTGCACGGTCTGCCGCGCCTGCTCGTACTGCATGTCATGGGCGGACGCATGACCGCGGTCGTGTTCGTGCCCGTGCTCGCTCATGCCGGCCGATCCCGCCTGTCATCGCTTGCGCTCAGGTGTTGCGCCGCCTCGCGCGCCAGCTTCCCCAGACCTTCGTCGCGCAGCATTTCGTCCCATTGCCGCCGCGCCACACCCGCCAGTCCGCCGGCCGGTGCGTGCATCTGCTGTTTGAAATACACCACGAACACGCGGCCGATCCACCGCGTCACCAGCGCCTGGGCAAGCCCCTGCACCAGCCCGCCGGTGATCGTGCCCACGCCCGGCACCGTCTTGAGCGCCGAGCCCGCCAGCGACGCAAGCGCCGGCCCGACCGCGTGCGAACCAAGGATCGTCGCCAGATTCCGACCCAGCTCCTTGAGCAGCGTCCGCGCGGTGTCGAGGTCCACGGGCTGGCGGTATATGCGGGCCAGTTCGAGCACCATCTTCGTCGAGATGCTAAGACCGGCCGCGATGTCCACACTCGCAAACGGCACCGCCGCCGCCACCGCCCCGCTGCGCCACATGTACCGGCGGATGATCTGGTCCGCGCGTTCGTCCAGAACCGATCCCAGGTGGCGCTTGGCCTCCGCCGCCAGCGCCTGCGACTGCATCAGCAGGTTCATCAGCAGCAGATCCCGCCCGTCATGCTTGACAACCGCTACCAGCCGCCGCGCCAGGGCGTCGATGTCCGGCTCGACATCCACGGTCTCAACGCGTTCGCGGCCTTGCGCATCGCGCCGCACCCGCTGTCGCGCCGAGGCCCTCGCCTGCACCAGCACGACGTCGCGCTCATCCAGCCGCGTCGACGGGGATCCCTTCAGGTGCTCACGCAACTGCTCGATCACCTGGTTGCGCAACGCCTGGGCGTCCTGTCGCTCGTACCAGTCCGCCTTGTTCAGACACACCACCAGCCGCTTGTCCATGCGCTCCAGAATCCGCACCAGCGCCGCCTCGCTCTCGCGCAGCGGCCCATCGAGCACCAGCAGCACAAGATCCGCGTCGGCCGCCGCCTCACGGGCCATGGCCTCGTGCTCACCTCCGTGGACTTCGCCCAGACCCGGCGTGTCGACCAGCACCACGCGGTCGGCCCCCGGCCAGGGCGTCTCGGCCCGGCGCGTCGTGGTGCCTCCGCTGACACACGTTTCGAAAACTTCACGCCCCGCCAGCGTATTGAGCAGCGCTGACTTGCCGCTGGAAATCGTGCCGAACGCGACGATCTCCAGCCGCTGCGTCTCGATCTTCCGCTCGGCCGCACGCACCCGCTGGTCGATCACCGCCGCCGGCGAACTTTGCGCGTCATCGGCTTGCAGTTCCGCGACCGCTTGCCTCGCTTCGCCCAGCGCTTCGGTGAATGCCGCCTGTCGCTCGGCCGCGCTGAGCTGGGCCGGACTGCGGACGTCGCGGACCTTGCGCTCCCGTCGCCGGCGCGTGTTGCGCCATATTCCATACGCCACCCGCGCCGCCACCGCCGCGATCAGCAGACCGCCAAGCACCATGCACGCCAGATAGCCATACGCCCACGCCGGTCCGCGCGCCGCAGCCCGGTCATACGTTTCTATCACCGAGCCCGGCAGAGTCAGCAGGATATAACCCGCCCCAGCCGCCAGCAGGAGCAGAAACACCCCGCCCATGCGGCTGCCCGCACGCGACCTCGTGTTGTCTGACCTGTTGTCGGACATCGTCGACCCTCGGCCATGACGATATCCGATCGCTGCCGCCAACGCCCAACGCCAAGGGCGGTTCAGGCGCTGAACGAGTCGGCCAGAAACCGCTGAAAAGCCTGTTCCGTCGGCAGGTGAGTGTCGGGGACGATCACGAACAGCCCCTCATGCGGCACGTCACGCAGCAGTTGTGGAAGCTGCACGATGTGGTGCTCGACAAACAGGATCAGCCGGCTTCGCTCCAGCACGGCGCGAATCATCGGCGTCAGGTCGGCCAGCGGCGGTCCGATGCGCTCGACCGACAGCTCGAGGCCCGCCAGACCGTCGATCTCCAGGACGTCCGGCCAATGGGCCATGCCCGTGGAATGCAGATGAAAGAAAACGCCCGGGCCCAACGCCGCGACCATGCGCTGATCGTGCTCGCGGAACAGCTCGCGATAGACGCGCGGCCCGCACATGCCCATCGCGTCGTTCTGAATCACCACCGTCGGGTGCGGCGACCAGTAGCCATAGCTGTGCACCCAGCCGCCAAGTTTCGGCTTCACCAGCGAAAAGTGATGCCGCAACACGCCGATGAAAAGGTCCGCCACCCGGCCGGCCGTCGCGCGCAGCACGTCAGGCGAATCGACCACATCCGTGAAAAACTCGACCTGCCCGCGCATGGCGGCGATCACGTCGGCCGGTCCTCGCAGGATCGTGGGGCTCACAAACGCATCGGCTGGCAACGCCGCAAGCTGCCGGCCGATCAACGCGGCCATCCGATCGATCCAGCGCACGTCGGCCGGAATCGGCGTCGCCGCCAGTTCCGAGGCCGAGGCGACGAAGTGGTCCGGGCACAACGAGCCGTCGGCATACCGAACCGGGCAGCCGCACATCGCTTCCAGCCACGGGACCGCGCGCCACGGCGTGACGAAAGGCATGAAATCGTCGCCCGTCACCTTCCGGTGCGGCGCGGCGTGTTCGTAGTCGGTGCGGACCCGTTCAGGGGTCACATCGGCCGGTTCAAGATGCGTCTTCTCGAACGGTCGGCGCAGATAGGCGATGGGCATGAACGTTTCAGACGGCGCCACCGCGACCGGCGGGTGGTCGCCGGCCGCGGAAGCGCGCTTGTCCCAGAATACCTGCTGGAAGCGATCGATGCTGCGATGAAGATGCTCGATGGATTTCATGGTGCGGCCAGTCTCGGAATCCGCCGACCCGAGCCGGCCACGCCATGCTACCGCCGCCGCCTCATGCCGCCAGCCGCAGCCGCCAGACACAGGACGATCATCGCCGACGGCTCGGGCGCGGGAGTTGCGCTGCTCCGCGCCCCGCCGGTCAGGGCGGCGATGAACCCATTGATGTCTTCGGTATTGATCTTGCCATCGCCGTTGGGATCGATGCCCGGCGCGAAGACCCAGGGATACGCGGCCGCGTAGGCCGTCGGATTGGTCAGCGCCAGGATGAACGGATTGATGTCTTCGGTGTTCGTGTCGCCGCTCTGGTTGTAGTCGCCGATCTCACCCGTGAGTGACGCGACCCAGCCGTGGCTCATGTCCTGGGCGTCGCGCCCCATGCCGGCGAGGGTCAGTCCGTCCGCCGAGATGGCTTGGGCGCTGACGAGATTCAGCCCCCCCAGATCCAGACCCAGCCCCTGGGTCAGAATGTCCGCCAGCAGCCGCGTGCCATGCAACGCGTCCCACACGTAGGCCGCCTCGACGGTCCAGGTGCTATCCATGATCTGGCCGATGATGACCCGCCCATCGTCGCTCATGCCGCGGGTGTAGCCGCGGTCGAAGCCGGCCGGCAGCGCCAAGGGCGCGATCCCGCCCGCGGCCGTCCAGCGGAACGGACGCTCGATCCAGGTGTCGGTGAGGTAACTCTCACCAACGATCACCGATCCGTCGGCCGAGACAAACGTGGCCCGGCTCGAGTCGTCACCGGGCAGAGCCCCCAGCGGCGTGAGGCCCGAGGCCTGCGTCCAGCGGACCGCGGTCACCACGTCGGAAGTGCTCCAGTCGCCGTCATCGACGGAGCTGGTGCCGACAATCGTCGAGCCGTCCGCAGACACCGCCTGGGCGTTGCTGTGCTGGTAACCCTCAAGCAGCCCCAGCAGCGTCACGGTTCCATCGCTCTGCCAGCGCACGCCCTGGGTGCGATGCCCGTCGACCGGATCGGTCCGCGACACCATGCCCACCGCGACGTCGCCAGCCGCGGACACCGACCACAACCCCAGCGACTCCCAGCCGGTCGGAGGCTGGATGACCTGCACCGCATCGGTCGCACGCTGCCAGACGATACCCTGCCCGAAGCTGGGGTTGACCGCCGGATAGACACTGCCAACCACGATCTGCCCGTCAAAGGACAGCGCCCCCACCATCGTGCCATCGGCGGGGTCGGCTGTTGGCACAAAGTGCAGGCTGCCGTCCGCCAGGTCGCGCACGTGGCCATACTGCCAACCGTCCAGGTTGTTGAAGGCTGTGCCGCCCACCGACGTTCCATCGCGCGCCAGCACATCGGTGTGGCCCCAATCCGCGCCGGGCACGCCGGGGATCATCGTCAGCCCGTCCGACGAGGTCCACAGGAACGTGCCGCCCGTGCCGGTCGCCAGCCAACCTTCGCCGACCACGACCGTGCCATCGGCCGACATGCCCTGCACGTACATGCCATCGAGTTCCACACCGGTCATGGGCGTGAAGCTCCCCGCTACCGCCGGCACCGCCGTCAGCAGCGTGGCAACCATGCCGACCACGCACGCAACCACTGTATTGGACACAACCTGTGCCTTCATCGCAACTTCCCTCACAAGATAAAAATGGCCCCCAGGCCTCGCACACTCACCGCCGAGACCGCCGCGTTGAAATCTAAACGCCAATCGCCCGCAGGGCCACGTCAAAAGTTTGATTGATCTGTTTTTTGTGCCTGATGGCGAAGGTTTGCGTCCAGCGGCTGCAACTGTCTATCATCACCCCGCCGTGGGCTCTGACGTCGGGTCCCGCGAGATCCGTCCTGAGCTGACGGGCCGGCCGTCTGACCAAACGCCTGAGGCGGTAAGTCCGGGGCCGCCGGGGCAGGGAGTCGTCGCATGAAAGTCGCCATCGCCGCCGATCACGGCGGCTACGATCTGAAGCAGGCCCTGATCGACGAGGCCCGGGCCGCCGGCCACGAGGTGCTCGACCTGGGGGCGCACCAATACGAGCCCGCCGACGACTACCCCGACTATGCCCGCTATGTCTGTCAGGCCATCCAGCATGGACAGGCGGATCGCGGCGTCATTCTCTGCGGCAGCGGCGTCGGAGCGGCGATCGCAGCCAACAAACATCGCGGCGTGCGGGCGTCGGTCTGCCACGACACCTACTCCGCCGGCCAGGGCGTCGAGCATGACGATATGAATGTGCTGTGCCTGGGAGCTCGCGTGGTCGGTATCGAGGTCGCCCGGCGGCTGATCCGCGCCTTTCTGGCCGCTCGCTTCCAGACCGAAGAGCGCTTTCAGCGACGCCTGGAAAAAGTGCAGGCCATCGAAGCGGCCAACGCCTGACCGCGCCGGCCGGCCGTCATCGCGCATGTTTGCGCACGTCCTTGTCTGCCCCGCCACGCTGAAAAAGTCGGCTCGAAAAAGCCAAAAATCGTTGACCTTCGCCCCCTGTGGTCGATAATAGCCATGTCAGCCGATCGCGCTCGTGAAACGGCGGACAAACCGTCGCCTTCCCGAGTTGCGAAACGCTGGCCGAGCGTCCGCCAGTCCTCCTGGTGGGCGAGCGTGGTGCCCGGTAAGACGTTGCCGGGCGGAGAAAATCCGGCGGTCCGTTCTCGCGGCTTGCAGCCCGTGGGGGCATGGGGCCTGAAGGGCGGACGACGGCTGGAGCGGCTTTTCTAAGAAGGAGGTGATCCAGTGATTAACGACTGTACACGGGGGCTGCACTGCTGAGCAGCTCTGACGGGTGTTGCTCGTGCAGCCCACCCCACGGATTGAGGCCCGCCTCGGGAACCCCCCGCGGCGGGCCGTTTTGTTGCGCCGCCGCCCGCGGACGCCCTCGGCGCCGCGTCTTTCCCCTTCTTGACCGTCAGGATGCGGCTCGGACGGATTCAGGCCGGCCGCTGGGGCTCCACCACGTCCCGCGCCAGACCGATCAGCGCCAGCGCCTTGATCGTCAGGTAGGTCAGGTCCAGCTCCCACCAGCGCATCCCGTGGGCCGCCGATCGCTGCTGGGCGTGATGGTTGTTGTGCCAACCCTCGCCGAAACTCAGCAGCGCCACCCACCACAGGTTGGTAGATCGGTCGCCGGTCTCGAAATTGCGATAGCCCCAGGTGTGCGAGGCCGAGTTCACAAACCATGTGCCGTGGTACACGATCACCGTGCGCAGACAGACGCCCCAGAGAAACCACGACAGGCCTGCGGCTTCGAAGCCCAGCAGCGGCCAGAGCCACTGCCCGGCCGCGAACAGCCCGATCGCCAGCCCCGCCTGGGGCAGCCAGAAAAAGCGGTTCAGCCAGCGGTGCACCTTGTCACGCTGCAGATCTTTCGCGGCGGCGGCGGCGTTGTAACCGTCGGGGTACTTATGCATGCACCAGAATGTGTGAGCCCAGCAGAAACCGTGGTTGGGCGTATGCGGGTCCAGATCACTGTCCGAATGCTTGTGGTGGATGCGGTGCGTGCCGACCCACTGGATGGCCCCGCCCTGCCACGCGATGCAGCCGCACATCGTCAGGAAATACTCGAACCAGCGCGGCGTCTTGAAGCTGCGATGCGTCAGCAGGCGATGGAAGCACAGCGTCACGCCCAGGCCGCCGCTGACATAGACCAGGGCCAGCAGAAGCGCCAGGCCCGACCACGAAAAAAAGAACGGCGCCGCCACCGCTCCCAGGTGCAGCAGCGTGATGCCCACGACCACCGGCCAATCCAGGTGACGCCAGTTGAATCCGTGACGAACCGACGCGGTCGCCTCGTCCGTGGCGGCGCGGGGTTCGAGTTCAGCCGGCGGCGCGGCGACGGGAGAAGCGGTCCGGGTTGCTGAAGTCATAAGTGCGTGTCCATCGGCCTCGCCAGCCCGCGCGGCGAGATCGCAGAATAACGGTGCAAAAAGTGTGATCACGCGACGGTATGACGCGTCTGTGTCGCGAGCGGCACGCCAAGCCTCAGGGGCGATGCTGCATGCGTGCAGCCACCGCTACATGGTAGCGGCTCCGCGGCCTTTTCGCCTCAACCCCGGGAAACCATCTGCCGCCAGCGTACGTATACCCCTTCAGGGAGCCACGAGACCGCACGGGCCCGATTTCCCCGCGGCCTGCCGCACGCACAGGAGGACTCTATGAACATGGATATTCAGGGCGTGAACCTCCATCTCACCGACGCCATTGTCGAGCACACCCGCCGCCGCGTCGGGGCCGCCCTCGACCAGCATGCCGAGGATGTCCAGCGCGTGGATGTGCGCTTGCGCGATCTCAACGGCCCGAAGGGCGGCGTTGACATGCAGTGCGAGATCATCGTCAAGCTCGCCACCGGTGACGAAGTGCTCATCAAGAAGGCGGAGGTTGATCTCTATTCGGTCATCAGCCACGCCGCCGACTCGTTGAAGGTCAGCGTCAACCGCAGACTCGATCGCGTCAAACAACATCACACCCACTGATCGGCCCCCATCGCGCGGCGGGGCATACGCCATCCTTACCCGCGAAGCCGCAACCGTCCCCACGGCCGGAGACCGTCATGCCTCAGTCCGTCGAACGCTGGGATCTGCGCTATCAACGCGGTGACCTGCCTTGGGATAGTCCCCAGCCGGCCAGACCACTGCTCGACTGGCTCGACCAGTTGGACCTGCGCCGTGGCCGGGCGCTGGAGATCGGCTGCGGAACCGGAACCAACGCCGTGGCCATGGCCCGGCGAGGCCTGAGCGTGCTGGCGATGGATCTGGCCCCGACGGCGATCGCGGCCGCGCGATGCAAGGCCGCCGCGGCCGACCGCCTGCCCGGCGAGATACGCTTCGTCTGCGGCGACATCATGAAAGGCCTGCCACCGGACTTCGAGCCGGGCACCTTCGACTTCGCCTTCGATCGCGGCTGCTTCCACTCGGTCGTCCCCGCCGATCGGCCGCGCTTCGTGCAGCATATCGCCCTCGCCCTTGCGTCCGGTGGTTTCTGGCTGACCCTCTGCGGCAACGCGGATGAACAGCGCGCCCCGGGCCGGCAGAGCCCGCCGCGGCTGTCCGCGGCCGACATCGTCGCCGCGGTCGAACCGTGGATGAAGATTCATCACCTCGAGCGCATCCGCTTTGAACAGACGTCCGGCGCGCTGGCGTGGATGTGTCTGATGCAGCGACGAACGAGCTGACCGCTCAGTAGCGGCCTCGCGGCAGGTCGTCGGCGTCGGCCAGTTCACTGGCCGCCTGCGACGCGCGCTCGCGGGCATGTACGCACAACCCCAGGCCGACCAGCCCGATCGCCACCGTCGCGGCTGGCGAGCCCCACGCCACGCCCAGGGTCGGATGAACCACCATCACGACGATGGCGACAGCCGCCGTCAGCCAGAGAGTCAGCAGTAATCCGCGCATGGGCCGGCCTCCGAGACAAAGGACCCTGAGCTTCGCCCGCGGCGAAACGGCCGCGCCTACCACAAACTGACGATATGAGTGACCACCCCGCCGACCCGTGAAGCAGGTCCGACACCCGATTGCTGTCAAGACTTGCGGATCATGCGGCCTGGGTGACTGTCGCCCGAGCGACCGCCTCCAACGCCTGCCGCCGCCGCACCAGCCGCCAGAGCACCAGTCCCCCGCCCAGAAGCATCGTGTAGGGCACCGCCAGCATCAGCAGAATCGACAGATAAAACCCGCGTGCCAGATCGGCACGCGGCGGCGCGGCCGACCCGTCCGCATCCCTGACGGCCTGCGCGACATTCGGAAGCGCCGCCGCCCCGCCTGACTCCTGGGCCGCCTGGGTGGGCAGGTTATCGGCGCACATCGGGCAGGCCCAGGCTGTCGACGCGGCCAAGGCCAGACCCAAGGCCGCTACCACCGCCAGCCCTGCCCTCCCCTGCCGCCATATTTCGCCGTCAAACCGCATCCGTAGCTCCATGCGACGCCCCACCCGTCCGGTGTGCGGGCTGAGTCTTTTGATGATGCCATTCTCAGACGCCGCCTGCCGGCGGTCAAGGCCGGTCGGTCGACATGAGCGGCGGATCGGGCTGGGCCGGCAAGGGCGCAACCAGCGGCGGCCCCCCGGCGGCCACTTCCGCCAGGATCTGAAAAATGGCCGTCTCGGCCTCGGCGGCCATGCCCGCCTCGATGGCCTGCCGCAACGCCGGCGTCGAACTCAGCGTCAACGGCGCCTCCTGCCGTTGACCGTCCCGCCAGATCGTGAGCCGCACCGTTTGGCCGCACTTGCGGCCGACGATCATCCGAACCAGCTCCTGGGCCACCGCCTGGCTGTCGGCGTGGTCCGGGAAAGGCTGTTCGTCAATCGCCAGGATCAGATCGCCCGGCCGCAGCACCGCGTGGGCGGGGAAGCCCGGCTCGGTGCGGATGACCCGCACTGCCGGCTCACCGGTGTGCATGTTCTGGTCGGCCGGCACGCCCGCGTGATGGATGCCCAGTGCTCCGTTGTCCCGATCCGAAAGCCACGGACCGATGCGCTGCCGCACCGCCAGATGCACGCCCACCGCGATCAGTCGATGCCGCCGCTCCGGCGTGGCAGCCGCGCGCAGCATCCGCTCCCATATCTCGCGCGTCAGGTCCGAATGATCCATCAACGCCCGCGTCGCCGCCTCGCGCGTGGCGTAATCGGCCGCATCGAGCTCTTCAAGAAGCTCCGCGAAGCGGCCTTCTGCTTCGCTCGAACGCACAGCCGCATCCGTCTGGGCCGCGCCTGCACGGCCCAGACATATCAGCGCGAAGATCACAGCGCACGTGAACGACGCGGTCCGCCACCGCCCACCAATGACAACCGTCGCTGTAGAGATGCAGCCCATCACGCCTCATCAATCGCCGCCACGAGTTTGTCCACGTGGCCCTGCAGCCAGCGCACCTTGCGCTCGATCATCAGCAGGAAGCCCAGGCCATCGAGGCGGGCGAACGAGCCTGTGGCCGCGATCGGGATCACGCTTTCGCAGATCAGGGCCTCGATCATCAGCCAGGGAATCGTTTTGAGCTCCGCCCGCGTGATGACGCAACCGGGCACCGAATCGTAGCCGGCGATGAAGCGACGGAAGCGGGCAGCGTCGACATAGTTGGGCCACTGCGACGGGTCGTCCCCGCCGCCGAGAATGGAGAACTGCAAAACGCCATTGGCCACGTCGATGACGCGCTGCTGGATGCGGGCTGCGTCGTAGTCGATCACGGCGACGACACGGCTTCCCCGGAAAAGCATGTTGCCCGGATGCCAGTCGGCATGGGTGATCTGCATCGGCCAGTCCGACAGTCCGATCTCGTTGACCCGCATGGCCGCCTCGTTGTAGGCCGCCCGCAGGTACGCCACAGCCTTGACGATCTTGTCCGACTCGGTCTCGGCTGATTTGGGATCGATCTTGGCGATCGCGCCCGGAATCGTATCCATACTCCGGGCCACTGAGCGCGAGGCATGGTAGCTGCCGACCGGCGGTTCATACTCCGGCTGGTAGTCGGCCAGCAGCTTATGGAACAGCGCCAGAGTCTTGCCCGCGCTGGCGGTGGCGTCCAGCGAGTTGTCGTACCCGCCGCCCTTGATGTATTCGAACATTTCGTAGATGCGGTGCTGGTACTGCAACATCGACCGGTTGTCGCCGCGCGTGCCCATGAGGCGCGGCAGGGGAAACTGCTTCGACGCCAGATACAGCTGCAGGGCGTGGCTGAAAGCGACGCGGAAGGGGTCGTCCTTGCCGGCCGCGCGACGCTTGAGCATGTAGGTGCCGGTCTCGGTCTGGATCAGCAGCTTCGGACTCTTGCGCGAACCGCGACGGAACTCGCGGACCGCCTGGATGCGGCCGACGTCGAAATGCGAAAGCACGATCGCCAGCTCGAAGGGGTCGAAGACGCTGTATCCGCCGCCGATCTGGCCGCTGGCGGTCGAGCCCGCCGCGGAGGCCGCGTGCGACACCGGCTGCGACCCGATCCCGGACGTCACGCCGCTGCGTCCGTCGGTGAGCATCTGCGACGGTGGACCGCTCGGGGCCGCGACTTCCGCGGCGGCTTCTGTGGCGGGTCGGGGCTCGGGGGTATCAGGCGGCATCGGAGAACCTGTAGCGCTGGAGGGCCCGGCAGCACACGGCATGGCAGCGCCGCCGCCACGGACCACCTGTGCGCAAGCCCATCCAAGCGGAGGGCTGCCAACGGGTTACGCTTTATTCTACGGCCGACGGACGGCGAACGTTTGCGGACGCACCGGTAACCGGGCGTCCGGGAGCCTATTCGACGTTCTGGGTCTGTTCCTTGATCCGGTCGATCGAGCTTTTCATCGCCACGGTCGCCCGGCTGATCTGCCCGTCATTGGACTTGCTGGCGATGGTGTTGGCCTCGCGCAGCATCTCCTGAGCCAGGAACTCCAGGGTGCGGCCCATGGGTTCGGCCCCGTCGCCATCCAGAATCTGGTCGAAATGCTCCAGGTGCCCGCCCAGACGCGAAACCTCTTCGCTGATGTCGCACCGCTCGGCGTAGATCGCCGTCTCGCGGATCAAATCGATCTCATCCACCTTCAGCCGCGCCCGGGCCATCAACTCCTCGATCCGCGACTGAAGCCGGTCGTGATACTCCTCGACCACGAACGGCGCCCGCTGCCGCACGATCTCGAGCTGCCCGGCGATCTGCCGGCGATGACCGCGAAGGTCTTCAGCCACCGCTTCGCCTTCATGGCGGCGCATGGCTATGAACTTCTCGTACGCCTGGTCGACCAGCTTCAGCACCACCGGCCGCACCGTCGCCAGGAGTTGCTCCTGGTCCTGACCGCTTTCCAGCACGCCCGGCAGGCCCAGCAACTGCACCATCTCGGCCCCGGCCAGGCGCACGTCGCCGCTCTGCGTCTTGATCTGCTGCAACTGCCGTACGTAGTCGATCAGCACCGCCGCGTTGATCCGCCCTGCCGCCATCGCGTCCGGACGACGCATCTTCACCGACAGCGTCACCGACCCCCGCGCGATCTTGCGCCGCAGATGCGCGTCAAGCTGCGCCTCCAGCGACGCCAGATCCTCGGGCAGGCGCAGCGTCGCCTTGAAATAACGGTTGTTGAGGCTGCGCAGCTCGACGCTCAGGACAACGCCCTGCACCTCACCCGCGGCGTCGCCAAAGCCGGTCATCGAATGGATCACGCGACGACTCCGATCGTTTCGAATGTCCGGTCCGGACCCGATCCACGGGTTCACCCGCGTGCGGTCAATGCCCTCGCCCGCCAGCATGCCATACCGTCACACATTACTGGGCGGGAACGTCGCCAGACGTTTGGTCCGCCGCAGGCATATCTGTTTCCGAAGCCGGCTCGACGCTCCGCTCCACCGGATCGGTCGCTTGCGCGGCGTCCTGCGCCACCGATTCGGCCGTCCGCGCCACATCCTCCGCAGCCTCGGCGGCTGGCTCGCCAGCGTCCGGCGTCGTCGTCGCGGTCTGGCCCATACCTTCGGTCACGTCGGTTGCGGGACTGACCGGCGTCTGCGCGGGGGCGCGGGCTGGTGTCTGGGCTGGCGGGGCGAGCTCCTGCTGACGCTCATGTTCCGGACGGATCGTCCACGTCAACCCCATCGCCAGCAGCAGAAACGCCACGAAAAAGACTACCGTCGCCCAGGTCAGCACATCGCCGACCTTCGAGCCGAACGCGCCCTGTCCGCCGCCGCCACCGCCGCCGAAGGCCCCCGCCAGCCCCCCGCCCTTGGGCTTCTGCACCAGGATCAGCAGGATCATCAGCACCGCGACCGCACAGAAGAGCACCGCCAACAGCGACACCAGCCAACTGCCGAGAAAGAGCATGTCCGTCCTCGCTTCCGCCGGTCCGGGACCGGCTGTCGTTGCATGTGAACCGGGCACGAGTGTACCACGGCCTTGAGAACCTCAGGCGCCGGCCGCAGCCGCCTTCAGAATGCCTTGGAAGTCCTCAGCCTTCAGGGCCGCCCCGCCGATCAACCCGCCATCCACGTCCTTCTGGGCGAACAGCTCAGCCGCATTGCCCGGCTTGCACGACCCGCCGTATTGAATCCGCAGCGCCTCGGCCACCTCGGCATTGAACAGGCCAAACTTCACGAAGGACCGGATGGCCGCGTGCGCCTTCTGGGCGTCCTGCGGCGTCGCGGTCTTGCCCGTGCCGATCGCCCAGACCGGCTCGTAGGCGATCGTCACCTTCGCCATCTGCTGCGCCTTCACGCCCGCCAGGCCATAACCAAGCTGGCCCCAGTTCACCGCGTCGGTCTTGCCCGCCTCGCGCTGCTCCAGCGTCTCACCCACGCAGAGAATCACCTCGAACCCCGCCTCCAGCGCGGCCAGAACCTTTTCATTGATCAAGGTGTCCGATTCGCCAATCACGTGGCGACGCTCGCTGTGGCCCAGGAGCACCACGCCCACGCCCACGTCCTTGAGCATGCTCAGGCTCACCTCGCCGGTGTAGGCGCCGTTTTTCTCGAAGTACGCGTCCTGCGCCCCCAGCTTGATCTTCGAGCCAGCTTTGCTCAGCACCTCGCCCACCGCCGCCAGATACGGGAACGCCGGGCAGATGACCACGTCCACCTTGTCCGTGGCCGTGAAGCCCTTGGCCAGCGCCTCAGCCAGCGCCAGCGCCTCGACCTTGTGCAGGTTCATTTTCCAGTTGCCACCGACATACGGCTTACGGCTGGCCATCGAGTCATACTCCTGAGCGCAAAAAGACTTGGCTTACAATTGGGATTTTCAAGGGCTCCAGCCACGGCCCGCTCCCATAAGCGCGGCCGCTGGAGAATCGGACAGTATACAGATTTGACGCCGCCCAGCGGCGACGCCCAGCCTCGATCGCTGGCTCATACCAGCGGCTGCGACAGCGCCGGCGTCGGCCGAATCCTGCCCCGGACCCGCTTTGCCCAACGTCAATGCCGGGCTGGGGGGCATGGAGTCATTGCGGCATCAGGGCGATGACCATGAGCTGGGCGCAGAGCACGCGGAGGATCATCGTCGTGGGGTAGACCGTGGCGTAGGCGACGTTCGGGGCGTCGGAGTGGGTGATGTTCTGGGCGAAGGACAGGGCGGGGGGGTCGGTCATGCTCCCGGCCAGCAGGCCGCAGAGCGTCAAGTAGTTCATTTTGAGGATGATTCGCCCGATCAGCGCGACAATCAGCAGCGGGACGAGGGTGATCAGAGCCGCCAGGGCCATCCATTGCAGGCCGGGCCCATCGGTCAGCGTGCTGACGAACATATCGCCTGAACTCAGCCCGACACAGCCGAGAAACAAGGTGATGCCGACTTCGCGAAGCATGAAGTTGGCGCTGATAGGCATATGCCAGACCAGCGGCCCGATGCGTCCGATCCGGCTCAGGATGATCGCCACGAACAGTGGTCCGCCAGCCAGACCGAGCTTCACCGGGACCGGCACCCCGGGCAAGGACATCGGGATGCTGCCGACAATGACGCCCAGGACGATGCCCAGGAATACCGGGATCAACTGGGGATGATTGAGGGCCTTGGGCGAATCGCCGAGCTCGGCGGCGACTTTCTGAATCCCCGGAGTCTCACCCACGGCCAGGACGGTGTCGCCGTATTGCAGCCGGAAGTCGGGGGTTGGGGTGAAATCGATCTCGGTCCGACTCACGCGTGCGAGGACCACGCCGTAACGGCGGACGAAGTCCAACTCGCCCAGCGACCGGCCCAGCACATTCTTGCGGGTGACGATCAGGCGTTTGGTGGTGATCTGGCTCGGCAGCGTCCGCAGGTCCGTCGTGCTCTCACGACCGACGACCATGCGCAGCTGGTTGAGTTCCTCCGGTGAGCCTACAGCCAGCACAACATCGCCGAGTCGCAAACGTGTCTCAGGCTGGGGAACTCCCAACTCGCCGTCCTGGAGAATCCGGGAGATGACCAGCCCAGACCGCCTCATTAACGGCACGTTCTGAATCTGCACGTCGACAAGGTTGGGGTTGGTCACCTCGAAGTTGGCCCGGGCCACGCGCGGCTGCGCGGAGGGGTTCTGCCCGCCAAGGGCCTGCTCCTCTTGCGCCAGGCTGACGCGGAACAGCACGCGGACAAACAGCATGACCAGGATAATGCCGATGATGCCGAAGGGATACGCCACTGCGTAGGCCAGACTCGGGAGCTTACTGGTCTCGACAGACAGATACGGCACGTCCTTGAGCGCCTGCTGCGCGGCGGCGAGGCTGGGCGTGTTGGTGGTGCCGCCGGAGAAAAGGCCGACGACCGCCGGGATCTCGATGCCAGCCAGGTAGTGAATCCCCAACGCCACCGCGCCGCCGAGCAGGACGACGGCGATGGCCAGAAGGTTCAGCGGCAATCCCTGACGGCGCAGAGATGCCAGGAAGCCGGGGCCTACCTGCATGCCTATGGTGTAGACGAAAAGAATCAGCCCGAACTCGCGGGCGAACTCGAGAACCTCGGGGTTGATCTTCAACCCCGCATGCCCCATCAGCAGTCCTGCGAAGAGCACGCCGGCGATGCCCAGACCGATACTCTTGATCTTGACCGAACCGATCGCCAAGCCCAGGGCGATGACCATACCGAGGATAGTCATGCTCGATGCAACGGTCTGGCCATGGAACAATGCGCTGAACCAACTCACCACGGTCTCGCTTTCTGAGTAAAAAAGGTCGCACCACCCCAACCGGCCCATGACTTCAAGACGGCAACGGCATGATTCAGGTGGCGATGGCCCGCTCAGGTGCAGCCATGACAATAGCAGTGTTTGGATTCCCTTGGGTACCTGGGTCCAGCGGCCGCAGCGGCAAAAAGGCGGCTGCTCAGCCTCCACCCGTTGCTTCAGGGGGCGCGGGGTTCTGACAGGGGATGCGATGACCCACACGTCCGGGGTCGTCGCTTCAATAACCTCGATACGCTCGATCACGTCCTCCGAACGTGCCGTGCCGGCGCATCAACGGGGTCGGTCGGTTCATCTGACGTCGGAGCCAAGCTTCCCGATGCGCGTGGATCGGCCACAGCGAACCGGTGGCGGCGAAGCATTACCTGCAGATGACGGATGAACACTTCGATCGCGCGGTTGCGGGACTGGGCTCGCAGGACGTGAAGGCGGCGACGAAAATGCTTCCGGGGGCGGCGCAGAAGCCGCACGAAGGCGAATGCAGGGGCCGAAAACGAAAACCGCCAAGGTCACGGAAGACCTTGACGCTTCGACAGATACGCCCAACATGCTCGCAAAATCCATCTGTTGCAAGACTTACGGAATACCCCCTAGGGGAGTCGAACCCCTGTTGCCGGCGTGAGAAGCCGATGTCCTAGGCCACTAGACGAAGGGGGCGGATCGAATGGGACAAATTAGTAGGCCTGATCGCGAGTGTCAAGACCGCGCGGTCATCGCGGCGCGGCCTTAATGCTGGCGGCGCAGGCACAGCGGATCGATGCCCAGCCGCGCCAGATGCGGCTGAACCTGCTGCCAGAACCGCTGGCCATCACTGCCGTAACCGGCCGTCGGCGCGATATCGGGCAGGTGCCGTGCGAACCATGTCTGAAACCGGCCCATCAGCAGCTCGCGCGCGTACTTGCTGAGCATGCTCGCCAGCGCGACCGGCAGGTGTCGCGCTTCCGCCTCGACCTCGAAGCGCACGGTCATGCGCCGCTCGCCGTCCGTTCCGTGCCCATGCAGTCGATACGCGCTGACCTGCGGCGACTCTTCCACCACCCGGATCTCGGCCGCGGGAATCGTCTGCGACAGCAGCTCGCGGTATCGCATGCGCCCCGACTGTCGATCCACTGCCGCGAGCACGCCGACATGACCATGCCCTTCCCACAGCCGCGCCAGGTGCCCGGCCACGCAACTGAAGTTCACCGCCGCCTTCGACCGCGTCGCCGCCACCAGTTCGTTGAACCGCTGCTCGAACACCACGGCCGCATGCATCCCCGCCAGGCCGACGCCAGCCTCGGCCGCGCAGGCCGCCAGCAGATTCGCATCCACCGCCAACTCGCCCTCGGTCCTGTGTGCCGGCAGCGGCTGCCAGGGATGGTCGTCGCCTGCCCGGTACCAAGGCATGTCGGCCAAATCGTGATGGGCCGTCTCGCCGACAAAGTCGAGCAGCGCCGCCACGTCGGCTGGACGTCGCGCCGCCCCAGCCGCCTCCGCCAGGCCCGCGAACGTCAGCACCGCGCGCTCCAGGTGTTCCAGCGGCCGCCTGCTCTGCGTGTTGTGCAGCTTCTTCGAATCGTTGACGGCGATGCGGCCGCGTGCGCCCTTGCGCTCGCGACACACCGCCTTCTCCAGCCGCCGCCACAGGTCCGGGCAAGGCGTCGGCGGGTCGGACGGCTCGCACGTGAAGGCCGTGCATCCGACGACCATCGGCCCGAACAACGGCCCATACCCCGCCTCGTCAATGCCCGCATAGATCGGCATGGACGCAATATAACTCGGCCTCCCGATGTGCGGGCGTGCCCATATACCACTCAGCACACAACGAGATCATCGCTGTTGACGCGGCGGCGTGAACAGCAGCAGCGTGGCGACCTGTTCATAGCCGATCGTGGGATACAGCATCGCCCCGCTGTGGCTGGCGGTCAGCACAGACAGCGCAGCCCCCGCGGCCCGGTCGTCGCGCAGCATGCGGACCATCAGCGCCCGTCCGATGCCCCGGCGACGATGCGCGGGCTGCACGTGCAGGTTCGAGCACCACGTCGCGTCGTCCACGGTGATGCTGGCCACCCAGCCCACGATGGCGCCGCCGATCAGGGCCACGTATTGCCGCATCGGCGCGTCTTTGCACAGATGCTCCGGCAGAATCTGCCGCCAGCCGGCCGCCTTCGCCAGATCACGGCCGGCTTGGCGGCCGGGCCGGCTTTTGCGGCGACGACTCGCGGCACGCGGGCCAGGTGATGCACCATGACCGCCTCGGTCCCTCCCAGGCGATAGCCCAGAGCCTTGTATCCGCTGCGCAGCGGCGCATCGGACTGCCCCGTGGCCGCGAGGGCGCAGACGGCGAACCGCCCGCGCGTGTGCTGCCGGGCGATGCGGTCCACGTCGGCCGGCTCCACCGCATGGGCTGCCCACTCCTCGCGGCGATAGTCGCCATGGCGCCGCGGCCCGTCACGCACCACCCAGACCGGCCCGACCCGCTCGGCCAGGTACGGATGCGTGATACTCCGCGTGAAACTAAACCCGCGTGCGAAGACTGCCATCGCGCGCTGAATCAGTTCCGTCGAGGTCACGCGCTGCGACGCTTTCGTCTTGCCCATGCATCGATCCTCTCATGGATTGTCCCGCGCGTCACTGGCCGAAACTGATAATGTAGCCGTCCGGGTCGGCGGCGTAGAAGTCGCGTGTGCCCCAGGGGCGTTGCTCCAGCGGTTTGATGATATTGGCTCCGCGTTGCTCGAGTTCGGCGTACAGCGCGTCGATGCCCCTCACCGCCACGGAGGCGTCAAGGTGCTCGTGTTCGCGGCGGTGCTGCCTGTCCGCCACCGTCTTGGGCGCGTGCTTGAGATGCACTTCGGCCGCGCCGCGACTGAGGCCGGCATAGAACCCGCCGTAGGTGAAGTCCACCGTGAAACCGAGCTGGTCGCGGTAATACGCGATCGACGCTTCCAGATCATCGACGAGAAACTGCGGGGCCATGGTGCCGCAGGTCGGGGCGGTGGCTGTGGTCGTGGAGGTGTTCATCGTGGTCTCCTTAACGTGGTGGGATGCTTTGTGGTTGAGCGATTCAAGATAGTCCGCGACTTCGGCGCAGGCGGTGCGATTGAGCTTCGTTAGCGCCGCGCGAGCTTCATCAAGGGGCGTGCCTTGGTAGCGGTTATCACGCGCGGCCGGATCGGCCCCGCGCTCGACCAGCAGTTGCACCAATTCCAGGTGGCCGTTCCACCCGGCGACGTGCAGGGCGGTTTGCCCTTCATGAAGCCGTTGGTTGATGTCCACGCCCTGATCCAGGAGCCAATTGACAACCTCGACGTGTCCGCGTTCAGCAGCGGCTCCAAGCGGCGTGATCGCTGCCGTGCCGACGGGGTAGGTGCGATGGATCGCCTGCTTGTCGTTGCGGGCTGCCTGTTTGAGGCCGTCGAGATCGCCCAGAGCCGCCAATGCGCCGGCATGCGCGGCGATTCCCTGTGCGGACAGCGCGACCACGACAGGGGCGCCTTCCACTCCGCGCGACGCGGCAGCCTCCATCGCTGTCTTGCCGTACTTGTCCTTCGCATGCGGAGAGACGCCTGCGGCTAGGAGAAGCTCCACCGCCCGGGTTGTGCGGGCAAAGTGCAGCGGCGTCGCCGCGTTGGGCATGGGATGCTGCACGCCATCCGGATCATCTTGCAGCAGTTGCGCCACGCGGTCGTCGTCTTCGAGCATGAGGGCCTCGACCAGGCCGATACGAACGCCGCCCCGCAAGAGCAGATCAGCGAACGGCCGCCGCTTCCAGTGGACCGCAAGCATCAGCGGCGACCAACCGTCATATTCACCATTGTCACCGTTGACGTTCGCGCCCTGCTCAAGCAGATACTCGAATACGTCTTCACTGCCGTGCTCGATCGCCACGTGCAGCGGCTGTGGCCGACCACCCCAGAACGGGTGCGGCCCCCTGATATTGATCGCCGCGGGTTGCTCGGTAACAATCCGCCGCACTTCGTCCAAGTCGCCGCGACCGACAGCCTGGAGCAGCGCGCTCGCAGTACGCGCATCAACGGGTCGCCGCTGCGTCTCAACATGCTCTTTCAGCGCCCGCCAGCTTGGGAAGCCGTACTCCCGGGCGAGGATGAGCTGGGCGTCGTGCAGAGCCGCGCCGTCGCGCGGCAGCTTCAGCGCATCGAGACGCGCCAGCGCGGATGCATCACCCGCGCGGATCGCGGCGAGCAATCGCTTCGCTTCCTTCCTGAGTTTGTCGAGGTCGGGGCGCGGCGGCAGGGAGCGCGCGGACGGTGAAGAGGACGACGAAGAAAATGACGACGCGGCAGACTCGGACATGCGGCACCTTCCTTCCTGTCAATGCCCGTTGTCCGCGAAGTCGGGCAGGAAGTCAGGTGATGTCGAACAGTCGAGCAGGCGGGTTGAACCCTTGACGCGGACCGCGTGGACCCTGCGGGACCAGCCGTAGATTAGCCCGGTCGGCCGCAGCGCGTCAAGCAGATTCTTGGAGCGGCATTCACAATACAGAACTATCAACAGACGCTGCGCGGGCAACGGCGGATCGCTACCATGACGAGCCCGCGTGCAGACGGGCCGGCGGCAGCTTGTGGGGTAGTCGCCCTCCCCAGGGCATGAACCGGGATCAAGAGCCCGAATCCGAAGCCGGGGCCGGGACCGGGGTCGGGGCCAAGGAGTACGAACGTGCGGACCATCATCGAGCCGTTTCGCATCAAGATGACCGAGCCTCTGAAGCTGACCTCGCGGCAGCAGCGGATGGACGCCCTGGCGCTGGCGCATCACAACGTCTTTCTGCTCGATGCCGAGGACTGCTGCATCGACCTGCTGACCGACAGCGGCACGGGCGCGATGTCCACGCAGCAGTGGGCGGCCATGATGCTCGGCGACGAGAGCTATGCCGGCAGCCGCTCATGGAAGCACTTCGAGCGGACGGTGCGCGGCATCACGGGCATGAAGCACGTTTTCCCCACGCACCAGGGCCGGGCGGCCGAGGGCATTCTCGCCCAGACGCGGCTCAAGGCCGGCGACGTGATCCCCAACAACAGCCACTTCGACACTACCCGTGCGAACGTCGAGTACGTCGGGGCGCGGGCGGTGGACCTGGTCTGTCCCGAAGGGCTGGAGCCGGGCCTGGAGGCGCCGTTCAAGGGCAACATGGACCTGGACAAACTGCGGCACTGCATCGACGAGCACGGAGCCGCGAAGATCCCCTTCTGCATGATGACGGTGACCAACAACACCGGCGGCGGCCAGCCCGTGTCGATGGCCAACGTCCGCGCGGTCAGGGAGATTCTGAGCCGCCACGGCATCCCGCTGGTGATCGACGCCTGCCGCTTCGCCGAGAACGCCTACTTCATCCAGCAGAACGAGCAGGGCTACCGCGACAAGTCGCTGACGGACATCGCACGGGAGATGTTCGCCCATGCCGACGCGGCGACGATGAGCTGCAAGAAGGACGGCCTGGCGAACATCGGCGGATTCTTCACCTGCAACGACGATCAGTGGGCGGAGGATTTCCGGAACCTGCTGATCCTGCGCGAGGGCTTTCCCACCTACGGCGGGCTGGCGGGGCGCGATCTGGAAGTCATTGCCGTGGGGTTGAACGAAGCCCTGGAGCAGGACTACCAGGTCTATCGCCACGCCACGGTGATGTACCTGGGCCGACGGCTCGAAGCCCTGGGCGTGCCGTTCGTGCGGCCGGTGGGCGGGCACGCGGTGTTTCTCGACGCCCGCGCTTTCGTGCCGCATGTGCCGCCGCTGCAATACCCCGGCATCGGCCTGGTCAACGCGCTGTACGTCGAAGGCGGCATCCGGGCTGTCGAGCTGGGCAGCGTGATGTTCGGCCGGTTCGATAAGGATGGCCGCGAGCAGCCCTCGCCGCTGGAACTGGTGCGGCTGGCCTTCCCCCGGCGGGTCTACACGCAGAGCCACTTCGATTATCTGATCGAGGTGATCGAAGAGGTCTGGCACAAGCGGGCGGTGATCGGCGGGCACCGCATCACCTATCAGCCGCGCTTCCTGCGCCACTTCAGCGCTCACTTCGAGCCGCTGTGACGCTGTGTGGGAAAGCCCATCCGACAGCAAGGAGTTCACGCATGGACCTGGCACTCAAAGACAGGATCGCACTGGTGACCGCGTCGACCAAGGGTCTGGGGCGCGCCTGCGCGCAGCGGCTGGCGATGGAGGGCTGTCGCGTGGCGATCTGCTCGCGCACCGCCCAGGACGTGGCCCGCGCGGCCGGGGAGATCGCCGAGGCGGCCGCGGCTGTGGGGGCCACCGGCGAAGTGGCCGGCTTCGTGGCCGACATGTCCAAAGCCGACGACATCGAACGCCTGCTGGAGCAGGTGCGGCGCAAACTCGGCGACCCGCAGATACTCGTGACCAACGCCGGCGGCCCGCCGCCGGGCACCTATGCCGACTTGACGCTCGATCAATACGAAAAAGCATTCAACCTCACGGCCATGAGCGCCATCCGCCTCACGCACGGCGTGACCGACGCGATGAAGGCCGCCGGCTGGGGCCGCGTCATCATGATTACTTCGATCAGCGTCAAGCAGCCGATCGGCAACCTGCTGCTGTCGAACATGGCCCGTGCGGGGCTTACGGGCTTCATGAAAACCCTCGCCACCGAACTGGCGCCGCACGGCATCACGGTCAACGCCGTGCTGCCCGGCCTGCACGCCACCGATCGCATGCGGCATCTGGCCACCGCCCGCGCCGAGAAAGACGGCAGCAGTGTCGAGGAAGCGTTGGCGGCCCTCGGCAAGTCCGTGCCCGTCGGTTCGCTGGGCGATCCCGACGACTTCGCCGCGATGGTCGCCCTGCTCGCCTCGCCGCTGGCGCGGTTCGTCACCGGCGGTAACATCCTCATCGACGGCGGGGCCTACGCCGGCCTGCTCTGATCCTGGCCCCCACCCCCTGCGACCTGGACGAACATGAACATTCGTGAACTGCAGGAAGCCGCCGACGCCTCGTTCGTGCCCTTCGGCGATGACGACGACGCGCCGCAACTGGTCGAGACGTTCGGCCAGTACGAGGCCGAGTACGCCGCCTTTCGCAAAGGCGCCGCCATTTTCCATGGGGCGCAGCGCGGCGTGATCGAGCTCACCGGCCCGGACCGCACCGACTTTCTGCACCGCCTGCTCACCAACGAAGTACGCCATATGGACGCCGGCACGTCCCGCCGCGCCCTGCTGCTCGACAAGCGCGGCCGAATCATGACCGACATGGTCGTGCTCGCCAGTGAAGATCGCACGTTGCTGCTGTGCGACCGTATCGACGCGCCGGTCATCGCGGCCGAGCTCGACGCGCTGCTCTTCGGCGAAAATCTGCGCATCATGGATCTGAGCCCCGACATCGAAACGCTGTGCGTCCACGGCCCCGCCGCGGCGCGGCTCATCGCGCAGGTCGCCGGCATTTCGGCCGCTGATCTCCACGATGCCGCGCACCGCGACGGGCTGTGGCGGGGTGCCGCGCTCACCCTCTTGCGCCGCGATGAAGTCGGATCGCCCGGCTACCACCTGCTTATGTCCACCGTCCCGGCCGACGCGCTCTACGCCGCCCTCGCCGACGCGGTGGGCGGGCTGGTGCCGACCGTCGAGGACAACACCAAACGTCCGATCGTCGGCCGCGGCGCCGGCTGGCTGGCGTACAACACCGCCCGTATCGAAGCCGGCACGCCGCTGTTGCACATCGACTTCGGCGCCGACTGCCTGCCCCACGAGGCCGGCCTCATCGACCAGGCTGTCAGCTTCACCAAAGGCTGCTACCGCGGCCAGGAAATCGTCGCCCGCATGCACAACCTCGGACACCCCAAGCGCGTGCTCGCCGGCTTCCGCATGCTCGATATCGCCCATCACGGCGACGCGCCCATGCCCGTCGCCGGCGCGCCTGTGCTCGACGCCGAGGGCAACACCGTCGGCGGCGTCACCAGTTCGACGCTTTCGCCGCTGCTGGGGGGCGCGGCCGTGGGATTCGCCATGCTCAAGTGGGGCTGGCACGAGGTCGGCCGCGAGGTCGGCATCCCGGCCGAGGGCTCGCGACGGCCGGCTCGCATCACCGCTTTGCGGATGGTTTGAGCGTGCGTCATGCCCGGCGCCGCGCTCAACCGTCCGCTTCAGAACTGCTCGATGTCATTGGGCCCGCGCAGCCGGTAGCGCTTGCCGCGCCACACCATCGTCCGCCCGATGCCGGCCCGCACGATCAGCAGGAAGTGCAGCGTCATCCACAACGGCGTCAGCCAGCGATCGATGCGCAGCGTGGTCCGTAACGACAAGGCCGCCTCGGGCCCGAAGGCGTCGGCCACGGCCTTGCGGCGATAGGTCGCACGCACCCCGCCGCTCACCAGACGCACCGCCCAGGTTGCGAGCACCGGTACAGCGAAGGTGTAACAGCCCGTGAGGACCGCCGCCGCCATCCATGCGACGCTCGTGACAAGGCCCGCGACGTACAGCCCCGTGAACGCCGCGGCCGCACCATACAGCCAAGGCACGTAGACCCGGGTGAGCAGATACTGGCGATGGCCGAAGTTGAGCAGGCTGGCGAAGGTGAATGCGGCCGGCGTGGCGACCAGGCACGCGGGGGCGAAGGCGACCTTGAGTTTCAGATCGCGGCACAGGCGCGAGAGTGGATAGTCGTCAGTGAGCGCGCCGGTCCAGCGGTCGATCAGATGGCCTCGCCGCGCGGTGTCGACGCGCACCGCCATCGATCCGCCCCAGGCGAAGTTCAGCCGCGGCCGGCCCAGCAGGCACGCGACCGAGCTGTTCATCACGCTGGCCAGATGCGACCAGAGCGTCACGCGCCCATGGTCATCGGGCGCCGGCGTCAGCCAGCGATAGCCCGTCGATACGCCGTACTTGTCCCGACGACACAGCGGCCCGACCAGCTCCGCCAGCCAGTCCGGGCCGGGCACGGCATCGGAGTCGGCGAAAACCCACACGTCCTCATCGCGACTCTCCGCGTCGATCGCGCGGAGCACCGCCAACTGGTTGTGCAGCTTCTGGCCCTGGTGGCCTGGCGCGACGCCCGCGATGATCAGCCGCGCAGCCTGCCGCGGATGCCGCGCCAGCTCGCGTTGCAGAGGCGCGCAGGCCGGATCCTCCTGCGATTCGACCACCAGCAGGAGCCTGTAGTCGCGATAGCTCTGGCGGCACAGGCTGTCGATCGCGCCCGGCAGATCCCTCTCCAGACCTTTGAACGGCACGATGACGAAGGCCCGCGGCTGATAGTCCCCGTAGCGGCCCCGCCGCGCGTTGATCCTGGCAGCGAACCACACCACCTGCCACGACGCGACCACGCCCTGCAGCGCCCACGCGGCCCACAGCGCCAGCAGAGCGATGAAGATGAGCGACTCGATGGGCATGCGGGCGCCTTGTACGCGAGGGCGGCGAAACGGGATGGCGGCCTAGATCGAGGGCAACGTGCTCAGCCGCCTCAACGAATCACCGGCCAATTGATGAACGACGTATTCGGGCTTGGGCGCCGCCCCGAGCGATTCGTAGAAGCGGCGGGCCGACGTGTTCCAGTCCAGGGCGCACCACTCCATGTGCGCCCAGCCGCGCTCGATGGCGATGCGGGCCAGTTCCGCCAGCATCGCCTTGCCGGCCCCGCGGCCGCGATGGGCCTCGGCCACGTAAATATCCTCCACCCACAGGCCGCGCCGGCCGACGAAACTCGAAAACGTGGGAAAGAACATCGCGTAGCCGATCACCTGGCCGCCAGAGGGCTCCCGGATCCGGCCGTCGCCGCCCGTCAGCGTGGCGACAAGCGTCTCGGCCGCGGGATGCGGCCCGAAGAGCGCGTCGGCGATCGCCCGCTCCGTGACTTCGAGCCTGTGTTCGAGCTTCGAGTAAACGGCCAGTTCACGAATCAAGGTGATGATCGCGGGCACGTCTTCATGCGTGGCGGTACGGACAAGCGAGCTGGCGGCGGTGAGGGTCATGATGCTTCCGTGGTTCGGCAACGCGCTTCAGTACGACAGCAGTGACTGGCCGGTCATCGCGGCGGGTTGCCGCAAGCCCATCATGTCGATGAGCGTGGGCATCACGTCGGCCAGCCGGCCATCGCGGCGAAGCTTTTCGCTGGCTTGCCGCGCCGAGCCGGACGCACGATCCCTGGTCCGGGGGCTGACGAGGATGCACTCCACGTCATAAAGCGTGTGCGCGGTGTGCGGCGCGCCGGTGTCGGGGTCGAACATCTGTTCAGCGTTGCCGTGGTCGGCCGTGACGATCAGCACGCCGCCGCGCTTCAGCGTCGCTTCGACAATCTTTCCCACGCAGGCGTCCACCGTCTGCACCGCCTTGATCGCCGCATCGAGCTTGCCCGTGTGGCCGACCATGTCGCCGTTGGCGAAATTGACCACGATCACGTCTTCGCAATCGTCCGCCGCGAGCCGGCCGAGCACGATGTCGCGGATCTGCGCGGCCGACATCTCCGGCTGCAGGTCGTAGGTCGCGACCTTCGGCGACTGGGCCATCTGCCGCGATTCGCCGGCAAACGGCTGCTCGCGGTAGTCGTTGAAGAAGAACGTCACGTGCGGAAACTTCTCGGTCTCGGCGCAGCGGAACTGCCGCAGCCCCACGTCGGCGAAAAACTGGCCGGCGATGTCGGTCATCTTCGGCGGCTTGGGATAGGCGACCTCGACCGGCAGGCCCTGTTCGTAGGCGGTGAGCGTCACATAGGTCAGCTTCAGGCGCTTGCCGCGTTCGAAACCCCGCTTGCCGGAGTCCGGCGAAGGCGGCACCTGCGCCCACGGCTGATCGTCGTAAACAAACGCCCTGGTGATCTCGCGCGGGCGATCGCCCCGGTAGTTGTAGAAGATCACGCTGTCGCCGTCGCTGACGCGCGTGGCACACGCGGTCTCGGGCGAATCGGCCACGATCGTCGGCACGATGAACTCGTCGCCCTGCTGCGAGTCGTTGGTCGGCTTGTCGTAGTAGCGCTGCACAGCCGCGATGGCGTCGGGCGCGGTGGCGATGCCATGCTTGTCGGCATCGATGCCGGTCAGACACGCGTACGCCCGCTGCACGCGCTCCCAGCGGTTGTCGCGATCCATCGCATAGTATCGGCCGCAGATCGACGCAACGCGGCCGACGCCAATGTCGCGGCACTTGTCGATGACCTGCTGCACGAACGCCTTGCCGGTGAAAGGCCCGGTGTCGCGCCCGTCGGTCAGCAGGTGCAGCAGCACCCGATCCGCCGCCACGCCCTGCCGCTTGCACAACTCCAGACACGCATAGAGGTGCGTCATCAGCCCATGCACGCCCGCGTCGGAGGCGATGCCGATCAGATGCACGCTCCGGCCGCTGTCCTTGGCCTTGCGGACCGCGGCGACGAGGACTTGGTTATTGAAGAACTCGCCGGTGCGGATCGCCTTGGTGATGCGCACCGACTCCTGATCGACCACGCGGCCGGCGCCGATGTTCTGGTGGCCGACCTCGCTGTTGCCCATCGTGCCTTCGGGCAGGCCCACGTCCTCGCTGCTGGTGTGGATCAGCGTCCAGGGGTAATCGACCAGCAGCCGGTCGCACACGGGCGTGGCTGCGAGCTTCACGGCATTGAAGGCGTCATGTTCAGGATGCGGGTTGCGGCCCCAGCCGTCGCGGATGATGAGCACGGCAGGGCGCGAGGCGGGGGCGGCGGATCGAGCTGGGGTCACGTCAACCTCCAAGTCGCAATGCAGGCGGGGAATGGGGCGCGGGCGGGCGATCGCACGACGTATCGAGGACGCCAGGCTCCGCGATTGTAAGGCATTTGACGTCCGCGAGCGGTCAGACTTTCTCCCCGCCGATCTTCGACTCCGTGCCCGCCAGCAGGCGGCCGATGTTGCCGCGATGACGCACCACCACCAGCAGCGCCAGCGCGGCGGTCACCCCCAGCAACGGCAGCAGGCGGTCGATCGGCTGATGGCGGGCGACGCCCCAGATCAGGTAGAGATACACCGGCAGGCCCACCGCCGCGGCCATGCTCGCCAGACTCACATAGCGCGTGCCCAGCACCAGCACGATCCATGTCGCCATCGCCGCCAGCCCCGGCCAGGTCAGCAGCGGATAGAAGCCCAGCAGCACACCGAAGCCCGTGGCCGCGCCCTTGCCGCCCTTGAACTTCAGCCACACCGGAAACACATGCCCCAGCACCGCCGCGGCCGCGACCGCCAGCCACTGCCACGCCTGCGCCGGCGGAAGGTCGATGCGGCCGAGAAGTCCCATCGCCCACCCCGCTGCCAGTACGGGCGCCAGACCCTTGAGCACGTCCAGGACGAAGCAACCGACGCCCCACGGCCGGCCGAGCAGCCGGCCGACGTTCGTCGCCCCGACGTTGCCGCTGCCGGCCTGGCGGATGTCCACGCCCCGCATCCAGCCGATCAGCAACCCGAAGGGAATCGACCCCGCCAGGTAACCCGCCATCACCCACGCCCACCAGGGCAGGCCCTGCCATGCGTCATGCATCGCGTTCATGGTCGCCATCCTATCGGCCCGGCCGGGCCGCCGCCCAACCATCACCCAGTCCGGACGACCGGCACGGTTTACCGTCGCCGATCTCGCGGCGGCCCGTGGTCGATGGCCGACCGCGGCTGTGAATCGTCTTGTTGACTGCGGGCGGGGACGGCGTCGCCACACCGTCAAGGTGCGGGCGACGCTGCCGGCGCGATTCAGGGTGCATCCGCCGGGGCTCGGTCGACTTGCTCTTGAAGGAGGCTTCGTGATGCGAAATCAACCGGCGCAGGATCCGCGCGAGGCGCGCTCCAATCGCCTCATGCTCGTGGTGATCGTCGTTGGCGTGCTCATCGGCACGGTCGCCTCGGCCCGCGCGGCCGTAGTCGGCGACACCATGGGTGATACGACCTATGAAAGCGTCTACGGCCACGGCGGGGAACAGACGCTGACCGCGATGTTCAGCGAATACCGCCACACCGGCACTGGCCAGTCACTGGTCGTCGGCGACGTCAACCAGGGCGAAGATCCGACGCAGAGCCACCAGAGCCAGTACCAGCGCTTCCACGTCACCGAGGACGTATCGCTTTCGATCACGCTGATCGGCGGATACGCCGGCTACAAGAACATCTTCGGCGTCTATACCTACGACGAGGGCGAGGATCCGATCCTGGCCGCCTTGACCCTCACGCCGCTGCTGACCCACAAGGTCGACCCTGCGGGCACGACGATCAGCTTCAACGTCGCGGCCGGCCAGTCCTTCGGCTTCTATCTCAACGCCGACGGCCACAACAGTTCGAAGGGCATCTACTACAGCGAAAACTTCCGCAACACCGACGGCGCCAGCCGCGGCGTGCAGACCGATCACTTCCTGATGTACGAGTCGGACGCCGGCCTGCTCATCGCCATGGAAGACCTGGCCTACGGCAGCAACGGACGCCTGGGCGACCAGGATTACCAGGACATGGTCGTGGGCCTGCTGACGCACGCGGATGGGTCGGCGATCAATTTCAGCACCTCGGTGCCCGAGCCCGCGACGCTGGCGCTGGTCGTGGCCGGCCTGGTGGTGCTCACCGGCCGCGCACGCCGCCGCTAACCCCTCGGTTCCGGGCCACGCGACCGTTGCAGCCCGCCCCCTCCATGGCAGCCCCCGGGCCCGCTTGCCCTGCGTGAAGCGGGCTTTGTCGCATGGCGGGCGGCCGCGGCGTCATGCACGGCTCGGTCCGTTTACATGGTTGCCGGCCGCCAGTATCATCAAAAATCGAGAACCGTCCGGCCATCGGTCGCGCCGCGATACCGCATCGACGTCGCTGGAGACGGCCGAACCAACCCCGCGCGAAAGGTTTTGCCGTGCCCGCGACCCTGACCTCCATGCTCGCCGATGTCGGCTTGTCCGCGACCCTCGCGGCCCAGGATGACGGCATCGGCCAAGGAACCTTCCTGCTGGTGGTCGGCCTGGTCCTGGCGATCGTGGTGGCCAATACGATCACCTACAAGCGCGGCGAATGACCGGTCGCGCCGCGACGAGCGCCGCCTGCGCGCCGGGAAGCGCAGGCGGTTGAACGCGACCCGACCCTGGAGTGCTCCGTCATGATGCGCAACCGACGAACGCTGATCTGGCTGGTCGCGGTCAATGTGCTGCTGCTGGGGGCCCTGGCGCTCTCAGTGCTGACCGAGCCGACGCCTGCCTTCGGCCAGGCGGCCGCGGGGAGACGCGGCGATTTCGTCATGGTGGCCGGCACGGTCAGCTCCGGCAGTGAGCAGGCGATCTACCTGCTCGATCTGCGCTCGGCCCGGTTGGCGACAGTCGTGGCCAAGTCGGCCGAGCAGGAACTGCAGATCGTCGACATCCGCGAGTTGCAGCAGGACGCCCAGCTTCGCCTGCGGCGATGAACGGGCCCGGACGCCTCGACCACAGAACCACGGGAGCGACCTGATGACGCCCACCAGCCCCAGCCCGCATACCCTGAGCCGCACACAAGTGGCGTGCGCCTGTCTGGCCGCGTCGGCGTTCATGCTCGCCGCCCTGCTGCTGGCGAGCCTGGCGGGACGCTTCGCGCCGCTCACCGCCCCAGCCGAGGCCAGCATGGTTCAGACGGCCGACGACTACGTCCTGCTCACCGCCCAGACGCGCAACGGCGAGGAATCGCTGTTTGTGCTGGACAACCGCGAACGCAAGCTGCTTATCTACCGCACCGACGTCAGCCGCGGCCGCATGGCGCCGTACGTCATCGAGGACATCGACAGCATCTTCAGCCGAAGGCCGCAACGCCGCTGAGCTTGAGCGCGTCGCGGCCTCGTCGCGGGATACAAAGTCGTCTGGACGCGACCCGCCCCGGGGCGTGAAAGGTTTCATCATGATTCAGCCCACCGTCGTACGGCATGCCGAACCCCAGGAGCAGGACATGGAAATTCGCATCGCGCAGCTCGGCGGCCGCGTCGTCCAAGGCGGCGAACTGACCCGTGCGGAGGCCCGTGAGCTGACTGCCGTGAACGGCCAGGATCTTTACGAACTGTTCCACTGGGCCAATAAGATCCGCATGCGGCGCTTCGGCCAGATGGTCAAGTTCTGCTCGATCGTCGCCGCCAAGGTTGGCGCGTGCAGCGAGGACTGCGGCTACTGCAGTCAGTCGAAGCATTACACGACGCACGTCACGCCCAGCAAGATGAGCGTCGAGGAGATGGAAGCCGCGGCCGACGAAGCGGTGCGCAACGGCGCGTCGAGCTTCGGCATCGTCAACAGCGGCCGGGGACCGACGGAAAGCGAACTGGACTGGATGGAGCCGTTTTTCCGCAAGGCCGCCGCCGAGGGCAAGGTGCGCCCCTGCGCCACGCTGGGCGAACTCACCGAGGACCAGGCCCGACGCCTCAAGGACATGGGCGTGCTGCGCGTCAACCACAACCTCGAGACCAGCCGGCGGCACTTCGGCAACGTGGTCTCGACCCACAGCTACGAGGATCGCCTGCGCACCATCCGCATCGCCAAGGCCGCGGGTCTGTCGATCTGCTCGGGTGGGATTTTCGGACTGGGCGAGGATTGGGAGGACCGGCTGGACATGGCCTTCGAGCTGCGCGAGCTCGGTGCGGATGTGGTGCCCATCAACTTTCTCAACGCCATCGCCGGCACGCCGCTTTACGGCAAGCGCCAGCCGCTCGAACCGATGGAGGCGCTGAAGATCATCGCCGTCTACCGCTTCATTTTGCCCGATCGGGAGCTGAAGGTCGCCGGCGGGCGGGAGAAGATACTGCGCGATATGCAGAGCTGGATCTTCTATGCCGGCGGATCAAGCTTCCTCATCGGCAACTATCTCACAACCTTCGGCCGCACCCCCGCGCAGGACCACCAGATGCTCAAGGATCTGGGCCTGCCCTACGTCACCTTCGATGAGGTCGAGCACGAAGCCGACCCCGCCGCCGCCCGCGCCACCGGCATGAACGAAGGCCTGATGGGCTACCGCAAAGCAAGCCTCATGGCCCTGCCCGTGTTGAATGAACGCGAAACGCCTGTGTCGGCGTAGGCGAGCGGATTGTCGAGGATGCCGCCGCAGCGGGCGGCCGCGCCCGCTTGACTTGGCCGTGAATCCGACTACTTTCCCTGACAATATCTCAACCGCCGTCGGGGACTGAATCATGTCGGAATCCACCTGCCCGCTCTGCCGCTCTGAAAAGCACATGCGCAAGGCCAGGGATCTGTACGGCCACCGGGTGTGCAGGAAGTGCTACTACGCCCTGGCCAACCGCCGACAACTGGCCTATGTCGTGGACTACGTCGTGTTCCATCTGGGGTCGATGGCCGTCTTCGCGGGCATCGGCGTGGTGGTCGCGACGGCGGGCAACCCGGCAGCGCTAGACGGGACGGCCTTCGCCGTGTTTTCGATCCTGATGAGCTGGCTGCTGCTGCCGCTGCTGTTCTTCTGCAAGGACGGGTTCCGCGGCCGATCACCGGGCAAGGCGCTGATGGGCGTTCAGGTGCGCGACGTGGCGACGTATCAGCCGATCGGCTTCGGCCAGTCGCTGAAACGCAACCTGCCGCTGCTGATCCCCTTCGTACCGCTGATCGTGGCCTTCCAGCTATGCAAAGGCCGGCGCTGGGGCGACCGCTGGGCCGATACGCGCGTCGTCTGGCGCAAGTATGCCGAGCACCCGGTCTTCTCCGGCGACCCGCTGATCTGCGCCAACTGCATGTATGACCTGACGGGCAACGTCAGCGGCGCCTGCCCGGAGTGCGGCGAACCGCTCACCGCCAGCCAGAAGGACGCCCTGGGCCAGCTCGAACCCTGGGACGCTGTTCAGGCGACCGCCACGTGAAGCACGTCTTCTCGCCGCGTTCGATGCCCGAGGCGGGTTCCGCGACCCCGAGCCGACGGTGCCGTCGCCGGCTCTGACAAGACGCAGCCTGTCCACCGTGACGTCGCGGCCATACTTATCGGGCCTGGAGTGCCGTGTGGCGCGGTCGTGCCATCTGCGCTGTCTGTACTGGCTGTAACGACTCGACAATCTGCGCCCATTTCGATGCGTGGTGATAAACCCTGCCGGTCGTAACGCCGATGCCAGTGATGAGGCGGGGCTAAGGCCAGCCCGGGGCAAGGAGATCGCCATGGCGTCCTTTAACACGCGGCCCATCGAAACAGGTTTCCAGCTTCGCCCCGTCGACGCCGTTTCCGCGGATGCGCAGGCCGCGCAGATCGAGTCCGCCCCGTCGACCGGAACATCGCCCGAGTCGTCGCACCTGAAGCTGCGGCGGCCTGAGGACGACGGCCCGCGCGACACGATCCCCTTCGAGCGTCGCACGTCGATCCGTCGGCCGATCTGCGGCCACGTCACCGCCCTGCGCTGTGAGAAGCGCGACGACGGCATGCACAATCGCATCTGCGCCCTCACGCTCGTCGATGCCAGCGACTTGGGCCTCGGCGCCTTCTGCCAGGAGCCGGTGCCCGAGGGATCGACCATCACCGTCTTCTTCCCGCCACACGGACCCGACCGTGGGTTCGACGCCTACGGACAGGTGCTGCGTTGCGAGTCGATCGACGGGCAGTACCGCATCGGCATTCAGCTTATGGGCCGGGCCGCCGCGTAAACCCGCGGGGCAAACTCGACACCATCGGCAACCGCGGGCCCCGCGCCTGCGGTTGTTCGTTTATGGGCCTGGCTCGATCGGACACGATGGACGCCGCGGCGCTCAGCGGCCCAGCAGTTCGGCCGCACCCTGCTCGTTGAGGCTCCTGGCCGCGTCACGGGCCAGGTGGCTCAGGTCGCGGGCCCGCGCCTCGCGGTCGAAGCGCGCCACCCGCCGGCCGTCGGGGCTCAGCACCCGAGCCCGCAGACGGTAGCCGGCCGTCGTCTTCCCATGGACCGACACCTGCCGCGGCTGCACAAGGACGGCGATGGCGCTGTGGCAGTCGCCTCGCAGCGCCGCCACCACCTGGCGCTCGGCATGGACCGCGGCCGCGGCGGCGGGATCGTTGAGCGGCAGGCAGCGGCGCAGTGTGACGTGATCGTCGGCGCGGCACTGCACCGCCAGCGCGCCTTGACCTGCGGCGGGCAGCATCTGTTCGGGATCGATCGGACGGTCGGCGCGATCCGCCAACCCCGCCCGCCGCAGACCCGCGACCGCCAGCAGCGTCGCTGTGTAACGACGATCCTCCATCACCTTGCGCAGGCGCGTCTCGATGTTGCCGCGAATCAATTCGATCTTCAGGTCCGGGCGCAGGTGCAGCAGCTGGGCCGACCGCCGCGGACTGGCGGTGCCGACGACCCCGTCGGCCGGCAACTGGGCGATCGTGGCGATGGCGGCGTCGGCGATCAGGCAGTCGCGCACATCCTCGCGCCGCGGCACCGCCGCGATGGTCAGCGCGCCGCCCGGCCCTTCCTCCGGACTCGCGGGCAGGTCTTTCATGCTGTGGATGGCCAGGTCGGCCTGGTCTTCCATCAGCGCCCGCTCCACGGCTCGGGCGAACAGCCCCTTGCCCCCCGACTCGGCCAGCGGACGGTCCAGGTGCTGGTCCCCTTCCGACTCGATCCACACGTATTGAATTTGAAGGGCTGGATGCAGGCGCAGCAGCGATTGCCCGATGGCCTGCGCCTGCGCGCGGGCCAGATGACTGCGGCGGGATGCGATGCGAATGGGTCGTCGGCTGCGTCGCACGATTGAAACCTCTGTGGTGGCATCCTACACTAAATCTGCGTATAAGTGCCAATGGTGACAGCACATCGAAAGCGAGCGGTCCGTGCGCGGCGCGGTCGTGCAACGCGGCGGCAAGCCGAAGGCGGGGGCTCAGCCGATCATGGGTGATTCCGCAATGTCCGTGGCGCTGACGGGCGCGTCGGGTTTTGTAGGCCGGCACGTGTTGACGCACCTGCTCGAGGCCGGCCATCGCGTCCGCGCCCTCGTGCGCGAGCCTTCCCGACTGGCCAGCGAGCAGCGCGAGCAGCCACGCCTGTCGACGGTGACCGGCGATCTTTTCCAACCCACGGCCCTGCGGCAACTGGTGGAGGACGTCGATGCCGTCGTGCACCTGGTGGGCATCATCGTCGAGAAGCCCACGCGCGGGCAGACTTTCGAGCGCATTCACGTCGAGGCGACCTCGAACCTGTTGAACGCGGCGCGCGGCGCGGGCGCCCGCCGCTGGATTCATATGTCCGCCCTGGGCGCGAGGCCTGAGGCGCCGGCCGCCTACCATCGCACCAAGTATCAGGCCGAGCGGCTCGTGCGCGCCAGCGGCCTGGCGTGGACGATCTTTCGGCCCTCGTTGATTCACGGCCCGGACGGCGAGTTCATGCGCATGGTCCGCGGCTTCTGCACCGGCCTGTTTCCGCCGTTCCTGCCCTACTTCGCCAAAGGACTGCGCGGCAACAAGGGCGGCGGCAGACTGCAGCCAATCTGGGTCGAAGACGTGGCCCGGTACTTCACCGCCGCCCTGGAAAACGACAGGACCGTGGGGCAGGTGTATCCCCTTGGCGGCCCGGACACCTGTTCCTGGCCGCGGCTTTACGAGCTTTGCCGCGACCATTTCAACCCAGGAAGCCGGCGCAAGCCGCTGGGCGTGCCGTTGTGGTATGCGAAACTCATCGCCGGCTGGCCGGGCGTGCCGTTCAACATCGACCAGGTGCTGATGAGCCAGGAAGACAACGTCTGCTCGAACGCCAAGGCCATCGCTGACTTCGGCATCGAGCCGGCCGCGCTCGAGGCGACACTGGCCGAGTACGCGCCGCAGATGCGCCAATGAACCCGTCGCGCCGGCTTGCGACATCGGGCGATGGGCCTGACACTGTGGCATCATGGCTGAGCACCCCCCTGCGACCACAGGCCACTCGCGTCATCTTCTGGCCATCTGGCGCTGGCCTCTGCACTGGCAGATTCTGCTGGGGCTGTTACTGGGCGCGGGCCTCGGGTACGCCATCGGCGCGTGGGCGGTGGCGCAGGTGGCCGACGGTGCGACGCCGGTGGCCGCAAGCGTCGAGGCCGCGCGGCTGGCCACACGCAACTGGCCCTACCTCGTACTCAAACTCATCGGCGACATTTTTCTCAACGGCCTGAAGCTCATCATCGTGCCGCTGGTCACCAGCTCGATCATCCTCGCCGTGGTGGGCATCGGGCGCAGCACCGCCTTCGCCCGTCTGGGCGGCAAAACGTTGCTGTATTACGCCGCCACGTCGCTGATCGCGATCCTCATCGGCCTGACGCTGGTGAATCTGTTCGCGCCCGGCGTGGGCGACGCGGGCCTGGGCATCCTGGAAGGCCGCGATCTGTCGGCCTTCGCCGATGCGCAGGCGGTGGTCGAAGGCCGGGCCGGCGGCAAGGACGCCAGCGACTTCCTCAACGTGTTTCGCCAGATGGTGCCGTCCAACATGATCGCCGCCGCGGCCGACGGCCAGTTGCTGGGCCTGATCGTCGTCTCCCTGTTCATCGGCTACTTCCTGGCTGGCATGGCCGGTGACCCGCGGCACGTGATCGTCCACTTCACCCAGGGCGTCTATGACGTGACGCTCAAGATCACCGACCTCGTGCTGCGCCTGGCGCCGATCGGCGTGCTGGGCCTGCTTGCGGCGACTTTCGCCGAGCAGTATGCCCGCCTGAAGCCCGACGCGCGCTTCAGCGAGTTTCTCGGTGGAATCGCCGCCTTCGCCGCGGTGACGCTGCTGGCGCTCATGCTGCATTTCATCGTGACCATGCCGTTGATTCTCACGCTGGTCGCCCGGGTCAACCCGCTGCGCCACTACCGGGCGATGGCGCCGGCGCTCATGACCGCCTTCTCGACTGCCAGCAGCTCCGCGACCCTGCCGGTCACCATGGAGTGCATCGAGGAGCGCGCCGGCGTGAGCAACAAGACGGCCAGCTTCGTGCTGCCCCTGGGCGCGACGGTGAACATGGACGGTACAGCCTTGTATGAATGCGTGGCGGCGATCTTCATCTGCCAGGCGTTCGGCATCGAACTGTCCTTCGCTCAGCAGTTCATGATCGTGATCGTCGCCCTGCTCACGAGCATCGGCGTGGCGGGCGTGCCGGCCGCGTCGCTGGTGGCGATTCTCATCATCCTGCAGGCGGTGCAGCATCAGCTTCCCGCCGGTGCGCCGGCCCTGGCGGCGGGCATGGGCCTGCTGTTCGTTTTCGATCGGCCGCTCGATATGTGCCGCACAGCCCTGAACATTTTTTCCGATTCGGTGGGCGCGGTCACCATCGCCGCGACCGAGGGTGAAACGCCCTTGCGCCAGTCGCCATAGACTGACAGACATCATCACGCGGCGGCGAACCGGTCGTCACGATGGAAGGATTCGATTTTCAGGAGCACGTCATGGCCCGACTCGTTCGTCACGATGCCGTTGGACCCCAGGAAATCAAGCCGCAGGACAAGAGCGTGTGGGTCTGCATGTGCGGCCTGAGCCAGGGCCTGCCTTTCTGCGATGGTTCGCACGCGGTGGCGCGCAAGACCGAGCAGGACGGCAAGTGCTACGTGTATGACAAGGCCCGCCGCCACGTCGTCGAGGTGCGCGACGACGCCTGAGCCGGCGCCCGCGCGTTTAAGCCGGCGTCAGGTCGCGGCCCCCCGCCGCAAGCCCGGGCGGTAAAGCTCGACCACCTGCGTCGCCAGCGTCGCCAGCCGGTCGGCCAGGTCGCGGGGCTTGACCACGCGGCAATGAGGCCCCATGCCCAGCACCCACCAGACGATCTCATCGAGCCCGTCCACCTGGCATCGAAAGCGTATGGACCCGTCATCCTGCCAGGCGATCTGCTGGGTTTCATGCCACTGCGTGTCGGCGATCGTTTCGGCGAACTCGGCGTCGAAGAGCAGCTCGATGTCATAGCGCGGCTCGCCGCGGATCATGCGCCAGGCCAGCCCCAGATGCTCCCTGAGTGAAAAGTCCTCGGGAATGTCATACGCCTTGCGCGTCGCCTCGACGTGCGTGAAGCGATTGAGCTTCAGGCAGCGCACATCGTCGCGTCGTTCGTGATGGCCAACGACATACCAGGCGCGCTGGCTGAAGAACAGCGTGAAGGGTTTGAAGTGGAACGGTTCATTGCGGTCGCGTCCGTCGCCGGTCGCCGCCTCGTAGCAGCACCGCAGCGCCCGCCGCTCGATGATGGCGGTGCGCACCGCGTCGTGGACGTCGCGGATGCCTTCGAACGGGCCGGCCCGCGCCAGCTCGATGGCCAGGTGCTTATCGATCTTATCGATCTGTTCGCGCATGGCGTGGGGCAGGTGGCTGCGCACCTTGCTCACCGCGCGGGCCGCGGCGCGGGTCAGGGGAATCTGCTCCCGGCCGCCCACGTGTTCAGCCAGGGCGATCAGCGCCAGCGATTCGTCAAGGGTCAGCTGCACCGGCGGCAGGAAGAAATCGCGCCGCACCCGGTAGCCGGGATGCTCCGTGTCGTGGTAGTACGGGATCCCCGCCGCCTCTAGCACGCGCATGTCGCGGTAGATGGTGCGGATGCTGGTGTCGCACGCCTCGGCCAGCCGCTGAGCCGTCCAGCCTGGCGCGGACTGGATGAGGGTGAGGATTTTCAGCAGTCGGTGGATGCGGCTGTAATCGGCGGCCAAGTCGATCCTCCCGGTCGGATAGGCCTCGCGTGTTACCCCGGCCGGCCCCGCGTCCTCCGCCGCAACGGGCCGGCCGCCGAAAATACACGGGCACAGTGTATACAAATCAACCACTGGTTTTCAGTCGGACTTCCCCCAGTCCTTTGAGGGATTCGCCGCGCTCCCGGCCCGGCCTGACATCGCCAGCGGACGACCCTGCCGCCCATGCGCAGCAATCTAGGAACGTGCGGTGACAGCCTGGTGTCAGCCGGCGCTCGCGTCGCTGGAAGGTCTTGGTACTCGCGGCTGGAATTCAAAGACTTATACGCGCGCCGAAGCGCCGCGCGGCCCGCGTATGCGGCCGCCCAGCCGCCGCCATGACCTCGCGCCCTGCCGTGACACCGCAAGCCCGAACACGCGACACCAAGACGGACGCCGCCGCTGGCCTATCGGCGTCACCGTGTCCCGTTGGCCGCCACGAGCGAACAGGCCATCACGCAACGGGCTAGGCGTCGTTGGCCTGGTGATCGAGGAAGCTGCTGAGCCCTGGCCGGAATACCACCTTGTCGCCCACCACCACCAGCTTCTCGTCGAGGAACATCTGGCAGGCGTTGCTCAGCACGCTGGCCTCCAGGTCCAGACCCTTCTTCTTGACGTCCGCAGCCGTGTCCTTGCCGACGTTGATGTGGAACACGTCCTGGAGAATGATCGGCCCTTCATCGAGCGCCTCGGTGACGAAGTGGGCCGTGCAACCTGTGACGCGCACCCCGGACTCCCACGCCTGCTGGTAAGGCCTGGCCCCCGGGAAATGCGGCAGGAGCGACGGGTGGATGTTGATGATCCGATGCCGAAAGGCTTCGACCATCGCCTCGTCGACGATCTGCATGTACCGGGCGAGGACGACCAGATCGACCTCGTGATGCCGCAGCCGCTTGAGCGCCCAGGCCATGTGGGCCGGCTTGTCGGTCGAAGGCATGAACTCGAACGGCAACCCGGCCGCGCGGGCGATGGGCTCCAGATCCTCGTGGTTCGAAAGCACACAGACGATGTCGCCGCGCAGCCTGCCGTCGTGGTGGTCTTCGATCAGCCGTTCGAGGCAGTGCGGCTCTTTGGACACCAGCAGGCCCACGCGCTTGCGCCGGCGCTGGTCGTGCAACGTGACGCGGACGGTCATCTCGATCTGCCGACCCAGCTCCAGCAGGCCGGTAATCAGCTCATCGAGGCTCAGCGACAGATCCGCCAGGTCCACGAGCATGTCCATGATGAACTGGCCATGCACCACCTGCTGCTCGATGTCCTCGATGTTGACGCCCTGGTCGGCGAGGTAGGTGGCGAAGCGCGCGACCACGCCCTTCTGATCGCGGCCGATGACGCTGACGACGGCGGTGACTCTGGCCATGAGGACAACCTTCCTTCGCGCAACCCTACGCCGCCGACCGTAAGTGGCCGACGAATCGTTGATTGTAAAGCGGCAGCCCCCCGCGGCAAGGTCCGGCCGCAAGAGGCCGGCGTCTGGACTACAATCCGTCGTTCGACAAGGCGGAACCTGCGGCGCAGTGAGGCTGAATCATGGCTGAGAACGGAAGCTACGACCTGGTGGTGATCGGTGGCGGACCGGCGGGCTACGTGGGGGCGATCCGCGCGGCCCAGTTGGGCATGCGTGTAGCCTGCGTCGAGCGCGACAAGCTCGGCGGCACATGCCTGAACTGGGGCTGCATCCCGACCAAGGCGCTGCTGCAGGCGGCCGAACAGTTTCACTGGGCGAAGCACGAGGCGGCCGACTGGGGCGTGAACATCGGCGAACTGAGCCATGACTTCGCCAAGGTCATCGCCCGCTCGCGCACCGTGGCTGGCAACCTCAACAAGGGCATCCACAGCCTGTTCAAAAAGAACAGGATCGACCACGTCGAAGGCTCGGCCTGCATTCCGGCCAGGGGTAAGGTCGAGGTGCGCGATGCCGACGGCAAGACGCAACAAACGCTGACAGCCAGGAACATTCTGATCGCCACCGGGGCCGGCCCGCGCCCGCTGCCCGGCGCCGAGTTCGACGGCCAGATCATCATCAACTCGAAAGACGCGATGACCCTCACCGAGCAGCCGAAGAAGCTGGTCATCGTCGGGGCCGGCGCCATCGGCATGGAGTTCGCCTACTTCTATCACGCCTTCGGCACCGAGGTGACGGTGATCGAGATGCTCGATCGCGTCCTGCCGATTGAGGATGAAGAGTCGTCCAAGGCCGTCGCCCGCGCGTACAAGAAGCTGGGCATCACCACGCTCGTGGGCCACAAGACGCTGAAGGTGGAGAAGGCCGCCAAAGGGGCGAAAGTCACCGTCGCGCCTGTCGATGACGAGAAGAAGGCGCAGACAATCGAGGCCGACAAGGTGCTGGTGGCCATCGGCGTGCAGGGCCGCTACGAAGGCCTGTTCGGCAAGACGCTGGGTGTTCAGGTCGACCGCGGCCACATCAAGGCCGACCGGGTCAACTACCAGACGTCGGTGCCGGGCATCTTGGCCGTTGGCGATGTGATCGGCCCGCCGTGGCTGGCGCACGTGGCCAGCGAAGAGGCGGTTGTCTGCGTCGAGCGCCTCGCCGGCCACAAAGCCCATGACATCGACTACGACGCGATCCCCGGCTGCACGTACTGTCAGCCGCAGGTCGCCAGCCTGGGCAAGACCGAACGTGCGCTTCAGGAAGCGGGGCTGAAGCCCGGCGTCGACTACAAGGTCGGCAAGTTCCCCTTCCAGGCCTCGGGCAAAGCTCAGGCCTCAGGCCACACCGACGGCTTCGTCAAGATCCTCAGCGGCGCGAAGTATGGCGAGATCCTCGGCTGCCACATGGTCGGCGCGAACGTGACGGAGATGATCGCCGAGATCGGCCTGGCCATGCGCCTTGAAGCGACGGTCGAAGAAGTGATCGCCACCATGCACGCTCACCCGACGCTCAGCGAAGCCGTCCACGAAGCGGCCCTGGGTGTCGAGGGAAGGACGATTCACTTCTAGAGTGTGCGGGCCGGCGCCAGATCTCTTGACATTGACGTCCCCTGAAATAAACTGAGGTCTGGCGTGTGAAGGGCGCCTCCAGACCTGCGGGAAGGGCTGAGCCCACCTCTTGCGATCGAACTTTCGAACCTTCTTTTCCGCCCGATTTGGCAGGTCGCGGGCAGTGCGAAAGGAAGGTCCGTCATGTCACGTTCATTGCCCGCTGCGGCGAATCTCCAGCAACTCCGCAAACAAGCCAAAGATCTGGTCAAAGCGCACCGCTCAAGGGATCGCGGCGTTTGTGAAATCCTTCGACACCTGCGGCAGTTCACGCGGGCGTCGGAGGAGGAAGTGTTCAGCCAGGTGCTCTCGCTGCAGGATGCGCAGCACGCGCTGGCGCAGGACTACGGCTTCGCCGGCTGGGCCGAGATGAAGCGTCATGTTGAAGGTAACGCGGGACCAAGTGCGTGGACCGAAACGGTCTACAAAGGGTCCGTCTCCAGCCGTTGCTGGTGGTTCACCGCTTACGACGGCGGGTGGTGCGGTTGGCAGCAGCTCGAGCAGGACGGAGAACTCAAGCAGATTGTCGAGATGGAACGCGCTCTTGGTGGCGTACCGGTCTGGGCCGATGCGGTCGTGCTCGGGCCGATCCGTCATGTCGCACCGTGCGGCCACTATCGATTCCCATTGAGCTATCTGGATGCCGTGCGCGCCATCGGCGCGCAGCAGTCGCCGCCATTAACACATACCTGCTACACGGTGGAGCCGCATCGCAAGCGACAGTTCCTCGCCTATGCCCGGTGTATCGAAGCGTGGCTTGCAGACGCGGCACCTGGCACTGCGGCCACCAGCATGGACGATGCCGGTGTGCCCGGCATCGACTGGGGACGTCTGTGCCATGACTTGTGGCGTGTGCTTGGTCAGCCCACCGATCTGAAACGCATGCTGCTCGAACGCTGGCTCCTTCAGACGCGCTGGCTGGTCAAGTCGACGACGTGGGACGGCGATCGTCCGGATCATTGGCCTGACCACGGGGACCTCGGAACACGTCAGCAGCGCAACACGCTGGTGACCGACAACGGCAATCCGCACTACAAGGGCCCGGGCTGGGATCTGCAGGCATCCCCGCGAGTCCGGGAACTGGAGGCGCAATTGGCGTCGACGTGTTCCGACTGGCCGTTCTTCAAGGGCGTGCTGATCGAGTTCTACTGGCCATGCGCGCCGAAGGCCTTCCGCTTTCTCGAAAAGACGCTCTGGTGCGTCGGCCGCGAGAAGCAGGTCATCAACCTGCCGTCGTTTCCCTTGGCGAATCCGGAGGATGTGCCGCCATTTCTGCAGGCGCAGGACACGCCGATGGACAGAGCGGACGCGGCCCAGTGGTGGTCGCAGTTCCTCGCGGCGCTGGAGGCATGGTGGCAGGGGCGGGCGTCAACGACCGCGGTGGGAGACGAGGTCGGAGGCCTGCTTGGCCCGGCGGATCCCGTGAAACGCTGGCTGGTACGGCTCCTGGCGCATCGCCTGCGGCGACTTGAGGACACGCGCGAGAGCCTGCACACGCTTCTGCATCGGAGGACATGAAAAGCCTTGACAGGCTCTTCACTCACCAGCACAATGCTCTTGGCGTGTGAAGGACGCCTCCCGCCTGCGGGAAGGGCTAAGGCCACCTTCTTCGACAATCTCCATACCTTCTTTTCCGCCCGTGTGAGCAGGCCCTGGGCGTGTAGGAAAGGAAGGTTCGCATGTCACGTTCCCTGCCCCCGCGTCCGACCCTCGAACACCTTAAGAAGGAAGCCAAGGCGATCTTGCGCGCCCACCAGACGCGCGACCCCGCCGTCTTGCCCACGCTGCGGCGGCTTCACCGGTTCGCCAAAGCCGGTGACGCCGAAATCTTCGCGGCCGACGTGGCGCTGCACGACGCGCAGTTCGCCCTGGCGATGGAATATGGGTTTGAGAATTGGGAGAAACTCAGGCATCGCGTGGGGAATGCGGCTCCGCCGCTGCGTATGCAGCCGCCCACGCAGTGGTTTCACGGAGCGATCAGGTGCCCGACCACTTGCGAGCGGGCTCGACCGTGACGCCCATCCTCGAGCTGGCTCGGGCGTTCGCCCACCGGCCGCGAAACGTGTCCATACAGATTCACGAAAACAACGAGCAAAATTTCCGCCGCGTCGAGATTGTGCATGACGGTCAGATGGACGGCTATCTCTACGAAGTGCAGGTCTCCGATCCCGCGGTGGACCTGCGCCCGCATCCCGAGTCGACGCTGGCGCCAGGCGAGGAGATGCTCACGACGCGTGAGCTGCCGGTAACGCTTCTTGAATCGCTCCTGCTAGCGGACAGTCAGCGGCAGGAGTACCAAGAGCCGCTGGAAAAGAGTCTCGCCTCCAAGGCAGCAGAGAATACAAATTAGGAGATCGGGTCTTATGCCACGCAACCTCCACACATTGACAGCGACATTGCTCCTGTTGATGACAATCGAAGGAGGCTGCCATCCTTTTGAAAGGGCAACCATGGACGTCCAGGCTGAATCACGGGAAATCCTACAGATCATCGACAAGTACGCTGTCATGGGAGGGGGTGATGCCGAGCGTTTTCGTGCCTTGTTCTGGGTCGACGATCCCAACCTGACCAACGTTGAGAATGACCGGCCGTATCTCCTCGGCCAGGATTACGTTGAGTTTCTGGCCGATCTGGTTCGCAAAGAAGGCGCCGGTGGACCCGTTGGTCAGCGGTTTTACGACACGAAGATTTTCTTTCTCACCCCGGACGTGGCCTACAGCGTGTCACTGCGCGATGAATTGAATATCGCCAAGACCAGCCGGGTGACCTTTGTTTACCAGAAGAAGCATGGAGAATGGCGCATCATCCACGGGCATTTTTCCTACGTGCCCGAATAAACGCCTCATCAAGTAACGATAAGAGCCGTGGCATGCAACGAATCATCATATTCTCGATCGTGACCGTTGTCGTCAGCGTCATTGGCTTGATGGCGATGGACCGTGCCGACGAAGCTTCGGCCCAGGAGGATGCTCCGATGCCACGCACCGGCGGCTGCTTCTGCGGCCATATCCGCTACGAAATCATCGGCCATCCACGGAACCAAACCGTCTGCCACTGCCCCGGCTGCAAGAAGTCTTCCGGAGCCGGCGCTCTGCCGTGGCTTACCGTCAAAACCGCCGACTTTAAGCTCACCCAAGGCGAATTGGCCAGAGTCAGCTCCCAAAACTACCCCAAGGCCAGTTGCGACGGCTGCGACGCTTCCGGGGCCGGGAGTACGCGCACCTTCTGCCCTAAGTGTGGCTCACCGATCTCCTTCGAAGGCGCCGGCCGCGCCGACCGCGAAATCGACGTTACCCTCGGCAGCCTGGACGACCCGACGATCTTTGCCCCCAAGGCAGATGTCTTCGCCGAGTACCGGCTCGACTGGATCGCCCCCGTCCGCTGACGGGCCGCAGCGCATGGGAGCCGGCTGGCTGGGCGCTACTCTTGGCTCGCCTGCCCGCTGCTGCTAATCTGCTGATACAAGTCGTGGCCCGGACGGCGGCGTTCGCCGGATGCCGGGGGCGGGGGTGTTCGAGGGCATGGCGGGGTTCATCTCTTACTGAGGAGCGTGCACATGGGCTTCTGGCAGGAATTCCGTGAGTTCGCCGTCAAGGGCAACGCGCTGGACATGGCGGTGGGCATCATTCTCGGTGCCGCGTTCAACAAGATCGTGACCTCGCTGGTCAACGACATCATCATGCCGCCGCTGGGCATCCTGATCGGCGGGGTGGACTTCAAGAACCTGCAGGTGGTTCTGCGCGACGCAACGGTCAATGAGGCCGGGGCCGACGTCGCGGCGGTGGCCATGCGCTACGGCCTGTTTGTCAACACGGTCATCGAGTTTCTCATCGTGGCCTTCTCGGTGTTCATGGTGGTGAAGGTGATGAACCGCGTGATCCGCAAGCGCGAGGTCAAGGCCGCGTAACGCCGGCCACTTGACCTTGCCCCGGCGATTGGGGCCCAGGGGATTGACCCGTCCGCGCCCGCCTGTCAAGCTGGGCGCGGGAGCTGTGACATGCCAGCATCATCCTCCACCGCCCCATCCGTTCTGCTGATCATCGCCGACGACTGGTCGCCGATCGCCGGCTGCTACGGCAACCGCGTGATCCAGACGCCGCACATCGACGCCCTGGCGCGCCGCGGCGTCGTGTTCGACCACGCCTTCTGCACCACGCCGTCGTGCGCCGCCAGCCGGGCCAACCTGCTCACCGGCCTGTACGCCCACACGCACGGACAGTACGGCCACAGCCACGACATTCACGGCTTTCGCACGCACGAATGGGTGACGTCGCTGCCGGCCGTGCTGCGCCAGGCCGGCGTGCGCAGCGGGCTGATCGGCAAGCAGCACATCGCGCCGCTGGCCGTCTATCCCTTCGACGTTTTTGCCGCGGCTGACGCCACGATGTCTATCCGCCGCCTGACCGACGCGGTGGAGGGCTTCCTTGAAGAGACGGGCGATCAGCCGTTCTACCTGCAGGTGGCCCCCACGTATCCGCACCGCGTCGGCTACGCCTACGGAGCCGACCTGCACCACGACGAGTTTCCCGCGTTCAACTACCACCCCGGCGACGTCGACGTGCCCGACTGGCTGCCCGACCTGCCCGAGGTGAGGCAGGATCTGGCCCACTACTACGAAGCGATTTCCAGGTGGGACCACTGCGTCGGCCGGGTGCTGGGGGCGCTTGAGGGCAGCGGCCGCGCGGACGACACGCTGGTGGTGGTGATGTCGGACCACGGCATGCCCTTCCCCGGCGCCAAGGCAAGCAGCTTCGAGGCCGGCCACCACTGCCCGCTCATCGTCGCCCCACCCGGCGCCGTCGAAAGAACCCCGATGCGCTCGCAGGCGCTGGTCAACTGGACGGACCTCATGCCCACGGTGCTCGATCATCTCGATGTCGACCGCAACCTGTGGCCCAGGCGCCTCGCGGGACGATCCTTTCTGTCTGTTCTCGATGAATCGGAGCCGGGCGGCTGGCATGAAACATATTACGCCCATTGCTTTCACGAGGTAACCAACTACTTCCCCTATCGCGTGCTGCGCGGCAGGCGGTACAAGTTCGTGCAGCACCTGGCGTCCGACGCGCCCATGCCCCTGCCGGCCGATCTGTTCCGCAGCCCGACGTGGACGGCCGTGCGCGAGCAGGAAGTTGCGATCCTCGGCCGGCGCAGCTACGACGTCACGCTGCATCGACCGGCCGAGGCGCTCTACGACCTGCAGGCTGATCCGCTGGAAACGCACAACCACCTCGACGATCCCGCCTTGCGCCATGTGGCCGACGCCATGCGCGGCAAGCTGATGGACTTGCGCATCCACACCGCCGACCCGTGGCTGGAAGACGATTTCCATCGCGGCCGGGTGACCCAGGAACAGCTCAGCCGCGCACGCGCCGCCGTCCGAGGGTGAACTTGTGGCTTGTCGATTATTGATGGCGCTAGCGTCGCCGCGCGTGCTCCGTCATGTTTCACTGTCTCATGCGTGCCTCGCATTTTTCA
>CAZCWM010000007.1:0-175871 GCA_964502445.1 uncultured Phycisphaeraceae bacterium | reverse complement strand
CGCCTCCTTCGTGCGCACACGCGCGGCCGGGAATCGCCGCCCTGCTCACGATTTTTCGCTGCCTGCGCGAATTTTTTCTTCTCCCGCCTCCGCCAGCACTTGCGACCCGCGCGCGCACGAATACACCGCGATTTTCGCCACGTTTGTGCGCACCAAAGCTGTCCTTCGCCCATTTATAGACAACCAGCGCGTGGCCGCGGCGGGCGCGTCTGCGGCGGGAAACGTCGGTTTCAGCCTGCGGGTGAGTCTCTGACTGGGAGAGGCCCCAACGGCATTGCGACACCGCCTCTGGCCAAGCCTCCGCCACCACCCACCGGTGGGGCCCTCGGGCCCTGTGCGAACCTCTCCCCGCTCTCGGATCGGGCGGCGAAGGCGGTTTATGCGATCACCCCCGCAGCCGCCCGCCGCGCTTCGCGCTTCTTCGGAGATTGAAAATGCAGAATGAAAAATGAAAAATGCGAGGCACGCATGAGACAGTGAAACATGACGGAGCACGCGCGGCGATACGCCAGCGCCATCGGCAATCGGCCATGTCCTCATCCGTGGTCGTCGCCCGGGATGCGGCCGTAGCCATCGGGACTGGGCATTTCACCGGCCAGCATGGCCTCGTAATGCGGATTGGGGTCCGGGATCTTTGCTTCGACCGACTTGCGCCAGGCAACAAGCTGAGCATGAAGCCTGGCGGCGCGCCGCGGCTGCGCGTCGAGGAGGTTGCGGCTCTCCTGGATATCGTCGCGCAGGTTGTAGAGCTCGAGGCGGGCATCTTCGAAGAACTCGATGAGCTTCCAGTCGCCGGCGCGTACGGCACAGGCGGGCGAACCACCTTGATTCGAATAGTGCGGGTAATGCCAGAAGATCGCTTCGCGCCCCAGCGCGTCAGCCCCGCCGCCCGCCAGCAACGGCATAAGGCTCACGCCGTCGCAATGCTGATCGGGTCTACTGGGCAGACCGACGGCATCAAGGAATGTCGGGAAGAAATCGGGCGTCGTCACCGGCACGTCGCACACGCTGCCGCATTTCACGCGCCCCGGCCAGCGCACCAGCAACGGCTCGCGGACTCCGCCGTCGTACATCCAACCCTTGCCCTCGCACAATGGCGCGTTGCACGTCGGCGAGCCCTCGGCCGTCGACAGGCCGCCGTTGTCCGAGGTAAAGATCACGATCGTGTCATCCGCCTGACCCAGGTCATCCAGCGCGTCGAGCACACGGCCCACATTCATGTCCAGGTTCTCGACCATCGCCGCGTAGGCTGGATCCGACTGCACCAGCCGACGCCGCACACGATGATCCTTCTTGTGCAGGCAGGGGAAGAACTCGCCATCCTCGAACGGGTCGAGGGCGTCCAGGCCCATTGCGCGGGCTTTGCCCTCGTATTTCTTCACCAGGTCGGTCGGCGCCTGGATCGGCACGTGCACGGCGTAGTGCGACAGATACATGAAGTATGGATCTTCGCCGGCCTGGCGCATGAGCGTGATCGCCTCGGTGGTGAGCCGATCGGTGAGGTATTCCCCCACCGGCCCGTCGGCAAGCCGCGGATTCTCGTAAGGGCTGAAAAACCCTCGCCGCGGCAGGCCCCAACTGCACCCGCCGACGTTGATGTCAAAGCCGCAGTGCTCCGGCCAGCGCCGCTCGGGGCCCAGGTGCCACTTGCCCACGTGATAGGTGTGATAGCCATCGGCCCGCAGCACGTCGGCGAGGGTCGTCTGGCCCGCGGGCAGTTCGTGAAAATACGGCACACCCATAAGCTTGCCCCAGGCATTCCCCGGGATGTAGTTGGTGATACCGATGGTGGCCGGGTACCTGCCCGTGAGAAAGCTCGCCCGCGTCGGCGAACAGACGGGGCACGATGCGTAAGCATCGGTGAACCGCATGCCCTCGGCCGCGAGCCGGTCGATGTTCGGCGTTTCGTAGAACGAACTGCCGTAGCACGTCAGATCGCGCCAGCCCAGATCGTCGATAAGGATGAAGATGATGTTCGGCTTTCGCATGCGACGACTCCCACCCACGCCCGACCTCACGGACAGCACGCGATGAGACTACCCTCCAGCGGGCGTCGACGGCAGACGCCGCGGCTGCACGGGCATGATGGTACCCTCACGGCCGATCCACGCGCGATTCGCCGCCGAGGCCCCTTTCGGAGCATCGAATGACCGTCGTTACCCTGATCCTCGCCGCCCTGAGCCTGCTGCTCGCGGCCGCCCATCTGCTACGGCACTTCGGACCGCTGGCGCTGCTCGTGCTTGTCGGTCTGACGTTAATCGGCATACGCAGACCGATCGCGCGGCGGCTGCTCCAGTTGATGCTTGTGCTGGCCGGGGTCGAATGGGTGCGGACACTCGTCGTCTTGGCGCAGCAGCGCATGGCGGCCGGTCAACCCTGGCTGCGCATGGCGGTCATTCTTGGCGCGGTGAGCGTGGTGACCGTCCTTGCCGCCGTTCTCCTGGTCACGCGCGGCGCCCGCCGCTACTTCGACCGGCCTGGTGCCGTCTAGAGGCCGGCCGCCTCGACGCCTTCCGGATTCTTGGGAATCTCAAGCTCGTCCAGCTTGCGGTACAGGCTCGACACGCCGATGCCCAGGTACTTGGCCGTCTCGTTCTTGTCGTACTGGTGACGGCGCAGGCTGTAGAGGATGTGCTGGCGTTCGAACTGCCGCAGGGCTTCTTTCAGATCCTCGGTGGTTTCGTCGCTCACGTCGCCGGTGTCGAAGGGCAGATCCTCGACGCTGATCGCCCGCTCCTCGGCGAAGATGACGGCCCGTTCGATGACGTTCTCCAGCTCGCGCACGTTGCCTCGCCATTCGTGGTTGAGCAGGGCCCGCATCGCCCCGTTGGTGATGCCCGTGACGTGCCGACTCATCTGCCGGGTGTACTTGTCAACGAAATGGTTGACCAGCAGGGGAATGTCCTCCTTGCGCTGGCGCAGCGGCGGAAGGGTGAGGCACACGACATTGAGTCGATACAGCAGATCTTCGCGAAACTCGCCGGAGGCCACCATTTTTTCGAGGTCGCGGTTGCTGGCGGCGATGATGCGGACCTCAACCGGCCGCGGCTTCGTGTCGCCGACGGGCACGACCACGCGCTCTTCCAGCACGCGCAGCAGGGCGCTCTGCACCGCCAGGGGCAGTGTCGAGATTTCATCGAGAAACAGGGTGCCGCCGCTGGCCGCCTCGAAGTAGCCGATTTTGTCGCGGATGGCGCCGGTGAACGCCCCGCGGCGGTGGCCGAAAAGCTCCGATTCGATCAGGCTCTCAGGGATGGCTCCGCAGTTGACCGGCACGAATGGCTTGCCGCGCGTGACGCCGTTGTAGTGAATCGCCCGGGCGAACAATTCCTTGCCCGTACCCGACTCGCCGACCAGCAGCACGCTGCTCCTGACCTCGGAGAGCTTGGCGGCCGTCTTGAACAGCTTCTGCATGCCGATCGACTCGCCGACCAGATCGTGAAAGGCCGAGCCCTCGGCAAGCTGCTCGGTCATCACGCGCTGGGTGCGCACCGTGTCGCGCTGCTGCAGGGCCCGTTCGACTTTGAGCAGCACGTCGTCGAACTGCACCGGCTTGAGCAGGTAGTCGTAGGCCCCCGAGCGCATGGCCGCCACCGCGTTCTCCACCGTGCCGTAGGCCGTCAGGATAATCACCGGCGTCTCGGGCAGGGCCTGGCGGACGTGCCCCAGCAGCTCCAGCCCGTCCATCTCCGGCATACGCACGTCGGTGAGCACCAGGTCCACGTCCTGCTCGAGCACGATGCTGTAAGCCGCCTTGCCGTGGCCGGCCTGAAGCACGCGGTAGCCCTCGTCGGTGAGCAGTTCGGCCAGCGACTCGCGCAGCACCTGCTCGTCCTCGGCGATCAGAATCGTCTTGCCCATCGGCTCCCTTTTGTAAGACGGTAAGGCGGCGAGGCCGGTGAAAGTGAGGTTGCCGTCAGTGTAGGGGGCGCGTGCGGCGGTCGCCAGCGCCGGGCCGCGGGTTCGGCCCTCGCGACGCGCATGCCCTATGATGAGCAGTTCGACCGGCCGATATGGGCCGTCCCCGGGCCCCGCACGAGGGCCGCGGCGAATGCGGAGTTCGACCATGATTGACGTGAGCGTCCTTTATGCCGGCATCGAGACCCCCAGCACGCCCCACCGCTATGGGCGTAAGATCACCGAAATCGACCCGCCGGCCCACCAGCGCATGAAGGTCGCCAGGTCGGCCCGCGAGCGCAAGCCCATCGTCGTCTGGAACACCACCCGCACCTGCAACCTCAAGTGCATCCACTGCTACACCGACTCCGAAGCCGTCAAGTATCCCAACGAGTTGTCGACCGACCAGTGCAAGGCGGTGCTCGACGATCTGGCTGGCTTCCACGTGCCGGCCGTGCTCTTCTCCGGCGGCGAACCGCTGGTTCGGCCCGACCTGTTTGAACTGGCCCGCTACGCCCGGCAGCAGAACCTGCACGTGGTGCTCTCGACCAACGGCACGCTGATCACACGCGGCACCGCCCAGAAGCTCAAGGACCACGAGTTCGCCTACATCGGCATCAGCCTCGACAGCGCCACCCCCTCGGTGCACGACACCTTCCGCGGCATGGACGGCGCGTTCCGCCGCACGATGGAGGGCTTTCGTCACTGCGTGGCGGTCGGGCAGAAGGTCGGCCTGCGGCTGACGCTGACGCCGCACACCTGCGACGACCTGGACAAGATTTTCGACTTCATCGAGAACGAAGGCATCAACCGCGCCTGCTTCTACCATCTGTGCCCCGCCGGTCGCGGCAAGGATCTTGGCGCGCTCGATCCGGTCAAGGCTCGCGAGGCTGTCGCCACCATTTTCCGCCGCACGCTGCAACTCAACGAGAACGGCAAGCACACCGAAATCCTCACCGTCGACAACCAGTGCGACGGGCCGTTCCTCTACCTGACCATGCTCAAGGACGGCCACCCCCGCGCCCAGCAGGTGCTCGAGATGCTCGCATGGAACGGTGGGGCCCGTTATTCGTCGGGTGTGGGCATCGCCGACATCGACTTCTGGGGCAACGTGCATGCCGATCAGTTTTCGATGTTCCGCAGCTTCGGCAACGTGAAGCAGCGCCCGTTCAGCGAGATCTGGCAGGACGCGTCCGACCCGATCATGGCTGGTCTGAAAAACCGCCTGCCGCTGCTGAAAGGCAAGTGCGGCCGCTGCCGGTTCAAGTCGATCTGCGGCGGCGCGCTGCGGGCCCGGGCGGAGATCGTCACCGGCGACCCGTGGGAGGCCGACCCCGCCTGCTACCTCACCGAGGAAGAAATCACCGGCGAGCCGATCGAGAATCTGCTGCCCGAGGAACTCAAGCCTCGGCCGGAGGACCTGGATTTCGTCGGCGCACGCTGAGCGCGGCCCGGGCGCGCCGTCCACCCGTGAAGATCCATGACTCAGACTTCCACCGCACAACTCGACGACCTGGACAAGCGGCTGCTCGACCTGCTGCAGCGCAACATTCCACTGGACCCGCGTCCGTTCCGGGTGCTGGCCGAACAGGTGGATTCCACCGAGGGCGAGGTGGTGACGCGCCTGCGGGCCCTGCGCTGCGAGAAGGGTGTGATTCGCCAGATTTCCGCGATCTTCGACACGCACGCCCTGGGCTACGCGTCGAGCCTGGTGGCGGCGAAGGTCGATCCCGACCAGCTCGAAAAGGCGGCAGAAATCATCAGCGCCCACCCCGGCGTGTCGCACAACTACCAGCGCAGCCATCCCTACAACCTCTGGTACACCCTGGCGGTCGGGCCGGACAGCACCCTCGGCCTGGACATGACGGTCGCGCGCCTGCATGAAATGTCCGGGGCCGCGCAGACGCGGCTGCTGCCCACGCTCAAGCTTTTCAAGATCGGCGTGCGACTCAGCGTCTCCGACGAGGCCGGCACGTCCGACGGCGGCGACAGCGGCGGCGCGTTCACCGAGGCGGATCGTCAGCAGTCGGCGCAGTACGGCATCGAGCAGCGCGACATCGCCCTGATCCGTGTGCTGCAACAGGATCTGTCGATCGAGCCGCGGCCCTTCGACCTGTGGGCCAAAGAGGCCGCCTGCGAGCTTGAGGAACTGTTCGCCGCGGTGGACCGCTTCCAGCAGCGCAAGCAGATGCGCCGCTTCGCCGCCGTGCTGCGCCACCGCGAAGCGGGCTTTCGCGCCAACGTCATGGGCATGTGGAACGTGCCCGAGGCCGAGGCCGAAATACTGGGCCCGAAGTTCGCCGAGTTCTCCGCCGTCAGCCACTGCTACCTGCGGCCGGCGTATCCCGACCTGCCGTATCGCATCTACACGATGGTCCACGCCCGCGACCGCGACGAGGCTGAAGCCACGCTCGCCGACATGAGCGCCAAGACCGGCGTCGCCGACTACCAGGCCCTGTGGTCCGTCCGCGAGTTCAAGAAGGTGCGCGTCCGCTATTTCACGCCCGAGACGGCCGCATGGGAAACGGAGCACGCGGGGTGACTACCGCGCGTCCGAGCCGGCGACTGTGGCGGCGGTCCGGGCCACAGTGTCCGACTCGGATACCACCACACCTTCGCACGCTGGGTGCCTGCGACAGAGCGCAGCGCCGCCGCGCCCGACACAACGATGGGAGTCCGCCATGACCAGCGTGACACGGCGTTTTTCGCCTTGGCATCTGTGGACGGCCGCCGCGGCATGGCTGACCTTCAGCGTATGGACTCTCTGGATCGTGCTTGTCGGTCTCGACGATGCGGCCGACAAACCGTTGACCATCGCCCTGGCGACCGCCGGTACGCTGCTTGGGCCCATGACCGGCGCCATCAGCCGCGGCTTACAGGCCTGCTGTCTGCGGTTCTCCCTGATGTTGCTTCCCTACGCGCTGGGCTGTCTGATCGTCGCCGCCCTGGTGCAGATCACGTTGGCCCCGACGCGGTCTTGGCGCCGAATCGTGCGCGTCATCGCATGGCTGGCGGGACTCATGGTGTGGTTCGGCAGCGGCATCGTGTCGTTCGGCCACGCCTTGTCGTGACCCCCACACAGGATGTCTGCGACATCACCGGTTACGCCGCGTCTTCCGTTATTTCTTCTCCAACAGCCGTTCGACGAAGTGGATGTCGAAGTCGCCGTCGACGAAGCTGCCGTTGCGCATCAGACGGGCGTGCAGGGCGGCCGTGGTGGGAATGGGATCGGTGCGCAGCTCGACGAGGGCCCGCTTCATGGTGGCGATGGCCTCGGCCCGCGTGGGCTGGTGGACGATGAGCTTGCCGATCATCGAGTCGTAATTGGGCGGCACGCGGTAGCCGCTGTAGCAGTGCGTATCCATCCGCACGCCAGGCCCGCCGGGCAGGTTCAGCGTTTCGATCACGCCGGGCCTGGGGGCGAAATTGTGGTCGGGATCCTCGGCATTGATGCGCACTTCGATGGCGTGGCCGCGGCGCACGATGTCCTTCTGCGTGAGGCCCAACGGCTCGCCGGCCGCGATGCGAAGCTGCATTTTCACCAGGTCGATGCCGGTGATCAGCTCCGTCACCGGGTGCTCCACCTGCAGGCGGGTGTTGACCTCCAGCAGGTAGAAGTTCTTCCGGTCGTCCATGAGAAACTCGACCGTCCCGGCTGAGAAGTAGCCCGCCGCCTTGCCCAGGCGCACAGCCGCCTTGCAGAGATGATCGCGCCCCTCCTCATCGAGCACGGGGCATGGCGATTCCTCGATGAGCTTCTGATGGCGGCGCTGCATCGAGCAGTCGCGCTCGAACAGGTGTACGACGTTGCCGTGCTGATCGCCGAGAATCTGCACCTCGATGTGGCGGGCCCGTTCCAGGAACTTTTCGACGTAGATGGTCGGGTCGCCGAACGCGGCCGCCGCCTCGGCCATGGCGTTGCGGATGCCGGTGCGCAGGGAAATGTCATTGTGGGCGACGCGCATGCCCTTGCCGCCGCCGCCGGCCGCCGCCTTGATGATCACCGGGTAGCCGATCTCGCCCGCGACCTTCAAGCCTTCGTCTTCCGTCTCGATCGCGCCCTTCGAGCCGGCGAACGTCGGCACCTTGTGCTTCACCGCAAGCTGCTTGCACGCGACCTTGTCGCCCAGCAGCTTCATCGACTCGACGCTTGGGCCGATGAACTCGATCTTGCACGAGCGGCAGACCTCGGCGAACTCGTCGTTTTCCGCGAGAAAGCCATAGCCGGGGTGGATGGCGTCGACGTTGGCGACCTCGGCGGCGCTGATGATCGCGGGGATGTTCAAGTAACTCTGGCTTGCGGCCGGCGGGCCGATGCAGATCGCCTGGTCGGCCAGGAACACATGCGCCGAGTCACGGTCGGCCGTGGAATAGACCGCCACCGACTCGACGCCCAGCTCGCGGGCGGCGCGGATGATGCGGACGGCGATCTCACCACGGTTGGCAATCAGGATGCGGCTGAACACAGGCGGGCTCGGATCAAGGAAATGCAGGGGTTGGAACGACGCGGGGCGGAACGTGACATGGGGTATGGGTTCTGGGCCGGGGCATGAGGAAAGCAACCCGCATACAGCTTCGCATCAGGCGGCTTCGACCAGGAACAGCGGCTGGCCGAACTCGACGGGTTGGCCGCTCTCGACCAGCACCTTGCGGATCGTCCCGCGCGTCTCGGCCTTGATCTCGTTGAACACTTTCATCGCCTCGATGATGCACACCACGGTGTCAGCGTCGACCACGTCGCCGACCTGCACGAACGGCGCGGCGTCGGGGCTGGCGGCGGCGTAGAACGACCCGACCATCGGGCTGGCGATGGGCTTGAGCCCGCCGTGCGCATCACCGGCCTGGCCTTCTCCAGCGTCCGCGCCGCGCGGCCTACCGCTCACGCTCTGCGGCGGCGGCGGAGCGACTGGCATCATCGTCTGCACCTGCCCGTTGGGGCCGCGGCGCAGCTTGACCTTCTCCTGGCCGTCCTGAAGGTCCACCTCCGTCAGTTCGCTCTCGACCATCAGCTTCACCAGCGATCGGAGCGTTTTCAGGTCGATCATCAGTTCATTCCCTCACGTCGGGATCGTGCTTGCGGCAGGCATATGACGGGACATCCGCGTCCCCTGACACCCGCGTACCGTAGCCTCAGATGATCGCTGAAGCCCGGTCCTTGGGCAAGCTGCTCAGCACCCGTCGGCCGCGTTGCGTCACCAGCACGTCGTCTTCGATCCGCACGCCGCCCACGCCCGGCAGATAGATGCCCGGCTCGACGGTGACAATGTGCCCCGGCTCCAGCACACCCTTGGCCCGCGAGGCCAGCACCGGCTGCTCGTGAATCTCCAGACCAATGCCGTGGCCCAGTGAGTGGCCGAACTCCTTGCCGTAGCCCGCGGCCGTGATGATGTCCCGGGCGACCTGATCGATCTCGCGCAACGACCGACCCGGAGCGATCGCGTTGATCGCCGCCCTCTGCGCCTTCAACACGATGTCGTAGATCTCGACGATCTTCTCTGGCATGCGGCCCAGCGCGACCACGCGCGTCAGGTCGGAGCAGTAGCCGTCCACCTTCGCGCCCCAGTCGAAAAGCACGATGCCGTTGCGGCGCAGCCTGGTGCGGCCGGGGATCGCGTGCGGCAGGCTGGCGTTGGCGTCCGCCGCCACGATGATGGGGAAGCTCGCGCTGTCCGCGCCGCGGCAGCGCATCTCGTACTCCAGCCGCGCGGCCACCTGTTGTTCGGTCTGGCCCGGCTCCAGGGTTTGCAGCAGTGCGCGGAATGCCTCCTCGGCCACACGCACCGCGCGGCGGATCGTCCGCGTCTCGGCGGCATCCTTCGCCGCACGCTGCTTCAGCAGGCCGTCGTCCACTTCGTGCAACGCCCCGGCCCCGATCGCCTTGACGATCGCCCTGCGCTGCGCCAGCGTGACGTGGCCGCCTGGTAGAGCGAGCTTCCTGATCCTGCAGTGCCGCACCAGCGCCTTCAGCTCATCGGCCAGTAGCTTGCGGCGCATGACGGCCGCGACCTGCGGCGCCTCGCGCCGAATCTGCTGCTCGAAACGGAAATCGCTGAGCACGGTCACCCGCACCGTCCGCGTCCGCACCAGCAGCCAGGAATCGTCGCCGACGAAGCCGGTCAGATAGCGGATGTCGACAGGATGGGTCACCAGCAGCGCGTCGACCTTCCATCCGGCCATCCGCTGCCGCAGGCTGGCGAGACGATCCGCGTAAACCTTGGGCGTCCGGGCCATCGGGACATATCCTCCATGAAACGGTGCGATCAGAGTCGGTGCAGATGGAACCCACCGTCGACATCGATCACCTGACCGGTCGAATAGGGAAGCCGACCCTCGGCGATCGCCCCGACGGCGGCAGCGACATCCTCCGGGCGACCCCAGCGGCGAATGGGCAACAGACCATCCTCGAGAATCAGCTTGTCGTATTTCTCCTTGACGCCGACGGTCATGTCCGTGGCGATGATGCCCGGACGGATTTCGTAAACATTGACGCCGTGGTCGGCCAATCGTGCGGCGAACAGGGCGGTGCTCATGGCCACGCCGGCCTTGGCGATGCAGTATTCACCGCGGTTGATGCTGGCGGCGTACGCGCTGAGTGAACTGATGTTGACGATGGCCCGGCCGCGCCGGGTATTCGTCGCCGTGTCGGCCGCGAGCATCCGCCGCGCCACCGCCTGGGTCATGAAGAAGGCGCCCTTCAGATTCGTGCCGATCACCTGGTCGAAGCTCGCTTCGGTCAGTTCCATCAGATCCAGCCGTTGCCGGGGCGCGACACCGGCATTGTTGACCAGCAGATCGATGGCCCCGAACGCAGCGGCCGCCTCGTCGATCAGCCGGGCCCGGTCCGCCTCGACGCCGATGTCGGCCTGCACGCAGTTCGCTTCGCCACCGGCCTCGCGCACCAGCGCCGCCGCCTCCTGCGCCGCCTCAAGGTTGCCGCAGTAGTTGACCGTCACGCGAAAGCTCAGCCGGCCGAGTTCGACGGCAATCGCCCGCCCGATGCCGCGGCTGGCTCCGGTCACGATGGCGTGACGCCGCTCGCTCATGAGCCGATCCTCGACTGAATGTCGTAGAAGCGCGGATAGTCGCCAGGCTTGAGCATCCGCTGAATGAACACAGCCAGCTCGAGCAGGTGGTAGTCGCCCCACATGCTCGACTCGCCGCTCGGCACACGGCGACCTGGCGGAATGTGGTCCCATCCGTTGGGGCGGTGGTAGACGCTGTGCAACAGCAGTCCTTCGTGGTCCTTCTTTGTCGAAAGATACGGCTCATCAAACAGCGTGCGCGCGACGGTGAGGCCGGCTTCGATGTAGTGCTGTCCCCCGCGGCCGCCGAGCTGGTGCCCCAGGCGCAGCAGGCCCTGGGCCGCGATGGCCGACGCGCTGGCGTCGATGGGCTCGTGATCGTTGAACGGTTCGCCGTCGCGGGCACGCCAGTCACCGAGTTGTACAAGCCCCGGCGCACCGGTGTCCCAATAGCACACGCCGTCACGGGTTGACGCCTGCCGCAGGTAGAAGTCACACGTCGCCCGGGCTGCCTGGCGGATGACCGCCAGCACCCGCTGCTTCGCGGGCAACTCGGCCTGTTTGAACTGCTCATTCGGCACGTCGGCCAGAAACTCGAACTGCTCGGCGAACCCGAGCATCGCCCACGCCAGGCCTCGTGTCCAAGTGGTGAACGGCGAATAGCCCTGCTGCGAACTCGGGCAGCGGAAGCAGCCGTCGTTGCGGTTGAAGATCGCCTCGTGCACCGTGCGGCCGCACTGATCTTTCGTGTCGTAGGCGTCGCGGCCGGCGCCGTAGTAGACGTTGTACGCGGCGCTGGTCATCGCATGTCGTACGAGACGCCCCAGCAGCGACACCCGCTGGTCGTGTTCATCCATGAGCACGTGACCGAGCTGGTGGGCCAGCCCGAGAACGCGCAGCGTCCGGATGGTGTCGATGAACAGCGAGTGCGGCCCATTGAAGGAATAGACGTAACCCGGGAAACGGTATCCGACACCGTTTTCGCTGCCGTTTTCGCTGTCGTCGGGCATGCGGCAGGGCGACCAGCGCATGGCCTGCACCGCGCCGCTGGCGCAGATGGCCGTCTCCATCGCCCACATCAGCCCGGCGTCGCCGTCGGCGCGGCCCTCGCGGATCAGTCGCCGCAGGTTGCCATAGGTCGACATCGTGTTGAAGCCGTGATCGTGCACGCCGCGGTGGGTCACGTGCGGCAGCATGCGCGCAAGCGTCCGCTCGCGGCCCAGCTTGAGCAGCTTCTCGTCACCCGTCCCGTCAAAGGCCAGCAGCGCGTTGCCGTAGGCGAACCCTTCAGTCCACTCCGTCCAGCCGCGGCTGGTGTACTTGCCCTCGACGGTGAAGACGGGGGATCCCTCGGTCGCGTCCCAGCGTTTGTCGATGGCCCGGACTTTCGCGGCCGCGAGTTCGAACACGCGCTCGATCATCGAAGCCAGATGTTTCGGGCGAATCGCCGCGTCGACTTTCATGGCCATGTCTCACCGCCCGCATGCCGAGTCGGCTTACTTTCCATAGACCTTTTCCGGGTCAAACGCCTTCTCCTCGACAAAGGCGAGGCCTCCGTCGGCGGCGGCGGCCCGGTAGAAGCAGGTCTGGTAGCCCACGTGACAGGCCGGTCCGTGGGCCTTGCAGCGCAGCAGCACCACGTCCTGGTCGCAGTCGATCCGCGCCTCGAGCACTTCCATCACGTGCCCGCTGGACTCGCCCTTGACCCACATTTTGCCGCGGCTGCGAGAATAGAAAGTCGCCTTCTTCTCGCTCAACGTGTGCTTCAAAGCCGCGTCGTTCATCCACGCCATCATCAGCACCGCGCCGCTCTCGGCATCCTGCACGATCGCAGGAATCAGCCCGTCGGCACCAAACTTCGGCGTCAGTTTCGCGCCTGTCTCGATTTCCCTGGTCGCACCCATGAGCAACTTCCTCTTCTCGTGTTAAACTGCAGCGCGGATTATACCGCCCGTCGCCGCCGGCCGAGCGTGACGCGGCCGTGACGGGCCGACCTGCTTACGGGGTATGCGACATGTCGCCTTTCCGCCGATCTTCGCTCCTCATCATCGTTCTGGCTACCTTGTTGCACGCAGCCGCCTGTGCAGCGGTGAGCGGGATGGACACGCTGTCTCAACAGGCCGAAGCGGGCGACGCGGTTGCGCAGTATCAACTCGCTCAGGTGTACGAGGCCGGCCGGGGCGTCGGGCAGGACATCGGCCGCGCGATCGAGCTGTATCGCCGCTCTGCCGAATCCGGCTATGGCCCTGCCATGATCGACCTTGGCTGGTTCCACCAGAACGGTATGCACGGCCTGGCGTACGATCCGGGTCAGGCGCTTCAGTTGTATGCCCGCGCCGCCGACCAGGGGCTGGCGATGGCCCAACTCAATCTGGCGACGATGTATGACGAAGGCATCGGGACGATTGAAGACAATACCCGGGCCGTCGCGCTCTACCGCCGCGCAGCGGATGCGGGCAACCCTCGGGCCCAGTTGAATCTCGGCGTCATGTACTGGCGGGGTGAAGGCGTGCCCCAAGACCTGACGCTGGCTCACCGGTGGCTCACACTGGCCCGGCTGAATGACCAGGACGAGCAGGCACAGTGGGCGGCACGCGGCGCGCTTGACCAACTGACGCCGCAACTGTCATCCACACAACGCAAGCAGAACGACGCCTGGTTCAAAGCCTCAAAGGCCTACGCCAAGGCCATGACCAGAGCTGAGCGTGCCGAGAATCGAAGCCAGTGGGCGCAAGCCGGCGAGGCCTATCAGCAAGCGATTGATCTGGCCCGTGAACACGATCTTGGCCCGTCGGCCACGTCGGCGGCGCTATACAACCTCGGTCGCGTCACAGGTTTTGACGGGCGCGACGCTGAGGCCGAGCAACATCTGCGCGGCGCCCTGGCGCTTGAGCGACAAGCCTCGGGACCCGAGAGCGCGCTGGTGTGTATGCGGCTGATGGAACTCGCACGTCTGCATGTGGACCACGATCGGTTCGTGCAGGCGGCTGAGTATTTCGTCCAGGGCGTGAAACTCGCACGGCAACTGGGCGTGACCCACGACGATCCGATCGGGTTCGCGAGGGTGCTGGACGACTACGCCCGCGCGCTTCACGGGCTGGGCGAACCCGGTGAGGCGGCGGCAATCGCCGTGGAAGCTGAGCAGCTGCGGGAGGCGCACCCCAGGGAGAAGGCGCTGTTCACGCCGCGCCGCTATCGGTGAGGGCCGCGCAGCACCGGGCCTGCTTTGGCCTGTGCGAGTTAGGGACTCACTAGATCCCCCACTGCGTGCGGGCCTCGGCCATTGGAATGTTGTTCTCAGGCTCAACCAGCCAGGCGTAGTGCCCGATCGGGTTGTCACCGACCCATCGCTCATCCACCGGGTCCATGGCCGGCTGGTAGCGGACATCCGCGGAGAGGCGAAAGCGCGTCGTGGTGTTGGTCGTCGAAGCGTGCATCAGATACATGCCGAAGATCAGCACGTCGCCAGCCTGAAAGTCGGCGGTAAGCCAACGACCGCCGTGCCGCTCGATAATCCCCAGTGGATCGTCGTCAAACCAGCCCGCAACCCGGTCCCGATCCACGTCCATGCGGCCATAGGTGTTGCGCACCTTCTCGAAACCGACCGCGTTGTGCGAGCCTTCACAGATCGCCAGTGTGCCGTGGTCGATCGGCGTGTCGCCAAAGGGAATCCAACAGGTGTGCAGGCGATCGGAGCCTCGTCCCATGTAGACCACGTCGTAATGGGCACCGGTGAACTGCTCATGCCCGACGGCCCGAAGCCACTTGTAGTCGAAGGTCAGAGCGGGCTCCTCGAAGAAGCGGGAGAAGAAGGTGAACAGCTCGGGCGCTTCCAGCACGGCAAGGATTTCCGGCTCGTGCGTGACACCCTTGCGCCCCATCAGGCCCACCGACTTGCCGCCGCGCGGCATGACGCCTTCGAGGATCGGCTGGCCGGGTTCGAGGGCCCCCTGCTCGTCCATATGGCGCATGATCCGCTGGCGGGCCTGCATCACCTTGTCGCGGTCGATCAGGCCCCGCAGCAGCAGGTAGCCGTCGTCCGCCAGCTGTTGGCGCAGGGCGGGCAAGTCGCCCAGCAGCGCGTTGGCGGCCAACAGTTGCCCCAGATGGGGTCCACCCATTTCAAACTCGCGACAGCCGATGCGGACGTTCATACGTTGCTCCTGCGCGACCCCGTGGCGATCCGCGTCGGCGATCATCTTAGCTACACAGGCTCCACCCCGGACAAGCTCGCGTCCACCGGCCGGCGGCGCTATACTGGGCCCTTCACTCCCCCGATACGCCCGAAAGGCCCGTCATGAGCGACAGCGACGCCCCGAAGATCCATATCGACAGCGACTGGAAGGCCCAGGCCCAGGCCGAGAAGGAGAAGCTCGCGAAGCAGGCCCAAGACAAGTCGACGCACAAGAGCGGTACGGGCGAAGATTATGGCGCCGAGACCGGGACCCTGCCGCCTGCCAGCCTCGAATCGCTGGTCAGCATGCTCGCCAGCCAAGCGCTTCTCGCCTTGGGAGCGATCCCGGACCCGCGCAGCGGGCAGCGTTATCTGAGCCTCGAGCTGGCCCATCATTACATCGACCTGCTGGCCGTCATCGAGCAAAAGACCAAGGGCAACTTGTCCGAAGACGAGGACGCGATGGTGGCCGGCACGGTGTATGAGCTGCGTCAGCGCTACATTCAAATCGCCACCGCCGCCGCCAGCCAGATGCAGGGGGCCGGTCCCGGTCCGATTCAGGCCTAGCGACACCGCCGATTGACCGGCATGCAGAGTTGGGTATCGTTTGATACTCTTCGGGCTGGATGGCCTGCCAACAACCTTCGGCGCCCCCCTTCGCCGTGGGTTCAGCCCCAGCCCGGACGTCATCGACCCGCAAACGGCTCTGAACAACCCGCCACCCCGCGTAACAGCCTTCGCGGCCGAGCAACACACGCAACGAAAGGACGCCGACCGTGTCTGCCACCGCTGCCCCCTCAGCCCCGGCCGCCGAGTCCTTACTCGAACGCCACCATTTCCTGCTCCGACGCCTGCACTCCCTGACCGGCATCGCGCCCATCGGCGTGTTCGTGATGTTTCACCTGTTCACGAACATGCAGATGATCTTCGAAGGCGCGTTCCAGCACGAGGTGGAGTTCATCCACTCGATGCCCGCCCTGCTGTTCCTGGAGATTTTCGGCCTGTGGCTGCCGATCGGGTTTCACGCCGCCCTGGGCTTCGTCTACACCTTCAGCGGCCGGCCCAATAACAACGCCTATAAATACGCCGACAACTGGCGCTACACCCTGCAGCGCGTCACCGGCATCCTCGCGTTCATCTTCATTTTCATCCACATCGCCACCCTGCGCTGGCACTGGACCTTCGGCGTCCTGGACACGCCGTTCTACCTGCACGGGCCCAACGGCGAGCCGTTGGCGCACGCGAGCACGGCCCTGGCGCTGCAGCACCACTGGCTGGTGGTCGTGCTCTATGCCGTGGGCGTCATGAGCGCGGTGTATCACTGGTCCAATGGGCTGTGGACGGCCGCGATCACCTGGGGTCTGACCATCAGCGTGGCGGCCCAGCGTCGCTTCGGATACGTCTGCGCAGCCCTGTTTGTCGCGTTGACGATCTTCACTGTCGCAGCGATCCGGGGAGCGGTCGGCTACGAGCCGACCGAACATGAACTGGCCGCCATGGCCCAGCTCAAGGCCGGCCAACCCGCCGCCCACGTGTCCGACGCCGCTGAATCACCCTCGCACTGATCGCCGCGCCACGCGGCCGCACCCCGCGACAAGATGACCGCCGACCTGCTCAATTCGCCGCCCCTGCTGCTGCTGGCGTCCGCCGCGGCAAGCGCGGTGCTGGCTCTGGCCGACAGCGCACGCGCGCAGACCACGGCGCCCGACACACTCCAGCACTGGGCGGCGCGACGCGGCCTGCTCATCGGCGTCGCCGTCGCCCCCAGGCCGCTGCGCGACGACGACGCCTACCGGCAACTGCTGGCCCGCGAGTTCAACATCGTGACCACGGAAAACGCCCTGAAGTGGCAGTCGATCCAGCCGCGGCCAGGCGAGTTCACTTGGGACGACGCGGACGTAATCGTGGCGTTCGCCACCGAGCACGGCATGAAGTTCCGCAGCCATTGCGCGGTGTGGCACCACGCGCTGCCAGACTGGGTGGCGGCGCTGGCGGCTGACCCGCCGCGGATGCGTCAGGCGATGCGCGACCACATCGATGCGATCGGCGCGCGCTACGGTGGGGGCATGACGTACTGGGACGTGGTCAACGAAGCCATGGAGGACGACGGCACGCTGCGCGATACGCCTTGGCTGCGTGGCCTGGGGCCTGACTACATCGCCGAGGCGTTCGTCGCCGCCCATGCGGCCGCGCCCGCGGTGAAGCTGGTCTACAACGACTACGGGACGGAGTATCCCGGGCCCAAGTCCGACGCGGTGTACGCCCTGGTGCGCGACCTGCTGGGGCGCGGCGTGCCGGTGCATGCGGTGGGCTTCCAGATGCACCTGCTGCACGGCCTGGGCGATACCGGGCCGATCAAGGCCAACTTCCAGCGCTTCGCCGAACTGGGCGTACAGGTGCACGTCACCGAGCTGGACGTGGCGATTCAGAATCTCGAAGGCACGCCGGCGCGGAAGCTGGAACGTCAGGCGGATGTCTATAGGCGGGTGATGGAGATCTGCACGCGGGTCGAGGGCGTCACGGTTGTGCAGACCTGGGGCCTGTCGGACAACCATTCATGGATACCGTGGTTCACTGGCAAGCCCGACGCGGCGTTGTTGTTCGACGAAACGTATCAACCCAAGCCCGCGTACCACGCGGTGCTTGACGTGCTCGCCCATGACGGCCAGGGCCCGCGGGCGGGCGATTCATCCAGGTAGGAAGCAGCATGGCCAACAGCAAACCTCGAGTCATCATCGTCGGCGGCGGCCTGGCCGGACTGGCGGGCGCTATCCGTATCGCCGAGGCCGGCATGGACGTGGACCTGTTCTCGATGGTCCCCGTCAAGCGTTCGCACAGCGTCTGCGCCCAGGGCGGGATCAACGCCGCCAACAAGGTGGCGCGCCAGCAGGGCTACAGCGAGTGGATGCACTTCGATGAGACGCTCTACGGCGGGGACTTCCTGAACCATCAGCCGCCCGTTTATGAGATGGCCTACTGGGCGCCGAAGATCATCGACCTGCTGGACCGCATGGGCGTGCCGTTCAACCGGACGCCCGAAGGCGAGCGAGACCTGCGTCTGTTCGGCGGCAGCCTGTTCAAACGGACGCACTTCGCCGGCGCGACCACGGGCCAGCAATTGATGTACGCCCTTGACGAGCAGACCCGCCGCTGGGAGGCCCAGGGCCGGGTGACCAAGTACGAGTTCTGGGAGTTTCTCTGGCCGGTGGTCGACGACGACGGAGCGTGCAAGGGCATCATCGCCCAGGACATGCGGACGATGGAGATCCGCGCGTTCCGCGGCGACGCGGTGGTGATGGCCACGGGCGGCAACGGGCTGATCTTCGGCAAGAGCACCAACAGCGTGATCTGCACGGGCGGCGCGGCCGGTCGGTGCTACATCGCTGGGGCGTGGCTGGGCAACCCCGAGTTCATCCAGGTGCACCCGACGGCGATCCCCGGGGAAGACAAGTGCCGGCTCATGTCCGAGTCGGCCCGGGGCGAGGGCGGCCGCATCTGGGTGCCGCGCAGGAAAGGCGACGACCGCCATCCCAGTCAGATTCCCGAAAATGAGCGGTGGTATTTTCTGGAAGAGAAGTATCCGGCCTACGGCAACCTCGTGCCGCGCGACATCGCCACGCGCGAGTTGTTCTTCGTCTGCCGCGACGGCCACGGCATCGGCGGCGGACGGATGGTCTACCTCGACTGCACACACCTGCCGGCGGCGACGAAGGAGAAGCTGGCGGGCATTTTCGAGATTTACGAGAAGTTCACCGGCGACGACCCGCGGCACGTGGCGATGAAGATCTTCCCGGCCGTGCACTACACGATGGGCGGCCTGTACGCGACGTACACGCCCAAGGACGATTTCAAGGGCATGCAGCCGGGCGCGCCCAACAACATGATGACCAGCATCCCGGGGTTGTACGCCTTCGGGGAAGTGAACTACCACTACCACGGCGGCACGCGGCTGGGGGCCAACGCCCTGCTCTCGTGCATTTTCGACGGGCTGTTCTGCGGCCCCAGCGTGGTCAACTACGCCAACAGCCTGGACAAACCGGCCGTGGAGGTGAGCGACGCGGTCTTCGAGAAATACGTCGGCCAGGAGCGTGACAAGGCCCGGGCCCTCATCGAAGCCAGCGGCGAGCACAACCCCTACACGCTGCATCGCGAGCTGGGCGACGCGATGACCGACGCCTGCACCGTCGTGCGCACCGAAGAAGGCATGCAGGCGGCGTACAAAACCGTCGAGGAGCTTCGCGAGCGGTACAAGTCGCTGCGTCTGAGCGACACGGGCATGTGGACCAACCAGACGCTCAGCTTCGCGCGGGCGCTGGGCGACATGCTGGTGTACGCCGAGGCGATCCTGGCCGGGGCGATCAACCGCAAGGAATCGCGCGGCAGCCACTACCGGTCCGACTACCCGGACCGCGACGACCAGAAGTTCCTCAAGACCACCGTCGCCAAGTACGACGCCGCCGTCGGCCGGGCCGTCATCGAACTGGAAGACGTGCCCCAGCCGCTGATCCCGCCGCGGGCGCGGACCTACGGCAAGACCGAATGACCCGGGAGGTGAATGGCTGAGACACACAACATGACAAGCCCCGGGAGCAGCGAATCCGCCGGACCGGCGCGCGGTCAGGAGGCGGATGCGGAAGGCTGGTCGACGTTCGCCTTGTGGCTTGCGCCGCGGCGTCTTCGCCGTTACGCAATCATGAAGGCGCTGGGCGCAGCCGGTTTTGCGGCCATCTTCGCCGGCTGGATGCTGATCCAGTGGTCGAACCTGGCGATGCGGCTGGCGGCGGCCGGCCTGTTGGCGACGACGCTGGTCGTAACGGTTCGTACGATCGCCGCTGATCGCCGTCGGGCGCACGGCCGCCAGGTCGCCGTGATGGGCGACGAGGGAGGTCCGCGGCGCCTGAAGGTCACGACGCCCGACGCCGCGGCGGACCTGCCGTTGGAGGCTCTGGCCGCGGGGCGCTGGCGCGAGGACGTCGGCCTGGACCTGCTCGACGCCGCCGGCCGCACGCTGGCGACGCTGGATACAGGGCTCGTCGAGGATGAACATGAGGCCCGTGCCTTCCTCGGCTGGCTGCGAGCCCACAGCGGTTTGGCCCTGCGTGTGAAATGGACCGATGAAAGACCGGGTGAGGGCAGCGCCCCTGACCGATGAACGACCGGATCGAAGTGACAGCCACCTGATGCCGCACAACCCCTGAGGTTGAGGAAGACCATGAGCGCCGACCACCCCACCGCCCGCCCGACCAGCTCCGCCAGCACCCCCAGCGCGAAGCCGTCGACCCTGCGCTTTCGCATCCAGCGGCAGGACGCGCCCGACAAGCCGGCCTACTGGCAGGAGTTCAACGTTCCCTACAAGGCGAACCTGAACGTCATCTCCTGCCTGCAGTGGATCGCCGAGCATCCGGTGACGGCCGACGGCCACCAGGTCGCGCCGGTGGTCTGGGACTGCAACTGCCTGGAGGAGGTCTGCGGCGCGTGTACGATGGTCATCAACGGGCGCGTGCGGCAGAGCTGCTCGGCCCTGATCGACCAGTTGCTCGAAGAGACCGGCGACGGGGCCATCACGCTCCAGCCGATGAGCAAGTTCCCGGTCGTGCGCGACCTGTGGGTCGATCGCCAGCGGATGTTCGAAGCGCTCAAGAGGGTCAAGGCCTGGGTGCCGATCGACGGCACGCACGACCTGGGCGAAGGCCCCAAGGAATCGATCGAACAGCAGGAGATGCGTTACGCCCTGTCGCGGTGCATGACCTGCGGCTGCTGCCTGGAGGCGTGCCCACAGTTCCTGCTTGACAACCACTTCATCGGCGCCCAGGTGATCAGCCAGGTGCGCTACTTCAACGCGCACGGCACCGGCAAGACGCTGGCTGGCGACCGGCTGGACGTGATGGCCGCGTCCGGCGGCATCAGCGACTGCGGCAACGCCCAGAACTGCGTGAAGGTCTGCCCGAAGGAAATCCCGCTCACCGAGTCCATCGCCGCCATCGGCCGCCAGACCACCGTGCACCGCGTCAAGAAGTTCTTCCAGGGCAAGTGACGCGGCCGATCCGACGGTGCGATACGGGGCATCCCGCGCCTCCAGCCGCCGCGACGCGCAGAACCGCACAACAAAGGCCCTCAACTACTGATGATGCGCCGAACGCCGCCAGCGCGTCGTGGTGGTGCTGTCCCGTCGTCGCCAATGTCCAAACGCGACCAGAGTGTTCATTGGCTCTTTTTTCGCCGATGTCCGATATATAGTTCATGGGGACGACGCCCCCGCGACGTGCATCCGGCAAGTGCCGCTGACACTCGAAAGCGTGGTGCATCATGCGTAAGAGTCCGCCACGTCTGGCCGCCCGGTTCGAATCGGTCCGCCCGCTGGTCCGCTACGTCGACCAGGAGCAGGCGGTGGTGGAGACGCCGTTTCGCCTGGCGGACCTGCTGCCGCCCGATTCGCCGACCGCGCCGGCCGACCCCGTGGGTGCCACACCGATGCCGCGCGAGCGCGGCCGAGCCGCCCTGCTGCTTCAGGTCGTGGGCGAGGACGGTTTCAATGACGAGCAGCTTTTCGAGCTTCCCGCCCACCCCTCGGCCGCCCCGCCGCGCCTGACCGTCGTGAAACCCGATCGCTGGTGGCCGGCGGGCCTGGGCGACCAGCCGCTTTATCGCATGCAGCTTACGCTCATGGTCGATGGCCAGGTGGCCGACCTGTGGCGTTGCAGCTTCGGACTCACCTCGATCCGCGCAGGTCAGGGTGTCGGACCGAGCGACGGCCGCATCCATCGCCGCTCGGTGCTGCTGATCAACGGCCGCGAACACGCCATCCACGACGTGGTGACGATCGACCGCGTCGATGAGCGCCGGCTGCTGCCGGCGTCCGGCGACTCGATCCTGCTGGTGCGTGATCACTACGGGGCCGACCTGCTCTACCAGGCCGCCGACCGGGCGGGCATCCTCATGATCCAGTGCGTGCCGATCCACGCCCAGGGCGTGCCCCAGGCCGACGTCATCGCCCAGGTGCAGCGGCTGGTGCATCACCCCTGCCTGGCCGGCTGGTTCGTCGGCCATCTGGGCGCGCTGGCCGACGACGTGGCCCGCTCCATCCGCCAGCTTGACCCGACGCATGCGGTCTTCAGCGGTATGGGCGAGAAGCCGCACATCTGGGCCGCCTGAGCCCGCACCGCAGGCCGCCCGGCGTCCGAGACGCATCCCTTCCTCCTCCGCGTGCAGCCGGCGACCCCGCGTCGCCGGCCTTTTTTTACCCCGCCCGCGCATAGCCGGCGATCAAAGATCGCCGCTCGCCTCCCGCCGCGCCCATTGCCCGCACCCAGCGCCCAGCACGCCGCCCGCCTCGCATTACAATGGCTCTCCCAAACGACGAGGAGACCTGATATGTCCCGCTCCGTGTCCAGCGCCTTGGCCAACGGCAAGCTCAACAAGTATTCCTCCCGCGTCACCCAGCCGCCCAGCCAGGGCGCCTCGCAGGCCATGCTCTACGGCACCGGCATGACCGACGAAGACATGAACAAGGCCCAGGTCGGCATCGTCGCCAACTGGTTCGAGGGCAACACCTGCAACATGCACCTCAACGACCTGGCGGCGAAGGTCAAAGAAGGCGTGCTCGCGGCCGACCTGGTGGGCATGCGGTTCAACACCATCGGCGTGTCCGACGGCATCAGCATGGGCACCGACGGCATGTCGTTTTCGCTCCAGTCGCGCGACCTGATCGCCGACAGCATCGAAACCGTCATGGCCGCCCAGTGGTACGACGCGATGGTCGCCCTGCCCGGCTGCGACAAGAACATGCCCGGCTGCGTGATGGCGATGGCCCGGCTCAACCGCCCCGGCCTGATCGTCTACGGCGGCACGATCCGGGCAGGGTGCACCCCCTTCAAGGACAAGGCCAATCCCAGTGAAAAGACGCCGCGCGACGTGGTCAGCGCGTTCCAGTCGTACGGCCAGTCGCTGGCGGGCGCGATCACCGAAGAGCAGCGGCGCGAGATCGTGAAGAACTCCTGCCCCGGAGCCGGCGCGTGCGGCGGGATGTACACGGCCAACACAATGGGCAGCATCATCGAGATGCTTGGGCTGTCGCTGCCGTACTCAAGCTGCACGCCGGCCGAAGACCCCGACAAGCTCGATGAGTGCTTCCGCGCCGGGGCCGCCATCCGCAACCTGCTCGAACGCGACCTCAAGCCGCGCGACATCGTGACCCGCGCCAGCCTCGAGAATGCGATGGTTCTCAACGTCGTGCTCGGCGGCTCGACCAATGCCGTCCTGCACCTGCTGGCCATCGCCCGCGCGTTCGATCTCAAGCTGAAGATCGACGACTTCCAGAAAGTCTCCGACCGCACGCCGCTGCTGGCCGACCTCAAGCCGTCGGGCCGGTATGTGATGGAAGACCTGCATGCGGCGGGCGGCATCCCCGGCGTCATGAAGATGCTCCTGGCCGAGGGCATGATCGACGGCGACCAGCTCACGGTGACGGGCAAGACGATCGCCGAGAACATCGCCGACCTGCCCGGCCTCAAGAAGGGCCAGCCCATCATCATGCCGCTGGACAAGCCCATCAAGACGACCGGGCACATTCAGATCATGCGCGGCAACCTCGCGCCCGGCGGCTGCGTGGGCAAGATCACCGGCAAGGAAGGCACCGTCTTCAAGGGGGTGGCCAAGGTGTTCGACTGCGAAGAGGACATGATCCGCGGCCTGGAGAAGGGCGAGATCAGGAAGGGCCAGGTTATCATCATCCGCTTCGAGGGCCCCAAAGGCGGCCCCGGCCTGCCGGAGATGCTCAACCCCACCGCCGCGATCGCCGGCGCCGGCCTGCTCAAGGACGTCGCCCTCGTGACCGACGGGCGGTTCTCCGGCGGCAGCCACGGCTTCATCGTCGGCCACGTCACGCCCGAAGCCCAGGAAGGCGGCCCGATCGCCCTCGTCCGCGACGGCGATCCCATCACGATCGACACCGACCGCAGCGAAATGAACGTCGACATCCCCAAGGCTGAACTGGACAAGCGGGCCCGCGAATGGAAAGCCCCGCCGCTGAAAGCCACCCGCGGCACGCTCTACAAGTACATCAAGAACGTGAAGTCCGCGTCCGAGGGGTGCGTGACGGACGAGTAGAGTATGCCGGTCATTTAGCCCCGGGCATGCCCGGGGCTATCTGGCCGGGAATCATCGCCATGCGCACGTTGGCCATCCATGTCATCTGGACGACCTACATGACATGGCTGCCCGGCGATCCGCGCGGCCACTGGTCGGCGCTCTTCGACATGTATGGCCACCTGCATCAGTCCGGCGGCAAACTCAACCCGCCCGACGGCATCACACAGTCTCGTGCCCGCCAACTGGCCAAGGGCAATCCTGTCCGTCTGACCCCTGAAGAACAGGATATTGTTGCGGACACAATCGGCGCGCTGACCGGATACCCCGCGCCACATCACATAGCCCCCGGCATGCCGGGGGCTAACTATGGGCATGTCCAACCAATCCCGGACCTGCGCATCACCACCGCGACCATCGAACCGACGCATGTTCACCTGCTGCTCGCACCCCTGGCCACGCCCATCGGCTCCGTCGTCGGTCGTCTCAAGTCTGCCACATCACGAGCGATTCTGAATCGCCGCGCCGGCCCGGGCGCCACGCGCCGCTTATGGACAGCCGGCTACTGGAAGGTTTTCCTCTTCGACGTCGCCGCGGTGAAGGCGGTGGCGACCTACATCCGCGAACACAACCGCCGCCGCAATCGCCGGGCCGATCCGTTCCCGTGGCTGACCCCGAACCAGCACCCACATAGCCCCGGGCATGCCCGGGGCTAAATGCCCACATGAACCACCCGCCCCGCCGATCGCCGACCTCGGAGGACCTTCGTGATTCCCGCCTTTGAACATCGCATGCTGCTCGGATGGATCAACGACGTCAGCTCGCGGCCGCGGGTGGGCGGGCGGTGGCCGATCATTGACGTGGACGAACAACTGCTGCGCGACTATACGGACCTGTTCGCCGTCGCCCGCGACTGGGGCTACAACGGCATCACCATCTGGGGCCTGTACGTCGACCACGCCTGGCCGGTGAACATGGCCGACTGCATCACGCCGAAGCGACGGCGAATCATCGACGGCATCCTCGCGGCGGCGCGGGAGTGCGGCATCACGGTCTACAGCGGGCTTGGCGTCTACACGTGGGGCTTCGAGGACATCATCCGTGCCCATCCGGAGGTCGCTCGCAACGAGGGCCGCCGGTGCTGGGGCCGGCTCGTGGCTGACAACGGCGTGGCGATGTGCTACCACCAGCCGGCCGCACGGGAGTGGATGCAGCGGATCATAGACTTCACCGTGCAGGAGATGGGCGTTGAAGGACTGGGCCTTCAGTCGGCCGACCAGGGCCGGTGCTACTGCTCGCAGTGCCGCGAGCTGGGCGACATGGAGTACCACACGCGGGTCATCGCGGAGACGGCCGCGTACACGCGGCAGCGCTGGCCGCACGTGAAGCTGTCGTTCAGCGGCTGGGGCGTGAACTTCGACTGTGACGAAGACCTGCCTCACCTGCAGGCGATGGGGCGCGACCTGGATTTCATGACGGATGTCAGCGACAGCGCAGCGCGGTGCGGGGGCGACTATCGCCGTCGGCTGGCGGAGCAGTTGCCGTGCGCCCTCGGGTCACTGGGGCAGACGGTCGTCGTCCCGCCGCAGCGCTGGACCCGCGACCGGTGGTTCCTGCCGCACGCGGAGCTGACCGGCCGGCGAATCGCTGAGCTCGCAGCCGATGGCGGCCGGGCATTTGAGTTCTTCGCCGGCCCGCTGGCCAATCCACAGTTCGACCTGATGACGCGGTTTATGGGGCGGCTGCTCTCGAAGCCGCGCGAGCCGGTCGAACCGGCGCTGGCGGGCGCGGTCGATGCGGTGCTGCAGCCGGGCACGGCGACGGTGCGCGACGGGCTGGTGCGATGGTTGCTGGATGTGGAGCGGGCGTACTTCGGTCGGATTGAAGCGGTCCACGGACAGTTTGATTTCGAGCCGTTGATGGGCGTCGACGCCGGGCCGCCGATCTATCTCGATCGGCTCGGTGCCGCGCTGGGCGATTTCGAGCGCGACCTACACGCCCTGCGACAGCAGTTCCAGGCGCTTACAGGCGACTGCGCCCAGCACAACAAGGCGGGTCTCATCGACCGCTGTATGGCGAACATGCAGGCTGACATCCGCTGGCGGATGGCGAACCCCAAGGCGTGAAGGCGAACGCTGCGACAGGCCGCGGCCGCATTCACAGGCCGTATTCGCGCCAGCGGCGATCGACAAGAGCGAGCGTCGCATCGTCCATCTTCAGGATGTTCGGAAAGTCGCGGACCGGGTGGCCGTTCACTTCCTCGCCGGGAAGCTTGCGCGTCGCGTCGAAACCGATCTTGCAGCCCGCGCCCAGGCGCGGCGCGGCATGGTCGAGAATGTCCAGCGGGCCGTTGACCAGCTCGATATCGCGGCCGGGATCGGCGTTGGCGCACAGGTGAAAGAGCACCTGCTCGTGGTCATGCACGTCCACGTCTTCGTCCACGACAACGAGCATCTTCGTCCAGGCCATCTGTCCCGCGCCCCAGATCGCATGCATCACCCGCCGGGCCTGCAGCGGATACTCCTTGCGGATGCTGATGAACGCGCAGTTGTGGAATGCGCCGAACATCGGCAGGTCGTAGTCGAGGATGTCGGGCACCAGCGTGCGCAGCAGCGGCAGGAACAGCCGCTCGGTGGCCTTGCCCATGTAGTAGTCTTCCTGCGGCGGCAGGCCGACGATGGTTGTGGGGTAAACGGCGTCGCGGCGGTGCGTGATGGCGGTGACCTCGAACAGCGGGTACCGATCGGGCAGCGAGTAGAAACCGGTGTGGTCGCCGAAAGGTCCTTCGAACACAGCCCCCGGCCCCAGCGGTTGCGGCTGGCCGTCGGGGCCCTTCACGCGCGGGTCGTAGCCGATGCCGCCCGCTTCGGTCGACACGTAGCCTTCGATGACGATCTCGGCATGGGCCGGCACATGCAGATCGATGCTCCGACAGCGCACCAGTGGAATGCCTCCGTCGTTGAGCAAACCCGCCAGCAGAAGTTCGCTCACGCCCGGCGGCATCGGTGCGGTGGCCGCGTAAGGCAGCACGCTCTGGCCGCCGAGGGCGATGGCGCAGGGCATGGGCCGGCCGATCTTCTTCCATGCCCGCCAGTGTCGCGCTCCGTCATGGTGCATGTGCCAGTGCATGGCGGTGTGGCGGCGGTCGACAAGCTGGGCGCGGTACATGCCGACGTTGCGCGAGGGGCGGGGCTGATCGTCGGGCTTGGCGGCGTCGTCGGGATGGATCGTATACACGCCGCCGAAGGTGATGTACCGGCCCTGACCCGCGGCGGTGCCCGCCTGCTCGGGACTCACGGGATAGCCGCAGCGCCGCGGGTCGCCATCGTCCGGCCAGCACTGGATGATCGGCAGATCGAAGAGATTGACCGCATCGCCGGTGTGGACGACGTCCTGGCAGGGTGCGGAGCGCACGACCTTCGGCCCCGCGGCCGCGATCTTCACCAGTTCGAGGCCCTTGCGGACCTTTTCCATCAGCCCGACCGGCGGCTGGGGCTTGACCAGCTCTTCAAGCTTCCCGGCCAGCGAGGCGAACCCGCCGTCGACGCACCCCAGCGCCATTTCCATCCGCCGGTAGCTGCCGAAAGCGTTGATGAGCAGCGGGAACTTCGCCCCCTGGACATTCTCAAAGAGCAGAGCCTTGCCGCCAAGCCGATGATGGCGCGGGTCGAACGCGGCCGCGTGCGGACTGAGCGCCGCGGCCGGTGACTTACTCATGCGGTCGGTGATCGCCGCCACCTCGAGGCACGGGTTCACGAGGACGGCGATGCGCCGCAGTTCGCCTGCCTGTTCGAGGGCGGCGACGAAATCCTGAAGGGAGGCGTAGCTCATGGGCGACGATTGTAGGTGACGCCCGATCGCGCCGCCCCGCCGCCCCATCATGCGGTGCGCGTCAGGCCCGGCCCCGCCGACACCAGACGGCATCAAGGCTCAGGCGGCCCGAGCCGGTCACCGCCAGCAAGGCCGCGAGGGTGATGAAGATGACGTTGTAGTGGAACGGTCCACCGCTCTGGGGCACGAACATGCCCGCATCGATGATGGCGATGGTGTAACTGAGGATCATCAGGCCCACGACGGCGGCGGTCAGGCGGCCGACGAGGCCGAGGATGAGCATGCCGCCGAAGATCACCTCGAGGATGGGCAGCGCATATCCATACGGCCGGGCGATGGCGTCGGGCAGCCACAGCGGCCGAAGCGTGGTGAACGTGCCATCCACGAAGCTGCGCATGCCGGCGCGGATCTTGTCGACGCCTGCGCATAGAAAATACAGGCCCAGACTCAGGCGGTTGAGCAGGATCAGCAGGTGGAGAATCCAGTGGCCCGGGGTCAGTGGTTTCATGGGATGCTCCGGCAGGGGTATCGGACCAGGTGAACGGCGCATCGGTGGACGGGTCGGCGGCGCGGCGGTGGGCACGCGAGCTTCCGGTGCGCGAAGCGTTTACCGATTATTCTATGCCGGCCCCGCCAGCCATGCCGACCCAGGCCGATCCGCGGCGATCGAACGGGCTCGCGGAGGGAGAGACGACTTGGAGCAGACCAAACCCCTGCCTATCGATCCTCCGCGTCTCGTGGCCATCGACCTCGACGGCACGCTGCTGCGCAGCGACCAGTCGATCAGCGAGGCGACGGTGGCGGCGGTGCGCGAAGCCTGCGCGCTGGGTGTGCGCGTCGTGCTGGCGACCGGGCGCCCGCCGCGCAACGTGGGACTGGCTTACGAGCGCCTCGGGCTGGACACGCTGGAGATCGATCACAACGGGGCACTGATCTACGATCGGCCGCACGACACGGTCCTGTACCATCAGCCGCTGGCGGCCAAGACGGCCCGCGCGGTGGTGGAACTGGCCCGCCGCGTCGACGCCAGCCTGGCGGTGGGCGCGGAGGTGGTCGATCAACTGTTCACCGCACCACGCCAGCGGCAGACCATCGAACGCGACCCGGCCTTCAAACACAAAGCGGCCGCGTCGCCTCTGGAAGAAGCGCTGGCCCGACCGGTGACCAAGCTTATGTTTCTCGGATCGCCAGACGGGCTGGGTGAAATCCAGGTGCGTCTGGCCCAGGACATGTCCGATCAGGTCGCCATCGCCTTCACGCATCAACGTCTTCTGCAGGTGGTGGCGGCCGGGGTGAACAAGGCGACGGCGCTGGTCAAGGTCGCGCGGCATTATGGCGTGACGCAGGACCATGTGATGGCCATCGGCGACGCCCCCAACGACCGTGAGATGCTCGCCTGGGCCGGCCGGGGTGTGGCGCTGGCCAACGGCTGGCCGGATGTCCGCCGTCTGGCCGACTTCGCCGCCGTCAGTAACGACGACGACGGCGTCGCGGCCGCGCTGCGCAAGCACGTGATCGAACCGTTGACGATGTTCCGCGGGTGAGCGGAGGAGATTTTCGATGGTCGCAAGCGGCCGTGGGCGCAGCGGCGCCGCAAGCGCCCACTGCCTCAGATGCCCGCGACCTGCCCGATTTCGCGGAATCGCTCGTAGCGCTTGCGGACCAGGTTCTCGAGCTTGAAACGTTTGAGCTCGCGCAGGTTCTGGGTCAGCCACTGCTCGACGCGTTCGGCCATCAGGGCCGGATTGCGGTGCGCCCCACCCAGCGGCTCCTCGATGACGGCGTCAACGATGCCATGCCGCAGGTTGTCCTGGGCCGTGAGCTTCAGGGCCGCAGCCGCCTTCTCCGCCTCGGCGCCCGTCTTCCACAGAATGGCGGCGCACGCCTCGGGGCTGATGACGCTGTACCAGGCGTATTGCAGCATGGCCACGCGGTCGGCCACGCCGATGCCCAGCGCCCCGCCGCTGCCGCCCTCGCCGATGACCACCGACAGAATCGGCGTCCTCAGGCGGCTCATCTCCAGCAGATTCACAGCGATCGCCTCGGCCTGGCCTCGCTCCTCGGCCTGAATGCCGGGAAACGCCCCGGGCGTGTCGATCAGGCTGACCACCGGCAGGCCGAACTTCTCCGCGAGCTTCATCTTCGCCAGTGCCTTGCGATAGCCCTCGGGATGGGCCATGCCGAAGTTGCAGGCGATGCGGCTCCTGGTGTCCTTACCCTTGTTGTGGGCGACGACGAGCACCTTCTGCGGGCCCAGGCGGGCGAAGCCGGTGATGACAGCCGCATCGTCGCCGTAATGGCGGTCGCCATGCAGTTCACAGAAGTCCTTGAAAATCATGTGGATGTAGTCGGCCGCCTGCGGTCGTCCCGGGTGCCGGGCCACGCGGACGATGTTCCACGGACTGAGCTGGCCGTAGATCTTCCGCAGCATCTGGGTATGGCTCTCGCGCAGACGGCGAACCTCGGGGCCCAGATCGACCTGTGACTTGCCTCCGCCGGCTTCGAGCTCGGCGATCTGCTGCTCCAGCCGGGCCAGAGGCCGTTCAAAGTCCAGTTCGTAAGTGCCGGCGGCGCCGGCCTGTACGCTGCTCATGGCGATCCTCGCTGACGGCCTGGTAACGGGCTGCGAAACCAGCCGCTCCCCCGGGTCGGGTCTGACGCACGCCCATTGTAACGGCTTGTGGAGGCCCCGGCGGCCGACGCACCTGGAAGACGGGTACGGATAACCCCAAGGACAAAACCAGCCATCTGGGCCAAAGCGCGTCAATGCACCTTGACCCGGGGACGGTTTGGTAGATAATAGGACTCAAGCATGAGCCGTTGTAAGACGGCGGTGCGTGCGCGGTCCAGACCCGTCGCGACCGGGGCGGACTGAGGCGGGCTTGTGAGGGTGCGGTCGGCCGTTGGGGGACAATCAGGCGAGCGCGTGCGGTTGGCGTGCGTTGCGCAACAGGATTGTCATTCGGGGGATTCGCAGAGGTGGAGAAAGGACCTCGGGGCCTCGGAGGGCTCCGTATCGGAGGGGCAGGAAGGCGATGGGCTGCGCGTGCAGCCTCGCTTCTCAACGTTTGTGTGTTGAGGTCCTGCCATGCGGGGGGTTCGCCACCTGATTATCGTTGTGGCCGTGGTCGGTCTGTCGCTCTGTGTCGCCGGACCCGTTGGCCCGGCCATGGCCGCCATCGAAACCACCCTTTACGAGCCGTTCATCGAATGGGCGGCGCCCAACGGCACCTATGACGGCAATCCATTCGACCTGCCGGCCGCGGTGACCTTCACCCACACGCAGACCGGCGCCACGCGCACGGCGAGCATGTTCTACGACGGCGCGGACCAGTGGAAGTTCCGCTTCGCCGGCGACCTGGCGGGCGAATGGACGTTCACCTCCAGTTCGCCGGACGCCGATCTGGACGGGCTGAGCGGCGCGGTGGTGGTCAAGCCCCAGACCGCGGCGGGTACGGCTGGTTACGGCCATATCGTCGCGCACGGCACCAAGTGGGCCTGGCAGACCGACGACGGCCAGCTCAAACCTTTCGTGCCGCAACTGGTGATGTACAGCGGGGAGCCCACGGAATACCACCCGGGCGCCAATACCGCCAAGATCGACCAGGATATCGACACGTTCCTGAATCAACACGGGTTCAACGGATTCCACGTGCCGTCGGTGGCCGGTCGATGGTTCGACTTTGAGGCGGCCGACCACGCGGTCAGCGTCGACATGACCAACCCCGATCCGCGCACGTTCGAGGCGCTGGAGCAGTTGATCATCAAGACCCATGCGGCCGGCGGCATGGTCCACATCTGGGCCTGGGGCGACGATCAGCGTAATCAGACGCCGCTGGACCTGGCGGGCGGGATCGGCGGCGAGGTGGAGCAGCGGCTGAACGAATACATCGCGGCTCGGCTGGGCGCGCTGCCGGGCTGGACGATGGGCTATGGCTTTGACCTCAATGAATGGGTGACCGCCGGCAAGCTCAAGGAATGGAAACAGGCGTTCGACGCCAAGAGCGGCTGGGACCACATGCTCGGCGGCCGGCCGGCCGGCCCCAATGGCGGAGGCGATCACAAGCCCGCCGGCAAGTGGAACGACGGGCTGGGCTACGCCAGCTACGAGCACCACAAGCCGACCTATGACGTCTATGTGGCGGCCCTGGAGAACGTCAACGGCGACGACGAACCCCTGAACCTGCCGGTCCTCTCCGAAGACCGCTTCCGCATCCGCGACAAGGCGCAGTACAGGAGCAAGGACTACACCGAGGAAGACGTACGCCGCGGCATGTGGGTGTCGACGATGGCTGGGGGCGTGGGCAACATCTGGGGCGACCTGATGGATCCGGCCACCGGGGAGGCATCGTCGCCCTTCGAGCATCCGCAATGGTCGCGGACGTGGAAAGACTTCTTCGACAAGCCCGGCCGATTCACGCTGGACATGGTGCGGCGGCCGGACCTGACGGTCGGCAACGACACCTATGTGCTCTTTGATCCGGTGACCAGAAAGCTGATCGTCTACGCCGAGGACACGGACCACATCCAGCTCAAGCTGTTCAAGCTGTTGACCGACGGCGATCTGGTCGAACTGCTGGCCGATCCCGAAACCGGCGGCGGCGCGGGGCAGATTCTCGCGCCCGGACCGATGGTGCGCATCAAGGCGGTCAACACCCTCAATGTCTACGAAGAGATCGACCTGGGGCTGGCCGACATCGGCCACTCGACCCAGGGCTTCAAACTCCCGGGCAACTCGGACTGGGCCCTGGAACTGACGATCCTTCCCGAGCCGACGAGCCTGGCCCTGCTGGGCGTCGTCGGGCTGCTGGTGGGCGGACGCCGACGGCGGCGCTGAGGTCGGTCGCGACGCTGCGAAATGATGAGGCAACATGAATCGCCGTCGGCCCGCCCGGGTTGACGGCGTTTTTTCGCGCCTCGTGGCGCGCCCGGCGCGGCACTGGTGGGGGCCGCATGTCGCGGCTATGCTGGGCGGCCCGTGAACCAGAACGCCTCACAGCCCGAGACCGCGCCCGCACCCGAGGCCGTCATCATCGTCGGCGTGGGCCTGCTGGGAGGCAGCATCGGCCTGGGCCTGCGCGCCGCGGGCTACGCGGGCCGGCGCATCGGCATCGCGCGGACGCAGGCGACGCTCGACACAGCCCGCCAGCGCGGCTGCGTGGACGAAACGGCGACGGATCTGGCCGACGTGCTGCGCCGCATGGACGAGCGCGCCGCGCCGCTGGTCGTGCTGGCCACGCCGCTGGGCCGCTTCGCCGATCTGCTCGCGACCCTCGCCGCCGACAGCCACGGGAACCTCGTGGTCACCGACGTCGGCTCGACCAAGGCCCGCGTCTGCCAGGACGCCCGGCGCCTGCTGCCGCGGCCGGGATGGTTCGTGGGTTCGCACCCGATGGCCGGCAGCGAGAAGCAAGGCCCGGCCCACGCGGCCGCCGACCTGTTCCGCGGCCGCCCCTGCATCCTCACCCCTGCGGACGACGCCCAGCCGCGGGCGATGGAGGTGGTCACCTGGCTCTGGCGGACGCTGGGCATGCGCCTGCTGACGATGGAGCCGGCTGAGCATGACCGGCAGGTGGCGGCCATCAGCCATCTGCCGCACGCCGCGGCCGTGGCGCTGGTGCAACTGGCCGTCGAAACCGGGGCCCTGGAGGTCGCTTCGACGGGCTTCCGCGACACGACGCGCATCGCCGCCGGCGACGTTCAGGTCTGGGCCGACATCTTCGAGTGCAACCGCGAGGCGGTAGCCGACGCGCTGGGCCGTTACGGTGAACTTCTGGATCATCTGCGGGCGGTGGTCGCCCACGGCAGCCGCGAGGATCTGGTGTCGCTGCTGGGCGACGTGCGCACGGCGCGAAGCGACTGGGCGCGGCAGGCCGGACTGCAGACCGAAGGCGACGGCGCCACCGAGTGACGCCCGAGGCGCGCGGGCGCGCCCAGCCGGCGGAACAAGGCGACGCAGGAGGGTGTACGCGATGGATTACACGCTGGGTTTCATCGGGGCTGGCAATATGGCCGAGGCCATCGTCCGCGCGGCGATCGACAAAAAGATCGTTCCGGCCCAGCGCCTGATCGCCGCCGATCCGTCGGCCCAGCGGCGTGCGGTCTTCGCCGCGCTGGGCGTGCGAACCGCCGAGACCAACGACGCGGTGATCCGCGGCAGCGAGCAGATTCTGCTGGCGGTCAAGCCGCAGACCCTGCCGTCGATCGGCCAGGAGCTTCGGGCCATCGATGTCCAGCGGCAGGTGGTGCTGTCGATCATGGCCGGCATCCCCACGTCGCGCATCGAGCAGGCGATCGGCCAGCCCGCGCGAGTCGTGCGTGTGATGCCCAACACGCCGTTGATGGTCGGATGCGGCACGGCCGGCGTCTGCCGCGGCGCCCATGCCCGCGAAGACGACGAACAGTTGATCCTGCAACTGCTGCGTGGGGCGGGCACGGCCGTGGTGGTCGAGGAAGCCCTGCTGGACGCGGTGACGGCCGTCTGCGGCTCGGGGCCGGCGTATGTGTTCTACCTGGCCGAAGCGATGGAGAAAGCGGCCGGCGACCTGGGCCTGGCGCCGCACGCCCGCAAGCTTGTGGCCCGGACGATCCTGGGCGCCGCGATGATGCTCGTGCAGGAAGCGGACGGCGTCGCGGCCGATCCGGTGGACCTGCGCCGCCGCGTGAGCAGTCCGGGCGGCACCACCGAGGCCGCCATCCACCATCTCGAGGGCAACAAGACGCGCGAGGTGATCGTCAACGCGATCCGCGCCGCCGAAAAACGCAGCCGTGAACTGGGGGCGTGATTCGAGCCGGCATCAACTCGATACGCGCGAAAAAAAGCCACGCCTTGAAGGCGTGGCTTTGATCGTGGGTGGTCGGGAATTATGGCGCTCGGGTCACCCGTCGCGGCCGCCCGCCGAGTCAGTTGCCGCCCGTGCCTTTAACGCTGTCGTTGGGTACGGGATACACCGCTTGGGTATAGTTGCCGCTGGGGAAGTCGGCCTCACCCCACCACGTGAAGTTGTTGCCCGGGTTGGGGCGCGTCGGCGGCGAGCCGGCGGACAGAGACAGCTCGGGCATCTCCTCGAGCCAGGGAATCTTCACGTCCTTGATGGGCACGCGCGTGGCGTGACCGTCGACGAAACCGAAGGACAGCGAGCCGGCCTTGAGCTGCTCGAGGTCCATGCGGTCACGCTCGTCGCCGCCCCACCACATCCAGAAGGCGACAATCTCCTGGATCGCGGTGAAGCTCGCCCGCCCCATATTGGGCTCGCCAAACATGATGTTGCGGCCGGGCTCGTCGGCCGAGTCCAAGGCGCGGTTGAAACCGAAACGATTCAGGCTGTAATCGGTGTACCAGATGTACAGGCCGGTGACGGAGTCTTTGTTGTCTTTGCGATGGTCGTCGATGACCGGGCAGTCCACGGCCGAGCGCTCGCCGCTGAGGTAGGTGGTCTCGATCTGGCCGAACCACGAGAGCTTGCGCTCCTCCTCCGTCTTGGGCGTTGTACGGAAGTCGCTGTTCCTGACGCTCGGAATCAATGTCTTGACGCCGTCCTTGATTTCCCACGCGGGCTCGCGTTCGTCGGGAATGCACTTGCCGTTGTGGTCGGCGGCGTAGCTGTGGCCGGCGGCGGTGATGCCTTTGCAGTTGGCCTGGCACTTGACCTTCATGGCCGAAAGCTTGGCTTGGCCCAGCGACGGCAGCAGGATGCCGATCAGCAGCGCGATGATCGAGATCACCACCAGCAGCTCGATGAGCGTGAAGCCGCGGCGGGATTGGCGTCGGGCCGACTGCACCATGGTTTTGGGGGAGGTCCGTGTCAGCATGATTGTCACCTCATCTGGAAGTTCAACGGTCGTTCGTTTCGCCGGCCTCGGTTCGCGGGGTTGTCGGAAAGCGTTGTCTCGGAGCCTATCTGGGAGCATTGCGGCCGGTGCGGGTTGTTCATGGCTGCGGCGGGTCACTTGCGCCACGGGTCTTGCGTTGCCGACACGCAAAGCGACGCCTGACCGAAAGCGGTCCACTCAGGCCGGCCGTTGCAGCCGGCGGCATCCTGTTCCGGGACGCCGTTAGCACTTTATCCGCCCGTCAAGGCGGCCGCAACGCCCAGTCGATCCAGATCGGCCGGACACTGGCTCCACAGCGGCCACATACCGGCATGCGAACCCATAAGCATCGCATTAAAAGCCGCTTAAATCCAATGCGTCGTGTCTTACAATTCAGGTGTCTTTTCCGGCCCCTGAAAGGCCCTCAGCCCGCTGCCATCACCCTTCTCGCCGTCCAGGCGCTTCTCAAACGCTGCTCAGGCGGTCTCCGACGCGCATACCGTGTCCGCGGCAGAACGCATCGGCGGCCATCGGCCGCTTGCCCGGGGGCTGCAACTCGAGAATGTCGACTGTGCCATCGCCCGCCGCCACGCGCAGGCCGTCGCCAATGTCCATCACCATGCCGGGCGCCGGAGCGTCGGGCCCCGTCCTGCCGGAAGCCGGGCCGGCGACAGCCCGCAGCAGCTTGAGAGCCACGGGCGGGCAAGGGTGATCTTCGGACCGCCACTGCACCGTCACGCCGGGCCACGGGCTGAGCCCGCGGATGCGTGCGGCCACCTCGGCGGCCGGACGGGTGAAATCGACCCCGCCGTCGGCGCGGCTGAGCTTGGGCGCCCGCGTCGCCCGCGACTCGTCCTGCGGCCGGCCGACAAGATGGCCAGCGGCGAAGTCGGCCAGCACCTGTTCGAGCACGGCCGGACCCAGCAGCGCCAGTCGGTCGTGCAGTTCGCCGGCCGTCTCGGCGGGGCCGATGGGTGTCTGCGCCTGGGCGTAGATCAAGCCCGCATCCATGCGGCTGGCCAGGGAGATGACCGACACGCCGGTCTGGGCGTCGCCGGCGAGGATGGCGTGGTTGATCGGCGCCGCGCCGCGAAAGCGCGGCAACAGGGAGGCGTGCAGATTCACCACCAACCGGCCGGCGCCGCCGATCAGGCGATCGCTGAGCTTCTGGCCGAAGGCGATGACCACGGCGGCGTCGGCGCGCAGGGCGGCGATGCCGTCGACGAACGGGTCGGTGTTCACATCCTCGACACGGTGCGGGTCGATGCCTTGCGTCTGGGCCCATGCGGCGACGGGCGTCGGGGTGAGCTGGCGTCGGCGACCGGCGGGTCGATCGGGCTGGCTGACCACGGCCGCCACCTCGTGCCCGCGGGCCAGGTGGGCGAAACTCGGCAGGCCGAACTCGCCGGAACCAAAGAAGACCAGACGCATGGTGATCAGAGTCTAACGGGGTCGGCTCGAAGCGGCGAAGCCGCGGCGCAAGGGACACATCAACGCGAAGCGGCGCGCCTTCCGGGCTGATGGCGCGGTGTCAAGAAGCCTGGTCCTCAAGCTGGCGCAGGGCCTGGCGGTTGGCCATGCGATCGACGCGCGGCATGCGATCGATGATGAGCACGCCGTCCAGATGATCGCATTCATGCTGCCAGACGCGGGCTTCGAGGTCGTCGCTGGTGGCGGTGAAGCGGCGGCCGTCGAGGTCGGTGGCTTCGATGGTGATCTGGCGCGGCCGGCGAATCTCGCCACGGATGCCCGGCAGGCTGAGGCAGCCTTCCTCCTCGTCGTCCTGCTCGCGTGAAGGGCCGGTAAGCACCGGGTTGATGTAGACGCGGTCGTCGGCCGGCTGGCCGGTGGGGTTGGCCACGAAGATGCGCCAGTCGAGCCCGACCTGGGGGCCGGCCAGCCCGACGCCGGGAGCCGCGTGCATCAGTTCCACCATGCGGGCGGCCACCTGGCGCACGAGGTCGGTGACGGCCGGGATCGGCTGGGCCATGCGCCGCAGGGCCGGGCTGGGGTACAGGACGATTTCGAGGGTCGGCGGATCGACGTGCCGCCCCGCGGGCTGGGCCACTGATTGTTTTTCGGCGGGTTTCACGGCTGAGTCCGGTGCGGGTGGCGTCAAGTGAAGCTGCCGATGGGCCCAAACCGGCCTGGCGGGGCGCCACGGGCGGTTGGGCATCGGCGAGGTTCCGCCGCTGCGGGGCGGTGCAACCTGAGCGATGGTAGGCCGAGCCGTCGCCGGCCACAAGTGGCGAAGGGGCAACAGGCTACGAAATTCTCCGCCCTTGACCGGCCGCGGCGGCCTTGGCATACTAAGCCCTTGTCCGACGGTTACTAACGGCAAGATCGCGGACGCGGCCTCCCGGGTTCCCGTGCCGAGCTCGACAGCCCGCGCCAAGACACGTCACTTTCGAGGGTGGGACGCCTATGGCCACGGTCACCAAGAAGGAACTGATCGACCAGATTGCCGACGCCACGGGACAGAAGCGTGTCGCCGTCAAGAAGGTCATTCAGAGCTTTCTCGACAGCATCATCGTCGAGCTGGGCAAAGGAAACCGGTTGGAGTTCCGTGACTTCGGCGTCTTCGAAGTCAAGTACCGTCGGGCCCGCATGGCGCAGAATCCCAAGACGTTGGATCCGGTCGAGGTGCCGCCCAAACGCACGGTGAAATTCAAAGTCGGCCGCCTCATGAAGCAGGTGCTCTCCAACGAGCCGGGCGTCGCGGCGAACCTGTCCCTGGCGCGCGATCTCGACGACGACGGTGACGACGAGTAGCCCCTTCCGCACGCCTGGGGTGGACGGCCCCGGCGTTCTTCCGATCGTTTTCCCGGCATCATGGCACGCCCCTCCTGGCTGGACACGCTGACTCGAGACCTGAGCGATCTCGAAGCGCAGGCGCTGCGCCGGACGCTGGCTGTGGTCGACGGCGTGGGACGGGAGATCCGCCTCATCGCGCCTGAGGACGTTCAAGGCGGGTCGACAGCCCGGGTCAACCTCGCGAGCAACGACTACCTGGCGCTGGCCGGTCACCCGCGGATTGTCGCGGCCGTGATCGACGCGACGCGACGGTGCGGCTACGGCAGCGGCGCGAGTCGGCTGGTGACGGGGCATCGACCCGAGCACGCGGCGATCGAACGGCGGTTCGCGGCTTTCAAGCACGCCGAGGCCGCCCTGCTCTGCCCCAGCGGCTATATGGCCAATCACGCGGCGATCACCGCGCTGCTCGACAGCCGCGACGACCTGATCCTGCTGGACAAACTCAACCACGCCTCCCTCATCGATGCGGCCCGGGCCACGCCGGCGCGCATGCGCGTCTTTCCTCATCTCCACTATGCGAAGCTCGCGCGGCTGCTGCGTCTGCCGGCGCGACGGAAGCTGATCGTGACCGATTCGGTGTTCTCGATGGATGGGGACACGGCCGACCTGGCGGCGCTTTGCGATCTGGCGGACCGGCACGACGCGGCCCTGCTGGTGGATGAAGCGCACGGCACGGGCGTGCTGGGCCCGACGGGCGCGGGGCTGGCCGAGGCCCAGGACGTGGCGCAGCGCGTCGACATCACCATCAGCACCGCCAGCAAGGCGCTGGGCGGCCTGGGCGGGGTCATCACCGGTCCGCGGCATGTGATCGAATGGATCGTGAACCGGGCTCGATCATTCATCTACACGACGGCGGTTCCCGCGGCGCAGGCGGCGGCGATCGGGGCGGCGCTCGACGTGCTCGTCGACGAGCCGCAGCGGCGCGAGCGGCTGGCGGCGCTGTGTGCGCGGCTGCACGAAGGCCTGGTCGCGCAGGGCTGGCCCTTGCCGGGCGATCGTCCCCAGAGCGCGACGGCAGCGCCGTTGACGCCGATCTTCCCGCTGGTCGTCGGCCAGGCGACGGCCGCGCTGGCGCTGGCCGAGCATCTGGCGAATGCGGGCTTTCACGCGCCGGCGATCCGCCCGCCGACCGTCGCCCCGGACGCGGCGCGGGTGCGTGTGAGCCTGCGCGCGGACCTCGAAGACCAGGACGTCGAGCGGTTGCTCGAGGCGCTGGCGGACTGGCGGGCGCGGACGGCGGCACGGTGAGAGCGGCGCGAGGCGCCTGCGGGCATGGCGACGTGCGGGGGCTATCATGACCTGGGAACGTCCCGCATTCACGGCGCCTTGCATGAGGGAGCCCGCGATCATGACCGCCGCTGCCGCGCGTCCGTCTCCGGCCGATTCCGAGCACCGCCCCACCATCGTCATCGTCGGGGCAGTGGCCGCCGGCGCCAGCGCCGCGACCCGCGCCCGACGCATGAACGAACAGGCCCGCATCATTCTTTTCGAGAAGGACGAACACGTTTCGTTCGCCAACTGCGGGTTGCCCTATTACATCGGCGGCGAGATCGAGCAACGCGACAAGCTGCTGGTCGCCAAACCGCGGATGCTGCGTGAGCGCTTCAATCTGGAGGTGCGCACGCGCTGCGAAGTCACCGCCATCGACCGGGCACACAGGCGTGTGACCGTCCGGGACCACCAGGGCGGCGGAACGTTTACACAGCCTTATGACAAGCTCATCCTCGCTCCCGGCGCCGCGCCCATCGTGCCGCCGGTCAAGGGCATGGATGCGGCCAACGTGTTCACGTTGCGCAATCTTCAGGACACCGACCGCATCAAGGACTTCATCGCCCGCCGGCCCGCGGGACGGGCTGTGGTCGTCGGTGCGGGTTTCATCGGCCTGGAGATGGTCGAGATGTTTCTGCGTCTCAAGATGCGGGTTTCGCTGGTGGAACTGCAGACGCAGGTGCTGCCGCCGCTGGACGTGGAGATGGCACGGATGGTCGAGCGGGAGCTGCGCAGGCACGAGGTCGATCTGCGCCTGGGCAGCGGCCTCCAGGGCTTCGAACTGGAGCGGGCCGACGGACGCGACACGGTCAGCCATGTGGTGCTCGACGACGGCTCGCGTCTGGCGGCCGATGTGGTGATCGTCGGCATCGGGGTGCGCCCCAACACGCAACTGGCCGCCGAGGCGGGCCTGCGGCTGGGCGAGAGCGGCGGCATCCGCGTCAACGAATTCCTCCAGACCAGCGACCCCGACATTTACGCGGCCGGCGATGCCGTCGAGTACACCCATGCGGTGGCCGACCTGCACATGCGCGTGCCGCTGGCCGGTCCGGCCAACCGTTCCGGACGGCTGGCGGGCGAGCATGCCGCCACCGGCCGCTGCGCGCCCATGCCGCCGGTGCTGGGAACCGCCATTGTCCGCGTGTTCGATACGGTCGCGGCCGTCACGGGGTGCAACGAGCGCTGCGTCGCCCGCCTTGGCGGCACGGTTCAGCGGCTATACATCACAGCCAATCACCATGCCGGCTACTACCCCGGCGCGCAGTCCATGACCCTCAAGCTGCTGTACCGGCCGGACGATGGCAAACTGCTGGGCGCGCAGATCGTCGGCGGCGAGGGTGTGGACAAACGCATCGACGTGCTGGCGACGCTCATCCATCTTGGCGGCACGGTGCAAGACCTGACGGAGCTGGACCTGGCCTACGCGCCGCCCTTTGGCTCGGCGAAGGATCCGCTGCATATGGCGGGGTTCGCGGCCGCCAACGAGCGCGACGGCCTGGTGCAATTCGTCCAGCCGGGCGTCGACTTGTCAACCACGCAGGTCGTGGACATGCGCACCGCCGCGGAGATGGCGAAGCAGCCGCTGGTCGACGCGCCGCACGCGTTGCATATTCCCATCGATGAGCTGCGCCGCCGTCTGGGCGAGCTTGATCCAGGCAGGCCGACGGTGACCGTCTGCGCCTCGGGACTGCGCAGCTACATCGGCGCCCGCATCCTGATGCAGCACGGATTCAGGAACGTGGCGGACCTGACCGGGGGCGCGGCGATGCGGGCCCACGCGACAAATCATGAACCCACGCGAACGTAAGCGGCATGGCGGCTCGCCATGATCGGCGCGAAAGAAAGCCCGGGGAACCTTCCCCGGGCTTGGGGTGTTGCTGTGGCGCGGGCACGCGACGTATGACACGCGTGTGATCGTCACGCGCGATCAGGCGTCGGCGTCGTCGGGCAGCAGTTCGCCCTCGACTTCCGCCTCGCCGGCGGCCTGTTCCCGCTCGTCGGCTTCCACCGGCTTGTCGGAGACGACCCAGAGCTTGATCTCCGTTTTGAGGTCGCTGGCCAACTGGACAGGAACCATATACGAATCCAGCCGCTTGATCTGCTCGCCCACGCGCACGGCCCGATCTTCGACTTCAAAACCTTCCTCGCGCAGCTTCTGGGCGATGTCATGCTGAGACACGCCGCCGAAGAGCACACCCTGTTCGTTGGCGGAGCGCTCGATGGTAATCTCGTAGCCCTCGAGCTTGCCGAGCATGGCCTCCTGCACGGCCCGAAGGCGGCGCAGCTCCTCCTCGACCTGGCGGCGGCGCTCGGCGAGGCGCTCGATGGCCTTGGGGCTGGGCGTGGTCGCCAGGGCCCGAGGCAGCAGGAAGTTGCGGGCGTAGCCGGGCTTGACCTTGACGACATCGCCGACGATGCCCAGGTTGTCCACGTTTTCGGTGAGCAGCAATTCAATGTGTTTCATGTTGTCCTTCCTGTTCGCATTGCGCCGCGAGTTTCCGGCTCGATTCGGCGATGCGGAGTTAGGCGTCAGCCTGCGGGTGCGGGCGACAGGCCCGCGATCGCAGCGCTACACCAGCATGAGGTTGTGATTCGGCAGGGGTGTCGGTCGGCGTCCATCGCCAGGGCGGTTGGGCCCCGGGGTCAGAACGGGATGTCGTCCTCGTCCATGGGTGCGTGAGCGTCGGCCGGATGCGGGGCCTGTTGCGGGGCGCCCTGACCGGCTGGACGCGGAGCGGAGCGGGATCGTGAGGGAGCCTGTTCGCCGCCACCGCCGCCTCCTTCACCGCCGCCGCGGCTGTCCACAAACTGGAAACTTTCAACGACGACTTTGAGCTTCGACCGGTTGTTGCCCTCGCGGTCCTGCCACTGGTCCAGCTTCAGCCGGCCTTCGATGAAGATCGGCCGGCCCTTGCGCAGGTACTGGTTGATGACCTCCGCCTGGCGGCCGAAGCTCTCACAATCGATGAAGGTCGTCTCTTCCTGCTGTTCGCCCTGCTGATTGCGCCACTGGCGATTGACCGCCAGCCCCAGGCTCACGACGGCGGTGTTGCTGGGCAGATAGCGCAGCTCCGGATCGCGCGTGAGGTTGCCCATGAGCAGGACTTTGTTGAAGTTGGCCATGCCCGTTCTCCCTGGACCGCGCTTCTCGGGCGGCCGCGGCGTCGGCGCGTCGCCGCGCGATCAATCGTCAGCGCCGGCGCGGGCGGGAGCGTCGGCCCGCTCGTCGCTGTCGACCTCGGCGTCCACAAAGGCGTCGCTGTCATCGCCCGGCCCGTCGTCATCGCGGGCTTCGGCCCGGCTGGTCGCGCCCTTGCGTTCGATTTCGAGTTCCACCTCGCCGATGTGATCGGCGCGAAGGATCATGGCGCGGGCGACGTTTTCGGAAAGGTTGCAGTCGCGTTCGAGGTTGATGATGCGGCCGGCCTGGGCCTTGAAGTAGGCCAGCAGGTACAGGCCGCGTTTCTGACCGCGAACCGGGTAGGCCAGGCGGCGGTCGTCCCACTTCTGAAGCAGGACGATCTCGGCCTCGATGCGGGCCAGCAGGTCGCTGACGTGGGCCAGCGCTCCGGCGAGGTCGCTGCCGCCGGTCTGGGACATCAGGAACAGGCCTTCGTACAGGTGAACGTTCTGATCCATCGGACTGTGGCTCCTCGTGGCTCGCCCGGTGGACGGGGGCACGCCCCACCGCCTCCGGACCCGTCAAGCGTCTGTCGGGCAGCGACTCAGGCGTCGCGGTCCGACGCCGACCGCTGTTGCGTCGGGCCGGGCGAAAGCTGAAGAATCAGGGAGTGTATCGCCCCGCCATCGGGACGGCAACCGATATTCACCGGCGGCCCCGGGCTCACGGCGGGAAGATGCCCACGCGCATGGGCGTGCCGCCGAGGGCGTAGATCACGCCGCCGACGCCGAACCAGAACAGGGCCGCCAGCATATCCGCCGCGATCAACCCGACCATCAGCGGCATGACCAGGCGGTAGCTGCGCGAGCCGCCGAGGCGGACGACCGACGCCTTGATGGCCCAGCCCAGCAGGAAAGAGTAGTGGGCATGGGCGGCCGGATGGGTGCCGAAGACCATGAAGATGACCGGGTGCAATGGCCACCAGGCGAACCGCAGGCGGGCGGCGGCACAGCCCAGGACGAGTGCCGCCCCCAGGCCGATCCAGCCCCATGCTCCGGCGCGAGGCTGAATCGCCGCCAGACGCTCGAGGGGGCCCAGCGCGACGGATTCGCTGAGTTGATGCGTGGCGGTCAACTCATCGACGGCCCGGACGGTGGCGTCGGGTATTTTCGAGGGAACGATCTTGGTGCCCCAGTCGTCGTTGAGGTCCAGGCCCAGATTGTACTGGTACATCAGCGTGGCCACGAGCGTCGCGCCGAAGCCGATGACCAGCATCATCGCCAGCAGACCGCCCATGCGCGGCGTGCGGCTGCCGGTGTGCTCGGTCATGCGCAGTCCATTGGCGATCAATGGCGTGAGGGCCTCACGGGTTTCGCCGGCGAACATGAGGCTGACCAGGCCGGCGGTGAAGATCGCCGTCGGCCCCAGGGCCCGTTCGCCCATCAGGGCCAGCAGCACGGCCAGAGGAATCCACTCGGGCAGGATGAAGAACGCGCCGGTTTCGGCGTTGATCCTGGCGATCATGAGGAAGACCATCAGGATCAGCAGCAGCAGCAGCAGGCCAATGGTCCAGGTCAGGCCAGCCTGGGCCATGACCCAGACTGCCGCGACGCAGGCGAGCATCAGGCCGCGAGCCGCCCAGATGCTGTAGACCGGCGGATGCTGACCCACAGGTACGCCCAGAGCCCGCGCCAGGACGCTGGCGTAATAGCGCCGCCCGACATAGACCACCACCAGGGCGCCGCCCAGCCACGCGCCGAAGAGGATGAGATTGGCGTTGCCCCCGTAGTTGGGGTTGTACTCCATCGCGATGCCGTTGTGGTACAGCGCCGAGGCGAGCAGCATGTACGCCACGCCGGAAAGACCGAAACTCAGCGAGACTTCCGTGCGCAGGAAAAAAGAGAAGCCGACGATGCTGAAGAAGATGCCGGGGATGAACACCGACCATGCGAGCGGCGCCAGTGACGCGACGGGGAACAGCGCCCGCATGCCCAGAAAGTCATAGCGCAGCGGAATGCGGATGAACGTCGGGTTGTAGGCCGCCAAGCCGTTGACAAGGTGAATGGCAAAGACGCAAAGAACCGCGATCCAGAAGAGCCTGGAGCGGGCGACCTCGGGCAGCCGATGGCCGGGCTGACGGGCGGTGACTTCCTCGATGAAACGGGCGATCGGGTAAGGCAGCAGTTCATGCTTCGACCACTGGGGGTGGACGACGAGCATGAGGCACAGTCCAGCCAGGGCGATCAACAGGGTCAGCGGCGCCCAGAGCAGCAGCGTTGACCGCCACAGCCCCCAGGGCAGTTGGGTGGGCATGAGCGTCTTCACGCCGTCCCACCCGCCGACGTACATCCCCGTGGCCAGCGGGTCTTCCACGCCGCCAGCCAGCAGCCAGCCGTCGCCTCGGGGAGGCGGCCGAATCGTGCCGTTCATCGCCAGATCCAGCAGGTGACGGCTGAGGCGGTGCTGCGTGGTCTGGATCGACCGCTCTGCGGACTCGGCGTGCAGCATGTGCAGCTTGATGGCGTGGTCCAGATCGGTCAGCGGTCGACGAACCTGGGCGCTATCCCGTGCAAGTTGGCGCAGCGCCTCGCGGCTGGCGGCGGTCTCCTGGCGCTCCAGTTCACGGCGACGCTCGGCGAACTGCTCCAATTCACCCGCCAGCGATGCGGCGATGGCCGCGCGGCGGTCGCGCAGGGCCTGGGCCTGGGCGGCGTGATAAGCGGCCTGGGCCTTCAGGGCGTCGACATGCCGCGTGAAGGCGCGGGCGTCGTCAGTTTCCAGCAGCGGGCCAAATGCGAGATCGCCGACGGGTACGGCCCGTTCGATCATGTCGTTGAGACTGGTCAGCAGACGGTATCGGACGGCCGTCGGCAGATCGCCGACCTCCGGGCGCTGAAGCAGCCGGTCACGCAGATCCAGAGGCAGCGAGACCCAGACGGCGTCGCGGGCCAGGCCCACGGGATCGTTGGCCGCCGCGTCATCCGGCCATGAAGCCTCACCCGCGCGCAGATGGTCGACCAGGGCCCACCAGTCGGCGATCTGGCCCTGGGCGATGCGTGGCGAAGCGCCGGGGACGTAGGACAGCAGTTCGACGCCCTGCCACGCGGGCTTGTCCTTGTTGAGGTAACCGGGCATGGTGACGACCGGCCCGAAGACGCGGAAGTAGGTGGCCGACGGCCAGGCGCATGCGGCCATGCCCATCGCCACGATGACCGCCAGTTCACCCGCCCGCAGGGCCCGGCCGCGCAGCAGTGGATTGATCACCAGCAGCAGGATCAGCAGCACGCCCGCGACGATCACCGGCAGCAGTCCGCCGATGAAATGACGCTGGCCCATGACCGCGTCATTGAAATAGGCGCCGACGCTGATGAACAGGCCGAGCGCCAGACCGAGAAGGATCGCCCGTAAACTCACATCGCTGCCTCGGATCGTCTGGAACCGCGGATGCCGGCCAATGGCATCGCCCTGCCGGACCCGGCGACCGGGAGACTCCAGCATAACGGCCCCTGGAGGGTGTGTCGTGCGGGAGCGTTCAGCCGACCTGGCGCCGTCCGCGTATCGCGTGTGTCGCGGCAAGGAGCAGAACGACCAGGGTCGCGGGCTCAGGGATGACGACGGGGTAGAGATACTGACGTGCGGCGAAATCGTCGGCGGCCAGCGCGCCCAGCCGACCAATCACCGAAGCCGAGATGAGGCTCTCCATGAGGATGTCGACGCCCGGTGTGTCGAAGCCGGGGTCGGCGTCCGCCACGGTGCGCAGGGCCAGCGTCCCGTCAAGTACAGAAGCAGAGGGGTCGAATGGATCGATGAGCAGCGCGAAGCTGTTATTCAGCGTGCCGCGAGCTGTATCGGACGATGCCCCGTCGAAGTTGTCGTCGATGAACTGGCCCAGCGGGCCGGCATACACATCCACATCGGCCAGACCCAGGGCGTGGCCGATCTCGTGGGTCAGAACGGTCTGAAAGGTGGGCAGATCCCACAGCGCCTGCGGGTTGCTGTTGAGGGTGATGTCCGCGCCGGTGATGGCCGAACTGTACGGCGTGACGACGCCGGAAGTCAGGACCAGCGTGCCGGCGACGCCGATGTCGGAGAAGTAGCTCTCGCCCTGGAGCACCGCGGAGCCGGCGCTCCAGTGGACGGCGGCGGTGGCCGCGAAAAGGTCGATCTCCGCCCCCAGACGCACGCGATCGACGACGCCCGGGTTGACCGGGGTCGCGAAATCGGGCGTGAAACTCAGGCAGGTGAACAGGCCTGTCTCGGGATCGGTTGCCGTCCAGACGGTGAAGGCGGCGTCGACGGCAGCGGCGAACAGCTCGGCGGGTGGCGGACCGTCGCGCCAGGCGAAGGCGTCGCGGAAGGCTTCATAGGAGCCGCCCTGAAGGCTGTAGCGTAGCCCCCCCTCCAGCGAGCGTTCCAGGCTGGCCGATCCTCGCTCGAAGCTGCGGGGGCCGGCGTCCCAGCGCGCGGGAGCCAGCCAGTGCGACTGAAGGCCGAACCCCAGCGCCCGCGGTGGGCAGCACAGCCACAGAACCAGCGCCGCCAGCAGCGGCGCGGTGAGGTTGGGGCGGTGAGGATGCACGCGCCAATTCTGACCCGGCCCAGGCATCGCGGCAAGGATTCTGGCCTCATGGGCAGAGGGAATCCGCAGCGGCATCGGTCTGGATCGGTCACAGGGGGCCTGCGAAGCACAAGTCCTTGCGGTGTTTTTCCGAGGCCCCTGCGCAGGCGGGCGGGGCGAAACAGACCGTCGTCTCACTAAAAAACGGCCCCCCGGGCAAGCCGGGGGACCGCCTCTTCTTCCGACCCAGCAACACACTGGGCCGACGGTATCCATAGTTTAGGCGCGGCAGGCCGGGCACGTCCGTCTCAGACGGGCGCGCCGGGCCTGTCGGCGGCGTGCGCGAAGGGCTATGGGAAGGGTCGACCGAAAGGGGATCCGATCGGGTCCGGCGGCTCACGGATCACAGTGAAGCGGGACTGTCGCCGCGGCGCACCAAGCCCCTGCGGCCGCCATGCTCGGTCACATCGCGTTCGGCAACGTCATCGCCAGCGCTTCATGTGTTGCGCGCCCGATGCGCGGCTTTCTCGTATTCGGCCAGCACCTGGCGGATGGCGTTGAGCTCGCCTTCGTCGGGATGAGCGTTGTCGAGCAGTTGCTGGACCATGGCGGCGGCTGAACCGCAGAAGGCACGGTGCAACAGGTCACCGACCATCTCGCGCAGCGTCTTATTGTGGCACTCGCGGGCCCGGTAGACGAAAGCCCGTCCTCGCTTGGTGCGAATGAGGGTTTTCTTGCGGGCCATGACGTTCATGAGCGTCATGATCGTGGTGTAGGCGCGAGGCGTGCGCTGGTTCAGTACGTCCATGACCTCGCGCACGGTCGATGGACCGCGTTGCCAGATCACCTGGAGCACTTCAAGTTCAGCGGGGGTCGGCTGGTCATGCGCGGGGCGTGCCATCGATGGCTCCTGACCCCGGCAAAGACTCAGACCAATCTACCTGATTGTAGAAAGCGGACAACCCCACGACGGCGCGGTCTTCAGGTTATGCACCTTATGCATCCGCGGCCCGTGGCTCATCCCACTGGCGAGGCGCGACCAGCGCATCGATGTCGGCCTGAAGCTGGCGTCGGCGCGGGGCGTGGGCCGGCTCGTCGGCCACGTTGTGCAACTCGTGCGGATCCACCGCCAGATCGAACATCTGCGGCGGATAGGTGCTGCCGTAGCTGATCAACTTCTGATTACCTCGTAGCGCCATGACCTGTGGATCATGCCCCCCCTGATAAAACTCGCTGATGATGGGCCTGTCGGCGAGACGGGCGGCGGCCTGCCGATCACCTTCGATCAGCGGCCGCAGGGAATCGCCCGACAGGTTCGCCGGCGTCTCCAGGCCGCAGTAGTCGCAGAGTGTGGGAAACAGGTCGAGATTGCTGACGTTCTCACTCACGCGCCGCCCGGCGGGAACACGGCCGGGCCAGGAGAAGATTAACGGTACACGCACGGAATGCTCATACATGCAACCCTTGCCCCACGAACCGTGGTTGCCGGCCAATTCGCCGTGGTCGGAATGGTAGACGATCAGAAACTGATCGCGGAGGCCCAGTTCGTCGAGCACATCGAGCACCAGGCCGACCTGCCGATCGAGATAGGAGACCAAGGCCCAGTAGGCGGCGCGGGCGCGGCGGATCTGGGTGTCGGTGGGCTGGTACGGAACCTCCCACTTGTGCTTGTGCTTCATCCAGGGATGCTCCTCTTCGGGAGCGGGCGGCGGTATCTCGGGCAGGCCGATGTGCTGAATGTAGTGGTTGAAGTATTCGGGCGGCCCCCAGAAAGGCCAGTGCGGCGTCTTCCAGCTCACCTGGCACAGCAGCGGCCGCGCGTGGTGGGTTTTCGGCGGGTTGATGACAGGACGGAAGTAATCGAGCAATGTGGTGCGGGTGATCGGCGCGATGGGCTCATCGAAGAGAATGAAGCCGTCCATGCCCGGCCTGGCGTCGGCGACCAGATCGGCCAGGGACGGCGGCGTATTGCCGGGAAAGGCTCCGCCTTGATAGCCGGGCAGTTTGCCGTGGTGCAGCACCTGCATATCGCCGTAGGGGCGAAACATCCAGCCATGCATCTGTTCGAGGCCCTGGAAGTGCATTTTGCCGACACAGGTGGTCTGGTAGCCGGACTGGGCGAAATGGCGGGCATAGGTAAGTTGGCCGGGGTCCAGGCCGTGATCGAATCGAGTCGATCCGATTTCGCGGGGCAGGCGACCGGTGAGGATCGAGTATCGGCCGGGCACGCAGATGGGGTTGTTGCAGTAGGCGCGCTCGAAGAGGACGCCGTCCGCGGCCAGGCGGTCGAGGTTGGGTGTGCGGACGAGCGGGTCGCCATAGCAGCCGGTGACCTGGGGACAGTGCTCGTCGGACATAAGAACCAGGACGTGGGGATGCTGCTGGGCCATGGCGAGCCGATCAACGGTTGGGTGGCATCGTTAGGAAGTTGCTTATAGTGGCGCTCGACATTTCGTGCAACGTCCTTTCGCGTCGGTGAAGGCACTGGTAGAGTAGGGGCTTGTCCGCCCGGGGGGTGTCGCGTCAAAATATGGCCGCAAGGCTGGTTCGAACCGCGCGCTGGCGCGACATGGGCCGGGGGGTTTGTCACAAGGCAGCGTGAAATGGCAAGTCGTCAGGAAGTCATGATCGTCGTGGATCTGTCCGGCTCCTATGGGCGCGGGGTGTTGCGAGGGGCGGGCAAATACGCGCGGCGGCACAGCCGGTGGTCGGTGTCGGTGGTGCCGGTCTGGGATCTGCGGGTGATCGACATGCGGCCGGCGTGGGCGCTGATCATCCAGGCCGTGTCGCGTGAGCTGGGGCAGCGGCTGCTGGATGAAGGGCGCATCGCCGTGAACGTGGCCGACAACGAGCCGGACCATCCACTGCCGACGGTGATGAGCGACAACCACGAGATCGGGCACCGGGCGGCTGAACACCTGCTCAGCCGCGGGTTCCGCCGTTTCGCTTACTGCGGCACGGCCGATCAGCTCTATGCGACGCAGCGGCACGAAGGTTTCACGAAGACGGTGACCGCCGCCGGCCACAAGGTCGAGGCCCACTGGTACAACGGGAGCAATCCGTCGCTCTGGTCCGGGCCCGTGCGTGGGTGGCTGCAGTCGATGGCCAAACCCACGGCGATCATGGGCTGCAATGACGTATGGGCGCGGGCGCTGGTGGAAATGGCGCTGGACATCGGCCGGCGCGTGCCGGAAGACCTGGCGGTGGTCGGGGTGGACAACGACGATCTGGTGTGTGAACTGTGCGATGTGCCGGTCTCGAGCGTGGCGATCTCGGCTGAGCGCGTCGGATTCGAGGCGGCGGCGGTGCTCGCCAGCGCGCTCGATGGCAAGCCGATCACGCAACGGCAGATCCGCATTCCGCCGATGGGCGTGGTGACGCGGCAATCGTCGGACATTCTGGCGATCGACGACCAGGAAGTGGCCCGGTCGGTGCAGTTCATCCGCGAGCATGCCTCGGAACCGATCGCGGTGGATGACGTGGTGGAGGAGCTCAAGATTTCGAGACGCCGGCTCGAGCAGCGATTCCAGTCGGCCCTGGGGCGCACGCCCGCGGCCGAGATACGTCGGGCTCGCATCGAACGCGCCCGGCATCTGCTTGAAGCGACGGACGTGCCGCTGAGCCAGATCGCCTTCGACTGCGGCTTCACCGATGCCCCGCGGCTGAGCAAGGTATTCCGGCGGGAGATGCGGATGACGCCCAGCCAGTACCGGATGCGGGCGCGGCTGCGTTAGGCCCACCCGGGCGATCTCAAGAGTGTCGGCCATGTGTTGTCCCCCCACGTCCGATGATCCTTCACCCTCGCCGGGCCTGGCGGCGGCTGACCCGCCAGCCGACGTGCTCGCCCGTCTGTTGCGAACGCCCTTTGCCCAGGCGCCCAGCGACAGCCGTGTCAACGCGTTCGGCGTGGCGTATCAACGTCTGGACCTGCCCGACGGCGGGATTCTCTATGTGACGGATCACGGCTGGCCGCTGCTGGATCACCTGATTCCGGGACGGTGGTACAACCGCCGCGTCTTCGATCGCCCCGGCCAGCGTCTGGCGGGCGGGACGGGCAATGTGTACCGCGTGCCCACGGCGGGTGTGGCGGGGCCGCCGCGCGATCTGGTGGTGAAGTTTTCACGTTTCGCTCAGGAAGTGCCGCTGCACGTGGCCACGACCTTCCTGCATGCGATCGATGATGCGGTGCTGGACAACGCACGCTTCAACAGTCCCTTCGAGGAGATCGGCCTGACGCAGGCCCTGCGTCTGCGCTCGCGGCAGGCTGGCGTGCGTCGGATCCTGACCAAGCGCCCGCTGGCGATTTACAGTCCCGCGAAGCGCTACCCCTTATGGCAACTGGGCCGCAGCACCGGGCGCTTCGCCGCCTACGACCACGCCCATCGCCGCAACCAGGCGTTCGAGCGGCAGGCGCACGGCCTGGCGCGAGCCATCGAACTGGAGATCGACTGCGACTACATCCTGCTGTTCGGCTGGGTGCATGGCCAGGACGCCGAGCAGATGTTTGAGCGCGACCTGCTGGGCATCGAGGATCTGAAATCGATGACGCGGCGGGTCGAGGATGAACTGGTGACGGCGGGCTTTCGGGTGTTGGACCACAAGCCCAAACACTTCATTCTGCGTCAGCGGCCGGACGGCTCGCTGCTTCGGCGCGACGGGCGACTGACGTACGCGCTGATCGACTTTGAACTTCTCCAGACGACGCCAGTGGGAGCGGCGGCCCTCGCGTGGTACGCGTAAGGGTTGCGCTACGAGTTTACAGAACGTCCTTGGCCCGCGGGAACGAACCGAGAATCTTCAGTTGCAGGCAGTGCCGGCGGGCGGCGTCGATGGCCTTGCGGACCTGGGGCTGCTCCTCATGACCTTCGCAGTCAATGAAGAAGTAATACTCCCAGTTGACGCGCTGGCTGGGCCGGCTGTCGATATGGGTGAGGTTGATGGCATGGTCGCGGAAGACGTCGAGCACCTCGGACAGCGCGCCGGCCTTGTGGGCGGTGGTGAACATGATGGCCGTCTTGTCGTCGCCCGACGGGCGGGCACCCTGCGGTCCGACGACCAGGAAGCGCGTGGTGTTGTGGGGATTGTCCTCGATGCGTGAGAACTGCTCGCGCAGGCCGTAGAGCTCGCCGGCCATGGACGAGCCGATGGCGGCGGCGCCGGGTTCGCCGGCAGCCATCTCCGCCGCCCTCGACGTGGAGGTGACGGGGATGCGCTCGGCGCTGGCCAGTTGCACACTCAACCAGCGTTGACACTGGGCCAGGGCCTGCGGATGCGAGTAGACGCGCCTGATCTGATCCGGAGCGCTGTTGGACAGGAGATTGTGATGGATGGTCAGCAGCAGTTCGGCGCAGATGCGCAGCGGTGTTTCGAGGAACACGTCGAGGGTGGTGTTGACATCGCCTTCGGTGGAGTTTTCGACGGGGACGACGCCCAGGTCGATGTGGCCGCGGCTGACTTCGTCGAAGACCGCCGGGATGGAGTCGATGGGATCGTATTCGACGCTGGCGCCGAACTTGCGGCGGGCGGCGATGTGGGTGAAGGTTCCCGGGCGGCCGAAGTAGCCGATGCGCAGCGGCTTTTCGAGCGCGAAGCTGCCGCTCATCAGCTCGCGCCAGATGGCTTCGAGACAGGCGTCGGGCAGCGGCCCCTGGTTGAGGCTGCGCACGCGGGCGAGCACCGCCTGCTCACGGTCGGGCGCGTAGATCGGGGTCTTCTCTTTCTGCTTGACCTGCCCGACTTTGACCACGACCCGGGCCCGCTCGTTGAGCAGTGTCACGAGCCTGTCGTCCAGCTGGTCGATCTGCTCGCGCAGGGCGTCCAGCGAAAGGGACGGTGCGTCGGCCGGACCATCGGGCGGCATGGGGGCGTGGGGGCTGGTCATCGAAGGGGCATTGTAGCGGCCGGTACTGGGTTTGGGCGATAATCATCCGGGCCGGAGTGCGACGGTCCCGACCGCGAGCGTCGGGCGCCGACGGCGACATGAGGATGGGCCATGGACAGCCAGATGCAGGAACTGGGTCGACAGGCGGAACAAGCGCTTTCGTATGCGGCATGGGCGGGGCCGATCGGCCTGGTGGTGCTCGGCATCGTGTTGTGGTTAGGCGGCCGACGGATGGCCCGGGCCCTGGGAGCCACGGCGGGTCTGCTGGTGGGCGCGGGCATGGCGTATCTGCTGGCGCGCGATCGTAGTGAGACGGCTTTGATGGTGGCCGGCACCATCGGCGCGTTGCTCGGGGCGGTGCTGGCGTGGGCCTTGTTCCGCATCTGGATGGGCGCGGCTCTGGCGGCCCTGCTGACGGTCGCGCTTCCCATCGGGGGTCTGGCGCTGCAGGCCGTGAGCCCGCCGCGGTGGGCGCCGCGGGGTGCGACCGAACACGAGAGCGCCGCCCCTCTGCTCGAAGAACTGGGCAAGGCGACTGCCGCGCAGGGGGACGACGATGGCGTGGGCGGCCAGACCACGAGTGATCGCCTGGCCGCGGTGCTTGGCGACCACGTGCGCGACGTCACCACGAGCTGGTGGGATCGTCAGCGTGTCGAGGTCGACGCATGGTGGCAAGAGATGGAGGCGGCGCAGCGGGCGTCGGCGATGGCGCTGGCTGGGCTGGGCGCGGTGCTCGGCGTGCTGGTCGGGCTGATCTGGCCTTACACCAGTGCGGCCCTGCAATCGTCGTTGATCGGTGCGGTGCTGGCGTGGGCGGGTCTGTCACGACTCACCCTGAGAAACGGTGAGGCGGTGATGACCGGCTTCCTGCCGGACACGCCCGCCCAGATGGTGTCGGTGCTGGGTCTGATAACCCTGGTGGGTGTGCTGCTTCAATGGACGCTCTGGCGGCGGCGTGCCGATAAGTGACTCTGCCCCCCTGCCGCGGTTGCGTCAAGACAACCGCGGCGCGACGGCTGCCGCCCCTAGCCACACAGGCCGAGTCGGTGCGCAGGCCTCGGGGCAGAGGAGACCGCCATGTTCAGCACCGCCGCCCCCATCACGGCTTCTGTTTTCCCGTCGCTCAGCCTCGCCCAGGCTGGCGGCTCCAGCCAGAACATCTGCGCCTTGATGACCCAGGTGTTCTCGCGCCCGGACACCCTCGCCCACCCCGGGCCGCTGATGCAGAACCTTCAGAGCCTGTCGGTGGTGTGGGCCGTGGTGTTCGTCATCGCCGGGGTGGTGTGTCTGCTCAACGGCTACAAGCTCTATCGCTGGGTGACGGTGATCGCCGGCCTGCTGCTGGGGATTCTGGCCGGGTATTACCTGGGTCAGAAGATTCAGGCGGAGATGATCGTGGCCGGCTGCCTGGGCCTGCTGGTGGGCGTGGTGTGCCTGCCGCTCATGAAGTATGCGGTGGCGGCGCTGGGCGGACTGGCCGGGGCGTTCATCGGCGCCAATGCGTGGTCGAGCATCGCGCGGCTGGTCGCCGATGGGCAGGCCGCGGAGCGGGCTGCGGCCAACTTCTGGGTCGGCGCCCTGATGGGCCTGATCGTCTTCGGCATGCTGTCGTTCATTCTCTTCAAGTTCTCGGTGGTGATCTTCACAACGGTCAGCGGTTCGACGCTGGCGGTGATGGGCATCGTGGCGCTGCTGCTTCAGGTGCCGGCCTGGCGGGGCGTGATCAGCGATCGCGTGGCGGCGCATGCGGTGATCGTGCCGATCCTGGTTTTTGTGCCGGCCCTGATCGGAATCATCCTGCAACAGACCAAACCCGCCCCGAGTCCAGCCAAGTCCTCCTGATCCAGACAAGTGCGGTCGCGGGGATTCGCACTCGCTGATTCATCATCAGGTGCTTGGCTCTCCATCCCCCGGGTGCAGTGACGACCGGCATGGGGGAACGCCGGGCAGTGGGCCGCGGCCCCAGCCGCGGCTTTTTCATGACCTGTCGCGTCGCGTGCCGGACACGGCCGCGCAGGCCCGATGCAACAGAAGACAACGCCCGCATCGGCCAGTATCCTGTAAGGCACTATGGAGAGCCTTTCCACAAGACTGGACAGCGGACGTCTTCGCGAGCGATATCGACGACTGAAGGAGCGGGTGGCGACGGCGGCCGAACACGTCGGCCGCAGGGCGCAGGATCTGCACCTGATCGCCGCCACCGATCACGCCACTCCGGATCAGATTCGACAGCTTGTCGAGATGGGACAGGCCGATCTCGGCGAAAGCGACATCGCAAGGCTGCCCCAGCGGGCCACGCAGCTTCGTGAGTTTCTGGGGCGCAAGCGATTCCTCTCGCGCTTCCGTGACCCGCGCGACGCGCGGTCAGGCGAAATGCAAGATCTGACCGATGAGTCGATCCGCTGGCACATGCTCGGTCCGGTGCCGCGGTCGAAACTCAAGGCAGTGGTGTCGCTGGTGCATCTGATCCATTGCATCGACAACCTGCGCATCGCCGAAGACCTGCATACGTTCGCGGCGAGGCAGGAGGACATGTTGACCGCATCGCTGGTGCGACGTCAGGGCGACCAGCCGCTGCGTGCGCCGGACATGCCGGCCATTGACGTGCTGCTGCGTGTGAACACCACGCATCACGAGAAGCACCCGGGGCTGGCGGCGCCGGCGGCGATTCATCTGGCGGCGCAAATCGACACGATGGTGAATCTGCGCCTGCGTGGTCTGTGCGTGGCGTCTCCCCCGGACGATGACGTGAGGTTGACAGCCGATGCCTTCGAACGCTGCCGACTGATTTTCGAGGAGATCCGGGCCGAGAAGATCGGCGGGGATCATTTCAATCTTCTCGCGCTTGGCGGCGACCGCGACATGGAGACGGCAATCGCCCACGGGGGCAATTTGCTGGTCGCGGACGAGTCGCTGTTTGGTACCCACGAAAACTGATCGCCGCCGACCTGTCGCCGGTCGAGACCGCGTGGAGCCGGACGATGCGTGAGGTTCGCTGGCCGTATCTGTTTCCGGACGAGCTGGAGCGCGCCTTCGCCAGGCGTCCGGTGGTGTTCGCGCCCCTGGGACTGTGCGAGCCGCATGGGCCGGGCAACGCCCTGGGCCTTGATGCCCTGAAAGCCGAGGGCGTGTGCGTTCACATCGCACGGCGCTTCGGGGGCATCGTCGCGCCGACGGTTTACTGGCACGAGCATGAGATCGGACCTTACGCCGCGTGGGCCGACAAGACCATCGGCCCGACCCGTCCGTGGCTCACCGCCCTGCCGCCGTGGATGTTCCTCAAAAACCTGGCGTATCAGCTTCGAGCTTTTGACACACTGGGATTCAAGGTGACTGTTCTGCTCACGGGGCATGCCGGCCCCAGCGGCGCGAGCATGCGGCATCTGATCGAGAAACTCCAGCCGCATCTGGCCACGCGGGTGCTGACGCAACTGGAAGTCGCTGACGTCCTGGAACAAGTGAAGGCGATGGGCTGGGAGTTTTCGCATGGCGGAGCGATGGAAACCTCGACCCTCTGGGCATCACATCCTGATTGCGTGGATCCCTCCCGCTTCCCGGATATGACAGGCATCCCATGTGCGGGAACGCATCGGCCGCTGGCGGTGGGTGGAGACATCGCGGCGGCGGACCGTCGCAAAGGCCAAGAGCTGCTCGATGCCATCGCCCAGACCTTGGAACCTAAGGTCGTCGCGGCGATGTCGCAGTTCGATCGCCTCAAGGCGGACTCGCCGCCCCGTCGGCCGCTGTCATTCGCTGATATCGAACATATCTGGGGACAGGAGATCGCACCAGGATTGGGGGCTCTGCCGGCGTGCCAAGGCTTGAAGCAGCCGCTCGACGACGCCTCGATGTGGCGGGCCAACAGCGTGAAGCCGCGGCTGGATGAGATACACCTATGAATGGTCGAGAGGGCGCAAAATGAATGAAGTGCGATGGGAGCGGATGTTCCCCGACGAGCTGGAGGCGGCCTTCGAGAAGCGCCCCGTGGTGTATCTGCCCCAGGGGCTGTGCGAACCACACGGACCGCAGAACACGGTCGGCCTGGACGCCCTCAAGGCGCATGGCATCTGCTGCGCGGCGGCGCGAGAGCACGGCGGCATCGTCGCGCCGGCGGACTGGTGGCATGTGCATGAAATCGGCCACTACGCGACATGGGCCCGCGACAATATCGGCGAGGCCCGCCCGTGGATGACCTCGATGCCCCCTTGGCATCACTTCAAGAATCTTTGCTATCAGTTGCGCACATTTCACAACCTGGGGTTTCATGCGTGCGTCATTCTGACCGGGCACTACGGGCCCAACTGGCTGGATCTGAAGACCGTCGTACAGTCGCTCCAGCCTCACATGGCGATGCGCATGCACGGCCTGCCCGACTTTGAGGTGAACCAGCCGGGTTTTGACGGCACGGGCAAGATCACCGGCGATCACGCGGGGCGTGTGGAGACATCGCTGCTGTGGGCGGTGGAGCCGGGGTGCGTGGATATCTCGCGTCTGCCGGCGAAGGATGCGCCCGGACCGCATTTCGCAATGGGCGGCAGCGCGTATGAAGCGAACCGACGCACGGGTGAACGCATGGCGCGCGACGAAGCGGCGGGCATCGGTGCGATCGTTGATCGGCTGCTGGCGGAGTATGAGGCGCACGTCACGGCGGAGAACCGTCGGTCGCTGAGTTTCATGGATGTCGAGCGTATCTGGTCGCGGGACATGCGGCCGCTGGTGCCGGCATTTGCGAGCATGAAGGCGGTCGATCCCGACAAGGCCCCGCCGCCCGATTCACAGTGGGCCTTAAACTGCGCGATTCCATCCGATGTGGGTTGAGTTTGCAGCGTCGGCCTCAGTCGTGTCGCGGGGTCATCCGTCGCCACTTATCGAGCATGCGGAGAATGGACGGCTCGCGTGTGAACCGCGTCACGCCGTCGAGCGTGGTCCACGCCACGTCGTGGCTTTCGTCACTGACCACGACGGTCTCATCGCCCGTGACGCGCAGGGCGAAGCGCACATCGTAATGATGATGGGCCGGTTCGGTCGTGGTCGCCGGAATGGGATGGATGTCGAGATCAAAAATGCCGAACGCGGCGGGTTCCAAGGCGGCCAGACCAGTTTCCTCCCGAGCCTCACGCACGGCGACGCGGTAGACGTCCGGATCGCCGTCGGCATGACCACCGAACTGCATCCACATATCCAGCTTCTTGTGGTGGTTAAGCAGCACCCGCTGTCCATCGGCGCTGACCACCCAGGCCGAGCCGGTGACGTGGCCTGAAGGCAGCGAGCGTTCGAAGCACCGCGGCTGCTCATGGACGAAGCGTTCGAACCGCTGGATCACGGCATGCTCGCCGGGGTGGGCGACGGCGTAGCGTGTAAGCAGTTGCAGCAGCGGCTGGCGGTGCATGCCGGGGCATCCTCAGTGTTCGCCTGGGGCCGTCAACGGGTCGCGGCTTCGAGCATTTCACGGGCCTGGCGGCGGCTGGTGTCGGTGACACCCTTGCCGGCGAGCATCTCGGCCAGTTCATTGACGCGATCGGCATCAGCCAGAGGGGTGACGACCGTACGCGTCTGCTTGCCCTTGCCGCGGCCGTCGACCTGCTTGGCGATGCGCAGGTGGCAGTCGGCGAATGCCGCGATCTGGGGCAGGTGCGTGATGCACAGCACCTGGTGCAGACTGCCGTCCCTGGCACGTCGAGCGCGGCCGTTGGGCTGGGTGAGGTCCCGCAACTTGCGGCCGATGACGGTGCCCATGCGCCCCCCGATGTTCGCATCGATCTCGTCGAACACCAGGACGCTGATGCGGTCGCTGCCGGCGAGGATGGACTTGATCGCGAGCATGATGCGTGAAAGCTCGCCGCCGCTGGCGACTTTGCGCAGCGGCCGGGCGGGCTGGCCGGGATTGGCGCGGATGAGCATCTCGACGTGGTCGAGGCCGGTGGGCGAATCGACGGCAGCGGGGCCGATGGTCTCGAACGCGACCTCGAAGGCCGCGTCAGACATACCCAGATCGACCAGTTCCGCTTCGACCTGGGGCCGCAGCTTCTCCGCGGCGGCGCGCCGAGCTTCGGACAGCTGGCGCCCGAGAGCCGCAAGCTCGACTTCCAGAGCCGCGATCTGCCGATCGATGCCGCCGGCGTCCTTGTCGTCGTTGCGAAGCTGGCGAAGCTCGCTTTCGATCTGATCGCGATAAACGATCACCGCGGCCACGGGATCGGCCGCGACCGCGTCGGCGTATCTGGCGATGAGCCGGTTGAGCAGGTCGAGGCGGGCCTCGGTCTGGGCCAGTTCGTGGCCATCGAGGTCAAGGCGATCGATGTAGCGGGCCAGTTCGAAGCTTGCGTCCTGGAGCATGGCCGCGGCGGTGCGGACGCTGTCGGCCGGCGCATGCAGTTGCTCGTCGAGTTCGGCCAGATCGCGCAGGACATGGCTGATGGCGGCGAGCCGTTCGCCGATCGAGCCATCGGCCTCATACAGGGCGGCTTGAATCTGTTCGGCGTCGCGGCGGATGCGGTGCAGATTGCTGAGCTTGCGGCAGCGATCGCGAACCACCTCGAACTCGCCAGCGACCAGATCCGCCTCGTCGATCTCACGGGCCTGAAACTCATAGAGGTCGCGTTGCTGGCGGCGAAGCTTCGACGAGGCGGTCAGCTCGTCGCGGCGCTGGCGGACGGCTCGCAACTGCTCGAAAAGCTCGCCGAAACGTGCGCGCTGGGTGTCGACGTCGGCGAAGGCGTCGAGAATCTCAAGCTGGTTGGCGGGCTTGAGCAGGTATTGGTGATCGTGCTGGCCATGCACGTCGACAAGCAGTTCGCCGACGGCGCGGATCATGGCGGCGGTGACGGGTTGGCCGTTGGCTGAGACGCTGGAGCGGCCGGAGACGAAGAGCTTGCGGGTCAGCAGCAGTGGTTCATCGGCGTGAAGGGTCAGGTCGAGCGCGGCGGCGGCCTTGGCGCGGACGCGCGGGTCGGTGATTTCGAACAGGCCGCTGACGCGCCCTTCCTGAGCCCCGGCGCGCAGGTAGTCGCTGCCGCTGCGCAAGCCGAGAAGAATCTCGAAGGCACCGAGAACCAGGCTCTTGCCGGCGCCGGTTTCGCCGGTAAAGCAGTTGAGGCCGGCGTGAAAGTGCAGGTGGGCCTCTTCGATGACCGCCAGGTTGGAGATGTGCAGCTCACGGAGCATGGGCGTCACAACCGGGCGCTGGGGGCCGGAACATGAGGTGCAGACGCGGCGTGGAACGGGTGCATCCGGTCCGGAACCGGGGGAATGCGAATGCGGCCGAGAGGATTCGAACCTCCACGAGATTTAACTCCCACCAGCACCTCAAGCTGGCGCGTCTGCCAATTCCGCCACGGCCGCGACGGTCCAGAGTCAGGCCGCAAGTATACGTCTTCCACCGCCGCTGTCGAGAGCCGCGGGACGAGCGGATGACAGGTGGGCGGCCAGGCGGTAGTCTCTGCGGCTCGACGGGCCGCGCGGGTGCGGCCTCGGGGCGTCGGCGAGCCTTCGGCCAGGTGACATGACATGGGTGTGAAAGTCTGCAAGTTCGGCGGCACGTCGCTGGCCGACGCCAACCAGTTCCGCAAAGTCCAGGCGATCATCGAGGCCGACCCGCAGCGCCGGTTTGTCGTGCCTTCGGCGCCGGGGCGACGGACCTCGTCGGACCCCAAGGTGACCGACCTGCTGTACCTGTGCCAGGAGCACGTGGTCAAGGGGGTGCGCTTCGACGATGTATTCGCCCTGCTGGCGGACCGCTACGGGCAGATCATCGAGGAGTTGAAGCTCGATTTCGACCTGGGGCCGCACCTGCAGAAGATCCACCGGGAGATCGCCGGCGGGGCGACACCGGACCATGCCGCCAGTCGCGGAGAATACCTCAGCGGCCTGATTCTCGCGAAGCTGCTGAATTATGAATTCATCGATCCGGCGGAGATGGTTTTTTTCTCCGCCGAGGGACGCTACGACGCGGCGAAAACCCTGCCGGCGGTGGCGGCGCGCCTGAGCAAGGCGAGCCAGGCGGTCGTGCCGGGTTTCTACGGTTCGAAACCCGACGGGACGATCCGCACGTTCTCGCGCGGCGGGTCGGACATCACGGGCGCGATCGTCGCGGCGGGCGTGAAGGCGTCGGTCTACGAGAACTGGACGGACGTGCCGGGGCTGCTGATGGCCGACCCGCGCATCGTCGAGAATCCGCGCTCGATCGACCTGGTGACCTACCGTGAGCTGCGCGAGCTGGCGTACATGGGCGCGTCGGTGCTGCACGACGAAGCGATTTTCCCCGTGCGGCAGGCGTCGATTCCCGTCAACGTCCGCAACACCAACGACTCGGAGCATCCGGGCACGCGCATCGTCCCTGAGGCGCAGTTCAACGCCAAAGCGACCGGGCACATCACCGGCATCGCGGGGCGCAAGGACTTCACCGTCATCGCGCTCGAAAAAGCGCTGATGAACACCCAGATCGGCTTCGGGCGGCGCATGCTGGGTGTGCTGGAGAACCACGGCATCAGCTTTGAACACTGTCCCAGCGGCATCGACACGATGAGCGTGGTCGTGTCCGACGCATCGCTCAACGGCAAGCTGGACGACGTGCTGGCGGCCATGCAATCGGAGCTTCGGCCCGACAGCCTGGAGGTGTATCCGGATATGGCGTTGATCGCGACGGTCGGGCAGGGCATGTCGCACATTCCGGGCATGGCGGCCAGGTTGTTCGGCGCGCTGGCGGCGGCGGACATCAACATCCGGATGATTGACCAGGGATCGAGCGAAATCAACATCATCTGCGGCGTGGAGACGGCCGACTTCGAAAACGCGGTACGGGCGATTTACAGGGCGTTCGTCGGCTGATCTTCATCCGACACGTTGTGCCCCATACTGCTTTTGAGCCTCACGTCATGGACCCTCGCACGCTGCGTTTTCTGTGTTTCTCGCTCTTCTCGGCGGCGTGCCTGGCGGCGGGGTATGTCATGCGGCGCCGCGGCCGGGTCGATGAGCGCCGGGCCATCGACCTGAGCCGCCGCGTCCATTTCATCACTGTCGTCATCGCCTTTCCCGCCGTGGCGGTGGTCAGCCTCTGGCAGTTGCCCATCACGCCCGCGACGGGTCGTGCCGCGCTGATCCAGGCCCTGGCCGTCGCCCTCGCGGGTTTCACGATGCTCGCCCTGATCCGGCGCGTCGGCTGGAGTCGGCCTCAGGTCGGCACCATGACCATCGCCGCCGCGCAGGGCAACCTCGGCTTCACCCTCGGCGCTTACGTCTGCTACACGCTGATCGACCCGGCTGACGAGGCGCTGGCGTACGGCGTGGCCATGGTGAGCGTCATGCAGGTGGCGGGCATCGTGCTGTTTTATCCCGTGGCCCGTCACCTGGGCGAAGACGCCGGCCGCCCCGGACCGGCCGAATGGCGCACGCTGGCGGGTCTTGTCGCGCGCAGCCTGCTGGACGTGCGCGCCCTCATGCTTTACGGCGCTGTCCTCGGCACCCTGCTGGCCGCACTCGACGCCCCCTATCCCGACGTCATCGACCATCTTTATCTCAAGGATGTGCTGTTTTATCTCGGCGGCGGACTGGCGTATTTCGGCATCGGCTTGCGCCTCAAGCTGGGCCGACCCCTGCAGTTCCTGCCGCAGCAGACGACGCTCGCGGTCACGCGCTTCGCCTTCATGCCCCTGCTGGTGTTCGCCCTGCTGCGGCTGAGCGAAAGCCTGTTCGGCCCTCTGCCGACCACCGCGCGACAGGTGCTGCTGGTGGAGGCTCTCATGCCCACCGCCATCGCCACCGTCATGCTCTCGAATCTCTTCCGCCTCGACACCGTCCTGGGCAGCGCCCTGTGGTTCTGGAACACGGTGCTGTTCTGCCTCGTGCCCCTGCCGGTGATCGTGCTGCTGTTGCGCTGAGGCACGAAGCGGCGATCCCGGGTCACGCCTCGGTTAGAATCGGGTCCATGAACCGCGAGGCGCAACACAATCTCGATGCGGCGACACCGATCGACGACCTGATGCAGCAGGCGACCGACGCCCTGACGGCGACGCATTACCTGCGTGGCGAGGCGTTGTGCGTCCGCGCGCTCGCACAGGCGCGGGAGGCAAATCGCTGGACCGAATACGCGCGCATTCTGCTGCCGTTGCAGGAGTGCCGGCGTCAGCGGCGTCTGGCCGCGGCCGAGGGCGTGATTCGCCTGGGCACGGCCCATGGGCCGGCGGACATCACCGGGATGCTGACCGGGGTCGGTTCGGCCGGCTGCATGGTGGTAACCGCGCCGGTCGCCCTCGAAACGGCTGTGCTGTTGCAGCAGGCAGCCCGCGAAACAGCGCGGCACGTGGAGGTGCTGTACGCACGGCCGGGCGGAGCGCAGCAGTGGAGAGTCGCCGCGGTCGCGGGGGTGGAGACGGAATGTGCGGTGACGGCGCCGCCGGAGCGTCTGCGCGACCGTTGGCTGGCCCCAGGTGAAGTCGATTCGTCGAGCCACCGGCAGGCGGCCGCGTGGTTTCTTGCCGTCGGTGAAGCTCTGGGGGACGCGATTCTTGCCGGCATCGGAAGCGGGCTTTCGCTCATCGAGCGTATCGCGGCTCTGGAAGCTGGCCTGGCGGCCGTCACCGATCACGAGCTGCTGCACCAACGTCTTTTCGAGGCGGCGATGGCTCTGGCCGGCCCGCGTGCGGCCGACACATCCATCTGACCCGCGTCGACCTCGGCGTCACAGAGAGCGAACGCAGACCATGCCACGACGCGCCTCCATGCTTCTGACCCTGCGCCGGGCTGGCAGTCTGCAGTGGCTGCTCATCGCTGTGCTGGGCGCGACGACCGTGCTGTGCGGCGCCTGCCTGGGGGCGTATGGCCTGTGGCACGCGGAGCCCGCGTACTGGCGTCAGTCCCAGGGTTCTTCCGCGCATGCGGCGACGGGGGCAGATCGGCAGGCCGCGCTTGCGCTTGAAAGAAAGATGATCAGCCTGATGACATCCACGCCTCGGGCCCAACGGATTGGGATTCCGCTAAGCGCCGCCAATGCCTGGCTGCGTGGACGCCTGGGCGAATGGGTCAGCCATCGCGACACGGCAGACGACGGGGACGACCCGAAAGCGGGCGGGTCCAGGGCGGCGAGCATCGTGCGGGCCTGTCGTCCGATGCTCGCGATCCATGGCGATCGACTGGTGCTGGCGTTTCGTCTTCCACTGACCACGGCCACGACGGTTCACAGCCTGGTCTTTGAGCCGGCCGTGCTGTCGCCGCGGCGGGTGGGACTGCGACTGGCGGGGGCCCGTATGGGACGACTGCCGCTGCCGCTGACCATGGTGCGGGCGCGCCTGGCGCCGATCGCGGGGGAACTCGATCGGACGGAGGCGGCATGGCTGACCGCGGCGCTGAGCGGCGAGCCGTTTGATCCCCTGAACCCGACCGACCGGGACGGGACGCGTCCAGCGTGGCGGTTAACGGACCTCAAGCTGAGCGGGCAACAGGTCGATCTGGCCTTTGATGCGGCCGCGCCATGACCGCGGGGTATAGCCCCGGGCGGCGTCCGCCACCTCGCTCAGGGGAATGCCATGACCGACACGGCTGAGTCCCATCATCATCGCAACACCGCCGACCTCCCATCGAAGACCGCGGCGAAGCATCGGCCGTGGAGGTGGCTGGTCGGACTCTGTGCGGTCGCGCTCCTCCTGGCGTCGCTGGGTGTGGGCGCGGCGCTATGGCAACTGCGCAGCCAGCCGGACTACTGGATCGCCAACCAGCGGGCCATGGCGGCACGCACGCCGGAGCAGACGCGGGCGATGGCCGACAGCCTTGAGGCCGACATGCGGCAGTGGTTCAGCGCGGCGGGAAAAGGCGGCGATCGCAAGCGCGTCAAGTTTGAGGATCTGAATGCGTGGCTGGAGGCGCGAGGAACCGACGCCCTGCGCCGACTCGGCGCGCCCGGCGTGGATCGGCTGCGCGATCCGATGGTCAGCGTCGAAGACGGTGCGCTCGTGCTGGCCGGCGAAGTGCGCGTCAAGGACATGGGGCAGGTATTGAGCCTGGTTATGGACACCGAGTTGAAACCCGACGGCATGGTCTGGATGCGCGTGGCGCAGGTGCGTGGGGGCAACCTGACGCTGCCGAAAGCGGGTGTGAGCGGGACGATCGCAACCCTGCGCGATGAAGGCGACCAGGAACAACAGGAACTGATCGACCAGGCGACCGGCCCCGGCCGTCTCTGCGATCCGCAGCCGCTGCTGAGCTTGTTCGGCGCGTCGCGCGGCCTACGCTTGGACCATCTGAAGCTCGACCGCAAGGCGCTGGAGATCGGCGTACGACACGTCGAAGCTGACCCGCGAACGGCGGCGGGGCCGTCCCCTTGAAGCCTCAACGTTGAACCGCGCTGCCCACATGCATGAATGACAGCGTGCTCAAAGCGCGGCGTGGCGGCGTGCGCCCAGCGGGTGGGGACGTTCTCGTTTACATGCGGATAATCACCCAGAGCATCACCACCACGGCCAGAGCGATCATGGCCAGGATCAGCCACGCCACCATGCGCGTGAGCGGACCACGCGGCGCCTGCCAGATGCCGCGCAGCAATTCCGGCTGACCCTCCGCGTCGGGATCGGGCAAAGGATGGATGGGCTGGTGATCGCGGCGACGTTGAACCATGAGCGTCTTCCCGAAGGTTGAGGATCACCCCTCGCGTGGAGGACGGCGAAGCACCGCTAGCGACCTCGTCTGCCGGCCAGGGTGGTGAAGCCCCACCAGGCGTCGGTCCACAACAATAGCCGCCCCAAGGGCACGGCGAGTATCGTTGTGTACACGAGCGACAGGAACCGGTGGATCAACTGGTCCGCCGCATGCCAGCCGGCGATCGTCTGGCCTGGGATGAACGGCAGCCCGCGGGCGGTCAGCAAGGCCACGATGACCAGATGGGTGAGAACACCGCTGAACAACACGGTGATGGCCACCGTGATCGAGGAATTGCGGAACACCAGTGCCCGAATCTGGAGCGTCGCGTAGGCGCCGGCCATGAAGCCCAACACGCCCGGGCCAACCACGTGCAGCGCAGCGCCCGTCGCCGGATCCGCGGCCGCGAGATCGTAGAGCAGCCCCAGCACCACCCCAACCCACATCACATCAAGGGCCGGCCCGGAGATTCCGACATACACCAGCAGGATCAGCAGCAGGCTCGGGGTCACGCCGCCAATATGGAACAACCCCTTGAGTCCTGTCTCAAGGACCAAGGCCAAGAAAGCCACGATCGTGAAAATCGGCCAACGCATCCGCGGCATGGTCCTCCATTCGATCAGTCGCTGGACGGCGCCAGAACCGTCACCCGGCGCAAGTAAACCGCCCGCAGCAGAGGCTTGACCACCAATCGCTTGAAGTTGAGGGGATCCTCGTCACGCTCGATCTCCGCGACCCGTCCCACAACAAGGCCCCAGGCCTCGCGGGGCCATGCCGCCGCGTCGTCAAGATGCGCCAGATCGCCCGCCTCGACGGCGGCATGAATTTCCGTCACCTGTGTAAATGCCTCACGATCGGGGTCATAGCGCAGCACCAGGGGCAGGCCGTTGGCCGCCGGGTCCGCTGCCGGGACGATCCGCACCGCGACCTGCTCGTGCGGCACGGTCAGCAACGCTACCGTCGCGGTCATCTGGCCGGCATCGACGACCTGGCCGACCAGGTTGACCTCGTCACACACGACCATACCGGGGGCCACACCATGCACGCGACCCTTGTTGATGGTAAGCGTCGGGCGACCCACCCCGCCGCCCCAGGCTGTCACGTGAGCTGAGACGTATCGCACATCCTCAAGCGCCAGCCAGCCTCGCCGCGACAACTCCGCCAACCTCTCGTAGCGTTGCAGGCGCTCGTCCGCGTCGCGCAGTTCGGCTTTGAGGCGTTGAACCTCCGTGCGGTACCACTGCAATTCTTCCGCCGAGGCGCTGATCGCCAGCGGGGCGATGGCATGGGGCGAATCGCCGCGCAGACGCAGCGAAAAGAGGTGCAGCGGATGGGTCATGGGCGTGACCAGCATGTCCTTGATCTGCCGCGGGCGCTGCCAGAGAAAGAGCCCGGCCGCATCGGGAAGAAAACTCGACACCATCGCCATCGCCGCGACAAGCACAAGCACGCGTCGTTGGGTGAGCCGAGGTAACCGCATGAGCCTCCCGATCCGGCGTTCGCCTCGCGCGGCCGTCGCCACGCTCCCCCCAACGCCCAAACCACGCCGTCCATGACGGAGCCTGCCTTTTGTCGGCAAGCGGTCTACAGCGCGTCCATGTCGCTTTCCATCGTTTTCTTCCACTCCTCGAGGTGCTCGAGATAGATCGCCGTTCCTCGGGCGACGCAGGTCAGCGGATCCTCGGCGATCCGCACATCCAGACCGGTCGCCTCATGGATCACCTGGTCGATGCCCCGCAGCAGCGCGCCGCCGCCGGCCAGGCAGATGCCGTTTTCGACCAGATCAGCCGCCAGCTCCGGCTCCAGCCGTTCAAGCGTACGGGTCACCGTCTCGATGATCGCGCTCAAGGGTTCCTGCAGAGCCTGCGAGATTTCGTCGGACGTGATGACCGTCTTGCGCGGCAGGCCGGAAATCATGTCGCGCCCGCGCACTTCCATGGATCGCGCGTTGTCGTCGGGGACGGCCGTGCCGATCTCGATCTTGATCCGCTCGGAGGTCTGCTCGCCGATCATCAGATTGTAGGCCTTCTTCATGTGGTTGATGATGGCCTCATCCATGTCGTCGCCGGCGACGCGTACGGACTCGCACTGGGCGATATCCGCCAGGCTCATTACCGCCACCTCCGTGGTGCCCCCGCCGATGTCCACGATCATGCTGGCTGTGGCCTCGACAATGGGCAGACTGGCGCCGATGCCGGCCGCGAGCGGCTCCTCAACGAGGTACACGCGGCGAGCGCCCGCCCGCTCGGCGGACTCGAGCACCGCCCGCTTCTCCACCGCCGTGATGCCGCTGGGTACCGCGATCACCACCCGCGGCCGCGGGAAAGGACGGCGGCCGTTGACCTTGCGGATGAAGTAGCTGAGCATCGCCTCGGTGATTTCGAAGTCGCTGATGACCCCGTCCTTCAGCGGTCGAATGGCCGTGATGGAGCCCGGCGTCTTGCCCAGCATTTCCTTGGCGACCCAGCCCACCGCATTGCCGCCCTGGAGCACCTGGTTGGTGCCCTTCTTAACGGCCACGACGCTCGGCTCATTGAGCACAATGCCCTCGCCGCGCACGCATACGAGGGTATTGCACGTGCCCAGGTCGATGCCCATATCCACGCTGAACCAGCTCAGGAGGTTGTCGATGAACAAGCGCCCGTTCCTTTCTGCCACGTCTGCGCCATGCGCCGCGTGCAGGCCATCGGCACCCACGGCGCTCATCGCGGTCGCCATTCGCGCTTCACGCGGCGACCTCGCCGGCCCTGTGACGCGCGGTCGCACCGTCGGCCCCACCGGCCATCCGCGACAAATCGCCCCGATGTTATAAGAAAATCGCCCGTAACGCCCAGAGGCGATGAATGTTTACGTTCGTGGAGAACTTCCCGGCATGGTGGCCGGCCGAGCGGCGGGGCTTCGCCCATGCCGCCTGCGGTCGCGGCGTGCTCCGAATGCCGGACCAGCCCCAACCGGCTCGGTCAGGCCAGACCGCGGCCCCCCGCATCGACGGGGTGCGCCAAGCTGAGCACGGCGAACGGGTTGCCGCTGTCGGTCAGGGCCATGTTCTTCATCGCCACGAAGATGACCGCCACCAGCAGCGCCACCGCCGCCACCAGCACCAGCACCGTGTAGATGTCGGGAGCCCCGCTTCGACGCGGTTGTCCGCCGCTGATCTGACTCATCGCTGTCTCCGCATAACCCGCCGCCATAGGCAAGGCCGCCAGATGGTCGTCTAGAGTTCGCCGGTGCGCACCGCGTCGCCGACCTTGACCGCGTCTTTCTGGAGCACGATACGGCCCACCGCCGCGTCCTCGTCCACCAGGGTCACCACCATCGTGCCCAGGAACTGCTGGCCGCGATAGACGACAAACTTCATGTTGGTCGACACATTGTCGCGGCTTCCGATGTTCAGTTGCAGGAATGTATCGCCCGCGAGCTTTTCAACCTTCTGCACCTGGCCATAGATCGTGACATTCGGCACATACGCGGCGGACGTCTCCTCCACCGCCGCCATCCGATCTCGAACATCCTGCGGCAGCTTGGCGATCTTCGCCTCGTAGTCGCGCAGCACGCTGTCGCGTTCGGCCAGATCCTCACGAAGCCGGCGCACCGATACGTTCAACGTATCGAGCTGGCTGCTCAACTCATTGATCTGATCGGTGGCTTCGATGAGCTTGAGCTCCATCGTGACCATCTCGTTGCGGCGGGTCATCAGCTCGTCGTTGGTGGCTTGCAGCATGCGGGTGAGCTGCTGGTTGGTGGCGGTGAGGCGGGCCTGATCGGCCTTGGCCTGTTCGAGCGCCACGGCGACGGCTTGTTCGGCCCCGCGCGACTGGGCCAGATCCTGCATCAACTGATTCGTCTGCCTCGCCTGCGCCTGAGCCTGAGCCTCATAGTCGCGGATCAACTGGGTGCGGTTGGCCTGGGCCGCATCGAGCTCGGATTGCAGCACCCGAGCGCTCTGCCGGGCCGCCGACACGGTGTCCTGCAACTGTTCCGCCTGCTCCTTGTAGTTTTCCTGATTGGCGACGAACGGCACAACCACGGCAACCAACAGGACAGACAGGACGGTCACAAGGACCACCAACGCTTTGGTCAGGACGCTCAAGGGGTCTCTCCTTGGCCAGTCGTGATGAACCCTTCGGTAAGCCCCGGCCGGGCGCTACTACAGGGGGCCGGAACGGGCATCGGGTGGGCACTTATTGGTAACGGCAAGGTCGGACGGTGTCAAACGCCCGACGGCACTCCTGAGCGCCGCGTCCGATCGCAAGCGGCTGATCGACAGGTCGTTATGGACGCTCTCTCTGACTACGAGCCTCGAACTCCTTTCCGTCGCGCTTGGCGGCTTACGGCGTCGCGCTGAACTGCCGCAGCAGCCCGGTGGCGGCCGTCAGCCGCACGCGCGGATCCGCATCGCTGAGCATGAACGCCAGAGCCTGCTGAGCCGCCTGCGTCCGCAGGAAACCGAGCCCCGACGCTGCCTGCGCACGCACCAGCGGGTCGGTGTGGGCCGCACCCTGCAGCAGCGTTAATTGACCGTTGCGATCATCCAACTTCGCCAGGGACGTTGCGGCCGCCAGACGCAGTTCAATGGGCTCAGCGTCGTCGAGCATGGCCGCCACCGCCGGCTGCATCTTGTAGTCGCCCACGTCGCCCATGATCGTCACCGCCAGCACCCGCACCTCGCCCATTTTCGAGTAGGCCGCGGCCCGCACGGGCACCATGGCTTCGGCGTCACCCAGGCGTGCCAGCGCCTCGGCGAACTGGAGGCGCACGATGGCGTCGCGCGTGGGATTGGCCCTGGCCGTGGGGCGCTGAACCATTTCCCGCAACATCGGCATCGCGCTGCCGTCGCCCATCCAGCCCACGAGCATGACCGCGTTGCCACGCACCGAGGGGTCGTCGCTGGCCAGGAGCGACGCCATGGGCGTCAGGTTGACCGGCATGGCGTTCTGATGCAGAGCGAACATCGCCGCCGCCTGGATGGAACCATTGGCGTGGCCCAGGAAACGGTGACCCTCCGGCGCCAGACTCGCGATTTTGGCCCGGCCAATCGTCGCCAGGGCCGCGAAACGCACCGGCACGGACGAGTCTTCCAGAGCAAGTTGCAGCACGGGAACCGCCCGGTCGCCAAGGAACTGGGCGGCTTCGGCGGCATGGGTGCGCAGCAGGGGATCCTGCGTGCGTGCGGCCGTAAGCACCTCCTGGATCGCCTGTTCGCGCAGGGCCGGCACATTCAGCGGCGGCATGCGCAGTCCATCCGTGGCGCCGCTGTCGGCCGTCGCCGCCCCGGTCAGCAGCGCGAGGCTCCATATAAGCATGTGAACTCGGCCCTTGAACCGGCTCAGAACACCACTCTTTCGCGCTTGCCCTGCCGCCTGATCGTTCATCGTTTCGTCCTCCGTATGCAGTCTGTTCATCGCCCGCCGTGGTTCATCGCTCTCTCGCGGATCGCCGGCGATCCTGACCAAACGTGGGCCGCGCCGCGACCTTACCACGACGCAGCCAACCCGCCAACGCCAGCAAGCCAGTCCCCACTGCCACAGCCTTGACGGGCCCGTCCCCAAGTCGTGCGAACAGAGGGACACGAACATCGCGATGCACCGAACCGATCACCAGCCCCTCGGTGTATTGTCCCCGGACCCGCGGCGATGCCCCGTCATACCCGTCAACGAGAGGTCCGGACGATTCGACCATCGCCCGCACGCGGCCCGAACTGTCAATCAGTGCGCTCATGCCGGTGTTCACCGCGCGGACCATCGGCACGCGATTTTCGATGCACCGAAACGCCGCGATCTGCAGGTGCTGGGCCCGCTGCGACAGACCGCTGTACCACGCATCGTTGGTCAGATTCACCAGCAGGTCCACACGCTTGCGATCCTGGTCCCGTACATGGCCCGCTTCGCGCCACACCATGGCCCGACATACGCGGCCTACCGCATCTTCGATGCAGATGGGCGTCGCCAGCGTCCAGTTTTCACCCTCGGTCGGTCCGTCGATGGTGAAAACGATCGCCGTATGGCCAGGATCCAACGTATAGTCGAAGGCGTAGGGCGACAGATGTCTGAGGAACCGGTCCCGCAGCCACGGCCGCGTCTGCACCCAGGGAATGTATTCGCCGAAGGGCACGAGGTGCATCTTGTCATAACGTCCTGGATCCCGCGATCCATCGGCATGGTAGACAAAGGCGCTGTTGTGCCGATCGATCGGCGTCAGGTGATCGGCGTCAGGTCGTACTGTCCAGTCCTCAACGGACGCCGCCCCCACGACCATCGCGAACCTCCCCTCCCGCGCGATGGCCGAAATCTGCTGGTGGTACAAATGCCAGTCCGCCGCTCCTGTCCGCGACAGTTGGAGGCTCCGATCATCCAGGTACCCCGGCACCACCGTCTCCGGCCAGACCACGAGGTTGGGCTGGGCCTGCGCGGCGTGTTCCGTCAGAGCGACCATCGCCTGCCAGTCACGAGCCAGCCGCTGTGGATCGGGCGCGATCTTGTTGTCCTGAGGCACATTGGTCTGCACGGCGGCGACGCGCCATGTGGAGGTGGATTCCGCCTGGATCGAACTGTCCTGGCGCAGGCGGACTTCGCCATAGATCCATGCCCCGGCCCATACCATGGCCCAGATCATGATCGACGGCCGCACCCGTCCCCGGCGACTGCGGGCCGTGCGCGTTCGCCGTCGCGTCACCACGTCCACCATAAGCCCGCTGGGCATGGCCAACAAGAGGCTCACCACCAGCTCACCACCGAGGTCGGCGGTCTGGACCAGCCGGCCCGCGCCCTGCTCCGGCAGCCAGGAGCCTAGCGCATGGCCTAGGCTGAACCAGCCAAATCCTCCGGCCGGCCAGTAGCCCCTCAGCAGTTCCATGCTCACCCAACCCATCGGCAGCGCCAGCACCGCCGCCACCCCGCATCCACGCACCAGCCACCGCACCAGCAGCAACGCCGCGGTCGGATAGAGCGCCAGGAAGACGCACATGGCCAGGTAGCCCGGCACGGTCACCGGGATCACCCATCGCAACATCCACAGCCACCACAACGTCCAGACCACCTGCCCGGTCCACGCCAGCCGCCACGCATGCCGGGCCCGAACCGCCAGCAGACCCGCCGGAGCCAGCGCCACCGGAGCCAGCCAGCGCCAGCCGGGCTGCGGATAGACCAGGCTCAAGAGAATCGCCGAGGCCGCCAGATATGCGGCATAGGCCGCGATGCTGCGCACGCGTTGTCGCACCAGACCCACCGCCAGCCTCGGGGCCAGTTCACCCATCGTCGCAAGATACCAACTCGATCCCTATGCGGTCGATACCGGACTGCGGCGAGGGGGTCGATAAAAAGAGCCCGAAACGCGCTGCCGTCGGTTGAGGCGTCGCGTTTCGGGCTTGTGGCGGGGGTGGCGATGCGATTCGCCTTACATCGCTCGTGGATGGGCCTCGGCGTAGGCTTCACGCATCCGCGACGATGACAGGTGGGTGTATATCTGCGTCGTCGACAGCGACTGGTGGCCGAGCAACTCCTGGACGCTGCGCAGGTCGGCCCCGTTTTCCAACAGGTGCGTGGCGAAGCTATGGCGCAGCGTGTGCGGGCTGATCGAGGGGTCCAGGCCCGCGCTGGCCAGGTACTTGTCGAGCTTGCGACGGACACTGCGGCTGCTGAGCCGACCGCCGTTCTTGTTGACGAACAGCGGTAGTTCGGCTGGAGCCAGCGATCGCCGCATCAGGGCAAAACGAGGATCCGGCTCCAGCAATGTGAGGTAATGGCGAATCGCTGACAAAGCGTGCGTGCCCAGAGGCACCAGACGCTCCTTGCGCCCCTTGCCGCGAACACGCAGCATCTGATCATCCATGTCAATGTCGCCACGGTCCAGTTGCACCAATTCGCTGACGCGCACGCCCGTGGAATAGAGGGTTTCGAGAATGGCCCGATCACGAGCCCCGAGCGTGTCGCGGTTGTCCGGCATCGACAGGAGGCGGTCGACGTGCTCGACGCTGATGGCCTTGGGCAGCCGCTTGCCCTGCTTAGGCGTGCGGATCAGCGTCATGGGGTTTGTCGCCGACTCACCGCGTTTGTGCATCCACTTGTAGAAGCTGCGCAGGGTCGCGATCTTGCGTGCCACGGTGGCCGCGCTGTAGCCGAAACTGTCCAGGTGCGACAAAAAGCCGCGAATCAGCATGGCGTCGGCCGCGGCGATGCGTCGGTCGATACCGCTCAGCGCGGTACGCTCCTCGACGGGCTCACCACAAGCAATCGCAGCCCTGCCCTGGGCGTCGGAACCCGCGGGCATCGCGTCGGCAGCGCCCGGGTCTCCCGCCGCCACGGAATCGACGCCGTGGGCTGTATCGTCCAGATGCTGGAGAAACTGCCGCAGGTCGGCCTCGTAGCAGCGGCCCGTGTAGGGGCTGAAGTGCCGTTCGTAGCGCAGATAGTTGACGAACTGGTCGATCAGACGACTGTTGCTGGACATCGGTAGGGTTCCTTCCACGTGACGTGCGGCCCGCCCCTCCTGGACGATCCGTGACGTGATCATCTAAAACGGTCGCAGCATACGCTGCATGTTTCGGCCCATCTGGCGGCCAAGTTGGTGACTAAGGACAGCGGCATCGAACCAGTCCAGATCCGTGCTCGGGTCGTCGGCCAGCTTGGCCAGCGACGCCAGAAGCTTCGGCTCTTCACCGGGCGCGCAGTGAAATACGTAGCGCTGATCGCCCTTCTGCAGGACCACCTGTCCTGGCCCGAGAGGCTGAACATCGCTGCGATCGTTCGGCCCGTTCTGGTTGGTTTTTCGTGCGAACACGGCCTGCTCCACTCGCCCCGGTCGGGGCGGCACAGGCCGTCCTTCACGGAGAAACGTTGGTTTGTCTCGCTTGCGCCAGGCGGCGACTCTCCGCATCCAGAAGTCGATCCACCATCGCGAAAGCGACGAACTGCTCATAAAGGTTCATGTTGACCCGGTAGCGACGCCAGTCGGAACTGACGCCTTTCTGCGGCCCACGCCCATCGGCGTAACGCTGCAATTCCTGACGTGTCGGTACATCCGATGCCCGGAGCACGACGCTCACCATCGATGCCGGCTGCCGCCGATCGGCCGATTCCGCGTCCGACAGCCGCGAAGCGTCGTCCGTGGCCGCGTAAGTCAACCGGTTCAAGTCCAACTCGTATTGATCCACGGCTTGCGATGTGTAAAGCTCGATCGCCACACCCGCCATCGGCGGATCGTAGGGGTCATACGCGGTCAGCGAGCCCACAATCAGTCCATCGACACCCAGAGCCTGCATCAGTGTCTGGGCGGTACGCGGGTCGCGCACCTCGACGATGCCTCGCTGCTCCATCGCCGCCAGCACCCGATTGACCGGCACGGCGTCGAGATTCGCCGCCGCGTCGATCTGCTGGGTCAGGAGATCCGCCATCCGCAGGCCGTCGGCGTACGCGCTGCCGCTTTCATTGCGCAGGGGCGTCACCGCCAGGGCTCGGCGCGTGGCGTAGGGACTTCGCAGTTCCGACGGCGGCGGTCGCAACAGGGTGCATCCAGCAACCAGCAGCAACCCCAGGGCCGTCAACATGACCTTTTGACTTGTCATGGCATCCTGCCGCGTGTTGTCGCCAGGCCTCCGCCTGACGTGTCAAGTCATCCAAGTGCGATCCGCAAATCAAACGCCGGACTCGGCCGGCGTTGAGAACGACTCTGCCTCAAGGCGTCGCTTCATCGGCCATCACCGACGTGGTCCCCGTCCCGACCGCCGGCCCTTGCGACGGCACAGCAGCCTGCCCGACCACCGCTGGCTGCGCGGCATGCGCCGCCACGCGGATGGACGCGTCCGGCTTGATCGACCAGATGTTCTGTGTCTGAGCGTTGCCGCGGTTACTCACAAAATAAATCGCGCCGCCTGGCGACCACACCGGCTGGGTGTTCGCAAAACGATTCTGCGTGAGGTTCACTCGATCCGAGCCGTCGGCCGCCATCATCCAGACATCGGCCTGCGGGGGCGAGGCCTCATCCACCTCGTCGGGATTCAGCACCGTGCAGAACACGATGTGCCTGCCATCGGGGCTCCAGTGCGGCGTAATTGCCCCGGCATTGGAGCTGGCCGCCAGTTCCGTGGGACGCAGCCCCTCGCCGTCCTCATAATCGATCGTCCAGATGCTGAACCACTTCGTCCCACGCTGACGGGCACGCTGGAACACAATCTTGTCTTCCACCGGCGACCACTCGGGGAAGAGTCCAAACCCGATGAATCGCTTCCTGGCCGGATTGGCCACGTCGATGACCACCATCTCCCACTGCCCGCTCTGGCTGCCATAGGTGCAGTACACCAGTTTGCTGCCATCGGGCGAGAAGCTGGGGTGAATGTCTTCGGTCGAATCGCTGGTGAGCTGGATCGGTTGGCTGCCGTCGAGGTCAGTGAGGTAAATATCCCAGTTGCCGGCCCGATTGGAGGCGAAAGCGATGTGTCGTCCATCGGGGCTGAAAGCCGGCATGCGATCGGCTGCGGGATCGTGCGTGATCTGCTGCACGGCCGTGCCGTCGATCTTCTGAAGATAAATGTCGGGCGTCGCCCGGTGCCGCGTGGAAGCGAACAGCGTCCACTGCCCGGTCGGATCCAGGGCCGGGTCCATGTCCACGCCCGTGCTGGCGAACGTCACCTGCTTGAGATTGTCCGGGCCATCGACGGCGGCGCGTCGCTGCGGCAGTGAGGCGGGCAGCACGCCGTAAAGACCAAGCTGCGTCACTGTCTGATCCGCCTGCTGGCTGGACCACTGCTGGTTGTCGGCCGGACTTGGCGCGTGCCGCGGAGCGTCACCCAGGGCCTGGACGGCCGGCACGGTGTCGAACTGCGCTGGCCGCGGCGGCTGGCGGGTGATGCCGGGCTCTTCGTCCAGTCGTGCCTGGTACTCGGCGAGGAACTGCTGGTACTTCTGGTTCACCTGCGCCGAGGCGTTGGGCAGTCCGAGCGCCGAGTTGTATTGTGAGCAGCCGACGATGGACAGAACCACGCCTGCCAGGCCCGCCAGCATGCACCAGGTTCTGATTCCCATCGTGTGATCCTTGTGTTGTCCGTCTGGTGCGAATAAAGACCGTTCCAAACGGGATATCGGCTGCAAATCGGCGAGACCTTACAGCCGTTTCAACCAGAGGGCTTTATCGGACGAGTTACCGGGCCGCCTTTAGGGGATTGTGGCGAGTTGGACGCCCACGCGGTCTACCGACGCCTGGCGATAGGCCATGAACGTGCCTTGCGGCGGCCGCCGGCTTAGAATCATGCGAACAGCATCGTTAGCAGACGAACCGACCCGCCCGGTCCCGACCCGGCCCCTCGTGGTCGCACCCGAAGGCAACCTCCGTGACCTGATCGGGCCCACCTCCTCCCACCCATGACCACGACCGACCCCCAAATCTGGCGATGGACCCTCACCAGTCTGTATTTCTCGGTGCTCGGGCTCATCTGCGTTTACGGGCTGCATCGCTATTGGCTGCTTCTGCTGTTTCGCCGAAACCGCCGCAACGTGCCGCGGGCGCGAGCGCGCTTCACGCGATTGCCGTCGGTCACGGTCCAGCTGCCGATGTATAACGAGCCTCGCGTCGCCCACCGGGCGATCACGGCCGCCTGTCGACTCGATTACCCGCGGGATCGCTTACAGATCCAGATTCTTGACGATTCGGATGATGGCTCTGAATGGGAAAACCGCGCCTTGTGCCACGAACTGGCCGCATCTGGCGCCCCGATCGAGTATCACCATCGCACCGATCGCACCGGTTTCAAAGCCGGCGCCCTCGCCGCCGCCACGCCGTCGGCCAGCGGTGAGTTCATCGCTCTCTTCGATGCCGACTTCGTCCCGCCAACTAATTTCCTGCGGCGTACCATCCACCATTTCACCGACCCCGACATCGGCATGGTCCAGACACGTTGGGGACATCTGAACCGAGAGAGCTCGCCGCTCACGCGCTGCCAGGCGATCTTCCTCGATGGCCACTTCCTCATCGAGCATGCCGCCCGCAACCGCGCGAACCGCTGGATCAACTTCAACGGCACAGCCGGCGTGTGGCGAAGAACCGCCATCGAGCAGGCCGGCGGCTGGCAGCACGATACCCTCACCGAGGATGTTGACCTTTCCTACCGCGCCCAGCTCGCCGGCTGGAAATTCGTCTTTTTGCCCCACGTTACCTGCCCGGCCGAACTGCCGCCTGAGATCAACGCATTCAAGGCTCAACAGCACCGCTGGACCAAGGGTTCGATCCAGACCGCCCTCAAGCTCCTGCCTCGCATCCTGCGGCAGGCCCCGAGCTTCGCCGTCAAAGCGGAAGCTTTCTTCCACCTCACCAGCCCCATCGTCTATCTGCTGGTGACGCTGCTGGCCCTGCTGTTGTGCCCGCTGATCGTGCTGAACGCCGGGGCTTTCGCCGGCGACGACTGGTGGATCGGAACGCTGATCGGGATCGCGCTGTTCATCATGGGCACGCTTTCGGCCGCCACCTTCTACACCGCCAGCCAGCGGGTGCAGGGGCGCAGCGTATGGCGCACGCTCGTCCAACTGCCGCTGCTGATGGGCGTGGGCATCGGCATCGCCGTCAACAACGCACGCGGCTGCATCGAAGCCCTGGTGGGCCACGACTCACCGTTCGTCCGCACGCCGAAGTACAGTCAGACGACAGACGCCGTCACTGCTACCAACAATGGCCGGCGCTGTGCCCGACTCGCTGTTCCGTCCATCAAGCTCTGGATGAGCGTCCTGGAAATTGCCATGGGCCTGTACATGCTCGGTTGCGTCGAGGTTGCCGTGAGCATCACGCACGCGATGGTCGGCCTGCCGTTCATCCTGCTTTTCGCCGGGGGCTACCTCTACGTGGGCACATCCAGCCTCGCCGGTCAACTGCTGACGGCCCGTGCGTCGCGTCCCGCGCCAACCCGCACCAGACATCTGCCCGCGCCGACGTGAGCAGCCCGTGGACCCGAATCCCACCCTGGGAAGCTTGCCTGCGTCAGCTTCGCCCACTTGGAGCCGCGCTCATCCCCCCGCCCGCTTCATCCGCTCCTCCACCGTCGCCACAACGGCCGCCAGCGCTGCGTCGGTCAGCACCGGCGCCGCTCCCGCATCCTCGACCGCATGCTCGGGCTTGAGCGGCACCCAACTCAGGCAGCCACAGTAGTCCACATCGTTGCGGATCGTCGCGGGGGCGGCGAACTTCATCGCCTTCACCGCGACAAGCCAGACGGGGCGATCGGGCTTGTAGTCAAAACGCATCCGTACGTGCGCGTCGGCGTAGGGGTGCAGATCATCGAGATCGAATACGGCCCCGGGATTGGGCGCCTGCCAGACCTTCACCACCTCGGCCATGCCCGTGAATGTGATTTCGGCCGGCTCATCGAGCACCCGCACGCGATCGCGGTAGTCCGCGACGATCATTCGCGGCTTCTGATGGGCCCATGATGGGAAAAGGGCAAACCGGGTGTGCGTCATCTCAAACGTGCCCGCACCGGCCGGCTCGGCGATCCCGCCCTTGCGCAGCAGCAGAGCCGTACGCCCCTCCAGCAGCAGGTCGCAGATCACCGCCCATTCCTTGAGTGCGACGTGAAGCATGTCACATACGCTCCACCACGGCGATGCCCAGCAGGTCCAGACCCCGGCTGAGCACGCGGGCGGTCAGGTCGCTGAGGCGCAGCCGGCTGTCGCGTGTCGCGGTATCGGGAGCCTTGAGAACCGGGCACTGTTCGTAGAACTGGTGGTACAGCGCCGCCAGCTCATAGAGATAGTTGCACAGGCGGTGCGGCTCGAGGCTCGCCTCGACGCCCGCCACCGTCCCGCCGAACTGCATCAGTTTCAGCACCAGAGCTCGCTCGGCTGGCTCGTTCACCGCGATTGCCGCCGACTGAAGCGACGCCGCGTCCACCTCGCCTTTGCGGAAGATCGAACGGATGCGCACGTACGCATTGATCAGGTACGGAGCCGTATTGCCGTCGAACGACAGTATCCGATCCCAGTCGAATATATAGTCCTTGACACGATCTGATGACAGATCGGCGTACTTGACGGCCCCGATGCCGATGGCCCGCGCCACCAGCCGCTTCTCGTCGGCGGGCAGATCGGGATTCTTCTGCTCGATGATCGCGGATGCTCGCCGCTCGGCCTCATCCAGGACCTCCACGAGCTTGACCGTACCGCCGCTGCGCGTCTTGAAAGGCCGATTGTCGCTACCCAGAATCGTACCAAAGGGCACATGTTCAGCAGCGACGCTTTCCGGAAGCCAGCCGGCCTGGCGGGCGGTGGTGAACACCATGGCGTAGTGCTGACTCTGCCGGGCATCGGTGACATACACGAGCCGATCGGCCTTGAGGGTATCGATGCGGTAGCGCACCGCCGCCAGATCCGTCGTTGCGTAGAGGTACCCTCCATCGCGCTTGCGTACGATCATCGCTAGCGGCTCGCCGTTGCGATTAGCAAAACCCGGTGGAAAGACACAGATCGCTCCGTCGCTCTCGCGGGCCAGGCCCTTGTTCTGGAGCTCGGTCACGACCTGCGGCAGCATGGGGTTGTAGAAGCTTTCACCGCGGATATCGTCGTCAGTCAGGCGCACACCCAGCCGCGTGTAGAGCGGGCGGAAGTGGTTGACCGACTCGGCGATCAGGTCCTGCCAGATTTTCGTGGACAGCGCATCGCCGCTCTGAAGCTGCACGACGCGGCTGCGGGCGCGATCGGCGAAGTCGGCATCGGCGTCGAAGCGGGCCTTGGCCTGCTGGTACATCGCGTTCAGGTCGGCAATCGGGTGGGCCTTGCCATCGTCCCAGCCCTGGTCGATCAGGTGCTCCAGAAGCATGCCGAACTGCGTGCCCCAGTCGCCGATGTGATTCTGCCGGAGCACGCGATGGCCTGCGGCTTCGAGCACGCGCACCACGGCATCGCCAATGCACGTCGAGCGAATGTGATGGAACTGCATCTCCTTGGCCACATTGGGACAGGAGTAATCCACCACAACGGTCCGCAACCTGGGGGCCGGGATGATACCGAGCCGGTCATCCGCAGCCATGGCATGAACCTGGTCGCCGAGAAAAGCGGCCTTGAGGTGGATGTTGATGAACCCCGGGCCAGCGATTTCGATTCGCTCGGTCGCGTCGTGGCGCGCCAGAAGGGGGCCAAGATGCTCGGCGATGCGTGCGGCCACATCGCGAGGTTTACTTCTGAGCACCTTGGCCAGCGCCATGGCGCAGTTGATCTGGAAGTCTCCGAACTGGGGGTTGCCGGCCGGCCGCACCATCGGATCGGCGTCGGCGGCCTCCGGCTGGCCGATCGCAGCGATCGCCGCACGTACCTGCGATTCCAGCCACTGCTGCACATCCGCCATGATGCGGCCACTCCTGCGTATTGATACCTGCCGCGGCCCTGCCGCGCGAAACCATGATTGTGCGGATCGCGACGTGGGGCGTCAATCGACGCCGGGGCGGCCGACGGACATGTGAGGAGCAAACCACGGTCGAGAGGTTCAGTGGCGTCTGAAGCGGCATGCGCCGTCACGCCGAGAGGCAGGCCGTCTCAGTCCACCTGGGCCGACAGTTCCGGCGTACGGTTCTGAAGTTGGGCTTTAAGTCGCGCGAGAATCGAACTGTGCATCTGGCTCACACGGGACTCGGATAGGTCCAGCGTGACGCCGATTTCCTTCATCGTCATCTGCTCGTAGTAGTACAGAATCACGATCAGCCGCTCCGCCCGGCTCAGGCCTTTGGTGATCAGATCCTTGAGATCCTCCCGCTGGGCGATGTTAAATGGATTGACCTGCTTGGGGTCCTCCAGCACATCGATCTCACGCACGTCCTTGTTCGAATCCGTCTCGAACCACTTGCGCGACAGCGAGACCACGCCCACCGGACCGGCGTCCCGGCGGACTTTGGAGTATTCCTCGGGATTCAGGTTCAGTTTCTTGGCCACCTCGTCTTCGGTCGGCTTGCGCCCCAGCGCCATCTGCAGGCTCTTGCGTGCCTGATCCACCTGACTCGAACGGGAGCGTACAAGCCGGGGAACCCAATCCATTGACCGCAATTCATCGAGGATCGCTCCGCGAATGCGGGGAGCGCAATAGGTCTCGAACTTCACCCCGCGTTCAAGATCAAACGCGTCGATCGCATCCATCAGCCCGAAGATGCCCGCCTGCATCAGGTCTTCGACGTCCACCTCGTCGGGCAGCTTGGTATGCACGCGCTCGGCGTTATAGCGTACAAGCGGCAGGTAGTTTTCCAGGAGCTGGTTGCGCAAGCCCTCGGTCGGCTTGGCTCGATAGGCCGTCCAGATTTTCTGAATGTCGGCGACCTGCGGCCGAGTCGACATCATCGTTGAACGTTTCCTGACTCGCGCCATGGTCGCCTCCTTGACCTCTCGGTACGTGGTCCCTCAGTCATCGTCAGGCATGGGCGTATCGACAGCGCCGCCACCTGAAGCCCCTCAATCATCTTGATCGGCTCGCCGCCCGCCCGGCTTCAGTCTCCAAGGAAGTCCGCGCCGGCGGCTGAGCGTCATCCTCGATGTCCACGCCAACCTCGCCGCCAGCCGCCGCCCCCACCGATGCGGCATCCCGCGGAATCGGATGAGAACGTTTGTATTCGTTGATGTTTTCTTCCACCGCGTGCTGCGCGAGCGCGCCAAGCAGGCGCCCCACCGGCCAACAAATCACCATCACGACCATGGCGCGCCAGAGGATGGCGTCGGCCGACAAATCCGCGGCGAAGCCAATAACCAGCGCCGCCACGAAGCCGACGATCGCAAAACAGGATGCTATGACTCTCGACAGAATCGTTGAGCACTCCATTGCTCAAGGTTCGAGTCCGTTCAGATTGACATGCCCGCGCGATACCAGCTGCCTGATGTTACACGACGCCAACTTCCGATGCACCTGCGGCCCAGACCTCCCATGGATTTTTCCACACCGTCTGCACCGACCACCGTTCGGCGTTTCGTCTACGCATGGCACCGCCCGTTTCCCCGTCATGCGCCAAACCAGGTCATCATCCGCCGCAGCAGCCCCTCCCCGCTCGGCTCGGCCGCGTGACGATCCATGCGGTGGGCCAACTGCGCGATCCCGCGGCTCGCGTCACACCTCGGGTTTTCCAGCACAAACGGCACCCGCCGCCGCACCGCCAGTGGCACGCGCACATCATGCATGAGGTGGCCTGCATAGCGCGGCGTGAGCTTCAGAAAGCGCCGGCATACGGCGTCGAGTCGACCAAACACCGCCCGCGCCTCGTCAGCGGAACGAACCATGTTCACAAGAATCCGCACGTTAAGATCCGCGCGTTGACGCCAGACCGTCTTGATCAGGGCGTAGGCGTCGGTCATGGCGGTCGGCTCCGGCGTGGTGACCACCAACTGCTGGTCAGCGGCGCAGACGAAGCTGAGCACGTTCGGCCCCACGCCGGCACCGGTGTCCACGAGAATCACGTCCGCTTCCCGCTCCAGGTCGCGCATCTGCGCCGCCAGCCGGCCCCGCGCACTCTCGCCCATCGCCGCCACCTGCGCCAGTCCTGACGCCCCGGGAATCAGCCGGAAACCACCCGGCCCTTCAATGATTGTCTCCCGCAGCGTTCGGCGTCCCGCCAGCACATGCGCCAGCCCGGCGCTCGGCGACAGATTGCACAACACATCGGCGTTGGCGGTGCCCAGATCCGCGTCCATCACCAGCACACGTCGTCCCATCTGCGACAGACGCACCGCCAGGTTCACCACCACGCTGCTCTTGCCGACGCCGCCCTTGCCGGAGGTGATCGCCACCACACTCGCCCGACCGGCCCCCGCCTCGCGGACGCGCGTCGCCCCGGCCGTCGGGAGCGCCGCAGCGGGCGACGCCGGCTTGCGCGGCCACTGCGGACGATCAGCCGACAGTCCGATCCGCGGCCCACCGCCTTCCTGATCGGGCGGCGGCGGTCCCACCTCGGTCGCGATGCCTCCCCCGCGCACCATCTCCCGCAACGCATGGGCCTGGTCGGTCAGCACGGCTTCAACCCTTCTCCCAACAGCAGGTCCACCAGTCGGTCGGCCTGCGACGCCTCAATGTCGTGGGGCACTTCCTGGCCCGTCGTCACATAGCTGAACTGCTTGTCCACCTGGCGAGCCACGTTCAGCACGACGCCAAAGCTTACAGCTTCGTCAAGTTTTGTCAGGATGATTCGGTCCGTGCGGATTTTCGCGAACCGGTCGACGGCCTCGGCGATCACCGCCTGGGAACACGTCGAGGACAGCACCAGATGCACTTCATGCGGGTTGGCCGCGTCCAGAAGCTCCTGAAGCTGCCGCAGACGTCCGTCGTCACGTTGACTGCGCCCGGTGGTATCGATCAGAACCACGTCACAATCCGACAAGGACGTGAGAACCTTCCGCAGCGCCTCGGGATCAGCCGCCACCTTCAGGGGCACGCCAATGATCTGAGCGTACGTGCGAAGCTGCTCCACCGCAGCGATCCGATAAGTATCGAGAGTCACCAGGCCGACCCGCTTCTTCTGCCGCAGCTTGAACTGGGCCGCCAGTTTCGCCACGGTCGTCGTCTTGCCCACGCCCGTCGGCCCGATCAGCGCAATCGTCCGCGGTCGACCATCAGAAGGTGCCGCGATTGAGATCTCGTGGCCGGCGCTGGGAATCAGTCTGATGAGTTCCTCGCGCACAGCCTGGCGCACGACTTGTGGATCTTCCAGAGCCGCGGATGACAAACTTCCGCGCACGGCCGCAATCGTCTGATCCGCCAGTTCCTCAGCCACTTCCTGTTCCAGCAGGGCCCGATACTGGTCGAATAAAGCGTCCGGCAGGTCTCCGGCGACCGGCTTGGATTGCCGGGTCATGACCCGCGCCACCATCCGCTTGACCTCGGCCAATTCGCAAGACAGCTGCTGATGCGGCATCGCTGCTACGTGCGACGATGATGCCGTATCGCGGCGCGGCACCGAGGCGCCGGCATCCTGAATCAGCGGCCCCACGGTCGCGGACTGGGACAGCACATCGGCGGGCAATGGCAGGGCGTCCTGACGGCGTTTCAGCTCCGCCTGCGCCACCGCATAGGTCCGACGGATCAGGTCGCCAGCCGCCTGCTGGCGTTGCGGCGACGGCCGGGAACCGACCCCCGAAGTCCGACCACGAGGCGCCGGGGTCGCTCGCGGATCGCCCGCCTGACGTTGCCGCGCCTGATCGATTTTCGGGCCGCTGCCTGCGGTCACTTCCACCACTTGCCGGGCGCCAAAACCCAGCACGCCGCCCCGGCGATATGTCCTCGTGTGCAGGATCACCGCATTGCCGCCCAGTTTCGCCTTGACCAGCGTGAGGGCCGCAGCCATCGAATCGGCGGTAAAAGTCTGCAGGTTCACCAATCTCGCTCCTCGGCCATCCATGGCCCGCCTCACCATCCATTCATCCTGACAGTGACTCACGCCACGGCCGCTTCCCCGACTTCACACGCCGGTCCCTCACACTGACCCTCGATACGGCCCTAGGCCGACGCCGCCATCATGCGACCCGATGGCCCCTGGACGGGTGGTACTTCCTCCAATTGGACCAATCCCAGACTCTCGACCTCGACACCTTTGCTCACCTCGTTGTAGCCCAGCACCGCGGCTGAGGGCAGATGCGGTTCCAGCAGACGGCGCACCGGGGCCCGCACCTGCGGCGACGCCAGCACCACCGGCTGATGGCCGGCCTGGATCAGCCGCTGAAGCTCGCCGATCATCGCGGTGGTGATCCTCGCCGCCACCGCCGGCGGTACGGACATCGTCGTGCCTTCACCGTTTCTGTCCACAAAGGCCGCGATACGATCCTCCAGAGCCGGATCCAGGCTCACACAATAGAGCTTCGGTTGGGCAATGGGCGACAAATCGCCGCTCAGGTCGTCGCGTCCTGCATCCATTTCCACATACTGACTGCAGATGGTTCGGCGAAGGGCGTTGCGCACGTATTCCGTAAGTACGTCCAGATCGCGTGTACGGCCGATCCAGTCGCCCAGCGTTTCGACGATCGTCTCCATGTCGCGGATGGGCACTCGCTCGCTCAGCAGGTTCTGCAACACCCGCTGCAACTCGCCCGGCCGCACCGACGGGTTCTCGCCGCCCAGAACCTCAGCCACCAGCTTGGGCGCCTTGCCCTTAAGCTGCTCGACCAGGTTGGCCGTCTCCTCCCGGGTCAGCAGTTCGGCCGCGTGGGACTTGACCACCTCCGTCAGGTGCGTGGCCAGCACGCTCGTGGGATCAACAACCGTGTAGTTGAGCGACTCGGCCCGCTGGCGAAGCCCCTCCTCGATCCAGACCGCTTCGAGGCCGAATGCCGGTTCACGCGTACGGCGGCCGGGCAGCGCCTCGCTGGCCAGGCCGCTGTCCATCGCCATCAACTGGCCGGGATACACCTCGCCACGAGCCACCGCGTTGCCGCGAATCTTGATATGGTATTCGTTGGGGCTGAACTGCATGTTGTCGTGCAATCGCACCGGCGGCATGACCAGTCCGAGTTCGGCGGCGATCTGCTGGCGGATCATGGTGATGCGTTCCAGCAACTGGCCGCCCTGGCTGGTATCGACCAGGCGCACCAGGGCATAGCCGACCTCGAGCTCCATGGCGTCGACGCTGAGCATCTGTTCGGCTGGGGGTGGACCGGGCCGTTCTTTCGCAGCCTCACGCCTTTGCGACTGCATCTTGGTCTTCTGTTCGCGGGATCGCACCATCCAAGCTGTGACGCCCAGCATCGTCCCCAGCCCCAGCATGGGCACGGCCGGAAGTCCGGTGAACGCCATCAGCGTCAGGAAGCCGGCCGTGACCGCCAGCGCCTTCCATCGACCGGCGAGCTGGGACGAAATCGCCGTCCCCAAGTCCTGCCGGCCGCTGGAGCGGGTCACAATGAGACCGGCTGCAATGGAGATCACAAAGGCCGGCATCTGGCTCACCAGCCCGTCGCCGATCGTCAGTCGCGTGAACACGTCCAGGGACTGGCCGACTGCCCACCCCTTCATGAACACGCCGACCGCCAGACCGCCCAGGATGTTCACCAGCGTGATGATGATGCCCGCGATCGCATCGCCACGCACAAACTTCGCGGCACCATCCATCGCACCGTAGAAGTCGGCCTCCTGGCTGATCTCCTCGCGCCGGCGGCGGGCGTCGGCCTCGTTGATCAAACCCGCGTTGAGGTCCGCGTCAATGGCCATCTGCTTACCCGGCATGCCATCGAGGGTGAACCTGGCGGCCACTTCACTGATGCGCGTCGCACCTTTGGTGATCACCACGAATTGCACGATCACCAGGATGAGAAACAGAATGAGCCCGACGACGATGTTGCCCCCGGCTACGAAGGAGGCAAAGGCCTCAATGACCTTGCCCGCCACGCCGACGGCCTCCGCGGCGCTGCCCGCATCGGCCGCCAGAATCAGACGCGTGGTCGCGATATTCAACACCAGCCGAAACAGGGTCGTCACCAGCAGCAACGACGGAAACACCGAGAAATCAAGGGGTTTCTCGACGTAGACGGTCGTCATCAGGATCAGCGCCGCCAGCGCCAGATTGCCGGCGATCATCAAGTCCATCATCGCCGGCGGCATGGGCACGACGATGACCGACAGCAGGCCGATGAGCGCCGCCGGCACCACCACCGACTGATATCGGCTCAGCCGATTCAGCCAGGCGGGGATCATCAGTCTGGAAGTCTGCTGTGCCAACTGATCAGCCATCCATGGCTACGCGGCCCGATTTGCCAAGCGGCAAAGAAAGGAATTAAAACTCAGTCCGCTTCGTCTTCCTGACTCACGGCTGACAGAACATACCACGATGCGGAGGCGCGCGAAAGGTCCTCATGGGCCTCGTGTCGCATTTTTTTTGACGACGTAAGATTTACGTCGCCTTCGCCCATTCACGCCGACCGCCGTCCGCTGAGACGGTACACGTACGCGAGAATCTCCGCCACCGCGCCGTAGAATTGCGGCGGCACTTCCTGCCCCACCTCCACCACGCGGTACATCGCACGGGCCAGCTCCTTGCGCTCGACCATCGGCACGCCATTGGCCGCAGCGATCTGACGGATGCGCATCGCCATGTAATCGGCCCCTTTGGCGACCACCTTGGGAGCGGTCATCGTCTCCCGGTCGTAGCGCAGGGCGATGGCGAAGTGTGTCGGGTTGGTGACGACCACATCGGCCTTTGGCACGGCCTGGCCGATACGCTGCAAAGCCAGTTGCCGCGCCACCCGCGCCCGCCGCTGTTTCACCAGCGGGTCGCCTTCCATGCGCTTGAGCTCGTCCTTGACCTCCTGCTTGGTCATCCGCATGTCGCGCTCCCGCTGGTGGCGCTGAAATGCATAGTCCGCCACTCCCAACACCAGCAGCACCACGGCCAGCGCGATGGACAGCGAAAAGACCAGTTCGCACGCGCCTTTGAACATCGGCAGCGGTTCAAGCGTCGTCAACAGCAGAATCCTGGGCATCTGGCTGGTGATCACGACCACGCCCACCAGGGCGATCACCGCCGTCTTGGCCAGATTCATCACCAGCCGCATCCCCGCGCGGGCGTCGAAGAGGTTCTTGAACCCCTTGAGCGGCGAGAGCTTGGTCAGATTGGGCTCCAGCGGCTTGCCCGTGATCAGGACGCCGACCTGCCCCATCGCTGCCAGCAGCACCACCACCGCCAGCGCCAGCAGCAGTGGCCCGGACGCCTCCGCCAGTCGCGTCCCCGTGTATACCATCACATGGCTCACATCATCGGCGCGAGCCACGTTCATCGATTGCTCGCCCGAGAGCATCGAGGCCATCGTCTGCCGCATGCTCGACAGCATCCGCAGTCCCAAGGCCCACAACAGCAGTGACGCGGCCAGCAGCGACAAGGCCGCGGTCAGATCCTGGCTCTTGGCTACCTGGCCTTCCTGACGCTTCTCGTCACGACGACGCTGCGTCGGGGCCTCGGTTCTTTCCTGGTCAGTCTCCGCCATGAGCGCCTAGCCTCCAATCCACGACGCCACGCTCGCCAGAACTTCGCGCATCGCCTGCGCGAATACCTCGCCCTGTGCACCGACCACCGCCACCAGCAACGTCAATCCCAGCAGAATGCGCAGCGGGAATCCGATGCTCAGAATGTTCATCTGCGGCACCGTCCGGGCGATGAAACCCAGGGCGATCGTCTCCAGAAAAATCAGGCACAGAACCGGCCCGGACACGCGCAGGCCCAGCTCGAAAGCCGAGCCCAGCAACGACACCGCCAGTTCCACGATGCGCCCATCGGGCTGCAGGCCTCCGAGCGGAATGCTGTGGAAGCTGTTGACCAGCGTCCCCAAGACCGCGCGGTGGCCTCCGAAGACGAGGAAGATGGCCACGGCCATCATGTAGTAGAACTGCCCGACCGGGCCGGCGTCCTCCCCCTGGTCCGGACTGTATATCCCGCCCAACCCGAAGCCCAGTTGCTGGTCGATGATCCGCCCCGCCACCTGCAGCCCCAGGAGCGCCAGACCCACGCAGAAACCAATCGTCAAACCCACCAGCAATTCCACCCCCACCCAGGGTGCCAGCGTCCACAACGACAGGCCGTGCTCAATCACGCCCTGCACCGCCGCGGCCGCCACCGATCCGGCCAGAGGCGCCGATGGCAGCGCGGGGCTGACCACCACACCCTCGGCCGTCAGGTCGATCGGCATACCGTCGTTCAGCAGCATCGGATACACGCACAGCGACAGCCCGAACGCCAGCAGCGCCTTCAGACGCATCGGAAGCATGGTGCTGCCGAAGACCGGCCCGACGGCGAAGATGCCGGTGATCCGAAACAGCACCAGCAGCCAGGCGGGCACATGAGCCAGAAGTGGCGCGTAACTGATGGGCAAACGACGATCTCCTTGGGTTCAAAGAACGGTGCTTCGCGGCGGCGGCTCAGCCCAGTCCGCTGAACATGCGGGCGGAGAATTCCACCAGCATCCGGGCCACCCAGGGTGTGATGAGAATCGCCACGACGGCCATCCCGATGATCTTGGGCACGAAACTGAGCGTCTGCTCCTGCACCTGCGTCACCGCCTGCAGGATGCTCACCGCCAGGCCAATCACCAGCCCAGCCAGCAGAATCGGCGCGCTGAGCAGAAGCATCACACCCAACGATTCCCGCACCACGTCCGTCGCCTGGTCAAATGTCATGGCTCACACCTTCGGGCTCTCGACCCCTGGCTACCGCCCGCCTATCCCGCTCCCGCGACTACCGCAAAACTGTTCAGCAGATTGCCCGCCACCAGCCGCCAACCGTCGACCAGCACGAACAGGAGCAGCTTGAAAGGCAGGGAGATCAGCACCGGCGGCAGCATCAGCATGCCCATGCTGATGAGTACGCTGGAGACGACCATGTCAATAATCAGAAACGGCAGATACAGCCGAAAACCCATCAGGAAGGCGACCTTGAGCTCGCTGAGCATGAAGGCCGGCACCAGCGAAATCATGTCCACGTCGGATCGGGTCAGCATCTGCGGCTGGCTGGTGTCGATCCCGCGGTAGTTGAGCATCATGTAGATGTCGCCGTGATTCCCCGCGTGGTCAATCTGGGCGAACATGAAGTCACGCAGCGGCTGACGAGCCCGTTGCCAGGCGACAAGCTGGTCGATCTCGCCGCGCTGCACCGGCTGGATCACCTCGTCGTTGAGCCGATCGAGCGTCGGGGCCATGATCAACAAAGTCATGAACAGGCCCAGCCCGGTGATCACCTGGGCCGGTGGTAACGACTGCGTGCCGATCGCCTGGCGCAACAGCGCCAGCACGATGACGATCCGCGTGAAGCTGGTGCACATGATCACCAGCGAAGGGGCCAGCGACAGCACTGTGATGAGAATCAGCACGGACAACGTGGCTGACAGCCCGCCTTCGGTCGCGGGCGCCGCTTGGCCGGCCTCCTGAGCTTGAAGGCCACGGGTCCACGTGTCCACGCCCCGGGCCGCATTCTCAATTACCGATACAGGATTGGCAGGATCCAACCTCGAACCGGCGGCGGTTGAATCGCTGCGCGACTGGCCGGCCGCGGACGTCGCGCTGACGGCGACCACGAGTACCGCCGCCGCTATCCGCCAACCGATCTGTCCGCCAGCCCCAGCAATCATGCGCGAATCTCCCGGCTTCGCGAGGTTGGGACGCGGGTTGCGTCGCCGTGCGGCGCCACCGGCCCGGTCTGCGGGCCGCCCAATGGCTGGCGCACGAGGTTGCGCAACCGCGACAACAGCCCGCCGAGCTGCTCACGAGCCCGGTCGGTGTGAATCTCAGCCTCGTCGACCCCTTCCAGCGTTGGACCGTCTTCACGGTCGTAGTTCCGGTCCATGCGGCCAAGCATCTGCTCAAACGCCCGCGTAGCGCTGCCCACCTGGGCCCGGGATACTTCCGCCAGCAAGTCGGCCACTTCCTCCGGCTCGGTGACTTCGGCCAACGTCCGCATGGTTCCCGCCGAGTCGCCCACCACAAGAATTCGCTGACCCACACGCATCAACATCACGGCCTGCTTCGGCCCCACCGAGGTGCGGCCGAGCACCTGCAGCGCGCCGCCCAGACGTGTAGGCGACGCAGCGCCCGGGTTCAGACGGCGCACGGCTGCCCGGGCCACAAAGATCAATCCAATGACCAGCGTCAGGGCCCCGAACGTGCGGACCCAGCCCGCCGCCAGCGTGTCGCGCCTCTCAACGGGGGCGTAGTCGGCCGCGCCTGCCGCTTCGTCCATCCGCAGCGGCAGATTCTCCCGCCGGGCGATCACGGACGGTGCAAGCCGGGATGCGGCATCCAACGACGCTGCGCGCTGAGCCGAAGGATCTGTGGGCTCCCGGGGCGATGCCGGCGCCTGAGGCAACGACGGCGCGGCCGGTGATGGCGGGATCGACGGCGCGACGGGCCGATTGGGCAGCACCGGGCGACCGTCGCCGTCTGCCAGACGACGGGCCAGGTGGCTCATCGGATCGGTGCCGCGGCTCGACGGCTCCGCCGCCATGGCGGGCGTCACCCACAGAAGAGCGAGCAGACTCACCCTCGCGGCGGCGGGCACCCATGACTGTACCCGCCTGTGGCGTAGTCGTTGGGAGCGTGCCGGGCCCCACGGCACGATTGGACGTCGAAGTGTTGCGCGCCAGAGGCGCGTGTCGATTGCCATCGGCCATCCTGGCCTTTCATCAGCCGTCCGGGCCCGCGATGCCTGCACACCGTGGGCCGTTCCAGCCATCATGCGGGCGGCTCCGCCGCCCACCGTGCCTGTCAAGACGCGCGACTACGCCCCGGCCTCCTGCCGGGCCGCCGCCTGCGCCTGTTGCTCAAGGTCCGCCACAATCTCACTGATGCGGATGCAGAAGTTGTCGTTGAGCACCAGCACCTCGCCACGGGCCACGAGGCGATTGTTGACGTACACATCCACCGGATCACCAGCCAGTTTATCCAGCTCAACCACCGCGCCGCCCCCCAGTCGCAGCACATCCTCGACCATCATCTGTGTGCGGCCGAGTTCGACCATCACCTGCAACTCGACGTCGCCGAGCAGATCGATCGCCGATGGATCCACACTGGTGGCGTCGTCGCCAGCCCCCATCATCATTGCCGCCATCGCCGCGTCGGCCGCGGCCGACGCTTGCGCATTGGAGACCAGGGTCCCCTCTGCTGCGTCGCGCCCACCGGCGCCCTCCGCCGCAGCCTGAATCTCACGGATCGACGCCTGCGCCTCGGCCAGAGCCGATTCAACGGCATCCTGCTCCTGCTCGTCGAACGCCTGCGCATCACCCGCGGTCGAACCGTCGGGCCCGCCGAGTGCATCGGGATCGGGTTGGGAGTTCTGCTTTTCGGCCATCCGTGGCTGTCCTTCGGTCGAAGGTGAATCTCGTGCCCTGCCTATCGTACGCCGACGACCCCATCCATGGAGGCAGGCGGGTTCCGGGGCTTCCCGCCCTGCCAGGCAAACGCGCCTGTCTAAAGCTGAAACTCGGTGAACTTGTTGATCACCACGTCCCGCACGATGGGCTTGCCATCCTCATCAGGCCCGAAGCGGGCGTCAAACCGGGCCTTGAGTTGGCGCTTGATCGTCGCCAGGGTCGGCTCGGTCAGTTGCGAGCGGTCGGCCCGACTGATGATCTCGCGAATATCCTCCGTGATCTGCGCCTTGGTCTGTTCGATCTGCTCGCCCACCTTCTCGCGGTGCTTTTCCGCCACCACGACGTACAGTTCCGTATCGTACACAAACGTTTTACCCGTACGATTGTTGGGAAACTTTCCACCGGCCACGAGGACTTCCCGGGGCCGCTGACCGAGCATCACCGGGTCCGGCGTCGCCGCATCGGCCGAGGCTTCCTCCGGCCCGCCCATCAGGACGAACAGCGCCCCGACCACGCTCAGTTGCAGGGCAATCAGCACGCCAACCAGCACCAGGGTCTTGATCGACAGCTTCTTCTGGGGCTCAGCGGCCTCGTTTTTCTCTTCTTTTTTCGCCATGACTGCCTATTCCCGCCGCCCCAGGCCGCAAGGCCCATCGGGACGGTCCCATGCATTCACTCGGCCGATCGGCCCGGCGGCTTCAGTACGGCCGGCGCGGACATCACTGACTCTCCAGTTCCTGGAGTTCCTCAACCAGCAATCCCGTCACCACCACTTCGACCCGGCGGTTGGGCGTACGCTGCTGCTCTTCATACAGGCGTTTGACCAGCGGTTCGGTATCGCCGCAGGCCACCAGTCGCAGACGGTCGGCCCGAACCCGCCCCTCGTGCCCGGTCAGGTATTTCTCCGCCGCCGCGGCCCGGGCGAAACTCAAGGCCTTCAAATCGCCCTCGGCGGCCTCGGCCGCTTCACTCGAACTCGCATGACCGCGAATCTCGACGATGTTGTTGTAACCACGGATACGCTCTGCAATCTGGCGCAGACTGCGGCGACCGGCCTCTGTCAGCTGGGATGAGCCGGGCGCGAACGTGATTCGATTGCCCACGATATACCTCTCGCCGCGACGCACCACCGTGACCGTCGTCTCCTTGCCCTCCGTGCCCGGATCCACGGCGCTGGACTGGTTCGGCTCCTTGCGTTGCTGGCGGGCCGTCTCTTCAAGGATCTTGATCAGGCTCTGATCCGGGTCGTCCTGCGTCGGCAAGGGGCCGCCCCCGCCTTTCATGCCGAACGATTCCTGAATCTTCTCGACGATCGCGTGGTACTGATCTTCCTTCTTGAGCTCGCTTAAAGCCACGAGAATCACAAAAAAGCACAGCAGCAACGACATCAAGTCGCCATAGGTCAGCAGCCAGTCCGGCGCTCCCGGAGGTGGGCACTTCACCTTTTTGGCCTTACTGCTCATGGGCTCCTTGCCGCATGGTCCTCAGGGGCGTGCGTCTGAGGGGCGCAAACCCCAGTCCGGTCAGGCGGCTTCCTTCTCGGCGTCGCTGTCCGCTCGCATGTTCGGCGGCAGGAACGTCCGCAGCTTTCGCTCGACGATGCGTGGATTGTCGCCGCTTTGAATGGCCATGACGCCCTTGATGATGATGGTCTTGGCCAGAACCTCTTCGCCCGAACGCTTGGCCATGCGATCGGCCAGAGGCAGCGCCACGGCGTTGGCGATCACCGCACCGTAAAGCGTGGTGAGCAGAGCGATGGCCATGCCCGGGCCGATCTTGGCCGGGTCATCCATGTTCTTGAGCATGACCACCAGACCGATCAGCGTGCCAATCATGCCGAAGGCCGGCGCGTACTTGCCCACCGTCTCGAACAGCGCCTTGCCGGCATCGTGACGCTCGGTCAGATTCTCCAGTTCGCTTTCCATGATCGTTTCGATCAACTCGGGGTCCACGCCGTCCACCGCCATCTGAATGCCATGCACAATGAACGCATCGTCGATGTCCTTGGTCACGTTTTCCAGACTCAGAATGCCATCCCGCCGGGCGATCTCGGCATAGGACACCAGATCCTCGATCAGCTTCTGAGGATCCTGAACCTTGGCGAACGCCACGCTCTTGGTGACCGCGAAGATCCGCTTGACCGCCGGCAGAGGAAAGCAAAAGATGACCACGGTCGTCGTGGCCCCGCAAACAAGAATCACGCTGGGCACGTCGACGTACGCCTGGGCTTCGCCGCCGGCGATCAACGCCCAGGCGATCAGCAGCCAGGTGCCTATGAATCCCAGTAAAAGGCCCAAATCCATCGCGCACCTCAGGCGCAGAAAGTAGCGACGCTCCTCCGATTTATCGGTCCGCCAGCCGTAGAACTTTGAGAAGTCACCCAGCCGGCCGGTTCGGTGCGACCGGCCCAATCGCTACAAGCTCTGCAGATCATCGGGCCCGCCTTCCAGCGACCGCCGTTCACACTGTCAAGGCGGCAACTGGTCCCATAAGATCTCAGCCAGGCAGCGGTGGCGGCGTCACTGGCCCGGGTCCAGGGGAAGTCGCCCTCAAGTGGGCGGCAGCAGCCGTCGCAGAGATCGGCCGTATTCGATCGCCGCATCCACCACTTCCTGCATCGACTCGGTCACCACGAAATGGTCGCCGTTGATCAGGGTGATCGTCGTGTCCGGATTGGACTCGACGGTGCGGATCAGCTCGGCGTTGATCACGAACGGCTTCGAATTCAGGCGATGAAGTGTAATCATAAAAAGAAGAGCCAGGGGGTCAAGAGCCCCATTTGGATGGGCAACTCCGTCAGGCCGCAGTCATCCGACACGCGCCACCGACGCCCGACTCACTACCTCAGCGTGTTCAGCAGTTCCTGAATCAGCCGCTCGCTGGTGGTAATCACCCGCGAGTTGGCACTGAAGCCGGTTGAGGCGTTGATGAGGTTGATGAACTCCTCGCTCAGCTCGACATTGCTCAACTCGAGCGCCGCGCCGACCACCTGCCCTGCGCCACCGCTCCCCGGTGTGGTGATGACCGGCGTTCCGCTGTTGGGCGACACGTTGTAGAGATTCGCCCCCTCTTCGGTCAGTCCCTCAGGATTCGAGAATGTCGCCAGGGCGATCTGCCCCAGTGGCCGCACCTCGCCGTTGGAGAACTTGCCGACGATTGTGCCATCCCCGGAAATCTCGTAGCTGTCCAGATCGCCCAGGGCGATGCCGTCGTCCTTCTGGGCGGAAACTGTGGCCACTCCATCCGGTTCCGCGGCCTTGAGCTGCGACGTGTGGAAGTTCAAGGAGATCTGTTGCGGTGTGGACGCGCCGGTCAGACCCTGGTCGATGTAGATTGTATCGCCGGTCACGGTCGACAGATTACCGTCGGTATCGAAAGTCAGTGTGCCGTTGCCGATGAAGGTGTCGACATCCGTATCATCCTGGCTATGCACGTAGAAGTCCCACTGCGTTCCCGTGTTGGGTTTGCTGTTGAGGACAAAGGTCAGATCGACGGTAAAGGGGCTGCCCAGGGTGTTGTAGGCTGTGAATGTGGATCTCTGCGAGTAGCCGTCGGCGAGCTGGCTTTTGGTCCAAGTCAGCGGAGTCGATGACGCCGACGACACGACCATGCTGCCCATTGAAATATCGTTGAGCTCACCGCTGTTGCCCGTGATTTCAATTTCGCCGCCCGCGGTGATCGCCGCGCCCGCCCCGGCCATCGACGTGTCAATGCCCAGGATGTCCTCCAGAAAGTCCACGAAATCCTGAAGTGTGGTGCCGTTATCCGTCGAGCCGGTCGTATTGGCGGCCCCGACTTCGAACGTACGCGTCGGCAGGGTGACCGCCCCGGCCGCATCTGACGAGTTGTTCGGGTTGCCCTTTTCAATACCTGAGACCGTGATAACGTCGCCGCTGGCGAAGATCGGCACCCCGGCGCTCGCGGCCGTGTAGATCGAGGTCAGGGCCGTCGCCCCCGACGCCGCCACGGTCGCGGCGGCGTCGGAGAACATGGCCGTGCTCGTGCTGATCGAACCTTGCGTGGCTGGAAGCGAGTTCTTGCCGGCGTTGAGCTTGCCGGTGATGGTCGCGCTGGTCGTCGGTTCGGCCAGCGACAGCACCCCAAGCGGAATCTCCAGATCGCTGAGCACGCCGCCGATCACATTAAAGTTCTCGTCAATGGTGAAACCCTGCACCTTGGAGCCGTTGGGGTTCACCAGCGTGTAGTTCTCATCGAGCGTGAAATTACCCGCCCGGGTGTAGCGCGTCGATCCGCTGTCGTCGAGGATGAAGAAGCCGTCTCCCGTGAGCGCGGCGTTCGACGACACACCTGTGACCTGGCGCGCCCCCGCATTGAAATTGCGTGTGATCGCGCCGATGCGCACCCCCAGGCCGATCTGCGCCGGGTTGCTGCCGCCGCTGGCGGCCGTCGGGGCGGACGCCGGCTTCACAAGCTGCGAAAACTGTGTTTCAAACGCCATGCGGCTGGCCTTGAAGCCCAGCGTGTTCACGTTCGCAATGTTGTTGCCCGCGACGGTGATCCATTCCGAGTTGGCCACCATGCCACTGAGGCCGTTAAAAAGAGCGCCGTTCAGTCCCATTGCTGTGCTCCTGTCTCACTATGTCTGGCCAGCGGCGTCAACCCCGGGGCCCCTGAGCCTGCGACCCTTGGGAGCGGATCCCTCGAACCGATGCGTTTTCAATCCAGTCCGTCCGTCCCAACCACGTCAGCGGATTCGCGGTTCGTGCGGACGCGACCGCCTCGCTTTCATGCTGTTCCTGCATCGGGCGGCCCTGCGTCTGGCGAGCCGCGGCCTGCTCACGCGCTTCATCGAGCAGTGCCTCGAAACTGCGCTGCTCCAGCGGCAGACCCGCCTCGGCCGCCTCCGACCGCCGCAGCAGCCGATCCGACGGCCCGGGCAGATTCCCCGGCCGCACCATCGGCTCCAGCATCGCCAGCAGTCGCATCGCGTCGGCCACGGTTCCTGCAACCTCTCTTATGCCCGGCCTTCGTCAGGCCATGCCGTCCATCCATCGCGTTACGTCACCTGTCAACTGACTTTCTTGGGCCCGCTGCTCCCGCTTGTCGTCGGGTTCTGATCCACAGTCTTGACGGGATCGCTCACGCGGGTTTGAGACTGCTCGGCCGCAGGCGTCGTCCCCGCGCCCCCGGAAATATGCGTCACCAGCGCCATCGGCAAGGTCTTGCCCGTATCCAGCTCAAGGTAGATCATTTCATCCTCAACCCGCACCGATGTCACCGTCCCCGTCACCTTGTTTCCATCCAGCGTATAGCCCTCGATGTACCTGCCGATCGTCGCTCCGGCCGTCGACAACTGGTTCTGAAGCAGGAAAACATTCATCTGCTCATGCAGGAATGTCTGGCTCTCCACCGTCTGGGTCACCAGATTCTCGAGTTTCTTCTCAAGCTGCATCTGGCTTTCGATGTTGCGCAGGCTTGACAGTTGTTCGAGAATGGCCGCGCTATCCTGCGGTTCGAATGGATCCTGATTGGCCAGCTCCGTCACGAGTATCTTCACAAACTGCGCACTGCTGATCGCGGCAAAACCTGTGGCCTTGTCGACTGCCGTGGTTGTTCCACTGCCAAGGGATCCGATGGCGGACATGTCAATGCACTCCACAGGAAACGTCGTACAGGCCCAGACGCCGATCGTCTGCCCACCATTTCTCGTCAGGCCAACACTTCAGACGTGACGGCCTTTGCCCTTGCCTGAGCGGCCGCCTGTTCGAAACTCGAAACCGACCGGCCGTCATCGCTCCCACCGTCGCCCTCTCGCCTTTGTCCACCACCACCGGCATACTGCCCGCGACTGCGTCCCTCAGCGCCGCCCTGGGCGTCGTGGCCTTCCCGGCCGTCTTGTCCTGGCTGCGACATAGCGCCGGACGCGGAGGTGGACATCGATTGCACGCTCAGACGCTCGACGACCAAGCCCTGCCCCTCCAGGGCCTGGCGAAGTTCGCCCAGCCGTTGACTTAGCAAGTCGCGTGCCGAAGTGTATTGCGTCACCAGTTGTGCACGGATCACGCCCTCGTTCATCTGCATCTCGATGCGCACAATGCCCATTTCGGGCGGTGACAGGCGAAGGGTCACGGTCCCGCCGTGCTGCAACACCGCCGCACGCAGCCCACGCACCGCGCGGCTCACGCTCAACTGGTCCGCTGATTCGTCCATCCCCGACGTTGCCGGCAACAGGGCCTCCGCGCCACCCGAGACCGATGCCGTCGCCGTATGCGTCGTACCCGGCGTCATACCGACCGTCGTGTGGCCCGCGGTCATGTCGCCGGTGGTCGCACCGGTCATCGTGCCATTGCTGACCACGGGCTGCACAGGCTTGCCGGCTTGCGCCGACGTCGAGGTGCTGCCTGTATCGTCCTTCAAACGCCCTTGGTCGGCATCGCTCGTGGGGGCATCGGTTGTCCCGGTGGCGCTGACATCATGAATCGTCCAAAGTCCACCGGGGGCAGAAGCCACGTCTGAACGGGTCGGGGTCGACGCTGCGCTTGCGCCTGACTTCGGCGCCTCACCCTGACTTCCCGAAGCGCCCATCGCCGCCGCTTCCAAGGTTTGATGCCTGCCTGCGGCCATCACCGTGGCGGTGGCAACCCGACTTTCGTCTTCGGGAGCACTGGTGATGACGGGGGCGGAAGAGGGTTCAGAATCCTCGGCGAGCGCAGGATTTGCGCGTGTCAATGCTGGTTCGGCCAATGGCTGGTCGCGCACCGGGTCGGCGGCGCTCGTTTGCCCTGGTGCCGGCTGGGTGATCACCACTGGTGACGCGCCGTCCACCACAGGTGGATTGTCACCCTCCGGTGTGTCATCGCGTTCGCTCTTTGTGTCGCCGTGCTCGCTTGTTGAAGCACTCTCCACCACGGCTTCCGCACCCTCGTGACCGATGTCTTCATCAGCCGCGGTCGTGTCGGGTGATTCCGCCGTCGTCTCACGCACGGAAGTGTCCGGAGTTTTGTCGGCCGTGCGCTGCGCCTCGGGCCTGTGCTCGGTCACCCGCTGGCCACGTTGAGGCGCAGCCGTCCTTGCCGCGGTCTGCTCCCGCTCGCGAAGCGTCGAGGCGAATGTCGCCTCCGCATCACTCGCGCCCGCGCGCCCATTTCGAGGTGCCTGTCCGCTCGACGCGGGGGGCGCCATGACCACAGCCTTCATCATCCCAGCTCCCCTCTGACGCCGGAGCGCGCCGCACCGATGGCGTCGTTCGCCGGTGTGTCATCCGAACTGGCGTTCGGCAGGGGTGATTGCGGCAACTGCGTCCCGCGCTGGCGAAGCCGCTCGAGCAGTTCGCTGGCGGTCACCAGTTCCTCGGGGTTCCTGAATTCCTTGAGAATGCCCGCGGCTTTGCGCGGCTGCATGGCCGCCAGGTACTCAACCACTTGTTCGCTTTCGCCCGCCGCGATCCGTTGCAGGAACATATCCTTCGCCTGCCGAGGTTTGACTTGCTGGTAGAGCTGCACGGTTTTCTGGAAGTCCTCATCCTCCCGGCGGGCAAGTTCGTCGGCGATCGACGCCTGCCAGGCCAACTTCTCCTGGTCCTGCTCCGCTTTCTGCATCGCGACCGCTTGTCGGGCCATCTCAAGCTGACGCTGCAACACCCGAATTTCCTCGCGCAAGCGCTGAACCTGAAGCAGGGCGATTTCTTCGGCATTCTGATCGCGGCCGATCTGCTGCAGCGTTGACACCGGGCCGTCAGCCACTTTCTGCTGATGCGCCTGGCGACGCGCCCGCTCGGCATCAAGGGCCGCCTGCTCAGCCGCCCGCCGTTCCAGAACCTGCTGCTGCTCGATCGTCGGGATGAAGATCGCCGCCACCGCCCGCACCCGATCGGCGTTGAGCCGCCCGCCCATATACAGGTAGGCCACGCCCCCAAGGACCAACAGTACGTTGATCAGCAGGACGATGGCCAAGGCGTTCCAGATGGATTTCACCGTTTGAACTCCGCGAGACGTCGTCGCCCATGGCGCTGGATCGAGATTTCATCCAGTTCGGCGGTCTCGCGGCGCAGACGCTGTTGTTGCCACGCCGCGTACCGACGTTCGCGTAGCAATTCCAGTGCCTGCCGGGCACGAGTCGCGGCGAGAAGTTTCTCCCGCGACTGATTGACACGGTCTTCCACCCTCGCCAACTCCAACACCACCATCTGCGCCCGAGCCGCCGATTGCCCGCTATAGCGGGCGAACTGGCTCACGCGCTCCATATCCACCCGCCCGTGCAACGCCGCCCCCAGGTCGCTCTTCGACTGGCGAATGCCCTCCTGCATCTGCCGAATCTGCGTCCGCAGGATCAGTTGACGGCGCAGATGTTGCGCCAACTCGCGCTGGGCCTGCTCTTCGACCACGCGACGCTGATACAGCACCGGCTCAAGCTCGAAGACAAAGCCCGCCATCGGCGCAGCTCCTTGAAAGTGGGAGAACATCGCTCAGCATCAAGCCGCCCGCTGCTCACCGGGGTCCGACCGCCCGCGCCCGTCGTCCCCCGGCGAACTTCTGCCGCAAGGCATCGAACTGACCGGTCAGGGCGATGAGTTGCTGGCTCGTACGCTGAAAATCGGCCGCCCCTTTGACCTCGTGACGACCCTGCTGCAGAAATTGATCAATCGCCGGCTTGGCCGCGATCGCCAGATCGAAATCATCATTGCTGCCCGATGCGTACGCACCGATGTTCAGCAGATCCTCCACCTGCCGGTACGCACTAAGCAACCTCACGACCCGCGCCCGTGCGGCCGCGTGCTCGCGCGAGGCGACCTCGTCAGCCACACGGCTGACCGAACTGAGCACATCAATCGCCGGCCAATGCCCTTGTTCGGCCAAACGCCGCGACAACCCGATGTGCCCATCCAGAACGCCACGCGCCGCGTCGGCCACGGGATCGTTCATTTCGTCGCCTTCGGTGAGGACGGCGAAGAATCCCGTGATCGAACCTCGCGACGTGCGGCCGCAACGCTCGAGCAGACACGGAAGACTGCTGAACACACTCGGTGGATAGCCTCGCGTCGTCGGCGGCTCGCCGGCGGCCAAACCCACCTGGCGCTGTGCTTGGCAGAATCGCGTGAGCGAGTCCATGATCAGCAGCACATCCTTGCCCTGGTCACGAAAAAACTCAGCCGCCGACACCGCCACATGCGCCGCGCGCAGCCGCTTCACCGCCGACTCGTCGCTGGTCGCACACACGACCACGCTGCGTGATAAACCTTCGGCTCCCAGATGGCCATCGATGAACTCCCGCACCTCGCGCCCTCGCTCTCCGACAAGCGCGATCACCGTAACGTCGGCGTCCGTGTGCCGGGCCATCATGCCCAGCAGCGTGCTCTTACCCAGTCCCGGAGACGCGAAGATGCCGATGCGCTGACCTCGGCCAATGCTCACCATCGAATCGATCGCGCGCACCCCGACCGCCAACGGCTGATCGATCCGAGGCCGATTCAGTGGATCCGCCGGTCCGGACAACAGCGGCTTGAGGCGACCTTCACCCAGCGGCCCACAGCCGTCCATCGGCTCACCCAGGCCATTAATGACACGCCCCACCAGCTTGTCGCCCACACGTATCACCGGCACAAACTGTTCGCTGATGACACGGTCCCCCCGACGCACCCCCTGCGTTTCGCCCAGGGGTATGAGGACACACTTTTCGCGATCAAAGCCCACAACTTCGGCTTGCACGCTCGGGCCGCGTCCACGCTGGGTCACGATCCTGGCCAGAGCGCCGGTGGGCGCGTTGAAGTCTGTCACATGCACCGCCAGCCCCACCACTTCCGACACCGTACCGCGCAGTCGCATCGGACTGGCCAGATCGATCGCTTCACGTTGAGATTCAAGAATCGTCATAGCCGCCTCGTGCACCGACGTCGAACCGTCTACGCTTCTGAAGATTCGTCCTGGCCTGCTCCGGATGGGTTCGTTTTGGACGACGGCCCTGGATCCGGCGCAGCCGACCGAGGCTCGTGTTCCTCGACGGGCAGCATCAGGTCAACAATGCGGGCGATCTGTTGATCGACGGTCGCCTCCACGGCCCCCTGACCAAAGCGCACCTCGCAGCCGCCCCGGCCGATCTCCGACGACGCTTTGAGTTGCACGTCCTTGAGATGGGCGAATTCCCCGAGCAGCTGGGGCATCGCCTCCTCGAGCACGGGCCGGTCGTCGGGGTGAATGAGCACTGTCACCGCCAAGGGCTGCAACACATGCTCCAGCGCAGCCGCCACCTGATCCACCACCACCGTCGGATCCACTTCGATGACGCGATGCACCACGCGTTCGGCGAAGCGCAGGGCGAAATCAACCACGGCTTCCCGTGAATCCGCGGCCAGTTCATCGCGCATCGCCTGCCACTGCCTCGCCAGCTCACGCCACGCGTCAATGACCGCCTGCAATTGCTGCTGCATCTGCGACAGGGCTTCTTTACGCCCCTGACGCCGCCCCTCCTCGACGCCCTGGGCCAGCCCTTGCCGCCGTCCCTCGGCCTGCGCCTGGTCATGAGCGGCATTGGCCTGCTTCTGGGCCTGCCGCTCAGCCTCGCGGATCAGACGCTCGGCACGCTCCCGCGCCGCCGCCACAATCCGCTCGCCTTGTCGAGCCAGATCGCCCAGGTCCAGCACCACCGCCTCCTTGAGCAGAGGCGCCGCGAAATTGTGCTTCACTACTGGCATGCGCAACCATCCTCACTCGACCAACGGAGCCGCCGCATCGGCCTTGACTCGACGGCGACGGGGGAATCGCCACTCGGCTTATACAATCAGGTCTCGATCGCCGCCGCGGCCCTGGATGATGATTTCGCCGGCGTCCTCCAGACGACGCACCACGTCCACAATCCGCTGCTGGGCGTTCTCCACATCGCTCAGCCGCACGGGCCCCATGTATTCCATGTCTTCGCTGATCATCGTGGCCGCACGCTCGGACATGTTGCGGAAGATCTTCTCCTTCAGCTCCTCGCTTGCGCTCTTGAGGGCCAACGCCAATTCCTCGTTGTCGATCTCCTTGAGCACAACCTGGATGCCCTTGTCGTCCACAAGCAGAATGTCCTCGAACACGAACATCAGGCGGCGGATCTCTTCGACCAGATCGGGGTCCTCGGCTTCCAGGCCCTCCATGATCGCCTTCTCCGTCGAGCGATCGACCAGGTTGAGCATTTCGGCAACCGTCTCGACGCCGCCAAGCTTCTCGAAGTTCTGGCTGAGCATGTTGGCCAGACGTGCTTCCAGCCCTCGCTCAACCTCGGTCACCACCTCGGGGTTGGTGCGTTCCATGTTGGCCACACGCTTGACCACCTCGATCTGCTTGGGACCAGCCAGCCCCGCCAGAATCTCCGACGCCTTGTGGAACGGCAGATGACTGACGATCAACGCGATCGTCTGAGGGTGCTCGTCCTGAATGAAGGTCAGAAGATTCTGGCTCTCCGCTTTCTGGAGAAACGAGAATGGCGTACGCCGAACCTGCTGTGAAATCTGCTGGGCGATGCGATCGGCCGTCTTCGGATCGAGGCTGGCGATGAGCAAGGCGCGGGCATATTCCATCCCCCCTTCATTGGCCCAGTTCTGAGCCAGGGCCATGTGGTAAAACTCTGTCAGCACCTGCTCAAGTTGATGACGCGGCACAGTGCCCATCGCAGCGATCTCCCGCGTCACCTCTTCGATCTGCTTATCCTCCATCTGCTTGAGAAGCAGCGAAGCCGCCTCGCGGTCCAGCGCCAGCAGAAGCATCGCCGCCTTGCGCGACCCGGGGATACCGTCCATCTCGCCGCCAGATGCCTCGCCGGCTTGGCCCAGGGCATCAAGCGATTCAGATTTCGTTGCGCTGCTCATGCTCGCCTCATGCGGCCGGATCTCCCCGATGCGCCGCTATTCCTCGGTATTGACCCACCGACTGAGAATGCCAGCCGCCTCAACCGGATTGGCCCTGACCAGTTCGCCGATCTGTTCAGCGATGCGCCGACGTTTCATTTCGTCTTCGTCCAGCTCCACACCGTCCATCGTCGCCTCCGTGGCGTCGGCTTCGCCGACGAGATCGTCCTCGGCCGGCAATGACGGCGGCACCCCGGCCAGTTCCTCGGCCGTGGGCATCGGCGGCGCCTGCGTCGCTTTACGCACCATGCCGAACATGATCGTCAGACTGGCCAGCGCCAGAACCGCAAGCCCCGCCGGCTTGGCCCAGCTTGACCCGACGAACTTCATCACGCCCGCCGACCCAGTCGCGGTCCCCGCGATCGCCAGGGCCGCCTGGTCCATAATCATGTGCGCCGCAATCTGCCCGGCCGCCTCGGCTGCGATCAGGGGCTGGACCTGCTGCCTGACGTTGGCCAGCTGGGCATCCACGATCGGCGCGAGCGAGGCCTCGTCCGGGTCGCCCTCGGCCGCGGGATTCACCTGACGCCACACCTGCACGAAGTAACTGCGGGGCACGTTGACCGTCACACTCACTTGACGCGGCATGTGCCCCGTCCGCCGAATGTAACTCTTTTGCGTCAGGTTCTTATCCCCGTAGTCGTTTTCCGTCAGGCTCGACGTCTCGGTGACAACCTCTGCTCCACCGCCCATGATGTCACCGCCCGTGTTGGACCGGACGCCCGGCTCACCCGCGTCGCGCGCGTTGCGCCGCTGGGACTCCTGGGCCACCTCTCGCTTGAGAGGTTCGGTCTGTTCATAGGCGTACGTCTGCGTCTCTTCGCTGCGGGTCGGATCGACATTCACATTCACCGCGACGATCACATCCGGAATATAGCTGAGCACCGTGCGAATTTTCTGTGTGTAGTCCCGCTCCAGAGCACGCACCAGTTCGATCGTCTCGGTCGGCACCAGATCCTCGTCCGAGGGCACGGCATACGTTCTGCCGCGTCCGTCGACAATCTTAACATCCTGCGGCTGAAGTTCGGCGATCGCGCCGCTGACCCAGTTGGCCACCGACTGGACCAGGTTTTTGTCCAACGGCCGGCCACCCTGCATGAAAACAGTTACCGACGCGCTGGGGCGGCGATAGGTCTGAGCGAACCCTTGATCACGCGGCAGATCCAGCACGACATGCGACGATCGCACATTTTCAAACCGGCCGATCACCTGGGCCAGAAACTTCTGTTTCGCCTGCAACAACGCCTGCGCATTCTGGGCGTTGCTGGTCCAGGCGCTCTGACGCTCGAGCAATTCGTCAAAAATGCGCGTCGGGTCGTCACCGAGCAGGTCGAACTGGGCCAGCACGACGAAGGCGTCGTCGCGCCGGGCCACGGGCACAAGAATCTGCGCTCCTTCGGTTTTGACCGTGATCCCCCGCCCCTGCAGTCGCGACACCACCTCGGCCTGCTGGCCTGGATTGGCGGTCGCCACCACGGCATACTCGGCCGTGCCCGCGTATTGCAGCAGCACCCCCAGCACGAATACCAGCAGCAGCACGACAAGAAACACCACCGCCATCTGGGTGGCGCTGAGCTGGCGAATCTGAAGCTGGATCTGCGTCCAGTAGCGTCTGAGAAATTCCATCGCTCGGCCTCCATGCCATGCGACGAAACGTTACCGCGTCAGCCGGCCACGCCTCGAGCTTACACCCGCATCTGCTTGATCTCGTCGTATGCCTCAACCATCTTGTTGCGCACCTGCATCAGCATCTGAAAGGCCAGGTCGGCCTTTCGCGTGGCCTGCGCCACGTTGGCCACGTCGTCGCGTCGCCCCGTCTGCAGGTCTTCGATCGCCTTCTCCGCATCCTGCTGAAGGCGGTTGACCTGCTCAAGGTTCTTCATCAGCACGTCCTTGAAGCTGGGCCCGCCATCCGCGCCGGACCCCTTGGGGCCTTTCACCGCGTCCGGACGAGCCGCGCTGCCCGCGCCAATCAGTCCCAGAGGATCGGTCATCATTCACCTCTTGCCGGTCCGTGCCGACTGCGTCATGCATCCTAACCGATCGCCGCGCGGCGGAAGTTTTCCCCAACCGCGTCGCCCACCTATGCAAGCAGCCGCAGCGACGACTGAATCATGCCCTTGGTCGCTTCGGCCGCGGTGATGTTCGCTTCGTACGCCCGACTCGCCTCAAGGGCGTTGATCATTTCGTTGGCGGGCTCGATGTTCGGATATTTCACATACCCATCCGCGTCGGCGAAGGGGTGCGTGGGCTCGTAAACCCGCCGCAGCGGCCCGCGGTCCAGCTCGATTTCTTTTACATGCACGCCCAGCCCATTGCCCGTTGCCGGATCCCCCGGCGCAAAAATCGGTATCCGTCGACGAAACGGCGCGTAGTTTCCGGCGGCGTCCTCGATCGAATGTTGATTGGCGATGTTGGCGTTGATCGTGTCCAACCGCACTCGTTGCGCCACCAGAGCCGACGTTGAAATGTCCAGTGCACCGAACATGATGGATTCCGTTCTTCAGCCGCCGACCGGCCGGCGGGCGATGAGCCCTCTATTACATGCGGCCGCGAATGGCCGTTTCCAGAATGCCGTAGCGGCTGCGCAGAAAGTCATTGGCCACCTGAAACGCCATCGTGTTCTCCGCCAGAGACTGCATTTCACGTTCCAGATCACGGTTGTTCTGGTCGTGAAACAGGATGTTGCGGTTCGAAGCGTCCGGCCGCAGCCGCAGGCCGTCCCTTTCGAAATCTACGAGGCGCGTATCGCGTATTCGCAATTCTCCCGCAGTCGGCCGGGCTGTGCGGCGCCGTCGTTCGATGGCCCGCCCCAGTTCATCCTGAAAACCCTTCGGGTCAACGTCCACGGGCTTGAAATACGGCGTCGACAGATTGGCCACGTTGTGCGCCAGCAGCTTCTGACGCGCCTCGGTGAACTGGGCCATTCGCTCCAGCACCGGCATGGACCCATTGTCGAACAATCCCGCGATCATGGTTCACACCTGTGCGTCTGACCCGCAACCTTCCCGATCATTAGCAATCCCGATGCCGGCGCCACGCGCCTTCCGCGGTCTTCGAGAAAGACAATCCCCTCCAGCTCAGCGGCCCGCATCGCGCAATTCCTGCGCTACCGGGCGACCGCTGACCTGGCTCCACCTCACGCGGTCTGCGGAGCCAGATCCTGCTGCTTCCATTTCTTGAGCTTCAGCCCCAGCGTTCGTAAACCGATGCCCAGCGTCCTCGCGGTTTTCTGCCGATTGCCGCCGAAACGGTCGAGCGTCGCCAGAATCTGTTGGCGCTCCATCTCATCGAGGGTCGCGATGCCGCCCTGCCCATCGACCACTAGGCCACTCGCCGCGACGGCCTGTGCTGGCGGGTCCGTGAACCCCGGCGCGCCGTGTGCCGAGTCCCTAGGCCGTGGCAACGGCCGCAACCCCAATGTTTGCGGCCAGACGCCCATTCCGTGCCCCGTCGCCGCGCCGGCCCAGGTCGGCATCCGCAGCCACGGGTCGATCAGGTCCGCTTCGATCGTCGCCCCCTTGCTCAGCACGCTGGCACGCTCACAGATGTTCTGCAACTCGCGCACATTGCCAGGCCACGCGTAGCCTTGCATCAGTTCAATCGCGGCATCGGCCAGACGCTTGGGTTCGCGTCCCTCACGCATGGCCGTCTGCATCAGGAAATGTTCAGCCAGCAGGCCGATGTCCTCCGCCCGCTCACGCAGCGGCGGCAGACATAGCGGCAGCACATTGAGCCGAAAATACAGATCCTGACGGAATTGCCCGGCCGCCACCGCATTCGACAGCTCGCGATTGGTCGTCGCGATCACCCGCACGTCCACCTGCATGGTCAGGCTCGAGCCGACCCGCTCGAACTGCCCTTCCTGCAGAATGCGCAGCAGCTTGGCCTGCAATGACGGCCCGATCTCGCTGATTTCATCCAGCAACAGTGATCCGCCGTCCGCCAACTCGAAACGACCCTTGCGCAACTGGTCGGCACCGGTGAATGCCCCTCTTTCGTGGCCGAACAATTCGCTCTCCAGCAGACTGCTGGACAGGGCCGCGCAGTTTACGCACAACATCGTGTGCTGCCTGCGCGGGCTGTGGGCGTGCAACATGCGGGCCACCACTTCCTTGCCCGTGCCCGACTCCCCGGCGATCAGCACCGTGCCGTGACTGCGGGCGATCTGTTGAATCTGCTGCGCCAGGCGGCGCATCACGGACGTGCGGCCGATGAGCACCGGCTCGGCCTGATCCATCCGACCCGATGCCCGCAGAGCCGCGTTTTCCTGAAGCAGCCGGCGATGCTCCACCGCCCGGCGGATCACCATCACCAGCTGGTCGCCCTCGAACGGTTTCTGGATGAAATCGAACGCCCCCTGCTTCATCGCCCCCACCGCCACGTCGATCGTGCCGTAGGCCGTCATCAGCACCACCGGTAACTGATCGTCGGCTTGGCGCAATCGCGTGAGCAGCTCCATGCCGTCCATCGCGGGCATCTTCATGTCCGTAACCACCGCCGCCGGTCGATGCCGAGCCATCAGCTTCAGCGCCGCCTCGCCGTTGCCAGCCGTCACCACCGTGAAGCCGCCCCGCTGCAGCGTCGCGGCGACACTGTCGCGCATGATCTGCTTGTCGTCGACAACCATCACCTTGCCGCTCATTCGCTGCTCCCGATCTCGACAGTCTCGCACTGCCGCGCCGTGGTGATTTCATCATCCCCTCGGATAGCCGGATCGCACTCGGCCTCCGCCGCCGGCAGCCACAGTTCGAAAACCGCCCCGCCGTCATTGTGCACCGTCACCGTCCCGCCGTGCGCGTCGACAATCCGATGCACGATCGCCAGCCCCAGACCCGTGCCCGTTTGGCGCGTCGTGAAAAACGGATTGAATAACCGATCAATGTTCTGTTCGGCGATGCCCGGCCCGCGATCGGCAACAGACAGCACCACCTGACCCGCTTCACCCCGCACGCCCAGATGCAACTCCCGCTGCTCGACCGGCACGCCGGCGCATCCTTCCTCGCCCGCCATCGCCTCGACGGCGTTGCGCACAACGTTCAGGACCGCCTGCCCCAGCAGGTCCACGTCGCCGTCGATCGCCAGCCTCGCATCACCCTCGGCCCACCCATCGCGTCGAACACGCACCCCCGTCGCATCGATGTTCGGCCGGTGCGCCGCCAGCGCCCGATCAAACAGAATCCCGGCAAGCACGGGTGCTTTCCGGGGCTTGAGCTCACGCGAGAAATGCAGGACATCGCCCACTATGGCGTCCAATGCGCGCACCGCTTCCGCGATGCGGGTCGCCATCTGCTGCTGGTCGCTTCCTTCGGGCAGGTCTTCACGCAGCATGCGTGCGTAGAGTCCGATGCCCCCAAGCGGATTGCGGATTTCATGGGCGATACCGGCCGCCATTTCGCCCAACGCCGCCAACCGGCGGGCCCGTTGAAGCTGCACATTGGCACCCGCCAGCTCCTTCTGCAGGCGCTGGACTTCGGCCTGAAGCAGTTCGTGACTGTGCTGAAGCTTTTCAGTGACCTGGTTGTAGGCGGTGATGATCTCAGCCAGCTCGTCCACACGGTCGGTCGCGATGGGCGCCCCCCTCGACAGGGTCGACGTCATGAGCTGGCTTTGATCCTCGCCGTTCACGTTCCGCCCCTTGCGCCTCTGCTAAGCCTGCCGGCCGAAACCCTGCCCGGCTGTCGCGCCCGCCGCGCCGTATGCACGCAGTGCCGTCGACGTCTGTTGTATGCGCCCGGTCTGCTGAAGCAACTGCTGCTGGCTGTCGCGAAGAAGTTCCGAATCGCGGGCGTCGATCGCCGCGACCTGCTGCTGACTGCGGGCCAGTTCATCGAGCAGCCCACGTATCCGATACCGCGCCTCATCAGGCAGTCCGGCCATGAATGTCGACCACCGGTCCCGATACGGCTCCATGACCGCGCCCACGCGCTGAAGGCGATCGACCAGTTGCTGCCGCCTCCCAAGCAGAGCCAGAAGCTCGTCCGTGCGCGACTCGTCAATCAGCATTCGCTGCCGGCCGGCCAACTCGATGAGCTGGCCGAACAGACCACACTGCTCGCTCAGTCGTTCGATGAGCTGGGCTACTGAAAGTGAGGCTGGAACGATGGTCGTGTCGGTCATCCTTGACCCTCGGTTGCGGCAAGCGTCAGACCTGCCCGCCGGGCCGGCGCCTCCTGCGCGCAGCCCAAACCCAAAAGCCCTTATCGGTCAACGGGGGCGCATTTGCTTTAACGTTTTATCGGGCCCGCCTGTACGACGACGTGAACGGCGCTTATTATCCTCGTCACCGACCGCAAGCCCATCTATCGCATCGCCTGCGATCGTCCGGACGCTTCATACAGGTCCAGCTCGCTGGTCCAACGCAGCCACTGGTCCCAGTGCCGGCCGTCCATCGGCAGATTCGGATCGTCGAACGCCTCGTCGGGGATGCGACTGAAATGCTCATAGGCGCGGCGGTTGGCGGCCTTCGCCTGCTGGGTCAGGCCCTGCTCGCAGTAGGCGTTGACAATCTGCACCAGGGCGACCAGCGAAGCGGGATCCTGCGCATAGCGGCCGGCGGCCAGATCGTAGAGCTCAATCGCCTGTTCATAGCGGCCCAGGTCGTAGGCGCAGTCGGCCCGGTAGAAAAACGCGTTACGCAGGTAGAGCCGTTCGAGCTCGCCCAGACTTTCGGCCGGCTGATCGTCGAGTTGAGTGATCACCTGGTCGAAAAGCTTCATCGCTTCTTCTAGCCGCCGCTGGCGATCGGCGCGGCGTGCGGTCAACTGTGTCTGCGAAGTCGCCTCCTCCAGACGCTCGCCCACCTCTCTGGCCGACTGGCGATAGCTGTCGGCCAGCGCAAAACGGACCGCCGCTGACTGCCCGTCACCCGCACGTCCATAGAGATCCATCGCCTGCGTAAAGCGCTCGATCGCCAGATTGAACTCGCCCAATCGATGGTGCAGCCGACCCAGCTCCACCAGCGCTTCCTGATAGCGTGTGCTCTGCGGGGTGATGGCTGGGTGATCCTCGACAACCGTCAACAGCGTGCGCTTGGCCGCATCGGTATCGCCCAGAGCGGCGTAGCACTGGGCCATCGGCACCATGGCGTCATACGCCTCAGGGCTGGTGCGCGTCTGCTCGTCGCCAGTCAGTTGGACGAAGTGCTCCAGAGCCGGCTCGTAGCGCCCGGAGGCCTGGTAAGCCAGCCCCAGGTGCAGCCGGGCTTCATGCCGACGGGGATCCTCGGGCCGATGCTGAATGTAGTCCGCGTAGCGCTCGATCGCTTTGTCCCACAACTGGGCGTGGTCGTATGCCTGACCGCTGGCCCAGAGCGTGTCGGCGAACGCCTGTTCGTCGCCCCGCGCGTTGGCCCGCAGGGCATACTGGTAGAAATAGTCGCCGGCCTGCTCGAAGTGGGCGGCCGCGTCCTGGTTGAGCAACCGATATTGACCGATCCAATCGACCCGCGGCGAGCCCCCGTGTTCGGCCTCGTTCCTGATCGCGTTCGCCTCGGCGTTATTGCGGCCAGCCAGCTCACGGTGGGCCGTCGCCAGCCGCGCCAGCATGTCCATCGGCCACTCCGTTTCATACAGCGGCCCCAGAACCAGCAGGTAGTCAATCGCCCGCTCAAAATGCTCCTCGGCGATCTCGCGGTCATGATGCAGCAGAACCGTCTGCTCCAGGTCGTAGCGCTGATGCGGGGCCTGGCGACTGTCGGAGTCTCGCAACAGCGCCACCGCCTGGGCCAATACTTCACGGGCCTCGGCATGGGCGCCCAGACGCCCCTGGACATCACCGAGTCCGATCATCGCGTCTGCGTAGGCCGGCGTCGCGGGATACTCCCGGTAGGCTCGATCCAACAGCCGCAGCGCTTCGCGCGGGTCGTTGTCACGATGCAGCGCGATCGACCCCAGGCCGACCAGCACGTCCGTGTGCAACGGGTCGGTCGGCTCCGCAGCCAGGTCCGAATCCGCTTCCCGCAGCCAATGCTCAGCATCGTCGAAGCGGCCGACACGATAGAAAGCCTTGGCCAGCAGCACTTTTACCGGTGCAAGATCCTGGTCGCCGTAGAGATTGCCCAGACGAATCAGCTCGCGCGGCAGACGGCGAATCACCTGCTCGGGCTCATCACCCCTCCCGTTACGGTCGCGCGCCAGCAGCAGGTCAGCCCGCAGGGCTACAACCCACACCTCCTGCTTGCGACGCTGCTCACGCTCGCCGACCTTCGCCAGTTCCTGCTCAAAACGGCTGAGAAGTGGAGCGAGTTGTTCGATCGAATCGCTCTGCCGCCGGCTCAGACGGCGCTCGATGATCCGCCGAATCACCTCGTGCCGTCGCCCGACTGACGCGGCCGACAGCTCATCGATCTTGCCCAGTGCCCGTTCGTCCTCGTTCAGGGCCACCAGCGTCTCGGCCCAGCGAAGCAGGTGCTTGTCATCGAAGACCATCCCGTAGTCGCGAGCCTGCTGGTAGGTCGCCCTGATCTTCTGATGGTCGGCCGGGTTGTCCCAGCGGTTGGCCAACTGCTGCTCGTAGATCAGATCGCCTTGCATGAGGTAGTAACGTGCCCGGTGGTCGGCCGCCTGTGGCTCGGTCAAATGCTGGCGCACCTCTTCGAGCTTGGTGTGCGCCCGTTCATATTGGTGGACCTTCAGAAAAGTCGCCACCTCGTCCAGTCCCTGCCGCAGGTCGTAAGGCGCCGGCTGGTGCTGGGACGCATACATCCACAGGCCGATGAGCACCAGCCCCACCGCCACCAGCAGCGTAGGCAACTGCCAGACGTCGGACCAACTGCCCGGTACCGCGGGTCTGGCGGCGGGCGGGGGCGTGCTGGTCGTCTTTTCAGCCATCGGCCTGCCTGTCTCGAAAAAACCGTCTTCCGGGACTGATCACCCCCTATGCAGCGCCAGGGGATGAAGCGGGAATCGCCTGGGCGCGGCACCCGCGCTTAACGTTATCAGACGTCGATTGGACGTATCGTCAAATCACCGAGACCGGCATGAATGGAAACCCTCCGAACACCCGACCGCGTGGCTCCCGGACAATGGCATCCATCCACGCCATCCCACCAACCGCTTGACCCGCGCGAGACCCGCGGTATTCTTGCTGAATCATGATCGCCATCGACCCGGCCAATCGTCTGATCCACCCCCTGGCCACGGGCTGGCGCCCCGGCGCCTGATCCCTCCTCTGTCGCTTATCCTGTCCCCCTGTCGAACCGATCCGCTCCGCAGCAGGCCTCGGGCCGTGCCCGTGGCTCATGACGTCTCTGGAAAGGCCGCACCATGAAACGCGTGCTCTCCGGCATTCAGCCGTCCGGCCAACTTCACCTGGGCAATTACGCCGGGGCCATACGCCAGTTCATCGATATGCAGGATGCCCACGAAATGTTCATCTTCGTGGCCAGCTACCACGCGCTGACCTCGGGCCGTGACGCTGAGCTTCTGCGCGGCAATACGCGCCAGGTGGTGATCGACTACATCGCCTTCGGGCTGGACCCGGCCAAAACGAATATCTATCTGCAGCAGGATGTGCCGCAGGTGACCGAGTTGTGCTGGCTACTGACGTGCGTGTGCCCCAAGCACATGATGGACAAGGCCACCAGCTACAAGGACAAGGTCGCCAAGGGACTGCCCGCATCGATCGGGCTGTACATCTACCCCATCCTTCAGGCGGCCGACATCCTGGCGGTCGATCCCGACTTCGTGCCCGTGGGTGAGGACCAGCGTCAACACGTGGAGATCACGCGCGATCTGGCCGAGGCGTTCAACCGCGCGTATGGCCCGGTCTTCAAGGTGCCGGAGCTGCGCGTTCGGCCTGATGCCGGCGTGCTGCCGGGCCTGGACGGACAGAAGATGAGCAAAAGCTACGGCAATACCATCGACCCGTTCCTGCCGGAAAAGAAGCTACGCAAGCTCATCAACAGCATCGTGACCGACTCGACGTCGGTGGAGCAGCCCAAACACCCGGAGAGCTGCACGGTGTTTCAGATCTTCCGGGCGGTAGCGGGCAAGGATGACCCGCGAACGGTGGATCTGGCCCATCGCTACCGCGCCGGCGGGATGGGCTACGGCGAAGCGAAGACAGCCCTCTTCGAGCTGCTGCTGGACCACTTCGGTCCCGCGCGGCAACGGCGCGAACAGCTTATGGCCGACCCTGGCTATGTGGACAAAGTGCTCGCCGACGGGGCGACGGCGGCTCAGGTGCGGATCAGCGACGTCACCGCCCGCGCCAGGGCAGCTTGCGGGCTGTGATGAATGACGATGGCACCCACACACCCGCCACAGAGCCTGTCATGCGCTCTTGCTGAGGCTGCTGATTGCCGTCTGCTGAGCGCCGGTGGCGGATGGGGTCATCGTGGCGGAGCCTTCGACCTGCCCCTGCTGCCTGAGCTTGTCCATGAGCAGCCGCCACGTCTGCTGTTCATACTCAAGCAGTTCGATGGCTTCTTCAACCGGCTTGGTGACGCGGTTCATATTCGCGTCGATCAGCAGACGGTAGATGTAGGTGTACAGGGCGCTTAGCTTGTCGCACAGGTCCGGGGCCATGTCGCGATTGAGACTGGTGGACAGCTCGAGCACGATCTTCTGGGCCCGCATGAGGGCGTTGTAGCTGGCCTCGTACTCCTTGCGATTCAGAGCATCGATGGCCTGACGGCAGAACTTGATCGCGCCGCCGAACAGCATCAGCCGCAGCTCCTGCGGGCTGGCGGTCATGATCTGGGTGCGCAGGTAGGTGCTGGCGGGATTCTGATTCATGGCAACATCTGTGAGTCAGTGACCTCAGCCAGAGGCTCAAACGCCAAGAGGGCGCCTGGCCCGTGCCGGTGAAGGCTGTATCGGCCAGCTTTCCTGATGCTCGTGAGCCTCGGGGCCGATAACGCCCGACTCCGGCCGCTCCAGAGTCCCGAACCTGACTACGAGTTTCTCGTATAGGCCGCCGCCGCAAGGCTCGCGAGACTGGAGAGCGACGAACTTTGAGCCTGAAGTTGGGCCAGTGCCGTCTCCATGGCCGCGAACTGGGCCTCGTAGCGGGCACGCTTGGCTTCGAGCTGCTTGTCGATGCTTCCGATACGGTCGTTGTTCAGTTTAATCTGCCCGTCGATGCCTTCGGTGCGTTTGGCCAGCGTGCTGTCGAGCAATCGGGCCAGCAGGTCGTCCAGCCGTGCGCCGATGCCGCCAGCCGCCAGCTTCGGTCGCGACGTGCCCTCGACAAAAACCGTGCTGCGATCGGCGTTGGTCTGGATTTCCTTGAAGGTCAGCAGGTTCTTGACCGCATCGCGGTCAGCGACCATGGCTGCATCGAATTTGGATTCGTCGAAGCTGAGTTTGCGGCCGCTGCCGAAGGTGACGCCCAGTTGCGCCAGCCGTGTGAACTGACCGCCGACGTCGCGATTGGAGCCGGTGATCAGGTTGATGATCGTCGATTCGATCTGCGAAAGCGTGGCGTCTCCCAGCAGCAGGCCCCGCTCTTTGGTCTCGCTGTCGTAGGTGTCATACTTATCAATCGTGTCGATCACGGCGTTGAACTTTTCAACGAAGCTGGCGGCGGCGTCCTTCACGACCGAGTCGTCACGCGCGACGGTGATCGTCACCGGATCGGCGCTGGCGCGTTTGAGCGACAGCTTCGTACCGGGAATGACACCTTCCACGGTGTTACTCGAACTGATGATGAGCTTGCCCATGGCCGGCGAGCCGACGAACAACTCCGCGTCGCGGGCCTCGGAAAAGGTTCGAGCGCTCAGTCCCAGGCCGCCGTCGTCAAAGATGAACGCGCCCGCCGATCCTGGATTGGCCGCCAAAAGACTCAACGAATAGCCGCCACGCCCGTCGCCGATGGTTGTCGCCCGAATCCCGGCCTGCAACTCGTTGATCCGCGTCACCAGGCTGTCGAGCGTCACTCCGCCAACCACCGATGTGCCCGCCAGAATCCCGTCTCCGTTGCCGTCGGACACTTCGAGTCCCAGGCCGGTCAGCGCCTGCGAACCATTGACCGCCGCGATTGAGAAGGCGCTCGCACCGCTGGTGTTGTCCGTGAGCGTGAACCCGTTGGCCGTGCCGTTAACCGCCAGCGTCACCGACCCGCCGGTCTGCGCGTCGACGGCGACGATCAGCGCGTCGATATCGGCCACACCGTCGAGATTGACGTCGTGGACGACGCCGTCAGCCGTGGTGATCTGGAAATCCACCTTGCCGTCGGCGACCGTCACGCCCTCTCCCTCGTTGAGCGACGAAAGCAGCGTCGTACCGGCCAGCGTGTCGACGCTATCGATGGTGATGGTTTTCTCAAAGCTGCCGTCGATGTCTCCGCCGGCGCTGGCGGCCGCGCCCTTGATGCCCAGATCGCGTGCGGTTGTCGAGCCGACCTCCGCAACGGTCATGGCCACGCCGCCGCTGGTTTTGTCCTCAAGGTAGATGCCGTCGCCCGTGTCGTTGATGCGGGCGTTGAACTGGGCCGACGTAAACTTCGCGTTCATCTCCGCCAGCACATCCGCAACGGTCCGCTCATCACCCTGGGTCAGGTCGATGGTGGCTGATGCGCCGCTGGAGAGCGTGATGGTGAATTTGCCGCGAGCGATGCCCCGGCCGCCGTTGAGGTCGGCAAGCAGGGTCGACTCCTTGACGTATTGAAGCTGGGCATTGCCGCCGTCGGCCACATTCGCGGTGTAAGTTCCGGCCAGGCCCAGATCGGCCGCGGCCGTGCCGTCCACGTCGGCGATGACCAGATCGTTGCTCCCGCCGGTGGTGTCCGTGAGCTGAATGCCGTTACCCGCCGTGTTGATCGACGCCGTCACGCCGATGCCCGCGTCGTTGATCAGATCGATGATGTCCGCCACCGACTGGGCGCTGGACAGGTCGAGGATCTTGGGGGTGACGGCATCGTCCCGGGTATAGATTTCGATGACCCGCGAGCCTGACGGATCCGCCCCGACGCCGCTGCCGCCGCCCAGACTTTTGAGCAGACGGGAATTGATGCCGGCAATCAGCCTGTCGCCCTGCACGGAGGCCACAGCCCCGTGGTTGCCTTCAATACCCAGATCCACCGCGGCCAAGGACCCTGCCGCCGCGGTCACGATCAGGTCACCTCCGACCGAACTATCGGTCAGCTTGATCCCCGTGGCGTCATCGTTGATCGCCGCAGTGATCGAGGTGTTGCCCGCCGCATTGTTGATCGCATCGATGACGTCGCCCAGGTCCGCAACATTGTCAAGATCAACGGTGAATGCGACGCCGTCGCGCTGCTGGATGGTGAAGTCGGCCGCCCCTACGGTCGTCTGGGTGTGGACGCCGGTGCCGTCATTGAGCGTCCCCAGACGGGTGGCCGTGGTCACGCCGTTGATCTGTGAGCCATTGATCGTGCCGCCAACCGCACTTCCAGAGATACCCAGGCTGCTGGCCGTGCCGGTCGTCCCGACGTTGCTGATGATCAGCGACCCCACGCCGCCGCTGGCGTCGGTGATCGCCAGCCCGTCGCCTCGCACCCGGGCCACCACACTAACCTCCTCGCTGCCGTTGATGGCATCGAGAATGTCGTTGATGGTGGTCGCCCGGCTCAGGTCGATCGTGTCGATGTTGCCCGCCGCGTCCTGGATGCGAATCTTGCCGCGCGAAAACGAGCCGCCGCCGAAGCTCAATTCGTCAAGGTAGGTGTCCCTCTCCAGCCGCGCTGCTGCGCCTTCAAACGTGAGCGTCGTCGCGGAGAACACCGTCGTGTCCTTGTCGGGCAGCACCCTGGTGATCATCTGCTGAGCCGACACCAGTCGCTGGACGGTGAAGGAATAGTTGCCGGGCGTGGTGACTGAACTGGACGTCGCCGTCAGCACGTCCTCGTTGCTGCTGGCGGCGGTGGTGGTGTTGAAGGTGCTGAGACTGGCCAGGGTCGAGACGCTGAGCTTGAAGGACGTGAGTTTGGCAATGACGTCCTGAAAGGCCACCTGTTGGGCCTGGAGCACGGCATTACGCTGCTGCACCAGTTGCTTGGGTTTGGCCTCCAAGGCCATAAGCTGATTGATCAGCTCCTGGTGGTTGATGCCGCTGACCAGTCCGATGCCGCTGGTGATGGTGCCCATACCGCCCGTCCTCGCTCCACCGGCCGGCGCGCGACGGCCAGATGAGCCGCGAGGCCGGTAGAGGTCTAATCGTCCAGGACGCTGCCTCGATACAGCCGCCGCCAGTCCCGGTCGTGGTAATCCGCCAGCCCTTCGGCATCCGCCATGGCCTCAGACGCCGCCAGGCTCAGGCTCGGCCGATCGCTGAGCAGATCACCCACCCAGCCCGCCAGCGTCCGTTCAAACGCTTGACGTACATCCGGGGCCGGGTTCATCGCCGGCCGCTCAACACTTCGCCGCCCCCGCCACTGACGCACCGCATGGGCGTCCTGGGGCCGCAGCGTCAGGCTGCTTATCGGTCCAACTTCCTGACTCATATCGACTTCCCTGCCGGAACGGCTTGAAAGGCTCCGTCGCGCAAGCGCCGACGCCTGCACCCGGTCTCCAGGCGGATAGACCGCCCGCCCTGCTTGAATCGGCGCTTGCCATGACTGACTTAAGGTGGAAAGTCGTATCAGCCGAAAGTGGGACCGCCCCCATGCGCGGCTGCTGCCTTGCGACGTCGGAAGGAGTCTAAGCAGGCCGTGAGAGAACGATGTTCAAGCGCGCCCGGCAATCCGCCCCATCGCCGCCTGCAGGTCGGACCAGACTTTCTGACGATTCTCCTTGGTGTAGGCTCGCAGCAAGAAAGCGGGATGAAAGGTGGGCATGACGGGAATCGACTGGCCGTCAGCCCGCAGGCCCGGAACCTGGTGCCATGTGCCGCGCAGGCGGGTGATGCCCGTCGGTGTGTCCAGCAGCAGCTTCGCCGCCGGTCCCCCAAGGGTGACAATCACGCTTGGGCGAATGATCGCGATCTGGCGTTGCAGGTACGGCCAGCAGTTCGCGGCCTCTGCCGGCGTGGGGGTCCGGTTGTTGGGCGGACGGCACTTGACCACGTTGGCGATGTAAACCTGCTCGCGGCTGAGACCCATCGCCTCGATCATCTTGTTGAGCAGTTCCCCCGCCCGTCCGACGAACGGCTCGCCCTGCAGATCCTCGTTCTGCCCTGGCCCCTCGCCGACGAACATGAGAGCCGCATCCGGGTCGCCGACACCGAAGACCGTCTGCGTCCGACTTCGGCAGAGCTCGCACCGCGTGCAGCCACGAACCTGAGTCGTATCGAGCTCGGCCAATCGCTTGGCCTTCTGCTGACGATCCAGCCCCGCCAACTGCGCCAGTTCCTCGTCGCTGACAGCGGGCAGCGCCGTCTGGACCGCGCCGTTCTGACCGGTGGGCTGCATCGGGCTTTCCTCAAACAATGCGAACGCCTGGCCAGGCGATGTGGTTTCACCACGCTCATCGCCCGGCATGCCTCGAGATAGCCCGTCGGGCGGTCCTTGATCGCCGCCCGCACAGCCGTCACTGTCCAGCGTGCGGTGCCGCACAGGCACTGCCTCGACGCCGAAGCACCGCTCAGCCTCGACGTGCTGGCGAAGTTTGCGCAATGTGTAAGGGTCAAGCGCCGCCATGACAGATCGTCACGATAGCAGATCGCCGCACCCAGGCGCCCAGGGGATTATCAACTCGTGACACATGTGAGAGGTGAACGCCCGGACTTGATTGCTTCATTAAGAAGTGCGCCTGAAATCGGTTGCCGCGGGCTGATCGGCCACCTATCCTGCCGGGTCATGCCTAGTCAGCAGCTCGACTGGACGTTGCCAGGGGCCGAAAATCAGCCGATCCTCGGCACCACGCACATGCCCCCCAGCCTTGGATCGATCACAGGCGTTCTGATCATCTGCCACGGCTTCAAGGGCTACAAGGACTACGGCTTTTTCCCTTATCTGGCCGAGCAGGCGGCGCGGCGCGGCCTCTTTGCCGTCCGCTTCAACTTCAGCCACGGAGGTCTGGCCAACAACCTGGCCACGTTCGATCGCGGCTACAACTTCGACCGCCTCGATCTCTTCGAGCGCGACACATGGGGCAAGCAGATCACCGATCTGGCCAACGTGGCCCTGGCGGCGCGTGGCGGACGCATCCCCGGCATCGACGAGGCCGGTCTGCCTCTGATCTTTTTCGGCCACAGTCGCGGCGGGGTAACCGCCCTCTTGACGGCCTCCCGCATGATCCAGTCGCCTCAGACTCGTGCCAAGCCCGCGGGGGTCATCACCGCCGCCGCCCCGGCCGACGCCTGCTCGCTGGATGAATCACAGAAACAACAACTTCGCACTCACGGTTACCTCGAGTCGCCTTCCACCCGGACGGGCCAGAACCTGCGGATCGGCCGCCACTGGCTGCGCGAAATCGAGCTCAATCCACAGGCCCTCGACCCCCTTCGCGCCGCGACCACTCTCGCCTGCCCATGGCTCATCATCCACGGCGAGGCCGACGCCACCGTCCCCGTCCGCGACGCCCATCGACTGCGCGACGCCGCCGGTGACCGGGCCCAGTTTCTGATCGTACCCGGCGCGTCGCATACCTTTGACGCGCCCAATCCCATGCCGCTCAACAACGTCCCGGCCGCGACGGCCCGGGTGTGCGACGCTGCCTGCGGCTTCGCGATCGACCGATGCACGCTTTGAACGCTGCCACAAAAAAAACAGCCCCGAGTTTGACCCTCGGGGCTGGAAGACTTTGGCGATGATGCGGCGGTCATTGCGGCTGGCAGCGCACCGGTACGCGCCCGCGGCATAGGCCGTTCTGAAGCGTTCTCAGAATGCCGAGTATCTTGGGATGCATCGTCGAGACCCATTCGCTCTCCCCGGGCAGCCGCGCCACGCGATTGAACTCAATCTGCTGGGCCAGTTGCTGGCGGGTTTCGCGATCATCCAGGGGCAGCGAGTTCAGTTGCTCGACCAGTTCAAGACCTTTGGGCGTGTATTTGGTCAGGTAGCCGATGTTCTCCACCGTCACCTCGCCGCATTCCTCTTCGCTGCAGGCATAGACCACCGCTTCCACACCGGCGGGTTCACCTTCCGCCGTGGAACCGGACGCGGTCTCGAAGGGTGGCACCTTGCCGTCCTTGCTCGTGAACAACTCGTTGGTGTTCAGATCGTAATAATACGTTCCACCGATAGCGCTGCCGCCGCCGCCCATGAACACCATGGCCAGCGCGATCACCAGGATGACCACAGCGATCACCGTCGCCAGCCCCTGGTTTCTCTGGAGCCATTCACGCATGATTCGGATCCTTTCTCAAAGGGAGCAGAACGTCAGATCGGCACCGGTGACCGGGCACGTCGTCGTAATGCATGACCGGTCTATCTTAATGCGTCTCTCACATACCGGCAAAGCCACGACCGCTGTCATGGCGAACGCATGTACAGGGGCTGGCGGCCGAACCATGCATCAGCCATGCCCGCCTGCAACTGGTGGTCGAGCCAGGACGATGCCGACCATGCCGCACCAAGGGGACTCAACCCCCCCAGCCCCCGGTGCATGCGGATGATCGTGACATGCGGCTGCACATTCTCGGGTAAACCTGCCGCTTCCGCCGCCTGGTCGATCGCATCGGGCAGGTACCCTACCGAATCGATCAACTTCCTCTCCAGGGCCTGCTCGACCGTCAATGGAGCTCCATCGGCGACGGCGTGTGCCGCTTCCAGGGACAAGCCACGCCCTTCGGCCACGGTGTCCACGAACCTCGCGTGCATGTGATCGATGATCCCCTGCAACACCTGCCGGTCGTCGTCCGTCCAAGCACGTGTCAATGAACCCACATCCTTGCGGGTCGCGCCGCCGGCGATCACCGTCCGCGGCGTCACGCCGATCTTGTCGAGCAGTTGCTCAATCGTGAATGCAGGCATGATCACGCCGATGCTGCCGGTGACGCACGTCGGCTCGGCGATGATTCGGTCTGAGGCCGCCGAAATGTAATACGCCCCGCTCGCCGCTTCGCCGCCGTAACTGGCAAGGACCGGCACACCCGTCGCCTCGCGAAACTGATGGAGCCGCTGGGCGATGCGATCCGAGGCCGCCACTGCGCCGCCCGGCGAATCGATGCGCAGCAGCAGCGCGGCCGGTGGATCCGTCTCCAGGCGATTCAGGGCCTCATGCACGAACTGGTCGGTGACATCAAAGATCGGCCCCTCGATCGGCAGGATCGTGATGCGCCGCGTCGCGTCGCCGCGTGTGTAAACCTTTTCCTGGGGCCCGGCGGACAGCAGGCCCAGCCGCATCAGCAGAAACAGGTTGAGCAGGATCGAGAAGATCAGCAGGGACGAGAGCATCCACCGCAGGGTACGCAGCGTCCAACTATCGCCGGTGCGCTGCGGGGGCATGACAACCTGCGGATAGCCCGGAGGCGGGGGAGGCGGCGCGGCCCCAAGCCCGCCGGTCGCAACTGGCCGCCGCGACCCGGGCGTCAAAGGTCGATTCGGACCGCCGCCTGCACTGCCGCCCTGGGGCTGGCCCGAACCCGGCGGTATCTGAGAATCCTGATCCATGACGACTCCGTACGCTCGATGTCTGGGCGAGCATGGCACGCCACGACCGACGCAACCCGCTATCCTGCGGAATTGGCGCGTTCACAGTAACACGCCGCGGTTCAGCCGACCACCGCCGGCCCGCCTTCGCCAAAGCCTTTCGGACGCCACAACGCATGCCGCTGTTCTCGCTGCTGCTGATTCTCGGCTTGCTCCTGGCCGACCCAGCGGCCGATGGGCTGCCTTGGGCCGGCGAAATCGGGCCCGCACCGCGGCGGCTTGCGGTCATCCTGGCCGTGAAACTGTTGTTGATCGCGGCCGCATGGCTGGCTGCTCGCCGCGCCGCACGCCGCCTCGATACACAGCCAGACCTCGCCATCCGCCGCTTCGGTCGATGGCGCCGCGGGCTGCGAATCACGCTGCTGCTGGCCTTCGGACTCGACCTGAGCCTCGGCTGGTTGGGCATGGTTCGGGCCGGCGTGGGCGACCTGATCCTCCTTGACGAAATCGTGGCCCTGCTTCCGACCCTCGGCGTCGCCATGATCGACTGGTGGCTGGAGTATCCGATCGATCGGCGGTTCCGCGAGGCTGTCCTCATCCGCCATCTGGACGAGGGTCGAGCCGTCATCCCCATCTGGTCGCGTTCGCAATTCGTGGCCCAGCAGGCGCGGCATCAACTGGCTCTCGGGCTCGTGCCGGGCGGGCTGTTTCTCACCTGGTGGGATATCGCCGGCCGCCTATGGCCCGGCGACGGTGGGCCGAGGGTCGGCGATGTCGATCCACAGACCATCGCCGCGGTTCTCGGCGCCGCCTTCATTGCCGCCGTCACCCCGCCGCTCTTGTGTATGGTGTGGGATACGCAGCCGTTGCCCGACGGGCCGCTGCGCCGCCAACTCGAAACGCTGTGCGGGCAGGTCCACGTGCGCGTACGGCGCATCCTGCTGTGGCGAACCTTCGGCTCCCTGGCCAACGCCGCCGTCGTCGGCCCTTGGCGGCCGCTGCGCTACATCCTCCTCAGCGACGCCCTTCTCGATGCCTTGGAACCAACCCAGATCGAAGCCGCCATGGCCCACGAACTGGCACACGTGCGGCACCAGCACATCCCGTGGATGATGCTGATGCTCTTCGCCCTTGCCGCGAGCCTGGGCTGGCTTATGGAGCATCTGTTTCTGGCCGCCTACGATCCGGGATGGACCGTGGAGTGGCCTATCGGCATTGCCGCCGCCGCACTGTGGATCATGGGCTTCGGCCTGATCTCCCGGCGCCTGGAAAGCCAGGCCGATGCATTCGCCGTCGCTCATCTGTCTACCGCGTGGGTTGATTCATCCTCCCAGGCCGTCCATCCATCGTCGCCAACCGAGCAACCAGCCACACCCCCGCGGATCAGCGAGGCGGCCGTCGCCGCCATGGCCCGGACGTTGCGGGTCGTCGCGCAACTCAACGGCATGGACCCGAACCGTCGCGATTTCCGCCACGGCTCGATCAACGCACGCATCGCGGCGATGCACAACCTCGTCAACCGCCCGGTCACACGCCTGCCCATCGACCGCACGGTACGACGGTTGAAACTTCTGAGTCTGGCGGTCACGGTCCTGCTGATCGCAGCCGTCGCCGCCGGCGCATAATCGCCGGTCGGCGGCGCGCCGCCGACCGGGAACCGTCGCTGCCGCTATAATTCACCTTTTCGGAGATTGACGCGTGCGCTTCGTCAAGATGCATGGGATCGGCAACGACTACGTCTACGTCAACGGCTTTACAGAGTTGGTGGATGAGCCGGTCGCACTGGCCCAGACGATTTCCGATCGGCATTTCGGCGTGGGCGGCGACGGACTGATTCTGGTGCTGCCCCCGTCGACCGGCGTCGATGCCGATGTGCGCATGCGCATGTTCAATGCCGACGGCTCCGAGTCGGAAATGTGCGGCAACGGCGTGCGCTGTGTCTGCAAGCTCGCCTACGATCATGGCCTGTCGAGGGCTCGACCGATGCGCGTGCAGACCGGCCGCGGAGTGCTGTCGTTGGATTACGCGCTCGACGCCCACGGCAAAGTCGCCCAGGTGACGGTAGACATGGGCGAGCCGATTCTGGAAGCCGCGAAGATTCCCGTGGCGATTCCCGGACTCGCGCCCGACGCGCGGGTGATCAATGTAGACGGCCCATCGGAGGGCTGCCCCGGTGCTGAACATGAGGCCGCGTTGGTTAAGGCAGGTGTTGTGCCGAAAATGACCTGCGTTTCCATGGGCAACCCGCACGTGGTGATCTTCTGCAAGGATGTCGCGGCGATCCCTCTGGAAAAAGTTGGCCCGGTGCTGGAGCGGCACGCATGGTTCCCCCGGCGGATCAACGTGCATTTCGTGCAGGTGGACAGCCGCAACGAGCTGAAGATGCGGACCTGGGAACGCGGCAGCGGCGTGACACTGGCGTGCGGGACCGGGGCGTGCGCCGTCTGCGCCGCCGGCGTCTTGACCGGGCGCACCGCCCGCCAAGTGCTTGCCCATCTGCCCGGGGGCGACCTGTCCCTTCGCTGGGATGAACCCACCGGGCACATGTTCATGACCGGTCCGGCCGAAGAAGTCTTCACCGGCCAATGGTTCGACCGTCCCAGATCCCACGCCGCCGGCACGGACGGCGCCGCCACGCGGACCTGATCGCATGCTGCGGATCCTCTATCTCACCGATACGCACCTGGGGCAGGATCCCAACGATCCCTGGATGGTCCAGCCGTACAGCCCGCAGTGCTTCGACGAACTCTACGACCGCCTGCCCGCCTGGCTTGAAGAACAGCATGTTGACTACGTGCTCCACGGCGGCGACGCCGTCTCGACACCCCGGCCGGAGCACATCGACACGGCGGTGGCCACCTTCACCGCCCTGGGACGGCCGGTGCACCTGTGCCTGGGCAACCATGATCTGATGTCGCCGCAAGCTGCCGACCTCTGGCGTGCCGGCCACGGCGGCCTTCTGCCGGCAGGCCAGTTCGACTTCGTCGTCCATCACCCCGACGCCGACCTGCTGGTCATCGCTCACCACTGGTATAACCTGAATCGACCCTACTACTGGGATCTGAGCGTGCCCTCCCTGCCTGTGCTGGCCGATGGGCAGTGGCGCCTGATCGAGGAGCAGGCTGCACGCTGCCAGGCCCTCGGTCGGCCGCTGCTGCTGGCCCTGCACAGTCAGATCCTCTCGCTCGACCACGCCCCCGGCGACAATGGGCCGCTGTCCAGTCCACCGAATCCCGAGCTGCTTATCCGCCTGCGCGCCATCGGCCGCCAGTACCCGTGCCTGAAGCTTGTGATGTCGGGCCACTGCCACGCCCACCACATCCTGCCCGTGGGCACCTTCCACGCCATGACCACCGCCGCCTTCGGCGAGTCGCCCTTCGAAGCCCGGCTGCTCACCATGGACCATCACCAGTTGGCGATCGAAACGGTCTGCTTCCGCGATGTGTTCAACCTCATCGCCCCCTACAACGACGCCAAGGCCTGGGCCCAGGGCGGTCCCCACGACCGATGGCGGGAGATCGACTGCGGCGTGGTGCCGAACGGGTAACACACGGGGTGACGCCCAAAACCATTGCTCACTCAAGCTATACGCTGTATAATGACGATGTATACACCAGAGGTGTGCCATGGTTCGTACACAACTGTATCTGACGGACGAGGAGCGTAAGGCGCTCGCGGTCTTGGCCGCAGAAACCGGCAAGAAACAGAGCGAGCTGATCCGTGAGGCGATCGATCGCCTCATCGAGCAGTCCAGTGCGAGGCGGCGTGATGCCGTCTTGCGGCGAGCTGCTGGCATGTGGAAGGATCGAGACGACCTGCCCGACTTCCGGGCCTTGCGCCGGGAATGGGACCGGGGGGTGAATGGATGAGCGCGGGCATTATCGTCGATACTGATGTAATGATCGACTATCTACGCGGCGACCCCAAAGCGGTTAATTTTGTTCGATCGCACGCCGAGCGGATTGTCCTGTCGGCTATCGTGCTGGCCGAGCTTTATGCGGGTGTGAAAGGTGCAGATGAACAAGCGACGCTGGATGACGTCATGTCTCTTTTTCGCGTCATCCCCGTGACGGCTGAAACCGCCCGATGTGGTGGCCTGCTCAAGCGAGACTTCGGCAAGTCGCACGGCGTGGGGCTGGCCGACGCCATTGTCGCGGCGACGGCGCAATCTGAAGGCGCCGAACTGAAGACGTTGAACGTCAGGCACTATCCCATGATCAAACGCCTTCAACCAGCATATACAAAACAATAAGCGCCGTCTGCCGAGCTGCACGATGTCACTCACCGCGACGCGGACTTTCCCATGGACATGCTTCGCCTGCTCAAGCACGACGCATGGACAACCCGCCGCCTCCTGAGGCTGTGCGCATCACTGGATGATGAGCAACTGGACCGTCAGTTCCCGATCGGGCTTGGCACACTGCGACAGACTTTTATTCACATCGTGGAGAATGTGGAACTCTGGACCAACCTCATGACCGGTTGCGGTCGCATTCGTTCCGGAACGCCCGCTCAGGTGCCGATTGCCGCACTCACCGAACGGTTCGACAAGGCCGCAGGCGAATTGTTTGCGCTTGCCCGACGGATCGCCGACGAAAAGCAGTTCGATGACACGTTCGTCGATCAGCTCGATCGTCCGCCACGGCACAAGTCCTACGGAGCCGGCATTCTGCACCTGGCCACACACGGGATGCATCATCGGGCGCAGATCCTTTACATGATGCGCCGACTTGGGATTGCCGGGGTGCCAGAGGGCGACGCGATGGGCTGGGAGAATCAGCACGTGGGCGGCTGGCCCGCAGCCTGAGGAGCGGTTAGCGTTGGCAAATACCCGCGAACAGGCAAAGAGTTCCATGCTGGCGACCACAACCCGATGAGTACAATGGCACCTAAAACGCAGCCGCTTCTGATCGTCGTGACCGGGCGGCCGGGATCGGGAAAGACCACGCTAGCACATGCGATGGCGAAAGTGGTGCGTTGTCCCGCTATCTGCCGCGATGAACTGAAGGAGGGATTTGTCAACACGACACGTAACAACGGGAAGCTGGGCGATGACATCTCGTGGAAGATCTATAACCTGTTCTTCAACACGGTCGAACTTCTGCTTCGCAACGACATCACCCTGATCGCTGAGGCCGCATTTCAGCACAAACTGTGGGTGCCCAAACTGGAGCGCCTCAGAGAGCTCGCGCGAGTTCGCATCATTCACTGCATGGTTGACGGTCACGTAGCCCGCGCACGTTTCATAGAGCGTGGTACGGCGGACCCCAATCGAGCCAGGTTTCACTCTGACAGAGCGGTTTGGGCGGCAAAAGAGGAGCAGGAATTGCCGATCGGCGATTACGATCCCCCGCGTCTGGACGTACCGACATTGACGGTCAATACGGCAAACGGATATGACCCTTCGCTGGAATCAATTATGTGCTTTGCGCGCGACTAGGTTCGCTGCCATGCCCCAGTGCCTGTTCCGTCGCCGCTAACTCCCGTCGCGCCCCAGTTGCGGGCGCAGGGCCCAGAGGAATACCGGCCCACCCAAGATCGCGGTGAAGATGCCCACGGGCATCAATCCCGTCCACAACCAGTGATCCAGCAGCACGGCGGCGATGTCGGCCGCGAGGATCAGCGTCGCGCCCGCCAGCGCCGAGCCGATCATCAGGGCCCGATGCCCCGGCCCCAACAGCCCGCGCATCACGTGGGGGCAGATCAGCCCCACGAACGCGATCGGCCCCGCGAGAACAACCGAACCCGCCGCGAGAGTCCCGGCCGCGACAAACAGAATCGTGCGCAGCAGCGCCAGATTCACGCCCAGGCTCACCGCCTCCTGCTCGGAAAAGCTCGCGACATCCATCGCTCGTCCGAGCCCGATCAACAAAATGACGCCCAGCAGCGTCATCGCCCCCACCACGGCGACCGTCGGTCCGCCCACGGCTTCATTGAGATAGCCCATCATCCAATGCGCCAGGTTGTCACGCAGACCGCCGGGCCCGACGAGGTAGTTGAGCAGCATCACCAGCGCCCCGTTCACCGTCGCCAGCACCACGCCCGTCAGCAACAGACCCAGCGGGTCGATCGCGCCGCGCTTGCGCCCCGCCAGATACACCACGCCCATACTCAGCAGCGCCCCGAGCAGAGCTCCCAGGTGGTTGGCCCCGAGCTCCAGGTGCAGCTTGTACCACAGCAGCGACTGGGCCATCACCCCCACCGCCGCCCCGCTCGACAGGCCGAGGATGAACGGCTCTGCCAGCGGATTGCGCAGCAACGTCTGCAAAGCTACACCCGACGCCGCCAAGGCCAGCCCTACCACAATCGCCAGCACCACGCGCGTAAGACGCAGATCCAGCACGGTCAGCGGGGTCGCCTCCGTCGCCCACCATGACGCGCCAAGCAGCCGCCACAGCGCCGCATCGACGCGGCCACCGGGGTAACCGAAGGTCTCGCCCAGGCACAACCGAGCGCTGGCGGCCACGAGCAGGAGCACCGCCGTCACGCCGATCACGAGCGGCCGACGCGACCGCGAGACAACGCTCATGGCGTGGTCTCCGTGGCGCGGGCGGCGGGACGCGTTTCACAAGGCTCCGTGGCCGAGGCTTCGAACAAGGTCGCATCGCTTGGCGTTTCGACCGGCGGGGGACACATCAACGCATCGATGGCGTCCGTCAGTTGCGGATGAATCGCCTTGGCCAGCGCCGCCGCGACATCGTCGACGGCGGCGCTCTGCACCAACAGCACCAGAGGGTCGGCCACCAGCGCCACGCGGCCGCTCTCCATCGCCGGCAAACGCAGCCCCCGGAACGCATCCAGCCGCACGTCCTCAGCCAATGACTCCAGCGGCGGCGCACCCGGCATCAGCAGGATGAGCACCTGGGCGCTGCTGCCCATGAGCTTCTCGCGGTCGAGCATCATGGCCGCCTGCCCCGCGCCGGCCACGGCATTCTCCGCGCCGAGATAGCTCAACAGGTCATCCTCCACGCTGCCCGGGCCGCTGACCCACACCGGATTGACGCCAAACGCCAGCAACACGCGCGGCCGCGGCTGGTCGGCCGTCAACGCCCGCAAGGCCCCGAGGCGGGCGCGAATCCGCATGGCCAGCACCGCCGCCCGGTCCGCAACGTCCAGTGCCTCGCCCAGATCGACGCGGGATGGATGATGCAGAATCGCGATCGCCTCTTCAGCGGTTGATGGCACCGCGAAGGCCACCAGTTCAAACGGCTGACGGGCCGCCAACTGAACCAGTCGGCCGTGCGCCCCTTCTTTACCAGTCATCATCACCACGTGTGTGGGCCGCAGCGTGATCAGACGCTCGATGTTGGGCGACAGGTAGTTGCCCACCACGGGCAGACCGGCGGGCGCCGCCGCATCATGTTCCCCCACGCCGATCAGTCGATCGCCCAGGTCCAGTTCGACCAGGCTGCGCGACATGGCCGGCGACAGACTCACGATGGCCATCGGACGGCCCAGCGCCGCGCGCGCCGGGATCAGCAGCGTCAGAAGCAGCAAACCGACGGTACGAAGAATGCATAAGCGGGCCATTATCGGCCATCGTAGACCGGCCTTGAGCAGTGTCAATGCGCCACGGACGCCACGCCGTGGTCCACGACGTCAACCCGCCAGCATATTCGACCCGTCGCCTGCGTCGGCCACACGAGCGGTCAACGAATCCTGCGTTAGTTCACGCGGGTCGTCACCGTTTTCGATCGCCGCGATCTTGGCCACACGCCGCGCGTGCCGCCCGCCGTCGAAGTCCGTGGTCATGAAGGTCGTGAGGATGCGCTCGATCAGGCGCGGCCCCAGTAGATCGGCCGGCAGGCACAGCACATTGGCGTCGTTGTGACGCCGACTCATGTCGGCCCCCACCTCGTCGTGGACCAGAGCCGCGCGAATGCCACGCACCTTGTTGGCGGCGATGGACATGCCGATGCCCGACCCGCAGATCAACACCCCCCGATCCGCGTCGCCGCTGGATACCGCCGCCGCCACCGGCCAGGCCGCATCCGGGTAATCGCTGCAGGTCTGGTTCACACCGCACACGAACAACACCTCGTGCCGCTGCTGAAGCAGCATCTGCTCCAATCGGCGAGCAACGTCCTGGCCACGATGATCGGTGCCCAACGCCACTCTCATGCCTGTTGCTCCTTGAGCCGCCGCTCGATGTGCCGCGCCAGCGCCTGGGCGCAGCGCTCGTAGACGTCCTGACTTGACCCCATAGGATCGTCGATATCGCCATCGGGGTCCAGACGCACTGTCCGCGGGCCGGCTGTCGGATCCATCGCAAGCACAGCCCGTTCGTGGTCGCGCGTCATGCAATAGATCACGTCCGCCTCACGAATACGCTCCAGCGTCAGCGGACGCGACCGATGGCTGGACAAATCCAGACCCATTTTCGCCACCGCCGCCTCCGCCTCCGGCGTGGCGGACATTCCGGGGCCCGCGTATACCCCCGCCGACAGCACCCGCATGCCCTGGGCCTCCAACTGCCGCCAGGGCTGCCCTCGCTCGCGGCTCAGGACAGACTGGGCGATCACCTCCGCCATCGGCGACCTGCAGGTGTTGCCCGAGCACACGAAGAGGATGGTCTGATTCATCAGTTTCCGGATGTACCGCTCGTCGAACATGCCCTCCCGCAGCACCTTCACCCGACTGGCTCCGGGCCGGTCCGGATCCGGTTCCACCGCCACCACCGTGGACGCCCGCGCGTAGCGGCAGGGTCCGCCGTCGATCGCGACGGCGGCGGCGGCGCCGACCGCACTGATCGCCTGATCGACATCGGTCGGCGGCCTCTGGCCCCGGCGGTTGGCGCTGCTGGCCAGCACCGGTCCGCCAGCCGCCGCCAGCACGTCCCGCGCGGCCGGGTGATCCGGACAACGCAGACCCACCGTCCCCCCGTGCCAGACCGTCGCCGCCTGCGCTTGGCTCAACCCCAGCGCTTGCCGCTGCCGCTCAATGACCTGGCCATCGACCCGCACCACCAGCGTCACCGGACCAGGCATCAGCTTGCGAACCAGCCGCGACACCATCGTGTCCGACGGATCCACATAGTCCAGCGCGTCCTGCGCCGTCGGCAGGTGCACGGAAAAGGGCTGCGCATCCGGTCGACCCTTGAAGCTACGCAGTCGATCCATACCTTCGTCGCTGCTCGCCAGAGCCCCGATGCCGTATACCGTCTCCGTCGGAAAGATGAGCAGACCACCGGCGCGCAACACTTCCGCGCCGCGCCGCGGCGCCTGCCCATCCATACTCGGATCGATCACGGTGACGGAAGAAACAACCATTCCCCCGGCATTATTGAGCCGGCCGGGCCGGGAGGCAAACCGCCGCCCCGCCGGGCCGATGACGGGCCTACGCGCCGTCGGTCTTCGGCTCCACCTGCGTCACCACCGCCCGCAGGTAGCCGTCCAGGAACCGCTCGCAGAACAGGTTTACCGTCTCCACGGTCCGTTCGTGATCCCGACCCCAGACGCACACACGCAAGTCCACATACTCCGGATCAAGCTGGATGATGACTTCATCCTCCCGAACATAGGCGGTGTCCAGACGCTTGAAGTAGTAGGCCGACAGGGCGTTGACGCCCGGCCCACCGAGGCTGATCGTCGGATGGCGATGCAGCACCTTCTGGTTCAGGTACCAGACATCGCTGCACACCACGGCCGCGATAGGTTGTGTCAACACGCCAGTGTGCCGCTCAACCCAGTCCTCAACGCGCGTGCGCAACTGGTACGCCAGAGGGCGGTCGGCGATTTCCGCCCGCAAGTGCGCCCCGGTCACGATCAGCAGCAGGTGAGCTTCCGCAAGCTCCTGGTCCCGCGCATCCTGGGCTTCCTGCGGATCCGCATCCTGAGACTCGGGGTCATAGTCATTCATCGCACCGCAAGCCTAGCCGATGGCGTGTCCGCTGTCGCGGCGGGGCCCGTGCCGCGTCACATCCCGAACATGTACGCCAGCAGACCCTTCTGGGCGTGCAGACGGTTGTGAGCCTGGGGAAACGCCCGGCTTTGCGGCCCGTCAAGCACCTGCGAAGTAATTTCAACCTCGCGATAGGCCGGCAGACAGTGCAGGACGATCGCATGCCCGGGGGCTGCCGCCAGCAGTTCCGCGTTCACCTGGTAACCCGCGAACGCCGCCTGACGCCGCTGCTTCTGATCTTCCTGACCCATCGAGACCCAGGTGTCCGTGTAAATAACGTCCGCCGCGACCACCGCCTCATACGGATCACGCAGCCGCTTGAGCGCCTTGCCATTGGCGGCAAGTCCCACGGCCTTCAGGGCCGGACCCTCCAGCTCAAAGCCCTCGGGACTGGCGATGACGAAGTTCATGCCCAGTCGACCGCACAACACCGCCAGGCTGCGGGCCACGTTGTTGCCGTCACCAATAAACGCCAGCGTCCGACCGGTCAAGTCGGAGCCAAACTCATCCATCATCGTCAGCGCGTCGGCCAGCGCCTGGCATGGGTGCGAAGCATCGCTCAGGGCGTTGATCACCGGCAGGCCGCTGCAGGCGGCGAGATCCTCAAGCTTCTGATGCTCGAACACGCGCGCCACGATCGCGTCGACCATGCCGCCCAGGACGCGGGCGACATCGGCCGTCGACTCCCGCTTGCCCAGCCCCACCTCCGCCGCCTGAAGCGTGATGACTCGGCCGCCCAGCTCAAAGACCGCCTGCTCGAAGCTCACACGTGTGCGCAAGCTCGGCTTCTCGAAGATCATCGCCACGGTCTTGCCGGCCAGCACCGGCTTCGCCGCATGGCCGCCACGCCGCTGCTCGCGCAATGCGACGGCCATCTCCAGGATGCGCGTCAACTGCGCCGCGTTCGCATCTTCAATGGAAAGAAACCGCTGCATCACTGACCTCTGTTTCACCTTGACCATGCACGCCGAAGGTGCGGCCGTGTCCTCACGCGGCACTGACAATCTCCGTCCCGACGCCATGTTCGGTGTAAACCTCCAGCAGCAACGAGTGCGCGATGCGCCCGTCGATGATGTGAACCTTGCCGACCCCCCCTGCAAGGGCCGTCATTGCCGCCTCCACCTTCGGCAGCATGCCGGCGCTGATCACCCCGTCGCGGATCAGCCGCGTGATCTGCTCACCTGTCAGGTGCGACGCGAGGCTCCGCGGGTCGTCGGGCCGGGTCCGGATGCCGTGCGTGTCGGAGACCAGCACCAGTTTCTCAGCCCGCACGGCCGCGGCCACGTGTCCGGCCACGCTGTCGGCATTCACATTGAGCTTGCCCCCGGTGGCGTCGCGTGCGATGGGCGCGATGACCGGGATCACCGCCGTCTTCACCAGCGCCTCGAGAATCTCAGCATTGACCCAGGACACTTCGCCGACGAAGCCGATGTCAATCTTCCGCTCCCCTCGGCTCGATCCGTTGCTGGCGTCGCCCGGGGCGTTGAGAAACAGCCGGCGGGCGAACACCGCGCAACTGGCCAGACTATGCAACCCCATCGCCTGATGGCCCTGGGCCCGGATCGTCTGGATCATCCCGCGGTTGACTTCATTGACCAGCACGTGTTCGGCGATTGCCAGCGTGCGCTCATCGGTGTAGCGCCGCCCCTGTACAAACTGCGCCTCCAGACCCGCCTGCTGCATCGCGGCTGTGATGCTTTTGCCCCCGCCATGCACCAGCACCGGCCGCATGCCCACCGTGTCCATGAAGCAGATGTCGGTCAACAGCCGTTCGAGGGCCTCGGGCTGGTCCATGATCGAGCCGCCAACCTTGACCACGACGGTCTTACCCTGAAAACCGCGAATGTATTGATGGGCCTCGACCAGCGCGGCCGCTTTCTCCATGGCGCTGGAGTTCACCGGCGCCGAGCCGTTGGCCTCGGCCTCGACGTCCGCTGCGCTGCGGGGCGGTCTGCTGTTGCTCATGACGTCACTCACACTCTCCAGGGGCCGTCGACACCCTATGGTGCGGCGGAAGACGGAAAACGGGACAAGATACCGTCGCACCCGGGTGCGGGCAACGATCGGCACAAGTCAGCCTCAGCCTACGCCGCTGCGGGACATGGCTTGGCTGCCGCGGTCCACCATCAGCCGAGCCATGTGGTCTCCACGCAACATCCGGCGCCATCGCCCTCGGCGGCTCATGACGTCGCGCAACTTAAGACGCTATAAAATCAAATTTTACGTCGACACCGCCTGGCCGGCAGACGCTTCGCAGCATCTCGACGCCCCACAAGCTTTCAGACTGCCTCGCCATGCACACGCCAGCCAACCCACCCCGCTCGGACGCCCGCCCGGCGCCCACGCCGCGCCGTCGCTGGGGTTTCTTCCGTGACGCGGGCGGCGCCATGCGTCAAGGCCTCCTGACGACTCTGCACGCCCTTCGCCGACGCCGCACACGTCGGCCGCTTGATCCAGCCTCCGCCGCCGCCACCCCCAGTCACATGCTGGCTACCGTAAGGTCCAGATCGTCCCCAGCTTGAACAGAATGCATCGTAAGCCCGCCACCGCGTCACGGAATGGCGGACAGCGTCCGATCCAGGTCGGCTCATGCACCGCATCTCCGCCGGCCACCGGTCTGCCGCGCCGCCAGCGTCGCCTGACCCGCTTGGGCGGCGAGCGATGGGCCGGTAAACTGGATACACAATCCCGCAATCCGATTTGTCGACTGACACACACTTCCACGCGGGCAGCCGCCTCCGACACCGCAGGTTGACGCGAGACAGGGAGATCACGCAATGCGACGCAAGATCCTCTGGATCACCTTCTGGCTGACCATGACGCTCTGGCTTGGCCAGGCGTGGGCGCAATCCGCCGAACCACGCGAAGCGCCGAACACGCCTGCGGCCGCCCAACAACACGATGACGCGGCACGGCTTCCCGAGCCATCGGTCACCGCCATCCATACGGCCGATCCACCTTCTGATCCACACACGCTGATCGACCGATCCGGCTGGCCCGTGCTGACTGTCGGTCCGGCTGACGGCACGACCACACACCCGCAGGCGTGGCTCGCGACAAAGACGCCAACCACCGCTCGCCTGGCGCGGCTTGACGGCGCATTCGACCTTCCGACGCTCGATTCCGCCTTGAGCAACGCCAAACCGGACGGCTACAGTCCCGCGAACCTCGGCGCATGTGCACTCGATGGCGCGAAGGCGGCCGTCTATCTGCTGCTTCTTCCGGTGAGAGCCTTCACCATCGAACCCTTCTGGCAGGCACAGACCACACCTTGAATGGAGCCTACCGGCTCCACCGGCGATGCACACCGACTCGCCGCTGAACGCGGCGTGCCGCCCGTCTCACTTGGACAACTCACCCGGTTGCGGCTGACGAAGCAACACACGCTGCTCTTCCCCCAGGCCGTCGATCATCTCAACATGGGTGTTGCTGTGCCGGCCGACGGTCACCGGTTGGCGGCGCACCTTGCCGCCACCGGCATGGACGTAGCAGTATTTCTGGTCACCCTCGGTAAAAACCGCCTGCACCGGCGCCGCCAGAGCATCCGACACATGGTCGACGACGATCTCCCCTGAACAGCGCATCGCCGGCTTCAGAGAGGTGTCAAACCCGGCCGGCAACGTGACCTTCACGCCGTACTCCCGCACGTCCGGGTTCCACCAGCGCCCGCCCTCGGCCATCACGCCGATCTGCGTAACCTCACCTTCCACCATGTCACCGGGACGGGCGTCAATCGTGACCCGTACCTTCTGGCCGATCCGCACCTGGGGGAGCATCGCCTCGTGCACGCTCAGAACCGCCACCATCTGCCGTGTATCCGGCAGGATGAACAGCGATTCATTGTGCGAAACGTCGCGGCCCGGCCTCAAGGGGTCGCCGCGGCCCCAGCGATCCATAGACGTTCCATACACCACCAGCCCATCTTTCGGCGCCGTCACCACCGTCTTGGCCAACTGCTGCTCCAGCTCCGCCAGTTTCTGCTGGCGCAGCTCCAACGTACGCGTGCGGTTGTTCAAGTCCGCTTCCAGACGCCGCAACTCACGCTGATTCTTGTCGATCGTCAACGACAGCTCGGCCTGCGCGTCGTCCACCTTCGACTGCACGTCCTGACGTTCCTTAGGTCGCGTGAACTTGTGGTAAACGTCGATCTCCAGTTTCGCCGTCGCCAGCTCGTTCTCCGCTTCGATCACGTCGATCTCAGCGTCCTCCAGCTCGTTGTCGCTGATGAATCGCTCGGCATGCAGCGCTTTGCTCTCCACCAGATCCCGCCGGGTCCGCTCCAGGTTGCGTTTGGCCTTCTCCAGAGCCAGTTCCAGATCACGCTGCTTCTTGACGTCGTCGCCCTCTTCCCACTTTTTCAGATCCAGCGTCGCCAGGGCAAGCTTGGTCTGCGACTCGTTCTGCTTGCGCTGCGCCTCGTTGCGCTGAATCGCCAGACTTTCTTCGGCCGACACCTTGTCCGCCAACGCCTGCTCGACGTCCTGACGCGACTGGTCGATCTTCGATCGGATCTCATCATCCGCCAGCCGCGCCAGCACATCCCCCTGCTTCACCGACGCTCCCTCGTCGACGATCTCCACAATCGCCGTACGTCCTTCCACTTCGTTCTTGATCTCAACCTTCTCCTTGGGCTCCAGTTCACCGGCGGCCGAGATCGTCACGTCGAAATCGCGCCGCGTCATCACAAACCACTCGGCCCGGGTCTCGGCGGCCGCGGCTGCGGGCCCCACAGCGCCCCCTTCGGCCGGCCCTCGGCTGGCCCACAGCACCAACACCACCAGCAGCACCACCACGCTCGCCGCCAGCAGCATGCGGCCAGACAGTCGCCGCCCATGAATCCAACGGCCTGAAGCCAACGGTATCTGCATCAAACGACTCATCGCTGGTATCCTAGTCCTCGTCCGCCGGCCCGGACGACGTTTCCGTGGTTTTTGAGTCGATCGACCCTTGCGGCGACGTCGCCGGCTGGTCCACGGGCGTTCCCGAATCGTCGGCGGCGGGCGGCGTCTGGTCTGGCATCTGCTCCTGCAGCGGCGGCGGCTCCTGGCCGTCGGCAATCAGGGTCTCAAGCGACGCCGGAGCGCGCCACTGCCCATCGGCCGATACCCGCATCTGCCCTGTGGCCAGCAGGAACTGAAGCTTGTCCTGACGGTAGTTGCGCGTCGCCTCCTCCAGACGATTCTGCGCATCCAGAAGATCCTCCGTCGCCGAAATCAGTTCCTCCGGCCCCACCGTCCGGGCCTTGAGTTCGACCTCCATCAGTCGGCGCTGGGCCAGATGAACGTTGCGCTGCTGATGCTCCAGATTCACCACGTCACGCCGCAGTTGTCGGATGGCGCTGCGCACTTCCAGCACGACCTGGTCGCGTTCAACACGGTAGCCGCGTTCGCGCTGTTCGGCCCGCACCAGGGCGCTGCGATACGCCAGCCACTCGCGCTGCCGATCGAGCGGCAGGTCCAGCGTCATCCCCGCCGCAAACCGCCCGTCTTCCGGCTCGAGCGCAAAGCCGCCATGCCGCCGATCGCTGTCGGTTGGCAGCGTCAGATCCGCGCTCACTGACAGATCCGGCAGAAGATTGTTGCGGGCGATCCGCACGTCTCGATAGGCGTCCTCCACCCCATCGGCACTATTGCGTAGATCCAACCGATGGGCCAGGGCCGCGGCCACCGCCCCTTGCGGATCGAGCACCGCGTCCGGAACCTGCACCGCCGAAGGAACCGGCTCCAACGCCGCGCTCATCGGCATGCCGATCCGCAGCTTGAACGCGTCCACCGCCGCCGCATAGCTTTCCATCAGGTCTTCAAGATTCGAACGGGCGAACAAAACCTGGGTCTGAAAACGCTGAACCTCGAAGTAGGCGACGCGGCCGGCATCCGCCAGCGCCTGATAGCGCTGCTCCTGACGCTCCAGAATCTCAAGCTGACGCTGCTGATTCTCGATATTCACAGCCTGCTGCAGCAGGCTGTAGAAGTCCGTGGCGAGGTCGACCAGAAGTCGCCGACGCGCCCGCTCGAACCGGCGTACCGCATAGATCAGGTTGCGTTCCGCCTGGATCAGCGATTCCCGCGCCGCCTCGCCCGCCCCGCGCAGCAGCGGCACCGTCGCCGACACGGACAGCTCGCCGGTCTGGCCGTCCTGGGTCTGGTCGCTCTGCGACCGCAACTGGTCGACGTAATTGACCAAGGCGGTCGCCGCGACTTCACCGCCATAGGGCAACCGCTGGGTCACCCGCAGATTCTGCATCAGGGTCAGCGCCTGATCCGTGTCGCCCCACTCCGGCGACGCCGCGTAGTCGGCGCTGAACGTGCTGAAAAAGCGCGGCCCCCAGAGGTGCTGTTCACTGAGGAACGATATCGCCTCCAGAAACAGCGACTCTTTGTCGGTGCGATAGTCCGGCGCGTGCTTCACCGCGTAGGCCAGCACCGCCCGCAAGTCCATGCGAACCGGCTCCTGCGCCTCGCCGTTCTCTTCGCCAGCAGGCTGCGTCTGAGGCACCGCCCATGCCGGCAGCGCGTCCATGCCGCCGGGTTGTCCGCCGCGGCCGATCTTCGACTCCCGCCCGCCGTCCATGGGGACGTTAAGCTCCGGCACCGGATTCGGGTCATGATCCAGCGAGGACTCGAGCCAGGCTGCCTGTTCCTCACGGATCAGCTCCGCCACACGCCGGTCCAGCCGACGCAGTTCGTGGCGATAGCAGCCCGCGCACAGCGAAGCCGCGACGAGCAGACACACACCAAACACCAGGGAACGACAATGTTTCATCCGTTGCGTCGTCGAGTATAGTTTCCTTCCGAGATCGGGTCGCCGCCCATCGCCGTCGCGGAGCGCGAGGCGAGCCCCGCCGCTCCCGCGCCGCCGGTCATGGTATCTTCCATTGACCGGAGGCCAAACCTTTGCCTGATTCGGCGCCGCGCCCGCCGAATCCACCTGCCTGCCGCGGAGTCTCCATGGCCAGCATCAGCTTTGACGGACAGAGTTTCTCAGTCGACGGCCGACGTATCTGGTTGGTGAGTGGAGCGATCCATTACCCCCGCACACCGCGCGCTTTGTGGGCCGATCGCCTGCGCGCCGCCAGGCAGGCCGGCCTCAACTGCATCGAAACCTACGCCTTCTGGAATGTTCATGAACCCCAGCCCGGACGCTTCAACTTCGAAGGCGACGCCGACCTGCGCGCCTTTGTCAAGCTCGTGGGCGAAATGGGCATGTACTGCATCCTGCGTCCGGGGCCTTATATCTGCGCTGAATGGGACTTCGGCGGACTGCCCGCATGGCTGCACCGGATCGACGGCATGGCTCTGCGACAGGCTAGCGGCCCGTACCTCGAGGCCTGCTCACGCTATCTGTCAGCCGTCATGGCCCAGGTCAAAGACCTGCAGATCACCGCACCCGGCGCCGACGGCCGACCCGAGAACGGCCCGATCATCCTTGTGCAAGCGGAAAATGAGTGGTTCTGCGCCCCCCATCCGCCCACGCGGCCCAAAGATGTCGACTACATGCACGAGATGGTCCGCTATCTCCGCGAAGCCGGCTGCACCACGCCCATCAATGCCTGCAACAATCTGTGGAACCGCACCGAGGGCGCCATCGAAACCTGGAACGCGATGACCCACCTGGCCCACGACCTGCGCCAGCTCCGCGTGGCGCAGCCCAACGCTCCTCGCCTGGTCACGGAGTACTGGCCCGGCTGGTTCGACCAGTGGGGCCGCGATCACGCGGACAACAGCCCGCCCGAGCTGACGGCCTATCGGCTGGCGGCCATGCTCGCCGTCGGCGGTCAGTTCAACTTCTATATGTTCCACGGCGGGACGAACCTGGGCTTTTACGGTGGCCGTAACATCCCCACCGACCAGTGCTACATGACCACCAGCTACGACTACGACGCCCCCCTGCTGGAGGCTGGCGGGCGCGGCCCCAAGTATCACGCCGTTCGACCACTGACCACGTTCGCCAGCCAGTTCAGCCACGTCTTCGCCCATCTGGACCCGTCCACCCAGCCCGCCGCCATCAATCCCGATGAATCGGAGCACGCCCTCAGCGTCATCCATCAGACCGGCAGTCAGGGCGACGTGATCTTCCTGCTCCGGGGATCCAAGCCGCGCCCCGCCGTCGCTCGGCTGCTGCTACCCGACGGCCTGAGCCTGCCCGTGCCGCTGGGCAGAGATCGCGCCGCATGGGTGCTGCTCAACGCGAAGCTGGGGCCCATCGAGTTGACATACACCAGCTTCCGCCCGCTGGCTTTCATCGATGGGAAGCTGCTGGTCCTGCATGGCCCGGGCGGCGGCGAGGGCTTAGTCGCCATCGACCACGCGCCGCTCACCCTCACCGTGCCGCGCGACAAGACACCCACGGTTCACGAGCATGAAGGCATCCACATCGTTCTGCTCAATGAGAAACAGCTCGCCGCCGCCTATCCCCTGGCCGACCGGCTGATCGTCGGCGCCGCTTCGCTGGATGCTGACGATCAGCCGGTGCGACACCCCGATTGGCCCACGGTGTTCACCATCACGTCCAACGGCCAGGTGGCCGCCCGCAAGCTCGCCGGGCCCAAACGCCGCACCACCCCTCGCCTCGGCGAATGGGACTACGCCGACGAAACGCCGATGCTCGACGGCAGCAGCTCGCGCTATCGCAAAATCGCCGGCCCGACTTCGCTGGAACAACTGGAGTGCGACTACGGCTACGGCTGGTACCGCCTGGGCATGAAGGCCGCGTCCGCCGCCCGGGCCCTGGCGCCGCAGGCCGGCGACCGACTGCATCTCTACAACCACGCCAGGCTCACCGCGCTTCTCGGCTTCGGACCCGGAGCCGAATCCCATCCCGCGCCGCTGAAGCTCGATGGCGACACCGTCATTCTCGCCGACAACCTCGGCCGCTTCTGCTTCGGCTGGCAGCTCGGGGAACCCAAAGGTCTGTTTGGTCACATCGTCGATCTGAAGCCGCTGAAAGCCGGCAAACCGAAGATCGTCGACGACCCGGCTCCCGATCCCTTCGAGCTATCGGGCTTCTGGGTGAACATGCGGGTCGATGAACCGCGACCCAACCGCAGCGTGGTGTGGGAGTTCCCGCTCACCAGCTCCAAGCCCGTCATTCTTGAGACGCACCACATCCCCGCCGCGGTGCTGGTGCTCAACGGTCAACCCGTCTCCCTGCTGGGCAGCCTCAACGACGGCGGCAACTTCCGCCGCATGGTTCTTGAAGTCGGCGAACACCTGAAGCGTGGCAAGAACGAGTTCAAACTCGCTCTGATGCACGAACACGACGACCCCGCCGATCTCATCAAAGGCGTCAAGCTCCATCAGACCGCCGAAGTCCTCACCGACAAGGCCGAGTGGTCGTTCGCCCCGTGGGAAGTGCCCGCGGCCGATCGTTTCCGCCCCGCCCCGAAGACGACGCCCGCCCAGCCCGCGTGGTACCGCACGAACTTCACCGTCAGCCACACCGACATGCCCCTGTGGCTCGAACCACGCGGCATGAGCAAAGGCCAGATCTATCTCAACGGCCACAACGTCGGCCGCTACTTCGTCGCCACCGCGACCGGCAGAAAAGTCCCCCCACAGAGCCGCTACTACCTGCCCGAACCGTGGATCCACACCAGCGGCCCCAATGAACTGATCCTCTTCGACGAGCACGGCAAAAAGCCGGACAACGCCCGCCTGGTCTACGACCCGCTCGGACCGTACGGAGGATGAAATGAGAACAAGCGGGCCAAGGTTTTCGGCCAACCACCTTTTGCACCGTGAATCTCATGGCGGGCCTCGATCCGTGGGCATCGCTTGGACTTACGTGGCCGCAATGCGGGGTGCCCGCTCTACGGCGCAAATGCCAACGTAATCAGAGCCGGGCTCTGTGAGCCCGGACCGGCGACACAGTCGCTGGCTCCGATGCGGGACGACCGACGACGCGACATGGAATGCCGCCGTTTTACCCCCCTCCCATGGCCCACTAGAATGATGGGCTATGAGTGAACGCACCAAGAAAAAACCTGTCCTTGAGACCGTCGAGCCCATCGGCGCGCGCGTCCTGATCCGCAAGGACGAGGATAAGAAGCAGACCAAAAGCGGCATCCATCTACCGGACAAGATCGAAATCCCCACGCTCACCGGCCGGATCGTCGCCGTCTCGACCCAGGTCGAGCATGACGAGGATTACCCGATCCAGCAGTACGACCGTGTGCTCTTCAACCCCAAGGAAGCGATTCCAGTCGACTTCGAGGGGGATAACCGTCTGTTTGTCGTGCCGGTGGAGAACATCGTGGCCGTGTTTCGCCGCGCCGAAGAGTCCTGACCCGTTCCGGCCGCCGCTTGATCGTTCGCCGCAGCCCCCCGCCGGCTGACGCCCCTTCCCACGGATCCACCTGGATGGCCCGACGCACCGCGTTCTGGAAAACCACTGGCGTATTGCTCCGCTACAAGCCGCAGTTGGCCGGCGCCGCGGCGGGCCTGGCCATCTCCGCCCTCTCCTTCGGCGCGGGGCTGGGCATGGTCGTGCCGCTGCTGAAAATCTTTTTCCGTGACGGCCAGGATCTGCCTCACGTCGTCCAGCAATACCTTGGCGACCCCAGTAGGCCGCGGATGCTCCAGGATTTCGCGGCATGGCTGACGCCCATGCTGCCCACCGGTCCCTTCGCCGGCCTGGTGGTCACATTGGCGGTCGTCGCCGTCCTGGCGATCATCGGCGGCTTCGGCCGCTACCTGCACGAGCTGCTCTCCATCACCGTCGCCCTGCGCGGCACGCTGATCTGGCGCGACCGGCTCTTCTGCCGACTCCTGGCCACGCCGCTCACCCACACCCTCGAGCACGGCGTCAGCGACTTCGAGAGCCGTATGGTCGTCGACGTCACCCTCTTGCTGCGCGCCTATCGCGCCATCATGACCACCGCCGCCCTCCAGGCGTCCTACGGCCTGGTCGCCGTCACACTCGCCCTGCTCACCAACTGGCCGCTCACGGTGGTCGCGCTGCTTGGCGCTCCGCCCATCGCCATCCTGCTCAACCGCTTCGGCCGGGTGATCCGTCGGGCCACGCGCCGCTCCCTCCAGCAGCATGGGCGGCTCCTGGGCGTGCTTAACGAAACGTTCTCCGCCACCCCGGTGGTCAAGGCCTACAGCGCCGAGGGCTATGAGCGTCGCCGCTTTCGCCGCGTCAACCGTCAGGTCTTCGCCGAGCAGATGCGCGCCCGCCAGGCCGACGCCCTGTCCTCGCCGGTCATCAACACCGTCTCGCTGCTGGGCGTCCTGCTGGTCGCCTGCATCGCCGGCTGGTGGGCCTTCGTGCAGGCCCCTGACGCTGATCGCGAAGTGTTCTTCCTCACAATGATCGCCCTGGCGGCCGCGGGCGGCAGCATCAAGCCCTTCACCAAGATCAACAACCAGATCAAGGAGGCCGAGGCCGCGGCCGAACGCATTCTCGACGCCATCGCCGCGCCCATCGAACCGATCGATCCCGCCCTCCGTCAGACCTTGCCCAGCCCGCCGCGCCATCGACGCAGCGTCGACTTTGAGACAGTCACCTACCACTACCCTTCGCAGCGCCTCGACGAACGACCCGCCCTCGACAACGTGAGCCTGCACGTCGAGCACGGGCAGACGATCGCCATCGTCGGCGGCAACGGCTCGGGCAAGACCACGCTCCTGAACATGCTCCCCCGGCTGCTCTCGCCGACACGCGGCCGCGTCCTGATTGACGGCGTCGACATCGCCGATGTCAATCTGCGGGCCCTGCGCGACCAGTTGGCCGTCGTGACCCAGCAGTCTTTCCTCTTTCAGGGCGCCATTGCCGACAACATCGCCTATGGCCGCTCCTGGACGAATCGTGAAAACGTCGTCGCCGCGGCCAAAGCCGCCTTCGCCCACGAGTTCATCACCGCCCTGCCGCACGGTTACGACGCGGTCCTCGGTGAACATGGCTCGGGCCTCTCGGGCGGGCAGCGCCAGCGCCTGTGCATCGCCCGCGCGATCCTGCGCGATCCGGCGATTCTCATCCTCGATGAAGCCACCAGCCAGATCGACGCCGACTCGGAGGCCAAGATCAACCAGGCCATCCGCCGCTTCCGCGAAGGACGCACCGTTTTTGTCATCGCCCACCGCCTGAGCACCGTCATCGACGCCGATCGCATCGTCGTCATGGACGACGGCCGCATCGTCGATCAGGGCACGCATAGCGAACTGCTCGAGCGCAGCGCGCACTATCGCCTGCTGGCGCAGCATCAGCTTCAGACCTCGGGCGCCAGCGCCTGAGGCGACCGCTGCGTTTCGCCATCAGAATGGGTTACGCGACCGGCTCATCGAGCAGAATCACCTGGTCCTCAGCGTGATAGCTCGATCGCACCAGGGGGCCGGACTCGACGTGGCGGAATCCCATCGCCTCGCCGTCGCGCTTGAAGGCGGCGAACTGCTCCGGGCCGACCCACCGGCTGATGGGCAGGTGATCGCGCGTCGGCTGCAGGTACTGGCCGATCGTGAGAATGTCGCACGAGCCGTGGGGCCCGCGCGTGCCCTCCAGCACGTCAGCCATGAGCCGCAAGACTTCCTCGTCGGTCTCGCCGATGCCGACCATGATGCCGGTTTTCGTGTTCAGCCTCGCGGCCTTGGCGCGGGCAAGCAGCTCGATCGACCGCTCGTACTTCGCCTGCGGCCGCACGACGCCGTAAAGACGCCGTACGGTTTCCATGTTGTGGTTGAGAATCTCGGGCCTCGCGTCCAGCACGAGCTTCAGCGCGTCCCAGTCGCCGCAGAAGTCGGGGATGAGCACTTCGATGCTCGTGCCCGGGCTGGCCTCGCGAACGCGCAGGATGGTCTCCGCCCAGAGGGCCGCCCCGCCGTCCGGCAACTCGTCGCGGTTGACGCTGGTCATCACCAGGTGCCGCAGCTTCATGAGCCGGGCCGCCTCCGCCACGCGTCGAGGTTCGTCGGTGTCCAGCACGGGCGGGCGCCCGGTCTTGATGTGACAGAAACCGCACGACCGCGTACATACATCGCCGAGGATCATGATCGTGGCCGTACCCCGGTGCCAGCATTCGCCCATGTTCGGGCACTTGGCCGACTCGCAGACGGTGTGAAGCTGATGCTCGTCGACAATGGAGCGCAGCCTCTGGTAACCCGCCCCGCCCGGCAGTCTGGCGCGCAGCCAGGCCGGCTTGCGCTTGCGGATAAACTCAAGCGGCCGCTCGTCCACGATCCGATCAGATAGAGAGATTCTTCGCACAGGCAGGCAAGTGTAGCGGCCAACTGGCCGACTTCAAAAGTCAGATGATTCGTGAAACGCGACTGCCACATGCAACCCGGCTCGCCGCCCTCGGCGCGGTGATGCTGCCCTGTCTGGTCTTCACCGGCTGCGCCCCGCCGTCGGCCAGCGCCGGAGACTTCATGTCCGACAATCCTGCCTCGCGGCTCTACGCCATCCATCGGGCCGCAGCCACCGGCGACGAGGCCGCCGTGCCGGCCCTGGTCGAGAGCCTGGACCATGATGACCCGGCTGTGCGCATGATGGCCATCAACGCCCTTGAACGGCTGACCGGAACCCGTATGGGCTACGACCCCTACGCCGGCCCGGTCGCACGCCGACAGGCCGCCGACGCCTGGGCCGCGGCCGTACGCGAAGGGCGATTCGATCCGCCGCGCACCAAAGTCAATGTCTCATCGCCCTGACACCCCGCGTCCGATTGACCCTGCCTCGCCTAGACCTCGTGATGACCGATGACGTCCACCAATTCGACGGCCCGTGCGGCGACGCCCACATGGATCTGACCATCCTCAGCCAGCCCCGCTACCTCTGCGTCGTCCGTGCAGCCGTCGAAGCCGCCGCGCGGCAATTGGGACTGGCCCGTGAGGAAGCCGATGCTGTCGTCATCGCGGTGGACGAAGCCGTGAGCAACGTCATCCGGCACGGTTACACGATGGCCCAGGACCGCCCCATCCGCGTCCTCATGAGCCCCGGCTGCCTCAACGGCCATACGGGCGTCCAGATTGACGTGGAGGACGCCTGCGCCCAGGTACGGCCCGAGGACATACGATCCCGCTCCCCGCTGGCCCAGACACTGGACGATATCGACAACGCCGCCGCACGACGCAGGGCTGCGGCGGCCTCCACGCCCGGCGGTTTGGGGCTACACTTGATCCAGCGGGCGATGGACCGCGTGGAGATCGCCAGGCGCGACGACGACCGCGGCATCCGCCTTCGCATGTTCAAGGTCGCACGCCCCCCATCAACCGGCGCCGACCATTGGGCCGCAAGCGACGCAATCCGCGACCGCGAGGGAGCCGAACCATGACCGAGCAGGTGCTCAGCAGAACCGAGGCATTGAACGACGGAACGCTCGTGGCGATCGAAGGCGATGTGGATTTCACGCGCACGCCCGATTTGCGCAACGCGTTGATGCATCTACTCGAACGCCCCCAGCCACGCCTGGTCGTCGACCTGGCGGACGTGGACTATATGGATTCGAGCGGTGTGGCCACGCTCGTTGAAGCCCTGCAGGTTCAACGCAAACGCAACCACAAGATGGTGCTCTGCAACCTCCAGGACAAGGTTCGCAGCATCTTCGAAATCGCCCGGCTCAACATGGTTTTCACGATCGTGGACGACGTGGCGGCGGCCACCACCGCCTGAGTCAGCCGCCTCCCGGCTCCTGCCTAAAAGTCGCAGATCAAGGTCCATCCAAGCCGATCATGCATGCATGAGCGACTCTCCCGCGTCCCCCGCCGCCGCGCCGCCGGCCTTGACCCGCGCCCTGACCGCACTCGGCCGGCCGGTCGTCAACATGCTCCGTTATCTGGGCGGCGCGGCCACCCTGCTGGCCCATACCGCACGCTGGACCCTGCGCACCACAGCCTCACGGCAGGCCCGCTTCGGCCGCAGCGCCTTCTACGCCCAGATCGTCCGCATCGGCGTGCGCTCCATCGGCGTCGTCGCCCTGGTCTCAGGCTGCATCGGCCTGATCCTGGCCCTCCAGATGGCCCCACCCCTTCAGCCTTTCGGCCAGGTCCAGCAGGTGCCCGTGATCGTCGGCATCGCTGTCTTCCGCGAACTGGGCCCGCTGATCGTCGCCATCGTGCTCACCGGCTTCGCTGGCGCATCCATCGCCGCGGAGCTGGGCACCATGGTCGTGGGCGAGGAGATCGAGGCCATGGTCGCCCACGCCCTCAACCCCGTGCGCTTTCTGGTCATGCCCCGTATCCTCGCCACCATCCTGGCTCTGGCGATTCTCTGCGTGATCGGCGAACTGGTGGCCATCGCCGCAAGCTGGGCGATCAGCGTCGCTGTACTCGACATCCCTTCAGCCATCTACATCGACAAGACCCTGACCGCCGTCGACGTGACCGACATGGCGACCGGCCTGTTCAAGGCGGCCATCTTCGGCATGCTCATGGGGATCATCGCCTGTTACAACGGCCTGTCGGTGACCGGCGGAGCCGCCGGCGTCGGCAGCGCCACCACCCGCACCGTGGTCCACTCCATCGTGGCCATCATCATCACGGATATGATCTTCACGAGTCTGTTCTACCGACTGGGCTGGACGTGAGCGGCCAGGGGCATGGAGCGGCAGGATGAATGATCGTGACCGACAGGCGGACAAGCGGCCCGCACACGCGGCCGACGCGCCGGAACATGCCGCCGTCGTCGACCAGATCACCGCCCACAACCAGCAATGCGCCTGCGCCCCGCCGTCGCCCGGATCACCGCGCCCCGCCCGCCGCCTGGTCATCGTCACCTGCATGGACACGCGGCTTGACCCCTACAAGGCCCTGGGACTGGCGGCCGGCGACGCCCACATCATCCGCAACGCCGGCGGCATCGTCACCGAGGACGTGCTACGCTCGCTGGTCGTCTCCAGCCACATCCTCGGCACGCGCGAGCTGATGGTCATCAACCACACTGATTGCGGCCTGCTGAACCTGTGCGAGCACCACCTCGTGGACGACCTCGAGCGCGTCACCGGCCGGGCGGCTGTCTCACCGGCCGCGTTCTTCAGCTTCACCGACCTGGAGGCCAACGTCCGCCGCCAGATTCATCGCGTACGCGACCACCCCTGGCTCAGTCAGCTCCGCCCCCGCGGCTTCGTCTACGACGTGAGCACGGGCAAGCTGCGCGAGGTCAATGCCGCGGGATAGGAACCAGAGACTGAGATATAGGGTCTGGGGTCTGGATCATTGCCCGTGCGGCACAGGGCGTAGAGGTGAAACGCCCGACCCCCAGCCTTACGCCCCCAACGCCCACAACTTCGGCACACAGACCAGCAGGCCCACGCCCACCGCCGCCAGCGACGCCACCAGCACCGCCCCGGCCGCCACGTCCTTGGCCCGCTCCACCAGCGGATGCATCGATGGCGCCACGGCGTCGGCCAGCAGTTCAATCGATGCGTTCATACCCTCGGCCGCCCACACGCCGGCCACCGCCAGCAGAATGACGCACCACTCGCTCGCCGACAGGCCGACCAGAACGCCGACGACGCCCACAGCCACCGTCGCCCCCAGATGCAACTGTGCGTTGCGTTGCGACCGCACCAGAAAGATCAGCCCACGCCAGGCAAAGCGGAGGCTGCGCAAGGGCCCCCGGAGCCGGAAGGATTTGTACGCCATCGCTCGTCCTCTGGCACCGGCGCCGCCGTACGGCCGATGCCCATCGCGCCGCGCGGCCGAAGACGTCTGCTGAAGAACCACCACGCGGCATCAGGCCAGCGTCACTTCAACAAAGCGATTCACAGACGCCAGGTCGCGCAACACGTCGATCGTGGCGTGCACGGTGCCGCTCTCGCCCACCTTGCCCTCCGCCGCGTGCTGCTTGACCAGCCGGCCCGCGTAGAGCCGACCGCCGCGACGCTTGGGGTTGTAGTGGCTCGCACGGACCTTCTCCAGCCGCCTCTGCTCCCTGGCGACGTCCCGGTCCTTGCACAGCACGCGCGCGAGGGTCTTGGCCGCCGCCACGTTCGTGGGGTCTTTCACCACTTTGACCGACACGCGGCTGCCGAGGGGAATGTCCTTGATGTCGCTGTGCTTCTGGACCATGGCTGGTTCCCTACCTCTGCCGCCGCGGGCATGTTGCGTGTAAGCCCCTCGAGCCCGCCCTCTTGGGGTGGCCGCGCCGGGGAAAGACCGGTGATTGTGCCGTATCAAAGCCACGGCGTCAACCATACCGCCCTCACGCATAAAATATATTAATAAGTATTTTTATTGCGCCCCCGCCGCCGACCCCTCGCCGCCCCGGACCGCCTCGATCACCGCCGTCGGCACCCCGATATCCGCCACCAGCACCTGCCCGCACCACGGCTCCAGCTCGGGATTGGCCAAGGCCGGCTTGAGCGCCACGAACGTGACCGTCGCGTCGGCGTGAACCGAGGGCTGGGCCGGCTGCCCGCTGTCGCAGTCCAGACCCGAAGGCACATCCACCGCCAGAACGGCCGTCCCGTCTTCTCCCGCCTCGTTGATGAGCCCGATGATCGCGTCGATCGGTTCACGCACCTCGCGGCCTGCAAAACCCGTCCCCAGCAGCGCGTCAACGATCAGGTCCGCCGCCTCGAAAATGGCCGCCGCCTCCCCCAGCCCCTCCGGGCTGTCGGCCACGACCCGCGGCAGCCCCATCCGGTCCACGATCCTCGCGTTCACCGCCGCGTCGCCTTCCAGCTCGTGCACCGCTCTGACGCTGACCACCTGCACATCCACCCCCCCATTGGCCAGATGACGCGCGATCACATAACCGTCTCCGCCGTTGGCCCCCGCTCCGCACGCCACCGCCGCCAGGGGTCTGGCCCCCTTGAAGCCGTCGCGTTGTTCGATGCTGGCCAGAATCTCAAAAGCCACCCCCGCCGCCTGGCGGCCGGCATTTTCCATCAGCACCACACCCGCCATGCCGTATTCCTCAACCGCACGGCGATCGATCTCGCGCACCTGCGCCCGGGTGAGAATGACCTTCGCTTGCTCATCACGCATGATGGCCCCACTTTCCCGTTGACCAGCGTCGCACCGCCCGCAACATGGATCACCCATCCTAGCCGATGCCTTGAAACCGAGGGCGATGCATCCCCCCATCACATCGGACTCCGCTTCGCACCCCGCGGCGCCGACTCACGCCACGTTGCCATTCCCCGCCCCACCCGCGACAATGCATCCGTGCGCATCCTGCTCAAAGATCGGCAGCGACGAACGCTCTTTGATGTCGACGTGGATCCCCAGCATCCGCCGACGGTCGTGCGCCATCCCCGTCCCGATTCCGCCCACCATGTCCCCCGCGAAGTCTGCCTCAACTGGGACCAGGCGCTCGACGACCAGGCCCAGTTACGCCGCTGCCCCGTCTGCGGCTGCCGCGACCTCTATGTCCGCAAGGATTTCCACCAGGTCACAGGCCTGGCGATCGTGCTCCTGGCCGCCGTCGTCGCCATGGTGCTCTTCGGCATGCGGCAGGTGTTCACGGCCGCTCTGGTCCTGGGCCTGGTCGTGCTGCTGGATGCGGCCATTTTCTTTTTCACCAGGCGTTGCCTGGTCTGCTATCGCTGCCGCAGCGAGTTCCGCCAGACGCCGATCGGCCGTCAGCATCGACCCTGGGATCTGGCGATCGGGGAGAAGTATCGACTGCCACCCGGCGACACCACGCACGCCCCCGACTCCGACGCTGCCGAGGACCGTCCATGACCCTGACCCTTCCCTCGCCTGACGCCCCCCTGTTCATCTACGGCGCCGGCGGTCACGGCCGCGTCGTCGCCGACGCCGCGGTGGCGGCCGGCTGGATCGTCGCCGGATTCATTGACGACCACCGTGCCGGCGAGCGTGAAGCCGGCTGGATGATCCTCGATCATGAAGACCTCGACGAGCATCCCAGCGCGGTCGTGCATGTGGCCATCGGCGCCGGCGAGGTGCGGCGTCTGATCTGCGAACGTCTGCAACGCGAAGGGCGAACCCTGGTGACGATCGTGCACCCCACCGCATGGGTCAGTCCGTCGGCCGAACTGGCGGAAAATGTCTACGTCGGCCCGCAGGCGGCCATCAACGCCGCGGCGACCATCGACATCGGCGCAATCATCAACACCTCAGCGGTGGTCGAACACCACTGCCATATGGGCGCGTTCAGCCACCTCTCGCCCGGCGCGGCCCTGGCGGGCGCCGCCCAGCTTGGCGTGCTGAGCACGATGGGCACCAACGCCTCGGCCATTCCACAGGTGCGCATCGGCGATCGCTGCATCATCGGCGCGGGAGCGGCCGTCATCGAGGACATCCGCGACGGCCAGACCGTCATGGGCGTGCCGGCGCGGCCGCGGTAAGACCTCAACCCACGCCGACCAGCAACACGACCACATGGCACGCGATCGCCCGATTCTCGCCCAAGGCGTCCACCTGCTCGTGCGTCTTGCCCTTGAGATTCACCTGCGACAGCCCACAACCCAGCAGCCCGGCGAGATTCTCCCGGATGGTCTGCTTGTGCGGGCCGAGCTTCGGCCGCTGCAGGATGACCGTCACGTCGAGATTGCCGATGGCATAGCCGGTTTCACGCATGCGGCGGGCGGCCTCTTCGACGAAGATGCGCGAATCCGCGGCCTTCCACTTCGGATCGTTGTCGGGAAACAATTGGCCGATGTCCTGCTGCGCCAGCGCGCCCAGGATCGCGTCGGTCACCGCGTGATACACGACATCGCCGTCGCTGTGCGCGTCGCACCCGCGGTCGTGCTCCAGCCGAAGCCCGCCCACCACAAGTTCGTGCCCCGGCTCAAGCCGGTGCAGATCAAAACCATGTCCTATGCGCAAGGATGCAACCATCTTTTCAGCCACGAATCACCACCGATCAACACAGACAGGGAGTTTGCGCCAGCCGCCACAGGTGATCCGCCATCCCTGCGTGTTCATCCGTGTTCAACGGCGGCTCCTCCTATTTCAGCCCGTATTCCTTCAGCTTTCGATACAACGTGCGCTCGCCGATGTTGAGCATCTTCGCCGTCGCCTCGCGGTTGCCCTTGTTCAGGTGCAGGGCGTTGCGGATGGCTTGCTTCTCGATCTGTTCGAGGCTCATGCCGGCCGGCACGTCGAAACCGGCGGCGGGCTCGCGATCGGAAAGCTCCGGCGGCAGATGGTGACGCTCGACACGCTCGCCGTCGGCCACAACCACCATGTTCTGCACCACGTTCATCAGTTGCCGCACATTGCCCGGCCAGTCGAAGCCCAGCAGCCGCTGCATCACTTCGTCGCTCACACGCGGCACCGGACGCCCCAGCTCGTTGGCGAAGTGCCCGACGTAATGCCGCACCAGCAGCGGAATATCCTCGCGCCGTTCGCGCAAAGCCGGCAGGTGAATCTGCACGCCCTTGATCCGGAAAAACAGATCCTCGCGAAATGCGCCTGCGGACACCCGCTGGGACAGATCATGGTTCGTCGCCGAAACCAGCCGCACGTCCACATGCCGCGGCTCGTTGGCGCCCACGCGAATCACCTCGCCGCTCTCCAGCACACGCAGCAGCTTGGCCTGCATGACCAGCGGCATGTCGCCCACCTCGTCCAGGAAAAGCGTGCCCTTGTCGGCGTACTCAAAGCGGCCCTCGCGGTCACGCTCCGCGCCGGTGAAGGCCCCACGCACGTGACCGAAAAGCTCGGCTTCAAGAATCGACTCCGACAACCCCGCGCAGTTCAGCGGCGCAAACCTGGCTTTCGCCCGCGGCGAGTTGTTGTGCAGAGCGTGGGCCACCAGTTCCTTGCCCGTGCCCGATTCGCCGGTGATCAGCACCGGCAGGCTGCTGGGCGCGATCTGGCGAAGCTGCTGAATCACGCGGCGGATCGCGGCCGACGAGCCGATGATGCCCTCGAACCCGTACTTCTCATCAACCATCTGCTTGAGGCTGGCGTTCTCCGCCTTGAGCATCACGGCTCGAATCGCGTTGTTGCACAACGTGCGGAAGACGTCCAGATCCAGCGGCTTCTCGATGAAGTCATACGCCCCGCCGCGAATCGCCGCCTTGGCCGTCGGTACGTCGCCGTGGGCCGTGACCATGATGGTCTCGGCCGTCGGCTGCGTCTGCCGGGCGATCTCCAGAATCTTCAGGCCGTCGGCCTCGCTATCCATCACCAGGTCGGTCACGATCAGATCGAAGTTGCCGTGGCGCAGCTCGTCATCCGCGCCCTCGATGTCGTGGACGATGGTGCAGACGTGGCCGCGACGACGCAAGGCCTCGGCCATGACTTCGGCATGGGCGACCTCGTCGTCGATGATCAGAACCTGGGCGGCAGGCGTTGGTGCGTTGGCGTCACTCATCTCGGCTGAGAATTGTCGTGGCCCAGCGGCCGCGGTCAAGCCGGCCGTATAATCCATCCGCCATGAGCAAGCCGTCCGCCGCCAGCGCCACGCCCCACTCCACCTGCGCCTCCAGCGATCGAGCCCAGGGCGGCCGCGCCCCCGACGCGCCTGCGCGGCTGGGCTGCGTCAGCTTTCTCAATGCGCGGCCTTTGATCGAGGACATCGATGCCGATGACCTCGGACACGGCGCCAGCCTCCGCGTCGCCTACGACGTGCCCAGCCGGCTGCTGCGCGACCTGGAGTCCGGCGCCGTGGACATGGCCCTGTGTCCGGTCATCGATTACCAGCGCAGCGCCGTGCCTCTCGTCGCCGTGCCCGCCGGTGGCATCGGCTGTGACGGCCCCACCCTCACCGTCCGACTCTACAGTCGCCAACCTCTTGAACGCATCGAGGTGGTGCATGCCGACACCGACAGCCACACGTCCGTCTGCCTGCTTCGTGTGCTGCTCGACCGGCTCTACGGCTGCCGGCCGCGGATCGTCGACTTCGACCCTCGCAGCACGCCGCCGCGCGACGATCTCGACGCGATGCTGTTGATCGGCGACAAGGTCGTCACCAGCGCGCCGCCCGACGCGCGCTTCCCGTGGCAACTGGATCTCGGCGAAGCCTGGGGGAAGCTCACGGGTCTGCCCTTTGTCTTCGCCCTGTGGATGGCGCGGGCCGAAACCTTCCAGACCGACTCGGGCGCCCGCCGGCTGACAGCGCTCGCGGGGCGCTTAAAGCGCGTTCGCGAACACAACGCCGGCCGTATCGACGCGATCGTGGCGCGCCGCGCCGCCGCCGCCGGCTGGCCGGATGATCTGGCCCGCGACTATCTCGGACACATGCTCCGATACGAAATCGGCCCGCGACAACTGAAAGCTATCGAACAATTCTTCGTAATGGCTTATGATCTGCACGTGATCCAGACGCTACGTCCACTGTGCCTTGCGGGCATCGAGCCCGCCCCGGCGGCTTAGATCGTCGCCGACTCGGACACCCGCACCAAACGCCATACGCCGACCCGCAACCTTGCCACGTCGACGCCAACAACAGTTCGCCAGCCGCGCCATGGCCGAGCTTGCCGGACAACTGCTCTTCGCCCCGCCCCACCAGCGCGAACAGCAGGTCCGACGCGCCGAACGCCTGCACGACGAGATCGAAGCCCAGCAGACCTATCCCCTGGACTTCGTCACCTTCCGCATCACCGGCTACAGACCCCGAAACGGCGAGCAGACGCTGCTGGTCGGCGGGCCGCTGCGCGACGACCTGCGCCTGCTGATCGACAGCCTCTCACGCTCATGCGAGATGAAACTGGCCGATGGCGAACGCGTTGAGACGCCCCGACAGCTCGCCCGCCGGCTGGGTGTGAGCACCAAGACCATCGACCGGTGGCGGCGCACCTCGCTGCGCTGGCGCTGGGCCGTGCTGCCCGGCGAGGATCGACCGCAGGTGGTGATTCCCACCGAAGCCGTCGAATCCATGCAGGCCCGCCAGGGCGACAAAGTGCAACGGGCCTCGCGGTTTTCACGCGTGGACTCCGCCCAGCGCCTGCGCCTGGTGGATCGAGCCCGACGGCTGGCTCGCGATACGAAACTCAGCCGCCACCAGATCGCCCGGCGACTGGCTCTGCAGGTCGGCCGCTCGCCCGAGACCATTCGCGCCGTGCTCGAAAAGCATGACCGCCAGAACCCCGAGGACCGCATCTTCCCCCTGGACGGCCGGCAACTGGGCGACCGGCAGCGCCGGGTCATCGCCCGGGCGATGACCCGTGGCGTGGACGTGGCGAAGATCACCAAACGCTTCCGTTGCAGCCGCTCAACGGTCTACCGCGTGCTCCACGAGCAGCGTGCCCAGGCCCTGCGCGACCGGCCAATCGGCTACTCGACCTTGCCCTGGTTTGCCGATGTCGAGGCGGCTGTGTCCCGCGGCGAGGATCTGCCCTCTCTGCTCGAAGCGCACGCGCCCATGCCGGCTCAGATCAGCTCGCCGCCCGAGCCCCCGCCCGCCGGACCCGACGAACTGCCCGCGCCCCTTGACAGCCTCTATCTTCAGCCGCAGCTCGATCGCCCGTCGCAGCGGGTGCTGGCCGCACGTATGAACTTCCACCGCTACAGGGCCGCACGCCTGCGCGACCGCCTGCCCAGCAGCAGTCCGCGCGTCGCCGACCTCGATGCCATCGAAAGCGCCCTCGCCCGCGCCGATCAATTGCGCCAGATGCTCGTCCGCATGAATCTGCCCGTCGTCCTCGCCACCGCCCGGCGGCATGTGCAGGGACACCAGGACCGGCTGCTGCGGCTTTTCGACTTGCTCGAACTGGGCAACCAAATCCTCATCGATGCCGTCGACCAGTACGACGTCGCACGCGGGCGGTCGCTGGAGTGGTACATCACCTGGCGCTTGATGCAGCGGTTCGTGCGTGAAAGGCTCAAAGCCGAAACCACGCTCGACAGCGCACTGGGCGATCCCCTGACCCTCGCCCACCGCCGCGAGCAGCCGGCCTCCCTGTATCAACGCCTGCTGTCCCAGGCCCGACGCCAAGGCATCGAACTGCTGCCTCAGCCCAGCACCCGTGCCGACGAAAGCGCCCCCACGTAGCCGTCTCTACAGGCCCACGGGCGTGAAGGGCGTCTTGTGCGTCAGGGCGTAGGTGTATCCGAGGGCCACAGCCAGCAACCCCAGCCCGATGCCCACGCACGCCTGAACGCGCTGCAGCCCGCGGGCCCGCGCATCCTCGCCCACACGCTCAGCCACCCCGCCGCCTCGCCGCTGGGTCCAGAGCACGAGCACGCCCGTGCCCACCGCCAGAGGATCCAGCGCCAGCAGCGAAGCGCTCAGAAGCACGTCGGCCGCGGACGACCACCACGCCAGCAGCGAAGTCATCACGGCCGCGATGCCCGCCCACGGACTGACCAGCCCCAGCCACGCCGCCCACATCGGCGCCGGGCTTTCGTCGCGCGGCAGACGCCACATCCACCACAGCACCGCCGCCACCAGCAGCAGCGCCCCGCCCACCTGCAACGCTGTACGCCAGACCGGGCTCATGGTCCGCGGTACTCGGCGCAATTGCCTTCGGTTTCGTGGATGCGCACCGCCCGCAGCGGCGCGAGCCGAGACTTGAGACGGTCGTAGAACCACCGCGCGATGTTTTCGGCGGTCGGCAGCTCGAGGCCCACCACTTCATTGAGCATCCGGTGGTCCAGCTCGTCGATCAGCGGCCGCGCGGCCTCTTTGATCTCGGCGAAGTCCACCAGGTAGCCCCGCTCCTCGGGAACCTCCCCCTCGAGCACAATCTCGACCCGATAGCTGTGACCATGCACGCGCCGGCACTTGTGCCCGTCGGGAAATGTCGGCAGCCAGTGGGCGGCGTCGAAAGTCAGGGTCTTCGTGAGCAGAACACGCATTGCGGCAATGTACCAGAGCGGCGCGTCGGCGGCATGGCCACGCGCCGTCACCCGGCCACCTGGCCGCTCAACCCGCCGGGCAGCATCGCCACCAACTGGTACGCGATCAGCGCCGCCACATACGCCAGCACCGTCATGTAGGCGAACTGGAAGATCGGCCAGCGCCAACTGTTGGTCTCCCGCCGCGTCACCGCCTGGGTCGGCAGGCACTGCATCGCCAGCACATAGAACACCAGCAGGCTCACGCACGTGGCCGTGGTGAACACCGGCGTGCCGTCCGTTCGTTTCGCCGTGCGCAGCGAGTCGTAGAGGCTCTGGGGCTCCTCTTCAGCCGTCTGGTCCCCCACGCCGTAGATGATCGCCAGGGTTGAGACAATCACCTCACGGGCCGCCAGCGAACTGACCACGCCCACGCCGATCTGCCAGTCGAATCCCAGCGGGCGAAGCACCGGCTCCACGAACCGGCCCAGGCGGCCGGCCAGTGAATACGCCAGGGCGTGCTGCGTCCGCCCCGCCTCAGCCTGGTGCGCCAAGGCGTCGGCCGCCGCCTGCTCGCCCGAGGCCGCCAGCGCCGCCGCCTGTTGCTGCAGCGCCAACACTTGCGCCGGCGGATCCACCTTGGGATACGTCGCCATCGCCCACAGAATCACCGAGATCACCAGGATGATCGTGCCCGCGTTTTTCACAAACACCAGGGCTCGCTCGTACATGGTGAACACGGCGTTGCGCAGACGAGGCAGCTTGTAGCTGGGCAGTTCAAGCACCAGCGGCCGTGGCTCGCCGGGCAGGATCGTACGCTTCAAGGCGAATGCCATGCCGATCGCCGCGGCGATCCCCAGCGCATAGGCGCCGGTGAACAGCAGCGACGCCTTCATCGGCTCGTGCGGAAACAGCAGCGCCACCACCATCGCATACACCGGAATCCGGGCCGAACAGGTCATCAGCGGCAGGACAAGAATCGTCACCAGCCGATCGCGGCGGTCCTCGATCACTCGCGTCGACATGATCGCCGGGATGGCGCACGCATGAGCCGAGAGCATCGGCACAAAAGCCTTGCCCGGCAGGCCGACGCGGCGCATCAGCCGGTCCATCACAAAGGCCGCCCGCGCCAGGTAGCCGGTGTCTTCCAGCAGCGCCAGCAGAAAAAACAGGATGCAGATCTGCGGCAGGAACACGAGCATGCCGCCCACACCACCGATCACACCCTCGACCACCAGACTCCGGAAGTCGCCCTCGGGCAGCACCCGGCTCATCGCCGCCTGGGCCTGTCCGAACAGCGCGTCGATCCAGTCCATCGGGAATGTCGCCAGCCAGAAGATCGTCAGGAACACACCCGCCATGACGCTGAAGAACGCCAGCACCCCGACCACCGGATGCGTCAGCACGCGGTCGATGCGCTCGGTCCACATGTCGCGAACCACCGACCCGTTGGGCGCGCAGCGACGGCTGACCTGCTCGGCCCAGTCGAAGCGTCCGCCATGCACACACCCGCTGCAGCAACTGCACGCCACGATCGCCGCCGGCACCACCGGCTGCCCCTGCGCGGCGATGGCGCGGGCCAGCTCCACTTTCAACGCGGCGATGCCTTCGCCCGTGCGCCCGCTGACGGGCACCACCGGCGCCCCCAGCTCCTGCGACAGAGCAGCCGCGTCAATATCCAAGCCGCGACGCCGGGCCAGGTCCATCATGTTCAGGGCGACCACCGTCCGCACGCCCAGCTCGACGACCTGGCTGGCCAGATAGAGGTTGCGCTCGAGGTTGGTCGCGTCGACAATGACGATCGCGGCCTTGGGACCGCCGTGCGCGACCACCTCACCCACCAGCACGTCACGGGCGATCTTTTCCTCGGCCGTCGTCGCGTTCAGGCCGTACAGCCCCGGCAGGTCGATCAACTCCAGATGCCCGCCGGCCAGACTCAGCGCGCCCACCCGACGTTCGATCGTCGTGCCCGGAAAATTGGCGGTCTTGGCGCGCAGGCCGGTCAGTTGGTTGAAGATGGTCGTCTTGCCGGCGTTGGGATTGCCAATCAGCGCCACGCAGGCGCGCTGCGAGCCGGGCCCCGCGTCCGAGGGCGTGCGCGGCGACGAAGGCAACACTTCCAGAGACTGCGTAGCGTTCACTTGTTCACCGATCCCTTGTCCGACCGCTGCCCCTCCGTGGCGGCGGCGGACCGGCAGCCGTTGCCGCCCCGACGCCAGGGCGGCCGACGGTCGCCCCACTGGTGGCAATCCGCGTTGTGGTCCGGACCTGGACAGGCCTGCACCATGACCTGCTCCGCCAAGCGGCGCGACACCCCCACACGCGTTCCCCAGATGCACAGGATCATCGGATCGCCGCGCCGTACCAGCCGCACCTTCCGGCCGGCGCAGACCCCCATCACCTTCAGCCGCTCCACGTCGTCCGACACAGCCTTCACATCCAGCACCCACCCACATCGACCCGGGTTCAGGGCCGTGAGGCTGATCATCGGTCCTTCCAACACAGGTGCCGCGGGTGGACTGGCGACAAAAGTGGGTTGCGGTGCAAGCATGGTAAACGCATCCTCACTGACTATCGGCACGCCCACCAGGCTCGAGCGGTGCGATGTCGCCGACTGACCCAGGCGGCTGGTCAGCCTGCGTGTCGCAGTGGTCCACGCGGCACGAGCTGCCCCTCTCGCTGTCCGCGAGAGAACACCCAACAGGTTTATTGCGAACGAGTCTCAACAAAATCTAGTACCGAGACACCAGCCTGTCAAGCGGTCCGCTCTCCAGTTCAGACATTTTTCACAAAAATATCTGCTTCATTCCCTGCGGCTCGATAAGCCAGGCCGAATCGCCCGCTCAGCGGCCGGGCACCGGCGGCTGGGCCGCCTGCTGAGCCTGGGCGGCACGGGCCTGCGCTTCCTCGATCCACGCCTTGCGCTCGGTCAGCACCTGCGTCCACGCGCCCGCGAAGCGACTGATCGCCGCCACCTCGCTGCGCTGGGCTGCCTCCAAGGCCGGGTCGGCGGGATCGCCCACGTTGGCCGCCAGGTACATCACCCGAACCAGCGGATCGTCGCTGCGTTGGGCCAACCCATGCAGTGTCTCAAATAGACGTGGCATGCCAGGTCCCGAAGGCGACGGCAGAAAACGCACCACCATCGCACGCCCCAGCCGATCCAGATCGGGGAAGCGGTCCTCGACTGCGGCCGTCATGCGCGCCAGCAGAGCGGTCACCACCGGTTCGGTCGAGCCGCCCTCCGTGAGCTTGCCCGCCACAAACGTCAGACGCGCCAGGGCCCGCAACCGCTCGGCCGCGTCCGGATCGCCCAGTGCCCCCAGCCACGCCTCGACGCTCACCTCGTCGAATGCCGCGCCACGCCGCGACACCAGACGCACGGTGCCCCGCGTCCCCAACGGACCGGAAACAATCCTCCCGCTGGCATCGGCCCGCAGGTCCAGCAGTCCCACCGCGTCCATATTCACCGTTTGCGTGGGTGTGCCCGCCAGCAGCTCACCCAGTTGCGACCAGTCCAGCCGCGTCCGCACGCTCACACGCTCCTCCGGCTCAAGGCGCAGCCGCCGACTCATGTCCACCACCAGATCCGCGAACTGCCCCGCCGCCGCCCCGCCCACGCGCGTCCCGATCTGCACCAGCACCGACGCCGGCAGCGGGCCGTCCGGCGCCAGGCCCAGCGGCACATGGGTGGCGTTCTGAAGCGTGACCGTGAGCGCAATGGGCTCCAGGTACGCGAAAGTCGGCGGCTCGATCTCCAGTTGCAGAAAGGCCCAGCGTTCCTCTTGAGGCCTGGGCTCGCGAATCTGCGGCGGCAGCGCCGCCACAGCCCGCGCCAGACCTTCGCCCGCACGCGTCACCGGGCGCAGCCGCGCCGGACTGGCCGTCAGCCGACTGGCGGCCATCAACCGCGTCTCATCCGGGAAATCGCCCTGACCCACCAGTTGGCTCAGCGCTTCGCCGCCCTGCCCGGCATCCAGGCGCGCCAGGGCCAGACCCAGTTCAGCCGCGGGTGCCTCGGCCGCATGCGCCAGAGCCTGCTCGAAAAGGGTTCGAGCGTCCGCCGCCTGGCCCGATCCAAGGGCACGCCAGCCCAGGAGCGTATCACGCATCGCCGCATCCACATCGTCCAGACGCTGGGCCAGATCCGCCACGTACCCCAGGTCGACCCCGCCAAGAGCCAGATACAGGCCCAGACGCCATATCGCCTGCGGATCGCCCGCTTCGGCCGCCGGGCTCAGACGCGCCCGCAGCCCATTGGCCAGCGTGCGCACGCGAGCGGTACGATTCTGGCCCTTGAGCAGCACCAGGCGCAGGGTTTCCAGCCGATGCGGCAGGGCGCGGGCATCGCCCGCCGCCGCGGAGGGCGCGGTAGCCGGCTGGGTGTCGGCCGTCTCGACACCGGCAGGCTCGGTCGTCGGGGCTGTGCTGGGGACGGTCGCCGCGGCACCGCTCGACCCCGCCGGGGCCATGTAGCGCTGCTCCAGATCGTCGAGCAGCGCCACCGCTTCATCCACGCGACCGCACCAGCCCAGGGCCAGCGCCCACTGCCAGTAGAAATCCTCGCCCAGCATCTGCCCGCTGAACCGCTGCGCGAGATCGAACTGCTTCACGGCGGCTTCATAGGCATTGCCGCTCAACAGCAACGAACCCAGGGCGGCGCGGTGGCCGGGGTCCAGCGGGGCGGCCTGCAGGTTGGCGACCAGCGCCCGGCCGATCTGGGCCTCGCTGGCCGATCGCGTCTGCGCGAACGTCAGAAGCAGGCGCGCCGCCTCGGCATTGGTCGGATCCAGTTGCAGCGCCATCGTCAGGTACCGGCTCAGCAGCGCATCGTCGCCCCCGTCGAAGGCCATGAGCGCCGTCATCGACGCCAGCCGTGAACGCAAAGCCGGCCCAAGCCGGCCCTGGCTCTGCGTCACCAGCCGCTCAAGCAGTTGCATCCGCTGCTCGACGGTCTGCAGCCGACGCACCTGCAGGCGGATCAGCTCCAGCGCCGCACGGTCGTCATGCGGGCGAAGCTTCGTGTAGACCTCGAGGCCCGCTTCGCGCAGCTCGTCGTTACCCGCGAGCCGTGCCCACTCCACCCACAGTCGGCGCAGCTCGGCGTCGCGAGGCTGAAGGTCCACGGCCAACGACAGCAGCGCCCCGGCCGTATCGAGTCGCGCCGGGCTCAGTGAGCTGCCCCCCGCCATCACCTGCCGGGCAATGATGACCAGTTGGTCGGCCACGAGCATCTCGGCCGTCAGCGTCTCGGCCGCGATGTTCTCGGACCTTGCCGCGCCACGCTGGCCCTGGGCCGATGAGGGCATCAGCCCCAACGCTGCGACCGCTGCGACGACAAGCGTGTTGACGCTCCAAGATGAAAGACGGGCCTGCCTGGCCATGCGCGACGACCTCCTGATTGGGGCCACTGCCCCGGTGATTGCGGTCCTGCTCCCATAGGATCGGCTAGCTTACACATTCAGTGCGGTAAAAATCTGCCACGCCGTCCAGCACAAGGCGGCCCAGGTCACGCAGCCGGCGGTGAGCTTGCAGACGATCTTCACCCGGATCGGAGCCCGCGGGCACAATTCGTCGGCCACCAGCACCAGGAAGATGAACTGCGCCCCCGCCATCGCCAGCACCGTCAAGCCCCCCAGCAGGGCCGGCGGCAGCGGCTGCGGACGACCCGCGAGCTGAGGAACCCCCGACACGATCCATAGCCCCGCGCCCAGAAAACCCGCCGCCCACAGCGCCCCCAGCCCCAACCGCAGGGGTCGAGCCACCATCGCCATCGTCTCGCGAACCGTTCCCACGGCTTGCGTCTCCATGTCCACGGTTGCATCGCGCCCCGTTGCCCACAGCCTTACGGGGCGGCACCTGTGTCAGCCCGCCGTCAAACCGCCCATCAGTTCGCGACCGAAGGCCGCCACATCCGCCACCGCCGCCTCCGGATCCGCGCGATGTTCGGCCACACGACGCATGAACGCTGAACCCACGATCGCCGCATCCGCCGCCGTCGTCACCTGCCGCACCTGCTGCGGACTGGATATCCCGAAGCCGACGGCGATGGGCAGATCGGTGACGTCGCGCAACCGGCCGATCCGCGTCGTCAGGTCCGCCGGCAGCGCCGACCGCTCGCCCGTCAGCCCGCCACGCGCCAGCACATACACAAAGCCCGTGCATGCAGCCGCGATCTTCTGGGCGCGTTCGATCGGCGTCGAAGGCGCGATCAGCAGTGTGCAGGTCAATTGCGCCTGACCCGCCAGCTCGCGCACCCGGTCCGCCTCCTCCACCGGAAGGTCCGGCACGATCAGCCCGTCGATCCCCGCCTGGCGGCACTCGCCCAGGAACCGCTGCGACCCGCGACGCGCCACGATCGAGTAGCTGACCATCGCCACCAGGCCCATATCCAGACGCGCACGCCGCTGCGCTACCATCGCCAGTACATCGTCGACCTTGGCGTGGGCGACGGTCAGGGCGTGGTTCATCGACGCCTGAATGATCGGCCCATCCGCGATCGGATCGGAAAAAGCGATGCCCAGTTCACAGATCGCGGCGCCCGCCTCCTGAAGCATGTCCAGAAAACGCCCCGTGGTGGCCACGTCAGGGTCGCCAGCCGTCAGAAACGGCATCAGCGCCCGCGCCCCGCGTCCGCGAAGATCACGAAATATTCGGTCGATGCGGTTCATGAATCATCAGGAAGATAGATCGCCGTCCACGATCGGGCAAAGCCGAAACCTCCCGCGCGATGCGGGTCACGTGCGCACGAACTGCGCCGCCAGCGCCGCCGCGGGCAGCAGCACGATCGCCGGCAGCCACGCCGAGGCCACCGGATTCATATTGCCAAACTGGTAAAGCCCCAGCACCAGGCCCAGACCCCATGCCCCCAGGCACACTCCGGCCGCCCCCATCACGCTCCAGCTCAACGCCGTCGGATCGCGCAGCAGGAAAAACGGCAGGCCCACCACCAGCACCAGCAGCGTCACCACGACGGCGGCGAAACGACTGTGCACGATGTGCATCAGGGCCGAACGATCCATCGAGGCGTTCTCCGCCAGCGTCTGCAACTGCCCGATGCCCAGCAGCCGTGGATAGGCCGACGCCTGCCTGGCGAACAGCACCTGCGGCGTCAGGTTGGTGTGAAACATCTCCACCGGTTCGGACGCCGGGCCCATGGATTCCTGGGCCGTGGGCAACTCATATTGCGGCCGAATCGCGAACCCCCCCACCAGCTCCCATGCCCGCAAGTCGGCGTTCCACACCGCCTGCGTCGCGGTGATCCGCCGCAGCGCCCGCCCCGTCGCGTCGCGCTCGATGATGGCGATCTGCCCTTCCAGCCGCGGCGCGCCGGGACCGGGCACAAACTCGTCGGCCGACAGCAGCGAACCATCTTCGCCGCGAATGTAGCGCAGCGGTATCTGCTCGAAAATGTCATCCCTCTTGAGCTGCCGTTTGTCCCGCACCAGCTTCTCGGCCAGCGGTGGAATCACCCATTCCTGCAGGGGAAGGGTCAGCAGCGACAGCAGGAAGCCCGCCACCAGCACCGGCGCGGCCACCCGATAGAGGCTCAGCCCCGAAGTCAGCACGGCCACCAGTTCGCGCTGCCTGGCCATGGCCACGAACGTGAAGCCCATCGCCGCCACGATCAGCAGCCCCGACACCATCACGTACAGACGCAGCAGCAACGGGCCATAGAAGTCGGCGATCGACCACAGCAGGGCCGGCACCGCGCCGCCCAGCCGGTGGGCGTGCGTCTGGGCCGCCTGCACGAACTCGTCCATTCCCGCCAGAAAATCCACCAGCACGATCAGGCTCAGAAACACCACCAGCAGGATGACGAAGTTCATCAGGAACTGCCGCACGATGTATCGGTCCAGCAATTTCATGAGCGCCCGCCCTGCCCCTCGCCACACGCTGTCCTAGTTGCGCGCCAGCTTCAGGTACTGCCAGACAACCACGCCCAGCAATCCCACATTGCCCGACCACAGCACCATCAGGCCAGGCAGAACCGGCGCCTCCGGACGCGTGGTCAGTTGGTCGCCGCCTTCGATCACGATGACCACCGCCGTCGCCGCCAGAAAAGACCAGAAAAAGACCGCCAGCAGCATGCCGCCCTCCTGCCGCATGGCCAGCAGCGCCGCCAGCACCAGCACCAGCGCCACCGCCACCGCGCTGGCGGCCCGGCTGTGCAACTGGGCGATGGCCTTGTGCAGCAGCCGACCGATCACCATATTCAGATAGTCGACGCTGGCCGCCACCTGCGGCGAGCCGATCATGTCCGGCGCCGTCGCGGCCACCAGAACCTCGCGCGTGCCGGTGCCCTCCAGCTCCCCCAGCAGGGCATGGGCCCAGCGGGCCCGAGACAGGGCCAGCTCGGCGTGGCCGGTGCTTTCGCCGGTGCGTGCGTCCGTCACCCGCGCCTCGGTCATCCGCACAAAAATACGCGGCCCGATTTCCGTGTCGTCCACCTGCTTCACCCACAGGCGGGCTTCCGCCGCGTCCACCACGCGCTGCACCACCCCGCCCACCTCATCCTGCAGCCGCACGGGCTGACCCGGCGACGATGCCAGAAACAGCACGTCGCCCGTGCGACGAACGCCCGAAGCCGTCAGGCGGTACCAGCGGCTGTCGTTGACCTGCATCGCCAGCGACGCCCCGCCGCCCAGGCGATCGCGCGCTTCCTGCAGTATCCGTTCAGCCTGAAGCGCCGCCTCCAGATCGTCGCGGGCCCGGGCCACCCGGTCGAAACGCTCGGGCGCCTGCCCCAGTCGCCGCAGTTCCGGCCAGCTCAGATAGTTCGTGTCGTCCTTGGCCACCGCCGCCACACGCTTGCGACCCACTTCGAAGTCACGCGACGCCACCAGAACGCCTTGCGTCGGGTTGTACGCCATCACGTTGCGCAGGCGCATCGTCGCCCATGTCTCGCCGCCCTCGCGGTAGATGTAGACGTCGGCCCACTCGGCGGTCACCTCGCCCCGCAGATACCGATTCTCCGCATACCGCGCCGCCGCCACGCCGCGCAGCACCATGCGCTTGACCGGCGGCGCGTCGCTGGCCAGCGCCTCGGGCGGAATCGACGCGGTCTGGGCCTCGTCGGCGTACACCACCAGATCGTCCAGGCGGAACACCTGGCCCCGGTCGATCATGTCGATCACCACCTGCGGGTCTTCCGTGAGAATCAGGGCCTGGCGATCACGGTAGAACCGCGGGGTCCACCAGTTGCTCGTGTAGAACAGCCCGATCGTCAGCGCCAGCCCCACCAGCAGGACCGGCCAGAGAATGGCCCGGTAGCTCAGACCGGCCGTGCCGCACACCAGCACCTCGTTGTCATTCTTCATGCGGCAGAAAACCACGGTGGCGGCGAACGCCGCGGCATACGGAATCGTGAACTCCAGCACCGTCGGGGTCGTGTAGAGGATGTACCGCCCCAGCGCCGCCGGCCGCAGCAGGCCCTCACTCAGCGGCTTGGCCGCCCCCGCCAGGCTCACCACCAGCACCAGCGCCGCCGCCGAGATCAGCAGCAGTCGCACCAGATCCCGCAGGATGTATCGGTAGAGCGTCCAGGGCATGGCGGCACGGCACAATGGTACATTGGCGGCCCCGCCCGGCCAACGATCGGCCGCCCGAACCGGAGGCTGCACCCATGCCGCCGAATGCCATCGCCGTCGCTCTCGTGGCGATTCTCGACAACCAGGCTTCACGCACCCGGCACGCGCTGGCGGATATGCCGGGGGACGTGTTCACGGCCGCGCCGGGTGGCGATTGCCATGCGATCGCCCAGATCGGCCGACATCTCGTCGAGCTGCGGTGCTTCCAACTGCGGCTGCTCGGCGTCGCCGACTGCGATGCCGCCGCTCTGCCGGACGCATCCGACGCGCGAACCCTGCTCGCACAACTCGATCCGCTCACCCAGCGCGTGCGTACGGCCATTGAAATGCACGACCAGAAGGATTGGACCACGCCGCCGCCCGCGCCGCGCTCCGGGCCGTGGGCCGATGAACCAACCCTGCGACGACTGGTCCGACCGCTCAACGACTTCACCAACCATCTCGGCGCGATTCGTGCGATTCGCCGCATGCTCGGCCACCCCGCGGCCGGCGTTCAGTAAACCCAGACGGGGAACGGGAACTCGCCATGTCCGTACTGTTGATCCAGGTTGACCAGATGCACGCCGCGGCGATGAGCTGCCTCGGCAGCCCCAACGTCCGCACGCCTCATCTTGACCGGCTCGCCGCCAGCGGGACGCTGTTTACCCAGGCGACCTGCCAGAGCCCCATCTGCATGCCGTCGCGAACATCCATGCTCAGCGGGCAGTACCCCTCGACCAACCGACAGTTCGGCTTCAGCGGCCAATCACGCCGCGGCACACCGTGGCTGCCGCTCACCTTCCAGCAGGCCGGCCACCGCACCGCCGCCTTCGGCAAGTTCCATGTCGTCAACATCCCCGAGGACCGCTGGGGCTTCGACGTGGCGGCGCCAAGCCTGTCGGAAGACGAAGACCTCGCCCGGCCGATCGGCGACACCTACCGCGCCTACTGCCGCCAGCACGACATCGCCTGGCGCACCGATCAGATGCACGGCCACCCGTTCGACGACGCGGACGCGATGCCCGTCCTCCCGTCCTCGGCCCGCCCGGATATGCACCTGTGGGAGAAAATGGCCTGCCGCTCTGACGTCCCCGCTGAGCACAGCCTCGAAACATGGACCACCGACCGCTGCCTCCAGTTCCTCGGTGAACACACCACGAACGAGCCCGCCACGCCGTTTTTCATCTGGCTCACCTACGATCGCCCGCACTTCCCCACCACCCTCCCCGAGCCGTGGTTCAGTCGCATCCGGCCCGACGATCTCGTACTCCCGCCGCTGCCGACCGTCGACGACATGATGAGCTGGCCCCGATCGGTCTTCGATCTGCATGTGAAGCACACGTCCATCCACAACCTCGGCGAGCGCGCGTTCCGCTTCATCGTGGCGACGTATTACACGCTCATCGAATGGCTCGATGCCGAGGTCGGGCGCGTGCTGCGACGTCTGCGTGATCTGGGACTCGATGATCAGACCACGATCGTCTTCTGCTCAGACCACGGCGACCAGGCCGGCTGGATGGGCCACTACGACAAGGCCGTGCGCTGCGTGACCGACGCCATCACCCGTGTCCCGCTGATTGTGCGGCCCGCGCCGTCGCTCGGCCGCGCCCCGGGCGGCGTCCGCGTCGACGCCCCGGTCGAACTGGTCGATCTGTTCCCCACGCTCTGCGGCCTCAGCGGCGTCGAAAAGCCCGCGCGGCTCGACGGGCGGGATCTTTCCGCCGCGCTGCTCGACAGCCAGCCCCTGCCGCACAACCGGCCGGTCGTCTGCGAGGAGTTCAACCGCCGCATGATCGCCCGCGACGGCTGGCGGATGGTCTACTACCTCGACAACGAAGTCGAACACGCGCTCTACGACCTGCGAAACGACCCGCACTGCTATCGCAATGTCTATGGCGACTCGGCTCTGCGCGATCGCCGCATCACCCTGAAGCGCGACCTCCTGCGCTTCCTGTTCGAGCGCCTGCACGGCCCGGCCACTGCGGGCGATCGACTCACGCTGCGCCGCAGCCTCGATCCGGCCGACCCGCACCTGCCCCTGCTGCTGCGCAACTATGAGGGCGTCCACTTCCACGGCGCCGTCGCCGTGATCTATCACGACCAGCACTTCCTGCTCGCGCCGATGTTCGAAGACGGCGGACAGGACGACCGCCTGCGCCTCTTCGACGGCAAGGGGCGCTATCGAAAGGACAATCAGGCCCTGCCGCCCGATCCGCAGCGCGTCGAGGCCATGCTTGATTTCGGGATCAGCGACTGCATGCGGCACCTGACCCAGAACTCGCCCTACGAGCACCGGCGCGTGACGCGCACCCCCGTGACCCGTGAAGAAGCCCTCACGCTTGCAGCGCGGCTCGCTGAATCTTCATGAGCTGGCGGATGCCCTTGCCCGCCAGGTTCAACAGCGCGTCAAGCTCGGCGCGGCTGAAGTCGCCTTTCTCACCCGTGCCCTGTACCTCGATGTAGCGCCCGCGGTGGTTCATGGCCACGTTCAGATCAACCTCGGCCCGCACGTCCAGTTCATAGTCCAAGTCCAGCCGCGGCTTGCCGTCGATCAGGCCCACGCTCACCGCCGCCACCGGTCCGCGCAGGGGATTCTTCTTAAGCAGACCGTGCGCCTGCGCCCACGCCAGGGCGTCGGCAAGCGCCACGCACGCGCCGGTGATGGAGGCCGTGCGCGTGCCGCCGTCGGCCGTGACGACGTCGCAGTCGCAGGTGATCAGCAGGCCCGGCATCCTGTCCAGGTCGACGGCCGCTCGGAGCACGCGGCCCATAAGTCGCTGGATTTCGGTGGCGCGGGAGTTAGGCCCGCGCCGGGCCCGGTCCGGCGTCGAGCCGGGCAGCATGGCGTACTCCGCGGTGACCCAGCCCCGCGTGGGCGGCTCACCCTTGGCCGGCCGCAGCCAAGCGGGCAAATCGGCGCTGACGCTGGCGGTGCAGAGCACGCGCGTGCCGCCCTGGGAGATCAGCACGCTGCCGGGCGCAGCCGCCCCGGTCTTGGGAAACCGCTCGATGCTCACCGGTCGAAGCTCGTTCCACCGCCGCGTGTGTGATGTTGTCTTTCTGGCCATGGGCGTCATCGTTTGGAAGGAGGAATTCACCACAGAGGACACAGAGACCACGCAGAGAAGATTCAAAGCACAGACAAACAGAGATGAACACCGCAAAAGGCCAATAGTTGATCACGGTCCGATGCATTCACTCGGCTTTGCATCTGTGCCGATCCGTGTTCGTCCTCAACTGCTCTGCTCGGCCGTCTCTGTGCCCTTTGTGTTCTCTGTGGTAAACCTTTCTCACCCTTGCGTCGTCGCGGTTTGAGCCGGCGGGGCGTCATCGTCGTCATCGACCACCGGCGCCATGCCGGCCAGGGCGTCGCCTTCGGTGAGGTTGATGACGCGCACGCCCTGGGCGGCGCGGCCGGTCTGGCGGATCGAGCCGGCGTTGATGCGGATGATCATGCCGGCCGTGGTGATGAGCATGAGGTCTTCAGCCCCGGTGACGGCCCGGATGGCCACCACCTTGCCGTTGCGGGCGTTGACGGCGATGTCCTTGCGGCCCTTGCCGCCCCGCGACTGCGGACGCACCGACCCATCCTCGCTATGCACCAGATACTCGGTAAGCGGCGTACGCTTGCCGTACCCGCCCTCGGTCACCGTCAGCAGATCCTGCGCGTCTTCCGTTTCGACGCGCAGAATGCCCACGACCTCGTCGCCCTCGCCCAGTTCGATGCCCTTGACGCCGCTGGCGCTGCGCCCCATCGCCCGGGCGTCGTCCTCGTGGAAGCGGATGGCCATGCCGCCGCGCGTACCCAGCAGCAGGTGATCGCGCCCGGTGGTCCACGCCACCCCGATCAACGAATCACCCTCGCGCAGATTCAGGGCGATGATCCCCCCGCGGTTCACATTGCGGTAATCCTTCAACGCCGTGCGCTTCACCAGCCCGTGGGCCGTGGCGAACACCAGGAACAACTCGTCACGCTCAAAGTCCTCGATCGGCATGAACGTGCAGACACGCTCAGCTTCACGCAGCTCCAGCAGGTTGACGATGGCCCGCCCACGGCTGGTGCGCGAGCCCTCGGGAATCTCGTAGACTTTCATGCGGAACACCCGGCCGGTGTTGGTGAAACACAGCAGGTCGTCGTGCGTCGAGGCCACGAAAAGCTGTTCCGTGACGTCCCCTTCGCGTACGTCGGCGCCGATGACCCCCCGGCCGGCCCGACCCTGCGTCCGGTACTCCTCCACCGGCAGACGCTTGACATAGCCCTGGTGCGTGATCGTCACCGCCACCTGCTCGATGGGCGTCAGATCCGCGATGTCCAGGTCGCCCACCGCCTCTTCGATCCGCGTCCTCCGCGGGTCGGCGTATTTGCGCTTCAGCTCGGCCGTCTCTTCCTTGATGATGTTCAGCACACGCTGCTGACTGGCGAGAATCGATTCGTATTCCTCGATCTGGGCCACCAGCTTCGCGTACTCCTCGACCAGGCGCTCGATTTCCAGACCCACGAGCTGGATCAGTTGCAGCCGGCCGATGGCCTCGGCCTGCGTGCGGCTCAGACGAATGGCCTGCTGGGCGCAGGCGTCCAGCAGCCGCGGGGGAATCTTCGCCGCGTGCGGATGGTCCGGCCCGATGCGGAATCCTCGGGCCATCAGCTTCTCGATCGCCTCGTCTCGCGTGCGCGACGAGCGGATGAGCTTGATCACCTCGTCAATGTCGCACACCGCGTGAATCAGGCCCTCGATGCGGTGCGCCTCCTGCTGCGCCTTGCGCAGACGGAACGCAGTGCGACGGCGGATCACCTCGATGCGGTGATCCACATAGCAGCCGATCAGCTCCCGCAGACCCAGCGTGCGCGGCTGGCCGTTGACCAGCGCGATGTTGATGATGCTGAACGTCGACTGCAAAGGCGTCACCTGGTAGAGCTGGTTCTCGACCACCTCAGGGTCTGCCCCGCGCTTCAGGTGCAGCACCACGCGCATGCCAGCCCGGCCCGACGATTCATCCACAATGTCCGAAATATCCGTGATGCGCTCGGCCTTGCGGGCCTCGACGATCTTCGCGATCAGGCCGTCATTCTTCGAGGTCTGGTAAGGAATCTCGGTGATGACGATCTGCTGGCGGCCGCTGGCGGTCGTCTCGTGATGCACCTTGCCCCGCAGCGTCAGCCGGCCGCGACCGGTCGCGTATGCCTGGCCGATGCCCCCGCGCCCGCAGATGGTCCCGCCGGTCGGAAAATCCGGACCCGGAATGATCCGCATCAGCTCCATCAGTTCGATCTGCGGGTTGTCCACGTACGCCGTCACCGCGTCGCACACCTCGCCCAGGTTGTGCGGCGCCATCGAACACGCCATGCCCACCGCGATGCCTGTCGACCCGTTGATCAGCAGGTTCGGCAGCCGGGCCGGCAGCACCTTCGGCTCCTCCACCGACTCGTCGAAGTTCGGCTGCCAGTCCACCGTCTCCAGATGCAGATCGTCGAGCATCTCCATCGCGTGCGCGTGCAGGCGGGCCTCGGTGTACCGCATCGCCGCTGGCGGATCCGGGTCGATCGAGCCGAAGTTGCCCTGCTTGTCCACCAGCACCGCCCGCGTCTTCCACTCCTGGGCCATGTTCACCAGCGTCGGATAAATCGCCTGATCGCCGTGCGGGTGGTACTTCTTCATCGTCTCACCCACGATACCCGCGCACTTGCTGTGCTTGCGGCCGGGGGTGAGATTCAGGTCGTGCATCGCCACGAGAATGCGCCGCTGGCTGGGCTTCAGGCCGTCACGCACATCGGGCAGAGCCCGGTCGACGATCGTCGACATCGCATAGGTGAGGTAGCTGTCCGCCAGTTCCTCGACGATGGCCGTGTCGATCGTCTGCCCGCCGATCCGCACACCTTCGCCGTCCTCGTCACCGACATCCCCCGCCCCCGGGTCGGGCATGGGCGAATCCGACGCGGGCTGATCCGGATCGATCGGTGGAAAGTCTTCTGCCATAAGTCGTTACGCTCGTGGAAAGGATGCCGTGTCTGGCCGCGGACCGGCCGGGGTCGCAGCCGCCATGGCTGACGCGGCGATGGAGCCTATTTTAGTCGATTCCCCTCGAGGCGGCCAACGCCGCCGCTCTCACGCGCGCCCCGCCGGTATGCTGGCCGCCGGGACGTCGACCTGCCACGACGGGCCGGCGCTTCGGGGACGCCCATCATGATCCAATTCCACTTGCTGCTGGCGTGGATGTGGTTCGCGGCTGGAGCGATCTCGGGCGCAAGCGCCGGCTTGCGCTTCTGGCGCGGCGACTGGCTGGGCGGCTACGCCAGTTGGCCTCGACGCCTCATACGCCTCGGACACATCGCCTTCTTCGGTACCGGACTTCTCAACATCGCCTTCGCCCTCACCATCGGCCACGTCGCCACCATCGACTCGTCCCTGGCCGCCGCCGGCTCCGTGCTCCTGACCGTCGCCAGCATCGGCATGCCCCTGGTCTGCTTTCTCGCCGCCTGGCGTCAGCCTCTGCGCCATCTGTTCGTCGTGCCAGTCCTCGCGCTCAGCGCCGCCATCGCGTGCGTGATCCTTCTGCTGCTCCTGTGACACCCGCGCCCTCGGAGGTTGGATCATGAACATCGGGCTGATCGCCATGAGCGGGGTGCGGGCCTGCGATCAGCAGCTCATGGCCCTCGGCATGTCCCTGCCCGGGTTCGTCGAACGCAGCCAGGTCATCGCCTCTCTGCCCAGCCTGGGACTGCTGACGCTGGCCGGCGCGACACCAGCGGGGCACACCCTGCGCTACCTCGAAATGCCCCAGTTGCCCTCCAGCGACGATCGCGAGGCCCTGCCTGACTTCGACCTCGTGGCCATCTCCAGCTACTCCGCCCAGATTTTCGAGGCCTACGATCTGGCCGATCGCTACCGTCGCCGCGGCGCCCGCGTGGTCATGGGCGGCCTGCACGTCACCGCCCTGCCTGGCGAGGCCCTGGAACACTGCGATGCCGTGGTCGTCGGCGAGGGCGAGCCATGCTGGCCGCAGGTGGTGCGCGACGCCGACCGCCGCCGCCTGCGTCCCCGCTACCAGGGCGACGGCCGGTATGAACTGGCCCATGCGCCCATGCCCGCCTTCGAACTCCTGGACATCTCCCGCTACAACCGCCTGACCGTCCAGACCTCGCGCGGATGCCCCTGGCGATGCAACTTCTGCGCCAGCTCCATCCTGCTCACCGATCGCTACAAGCAGAAGCCACCCGAGCGCGTCATCGCCGAGATCGACCGCATCATCGAGCTCTGGCCCCGGCCCTTCATCGAATTCGCCGACGACAACGGCATGGTCAACCGCGCCTACTGGCTGCACCTGCTGCCCCAGCTCGCCCGACGACGCCTGCGATGGTTCACTGAAACCGACGTCTCCGTCGGCGCTGATGACGCGCTGCTGACCGCCATGGCCGCGGCCGGCTGCGCCGAGGTGCTCATCGGCCTGGAAAGCCCCTCTGCCGCCGGGCTTGACGGCCTCGAACTGCGCCGCAACTGGAAGCGAAACCAGCTCGACCGCCATCAGACCCTCGTCCGCAACATCCAACGGCACGGCATCCGCGTCAACGGCTGCTTCATCCTCGGCCTCGATGGCCACGATATGCGCGTGTTCGACGACGTCGCCGCGGCCGCCGAAGCCCTCGAACTCTACGACGTGCAGATCACCGTCCTCACGCCTTTCCCCGGAACGCCTCTGCACGAACAGCTTCAGCGCGAAGGTCGGCTGACGCATCCCGGACAGTGGAACCGCTGCACCCTCTTCGACATCAACTACCGCCCCGCCCTCATGTCCGCGTCGCAGTTGCGGGCGGGTTTCCACAACCTGGCGGCCCGCCTCTACAGCGAAGAGGCCGCCCGCCGCCGCCGCGATCGCTTCAACCAGCATCGTCGCGCGGCCAGAACCCGGGAGGCATCATGACCGCGAACAAACCCATTCGCATCCTGTTCTGGATCGCCGCCCTCTACGACGGCCTGCTTGGTCTGGCGTTTCTGATCGGCGGCGCAGCCGTCTTCGAGCGGGTGGGCGTCGAACCGCCCAACCACCTCGGCTACATTCAGTTCCCCGCCGCCCTGCTGCTGATCTTCGCCCTCATGTTCGCCGCCATCGCCGTGCGGCCAGCGGCCCATCGCGACCTGATCCTCTACGGCATCCTCCTGAAGCTCGCCTACTGCGCCGTCGTCTTCGGACACTGGCTGGCCGCGGGTGTCCCCTGGATATGGAAACCTTTTGCCATCGCCGACCTGCTGTTCCTGATCCTCTTCTTCTGGGCAAGACAGCGGCTTGGCGACAAGCCCGCCGCTGCATAGGCCGACCGAAGCCGGCCGACCAGCCTGTGGTTTGTGGTATCCACTCCGGCGTGCGCGGCGCAACAGCATCTTTCGGTGTTGTGCCTCACGCTGTAATACGCGCCCACGCTGCGGTGACTACGCTCGCAGACGCACCCCCACAGGGGCCCGATAATGGACCACGTGAACGACACTTGGCCAACGGTCGTCAATCGTTTCGGCCCGATGGTCTGGCGAACGGCTTACCGCCTGCTTAACCACGAAGCCGGCTGCCTGTGGCAGAGCACAGCGCCGCCACAGCCATCCGCGCCCCTCCCCGCCTCCTTCGTGCGCACACGCGCGGCCGGGAATCGCCGCCC